>NZ_QAJG01000006.1:0-17500 GCF_003046425.1 Leptospira borgpetersenii serovar Javanica
CTCTCCCCTCCACCCAAAATCAGGGTGGGGCGTAAGTTTCACAGAGGATTTGTAGTAATTCCGACAGATTTATCTTCAGATCCAAGTATTTGTGGGTAACGTTATGGTTATATACATTAGTCATCTTTCTTAGAAAGATAGAACAAGCCGAAAAAATAAATTCACTTTAAAGACGAAGGGCAACAGTTTACTGTTTCAATACCGATCTTTTGTTCTAAAATCTTTTCCGCCAAAACAGGAACCAGCTTACGCATTCCGCAGGTATTCAAGTGAGTGTAATCTCCGAAATCTCTCGGTTCGAAAAGATGCGCTTTGGCATTCCAATAAGGAATTTCCTCTTCCATAAGAATCGATTCCCAAAGAGGCATCTGCGGAAGCGAAGAGAGTTTTTCGTCGAAGTCTGGGCGAAACGGCAAAGAAACGGCTAAAACAGGAATATTATGCGACTTTAAGTAGGAAAATAATTTCCTCCAGGCTTTTAGAGAAGATTTTCGCGTTCTTTGCAAAGCGACTTCCGCATTTCTAGGAAGGGAAATTAAGTTCTCATTCGGAACACAAACTCCGTCATAAGGAGATCGTTTTCCCCAATCCAAGTATCCATTATTTTTTGAATATTCAATTTCCAGAAACAGATTTCGATCTAAATTAGATTTCCATTTTTCGATCGGATTTCCTAGGAGTAATTTTTCCAAATTCTTTTCGGAATAACTGAATTCGTCCCCTTCCCCTATAATTTTGAAAGCAGTCGAAACGGAAGCATTAAGACGTAAAAATGGAAAAATTCTTCCCAAAAGATAATACATACCAATGGAAAGATTTTTCAAATAAAAATCTCTAAGAAAAATTTCCGTAAAAATTTCCGTATGAAATGAATCATAATTCAGCACAAGACTTCGATGAGCCTGGGCAACGTCCATGTCCGAAAGAGAAAACACCGATCCGTTTACGATCACCAAAGAAGGTTTGGTTCCTATTTTCCGCTCGTATTCCTTCCAACGTAAAAACATCCCCTCCGGTTGTTCGGAAGGTCTCGGTAAAAACCAAATCGGGCGACCCAATCTTTTTTCCAGTTCCTTAGGATGAATCCCGGAAAGAATCTGACTGTCTCCTAAAAACAAAATAGGAGCCAATTTCTGAGATCGAGAAGATTCGGATTCCGTATAAAGGGAAGAATCCATCTTGGATAAACGATCGTAAAGAAAAGAATTTTTCTCCTGAAAAGGAACCAAGAACGGAAATAAAAAAATCTGAAACGACATCGTAAGCAAAAAACAAACGATCACTCCTAAAATTTTCTTTCTTACAGAATTCAAATAAAAACCGAACATAACGTTATTTGTTCAAAAAACTCCTTAACTTTCTATCGAGTTAGGTAAAATTATTTTTTTGAAATATGCCTTTTCGCAATTTAGAAAAACAATTTCGAAACTTCGATCCGAAGTTTCGTTCTCCACAAAATACCCCGGTTCTAGTTCGGCGTAAGAACATTAAAACAACGTTTTTCGAAGCAATAGTTCCTACATTTTATTCTTAACAGAAAACCTACTTTGCCAAAGGGCTTGTCAAAATCTTATCCGCGAGAACTCCCACTTTGTTAATAATTTAACGACCGTAATCGTGATTTCCTCTGAGGTTTTGGAACAATCTTAAAACTGAAAATAAAAGAACTCTTTTTTTTCAAAAACGCCGAAAAGACAAAATAAAATTCCAATCCCAAAAGACAATGAACCCCACCGCAATGGGCTCGAAACTATTTTCTCTAAAAATGAATCCGTTCCTCCCGAAACGATCATCCAAAATTCCACAATCATCAACGGCAACAAAAGAAAAAACAATTTGGCTCCAAACACCGGATTCCAATAAAACCCCGCAGTCGCGTTCAAAATCAATCCCCAAAGTTCGCCGGGAGAATGCACCTGGAACAAAAGCAACCCAAGCGCAAACATCCAAAAAGTAGACAAGGCGCCCATTATTTTTATAGAATATTTAAATATTTGAATATTATTAGGAACCAATAATAAAACGTATCTTTGCATCAAATTGTAGACGACCACCTGCAAGCCGCAGTAAAATCCCCATACCAAATATCCGTACGTAGCTCCATGCCAAAGTCCTCCCAAAATCCAGACGATCATCAGATTCAAATTTTGACGAAACAAAGAAATCCGATTTCCCCCGAGAGGAATATAAAGATAATCTCTAAGCCAGGTTGAAAGAGAAATATGCCATCGTTTCCAAAATTCGGACGGGCTCGACGAAATAAAAGGAAAGTTAAAATTCAGGGAAAGTTTAAAACCCAATATCTTAGCAAGTCCTCGAGCGGCATCCGTATATCCGCTAAAATCGGCATAAACTTGAAACGCAAAAGAGAAAGCAATCCAAAGAACCATGCCAGGAGGAAGTTGAATTCCGGATTCCATCGATTTGCCGGTAAACAACAAAAGATGATCTCCGATAAATACCTTTTTAAAAATTCCCCAAAAAAATAGGATCGCACCGGAAATAAACCCGTCTTCCGATGCTACACGTTCCGCTTCAATCTGAGGCAACAAAGAATCCGGCCTTTCAATCGGCCCGGCAAGCAGCAGCGGAAAAAATAAATCATAAACTCCGAAACGGATAAAATTCGAACAAGGACTTATTTTTCCGGATCGAATATCCGAAAGATAGCTGATATTATGAAACGTATAAAACGAAATCCCAACGGGTAAAAGAATTTCAGGAAAAGTAAGAACCGAAAACGAAAACAAAACTCCCAATGTATCGTTCCAAACACTTAATAAAAATAGAATATATTTAAAAAAAATCAGTATTCCTAGATTTAAAACGATCAAAAAGACGAAAATCCTTTTTTGACGACGTTCCGACGAACGACCGAGCCAAATTCCTCCGGCAAAATTGAAGGAAATACAAACGAGCAAAAGTAGAACCATCTCCGGTTTCCAAAACCCGTAAAAAAACAGACCTCCGAAAAATAAAAGCCGATTCTGTCCTGTTAATCCGAGACGAAAGTAGATCATACAAAAAGCGATGAAAAAAAGAAGGAAATTCAGAGAATTGAATAACATTCAATCGATCTAAGATTCTTCGAGAAGTTCGAGAATTCGTTCCTTTTCTTTCGTATCCGCCGGATAACAAAGAGTATGTTGAATGACCGAAGTCTGAAAGTCTTTCGACTTACGATCCGTCTCGCTGAGACGATTTTTTATTTTACGTATAAGAATCTGGGTTTCTTCCCTATCCTTTCCGTCCAAAACAACGGCATATTTTCCCTGTCCGACCCGATAGTGAAAATCGGCTTCGGACAGATTGTCCTGGATTGCCTTTCTCAATTCCTCGCTATAATTCACGAAAAATCCGGATCCTTTTAATTTCACCATTCTAAATATATTCTGAACTTTGAATATAGTTAGACTGAAACAACTTTTTAATCTAACTGATTTGAGGATCATCTCATCGATTTTTTCTTCGATAGGACTGAACGGATCTTTAAATACCGAGTCTCGTTCCTGCACAAGTAATAAGTTAGAAAATACGGGGGCAAGCACTTCGGAGATTCCGACTGCAGTCTCGCGATCCGAATCAGTCCAAGGGACTTCCGTTTCATGGACAATCCACATTCCCACGAGCCAATGCAAATTGATAAAAGGAATCACTATAAAATCGGACATGAGCCCAAGTTCATCGTTCGATAGTTTCTGTACTAACTCGGGATGTTTTCTAAAATTTTCAATCCGGAATACTCCCGGAATGTTGGAAACGATTCCCACGATCGAACTCTCCAAAGGTAACCTGAAGCTTCCCACATGTTCGGGAGTGAGTAAATTGGAAGCAAATACACGAAATTCGCTCTTAGTATGTCCGTCCAAAATCATAAACGTGGCACGACGAATTTTTAACTCCTCTTGAAAGGCGGAAAATAATTTATCGTAAGCCTCATCCATACTACGTACGGAAGCAAAATCTCTCGCGAGTGAAATGATGAGTTCGTTGGCTCGGACCGCCTCTTTTAAAATCTGATTTTCCTGATGAAGCAATTCGGTATCACAGATTCTTTTGTATACGGAACCGGCAATCTCCCCTACGATCTTTAAAAATTCAAGATCCTCGATCGTGTAGTCCTCTCCACTGATCGTCTTACTCAGACAAATGATTCCGAAAAATTCATCCACAGTTCGGATCGGAACGAGAAGCTCGGCTTCGGATCGTTCAATGATCTCTCGCTCTTTGGCCGGAAGTTTAGGTTTGAGAAGTTCTTTCGCATAAAGGACGGATCCCGCGTTATGCACCGCATGATAGATCTCTTCTTCCGAAGAGATAGTCCATTCTTGATCGAAATTTTCCCCCTGATAATCTTCCAAACGGAAAAAATCCTGACTTCCGTTTTTGGAGGAAAAGATGCCGATCGATTCGGAACCAATCTGACCCATAATGGAAAATAATAGATTTTCGAAAAAGTTCGCAAAATCGGTGGAAACTCCGATTTCCTTGCTGATTTCGAAAACGGAAATATAATTCTCCAATTTTTTTCGGGAAGCGATTTGCAGGTCAATCGGGGATGTGGTGAAGTTAGAATCGTCGTCGAATAAAAATTCCGACTTTTCGGAAGTAGAGACATTCGGATCTTTTTTAGAAGGAGTTCGATGCGCCTCCCGTTCCGCTTCCTTAACCCAATCTTCGAACGGATCCTCTTCCATAGACGTTATGCTATCATCTAAGTTCGGAACCGTTTGTGTTTTTTCCGAATCCATTTCCTCCAAAGTTGCGGAATGTTCAATCCCTTCAAAGTTTGTATCTTCGAAAAAATCGTCGAAGGAAATGTCATCACCAACTTCATTCGAGCCCCCAAATTCAGCAATGGGAGTTTCATCCGTATGAGCTTCTTCCGGAGCGGAAAATTCCTCCGAAAGATCTGGAAATGAGTCTTCACTCTCGGAAGTACTAGAATCAAAGTCGAAATCCGAAAATTCGTTTTGAGTTTTTTTCTCGTCCGATCCGGGTATATCTCCGCCCAATTCCGGAAGAGAAAATTCTTCGGAACGGGATAAATCAGATTGAGGATCGTTTACGGATTCTTCCGAAAAAGCTTGCGACTTAACGAAAGGATCGGTAGACGATCGGGACGAAGTGGAAGAGTAAGTTTCCCTTTCTTCGATTTCCTTTCTCATGCCAAGGGCCTTTTGTAAAAAACTCTGTTTGCGCTGAAAGGATTCCGATTTTTTAAGTAAGGATTTTTTTTCTCGGCTCGCAGAAGACACTCCGGACGAATCCGATCGAACTAACTTACTGACCCGTTCCAGCAATCCCATCGGTTATACACCGATCTGCTTCATTAGTTTTTTATAAAGTTCGAAATAATCGGAACGAGAGAATTCCCGAATCAAATCGTCGGGTAGATTTCCGAGCAATTCGTCCAAATACGTCATGATACGCTTCATCTCTTCCTTGGACGGAGTCTCTCTCGAAGCATCCTCTTTCGGAATCTCCGATTGATCCGGAGTTTTACGTAGTTCTTCGATCGGAGAGGATTTCTCCTCTTCCGCATATTCGTCCAATACGATGACCATTTCGTCTTCGTTTACAACGCCCTCTGTCGGAACAACCTGAGAAGCCGCTTTTTCCTTGGAAACGTTATCATCAATGGAATCAAAAGCATCCAAGTCGGAAGTAGGAGGTAACTCCCCTAAAATTTCGTTTAAATCCTCTTCCTTTACAGTAGTGGGAGTATCCTCAAGTGGTTCCTCTTCAGAAAGTGGGGCCGTTGGCGTTTGCTCGGAAACCGGAGAGTCGTCCCAATCAGCGCCGGAAGTCGGAAATTCATCTAAGGTGTTTTCCGAAACATTCGAATCATCGTTGTCCGTAAGAATATGATCTAATTCGTCCAAAGAAAGTGCGATCGGCTCGCTATCTTCCGTTTCGAAAAAAGTTGCTTCCGAGGTTTGTGTTTGCTTGGAATCGTCCGTAGAAAGTTCGAAGTTTTCAAGATCTTCTTGAGAGGATGGTATATCTCCAATACTGTCTAATTCGTGCGCGGGCAACGAAATCGAATCGTCTCCCTGCAAAGATGTTGTTTCCGGTTCAAAATCAAGGGAAGAAGCAATCCCCTCTTCATTCTCCGACGCAAGTAGGTTTCCTAGTTCTTCGTCAGAAAGAGCAATCGCCTCTTCCGATTCCGATTCGAAAGATGTTGTTTCCGGTTCAAAATCAAGGGAAGAAGCAATCCCCTCTTCATTCTCTGATGCGAGTAGGTTTCCCAGTTCATCTTCAGAAAGAGCAATCGCCTCTTCCGATTCCGATTCGAAAGATGTTGTTTCCGGTTCAAAATCAAGGGAAGAAGCAATCCCCTCTTCATTCTCCGACGCAAGTAGGTTTCCTAGTTCTTCGTCAGAAAGAGCAATCGCCTCTTCCGGCTCTGATTCGAAAGACGTTGTTTCCGGTTCAAAATCAAGGGAAGAAGCAATCCCCTCTTCATTCTCAGATGCAAGTAGATTTCCTAGTTCTTCGTCAGAAAGAGCAATCGCCTCTTCCGGCTCTGATTCGAAAGACGTTGTTTCCGGTTCAAAATCAAGGGAAGAAGCTATCGCCTCTTCATTCTCTGACGCAAGTAGGTTTCCCAGTTCTTCGTCAGAAAGAGCAATCGCCTCTTCCGGCTCTGATTCGAAAGACGTTGTTTCCGGTTCAAAATCAAGGGAAGAAGCAATCCCCTCTTCATTCTCTGATGCGAGTAGATTTCCCAGCTCATCTTCAGAAAGAGCAATCGCCTCTTCCGATTCCGATTCGAAAGATGTTGTTTCCGGTTCAAAATCAAGGGAAGAAGCAATCCCCTCTTCATTCTCTGATGCAAGTAGGTTTCCCAGTTCTTCGTCAGAAAGAGCAATCGCCTCTTCCGACTCCGATTCGAAAGATGTTGCTTCCGGTTCAAAATCAAGGGAAGAAGCAATCCCCTCTTCCGGCTCCGATTCGAAAGATGTTGTTTCCGGTTCAAAATCAAGGGAAGAAGCTATCGCCTCTTCATTCTCTGACGCAAGTAGGTTTCCCAGTTCTTCGTCAGAAAGAGCAATCGCCTCTTCCGACTCCGATTCGAAAGATGTTGCTTCCGGTTCAAAATCAAGGGAAGAAGCAATCCCCTCTTCATTTTCGTCAAGATCCGTATGTGTGATAAAGTCGGGCAAGTCGTCATCTGCCACAGCGTTTGTAACGGCGGTTGACTCGTCCGCCGTTGTATTCAGTATGTCATCCAATTCACTTCCGGAAAATGCAATCGAACCGTCTTCTTCCGATTCATCAAAAGTAGTTTCTAATATAGTATCCGTTTCGGGAAGTTCTTCTTCTCCCAAAATACCATCCAAATTAGATAAGGTAATGTTCTCTTCTTCCGGGGAAGGTGAAATAAAATCCGGAAGTGGTTCATCTACAGAAACGATCTCTTCTAGTTCGGATTCGGATAACGCAATCGGACCTTCTTCGTTCAAGAAGTCGTCTTCATGCGAGGAAATATTCTTCTCTTTATCCTGATCGGAAAGGTCGAGTTCCTCTATATCGTCCGATTCTTCCCCGAAGTCGATCGCGTCGGACTCATCGGTTAAATAATTGTCCAGTTCGGAAAAGTCCATTCCCTCGTCGGGAGCGGAATCCCCGGGATTAAAAAAGGAATCATCGGATTCTAAATTAGAAATATTTGATGTAGATGAATCAACAAAATCATCTACGTCCAATAGTTTTTCGATTTCCACATCGACGACAGGATCGGTCAACTCTATATCTTCCAAACTTGGATTGGAACCTGTCTCTTCCGGATGAAAATAAAAATCGTTTTCGAAACTAGACGGATATTCTTCTCCCGAACTAGCGACTAGACTTTCCAAAGGATCGGAATCTATGCTCGGACCCTCCAAGCCGTTCGGCTCTGAAGATGATTCGGAAGCGAGTATGGAATCTATATCATCGAATTGTAATTCGTCCATACCGAGATCCCGACCTTCTCCATGTGAATTGTCGTCCTTGATCATGTCGTAGTCTTCCGCCATCTTTCTATAGTAACATTATTCTTTCAGTTCGATCGCCTGTCCGTCCAGGATTTCCCGGTCAAGATCCTGTTCTTTTGTCGAAGGTTTTTTAAACCCTCCCGCCACACGAACCAAGTCCTCCAAAGTATCTCCTCTATGAAGACGATAAACTCCGGGATTTACGATATTTCCACGAATCGATGCGGAAATAGGCTCCGGTTCAAATATACTTCGGACTCTATCTCGATTTCTTCTCAAGAAGAAACCGAAACTTAGAAATAAAATCAGTACTACGAAAATACGGATTTTAGTTTTCATAGGTTTTCGTTCCTAATTCTCCATTGTATTCGGAGAAAAAAGAATCTCTGCTACTATTTTCGGAAAAGAGCACCCCCAAAAGTTAGCGGGATGCGACTAAAATTCGGGTTTTTGTTTTTTGGAGGAGAAGATTTTTAGAATCGGACGGAGAAAGCTTTTCTACTTCGGCTAAAGCCTTTTTTTCGGCCTCTATATCGATGTCTTCTTTCAATGCGCCGTGATCGGTAAGAATGCTCACTGTGTTGTCTTTGACTTCGATAAATCCGCCTTCTACGGAGATATTTTTTAGTTTTTCTCCCTTACGGATTTCCAGAACTCCGATTCCCAAGGTTGCGACCAAAGGGGCGTGATTGGGAAGGATTCCGAAGAATCCTTCGCTACCCGGAACGACCAAAGAATCCACTTCGCCCTTATAAAGAATTTTTTCGGGAGAGATTACGGATACGTTCAGTTTATGTGCGGACATGCACTTATCCTTTATAACCTTTCGCTTTTTCAATCGCGTCGTCGATAGACCCAACCATATAAAACGCCTGCTCAGGAAGGTGGTCGTAATTTCCGGAAATCACTTCTTTGAAGGAACGAACGGTATCCGCAAGTTTCACATATTTTCCCGGAGCTCCGGTAAATACTTCCGCAACGTGGAAAGGCTGAGATAAGAATTTTTCGATCTTTCTCGCTCTCGCAACGAGAACCTTATCATCCTCGGAAAGTTCGTCCATACCGAGGATCGCGATGATATCCTGAAGATCTTTGTATCTCTGAAGAATTCTCTGAACCTCGCGCGCTACGGTGTAGTGTTCTTCTCCGAGAACCTGCGCATTCATCACGCGGGAAGTGGAATCGAGTGGGTCAACCGCAGGATAAATCCCTTTGTCGGAAATCGCACGGGAAAGAACCGTAGTCGCATCCAAGTGGGCGAACGCATTCGCAGGTGCAGGGTCGGTCAAGTCGTCCGCAGGAACGTAAATCGCCTGAACGGAAGTGATCGATCCTTTTTTCGTAGATGTAATTCTTTCTTGGAGCGCACCCATTTCCGTGGAAAGGGTCGGTTGATAACCTACCGCGGATGGCATTCTTCCCAAAAGCGCGGAAACTTCGGAACCCGCTTGGGAGAATCGGAAGATGTTGTCCACGAACAGAAGAACGTCGGTTCCGATCGAATCACGAAAGTGTTCCGCCATTGTAAGAGCGGATAACGCGACGCGAAGACGAGCGCCCGGAGGTTCGTTCATCTGACCGTAACAAAGAACGGTTTTGTCGATCACTCCTGATTCTTTCATCTCTCTCCAGAGGTCGTTTCCTTCGCGGGTTCTTTCGCCCACTCCGGCAAACACGGAAAATCCACCGTGTTGTTTTGCGATATTGTTGATGAGTTCCTGAATGAGAACCGTTTTACCAACCCCTGCTCCACCGAAAAGTCCGGTCTTTCCACCTTTGATATAAGGAGCGAGAAGGTCGATTACCTTGATTCCCGTTTCGAATACTTCGGTTTTGGAAGTGAGTTCGTCGAACGCAGGAGCCGGTCTGTGAATCGGACGGGTTTCTTTTACTGTGATTGCGGGGCCTTCGTCGATGGTTTTACCGAGAACGTTAAAGATTCTTCCGAGAGTTGCGTCTCCGACCGGAACCGAGATCGGCTTTCCGGTGTTGGTCACTTCTTGACCGCGGATCAAACCATCGGTGGAAGAAAGGGCGATCGCACGAATTGCCTTTCCTCCGATATGAGTTTGCACTTCCGCAATGAGAATTTCTTTCTTTCCGGAAACGGTCGCTTCGATTTCGAGTGCGTTATAAATTTCAGGAAGTTCTCCGTTTTCGAACTCGATGTCCAAAACGGATCCGATGATCTGCTTGATTTTACCTTTATTCATCCAAGTCGCTCCAATACCATATAGATTAGTTCAGTGAATCTGCTCCGGCAACAATCTCGGAAATTTCCTGAGTAATTTTTGCCTGTCTAACGCGGTTGTATCCGCGAGTGAGTAGTTTGATCATTTCAGAAGCCGCGTCCGTCGCAGACTTCATCGCGATTCTTCTTGCGATTTGCTCGGAGCAGTTCGCTTCGAGAATCGCCTTTAAGAACGCGGTTTTTACGACAAGAGGAAGAAGAGATTCGAGCACTCTTTCAGGACTCGGTTCATAAACCACTAGATCGTTTCCATTTCCTTCTTTAGCAGGTTCAAAAGGAAGTATTCTCGTAACTTCCGGTTTTTGAGATGCGGAAGAATAATAGACGGTGGATGCGATCTCGACTGCGTCCACTTCTTCGTTTGCAAATAACTCTAAGAAAAGGTTCGCAAATTCTTCGGCTTCTTTGTATCCGGACTTATCATCGAGATGCGTATATGTTTTTTCCGCCTTTTCCCCTGCGAATTTGAAAAAAGAGATCCCTTTTTTTCCCACGATAAAGAGGCGAACGTTTACACCCGCTTTTTTCCACTCTAGAACTTTGGCCTTTGCGAGACGGTTAACGTTGGAGTTGTACCCACCGCAAAGACCGCGATTCGCGGTAATGACCAGTAGCGCAACGGTTTTGATTTTTTCCGGCCTTCGGAGGTATGGGCTGTGAACCACACCGGAAAGAGATGCAAGAGAAGACACAAGTTCCTTAATCTTGTTGGAAAAAGGATGGGAAGCGTTTACACGATCGCTGATTTTTTTGGACTTGGCTGTTGAGACCATTTCCATCGTCCGGGTGATCTTTCTCGTGTTCTTTACCGAGTTGATTCTTTTTTTGATTTCTCTGGGAGTTGCCAAAGCGAACCTCTATCTCAGTGCTTTCTTAAAAATTCTTCCGCAATGGCGCTTAGAACTTCACCGAGTTTCTCTTCGTCGGAAATTTTCTTTTCTTTGCGAATCGCTTCCAGAACTTCGGAATGTTGTTCTTTGATCGTAGTCAAAAGATACTTTCCGTATTGTTGAACCTTCGGCACAGGAATTTTATCCATAAAACCACGGGTTACCGCGAAGATTTCCACAACTTGTTCTTCCACCGGAAAAGGAGAAGAAACGGGTTGCTTGAGCATCTGAACGATTCTGTTTCCTCGATCCAGCTGCGCTTGAGTTGCTGGATCGAGTTCGGTTCCGAGCTGAGCAAATGCTTCCAAGTCACGGAACTGTGCGAGTTCAAGTTTCATCTTACCGGCGACTTGTTTCATCGCTTTGATCTGCGCGGCGGAACCAACCCGAGAAACTGAAATCCCCACGTCCACCGCAGGACGGTTCCCGGATGCGAACAAGTTGGATTGAAGATAAATCTGTCCGTCGGTGATCGAAATCACGTTCGTAGGAATGTATGCGGAAACCTCGCCTTCCTGAGTCTCGATGATCGGAAGTGCGGTCAAAGAACCCGCGCCGTATTTGTCGTCGAGTTTCGCCGCTCTTTCGAGAAGTCTGGAGTGAAGATAGAATACGTCTCCGGGATACGCTTCCCTACCCGGAGGGCGACGAAGTAGAAGGGACATCTGACGATACGCAACCGCTTGTTTGGAAAGATCATCGTAAACCACGAGGGTCGCTTTTTTTTCGTTATACATAAAGTATTCGGCCATACTGCATCCCGAATAAGGAGCGATGTATTGAAGCGGAGCGGGTTCGGCGGCGGTTGCGGAAACCACGATCGTATATTCGAGTGCGCCTTTGTTTCTAAGCATTTCCACTGTGGAAGCTACGGTGGAAGCTTTTTGACCAATCGCCACGTAAACGCAGATAACGCCCGTGCCCTTTTGATTGATGATGGTATCGAGTGCGATGGAAGTTTTTCCGGTTCCACGGTCACCGATGATCAGTTCTCTTTGTCCGCGTCCGATCGGGATCATCGCGTCGATCGCTTTGATACCGGTTTGCATCGGCTCGCCGACCGGTTGTCTCATCGCAATTCCGGGAGCGGGAGATTCCACGGGCCTAGTAAGTTTCGCGTTGATCGGACCTTTTCCATCGAGAGGCTCGCCTAACGGATTTACCACGCGTCCTAGAAGTTCCGGACCTACCGGAACTTCTAGAATTCGGCTCGTTCTTTTAACGGTGAATCCTTCTTGGATGGCGAGATAATCTCCGTAAACGACCACACCCACGGAGTTGTCTTCGAGGTTAAACGCCTGACCGAAGATTCCGTTTTGGAACTCGACCATTTCTCCGGACATCACATTCTTCAGTCCGTACACTCTGGCGATTCCGTCTCCAATTTCTAAAACCGTTCCGACTTCATCAACACCGAGGTCTTTTTTATAATTTAAAATTTCTTGTTTGAGAACGGACGTAATTTCGTCTGTCTTAATTTTCATAGACGGCTCCAACCGGTAATTTCTTTTCCAACATGGCTTTCTTAATTTCCCCGAGCTGGGAAGCGATGGACTTTTCGATTTTTAAGTCGTTGAATTGTACTACAAATCCGCCCAGAAGAGCTTTATCTTCTGAAACTTCTAGAATAAATTCCGATTTGAATTTTTCAGAAAGGATGGATCCGAGTTTCGTGATTTGAGCAGGTTCTAAAGAAGGATAACTTTTTATTTGTGCACGAACTCTTCCCTTTTTTTTATCCAACTCTACGGTGAAACGCTTTTGAATTTCGGGAAGGTTGATAAATCTTCCTTTGTTTAAAAGCACTCCGAGAAAGTTTAGAGTTACGTCCAAAATTTTTCCCCGGAGATTTTTTTCCAAAATATTTTCTTTTTCCTCGATGGATACCGTAGGAGAAAGAAAAAAGTTTCTGATCTTTTCCTCTTTGAAAAGAAGTTGAACCAAATCGCCGAGTTCTTGTTCCACTTCTTCCGGAGAATTTACAGCTCCTAAAAGTGCGGACGCGTATATCTTTGAAACACCGGAATCGTTCATCGGTTTATGCGCTCAGTTTCCCCAATTTATTCAACTCGGTTTCGATAAAAGCCTTGTAGTCTTCCGCTTTTAATTGTTTTTCCAAAACCTTCCCTGCAATGGTAATCGTCATTTCTACGAACTGAGTCTGCAGTTGTTCCAGAGCCTTTCCTTTCGCAAGTTCGATCTCTTTCACTGCTTGATCTTTCTGAGCCTTTACTTCTTGGTTGGTTTCTTCCAAGAGTTTGTTCTTCAGTTTCAAAGCATCGGACCTGGCTTCAGCGACGATCGCGTTCGCCTCATCTTTCGCAGAGTTCAACCTAGCTTCGTAATCCTTCAGGAGAGCTTCCGCTTCCAAACGAAGTTCCGAGGCTTTTTCGATGTCGTTCTGTACGGTCTGAGCTCTTTCATCGAGAGCCTTCAGAATCACATCCCAGGCAAACTTTTTCAGGACTAGGACTACAACCAGAAAGGTAATCAGAGTCCAGACGACTAGACCCGGATTTACATCTAAGAGGCTCAATCCCTTAGCAGCTAAGAGTATCAACTTTTACTTTCCTTTTTCTTCGGTTACTGCAGGTGTGGAAGCCTTTGTTTGGTTGGCAACAGTTGCTTTCAGACCTTCGTTCAGAGTTCCCGCCGCTTGGAAAGCAATCACAAGAGCGAATAATGCCGCTCCTTCGATCAACGCAGCGGCGATAATCATTGCAGTTTGAATTTTACCACCCGCTTCCGGTTGTCTTGAAATTCCTTCCGTAGCAGAACCGCCGATTCTTCCGATTCCAAGAGCTGCTCCGAGAATTGCGACCCCCGCAGCGATTCCTACACCAATATATCCTAATCCAAATTCCATATTGCTCAATTGTCTCCTTGTTGATTCAATATTCTCTACAATCAGTGCCTATGCATGCTTAGTCCTACGAATAAGGAAGTAAGCAAAACGAAAATATACGCCTGGAGAAACGCCACAAAAATTTCCAAGACATAGATGAGTCCCGAGCCGATGATCGAAACCGGCACGATTCCCCAAGATTGAAACTGAAAGATAAAACCCATCAACGCGAGAATGATCACGTGCCCCGCAGTCATGTTCGCCAAAAGACGCACCGTAAGAGCGAATGTTTTTGCCATCGGAGAAACGATGAACTCAAGCGGCCACATGATTAAGTAAAGTGGCAGAGGAACTCCGTTCGGAACGGAATGCCAGATGAACTTAGGTCCTTGATAGACAAAACCCGCGGTATAAATTAAGAACATGGTAAGAAGCGCAAGCGTCATCGTAACGGAAATATCTCCTGTTACCGTGATCCCACTCCATATTTTCGCGACAAAAGGAGCCTCGTGAGATCCGTGTCCGGCGTGAGCCGCAATCAATTTCTCGGGAACCGGAGTGACGAGACCGACTTTGGTCGCCGCGATTGCTCCGTATTCTTTTCCGACTACGAGTAACTCTCCGACAGAAGGAACAAGTCCCATCAAGTTACAGAATAGAATGAAGAAGAACAAGGTGAAAATGTAATGATAGTAAGCGTGACCGTGTCCGTGCATACTCTCGTCTACGATATCCTTGCGTAAGAAGTTGACGAACACTTCAACCGTGTTTGCGAAACGGGATTGAATTTTCAGAGGATTCTTTGCGATGATTCTCGCCGCAGGAATAAAGATAATAAAAAGAAAAAAAGCTACGATCCACATCATTGTGACGCGTTTCGTAATGTGCATGTCGAAACCGCCAACATAGTGAAAGCGCTTCCCGGTTTCGTGATCGGTAAAGATCGAAGAAGCGGAGGAATCAAAATCCGTTTCCCCTTCGAAAACCTTTACCCCACCGATATTAAACGGAAATTCGGCACTGTCCATCAAATGATGAACGATGACTTCGTTCAAATCGAAGACCTTGCTCGAAGATTGCTCCGATGCAAATATTTGGATTGGTAAAAATACGACTAAGAGTGCAAAGAAGATGAACTTTTTTGTCATAAAAGAAGTTTGGTTTAGATACATTTTTTCGAATCAAAAAAGGGGACCGTCTCGAAATACGAACCACCTGCACAGAATCGGCGATACTCCCGGTTTTCTTTTTATTTTATTACGTTTCCGGAAGATTCAACTCGCGAATACAACTATTAGAAAGTGGCTGAAATGAGCAATCAAAAAACCGATTATAAAATCAGAACTATCGTTCTGTGAAACTACAGCCCAAACAGCGATTCCATTGCAAAAGAAAGAAGCCGTCATTATACCCATTTGAATTCCCACTCCTTTTTCGGGGAATTTGAGAATCACAAGTATCTTAAGTAGATAAAACGGAACGAGTAAAAATAACGCGAGAATACTTCCGGAAAAAAATTTTCGATCCGGGTAGTAGAGTTTATAAGAGATCGTAAGAATTAAAATTTGAATCGTAAGACCTAAGAGATATTTCTTTAAACTCATACGATTCTTTTTTGTGCCCTTTCCTTTTTTAGTTCCAGGAAGAATGAATCGCGCCGAAAGTATATTCAAATTTAGTAAATTCTTGAAAATTCAGTATGAGTTCCTACACTTTGTGGCTGGTCAGCCGGTTTGTATGTATGAGTTCCTACTTTTTGTCGTAAATTTTAATCTTGAGTCGGTCCTTGCTTGAACAACGAATGGTTCAGGCAGTGTGTGGTAGTTCCTACATTTTTCGGCAAACGATTCGATTTGGACGCGGAACTCATAAAAAAGATTCCGATGTGAAACGACCGTTTTAAGACTTATTTTTTCGAAAGTTTCAAATTGGAGGAATCAAGGAAAGACCCAAAGCGGGGCGGGCCCCGTCCCGAATCATTCTGATAAAATCCGGATCGGAGCGAAACGCATAGAAATCGGAATCCTTTGTAAATTCCAAAACATTCACCCCCAAAAAAAGGGCGATCTTCATATAGTGAAGCATTTTCTGTTTGTTTCCGTTGAGAGCATGCAAACACGCCAAATTGAAAGCAAGCCTCGCATCTCCGATCGGATTCGGAACCATTTTTTGGATAAGGGCCATAAAACGGTTGTCCTTACTTTTTCCGGTATAAAAGATCAAATCAGCGACGAAGTATTCTCTTGCCGAATATAGATTTCCGCTTTTTCTTCCCCGAATCGTTCCGTCGCCGATTTCAAGAAAGGGAATCGTTTTCTCGAAATTTTCGGCGATCAGGGCCGCGCGCGTCCATTCATTTTGTGTCAGATAAGAATGAAACCGATCTGCCGTTTCTGTAAGAATCAAATCTCGGAGGGATTTTTTCGATTCGACCGATTCTTCTTGGAAACTTTCCAAATTTTGAATGTATTCTTTTTCAGCGAGTCTTCGTTCTTGGCCGGAAGACCGTTCTATTTTTTGGACGGAACTCCGCCAACGTTCGGCGACATTCTTCTCCGGAAACAACAAAGTACAATTCACGGAAAATCCGATCCCCAAAAGAACGCATAAGATACGATTGAAATTCATAAGTAAGTAACTGAAAAAATAACCGCGGAAACAAGAAAAATTCTCTTCGTTTTTTGTTTTCGGAAAACTTGTTTTGAGATCCGCACTGAACATCGGCTCGTTTATTTTAATCACAAAAAAGTTTAAAATAAAAACAGAAAAGAAACGACGATCACAAATCGAAGGAAGAACGATTTCCGGATATTCAATTTAAAACTCATGTTTTAACTCTCGAAAGAAATACTTCACTATTGTCCATTGGACAAGATCGCGCAAACCATTCGTTGGAAGTTGTCGAAAACGATGTTTTAAAAATCAGCTCCTACCCCGATTTTTCCACCATAATCGAAACCTACGATTTCTCCCGTATAATAACGACTAAAACATAGAAAGTGGATATAAGTTGCTCCCGATTGAAAACGCCATCCGAAGTTGATTCCGAACCGACCGATGCCCGATCCCCCTCCCGCAGTCAGATATAAATTGGGTCATGTGCCGCTTTTGCCGCCGCTACTATAAAAATAACCAGACTTTACACCGAATTTTAGTTCGGTGATTAAGCCGTCTACTACAGTAACCTTTTGATTGATTTGAGAAGCATAGTCCGTTAATTGAAGTCCCATCAAACGAGCATTGTAGTAAAACCGCTCCACGTCCGAATTGGGTTCGTAAGCAGTTCCGTTTCTTTGGATCTTTGTTTGAGAAATAGAAATACCCCACGTGAGAAATTTCGTTGATTCGTACACAAATGTTTGCTCGGAGATCTGAAACGTAGTGTTTGTAGGCCTGGATAAATACCTATACGCAAGATAGGAATTCATCGGATCGGACCCGGAAGTCAAGAGTCGAAACGAGGCGACTTTGGCGGCCTCCGCGTCCAGTTGCGATTTCATCTGCCCTTCTCCCCCGCCGACCAAATAAT
>NZ_QAJG01000006.1:20000-30000 GCF_003046425.1 Leptospira borgpetersenii serovar Javanica
TCGAAAGAGGCGATCCTCGAAGGAATCATAGAATCGCATGATAAAATCCTAAAACGTTATATTACGGACGAAGTTGTCTCGAATCCGAGTCGGGAAGATCTGATTGTGAACGTCTCTGAAAGTATCATCAGTCTTGTTAAGGAAAACGAGGATTATCTCAGACTTTATTGGAATCTTATGCTTCAACCCAAAATTCATAGATTGAAGCGTAGAAATATTCGTCTCGTGAATATGATTTTTTTTGAAACTTCCAAAAAAACGATCCGTTCCATTAAACCGAATTACACGGAATTCGAAATTAAGAATTTAGCCTCCACTACAATCGGTTATATGATCAATTATCTCACGAACAAAAAAGAATTCTCGCTCGACGACTTTCGCAACTATCTCGTCCACACTCTGAAAAATACATAGAAAGAGTTCCGCTAGAAATCTCGGAAGAAATTTAGAAACGACTTCATACTCATCGAAGTTATATAGAAGATTTCAGGAATATTCAGTAGTAAAAGTATTTGACAAAATTGAAAAAGAAGCATTAAAACTTTATGAACGATCTATCTATTCTATATGAGGATCAAAAGAATGGTAGTAAAAATGGTGGCCCCAAGGGGCTTTCACGGATCCCAACATGATGGATCGCGGCAAAAGTGGCATATTCTCGGATCGGTGTGGAGCCTGTAGCTTTTGTAATCGCTTCAGTTGGAGCCAATAATTCTAAACTACTATTTCCTAATTTAAAAAACTTTAGAATATTTCGAAATCCTAAATCTTTGCAACCGGAGATTATTCATTACACAAGACTTATGCCAACAATGCAATTAAAGACAAATTAAAAAAGAGGAATATTCAGTATTGAATTCCAAATAAAAAGAATATGAGAATCCTGAATAGATTGCTCCATTAATCCCTTTAGATGGAAAGTCAAACTTACTTTTGCTTGGCTCAACGTGCTTAGAGCTATAAAGACTCTCTGGAAATTCAAACTCGATAATTACGTTATTCTATTCCAACTCGAATCTGCTATCATTTTATTTAGAATGTCTCGTAAATAGATAGATTTTGGGACAAGTTTTTATATTTAAAACAAATTCCAAGAAAAAACTTCAAATTATTAAAGAAATCAAATCCAAACTAGTAAAAGTGTGTTGAATTTGGTTGCGAATCTTATTATCTAAAAAAATCATCTATGCTTGCCATTTTAATTTCCAGTATTTTGTCTTTGTACATTTTTATTTCTTTTGGAATTTTAACAGAACGAATTTTAAAAGTGAAATTTCAATTCACGGACAAGGTTTTAATAGGCTTGTCCGTAACAAATACGTTAGTATCTCTTGTATCTTTATTTTTACCAATAACCGTATCGATATTATATATTTTTCTATTATTTTGTTCCATCTTTTTATATTTTGAAAGAGAAAATCTAAAGTTGTTAATATTTGATTTGAATCGCAAAAGTATTGTTTTTATCATAACGTTTCCGTTTTTATTATCAGCGCTGATTTTTTCCTTAAACCCTCCGTTTGCTTACGATTCAGGGCTTTATCATATTCAATCTATCAAATGGATTCAGGAATATACAGTAGTTCCCGGTCTGGCTAATTTACACGGAAGATTTGGTTTTAACTCGAATATATTTACAATCTTTGCACTTACCTCTTTAAAAGAGATTTTTAAACAAGAAATATTCTCGGTTAATTTCGTAATTTATTCTATATTAGTGCTACATTCTATAAATAGAATGTATAAAGCTTTCAAACAAGAAAGATTTACAAACTTTTTTTTATTAAATTCGATCGTATTATTTTTAGTTTTGGAGCAGTTTATAAGCTTATCATCCCCTACTCCGGATCTCATTTCTATCATACTTCCATTATATATCCTGACAAACTTGCCAAAAAATGAAAACCATTCAGGATTAAAATTAGAAAACTATTTCGCCTCCATTATTTTATCCGTATATACCATAAGTGTTAAGCTGGCTACCGTTCCGATTTGTATATTAGTTTTACTTTTTATAATTCGATGTAAATTCGATGGAAAAAAGTTATTGATTCTGATTTCGGCTATGTTTCTGATTCTTTTACCCTGGCTGGTGCGGAATGTCATCCTATCCGGTTATTTAATTTATCCTTTTCCTACTATTGATCTTTTCAATTTTGATTGGAAAGTTCCCTTAGATAGTGTCATTTCCGAAAAATTATCAATCACAGGATGGGCAAGAAATCCAGGAGAGGGATATAAAGAAGCTGCTCAGATGAAGTTTTGGGAATGGTTTCCAATTTGGTGGAACAAAATTTCAAAATTGAATCGACTTTTTATTCTTATATCCTTCTTATCTCCCATTTTTGTTCTTATATACGGGTTATTTAAAAAAGCAAGAGTAGATTTTCAAACGTTTGTAATACTTTTTACTTCTTGGGCTGGGGTGATCTTTTGGATTTTACTCGCTCCAGATATAAGATTCGGCAAAGCGTTTCTAAGTGTTTCCGCAATTTCACCTCTTTTCTATTTTGATTTTAGGATTAATTTTTTTCCGATCAAAATATCGAAAACTTCAAAACAAATAATTCTTGTTTTCATTTTTATTGTAATATCCGTTTTTTTAATAAACCGCAGAACTTATAATAGGTGTAAGCGTTTCATTCAGGAAAACTCAGCATTTTTTGTCCGCCCTAAAAAAATAGAAATTCCGCAAAATCTAGAATTTACAAAGATTCAAATGAATGACTTAGAAATTTTTCTTCCTGCCAAAAGTGATCGATGTTACGACCATGAGTTACCCTGTATGCCTTATAAAAATCATAATTTGATTTTAAGGGGCAAAACCTTACAATCAGGATTTAAATATATTCAAAATTAATAATATTTTTTTAAGCTAAATTTTTTATCCGACAAAATTTTCTAAACATAGGAGTCCCTACTTTTAGAATTTGTTAGTAAAATCACGATTTGTTGTAGTTCCACATTTTAGAATAGATTTACAAAGATCAAATTCCAACTTCCTACAAAAAAATGTATCATGAATTTCAACCGCCGAACTCACGTTATTTTAAAGCTGACAAAACGTAACCATGTAATCACCCTATAAAAATAAACACCCAAACGCCAGCTTGTATCCAATAACTTTCAAAACTATTCGTATTTGATTTCAATTTTCCTAGAGTAGATTTTGTTTTTTAATCAATGAACTTAAAGCCGTCTCAAAACCTTTTGTATTCAAAAAACGTAATAATAAAAAAGTGAAATGGACAAATATGATTCAGAGATTCCAAATGCACTTTGGAAAAAATAGCGGAAGGACCTATAAAATAGAGTACCGTTAATTTGAGAATAAATCCCGCGTTTGATGAAGAATTTTAGACACTCTATTATCTATAGATGAGTAATAAAAGAAACATAAAAAGGAGCAGTATTTTAGTTTTGCCGTGAGAAGTTTTGAAGAAATTTCTTATATCAGAAATTTCTACTTTTGTAAAATAAAATCTTAATTTCAAACCTTTGTCGTATTTCCTGCGATTCTTTTCAAAATCCGTCCAAAAAAAGCCCGAGAAAAATCCCGGGCTTTTCGATCTGTAATCTAAACGAACATCGGCACTTTTGACGCCGGCGCTCGATCGATCCGATGATCAGCAGGAATACGTAGTAAGAAATTCGAACGGGTGAGGTCTACCTTCCCAAGGCCAGATTTCAGTTTCAAACTTATACGCTTTGTAAGTTTGAATGAATTCTTCCGTAAATACATCCCCTTTTTTGAGGAACTCTTTATCCAAGAGCATGTGTTCTACGGATTCACGAAGAGTGTGAGGCATTTGTTGAATTCCTTTTTCACGAATTTCATCCAGAGAAAGTTCGAAAAGATCCTCTTCCCGAGGTGGACCCGGATCAATTTTCTTTTGAACTCCGTCGATACCGGCCATAAGCATCGCTGCAAAAGCAAGATAAGGGTTTGAGGAAGAATCAGGGAAACGGAACTCAACCCTTCTTGCTTTGTCCCCATTTACGAAAGGAATACGGCAAGAAGCGGAACGGTTCTGAGCAGAATAAGCTAAAATGGAAGGAGCTTCGAAACCGGGGAGAAGTCTTTTATAAGAATTCGTGGAAGCGTTCGTAAACGCCGCGCAGGCTTTTGCATGAAAAAGAACCCCGCCGATGTAATTCATAGCGGTGTCGCTTAAGTTTTGGTAACCTTTACCAGCGAACAAGTTCACACCGTTTTTCCAAATGGACTGGTGACAATGCATACCGTTGCCGTTGTCACCGTAAAGAGGTTTCGGCATGAAGGTTGCGGTTTTACCGTAATTATGAGCCACCATCTTAACAACGTATTTCAGTTTTTGAACGTTATCCGCCGCTTCAATCAAAGTTCCGAATTTAACACCGATTTCACCTTGACCTTGAGCAACCTCGTGATGGACCACAAAAGTTTCCATACCAATTTGATGAAGAGTCTTAACGATCGCAGCTCTCAGATCCACTTGAGAATCCACAGGAGCTACCGGAAAGTAACCACCTTTGGTGCCGGGACGGTGACCTGTGTTTGTAGAACCGGGAAAGTCAGTGTGAGAATTCCAAATTCCTTCCAAAGAATCAATTTCGTAATATTGAATGTTGATCGCGTCTTTTACTTTAATGTTGTCAAAGATAAAAAATTCGTTTTCAGGACCGAAATACGCAGTGTCCGCAAGACCGGAAGACTCAAGATACTTCAGGGCTTTTTTCGCGATAGAACGAGGACATTTTTCGTAAAGAGTGCCTTTGTAGATGTCAAAAACGTCGCAGAAAACGACAAGAGTAGGATCCGCAGTAAAAGGATCTAAAAAAATCGCATCGGTATCCGGAATCAACTGCATATCGGATCGATCGATCGGTTGCCAAGCAGGTATGGAACTTCCATCAAACGGTAACCCTTTAAAGGAATCCTCGGTAATCGCGATCGTGTGATACGATACGTGGTGCCAAGCTCCTTTGATATCCGTAAAACGGAAATCGTAGAAAAGAACGTTATTCGCCTTGGCATATGCGATAACTTCACTAGGTGTTCTGGACATTCTATTCTCCTGTTAGTCTTCGAGTATTAATCGTTAATTCACGCATAATGCGTCTGTACTTTTAGTGCAAATATCGTACCATTAAACTGAAATCCGATGATTTCCCAAAAAAGAGCCGAAATCTCTTTTTTTCTCCGTTTTAGGAACGAATCCGGAATCAAAGTAAAATTCCTTGAAAGACAGGCAAGCCCTAAAATACACTGCGGTTGCAGATTTTATCTTTTTTCCAATTCAATTGGCAACTAGCTCAAATTTCGTACATTATTCGTACCGATAATTTACATTCTGCATAAATATTATTCAGTATTTGAGAAACTAATGAAACAAATTCATTTTCTTACCGAAGCGGAATTAAAACAAAGATTAGATCGAAAAACTTTCGAATCCCTTTTTGAAAATTCTCATCCGAGTGAATTCGTTTTAAAAGAGTTTTATGATCAAGTAAAAACTTGGGCCCAAGAACTGGATGCGAAATACTGGATCGAATTCCCGGATTCTCTTTTCGAAACATTTGCATCTGAAAAATTGGTTTGTCGTTCTATCTCACTTCTTTCCGACTTTCGTTTTTCAACCCCCCAAGTTGTTCCGTCCACAATCTTCCCTGCTTATGTTTGGAAAAAATGCATCCATTTTCCTTTTGCTTCGAATGAACCCTCTCTTTCCTCTAAAATCGCAACGATCGAAAAAAAAATAGAATTAGTTTCCGGCAAAAAAATAAATAAGAAAGGAAATACTTCCGTATTTCGACTCGAATTTCAAATTTTATCCCAAAGAACTCTCGACCTTAAAAAGATTCTGGAATTACCGATCCCTGAAAATTTTACGGAAAGGATTATCGAAAAACAAGGAAAGTTCTTTCTCATCACTCCGAAATTAAACGGAGTCCAAAGCCTTTTCGCAATCCATGTTCTTTCCAATATATCCGAAAAAATCGAATTCAATTTTTGTAAACTAAAGATCGATCTTTCCGAAAATCAGGAGATGATTCCGATTTGGTTTTCCCGTTCGGGTGCAATTCTTTCGGCGATCGACTTTGAAAATTCCCCTCTTTATACAAAAAATACGGACGAAGATTTTTCCGCTTTAGAGATCGCAGTTCCACCTTGGCTGAGTCCCTCGTTTTTATTTTTGGTACTGGAATCTTCTCTTCTGGATGTTTGGGAAAATTTGAATACGTTTTCTTCGGATACCAAAATTCCGAATTCCTTTCCTCGGTTCGAAAAAAACGAATCCTGGAGAAATTTGACGGAGCACAGATTTGCGTCCCGTGTATCAAGACATGCGGGATTCTTATTTCATTCTCTTCTTCAAAAAGAATACGAGACCGCTAAGAACGTTCTTACTTCCATTTTAGAAAACCGAAGAAAAAAATTGGAGGAATTTGAAATTCCGGATCTTTTGAACCGTTTGAAAGTGATTCAGGATTTCTCCCAAACGATTTCCTTCGATGAAACCGTCTCAAAAGATTGGGAATCCATACAAACGGAAATCACAAATTCCATTTTGGAAAGATGGAAGAAAAAAAAAGAATTAGAGGCGAAAAAAATCGAAGAGATTTCTTCGGCTTCCACATGGAAAATTCTCATCGAAATCTGGAAGTCTTCCATCGGAAGGAAACCTTGACAGTGCAATTCCTTTGAAAAAAATAGCACTGGAACCGATCCAATCGGCTCCAAACAAAGCGGCGACGTAGCTCAGCTGGTTAGAGCAACGGAATCATAATCCGCAGGTCCGGGGTTCGAATCCCTGCGTCGCTAATCGTTTCAAAGGAGAATGACGTTGAAACATTTCTTTCTATTGATTCTTTTTTTTCTGATTTCGACCGGTTCCGTATCGGCTCAATCGGCCGCTTGCAACGAAATTTGCGGTTTCTATTCCGGTTGTGTGGAACAAAACGCCCCTAGAAAACTAAGTGCGGACGAAAAAACCAAAGTAAAAACGGGTTGTATCAATTCTTGTAAAAAACACAGCGCAGCTGTCACGGCCTGTTTTGAGAACCACAAGAGTCAGTGTAAACCGTTCAACGAGTGTATCGTAAACGCATACAATACGAATAAAAAATAAATTTTAGAACTTCATGAGTTTCCTTTGAAGAGCAATGTCGTTCTTCTGTTGAAATGAAAAAGAGCGGAAATCCTCCGCTCTTTTTTTACGTATACATTGTTGTTTGCGGCGATCACCGCCTGTAAGAGTTGAACGTGTTTCTATAAAAAAATTCTAATTTTATAATTTCTGCATATAGTAACGCCGTATTTTTCCAAGTGAAAATTTTCTTTTAAACGGCCGCTTCCGCAACTTTCTCCGCGATAGAAACCGCCTCATTCAATTTTAAAGAAAGAATTTTGGAAATCCCTGGTTCTTCGTTCGTAACTCCAAAAAGAGAATTTGCCCTATTGATCGTAGACTGCGCATGAGTGATCACGATAAACTGAGACTTATCCTTAAACTTATCCAGAATTTGACAGAAACGAAGTTTGTTCGCCTCGTCTAGAGCCGCGTCGATTTCGTCTAAAAAACAAAATGGAGAAGGTTTTACCATATAGATCGCGAAGAGCAACGCAATCGCAGTCATAGATTTTTCACCGCCGGACAAAAGCCGTAAATTTTGAACGTGTTTACCGGGGGGTTCCGCCATAATTTCGATCCCGGCATTCAGACTGTCTTCGTTTTCCGCCAACTCTAAAATCGCACGCCCACCATTGAAAAGAGTGGAAAAAGTTTCCTGAAAATTCTCTCGAATCTTTTCGAAAGTTTCACGGAATAGTTTTTCGGATTCCTCGTTGATTCGATTCAGAACATCCTCTACGTCCGCTTTCGATTTTTCAATATCTTCTTTTTGAACCCGATGGTGCTCGAAAATCTCTTTCACACTTCTATATTCTTCGATGGAAAGAGGATTGATAGAACCCAACATCTGAATGTCGGATTTAAGCCTCTTCAACTTTACTTCTTCTTTGGTTCTTTCCAAATTTCGATTTTGAAATTCCGAAACAAGTTCCTGTTCGGAAATGGAATAGTCGTTATAAAGTTCCTCGGTAAATGAATCAATTTGTACTTTCAAACCGGAAACGGTTCTTTCCTTTTCCGTCAGAATAGGAATCAGATTCTTAAAATCATCCTGATTCTTTTGAATATCATGCTTTAAGTTTTGAATCTCCTTCAAAATATTCCGAAGAGATTCTTTTTCGGATTCAAGAACACGACTCATATCCAAAAATTCATTGTAACTTGATTCTATCTGTTGTTCGAGCTCGGAAACTTCTCTCTCGAATTCCCGTTTTTTAGAGATCACGTTTTGGATGGAATCCTTTGCAGTCTGAATTCTTTTTTCGATCTCTTCTTTACGTAGTTGGATCGCCTTTCCCGCCTCCAGTCTGGAATTTCTTTCGGAACCGAGTTCTAAAACTTTTTTTTCCAGAAATACCGTCTGTTCCTTATTGGCTTCCAAACTTTCTCTCAAAGACTCTATTTTTAAACCGGAATCCTTAATATCTCTCGTAAGATTTTCGTTTTCTAAAATCAGATCCTCGATCTGTTGATCCAAAGCTTCCTTTCTGGATAAAAATCCGTCCCGATCAAAAAGAATGTTTCGAATCATATCCTCGAGATGAACGAACTCCTCGAGTTTGAATCGTAATTCTCCCAGATCAAGTGCCCCCAAAACAGATCGGATCTTCGATTTTTCGGAAAGTTCCAAATCGGATCGTAACGTCTCGATCTTTTGAGAATATTCCGACATCTTGGAAAGGAGAAACTCTTTTAGTTCCCTTCTGCGATTTTCAGTATCAATCGCTTCTTTTTTTCTGGACTCAAGTCGGCTAACGAGTTCGAAAATGACTTCTTTGAGTTTTTCACGAAGCTCATTGTGAACCTTGTCGTTCGAGACAATCTTCGATTCCTTTTCAAGAACGGAAACGTTTTCATCCTCGATTCGTTTTTCAAGACCAAGTTTAGAATCTTTTAGTTTTCGAATCTCGCCCTCAAGTAGTTCGGTCTCTCCTTCCAACTCGGAAACTTCTTTCTGAATTCTTTCTAGATCGATGACCAACAAACTCAAAGAGGATTCTTCCCCATTGAGGATCGAGGTCATCTCCGAAACTCTTTCTTCGTATTCCAGTATAATCTGTCTGTTTTTCTCGATCTTTTCTTTTTGAATTTTCGTTTGGGAAAGATGATCGTATAATTTCTTGTCGATTTCGGAAACCTTCATTTCGATTTCCGATTTATCTTTTTCCAACACTTCGATTCTTCCGGTTTCTTCACCGATCGTATCCAGTAGGGTCTGATTCTTATCCTTGATTCCTTGAAGTTCGTCTTCGGACTCTTTCAATTTTTTGGTAAGAGTGGAAAATTTCAGATAACGTATGATCTTGTCCGTTTCGTCCAATTCCGCTTTGAGTTTGAAATAAACCTCCGCTTTTTCCGCCTGCTTTTCCTTGACTTCCATTTCTTTTTTCATGGAATTCATGATGTCTTGGATGCGAAGGAGATTTTGTTTCGTATCCTCCAGACGTTTCAACGCTTCTTGACGCTCCACTTTGAACCTGGAGATCCCAGCCGCTTCTTCAAAGATCAGTCTCCTTTCCTCCGGTTTGGAATGAAGGATTCGATCTACCTTTCCCTGTTCCATGATTGAATAAGAAGATTTACCGATCCCAGTATCCATCAGAAGTTTTTCGATGTCTTTTCTTTGGACTCTGGAATCGTTGATGCAATATTCGTTGTTACCATCCAGATAAAGTCGGCGAGCCATCTTTACCGACGGATAATCCATCTTAATCAATCGGGAAGAATTATCGAAAACGACGGAAACTTCCGCGTAACCCGCGGGCTTACGCGCCTCGGAGCCGTGAAAGATTACATCGTCCATCTTTTCCCCACGAAGACCTTTCGCTGATTTTTCACCGAAGACCCATTTGACTGCGTCCACGATGTTCGACTTACCGCTTCCA
>NZ_QAJG01000006.1:32500-37500 GCF_003046425.1 Leptospira borgpetersenii serovar Javanica
GCAGATTTCTTTTATGATCCGAGCTTTGAGTTCAACAATTACGCATTCAAATCAATCAGATAACCGCGACGAATCGCTTGGTCATCCGTATTGACCCCTACCTTCGCTATGTTTCTCGCTCCCGAATTTACGTTTTCTAATTCGGAAAGCGGGTGAAGACGATCGGGCATATTACGAAGAGTAAGTTCGGATTTGGAAAATTGTCTCGCTCCCGTAGAGCTTTGAAGTGCAAAATTAATTTCCTTGAGCATGACTGCGAATTTCCTTTTTTATTCAACCTAACATAAAATTTAGAACCTTGTAAAGCAGAATCTGCGGACAAGAGCAAAAGCCGGCGGGAAACACTCTCAAACTTCTTACAAGCCGTCAAAATTGAAATTCTCCAGATTTTCTTCGTACAATTCTTCATCTTCCGTTGAGAAGCCTTGGTTCTCGGTTCTTTTTTTCGTTTCCCGTGCGTGTTTTTTCTGTACTACCTGTTCCGTTTCAGATACAAACGAATCTTCTTGTTTGGATAATTCCAACTCGGGTTCTCGTTCCCTGCCCATTTCCGTCAAGAGAGAAAATCCCTGCGGCTCCTTTACGAACTCGGGAAAGTATTCGTAGAATAATTTTGCGGACACGACTCGAAAGCTCGCGGGGTACGCATTTCTATAAGTATCTGAAAGTTCCACATCCGGCAATTGTTGAAATCCGATTCGGTCCTCAAAATCGTTGAATTCCTGTTTTGTGAACACGGGCATTTTTTCCGTGATGATATCCTTGAGAATAATCCAATCCAATTTGAATCTCATTCGATATCCCTGAAATGCGGAGGATCTCTGCATCAAATTGACCAATCGTTTGAGAGGATAATCGCGCTTTACATAGGGAGTAAGATAAACAAGAAGATATCTTTGAGAAAATCCAAGCGGTTCCCAAACCCTCTCGGAATAGGGTTTACCTTCCTCCGCTTTCAGATCATTCAGTATAGATTGTAATTCGGGAACGACTTCGATCTCCTCCGAATAGAATTCCTGTTTTTCAACCTCGCCGAATTCTCCATAATAGAGCCATTTGTATAAATCGACGACTTCGAATACGGGATGATCCTGAAGATATTGTTCTAAAAATTTTATCTTTTCTTCACGGGTTTTGTTATCGTCGATTTCTCTCTGAATCACCGTTTCGTTCCTCGTCTTCGTTTTTGACTGCGAACAATTCGGACCGATTTAAGATCCGAAAAATATTCTCCCTATGAGTGAGTATAATCCCAATGGAGATGAACACCATAGTTCCCAAGACCCAATACGAAACCTCTTCGTGTAAAAGAAGAATCGATGAAAAAGCATAAACGAGCGGAAGGGTAAGGGAAGCAAAAATTGATCCGATAGATACGAATTTAAAATATTTAATAGTCACTAAAAAAACAAGGATCGCTCCGAAACAAGCAATCGGAGTCAAAACCAAAAATACGCCCAATGTAGTGGCAACTCCCTTCCCTCCTTTAAAACCTAAAAAAGGCGAGAACATATGTCCTAAAACTGCGAGAACCCCACAAGCCAATTGAAACGGAACTTCTCCTTCCGGAACATAAATCCCGGAAAGATAAACTGGAAAGATTCCCTTAGCCACATCCAAAACCAACACCGGAAAACCGAACTTCCAACCGATAGAACGACCCACGTTTGTGGCTCCTATATTTTTGCTCCCGAATTTGCGGATATCCATCTTCCCAAATCGAAGAGCAATCCAATATCCAAAAGGAATCGAGCCCGAAATAAAACTAAGGAATGCAAAAATCGCGAAGTTCATTTTCGATCCGATCGAAATTCCAATCGAACCGGAATCCCCTGCAAGTCATAAGCCTCCGTGAGTTTCTTTTTCAAAAACGAAATCAAGTTCGATTTAAAGTATTCCACGTGGTTCACGAACAGGATCAAGTGAAAAGGAGAAGTGGAAACCTGTGTGCAATAGAGCATCTTCGGCGGTTGATGGGCCGAAAAGGATCTTCCCGCCTGGCTCATCCAGTTTTTTAGATTTTTATTAAGTTCGGATGTGCTGACCTTTCTACGAGATCTAGATGCGAGATCAAAGGAAAGATCGATAAGTTTTTGAACCCTCAATCTTTCGGTCGCACTGATCGTGACGATCGGCACTTCGTTTAACAACGGAAAACGACTGTAAAGTTTTTCTTTGTATTCCCGGAAAGTTTTGTCGGTTTTATCCTCGATGGAATCCCATTTGTTGACCGCGATCAAAAATGGCTTTCCCTTGTCCTGTAATAGGGATGTGATCTTTTTATCGAAATCTCCGAATCCTTTTTTTGCGTCCAAAAGGTGGATAACGAGATCACTCGATTCAATCGCCTTTAGAGTTCTTTGATACGAATAATATTCCAAGGCCTCGGTGGTCTTGCTGTGCTTACGAATTCCCGCGGTGTCAGTAAGTAGAAGTTTTCTATTTCCGAATTCCAATAAAGTATCCACGGAATCCCGGGTCGTTCCGGCTACATCACTCACGACCGCCCTTTCATAACCGCAGACCGCGTTCAAAAGGCTGGATTTTCCGGAATTCGGTTTTCCTACGATCGCAAGCCGGAACTCGTAATCCTCTTCCGCAAGAGGTAGGGGTTGCGCATCCTTCTTTTTGGAAGCGGAAATCTTTTCGATCCAAACCTTGCCCGGCTTACTACTTAAGAAAAATTTAATTTTCTCAAGCAATAGCCCCAGATTTTTTCTTCCAAGCGCGGAAATCGGAAGAACTTCCGCCAAACCCATTCTGTAGAATTCCTCCAGATCAAACTCGTCCAGTTCCTTGTCCGCCTTGTTGACGCAATAGATGATCGGTTTTTCCGCGACCTTTCGGTCTCTTCTTAAATAACCGAGAAGACCGTGATCCGCCGGAGTGATCTGATTCTTATCCAATAAAAAGATGATTACGTCGGATTCATTCAGTTGTCTATAAGCGGCTTCCAATATGGATTGGGAAAGAGAATCCGGGTTTTCGATGTCGAGCCCGGGAGTATCACAGAGATAAAAATCAAGATCCTTTTCTTCCTGATAGACCCTTGCCGAAAGAACATCACGCGTCACACCGGGATAATCCTCGGTGATCGCGAGTTTTTTCTTTAAGAGGGAATTAAACAAAGTGGACTTTCCTACGTTTTGTCTGCCCACGATAGACACGACGGGAATTTTTTCTCCGGGCGCTTTGCGGGGAGCCTTGATCGGAACAGTTTTTTCCGAATTCGATTTTCTTACGGCTTTAGCCATTGTATTCCTGGTTTTAAATCGCGTATTACTCGTAGCGGTTGGATGATTTTAACGCGCGGGCGATTTCCTGTTGCGCGTCTTTTTTCTGCATGTCATCCCGTTTATCGTGGATCTTTTTCGGTTTGCCCACGGCGATCTCCACCTTTACGCGAAGATTATTCTTAAAATAAACCTTAGTAGCGACGAGAACCAAACCTTTTTCTTTTACCTGACGTTCTAATTTTTCGATTTCCTTCTTATGAAGGAGGAGTTTTCTCGGACGAATTTCGGGATGATTGGCATAACCTCCGTTTTTATATGGAGTGATTGAAAAATTCTCCAAAAACACTTCCCCATTTTTGATCTTGGCAAATGCGTCGGTGAGATTTCCTTTTTTTTCACGGAGGCTTTTGACTTCCGATCCGGACAAGACGATTCCCGCCTCGATAAACGAAACTAACTCGAAGTTGAACTTGGCCTTTTTATTGACCAGAGGAGAATGTCCGGGTTCTTCTTTTTTATTTGCCACGATATTTTATCCGAAGTAAATCCAGTTTTTCGAATAAAAGACTAGGGCCAAGTGAAAAACGATTCGTTTTACGAAGACGAAAAAAGGATAGAATTGCTTAGAAGGAAAGAAGCGACGCTTTTTGGAACGGAATACGGCGAAAGGTTGCGGTGTTGGTTTTTAATGCGAAACGGTGGATGTAATTCCGGATAGGGAATCAGTCACATTTTTTAGGTTCGATTGCAAAGAATACGATTCGCAGCTCGCGAACCTCGATGCTTTTCGATCCTCTACGTTGATCTTTTATCCATTTTGATCGATGACAATACTATGTCTTTTTCTTTTATCAGAACCGGTTCGGCAGAATATCCGAGTTCACTTCGGCTTGATTTCTCCGATAAAATACAATTCATTGGATTTTGGAACACAGTTTAAAAGAGAACCAGTGCCGATTTCTTTCAATGTCGGTTGTCGCAATGAATACGAATTGCCTCCTCGGATGATTTTAAAAGCTCAATACTCTCACATCCAAAAGAAATATATTCAAAGCCGAATATTACTTTTGGCTTGTTTTTGAATAATCTTCCTGTCCATTGGCGACCGAAAGGAGCAAGATCCCTTGTATAAACCGCTTCATAAACTTTATTTTTAGTTCGGCGATCCATCACCAACAATCGTCTGGCAAAAACGCTGTTGTTCTTGACTAAATCCTGCGCAAAATACTGCAAGTCGCCCGTTTCATATTTATAAGAGTCGCCTTTACTATATTCGCTATCTTTAAAATATTTTCCTTCCATGCCGGAAGGGAAATATTTGGATTTGATTTTTTGCCAAACAATACGCTGCAGTTGTCCTTGAATGAATGGACTTTCTTTGCCGATAAATACCAAAACGTCGGTAGAAAACATACCGAAGCCGGGTAAAAGCTGTTCGTCTATCTCAAATCCAATCATAAAATCGCTTTTATCATATGGCGACGGCTCCCTCACCCTGTCGACGTATACAGAAAGACAGGCCATGAAATTCAAATCGTTTATTTTAAATGTTTTTAATACGTCTTTCGAGTAGTCGTAGATAAACACATTCGCCGCTTCTGAAATTTTTTCTTTAGAAAGAAAATACTTTCTAAATTTCGATCCCAACTTAATACACCCAGAATTTTGGATTTTCCGTTCTTCTTTTTTAGTCAAATTAGGAATCACAAACCAATCGGCGTGAGGGGGGCGAACACCGGAAAGAGAAACAAAACCAATATTTTT
>NZ_QAJG01000006.1:42500-70000 GCF_003046425.1 Leptospira borgpetersenii serovar Javanica
GGACGCATTTCACTTCTCCTTGGATTACGAAAATCTTCCTTGGATTCTATTTTTCGGAATCACATCCGTTTTTTTGTTCAACGGAAAATTGCCGGGTTTAAACGAACTTTACGTTTTGGGCGGTTTTTTTCTCGTGTTTTTGATCCTGTTTTTTTTATTTCCGGGTGGAATCGGGTTCGGAGACGTTCTGTTCGCTCCTGTTTACGCATTGATCGCAGGCCACCCTTGGTGGATGTTCTTTTTAAACGCTTCCTACATTCCGGCCGTTTTATTGACGATTATTCTTCGGGAAAGAGGAAAAAGTTTGCGCAAGGCTCCGATTCCTATGGGTTTGTATTTCGGAATCGGCCTAATGCTCACTTTTTTGAGTAGAGTTTTTTTTGAATCTGATCTGGCTCCGTTTACCTTATTTTCAGAATATTCAGAAGAATGAATGCGAAAAGGAATCGTATCCAAGTTTTTCAGCCGAAAGCTGTATTTGGCTCGGCATTGCGTTCGAATATTTTTTCTTTTTTATCGAAGAACAAAATGGATCTGCAATTTGCAAGCCCTTGATTCGAATACCGTCCTGCAAATCCTCGCTTAATAGTATTTTAACGTGAGTTCTGCGTAACAAATGCGAAAGCGATTGAAGCGTGAACACAGGGAATTCAAGCCGCCACCGCTCTCAAACTCTGCATCTCGCTTCCATAATAAATTGTAACTAAAAACGAAATATCGCATTACGTTTCTTTCATACAATCTATTTGACTGGGGCCCGGCCTTTGCTTGCAAAGGCCGGATTCGTTCAAACTTTCTTATATCGAATTCACATTACTTTAATTTTTGTAAAAGATTCTGATAATCAGAAACACCTTTGGCGGAGTTTAAGTAGTTCTTTGGTTTTATGTCCGTTACCCGATTAAAAATACACAACCCTCATATCCAAACCCCCATGAGTCACATGAATCGTATCGGTTTTGATTCCCATACTACGGATCAGAACGGACCAACACTCTTCGTTCGGACAAAGTACAAAACCGCCGATCTCGGAAGGAAGCTCCCACCAATGTGTCAATCTTTCACCCAACTTTCTATAAAAAGCGCTCGAAGAACCGATCCCCAATCTGAGTCCGTAAGGCGGATTGAGAAGCATCCAGACCCGTTGACGTTTTCCTAAGGTATTCCAAACCTCCTGCGGGGAAAACAGAAAAAAGTCGCCTTCATTTTGAACAAAACGAAAAGAATCGTAAAACCCATATTGCTTTAGAAAATCCTGATATACTTTCATCCTATTTTTAGTATATTCGAAAGTCTCCCCGTTCAACTCGTTCCACCAGATTCCGATTGGGCTCCCGACGAAATTCTTCAGTGTTTTCTTCTTTAAAAAATCCCAGGTAGTTCTCGGAAATTCCTCCATATCTTGAAACAGATATTCCCTCGAATAATGAGGAAAACAGATTCCTAAAATCGAATCCACAGATTCTCGAATCAATGTTCCGGTTCCCGCAAACGGAACAAAAACCGCGTCCGGATCAGGAAGTATTTTGTGCATTCTCTCGATCAAATATCTCGCAAGATCTTCTCGAATCGGAGCGGACTTGGAAAGAAATTGAAAGTTTCCTCTTTGATTAAGGGGCTCTCCGGAAAGACTAACGCTTAAAATGATTTCGTCTTCCACCAAAAGCGCACTGAGTTCCGTAGTTCTATGATTTTCGGAATTTGCGTCCGCTTCCCAAAGCCTCCTCAAATCCTCAAGAGTCCATTCTGTCCGTCCTTTTACCTGAGGACGAAATTGGAGATTCCATTTCTCCGGAAGAATTTTAGATTTTCTTAATGAAGATTCAAATTCCAGAAAAGAAAAGGATCGTTTAAACGGATACATTCCCAAATTCAATCGAAAATCCCTTGTCCAAGGAATTCTTACTAGTAATTCGAGTGCCTGTCTAAAGTTCGCATTCTCGAGTAAAATCTTTCCGGACAAAATCTTTAAAAGCGGAGTTTGTGCTTTTGGAAGATAAGAATCCGAGATGATCTTTTTCGCGATCTGTTCGGTTTCTTTAGAAGACCCGGTTGGAAGTAAATACTCCCATCTTCTCAATTGACCCGATTTAAACTTTGGAAACTTCCAGCGCATTAGACGCAGAATGAAAAATGGGGATTTGAATGCCTATCTGAAAATTTTTCCCACTTTAGAAACTATCTCGAAAATTTCTTAGAATGATCTGAATTTTAAACAAAGATAAAGTATTTTTTAGATAACTTTTAGAAGTATTCAGACGCGTTCCTTTTTTCCATTTTTTTTGAGCGTTTCGAATTCTTTCAAAGATACGACCCGGCCGTCCACAAGATGAATCTGTCTTTTTGTTTTCGAAGCAAAATCCGAATCGTGAGTAACCACAAGAATCGTAGCTTTCGTTTCTCGATTGACCTTTTCGAGAATGTTCATAACCGCCTTCGTGTTCGTCGAATCCAAGGCCCCTGTAGGTTCGTCCGCAAAAATGTATTTCGGATTCATCACAAGTGCGCGTGCAATCGCAACTCTCTGCGCCTGACCTCCAGACAAACGGTTAATTCGATAGTCCATTCTATCCTTCAGATCGAATTCCTCTAAAAGATATTCCGCATAACTTTGACATTTCTTTAAAAGTCCGGCTTTTCTTGCAGGCATCAAAACATTTTCGATCGCGGTAAACTCGGGTAATAAGTAATGAAACTGAAAAATGAATCCCATTCTTTTATTTCTAAAATCGTGGATTTCTTCCTCATCCATCCGATAGATATTTTTTCCGTCGATCTCGACCGTTCCCGAACTCGGAGGATCCAAAGAACTAATCATATACAAAAGGGTGCTCTTTCCGGAACCGGACTTTCCCGTTAGAGAAACATAATCTCCTTCCTCGATATCCAAGCTGACCCCTTTGATGATTTCCGAATTACCGAAAGTTTTTCTAAGGTCATTTACGGAAAGGCTTACCGCTTGCATCCTATTCTCCTCGTATGATTTCGATCGGTGATAGTTTTCCGGCGGATCTTGCGGGAATCCAACTCGCGATCAAAGTGGCAACCATCGATTGCGCAAACGCCTGCAAGTAAATCGCGGGGGCAAAAGAAACGACCATCGTTGTAGCTTTTGCGGAAAAAAGCGGATTTGTAAACGGAAGCGTTTCGATTCTGATACAAGCCAAAAATCCGATCAACAATCCGATAATTCCTCCTGAAAGTCCCAAAATCAGACCTTGTAACAGAAAAATCATCAATACTTCGTTCGGTCTGTACCCGATGGATCTAAGAATCGCGATCTCTCTTTTTTTCTGATTGATAATCACATTCAGAATATTATATATTCCAAATCCAGCAACCGTCAAAATAGCTGCCGTCATAGAATATCGAATCGCATCCTGAAGTTTAAAGATGGCAAAAAAACTCGTATTCGCTTCCTGCCAGCTTAGAACTTTTTCGTCTCCCATATTTCTCCATTCTTCCGCTTTCTGGAGTGAAAGATTTACGTCCTTTAGGCGAACGGCTATATCCGTGACCATTCCGGACTGAGCCGTCAAAAGCTGAACTTCGGATAACAATCCATAGGCGATGCTATCGTCGAGAGCCTTGTTTCCGGAACGAAAGATTCCGGCAATCCGAAACGGAGTTTTGTCTTGATAACCGGAAGAAATCCATACCGTTTTGTTCAACCCGAGTCCGAGAAATTTCGCAAGCCCATCTCCTAAGATGATCCTATTTCCCGCAGATAGGGACTCCACACTTCCTTCCGTAATATAATCGGCGAGAGGTGTGACTTGAATCTGTCTGGATGGAATGATTCCTATGATCTTTCCGGTTTCCTGGTTGGAACCGGAAAATAAAAATACCCGCCCGCTCACCTGCGGAGAATATGCCTGCACCTCTTTATCTCGATCCAATCGTTCGTACCAGAGGCTCGCTTTGTTTAGATGTGTGGAACCGCGTTTTCCGGAAGGAGGGGAAAGCCAAAACACGTTTTCCCCAGGAAACAAATCGTCCATGGAATCCGGTTGAATGATTTCTTGTCGAGGACTGATTCGAACGTGACAATCCGCGTTGATCAGCTGATCGACGAGATATCCCCTAAATCCGAGAAGAACTCCGGAAATGATGATAAAAGCGGCCGTACCTAAAACAATTCCTGAAAGTGTCGTCAAGGTTTGTTTTCCTCTGACAAGCATTTGCCTGATTGCGATGAACAACATTACGGAGCCTCCGAAAGTTTATCTCCGGCTCGAACATCCCCTTCTTTCACTTCGATAAATTGCTCCGATTTTAATCCGGGCGTAAAAGGAATCTCTATCGATTTACCATTTCTGAATATTATAATTTTACGTTTCTTTTCGTATTTTCTAGGGACAAGAATCACGTTTTCCCTATTTCCGATTTCGATCGCGACATCCGCACTCATCCCGGGAAGAACACCTTCAGGAAAATATGTCGTTTCTATCCTTGCAAAAAACTGACCGGCTCGCGAAAATGTTCCTTGTACACGTCCTTGTGCGACCTCGTTCGGCTTTCCTTCAAAACGAATCAAAGCTTTTTGTCCCTTACGAACCGAAAGTAGAATCTGTTCATCAAGCGCTACGATAAGATATTTGGATCCTATTCCCAATACTTCGATCGCGAGAAGATTTTGAAAGGCCACTTCCCCCTCGTGATAACCTACATCGGAAACGATCCCTCGAATCGGAGAACGAACAATGGTTATTCCTTCGAGTTGAAGCAAAGCCTGACCCGGTACTACTTCATCCCCTTCCAAAACAAAAACCTTCGTAATTTTAGTAGGAACTCCAACTCTGAATCGAAACGTATTCAAAGAATGAACGGTCCCAAGCCCGTAAACCTTCTCCGCAACCGGACCGAGAACGGCTATGTCTTCTGCCTTATTTTTTTCCTTCATAGCTAAGAATAGAATCAAAAACAAAACAGGAAGAAGCGGCAAAAGTATTCGAAACGGGAAACGTAAGGTTCTGTATACAGAAAACCAAAATTTTATTTTATCGATTAAAACATTCATACAAATTCCTGATAAAAATCGGCCTAATACTAAGATTTCTTTTTTTTCTTCACTTTCGCCGCTGCAGGAACAGGTGATTTCTTCTTGGCTCTAGGTTTCAAAACTGGTTTTTCTTTCGTTTTAGTTTTAGGCCTAAGTCCTCTTGCTATAAACTCGATCGTTCTCTTCAACTCAACTTCCTGATCCGAGTAGCCTTCCGCTTCCGGTCTATAGAGAATTTCCGCAAATAAGATGTATCCGGCAATGTTAGTCGCAATCAAACGGAATACGGAATCGATCGGCATATCGACAATCATTCCCTTTTCTTGAAAGTTCCTAAGACGTTCCTTAACTTTAGGTGCCAGTTTTTCTTTGAAAACTCGTTTCAAAACGGCTTGGATCTCGAACGTGGTAGAAGCTTCCTGAAAAATGATTCGAATCAGATGCCTATTTTTTACTATGAACGTCACCCTTTCTTCGAAAATCGCCGTAAGAAATTCTTCTAAAGTCGAAAACTCCCGAGTAAAAATCGCCTGCAGTCTTTTGAGCGAGATCGGCGCAATAAAATCTTTCAGGATTGGCAGCACTAAACTCAGAAGAAGTTCTTTTTTACTCTTAAAATATTTAAAGATCAGCCCCTCCGCAACTCCGGCCTTTTTGGCGATCTCTCCCGTGGTTGCAGCGGAAAAACCTTTTTGAGCGAATATCTCAACTGCAGCCAAAAAGATTTTTTTTTGTCCTTCCGGCCAATTTCGATCAAGATCGATACTGTTTTGCACTTCTTCTTGTACTTGCAAATTCATAATAAGTGAGTGATTACTCACTTATTATGAAGACACATAAAAATCTGTCAAGACCCAAATTCTTTTTGATTCCCGATTTTTTCACGGCTATAGTTTCACAAACTTGAAACCCGAATCCACTTTTTGTATCACAAAGTGGCGCTCATAACGACAACAGAAGCAGCGTACCGATCCGTATGTGACGGTAGAACTCAAGAAACGTATTTTTAGGAATCGTATCCGAGCAAAAATATTTTTGACTTGAGTATCCACTTCCACTTAAACCTATTATTACTATAAGTTTCGAGATTCCAATTCTCAACCCATACCATACACAAAAAGAGTCAGAATGTTTCAACGTATCCCCACCCACTTAAAACTCGTCTTAGGTTATGTTCTCTACTTCGCCCTCATTCTCTTTCTATACAAGATCGCATTTCTTTCGGTCTATTGGTACCGACTCCAAGGCGTTTCTTTCAGAGAAGTCTTACTCGCATTTCTTTTAGGCTTTCGTTTCGATCTCGTAGTAATCGGAATGACCTTGGGATTATTCGCTCTTCTTTCCGTATTGCCGTACTTAAATCGATTCAAACTATACCGCTTTTTTTGGGGATACACTCCGATCCTTTTAGGAATTTGGATGATTGCACATCTGATCGCGGACATCATTTATTTTGAAAACGCAAACAAACATATCGGTTATGAAGGATTCGTATTTCTCGGAAAAGACTTAGGTGTGATTCTGAAATCGGCGATGGAGCAAAACACGGTTACATTTTTGATCGGAATCTCATTCTTACTGTTTTTTCTTCCCTTGTCGACATGGTTATTTCTCAAATACAACCCGTATCGATATCGGAAGGAATCTTGGAAATCCACATTATTTCAGATCTCGATCGTTTTGGCCGTTACGATCATTGCAATTCGGGGAGGCATTCAAGAATCTCCCATAAGAGCTACGAATGCAATCGTTTCCGGAAACAACTTCGTAAACAATATCGCGCTCAACGGCGTTTTCACTTCGATTATGGACTTAAAAAGTCAGTCCATCCCGAAATTTCTAAAATTGGAAACGAAGGAAGCAATAGAGATCGTAAGAAAGGAAATTTCCTATCCGGGCTCGGAATTTGTCAGCGATAAATATCCGATCTTACGCGTTCAACAGGAAACTAATCCTGGAACTCCTCCCAATGTAGTCTTAATCATGCTTGAAAATTGGACGGGAAAATTTATCAAACCGATCTCGAACGGGCTTGTGGACGGAAAAGAAGTCACGCCGTATTTCAATCAACTTTTAAAAAAAGGAAGATTCTATAATCGGTTCATCGCTTCCGGCGGAAGAACCACAAATGGAATGATGTCGATCCTTACCGGAATTCCCGACCGCCCAGGTCTGACCGTAGTGAGAACGCATCAAGTTCTTGGAAACTTTTCCGGTATCGGTAATATTTTCAAAAGAATGGGCTATGATACTTATTTCGTGACCGGTGGAGATCTAAGTTTCGATAATAAAAGCACTCTTATGCCCCACTGGGGCTTCGATACCGTACTCGGGGAAAAGGAAATCGCAAAGTTAGGAAGATTTCAACTAGGCGCCTGGGGATACGACGACGCAGACGTATTACAATTATTGCATGAACGAATTTCTGCTTCTAAAAAACCGATCTTAGGTCTTGCTTTGACCCTGACAACCCACTACCCCTACAGAACTCCTTCGAAAAAATTCAGAATTTTTGATCCTTCCACAAGAGATTACGATTTTTTAAACGTTTACAATTACGCGGATTGGGCGATTCATAATTTCATCACCCAGGCAGAAAAATCGAAATACTTCAAGAACACTATTTTCGTTTTTGTTGCGGATCATACCCATCACAGATATTTGGATTACTACGAGGACAGAAACGTCCCATTTCTGATTTATGCTCCGGGAAGAGTTTCTCCTGCGTTAGACGAAACTATCGCTTCCCAATTGGATATAATTCCGACAATCCTGGGACTTGTCGGTAAGAAGGCGGTTTTTTCCTCTATGGGAAGAAATCTCTTAGCTCCGAGGAGAACTCAAACAGCCTACTTTGCTTATGGAAATTTATTCGGCTGGATCGAAAATGATCTTTTTTATTTGAGATTTTTCGATGGGAAAGAAGATCTTTCTTACAATATCAATCCGCCTCGTGAAAAAAACAACTTTTGTGACCGGGATCCGAAGGTCTGCGATGAAATGAGCAAAAAGGCAAAGGCATATCTAAACTTAAGCTATGAATTGTTGAATCAAAATATCGTTTTTCCTTCGGAAACCGAACTGCAAAAAGTAGTATCTACTAAAACGAATCCGTAGACAACAGAAACTATCTCAAAAATACTTTATTTTTCTTTAAAACGCCGATTCCAATCGTTCTAAGATATTTTTGAGATAGCGTCTAGAGCTGTTGAAAAATTCCACAATTCAGATTTACAAAACTGCTTTATTCGACCGTTTCCGTGAAGCAGATGAAGATTCATTTTTCAACAATTCTAATATATATATATCGCAAAAGGCAAACAAACTGTCACTTTTATATTTTTTCTTATTGAGCCGTTATCCCGAGAACTTACTTAATGTGAGGTTCGTAGAGAAAGTTTATGTGAATAAAGCACTAAACCCCAAAATGATATAGATTTGTATGATTCTTAAATGTAAGACAGTTCGAAAATGATATTCTTGAATCGACAAAACTAAGAAGGTCCGGTCGAAGATCGATCTGTCGGTATAAAAAGATACGCCTTTTTTTAAATTAAAAAAGAATGATATTTATCTTCTTCTATCGTGTTCTCGCAGGAAATTTTGAATCTATTAAAAATTTAAAAAGCCACAAATAGTAAAGTTCTTTGTAAGAATCAAAGTTTAATTCCGGAAGCGGCATAAAGATCATAACAAAGACCACATTCATCCAATTGCCTACGGATCTCTCGTTTTTCTCCCAAACTCAGACCGGGCCAGAGGTTCTTTTTTTCATACGGATCCGTTTGAATATCATAAACTTCTTCATCCGGCGGAAACGAATTGAGACGAAGCATATAATGCAAATTCCCTTTGATATAACTCATTCCAACTCGATAAAGAGAAGTTTCGTTATTATTCGCGATAAAAATACGACGGCCTTCCGGAAGATTAGAAAGAAGAGAAGCCCCTTCCAATTTTGAGAGATAACTTTTTATCTCGGGTTGATTAGAAACGCCTAATATTTCCGCGACGGTCGGTATTAAATCCGTATTGGAAACGTTTTTATCGATATTTTTTTTCAAACGCTCCTGAAAATGATTTTTTTCCTTCGGCAGGAAAAACACCATTGGAATCGCCAAAGTTTCAATATGATTACTTTCTATATGACCTATGTAGTTGTGTTCGAAAAGCGCCTCTCCATGATCGGAAGTAAAGATCACAAGAGTATTTTCCATCAGTTTTTCTTCATTCAAAAAATGGAATACTTTTTCCAAAAGATGATCCAAATAACGGACGGAATTATCGTACGGCGCAAAGGTATCCCTACCGATCGGAAAATAAACAAATTCTTCCGGAACGATGTAGGGAAAGTGATTCGTATTCAAATGTAAAACTCCGGCAAAATTGCGACCCTTGCTTTTGAGAAGTTTCACTTGATTTTGAAATTCGGTCACCGTTTTACGATCATCGATCCCTATATCATTAAAAACACCGAGTCCGCTGATTTCCTTATTCCATAAAAAATCGATTCCCGCATTTCTAAAAAAACCTGAAAAATTGTTCCAACGAAAACTATGACTCGAAATGTAAAATGTGGAAAGCCCCGCAGCCTTCCCGTATTCCCAAAACAAAGGAAAACTATGGGTCATGGAAACAGGTTGAATCGGAGAAACTCCCGACAACAAACTCGGAACCGAAATCAATGTGGAACTTGCATTCGAAAATACTTTTTGAAAAACCACAACGGATCCATTCTGAGTATTTTGTGCCCAACGATTCAAAAACGGAGTCGTATCCTTACTATAACCGTAAAGAGCCATATTCTTTCTACGAAGACTCTCGCCTAGAATGATTAAAATGTTTTTTCGAAACGGATTCGGACTTTTGTTCAACTTGGGCTTATTTCTCGATTGTAATCCCGCGGAACCGAGTCGATCTCCCGTAAGAATATTGTAAATGTTCCGATTGATAAACGAAATCGAATTTGTGTCCGAGACGTAAATCTGGTCGTTGAACCGCGTATTGTTGTGAAAAAAAGCGGTAAGAATCAATACCCCAAAAAACAAACCAGAATAAATGCTCCTCGTAAATCGAACCGGTTTAAAATTCGCCGACACAACCCTCAAACTCAGAAACGCCAAAATGAAAATAAGTAAAAAACCGATGAGACTCGAAATCGTAAGTCCACCCTTGAATATAGTCCAACTATTAAACGGTTCTTGAAAAATATAAGAAAAAACAAAGAAATTCGGCATGATTCCCGCATATAGAAAATATCCGTAAGAACCGATTATACAACTTGAATAACCGAAGGCGGAAAATACCAGGATGCTCCAATACGCTTTTTTCTTTGATGCGGACAAAAGAAAAGCAAGAGAAAAAAGCAACAGAGAATAAATCAAAATCGAATAAAAGAAAGAAAGGAAATAATAATACCACTGTAAAACCTCCATCTGGCTCAGAACTTTCCACCGCAATCCGAGATCTACGAATAGAATCAGAGACGGAATGAGAAAAATGAAAAAAAATCTGAATCCGGACTCGGAAATAAAAGAATAAAAATTATCCCATTTTTGCTTGAATAAAAAAAACAAAAAATACTCCGTTCTTGCTTGAAATAAAACTGATCTTATCTTAATACGAAATTTTATTTTTTATTCGGATCATAAACCGAAAGGAAACATTCCAAGCTCCATATAGTAAGCAATTGCTTACATTTTATCTTTAAGAACGTCTTAGAAATCAAGTTTTTTTCAAATGGATTTTAAAAAATACTCTTCCCTACAAAGGGAGTCTCAATCTTATAATTGATTTAAGGAAATCTGATATTCCATCTTGGATTGAACCGGTCGGCTCTATCAATACTTCGAGTAAACTCCCCCGTTTAAGGTGAACAGGGCTTATAGGAATCAAGGATAAAAAGCATCGCCCATAAAAACACTATCATGAAAACTTCAAACAAAACGCCGCTGAGGTTTTGATAAAGACAAAAAAGTTATTAATCCCGGTTTCAAAAGACTTGGAAATCTTCGCTTTGTATTGGTATAAGAAAATCTTGGCGAATCGCTCGCAACTTGAAACGCTTTCGTAAAAAGCGTTTCACCTGAATTTTTCAAACTAAATTGATATCCTCTATGAATCCCAGCATAATACTCGTTTTCTCATTAGAGTTGTTGAAAAACTAATTCTCTGTCCGTTTCTGCTTTGTTGAAATGGATGTTTGAAGCGGTTTTGTTAATCCGAATCATGGAATTTTTCAACAACTCTATTGGTCATATCGAACTCACGTTGTTTAGGATCGGAATCCGACTGCACGTTCGGATTTCCATCGTTTTGCAACAGAAAAATTCGATCTGCAAGAAAAGCAATGAGACGTCAATTCTTTCTAGATTCTATCTCGTCTATTTCCTTCGGAATCATAGAAGTCAGATTCAAAGGATTGGAACCCTGTACGAGAACATCGTCTTCGATTCGAACTCCGATCCCTCGGAATTTTTCCGGAATTTCAAGGTCGCTAGGATCGAAATAAAGTCCGGGTTCGATCGTAATCACCTGACCACTTTCTAATTTTTTAGAGGCCCCGTTCTGATAATAAGTGCCCACGTCGTGAACGTCCATTCCCAAATAATGACTGGTCCTATGCATATAATATTTTTTGAATGTTCCTTGTTCTAAGATGGAGTCGGTCGAACCTCGTAATAAACCTAGATCTTTCAAACCTTCCACGAGTGTTCTAACAGCCTGTTCATGAATCGCGACGAATTCGACTCCTTCTTTTGTGTTGGACACGGCCTCCTTTTGAGCCTTTAAAACGACTTCATACACCGCTTTTTGTTCGGAAGAAAATTTTTTACCCACGGGAAAATTTCGAGTAACGTCCGCGGTATAATATCCTTTTTCAGCACCGCTGTCCACAAGAACGAGTTCGCCGTCGTTCAACTTACAGTTGTTAGATGTATAGTGTAGAATTGTAGCATTCTTTCCGCCGGCGACGATATGTCCGTAACCTCCTCCCCAGGCTCCGTGTTTCAAATATTCGGATTCTAAAATGGCTTCAAGTTCGTATTCGTACATACCGGGTCTGGATTCTCTCATAAGCCTTTCGTGGCCCAAAGCGGTAATTCTAGCCGACTCTCGAAGCGCATCAATCTCCATTGGAGATTTGAACATACGCATCCAATGTAAAAAATCGGGAGACTCGATTCTTCTCGGTCCGAATTTTCCCTCCCTGGATCTTTGATTGAGAGAATAAATCCATTCGATGAGTCTCGTATCTCGAACTAGATTTTTTCCGAAAAAATGATATAAAGTATGTTGATTGAGGAGAATCTCATCCAGTTTTGATTCCCATTCCGTCGTATCAAACGACTCGTCAAGCCTTAAAAGTTCTTTTGCTCTTTCTTTTCCGACTCTAATCCCGGTCCAAATCTCCTTTTCCTTATCCTTGGGAAGAACAAATATAGATTTATAAGAATTTTTTAATATTATAATCCCATCGGATTCGTCAAGACCGGTGAGATAATAGTAATCGGAATCCTGACGAAATTTATAGTCCACGTCTCGATTTCGGATTAAATGAGAAGCCGCAAAAACGATCAAAACCTCTCCGTCTTTGAGCTTTTTCTGAACTTCTGCGATTCTTTCTCTATAAAGGGCATGGGTCATTTTACATCTCCTCTTTCCAATTGGATCGCCGCTTCAAACATTTTGTCCACATTCTGCTCCTTCATACAACGAAAATGTCCTTCCGGACAAACCTTTCCGCCGTGAATCCCGCAAGGACGACAATAAAGCCCCTGGATCTCGGAAATAAAGAAAGAATCGGCAAGAGGAGTATAACCGAAATCGGAAATAGTTGCACCAAAAACAGCTAACGTGGGAATATTAAACGCGGAAGCGAAATGAATTGGAGAAGAATCGTTACTGATCACCAAAGCGGCTTTGGAAACCAAAAACGAAAGTTCGGGTAAGTCGGTTTTTCCCGCAAAATTAATTCCGTAACCGGCGCCTACTTCTTCACAAAGCTCGATATCCGCTTTGGAACCAATAAGAACCACTTTTTTTCCGGATTCTTTTGCAAGACGTTCTCCTAAAACCCTAAACTTAGAAGCGGGCATCCGTTTCGTTTCCCAAACCGAACTCGGCGCGAGTAAAACGTAGTTGCCGGGTTCAAGTCCATTCTCCCTCATCAAAACTCGAATTCGAAAAACGGATTCTTCGCGCCAAAAAAGTTCAGGACGTTTTTGTATTTTAGTATATTCCTCTCTATCGTATAACAAAGAAAAAAGTTTTTCCACCTCGTGCATTCCTCGAATAGATCTCGGAACTTTTTTAGTGAGTAAAAAAGAAAAACCGGCGGATTCGTAACCGATTCTCACCTTGGCCCTACTAGCAAACCCGATCAAAGTGGAACGAAAGGAAAAATGGGGAAGGATACAAAGAGTATAACGTTCTTTTCGGAGACTCCACAAAAAGCAAAAAAATTTCCACAAAGATCTTTTAAATTCCTTCTTATCCAAAGGAATCAGTCTGTCTATATAAGGGTTGGCTTCCAGCACACTTTCTGTACCTTTGTTGACTACGACCGTAAGGTGCGAATTCCGATATTTTCTTTTGACTTCCCGAAAGAAGGAAGTCGTTAAGATCAGATCTCCTAAAAATGCGGTCTGAACCAGAAGTATTTTTTCATTCACTGTTAAATTCCGTTCTAAACTTTGGAGAGAATCGTCGCAAAATTGTTTATCCCCAAACCGCCGATCGAAAGAGCCAAACCGTTTTGGAAACGTTCCTCTTTACACATCCAAGTCTGTAATTCCGCAATTTGAGCAAGGCCCGAAACTCCCACAGGATGTCCCCTCGTTTTCAAACCGCCCGAAGCATTGATCGGCAGTTGTCCATCAGGATGAGTTTTACCCTCTCGCACATAACGCAAAGCCTTCCCTTTTGGAAAAAGTCCCGCATCCTCGGCGCCGATCAACTCAAAAGGAGTAAATGCATCGTGAAGCTCGGCAATCCGAATCTGCTCCGGTTTTAAATCGGCTTCTTTATACGCTCCCGCAAATGCAGAAACACTGGAAGGAAAACTTAAAAAACCCGGAGGAGAAGAAAGATCCCCGATCCCGTGACCGATTCCGCGAACCTCGAGCCGTTTGGGAGATTTCGCTTCTTCGGAATCGAGTAATACGGCACAACTCCCGTCGGAAAGAGGAGAAATATCATACAGACAAAGAGGACTCGCAAAAAGAGGAGAATTAAAATATTCTTCTTCTGTAATATTCTTTCGAATATGAGCCTTTTCGTTCTTCAGACCGTTATCGTGCAACTTCTTGGAAAGAGCATACAAGTCCTTACGACCGTATCCGTACTCGTGCAGATAACGTGTCGCTATCATTCCCCCGCCTTGAGCCATGGACATCGCAAAACCTTTTTGACGCTCGGACAAAACGCTCCCTAAAAGAAGATTGTTTTGCTCCCTTTCCAAACGACTCATCACTTCGGTAGCAATTACAATTCCTCTTCGAAACGCTCCTGATCGCAAAAAATAAACGGCGGTATGGAAAGCACTCGCTCCCGATGAAGAAGCTGTCTCCGTTCTAATGGTAAATAAATTCTTTAAACCAAGGCTTTCCTTAATTCTTGCGGAAAGAAAGATCTCTCCCGTGTATCTTTCGGGAGCCATTGCAGCAAAAATAAGAAACTGAGGTTCAAATTCAGGATTTCTTTCCAAAAGTTGAATTGCAGTTTGATAAGAAAGAGAATGATAATCAAGTGCAGTTTTACCGAAAGGACTGAGTTCCGAATCGAGAATAAAAACGGGCGAAGACATCGGAGTCTATGTTTTTTAAAATTGTGAGATTGAAAATCAAAAAAAATTAAATAACGCAAGTAAGACGACTTTTCATTCGAGTTTTTAAACTATCCTTGCAAAATTAAGAATGATTTTTATACTGAATTGATAACAAGGAGAAAACAATGAAAGGTAATAAAGAAGTACTCGACATTCTTGCAGAAGTTCTTTCTGCGGAACTCACAGCAATCAATCAATATTTTATTCACGCGAAGATGAACAAGAACTGGGGTTTTAAAAAACTTGCAGATTTTATGAAACACGAATCCATAGACGAGATGAAACACGCTGACGAAGTCATCGATCGTATCCTTTACTTGGACGGTGTACCTGATCTTCAAAAATATATGAAAATCAATGTAGGAAAAAATATCGAAGAGATCTTAAAGGTGGACCTTGACTTAGAATATGCAGCTGTAGAAAGATTCAATCGTGGAATCGCGATCGCGGTTAAGAATAACGACAATGGAACAAGAGAGTTGTTTGAAAAAATTCTCGTCTCGGAAGAAGAACACATCGATTGGATCGAATCCCAACAAGAAATCATCCGTCAAATTGGCGTTGAAAACTATCTCGCGCAGCAAATAGAGTGACAAATTCTAAAAAACCAATTCCTAAAAAATCTCTCCGATTAAAATCAAAAAGATCCGTTATAAAAAATTTTCCGAACGAACCAAATCAAAAGCAAAATCCTTTTAAATTGGAATGGGATTTTTCAAAGCCGGATTCTTTCGAATATCATGCTTCCTGCCCGGACGGACTTTCCGGGCTTTTAAAAGAAGAAATTTTAGAAGCCGGTCTAAAGATCATTTCCGAAAATAGAGGCGGAGTTTTTTTTCAAGGTTCGACGAGCACCCTCAAGGAATTCGCTCTTTCTACTGGAATCTCATCAGGGATCAGTATTTCTTTAAAATACTGGAAAGTGGAAAGTCCGGAAGATCTTTATAACCAGGCTGTCCAATTTCCGTTCGAGAAAATCTTCGGACCCGAATATTCTTTTCGAATCGATTCGACGACCAAGGATTCTTTGAAGGACTCGCGTTATGCGACATACAAACTCAAAGACGCCATCTTTGATCGATTTCGTTCCAAAGGAAAAGAACCCCCGAAGGTCTCTCGAGACGAACCTGATTTGTTATTTTATCTTCGCTCCCATTCCGACCATGCAAAACTTTCCCTGGGTCTGAACACAAGGCCTCTTCAACAAAGAGGACATGGAAGAATCGGAGGTCCGGCTCCTATGCGGGAGATTCTCGCATCCGCTTTGGTTCGATATTCGGGATGGAACGCCAGATCAGTGTTATATGATCCGTTCTGCGGTTCGGGGACCATCGTAGTAGAAGCGGCTCTCAAACTTTTATACGGGGGTTACACGAATTACAGAAGTTTGTCGTCTTCCCTTTCGTTTAAGAAACTCTTCGGGGAACCGATCCTCAATGTAAAGAATTATTCCGAAATGAAAATTTTCGCGTCCGACAAGAATGAAACGATTTTGAATCTTGCAAGACAAAATGCAAAGAACGCAGGGGTGGATCACCTGATCACTTTTTTCGAATCGGACGCTACTATTTCCGAAAATGAGAAAAAAATTTCCGACGGTTTTATCGTGACCAATCCTCCTTACGGAGTTCGAATAGGTACCAAAGAAGAAGCCAAGGAAATTTATGTTGCTTGGGGGAAAAAACTCAAAGATCATTTTACGGGAAATATCTTGGCACTCGCTTGCGGAGATACTTCGCTCTTAGGCTTTCTCAAATTGAAAAAGGATAAGGAGCAATCCCTGACGATTGGTAAGCTCAAAGGAAAATTAGTTGCCTACACTTTGGGTAAATAATCCAATCGAACCGGAATGAAACATCAAGAGATTCTCCTTAAACTTTTGGAAGTTACGGATAATACTAAGGATTCGTTTCAATTTTTAAAACTTTTCCGTTCGATCGAACCTGAAAAGTTCGCTGTCATTTATGCGGATTCCGGCACGCTCATGGAGTCCGCAGAAGCGCTTCTTTACAATCTCAAGATACTTCACAAGTTGGACTTATATCCGGTCGTAGTTTTAGATAAGGATGGAATCTCTTATACCAATCTTTTTTATAGAAATCATAACAAAGAAGAATCTCCGTCGATTCTCCCCGGAAAATTATTCCGACATCCTCAAGATTTAAGGGGTGCGGTCATTTCAGCCCTTTCGGAAAAAAAACTTCCTGTTTTTGTCACGGAGGAAAAGGGGCCGTCCCTTTTCACGTTCTTGACCAAACTCTGCTCCACTCTACATACGAAAAAGTTGGTTCATCTTTATTCGAGAGGGGGAATTTTCCACGAAGGGAATAAAGTTTCGATCTTCGACGTCGATTCTTCCATCAAACCGGACTCAGAAGACGCTTCCCTTTTATTTTCCTGTTTAGAACTTTATAAAAATGTAAAGGATAAAGAATTCGGAATCGCGGTTACATCCGCTTCTTCCTTGCTTAAAGAATTATTTACGATCAAGGGAAGCGGAACTCTGATCCGTAGAAAAAATAGAATCGACTTTATTCCGGATCATCGTTCGATTTCCAAAGATAAGTTGAATCTTCTAATTGAAAAAGCTTTTCAAAAAGCTCTGAAAGAAAATTTTTGGAGTCAAGAATTTGCCGGAATTCTTTTAGAATCCGAGTTTAAAGGTTGTGCGTTGGTAAAGGAAACCCCTTTCGGAACATTTCTTTCCAAGTTCGCAGTAGACGAAATCGCCAGAGGAGAAGGTGTCGGAAGAGATATTTGGGACGAAATGACCCGCAAGTTTCCCGTTTTATTCTGGAGAGCAAGAAAGGAAAACACGATATCCAAGTGGTACATGAAGGTCTGCGACGGAATGCAAAAGGAAGGAATTTGGATTTACTTTTGGATTGGAGTTCAAGAGGAGCATATCCCAGGCATTTGTTTCTTTTTAAGAAATCATCCGCAAGATCTATCGAACGATCCTTAGATTAGTATGATTCTTGAACATAAGGCGAGTTCCGAATATGAAAACTCTTGATTCGACGGAGTCAAGAAGGCCGTTGGAGGAAACGAAAGCATCTTTGCTCTTTATGAATCGTTCATCTTTGTTGCGCAAAGAGCCTATAATCTCGCTTCCTATGGGCGCTCGATTGAAATATTAGTTTAACTTACTGCAGAACTGTTGTTTTCTTGAATCACGTGACCGTCTTCGAGAATCATACGAATCAAACGTGTCATTTCCACAGAATATTCCACATTCAAGTGTTTTGTCACACCCTCACAAAACCCGTTGATGATCAGAAGCTTTGCGTCATCTTCCGACAAACCTCTGGATTGGAGATAAAAAAGTTGATCTTCGTCGATTCTAGAAACGGTAGCCTCATAATTTAAGGTTCCGTTTTGACCGGAAACGTCATTATAAGGATAAGCGTGGGACTGAGAACGATCGTCCATCATCAGACCGTCACATTTCACGTGAGAATAAGAATTCTCCGATCCAGAGGTGAATTTAACAAGTCCCCTATAGGAATTGATTCCTCCGTCGAGAGAAACACCTTTTGCTAATATATTACTTCGAGTATTTTTACCGACATGAATGATTCTCGCCCCGGTATCTTGGATCTGCCCATCTCCCGCAAATGCAAGAGAAAGAACATCCCCCGTGGAATGATCTCCTTGGAGGACAATTCCCGGATATTTGACCGTATTCGCACCGATATTCACATCAGTCCAAGTGATATGCCCTCTTTCATGGCATAATCCGCGTTTGACGGTCCAGTTGTACATATTCTTCTTCCAATTTTGGATCGTTGTATAAAAGATCTTGGCGTTTTTATGAGCAATAAGCTCCACAACCGCAGTGTGAAAATTGGTACCTTTATCCTGAACGGAAGAACAACCTTCGGAGTATTCGATCTCCGCACCTTCATCCGCGATCAGAAGAGTTCTTTCATACTGACCCGAAGAAGCCGCCGTCACTTTAAAATATGCTTGAAGAGGCATCGGAGTTTTCACTCCTTTAGGAACAAAAGCGAAAGAGCCACCGGAAAAAACACAACTGTTCAAAGCGGAAAACTTGTTATCTCCTACACTCACGACCGTCCCGAGATACTTTCTTACGATGTCAGGATATTCACGGATCGCGGTGTCTATGTCGCAGAAAAGAATTCCGAGCTCGGTTAATTCTTTTTTAACATTAGCGTAAACAGTTTCGGAATCGTTCATCGCTTCGATTCCGGCGAGATACTTGCGTTCGTGCTCCGGAATTCCGAGACGTTCGAAAGATTTAAGAACCTCCGGATCCACTTCATCCCAGGATTTTTTCTTCTGTTGATTAGAACCTATATAATGCGTATAAGAATCGATGTCTACGTTGAAATTGGGAAAAAATCCCCAAGTCGGCATTGGTTTTTGTTCGTAGATTTCAAAGGCTTTGAGACGGAATTCAGTGAGCCAATCCGGTTCATTTTTGATATGCGAAATAGACTCTACGACTTTGCGTGTAAGGCCTTTCGGGAAATTATCAGGACGGTAATAACGATTTTCGTAAATGGATTCTTTTTCCAGAACTTGTTCCACTTTCCATTACCTCCGGAAATTAGACTCTTGGGAAAAGGAAAATCCCCAAAGAAACAGGAACCAGCTAACGATCCATTTCAGGAATAGCCATTGATTTCACAATCACTTACCCTTTTTGCGATCTCATTCTGCGGATCGCTTCAAGTAACTGAAACCTCGCTTCTTAGGGGTGCTGATATGTCATCATCCGCAGACTTGCATCTGCGGACAGAAAAAAATCAATTTACCGCCGAGAAGTAATCCTTAGATTTTTCCGGATCGGCTTTCATCGTTTTCTTTCCCTCATCCCAGTTTGCCGGGCAAACTTCGCCGTGTTTTTCGACAAATTGGAAAGCTTTGATCAATCGGATCGCCTCGTCAATATTACGTCCCACAGGAAGATCGTTGATAGTCGCCTGGCGAATTAGACCGGCTGGATCAATGATAAAAGTTCCTCTTAAAGCAACTCCACCATCCGTTAAAACATTGTAATCTCTAGAAATGGACTTAGTAAGATCCGCAATCAGAGGGTATTTGATGTCTCCGATTCCACCTTCTTTTTTAGGAGTATTTTTCCAAGCTAAATGAGTAAAAGCTGAATCCACAGAAACTCCCAGTATTTCCGCTCCGAGTTTTTTGAATTCCGGAAGTTTGTTATCGTATTCGATAATTTCAGTCGGACAAACGAAAGTAAAGTCAAGCGGGTAAAAAAATAACACTACCCATTTTCCTTTATAATCTGAAAGTTTAATTTCCTTGATCTCTTTTCCAAGAACAGCTTCTGCTTTAAAATCCGGTGCTAGGGATGTAACCTGCGGCATTTTATTTCTCCTTTTTAATTTACTTTGAAACTTAGACACCCCATGATATCTCCCAACCCCTCAGAAGCAAATATTTTTTAGAATGATTCTAATTTTTTTTCAATTCTAAAAAATAAACCTACAACTACTTTCCGTAGTATTACTTAACGTGAGTAATGAATTTTTCATTGGACGATCACTTCGAAAACGGTGATCCATCTATAAATTCGATCTTAAAATCTACATTTTCAGATTTTATAGAGATACCCTAAAAAGTATGAGTTCCTACAATTTTAGAAAAATAAATCTCCAACCACCGAACTCACGTTACAATATGAAGAAAGTATTTCATTTGTTCTGATTGAAATCAAGAGACCGGAAAGATCCTACATGCATATACATTCCTAGTTTAAAATGTAGAAACTATTGCATTTAACTCAGAAATTGACACCCATATACACGGGCCTTGGGATAAGTTCCAAATTTGAGGCCGCGACAGAAAACAAGCATAAAACTTAAAAAGAAATCACTCAGTAAACGAACCAAAAGTTTACTGAGTTTTATTAACTCACAACTTCCTTTAAAAGTAGAAACGTTCAGCCTTTTAGAAAGTTCATTGTCTCTTGAAGATTCTTCGCAATCTGTAAAAGACTGATCGCACTTCCTGCAATTTCCTCGGAGTTCGCTGCGCTACTTTGGACGGTAGTGGAAATATTGGAAATCGCGTTGGCCGTTTCCGTAATAGCAATCTTTTGTTCTTTAACGGAATTGCGAATGTCCTCCGACTTCGTATCGACTTGATCGATTCCGGAACGAATTTTTTCCTTTTTCTCCTGTTGGAGTTCCATAATGGCTACGATTTGATTGGAGGATTCCTTCAGATGTTCAAGCCCACCCAAAACTTCGGCATAAACTTTCACAGAGTTTTCAACGATCTTTCTACCGGTTTCGATTTCCGCATTGCTCGTTTTAATGAGTTCCTCGATCGTCATCGCACTAGAATCCGTTTGTTCCGCAAGCCTTGTGATCTCACTCGCCACCACAGCAAAACCCCTGCCATGTTCTCCAGCCCTCGCAGCCTCGATGGCAGCATTGAGCGCAAGTAAATTCACTTTTTCTGATATTTCTTTGATGATCGCCGTGATGGACTGCATCTCAACCGAACTACTTTCGATCTTCTCCATACTTTCGGAAAGATCTCCCATCGTTTTCTTACCGAAATCGGTTTTAAGATACATATCCGAAATTTTTTCCAAAGAATTCTTTACGGCATCCCCCACCTTGCTAATCATCCCTTCCAGTTCTCGCATTTCCCCGTTAAATGAAGAAATCAGGACATACTGAGACTCCGCGTTCCGGTTTACGTATTCCATTCCGGAACTAATCTCTTCCACCGATGCGGAAATTTCCTCAATCGAAGCCGATTCGGATTGTGCGTTCGCAGAAAGGTGATCCGCAGAACGAGAAAGTTCCTCAGAAGCCGCAACAAGATTTTCGGAAAAGTCCATAATCGTGCTGAGCATCTCTTTGAGCTTGATCTGGAACAAACGAAAAGTAATCAGTAAAAGATAAAGTTCGTCTTTTTTCTTTTCATCTTCTTCAACTTCCACCGGATGAGAAAAATCCGCATTTTTGACCGCACCGCTTACAGTAGTAAGCCCCCTGACCAATTGAATTGAATAGACCACCGCAATCAGAACGATGTAAATCAAAGTTATACTGGAAAGGAAAAGGAGTAAAATCCAACTAAAAGTGAATTGTTTTTCCGCTTTGATATATATCTTGTCCGTGATCTCCAATTGTAACTGTATCAGATTTTCGATCTTTTCTGTTACCGGATCAATTCTAGGATACAAACGAGAATCCGCAAAAGACTCTAATTCCTGAAAGTTTTTGCTGATCATCAGGTCCCTGGCCTCGGCTACCGCAGCGTTCGAAGCCACAAAAAGAGGATTTAACTCCCGGATGATGGCTTCCTCTTCGGGAACAAGATAAGTTCCAACGTATGCGCTCCATTCTTCTTGAATTCCGGAAGTCGCCTTATCAAGATTAGCGACTCCTTCTTCCGGTGTAAACGTTCCACTTCTTACCTTGTGAACACAGTCTACGATGAAAATCGCATATAAATCCGATATCTTCTTCAATTGTTTCAGAGGAATTACCCGATCCTCATAGATCGTTTCAATATCCTCGATTCTATCTTTCGTATTGATTAAAGCCAATACGACCAACACCGTAATCGGTATCAGCACAGAACCGAAAAGAAGTATCAGTTTTTTTCGTATTCCCAATCTCTGAATATATATGTATATTGTTTTCATAGAATTTAAAGCGTTTCATCATTGCCTTGATATATACTCAGTCAAGTTTTTTAAAAAGTGAATCATTTTTTAATGATGCAAGTTCACAAAGTAAGTAAACTTTTAGGTAAAGCTATGTCAAATCCTTAAAACTTTAGAGAGATTCTAAAACATAAAGCTCATCCTCGGCATATACAAAGACCTATTTTCGAGCCCATTGAAAGAATATTCATCTTCGTATGACGAAATAAATTGAATGAATTACTCATTTTCCCTTATACAATTTATCCCGAAAACCCCCAAGTATCCAAACGACTCCATCATCGCCAAACAAAAGCTTTTTAAATAAGCTTTGGGAATCGAAACCTTCAAAATGGAGTTTTTTCGTAAAACCTAGCAAACATCCTTGGAAATTCATTCGAAAAATATCTCTTAAAAAGTAAGCGAACAGGGATAAAAAGAATACCACCTAATAGAGAAAAACGATAATTTACTTGGATACGTCCCACATTTTTGGAATCGATCTGTAAAGTTCAGATCCAATTTTTTTAGAAAAATGAATCTCCTCATACCAAATTCACATTATTTATTTTCTCCAGGATAAAACGAAACGTTTTTCATTTCTAATGTCACCTTTGAGAGTTTGGCCCATTACACTCGGATAGAATTTTCATTGGATCACGAACTCAATAATTTAAACACGACTCCAAGAATCGCACAAATTCCACTCCGTGGACCGTTTTGTTTTACTCACAATTTTTTCGACGAAAACATAATGTGAAGTCCATTATAAGATTGAAATTCAAAACGTTATTCCCACCTACTATTGGGTTCGCTTCCGCAGGTTTTGGGACGCGTTGTAAATTCATTTTTTAAAGGAGAATTTTATGAAAAAAATTCTTAAACCGTTCCAGTTTGGGATCTTGGCCTTTTATCTCTGTTCCATCCTATGGAACTGCCAAAACGAAAAAAGTTCGGATAAGGAGGACTCCTTAAAACTTTTAGCTTTTCTATTAAACTCGACGGCACCTTTGAAAGAACTCACAAATGCGGACTGTACCGATCCGGCCCCCGCCTTCTCCACCTTAAATCAAGCAGGAACAGGAAGCTGTTCCACTTGCCACAATACAAACAACGCAAACGCTGGATTCGACGCCACTTCTTACAACTCGGTTCGAAATCGAGTGACAGTAACCGACCCGAAAAACAGTCTTCTATTTCAAAAAATCAACACGGGTTCGATGAGAATAAATAATAACGATTCCATCAATAAAGCCGTTTTCTGCTGGATCCTGAAAGGAGCCAACCCTTGATCCGTAGAAGTTTCTTATATGTTATTTTTCTAATTGTTCTGTTCGTACAAATTTCTTCCGTCTACGAACTTGGTTCCGAAAAGAAATTCTCCGAGGAATGGAACGTAAAGGAAACGGACATTCGCTTTTTAAGCGAGGCCCCTCAGGAGACAATTCGAGGCTCTCTAAAAAAAGCAGAAGGGAGAGCCGATCTAAAATCAAAAACGTTTTTCTTTCAAGTCGATCTTAATGACTTAAACGTTCCCAACCGGCTGATGAACCGTCACATGCACGAAAATTATCTGGAAACGGAACGTTTTCCGAATGTGATCTTTCAAGGAAACATTTCTAAATGGGACGTTTCCTCCAAAACCGTGATCGTCGAAGGGAATATCACCTTACACGGAGTTACAAAAAAGAACGTTCAAGTCCGGGGTAATTTCGAAGAAAAAGGGAAAGATCTTTTGATTCGCGCAAATTTCGAAATTCTACTGAGCGATTTTAATATCGAAATTCCTAAATTAGTAATTCTGAAACTAAACGAAAAAATCCAAATCGAAACATCCGTAACATGGCAAACCAAAGAATAAAATTCCAAAAAACTCCCTTTTCCTTAGCGGCGCCTTTTCCACTTCGCTTAACGTTTTTGATTTCCGTTTTTCTTTTTTTCTCCGTGAGTCTTTCCGCGCAGGAGCAAAAAAAATCCGCGTTCCTCGGAAGCAGTCTGATCCACATGCCGAGCACAGAAGACGTGGGCAAAAACGGTTTGGATTTTCGTTTTAATCACCGTTTCGGAAACGCAAAATCCGCTTCCTACGATTTTTTGGGCTTGGATAACGGAGCCAACACACAACTTTCTCTCGATTACGGAGTTACCGATCGGCTCACGATCGGAATCGCCAGAACCTCGTTTCAAAAAACATATGAAGCGAGAGGAAAAATCCGCCTTTTGACTCAGGATTCAAGTTTTCCGGTTACGATCAGTTTCTTTGGAGTATTTGGGCAGGAAACGGAGAAACAAGAAAAGTTTTACGGACCTTATCTCAAAGTTTCCACGGGTCTCTCAACCTTCGATCCCGAAGCTACAAAAAAGTTAAACACGTACGAACTTACGTATCCAGACAGACAAAGTATGCTCGCTTCTTTTTTAATTTCGAGAAGGTTCGGAGAAGTTTTTTCCCTTCAACTCTCCCCTATGTTCGTTCATAGAAATTTTGTGAAGGAGCACATTTCCAACGATAGAATGGGTTTGGATGTTTCTTTTCGAATTCATCTTTTTAAACGTCTGGATTTTACGTTCGGAACCATTCTCACCTCGAAACGGGATTATATCGGAGATTCTTACGCTGCGGAAAATAGAAAGACGAAGATTAACGGAGTGGAATATTCCGCTTCGGAAGTCAACGATCTGATCGCGAGAGGAAAAACAATCGACACAGTGATCAACAATATTCTTCTTTCCAAACCCGTGGAATATATGTCCGTCCCTTTGAGTTTCGGCGTTGACTTTGAAACAGGAGGACACGTTTTTCAGTTGTTCGTTACAAATAGTAGATCCATCGCACACACGCAGCTCCTACGTGGAGCCGATTACGATTACTCCAAAAAAGAATGGACTTTAGGTTTCAACATCCATCGTTATTTTTCTTTGGAAAGTTCGAACAACTAGTTTGTAATTCTTGCGGAATATATTGGGAACGTTATACAGATTCTTCAACGCCTACGTTAAAAGGAATGCTTTACTCTATTTTTGTACATAGCAGAGTTTGTATGGATCCGCTCGATTGCAATACGGATCACGTTTCGACTTTATCGATAAGAATAAACTTCGACATAGGGAAGCGAGGACTCCGACCTACAAAACCTATAACCGGAAATACATCCTTTCCGGTCGACCGGTAAGGTAGTCGTCAAAAGTCGAACGATTAGAATCTGACTTGGATCGATTTTAAAAGCGTCTTTCGCCAAAAAATCGGAAACTAGTTTTTTTTCGGGAACGTATAATATCGTTTTTTCATACATCAAGGACTGTATATTTTTGGGAATGTTCGTATCCGTAAAAACCAAATATTTTTTATTTTCCGATCGAAAATAATCCATCATGGTTCTTACGTTTTTATCGGAAGTACGTATAAATTGGACGGCATAGAACCATTGTTTAACTGAAAACAAGATCGAAACAACGACAAGAATCGATGTTGCGTAATAGACGACGGACTTTTGAGAATCAAGAAATGATTCTACCAGAATAAGCCCAAGCACGAAAATCAACGGATACGTTCCGAAAAGATACCGGGGAGAGATATGATCTCCGTGATTCGGCGCAGTTGCCAATATAAGAAAGATCGAAAGTATGGAAACACCAAGATACAACAATTCCAAAGACAAAATGTCCTTATACGATCTCTTATAGACAACGACAAGAATGGAGAAAAAAATTATCAATGCCAAATAGGAAGATTGAAAAAAATATCCTCTTTCTTTACCGAATAACAAATCGTAAACGATATCCGATCTTGAAAGAGCGACGGTCTCCGGATTATCCATCGTAAGTATATAACGCAAACCGAGCGGATGGCCGTGAATGTAAGTATTCGAAGCCAATAAGGAAGCGAGTATCACCAAAAACACGGGCGCCCAATAAAAAAATATCCGCTTCCGAATCTCCTGTCGTAATAAAAAACTCAAAGCGGACAATGAAAAAATGATAAATATAAATTCTAAACGAAAATAAAGGGAAAGTCCGAATAAAAGAGAAGAATATAGGAAGTTGGTATTTTTTTTCGTCTTTATAGATCGATGATAAAAATAAATTCCCCCGTATAAAAAAAACAAAGCGATCGAATATTCGTGAATGACCAAATTGTAGGTAAACACGGTCGTCCCGAATAAATACAGATAAACAAAAGAAACGCTAAGCCATCTTCTTCGGGTAAATTCGGAAAATAAAAGATACAGAAAATAGATCGAACCTGACAGAAATAAAATTTGGATGAAATAAATTCCTAAATTCGACTTAAACAATACCCTACCGACGGAAACGACTAACGGAAAGTAAGGCGGAAAATCTATATAGTATTGCAAATCATGAATCCCTAAAAAAGGCGCTTGAAAGGGAATCCATTCTCCCTTGGGATCGAAAGAACTTCCGGAATAATAAAATGAAAAGGTTTGAAAATCGGATCGGATCAGATCCATAATTTGAACCCACATAAAACCGGAATCTCCGTAGGTTACTTCAAAATCCGTCTTAATTCCGAAAAATAAGACCAAACAACTCAACAAGAATAGCAGATACAATTTCATAAATATATTAAGTCTTCCATGTAAAATTGCGATTCAAAAAATAATTCGTCGCGGTTGCAAGTAGGATTCCAACTATATTTCCCATATACGTAAGCCGATAGGGTAAAAAATCAGGATAATGGATCTGAAAATATTTCACCAGAAAAAACCAGGTTGAAAATTGAATCAAAAAACCCAAAAGACTGATTACATTGAATTTTAAGAATCCGATCATATTGTCCCAAAAGCCGACATTCCTACGATCGGAAAAGGTCCAAACGTTGTTCAAAAGATAATTGGTCAATACGCTCAATTCGAAACCGAAGACGATGGCGCCGGAAGGTAGAGAAATCGCGGATTGAATCTGCTCCACCACATTGATCGCCAAAACGTTGTTATATAAGAATTGTCCCCCCAAATTTACGAAAACGCCCGACAAGCCGGTGATTCCGTATT
>NZ_QAJG01000006.1:75000-102500 GCF_003046425.1 Leptospira borgpetersenii serovar Javanica
AGTCCGACGTAAGAAAAAAATTCTTGCACGAAAAACGCCAGCCGCTGCAGTAAATATGGGTCCGGCTTTGTCAGATTCAACATACAAAACATCGGAGTTCTTCAATTGGGCCGTTAACCTACACAGTAGCTGAGTGGTATTTTTGTTTTTTTCAAAAAACCGTCTTTCAATTTGAAATCAAATGACAATCTATAATATCCGCTCTCTCCTTACGCCGAACTCACGTTAAATAGATAAATCAGTTATACCCCCATTACAGAAAGGAATAAAGAAATGCAAGATTTAGAATACGATTCTTCAAAAGATAAGGGTAAGTGCCTCTATAAAATCAAAAAACAACAGAACGTTATAAAGAATTCCTATGGCGAAGTCACTGTTTTACGACATTCGAGAATTCTAAAATCTATTTTATAGAGGTTCTCAAAAGTAATCTACTTTGCCGATGATTACAAAAGTTGAAATCCTTTTTGAAATTAAGCTTTATTTGCAAATATTCTCGTAAAAATCGGATTTCTGTCCTTACTTGCAACCAACTCGGTGAGACAACAGATAAGAACCACAAAGGCCAATAAAAAAGAAATCCCCATTTCGCCTTGAAAACCGAGAATAGAGATATGAGAACCGATCGCCCCTACCATAATGACCGTCGCAATCATAGCGCCTAACCAACTCGTCTGTGGAATTAACAATAAAAATACGACGCCTAACTCGAAAAAACCGACTACGTAACGACCAAAAGGTTCGGCGTCCAATGCGGTGAACGTCGCTATGGAACTCTCCGCTCCAGAAAGTTTAAAGTAAAACGCCGGAATCAGAATCACGCTTGCGACGATCCGTGCCATCCAATCAAAAAATTTTTTCATAGACTTTACTCCACTTCAAGACTTTTATTCTAACGATTTCGAAACATCTTCGCAAGGACTTTTCCGAAAAACATAAAATTGAAAAAATGAAGGATTGATTATTTCCCCTTCCAACGAAATCCGACTGCAAACTTTAATCAGTCTAACCGAGTCGGACGAAAACAAATTCAGTGGGACAAATTTCTAAAGCGGAACAAAAACTATTATATCGATTCAAATCCGTTATTTTTCTTCAAAGCGTCCTCGAAAAAATCAGACTCGATTCTATCAATCGACGTTAAAATCAATTTCATCTCCATATCGGAAAGATCCCGAAAGAGTTCTTGACCTTTTTGTAATATTACAAAACCAAGACGGATTCCTTCCACTTCTTCAGAAGTGTACGTTTTCGGCTTGTTTTCCATCTTAGAAACGATCGCGTTCATCATCAAAACGATCTTGTTTAAGAGTTCTTTATTAGAAAGAGTTTCAAAAAGTCTCAGGATATCCTTCCTAAATTGGTCCGCTTCTTTTTTGGGAATCCGGGAAATGATTCTATCAAAAACGATCGGGTCTTCCGGATCGTTCCCCAATCTCAACTCCTCCTTTGTGAATTCGAACATTAAAGTTTCAAAATGTCTTGCCGTAAGATAAGAATTCAAAGCCGCAAAACCGGTTTTAAATGCCGCACCCAAATGCCTTCCGAAATTGAAAGCGGCCGCGCCTAAAGAACCGATCAAACCAAACACCTTGGAAGGACTATGGACAAAACCGGAAAGGGAACGAAAGGCTCCGTCCAACAAAAGTCTTCCTTTGTATTCCGGATACAAAAGCTCTAAAAAATATTTCAAAAGAGCATCGACAACCGATCTTGGAATGGCCTTCAGTTCCGGATAACGTTCCAAATTGGAAATCGAATATCGTCGAATCAGTGAAGAACGATAAGCCCGGATCAAAACGGGAAAATCCGGATCCTGAAGAACATTTTTCATACTACCGAAAGAATCGAATTCTTTCCTTGAGAGTAAACCAGAAAAAAATTAGAACTTAAAACTGGACAAAAACGGTAAGGTAGCGTCCGCGGGCATAGGTTTACTGTAAAAATAACCCTGCCCTTTGTCACAGCCGTGTTTTTTCATCAACTCTCCCACAATAGCAGTTTCGATCCCCTCCGCCACGACCGTCATTCCAAGTTTATGGCCGAGATCAATCGCGGCCTGACAAATAAAAAGAGCTTCCTTATCATATGGAGCCACACTTACAAAAGATCGATCGATTTTGAGTTCCGTAAAAGGATAACGATGAATTTGTTTCAAGGAAGAATAACCGATTCCGAAATCGTCCACGGAAAGTCCGATTCCTCGAATTCGAATCCGAGTTAAAATGTCTAAGGTAGACGTGATATTTTCCAATAGTTGAGTTTCCGTAACTTCGACGATCAACTGACTGTTATTCAATCCGAAACTTTCGATCATCTTGGAAATAGTTTCAGGAAGAATCAACTTATTCATACTCACAGGAGAAACATTTACAGCAACCGCAATACCCGGGAATTGTTTGTTCCAAACCGAACACTGAGAGAGTGCCTGAAGAATCAATTTCTCAGTCATCGCGTCCATTAAACTCGGATACGATTCCAAGATCGGAATAAAAGAATCCGGAAAAATCAAACCTCTTTCCGGATGAAACCAACGCACCAGAGATTCAAAACCGGAAACGTTTCCCGTTTTAAAATCGATCTTCGGTTGATAATAAAGTAAAAATTGATCCCCTCGAATCGCCTGCTCGATTTCCTCCGGTGTATTCACGGAAGTTTGCTCTTTAACGGTTCTTTTTCCGACGGCAAAAGATTGCGAAGATTCGTTCTTTTGATTAGAGATAAGCCCTATAAGTACATTCTGATATTCTTGGATTCGGATCGGTTTTTCAAGAACTCCCGAAATTTTTAATCCGTATTGGATTGCAAGGGCTTCGGCGCTTTGTAAAACCCTCCGATCCGCTCCACTGATTAAGATTACGGAAACAGAAAGTTTTTTACCGGATAACATCCGTAAAACGTCAACTCCGTCCACTCCTGGAATCATTAAATCTAAAATGATATATTGAGTGTCCTCGGTCAACTTTTCGAAAAATACCCCGGCTTCGTGAGTGACCGTAACTTCGAAACCACATTGTTTAGCTATATCCCCGAGGATACCTGCAATTTCTTCCTCATCGTCTAGAATCAGTAGATTGGGTAATTTAGGCTGATTCATGAGTACTCAATTAAAATATATTAAAACGACTTTCAAGAGACTTTCTAGATACGGGCCAGGAAATCCCCGCTGAACTTTCCGAATCGTTTGCGTCGACCGATGAGGAAAAATAAAAGATTTTCACTTTCAAATCCGAGTTTTGCGCCCTCACCGCAATCTCCTTCCACTTCGAAAAATCCTCCAGCCAAGTTTCCGAAAGTAAAATAGTTTCGGAATTTATATTAGAAAGATAAGATTCAAAAACGTTTAGATCCCTAAAATGACGTAGCCTATACCCCGATTTCTGAAGAATATAAGACGTTCTCTTTGAAAATTCTCCTTCATTTGAAAAATAAAAAATTTCTTTCGGTTTTTTTGAGGATTCCGGTTTTACGAAATGCGAGTTTGATTTTATGTCCTCAATAGGAAGATAGATATAAAAATCGGAACCGATATTCGAATAGGATTCAAATACGATCCGCCCTCCGCTTCTTTGCACAAAACCGAAGACCATGGAAAGACCAAGTCCCGAATGTTTCCCTTTCGGTTTTGTAGTGAAAAAAGGTTCGAAAATTTTATCGGCTATGTTCGAATCCACGCCCTTACCATTGTCCGCAATCCTAAGTAAAAGATAATGTCCTTCCTTTAACCCGAGTGATTTATCCTTAGAATTCAGAACGATCGTATCAGTTTCTATTAAAATACTTCCTTCGGATTCTTCGAAGGCCTCCTTCGCATTTTGGAGCAAATGCATAAGACAATTTGCAAATTCGCTTCGATCGATCCGACAGAGATCCCCCTCCGAACGAGGATCAAAGTTCACTTGAACGTTCTGCGGAAAAACATCCTGTGCTTTTCCCAAATAATCGGCGATCAACGTGTTCGGATCCACTACTTCCGGATATAAAGATTGTTTTCTAGAAAAATTCAATAATTTCTTATTTACTTCCGCGCCTCGCATAACAGCATTTTGTGCGGAACGAATTCGATTCAAAACGTCCGGCTGATTCTTACACTGCATCTCCAGCATATCCAAGTTGGCTACGATGACGTTCAGAATATTATTAAAATCGTGAGCAATCCCTCCGGAAAATTGAGATATGGTTTCCATTTTTATAAGAAAAGTATCCATGGAAGTATGGCCCGCCTCAGAATTCTCTTTCTCCTTCAAAACCGTAAAAAAGGTTTTTGCAATATGAAATGTGGAAAGATTCTTCTTCTCAAGATAACCTTGAAATCCCTCTTCTTTTACGATGATTTCTATTTCCTCTTTCGAAATCCCCGAAATCAAAACAGCAAAAACGGAACCAACGACGGCACGAATCTCATGCAAAATTTCTAATCCGGTTTGCGATCCTAAAAAATGATCCACCACATAGATCTTATACCCGGAAGGATTAACTTTCAAATCCGCAAGCACGCTCGCGGCATCCTTAAAGCGAGTGATATTGTATTTGGGATACGGAATCTCGTCCGAATATTCCTTAAAAAGAATCGAATCGTCCTCGTCGTCTTCGATTAAACAAACAGAAACCTCGTCCGATGAATCGTTACTAAACAATGGGGAGCTCCACTATCTCAAACCAATATTCTCCTAGAGTTCGGATCGTTTCCATAAACGCATCAAACTCCACGGGTTTTCGAATGAAAGAATTTGCACCCAGATCGTAAGTTTCCAACATATCCTCTTCTTCCCTAGAAGTTGTGATAACAATGACCGGGATTGCCTTGAACTCTGAAATGGACTTGATCACTTTTAAAACCTCTCTTCCATCCATTTTTGGCATATTCAAATCCAATAAAATGATTCCTGGTCTAGGATACTTTAAAGTATCGGAATATTCCCCTCTGTTTTGAAGAAAATCGAACAATTCTTCCCCATCCTTCACGAAATGTAGAGGGTTGTTCAGATTATTCTCCCGAAAACCGTCCCTCATCAATAGCCGATCGTCCGGATCGTCTTCCGCAACTAGTATATGAATCGAACTTTGATTTTTAATTTCGGCTTTCATATTCTTGAACAGACGTAAGAGCGCCCGGAAGATCCACATAAAAGGTGGAACCTTTCTGTAAAACGCTTTCGGCGTAAATTCTTCCCCCGTGAAATTCTATAATTTTTTTACAAACTGCAAGACCGATTCCGTTTCCTTCATAATCTTCCCGGCTGTGTAACCTTTGAAAGAGCGTAAATATCTTACCGTCGTGCTTTTTGTCAAAACCGATTCCATTATCCGCAAAGGTAATTTGAATCCAATTCGGTTCGATAGGATGCGGAATACATCGAATGTTCACTTCGGGGTTTTCGCTCTGATTGAATTTAATTCCGTTTTTGATCAGATTCTGAAATACCGTCCCCATTTGAAACGGATCACACCAAGCAAAACCGATTTCAGAATCGACCACTCTCGCATTTTTTTCCTTGATATAAATTTCCAAATCGCCGATCGAATCTTTTAAAATTTTTCTTAAATCGACGAGCTGAAAGGGTTTCGCCCTACTCTTAATCCGGGAATAAGACAAAAGACCTTCGATCAAGTTGGATAATCGATGCGCGGAAAAAAACATTCTTTGCAGATAATCCACGGATTCCGAATCCAAATTTGAGTTTCTTTTCAAAAGACGATCTCCGAACGCCTTAATCTTTCGCAAAGGCTCCTGGAGGTCGTGAGAAGCGATAAAAGCGAAATCCTCCAGATCCGAATTCGAACGCTGCAACTCTTTCGTCATGTTCTCAAGTTGGAGCTGGGTATTTTGAATTTCGGTGATATCCTTACCCGTGGTGTAAACAAGTCTGTGTTCCGGGGAAACGATCGTCTTCCAAAGAATCGTCCTCGTCCGTCCGTGTTTGGTTACGTATCGAAGTGCGATCGAAAGATTTTTTCCGTATTTTCGAACACTCACGAGGGCGCTCAACATCTTGTTCCGATCGTCCGGATGAACGATTTTAACGAGATCGATTCCGTTCAATTCCTCCCGAGTATACCCCAAAACTTCCTCCCAAGCATGGTTACGTTCTATGATCTGTCCGTCCAACGTGGAAATCTGGAACATGTCCCCGGACAACTTAAAAAAATGATCCTTCTCCTCTTCCGATTCCTTGTTTTTAAACAAAACTTCGATCTGATCCGAAATCAATTCAAACATTTGAATATAAGAATTTACTGAATCCAACTCAATCTGGGAACAAAACTCCAGAACGTAAGTTTCATGTCCGGTTCGCAAAGGGATTGCAATCCAAGACCGAATTCCGGTTTGAAACACAAAACCTGTCCTTTTAAAATTTTTTTCCTTTTGAACGTCATTCACAAAACGAATTTTATGAGTGGAAAAAACCTCTCCGATCATCCCCTCTCCGGGAGAAAAACCGGTTTCAAAACAAGCGATTCTATACCGTAAGAAAGTCGCTTCCGTAGAGTACCAAGGCGAATTCTCCTCCAAAACGATCTTACCGTTTTGAAACCTCCAAGTTTGGGCAAAATTCCAAAAAGTTCCCTTACAAATCGTCTCAAAAAGAATCTCGAAAGATTCTTTCACGCTCGACGCTTTCGGAATTTTTAAAGCGATCTCTTTGAGAATGTTCTGTTCGGAATCTCTTTTCCTTTTTTCCGTAATATCCTGAAAAAACACGGAGACCCCTTCCTCAAAAGGAAAAACCCTAAACTCCATCACGTTTCCGGTTTCTATGATTTTATATTCGAAAGTAATCGGCTTTAGAGTTCGGACAGCAAGTTCGAATTTGTCCCGAAAGAATCGAACCGAAGCTCCCGGATACAAATCCCAGATATTCCTTCCTATCAATTCTTCTTTAGGTTTTCCTAATGTAATAAGAGATTGCCGGTTCGCAGAAATGAATCTCCAGTCTTTGGAAAGCGCAAAATATCGATCCGACATACTTTCGATGATGGATTGTTTCTCCGCACGAATTTGCCTTAAAGCATAAGAGGTTTCTATCGTCTCGGAAACATTCGTCAAAATCGTCAAAACCGCAAAAGAATCTCCAAGAGGAATTCGGTTTGTGGTGATTTTTACATAAAGAAATTTTTTGTCCTTCCTCCAATGTCTCCAAACTCCTCTGGAACGAATTCCGGTTTCCTTGGCGAAATTTTGGATCGCGGTTTCCATATCGGTGCGATCCTCCTCGGGGCGAATTTCCAAAAGATTCATACCGGCAAATTCCTCCCTGGAAAACCCATAGAGATGGATCGCGGCATCGTTTACGGCAAGAAAACGTAAAGTGGACGGATCGAATAAAAACGCCGGTTCCGGAAGTTTGTAAAAAATGGATTCCACCCCAGGACTTTCCGGAGAAAGATTCCCACAGTCCCCTTCCTGCGCCAAAATTTCGAATGTATAAATACGATACGTCGACTCCGCTTTATTCAAGACCGCTTTCCAAAAAAAACGCAAAATGTATCTTTCGGTAAAAAGTGTATCGAAGTATTCCAAATCTTGCATGTGTTTTAAAAGAATCTTTTCGGTAAAATCCGCATAGTTTCGAATTTTTCCATGAAGATGAAATAGGAAGGAAGGAAACGTATCCGGCTCCTGATTGAATCCTTTCAATCCCCAAAAACGAATGCATTCGTTCGACAAGAGAATTTTTCCGGAAGAACACTCTTCAAGTATGCAGATCTGATCTTGAAAGGAAGCAAACTCCGAAGAGAATTCTTCCAAAAATTGAATGTCTAAGGGTTGCATGAAAATCGCCAAAGAAAAAACAATTCTAATTTCTTCACGTAGAAGATTTCAATTAAAAAATAAGAATTTATGAATTTAGTCTTTTCTTAATTTCGTTTTTCCAGATATGGACTTTCTTTCTACCGGCCTCGTATCCGATTTCGTATAATTTTTGAAACTGATCCCAGTCGAAGGTGGAATATTCGCCTACCGGAAGTTCGATGTAAAGATCGGAACTGTCCCGGGTACGATTCCGGTTATTCTTACTGGACAACATCAAGGAACGCATCATAATTTCGGCAAACCCGGTATATTTCGTTTTTAAACTCTTACGTTTTAAATGATGAAACAATAGATTGAAAAAGGAAGGAGCTTCTCCTAAATACTGAGGGCCGAGTAAATTATGATACATCCAATCCTTATCGATCTGACCTCCGCCACCCAAGTCTACCGAGATCAAAATCCCGGCCCCTCTTTCTTTCAAAATGGAACCGGGAAGGTTATCTAACAAACCTCCATCCACATACAATTCCCCGTTTTCGGAAAAGGGAGGAAAAATTCCCGGAATGGAAGTGCTGGACCTTACCGCCTTCCACAACAAACCTCTATCAAAAACCTTTCTTTCAGCCTTCGTTAAGTTACAAGCAATCGCGTAAAAAGGGATCGGGAGGGTTTCTATATTTCTATCTTTGAAAAATTCGTGAATCGCGTTCGAATACCGTTTTCCCCTTACAAGAGAAACGAAGGGAAACGTAAAATCCCCAAGAATATTTCGATCCAACCAAAAGTTTCGGATCAAAGGAAGAATATCGGACGAGCCGAGTCCCATCGCAAACAGTCCCCCCATAATCGCTCCCGCGCTTGTACCCGAAATCATATCCACGGGAATATCATTCTCTTCGAAACACCTCAAAAGTCCAAGATGTGCAAAACCTTTTGCACCCCCTCCAGAAAGTGCAACTCCGATACTTTTACCGGTAAGTCTTCGGGACAATCTACCGAAATCAGCATTTACATTTCTTCGTACAATTGAATGAGAGATAGAAGGAAATTTTTGCAGAATCGATTCTATCCTTTTCCAATCGGTAAAGGCAAAATCGATCAAAAAAACGAGTTCCTTCTGAATTTCTTCGGGCAACATGGAATTCACTTTCTCGTAATCCAAAACGATCGGTTTGCTCGGATCGATCAAAACGAGAATTCGATCCGATTGACGAAAACAGGTTTCTCTCCAACCCGGATTGTGTATGCTGGTCTTGAATATGAGCTTATCGTAATTTTTTTCGAGGTCATAAAACCAATTCACGAGATCTCCGATTCGATACACGTTCGTTTTTTCCGAATTCTTATTGTATTCCCTCAAACCAATTCTTTTAGTAAAAACATCATAATCTACTAATATAGATTTCCCGAAATTTTTGAGACCGTTTTGAAGAGAATAAAAAAAATCCTCCGAACTCCCGTTCGAATTCAGCGGAAAGACGGAAACGGTTCTGACGGAATTCGTTTTTCGATAGCTTTGATTTCTCTCCGTATTCAATCGATGTACAATGGTTCCCGTAATTTGAAAAAGAGCTTCCGGAGAATTCGCAAAACTCATACGAAAGTCCTCTCTCGAAATCCGAACGACTTGACTGGTCCTCAAAGCGACTACGGTCGCCGACCTTTTATCCCCGGTAAGTAGGGACATTTCACCGATGATATCCCCCTTACCGAGTTCCCCTTGCGCGAGTATTTCCTCGTTTTTGGAGCGAACGGTCCAAGACAAGCGACCGGAAACGAGAATGTACATCGAATCTCCGACGTCTCCCTGTTTGAGAAGGATTTTCCCGCCGGGAATCACGAGCCACTCCATTCTGGATTCCAAATTGGAAAGAGTGGCCTTATTCAGATGAAACAAAAGTTCCACCGAAGACAAAAAAGACATCAGTTCCTTTTTAGAAGGTCTCAGTTTGGATACGTGAAAAAGATGATTCTCCTTATTTAAATCCTCGATCCACTTTTTCCAACCCGGAAGTTTAGAAACAATTCGAGATAAGTCGCGCGGAAGTATATAAAGAATTTCAGATATTCCGGAATGTAAAATCTTATCCGGTTGAAACAAAAAATAATCCCCGGCAAATAATTCTCTGAGAATCAAATCCTTTTGCTCCGAATCTAAAAGGGTTTCCTCGATTTTCCCGGAGAGAACCAAACACAAAGAACCGGGAACCGTATGCGGAGATGGAATATTCACATTCCATTGAGTTAGGTTCAGACATTTTGCTACGATCCCTTCTTCTTGAGAATCTTTCCATCCCGGAAATGTGGAGGATGTTTTTGAACGAAAATGCTGCAATCGTCTCAGAAATTTTTTCTTGGAATGGGGCAGATCCATATTCTAATAGACGTTTCTCCGTAAAATTTTGAGCAATAAAAGATGATACGAATCCGTATTCTATAAGGGGGCCTCTATAAAATAGATTTTAGAATTCTCCAATGTCATAAAACGGCGGTTTCACATAGGAATTCTTTATAACGTTCTGTTGTTTTTTGATTTTATAGAGGTGCCCATAAACAACTACAACTCCGAATCGAATCCGCTTTTCTCGTAATAAACTTACGCACAGGACAGTTGCAATTCTTAGAATTCAAACCAAATAACCTTTCGAATCAAACCTATCTCAAAAAGTTATAATGTTCTAAGAAGAATTTTCAAAAAATTATTTATATGGAACACAAAAGGCAAGAACAAATCATTCCAAAGAACCGGCGCTAAAACGTAAAATATTGGATGCAAATATACGAACTTCATGAATTCTTAGAAAATGATTCCTACTTTTAAATCCGAAATCGACCGAATTTAGTAATGCCAAAATCCAAAACGAACTCAGGAAAATTTCAAATCGCCAATCTACTTCCGGAACACAGGGAAGCGGCAATCGAACTCGTGAATCAATTCTTTCGCCTCGTGAACTCTCTCACATTAGACGGAGTATTCAGGATTCGTCCCCGTGCGGGAACCAAGATGATTGACGTTTATCTAAAACTGAGAGGTACTGGAAAGGTGTTGCTTCTCGGAGGTTTTTTGGGAGAAGAGCTCGTATCCCTTCTCATCGCGAGAACCGAAGACAAACCTTATCTTGAAGAACAGAAAATACTTTTCATTGATCTAGCCGTCACCAAACGTGGAAAACAAAAAACGGGATACATGAAACCTCTAGTACTAGCTTGTGAATCCTGGGCAAAAGATCAGTTATTTCAAAGTATCGAACTGAGAGCCATTGTTGAGAACGAAAACGCAATTTCTTTCTGGAAGGCAATGGGTTATCAACCTTTTTATATTCGATTTAGGAAATCGATTTAGGGTACCATGAAAAGCTATCTCAAAAATACGTTATCTTTGCTTAAAACGCCGATTCCAATCATTCTAAAATATTTTTGATATAGCTTCTAATCTCTACTACATAAGGGACGAGTGGATAGGAATTAGGACTTTACAACTCCTACATTTCATTACGAAGATTGTAACTAACGTGAGTTCGGCCTAAGAAAATCTAGACGAATAAGAAACTCAATGTTTATCCCTACAAGTCAAAACATATAATCGCTTTCGTATCTGTTTACCGAATTCACGTTAACTGATTTTTCTTAAGGATTTTGGATAGACTTTTAGATTTTCGGAATGGATCATCCATAAAATCCTTCCATTTACACATTAGACGAAATTCATTGAAAAAAATTATTTCCCAAAGATCGATTCAAAGTTTCCTACTCGTAACGAGCGGATACATTGGGCAAGTAGCTTGTTCGGTTTTTCAAAAGAGAAAAAATGGCTCCATCAAAAGGCGTGATTAAAATCCACAAACATCTGAGTATCTTCTTTCGACTTTGCAAAGTCGATCAAAATCACCGTTGCTTGATTCCAAATGATCCGAAGACCGCCTCCCCAAGAATGTTTATATCCTTGAAAATTGATTCTTTTTTCGGAGTCCCAAACACGACCTAAGTCGTAAAATGGAACAAAACTAAAGGTAAAAAGTTCATCAGAGATTTTGAATGTAGCAAACCTCCAGCGAAGCTCCGCACTTCCGAAACCGACCACGGGAGCGACAAAACGATCCTGGCGATAACCGCGCATTGTCTGAAGTCCTCCGATCCCCGTCATGGAACCGTCTAAACTCCACATGTATCTTACTTCGGAAAAAGGAGCTCCGGAAGAGGTATAACCGAGCGCACCTCTTGTAGCAAATACCAATTCTTCAAAAATGTCCGGCAAAATCTTATAAAAGTATTTCGTCTGAAAAAAAATCTTATTATAATTGAAATCAGAGCCGGTGCGCTTCGAAACGTTTGCCATATTCAATTCTATTAATATACCTCTGTCCGGGTCCGGTTCGAAATCACGAGTATCGTAGGCGAGGCCCGCTCTAAAATAAACGATTTCTCCTCCGCTATATCCTATAATCCTACCGGCTTTATAGTCTTCCGTCAGCTTTGATTCACCATTTGGAACCGACGTATTCCAGATACTACCCGCTAAATACGGATCCTTGGACGGATTCCAAATTCCGTCGGAATGACCGATGATATTTTTGGAAATTTCGTTTGCGATTACCCATTTCCAAGCCTTCCAAAAAGTGTAATCTATGCTGTTAAAGAAAGTCGTCGAGTTAAACAAATACTGGTTGTACCCTTGATCACTAACGGTAGGAGTAATTTCCGAACCGGTTCGAGAAGGACGAATGTAAGATTGGGACGCCTCATAAGCATCAAAACTGGCATTGGTTATGTGACCGATTCCCGGAAGATTCCTAGGACGATAAGAAAGAGGTTGAAGAGAAGATTCCCCAATTCCAAAATATTGAGAATTCGGATTAAAATCCAACCCAAGACTACTTTTCCATCGAAATGCGGTATTTAAAATATAAGGAGAATCGAACTGGATGAAGTGGTTTTTTATCCCCTCGTTGGTTTGAAACAATTGAAACGTAAGTTTGCTTCGATACGCTTCATATTCATAGTACAAATCGGTCTTTTTTCCGTTGAAAAATAGACTCGCACGAATTCCCCCGCCCTGGCCCCTCACAGGATCCGAACTCAAAAGGGGAACCGCTGTTACATACCAACCTTCTTTTTTTTCAGCAAGTTCGCCCGGTTCCAATTTCTTTCCTTCATCCAAAGGAATTCGTGCTTCAGGCAAATTTCTCAATTCTTCTCCAAAAATCGGTAAGAAATTACCAGATACGATCCATAAACCGAACCCAATCCAAAAGCTATAAAAAAAGCGATGCATGATGATTCGAAAATTTCCCTTTTTCGAAAGTTTTTTGTATAGGTTTATTTTCATTCCAGAAATGGATTTCGATTTCCCATACTCCACTTTTCTTTACGAAAACGATCTTCAGACTTTCTATTTCAATTTTTTTTGGCTTAAAATATCGTTTTTTTTTCATTAAAAAATAGTTCTATTCCGATTAGAGTATCACTCACCCAAAAAGAAATCAGTCCCTAAGCTCGATTCAAAAGAATAAAATTCCACAAAATTTGAATTTGGGCCGACTACAATTCAAAAATTAAAACCAAGTTATAATCTAACAAGTATTCAAGTCCGAAATAGGCTAATCTCTTCTCATATTTCAGGCGAAAAATTTAAGTTTCTTCAAACCCAATTGAAATTCTCTCAAACTCGATTTTAGTGAAACACTTTGTGATAGGTGGTCTTTGCCATGAAAATATCCGTTAAAATTCTTTTTTCTTTTTCCATTCTTATACTCGGGAGCATGAGCTGTGTTCAAGGAAATGGAAATTCGGGTATTCCGTTTCTTGCATATTTGGATTTCGGCAGTCGTATTCCCAATACAAACTCATTCAATGTTTTTCAAATCTCTCCCGGACCGAATGTTACCGGTGTTTCACTCAATACCTCCATCCAAGTTGGCTTTAGTCAAAAATTGGATTCTTCCAGTATTCAATCCCAGTCGGTTCAACTCACTCAAGGAAATGCAGTTATCGCGGGAAGTTTAACTTCTACGGAAAAAACCCTTCTATTCAATCCAACTTCCGCTTTAGCGGCCTCTAAAGTTTATACAGTTCGAGTTTCAAAAAGTATAAAATCCGAGGAAGGGTCCTCTCTTTCAGAAGATTATGTTTGGAATTTTACAACCGGTGCTATCGTAGATGCGATTGCACCCGATTTATCCCTAAGAACTCCGGCCATCAATGCAACTTTAGTTCCCAATAATACGTCCGTTCAAGTGGCTCTTACGGAAACGATGGATTGCACTTCCGTCAATGCGGGAACTCTGACCTTAAAAAACACTGTAACTACTTTTTACGAAGCGGGAAATGTTGCTTGTGTAGGTTCCGTCATCACTTTTACTCCAACCGCACCAACCTTATTAGCACCCAATACGACTTATCAAGTAAATCTATCTTCTACTGCAAAAGACCTCGCAAATAATGCTCTTGCAAATAATTATAACTGGAATTTCACAACCGGGCCAGGGCCCGATCTGGTTCCTCCGACCGTTTCTTTTATCAGTCCTGCTCCGAATGCATTAAACGTCCCCATCAACAGTGCGGTGAGTATCGCCTTTAGTGAGCCGATCGATTGTAACACCATTACCGGTAATATCGTTCTGGACGATAATCCACTCCTACCCGGAACGGTAAACGTGGGCGTAACTTGTACCATTACAACAGCGACTCTTACTCCTGCAGCCAATTTGGCAACAAACACAGTTTATACCGTTATTTTTTCCAACGCGGTTACGGATTTGCAAAATAACGGCATCAATCCGGTTCCGGGCCCCTTTACATTTACAACCGTAGCAGCTCCAATTCTGGACCTTACGCCTCCCACGGTTACATCTAAAGTTCCTGCTGCATCCGCAACAGGTGTAGGACTCAACACAAATCCTATGGTAGTCTTTAGCGAGCCTATGTTCTGTCCTTCCGTAAATACCGGTTCTTTTAAATTGAAAGAAACGGCAAGTCCCCCGGGCACGTATTTGAACGGGACTGTACAATGTTTGGGAACTTCCGCGACTTGGACGCCGGATGACCCTCTCACTGCGAATACCCAATACACCGTAGAGGTCACTGCTGGTGCTTTGGATGGATCAAATAACGCACTCAATCCTCCCGTAGGTCCTTTGAATCTCTGGAACTTTACTACGGGGTCAGGCCTCGATACAACTCGCCCCAATGTCGTTCTTGTAACACCCGGTAATGGAGCCTTAGGAGTGCCTGTCAATAGCGGGGCAAATGTTGCTTTTAGCGAGGCAATGGATTGTACGACCATTATTGGAGGTGGCGGCGGTATCGTCTTGGATGATGATCCAGCCTTTGGGTCTCCTATCGGGATCACTATCAATTGTAATGGAAATATGGCCACTTTCAGTCCAACAGCACCACCGTTAGCATTCAATACAACGTACTATGCAAAAATCAAAAATACGGTAACGGATACGTTCTCTAATTCCATGAATGCAGATTATTCTTGGAGTTTTACCACAGGAATAGCTGCCGATTCTGTCGCTCCTCAAATTTCTCTTTCCTCTCCGTCATCCGGTGCGACTGGCATTCCAACCAATGCGACGGTTACCGTAGCGTTTAACGAATCCATCAATTGCTCTACTTTGAACTTGACGGTTAATAACGGAATTGCTGGAACAACTAGCTGTTCCGGAAGTTCCGCAACCTTTACTCCGAATGATCCTCCAGGCCTCAGTGCGAGCACTACTTACGCTGTTACAATAGCGGCAGGACTGAAAGATATCGCAGGCAATGCAATGGCGGGATCCAATTGGAATTTTACCACAGGGGTTGCGCCGGATGTAACGCCACCGACTGTTACAATTCAAAACTTAAGAGAAGGTATTACCGGAGGAGCAGGTGGTACTGGACTAGAAGGTAGTATTGTGGAATCGGGATTTGTGATCGGAACTGCGGCCGATGCACGTGGAGTTGCAACAATCGAAGTTAACATCGATAATACCGCGTGGACGAGCGCCGGCGTATCCGGAACTACATCTTGGAAATATCCACTTCCTACCGGTGCGAACACTTGGAGACTAGGTTCTTCGCACACGATTCAAGTACGAGCAACGGATACTTCCAACAATGTTACAACCTCGGGAATGATTACAGTACGAAAAGGAACCAACAAAGATATCAACGGAGACGGATACGTAGATCTGGTGACCTCGGAATACGGACAAGGAATTGTTTACCTATTCTACTCTTCGGGGACAGGGGGAATCACCTCTACCAATGCCACAACAGCTAGTCACACCATTGTAGGAGTCAAAGCAGACTTTTTTGGGAAAAGTATATCTTCCGGAGATTTCAATGGAGACGGATTTGCGGATATAGCGGTAGGTGCACCTAAATCAAATACGGACGGTAAAGTTTTTATTTTTCATTCGGCGGGCACCCAAGGAATCAACACATCTTTCTATGCGTTTGCCAACACCATCCTTGTGGGAGACGGTGCCAGTGAGCAGTTCGGCGCTTCCCTCGCGACCGGAGATATCAGTGGGGACAGATATACGGATCTAGTCGTAGGGGCACCGGCGTACAGTACTTCCAAAGGTAGAATCTATCTATTCTATTCCCAAGGAGCAGCCGGAATTGCAACCGCAGATGCTATCACAGATGCAACAACTACTTGCGTTAGCGGCTGCACCTACCTTAGAGGAGGGATGACGAATAATGATAAATTCGGCTTTTCTATTGCTGTGGGTAACATCAATGGGGGGAATTATGACGATATCGCGGTCGGAGTTCCTGGTTACGCAGTGGGAGGAATTGCAAATAATGGAAGAGTTTACGTTTACTACGGCGATGGAAATGTTTTTACCACAACCGGGCCGAATACGATCGACAATAATGCTGTTGCAACTTATCCCAATGGTATATATTCTCAATTTGGATATTCAGTTGCAGTCGCTGATTTCAACGAAGATAACTACGATGATTTAGTTGTGTGCACCTGAGTATGCACCTGATGCTACGGGCAATAACCAGAAGGGTAAAGTTTGTATTTTTGCTTCCGCGACGGCTACAGGAATTGGTAACACCTCAGGTATGGGAAATGCCACTCGTTATATTACGGGTGACAATGCCGGGGATCAAATCGGTAGAGCAATTACAGCGCGAGACTTAGATCTAGACGGAAGAGCGGATCTAATTATCTCAACTCATACTTCTAATACTGCTATGATTGCTAATAACTGGAATAATAGTGCCGTTTTTCTAACACCAAGGAACGGTACTATAGGCGGTACCGCATTATTATCTAATAACAGTTATCAGATAATAGGAATAGGTGGGTATGTACATATGACGAATGGTCCCGGCAAACCCCTTTCTACCGGTGATGTCAACGGAGATGGCATTCCCGATCTTATCATTGGTCGCCCAAATACACAAAATGGGATGATAAGTAACCAAATTAGCATCTTTCATCTCCCTACTACTGGTACCGGTCAACCGGCGGATTTAAATAATCCTACTATTAATATCCTGGGTACTTCGTTGATCGGTGGGTTGGGTGGAAGCACATCCGACTCGAATCAGTTTGGAGCTGCTCTCTATTGAGATACGATTGTTTTCACTCCGGGAAACTTTTCCCGGAGTGAAATTGGATTGAAGTGGAAACAAACTTTTAATATAAGAATTCAATTTTGTTTCAGATTTTTTTTCTAAAACCTAAATAAGCCGCTTGGAATTTTGATAGTTTAATGTGAATTCGATATAACAAAGTAAAAGCGATTCTTATATTATGCTACCCAGCAGTATTGAGTTTGAAAAATTCCGAAGGAATTGAAATAAAAAGCGCGATCGCGAGTCACTTTAGCTACGAAATTTGCGAGCGATTCGCACAAACTTCTTATATCAAGTTCACGTTAATTGATAGGGAGTTATCTCAAAAATACTTTGAACTTGTCCTAAAGCCACAAAATGTAGGAACTCCTAGGGAGTATTCCAACGATAAAATTTGTTAGAAAGTCCATAAATCACCAATCTGCGGGAATATCCTTACGCTCTATTACGAACTTAAGAAATGATTGTGTTGATTTTTTTTAAGGTTTTGGGACAAGTTCTTTGTCTTTGCTTAAAGTACCAATTCCAATCACTCTAAGATATTTCTGAGATAATTTCTAAAGATATAAAACGAACCTCCCGTAAAAACGAGAACATAAAAATCCTGATCGCTTTCTGGCTGATTCAATTCTTCCTTTGTCAATCGAAAATGCGCGCCTACCTTTTTCCACTGGTCTCACATGGGAAATCAGACTTTGTTTTGAAAAGGTTTTCTTGATGGAGCGCGATTAGATTTTAGTAGAATCCTTTTTTTTAAAAAGAAGCCCACAAATCATTTGGGTTATTTACCATTTTTAAAAAACAACGACTCTTCCCATTCCAGAACGATTCTCCCTAAAGAATCGAACTTTTTAAAATATACTTAATTTTGGGTCTTTGTCGGAACCGGAGGTAAAGTTTCTTTTTGAATCATGTTGTCGGTTCGTATCTCTTCGTTACTTAGATCCATCAGAGAAATTCTTCCCGAAGTGATAATACCATAATTGTCGTCGTGTATTTCAAGAATATCAATCGGCTTATCCTTAGCTTCTCCGGGAGGTGCGATTTTTCTTTGAAGCAAATCGTTGTCTATGTAGTTGATCAAGGTATTTCTGATCTTCTCGTAATCGGAAATATTCTCTTTTTCGACCGCCGCTCTAATATCGTCCAGGTTCACAAACTGATATTCAGGTTTGTCTTCCGTGGGAGTTTTGGATGCAATCATTGCGAGAAGCGCGAACTTTCTCGCCCTTCTCGCAATTTTGATCCCTTCCCCGTGCAAAAGTAGTTTATATCGGAATTGATAAGGAGAAGAATTGTATGCGATCGTAAAATGATCTTCAGAATTCTTCAGATCTCGAAAACCAAGACGCAATAAATGTTGTGCAATCTTATCGTTACTCCTTACGATCAAAGGAGAGGCATATTCCAAAAGTATTCTGGAATTTTGTAAATATTGTTCATGAGTCGACTGATAAAGATCTTTCATCTCTCCTTGGGCCGCTCTGAGATTTTTAAAGGAAAGTGTGTAATTACTCTGAAAATAAAACATGTTTCCGTTAAAATCGGATTGATTCGCTTTTTTCAAACTTGTGTAAAAAGGAAGTGCTCCCAATTTCTTATAAAGTTCTTCCTTTCCAGAAACATCAAGCGTAACTTCGCTACCTGCTTCCGCCTTAGTATTATTAGGCGGATTTTTATTCGAAGCCCCCGCGGCATCCAAAATAGGAGCAAGGTTGCTTACACATATATTGATGAATTTAAGATTGGTCTTATTTTCCCCAATCAGAATCCCGAGATTGATCTGGTCCGGTGATACGGCCCAAAGTAGTCGTCCGGAAGCGAGGATAATTACGATCAGTATTGTTTGAATTCTGGAAACCATGGCGTTCTCTATTTTCCAATATCGGCCTTCCGCCTTTTTTTCGAGGAAAAATTCATAAAAAACGATCCCTTTCTAGCGGAATTTCCTTCGGCCTGCAGAGCGACCCATAGGAAGCGATGCATTGAGTTTCTGCAGAGCAACCCATAGGAAGCCATAACGTTACCCACAAATTAAGAAGGCTTTTGGGATCATAAGGATCAAAAACTGATATTTTTCAAGTGTTCCGACAAGAATGAGGCTTTTTACTTGCAAGAAGTATGATTTTGTGGTAAAGAAAACCTCCCGAGTCTTCCCACCGCCTCTCCCCTCCACCCAAAATCAGGGTGGGGCGTAAGTTTCACAGAGGATTTGTAGTAATTCCGACAGATTTATCTTCAGATCCAAGTATTTGTGGGTAACGTTATGATAGGAAGCGATGCATTGAGTTTCTGCAGAGCGACCCATAGGAAAGCTCTGCGGCCGTCAGTTCAGAGAACGATCAATCCATCGAGAGTGGGATCTTTCGTTTTCTCCATCGCCTTCTTCTTCTTGCTCCATCGATTCAAGAATATTATATTTGGAAACTGCCTTATGTTCAAGAATCATACTAGAAGCTATCTCAAAAATATCTTAGAATGATTGGAATCGGCGTTTTAAGCAAAGATGAAGTATTTTTGAGACAGCTTCTAATCTCCGGATCGCTCGATAGAAGAAGTTTGATGCAAACCGACACAATTTCTCTTCCCGAACCTACACGAGAGTCCCTTTTACAACTTTAATAAGTGCGATTTTTTTTCTATTCACTTGGGCCTTTAATCGAATCTTGCCCATGTTGTATTTCCGGAAATGAAATTCTTGGTGTCGAGCCGGGGAAGAATTCCGGCAGCGAGAACGGGAGACATCGGCACAATCTTTGCACTCATCGTCATTTTGATCTTGTTGACTTTCGGTTTCGGATTTCCGATCCTTTACTTTCTGTTCGGAAAAAAATTCTCAGTCTCAAAGGCTTACAGTTTTTAATCGGCGATCATTAGGAATCGGTCAGCATTTATTTGTCCGAAAAACTGGAAGCTTCAATCTGTAAAAAGGCAGAGGCGAGCAAAGCAAACGGCAAGAAGTTTTCCACCTCCGAGCAAATTCAAAATCTTCCCTATTATCTCAGAAATTTGGAGGATCTTCCCAGTCTGATCCGTTTTCTGATCCAAAGAATCATGGACAAACTCGGCATTGAATAGATTCTGAAGGAAATTTCCGTGAGAATTCCGGACACGGAAAATCCGAATTCGGAAGATTTTCAAAAGGTTTTAAAACGCGCGATCGAGTTCACGATCCAGGGAACTTTTTTTAAACCGAATCTGAATTGGTTCTTCGTCTTGGGTGGAATCAATTTAGGAATATTCTTAATTCTTAAAATAATTTATCTTTGCTTGAAATGCGGATGCCGATCATTCTAAGACATTTTTGAGATGGCTTCTAGATCGTGTTAAAGACTTTTTCTTTCGTTTCCTTTTAGATACGGAATTGGATTTAGGTAAAATATTTTTTTCCAACCTTCGATACTTTGATCCGCAAGCCAAAGATAAGGGAAGAGAGTGACGATCGCGTAGTGTAAATGTGGAGGTTTACCGATCGCGTTTCCCGTATTTCCTACGGATCCGATTTTCGATCCCTTATAAACGATAAAAAACGCGGGCACTTCCGACTCTTTCAAATGCGCGTAGTAATGAATTTTCCACTTCGGACCCAAGACGAAAACTACGTTGCCACCCATGTCGATATTTCCGCTAAAAATTACGATCCCCGAAACGGAGGAACGAACCTCTTTGCCTTGTTTTGCGAAGATATCCACTCCTTTGTGGGTGATCGATTTTCCCCAGGGATAAAACCAAAAAGAATCGGAATGATAACTCGAACGATCCGCTCCTTCGACCGGCATGGTAAACGATTCGGGTAAAAGAAAGCCGATCGCGACGAGGCTTATGACCGCGAGTAAGGTGCTGTTTCTTTTTATTTTTTTCACGGAATGATACGATCCGATTGATTCTTACGGATCGTCCATCCAGTCCAAGCGCAAATCAGGGAGATAAAAGGACTGCTTAGATTCAATACCGCATAAGGAAGAAATACGACTACCGGAACTCCGAGTGCGGCCGCCATAAAAGAACCGCAGGTGTTCCAAGGCACCAAGGCGGAAGTCATCGTACCGGAATCTTCCAACGCTCTCGAAAGATTTTTAGAATCAAGACCTAGTTCCTCATAGGACTTCTTAAACATTTTACCAGGAACCAAAATCGAAAGATACTGGTCCGAAGATAGTAAATTCGCGGAAATACTCGTAAGTATCGTCCCTATCAAAAGAGATCGATCCGTATTTGCATACTTTAATATTCCTTTAGTGATTTCCTGAATCAATCCGGCTCCTTCCATCGCACCCGCAAAAAACATCGCAGAGAAAATCAACCAAACCGTGGGAAGCATAGAAGCCATTCCCCCTCTCGAAAGTAACGCATCCGTAAGAGGATTTTCGGTATTCGCCATGTTTCCTTTGGAAGCCGCGTTTAAAACCTGCCTGTAAACTTCCGGAAAATCCAAATCGGAATGCTGTAGAAAAATTCCGGACAAAACCCCCGATAGAATTCCCGCGAGTATGGAAGGAATTGCAGGGACTTTAAAATAAATTAATACGAATGTCAAAACAGGAGGAAACAATAAAACTGGATGAATTCGAAACGATCTTTCAAGTAGATGAATTACCTCGTTTACCTTCTGCCCCCCACTTTCCGATCCGGAATAATCGAAACCCATCCAAGTGAAAAATATGATTGCAATGCAAAAAGCGGGCAAAGTAGTATATAACATATGCTGAATATGCGTAAAAAGTGGTGTTCCGGCTATCGAAGACGCAAGGTTGGTAGTCTCTGAAAACGGAGAAAGTTTATCACCGAAGTAGGCGCCGGATACGACCGCACCCGCCGCAATTCCAGGAGGAACATCCAACGTGGTACCGATTCCCATAAGAGCAACTCCCACAGTTCCGACTGTGGACCAGGAACTTCCGGTTATCAAAGAAACGACGGAAGATAAAAGACAGGCGGTTATTAAAAAGAGAGAAGGTTTGAGAAGTTTCAATCCCCACACGATCATGGATGGAACTATTCCGGACCAGACCCAGACTCCTATCAAAGAACCGATCAATAAAAGAATAAGCACCGGTTTTAAAACGTTCTTCAAAGATTCTAGGATTCGTTCTTCTAAAAATTCCCACTTCACTCCGAGACGAATTCCAAGTAAACTGGCGACCGTTCCCGAAAGGATTAAAAGCATTTGTGCAGGTCCGTCTACGGTTCCATTACCAAATACAACTCCAGCGTAACCGAGTCCCATCACGAGAACAATTACCGGAATGAAAGACTCAAATAATCCAGGTTCAGGCTCTGTCGTTTTCACCAAAAATCCTTTGGAACGGAGGCTACGATTTTCATTTTCCGATTTGTGATCGGATGATTGAAGCGGATCGCGTATGCGTGCAATGCCTGTCTTTCCATTCCTAATCTTTCCGTAAGATCCGGATTTTTTCCTTCGATAAATTCTAAAAAAACCTCTTCGTCCTTCCCGTAAAGTTTATCTCCCCAAACAGGAAAACCCAAACCATAAAGTACAGCCCGAATCTGATGCATACGTCCCGTGATCGGCTTACATAAAACGAAAGAGTAGAACTCGTGCTTTGGATAAATCGATCGAACTTTCGGTTCCTCGTTTTTTTCGTTTTGAGTTTGTAAACTTTCAAAATTCAATTTTTTCTTCCGAGATCGAACTTTCAATTCCCCGACATCCGATTCAATTTCTTGAAACTGCGTCTTAATAAAATAAGATTCTATTTTTCGAAAGGCTGTAAGACAAAATTCTTCCTCGGGTGAGAAAGAATTTTCTAAGAGATATTTTTTATTTCTTTTTAAAAAGTTAGATTTTAAAAGGAAAAACTTCCTTTTTTTCCGTATTATAGAGGAAACATCCGGTTTTAAGACGCCGTACGCGATTTTCCTTCTCGGAAAATCACCATATACTTTCGTAATATAGTATTTTTGAATTTTTCCCGAACTAAACAATCCGGATAAAAGAGAAGCTGCTTTGGAATCCTTTGCAAATAAAACCACACCCGAAGTTTCCCTATCCAACCGATGAACCGTAAATAAATTTTCGAACTTTCCGGACTCCTTAAGAAGTGTAAGCAAATTTCCTTTTCGATACTTTCCAGCGGGATGAACCGGCAGGTCCCCCGGTTTATCCACCGCCACAAAAAACTCATCTTCATAAAGTATCTTGTAATCCTTCCGAACGGGCGGCTCTTTTCTTTCGATCGGTTGATAAACGACGGTATCTCCTTCTCTGAGAAGAATTCCTGATTTTACTTTTTTACCTAAAACCGAAATTCTCCCTTCGTTGATTTCCTTTTGCCAAACGTTCCTCGAATGATATGTGAACTTTTTGGAAAGGAAATGATCGAGTCTGATTCCCACGTCGTCTTTGGAAATAAAGATCTGAAATTGTTCCAAAGACGAAACAGGACGATTGATCAAAACGGCACTCAGCTTTGGTTTTCCTTGGAATTATCTTTAGAATCGATATAAGTCTGAATCATATTTTCTTCCCTTTCGTTCAAGTTAAAAAATTCACAACCGATTCGAAACATTTTATCCGTATTGGTGATATTTCGGATCACGGCGCGAAACGTTCCCTTACTTTCAGGGGAAAAACTGATATCAAACAGGATCGTTTCCCCCACTGCAAAACTTCTGGAAAAAAAAATGGACTGATGATGAAAAAAACCGACCCCTTGCATGGAGATATTGTCTACATTGCATTTTTCTTTGGATTCCTGGAAAAAACCAGAAGCGATGATTTCTTTGGAAATTGCGTTTGCCGTAATATTAGCGGAATTGAAATCGTCTATGCTCAGTTCTTTTTCGGAAAGAATCTGAACGTAACCGAGAGGGGTATACCCTTTGTAACGAATCATAATCGAAATTTCGGAAACGATTCCGGATTCCAAATTATTCACGGCGATCAGTTTTTGATATTCCGAGAACGCAAGAAATTGGAATCCGCCGCTTCCATCCGATTTAGCATAACGATCCAAAATATAAATCGGTTGATCGAAATTATACATCAGTCTCAACCTGTTATCCATTTTATCCGAAAAAAAGATATTGGAAAGAGGATAAGTTTCTTTTAAGAGTTTCGCGTGTTTTTTGACGATCTCATCTATCTTTTTATCGGCAAATCCGATCGCCTTTCTGACTTTGTATTGATTGATGATGTTCGTAAGTGTGATTTGAAATCCGGAAGAAGCATCTACGTGAATCCTTTTCTCCGTTCTCTGTGCAATCGTGACTTGAATTGCACTCGTAAACAGAAGTTCGACTCCATTTGCCGGATTGTGAAGTTCGACCGTACAAAAGGCCGCAAACCTATGATTATTGTGGATCAGAAATAACTTGCGATTTTGTTCGGTAGGAATTCCCGGAGGAAGTGTTACGACAATTCGAAACGAATCTTTCAAACCCACTACCCTTACAGGAAGAGGGCGATTATCGGAGAGGATAACTACTGGAAGTCGAGTAAAAAGAGATTGTAGAATTTTGTGAATCCCTTCCGGGTCGTTGATGAGCTTATCCATACTTTAGCCGAGATCCATGATTTTCAATCCGAACACGATCCGGAACCCGGTACCGCGGTTCGAATATTAAACCGGAAATCCCGAGTTAGTAAAACGATTTTCTTATTCTGACACGGAATTTTCTTCGTCCATTTTTTTTCGAAAAAGAAGTTCCATTCCGATTTCTTTCAAGGTTCCGACTCCGGTAACATTCATCGATTGCAAAAGATTTTCCGTATATTGGGAAATCAAAAACCGAATTCCTGCAACTCCTCCTCCGATCGCAAAAATTGCCATTGGTCTTCCGATAAGAACGGTATCCGCACCGAGCGCAATCATCTTAAAAACATCCATTCCACTTCGTACTCCTCCATCAACTGCAATCTGAACTTTATCTCCTATCACCTTTCGAATTCCGGGTAGAACCCTGGCGGTTCCCGGCATATCATCCAAAACCCTTCCACCATGATTGGATACAACGATACAATCCGCACCCGCATCGATCGCGAGTTGTGCATCCTGCGGAGTCATAATACCCTTGACGATAAAAGGTAATTTTGTAAGAGAACGGATCCTTCCGAGTCTGGAAACATTTCGAGTGACCGAAGAAATATTTTTCGACATCATCGTCCTAAAATTGACCGCGTCCACATCCATACCGATTGCAAAAAGATCCGAATTTTCCGATTCCCTAAATCTTTCTTCCAAAAGTCCTTCGTCTTCTCTCGGTTTACAGATCAAAATCGCATCCGCTTTCGTTTTACGGACCGCTTCGAGCATGATTAAATACTTTTCCGGACTTGCACCGTCACCTAACCATGCTAAGGTACCTGAAGTCCGACATCCTTCGAGCAACGTGGCCGCAAAGGTGAATTCGTCCATGGCTCCGTTCATATTCGTAACTGCCCCGGTCATCGGTGCGGCCATCACAGGAGTTTGAATCACCTTTCCTAAAAAATTAGTTTTAACGACAGCTTGAATATGTTCCCGGATGTATTTAGGAAGAATCGAATATTCCCGCAACGCATTGATATTGTCTTGAAACGTGAGCATTCGTCCCAAACCGCCCATACCCGGGACTCCGGAGGCGCAATCGGTTCCGTCGCAAACCTTACAAACCCAACAGACTTCTTTTCCAAAACGTAACCTCGCATTTTGCTGGATTTCTTTTTCGGACACAGAATAAAGTTCGTCGCAGGTAAACCGAATGGTATTTTTCACCTTTTCGAAAACGGACTCTGCCTGCTTCAACGTATCGGCACTGATGATAACGTGTCCCGTCTTTTCGATGTTATTCGTAGGTTCACGAATGATATCTCCGATCTTATTCATGAAGAACAGATCATTGACTCCTTCCATCTTACGAACCTCTTCGATTCCGTCGATCGCAAGAAGTTTTCCTCTCGGAGCCAAAAGACAACGTTCGATCGAAACTCTTTGTATTGTAGGAGTAAGATTATCCGGCTCTTCTCCCAATGCGATTAAAATGGCCGCGCGATTCAGATTAATTCCGGAAGAAAGTGGAAAAGTGAACGCAGACATAAAACCGCCGGACAATCTCGCGGCAATCTCCCCTACTTTAACTCCATCAGGAGTAACTTTGATATCCCCTTTTCCGGCACCTATCGTAATCCCGAGAGCCTTCATACTTCGAAACATTACGTCTTCCACTTCTTTCAAAACGGAAGAATTTAAAGCGGAAGGCATGTTGTGTCCCATTTCGATAAAAAAAGGTTCCCTTTCAATGATTCGATCCGCGATTCCGGTGATCACAAAATTTCCATTCCAAGTAAGGGCATCCACAGAAACTTCAGGACCAGGCATGTATTCTTCGAGAATCATTTCTCCGGTGGGAGAATATTTTTTCGCGTGTTTGAATGCAGCCTGTAATTCTTCCCTATTTTCCACCTTAATAACGCCGCGCGCACCCATATTATCCGCCGGTTTCATCACAAGAGGAAATTTCAAAAATTCTAATGCTTCTCTCGCATCGGAAAAACTCCAAACAGGCGCAAAGCCGGGAAGAGGGATTCCCGCCCTTTTCAAACGTTCCCGCATTTTTACTTTATTGGAAGCGGCTTCCGCGTCCACGTAACGGATCCCCGGAAGATCAAGTGCATTTGCAACCGCAGCCACCGTCATACTCGCGTCGGTTCCCGCTGTGATCACTCCGTCTATCTTGATTGTCGTCGCGAGCTTTTTAGACTCTCGCACCATTCCCTCGATATCCTTCGTACTCATTACCATGGGAATATCACAGATCTTCATTCCGGGAGCGTCTCCGTTCATATCGGCGACTACGGTAGTAAGTTTCATCATTCTCGCGGTTTGGATAATCGGTACTTGTAGAAGTCCCCCACCCACGATCAATATCGTTTTTCCTGCGATTTTATGGCTCAGCGACAAAAGAGAAAATCCTTACTCAACTTCGAAAAGCAATTGCCGATTCCTCTTTGGCAACCTGCATTCTGATACTTCCCTTACGAATGATTCCACCTAACAGTAAATAATCGGAATTCAACGGATAAAACACTGCGGACTGTCCCGGAGTCACTCCACGAACTTCCTCCAGTGGATTTACGACAAGATCTTCGTTCATTTTCGTGATTCTACAACGGATCGGAGTATGTCTGTAACGAACTTGAACTCTACATTCA
>NZ_QAJG01000006.1:107500-147500 GCF_003046425.1 Leptospira borgpetersenii serovar Javanica
GTGTCGGATAACGTTTCTTAAGAGAAATGTAAATCGCTCCACCCATATTTCCGCAACCTGCGATTCCAATTGTCTGTTTCATCTTAATTCCTTTCCCCGAAAATTGCGCTCCCGATTCTGACGAAGTCGCTTCCCTCTTCGATCGCAATTTTATAATCCCCCGACATGCCCATGGAAAGTTTCGCCTCAGGTATATAATCCCTTCTAATTTTGGATAGCTCCCGAAATACTTCTTTGGTTTTAGTCAGATCCCCATCCGATGGACCCATCACCATGAGTCCTTCTAATTTGCAATACGCATTAGACAAATTTTCTTTTTGTTTCAAAATTCCGATCAGTTCTTTTCTTTCGACACCGTGTTTTGTGTCCTCTCCGGTTAGGTTGGCTTGGAGAAAATATCGGATGTTTTTTTGTTCTTTTTTCGCGCGATTTAGAAGTTCGTTCACAATTCCCATGGCCCCAACTCCATGCGCATAGGAATATCCCAAGAATAATTTTCTTAAGGTTCCACTCTGGACAGGCCCAATATGATGTAAAATTAAAGAAGTATCTTTATTTCGGAGCCACTCCGAGAATTTTTCGATTCCTTCCTGAATTCTATTTTCACCGAAGTGAAGAATTCCAGCGTTAACCGCTTCTTTTACTTTTTCCAACGACTGAAACTTGGAAACGGCTATGAGTGTGGGAGGATTTTCCGGCCTGAGTTTTTGAAGTTCCGTGTAAATTTTTTGATAATGCTCTCGGATCCCCATATCACTTTTTGGATTTTAATTTTTCCATTTCTTTTTCCAACTTCCAAACCCTTTTTTCGAGGCTTTTTCGATCAGTCCCATGAGGTTTGTGTTTTCTCCGCGTATGAGAAATTCCTAATCTTCTTTCCAGACGATCAACTCTCGTTTCCAAAGAATGAATCCTTTTTCCCGTCTTGAATGAAGAACGCTTTTTCATTTTGATTTTCTTTTTGGTAGGCTGACTTCGAATTTTCAAATCACTTTTCTTTTCTCGTTCGCCTTGCACATTTTTCATTTTTTCTCTGGGAGATTCTTCATCTTTGATCGTGCTTGTTTCAGGCGGAATCCACTTTTCTTCGGGAAACTTGTCCTTTGGCGTTTTTTCCAGGGTTTTTCTTTCCTCAGGTCTTTCTTCCTGAGAAACTTGAGTTTCCTCCTGACTTGATTGTGCTTCTTTTGCGTTGGAAGAAAATTCTTCCGGGCCGGTTTTCCTTTCCTTCGAAGTTTCTTTTTCGTTTGCCGAAAATTCTCCCGAGTCTGGAAGACTATTTAAGTCGTTAGGTGAAGTTAAGTTCATTTCAGGACTTAAGATCACTCTGTCTGTTTTGGAATTGTTCGAGACTTCCTCACCCTCTTTCTTTTTTAAAAATCTGGAAATATCTTCCCGAAATAAATAACTGTAAACGATCAAGGATCCTAAAAGTAAAACTAGGATTCCGGAAAGCAGGATTTTCAACTGGTCTCGTCTCATGGGTGCACCTGATTCAAATATCGGTTTTTCGTCTGTTTTTAAGTCTCATTTTCTCCGAATAGAATTCTGTGAGAGCCTTGTTTTTTCTCCGAGTTCTGTTTGCCCTTTATCTTTTAGGTTCCATTTCAGGGCAGGTCGACCTTGTTTCTGCTCCGGTAAAAAGGGACGAAGACGAAATGAGCCGAGTTCTGATTTTAGAAAAGATACTATCCGAATGGAAACAATACAATCTTTTTCTTGTGGATTCGTTTGACGGTGCACGGCCCTGGGAAATTTACAGAGGAGTTTCTTTTTTAAACGAAATCCGCTTTAATTCTCAGATCCCCGATAACACGGCCTTTTCCAAAGAGAGGGAATTTTATCCCACCCTTTCCACTGCGAACGATTATCGTTCCATGATGGTTCAGACTTTTTTCGAGAACCCAAAACATGCCCATTTGGAAATTCGACCTAAAGAAAAAATCAGACTTCCAATCGGGATTCCATCTCGAATTTTTTTTTGGATGTATTCGTCTTCTCAAAACGCAAGATTAGAATTAGTTCTTTATCAGCATAAGTCCAAGGAAATCGTGATCGATCTAGGAGATTTGAACTTCGACGGTTGGAAACGGATCGAAAAAAAATTGATGATCCCGGTAAGAAATACCAGGCTAAATCAAAATCTGCACTACCCGTTCGAAGTGGCGGAAATCCGACTCATCCCCGGTCCGTTTCAGAAAAAGGGAGAATTCGTTTTTTATCTGGATCGTATGGGGATTCTTGTGGATACAAGAGACAACAGTTATCCCGGTGCGGAGATTAAAGATAATTGGGGTACCGGTCTCTGAAAAACTTTCCGAGTTGCGACGGCTCCTTCGGATCAAAGAGAAAAGTGTCCCATCCCATATAACCCGCAGCCTCCACGTTAGTCGTATTGTCATCGATCAATACGTAGCGCATGCCCGGATAATCGGTTTGAATCCATTGAAAATATTCTTCCGCCGGTTTACGTGTTCCGAGTTCGCAAGAAAAATACAATTGATCGAACTGGGAAAATACATCCTGCATGTCCAGAAATTTTTGAAGCTCCTTGTACCAGACGGAATAATTACTGGCGAGTACGAGTTTATTTCCACCGTTCTTAAGTAATTTTACGATTTCGACGGTCTCAGGAATCAATCGCACTTTAGAGAACATACATTCCTTGATCTTTCTCGGATCGGGCAAATCGCCGTTTCGATATTCGGGTAAATAAAATCTTTCTAAAAATTCCTCCTCTTCGATAAGTCCCTTTTCGAATTCCAAGAAAGCGTTTCTTTCTCTTCCTTGGGCGAATTTTTCTCTCGATTCGCTGGGAAGCATTTTATAGAGTGCAGAATGAAAGGGATCCTTTATCAAGGTATCCATCAGATCAAAAGCAAATAAAACTCCGCTCATAAGCCTATGATTTTTTTATACCAAATCCTGACGACCTTTCTTCTTGTCCTTATAGTTCCTCTCTCTCTCTTATTCCCTTCCGTAAGACTTTTTTTTAGAAAACGGTCCGAGGATAAAAAAAGAATTCTTTCTAAAGATTTGAATCTTTCCGGTAAACATACCGTGTGGCTCCACGCAGCTTCCGTGGGAGAATTGGATCAGTGCAAAGCTCTGGCCTTCGAGTTTAGAAAATATGATCCGTCCACATTTTTGATTCAATCCGTCTTTTCCGAAAGTGTTAGGGATTCTCAGTTAGAAGCGTTTCCTGCCGACGAAACCTTTCACCTTCCGATCGATTCTCCTTTCGGTTACAACTGGATTTTTTCCCTCTTTCATCCTAAAGTTCTTGTTTTAATGGCTTGGGACACTTGGCCGAATCTGATCCTTTCCGCAAAAAAATTCGGAACCAAGATCGTTTTGGGCTCTGCTGTGATTGGTAAGCGAAAAAATGGAATCACTAAAAGTCTGACAAAAGCGGTTTTTAGCCATTTGGACGGAATTTTTCCTTCTCACGAATCCTTCTATGATACGTTTCGCGCGCTGGTCCCGGAAAAGGTTCCGGTGAAGGTTTTGGGCGATACGAGATTCGATATCGTTCTGAAAAAAATCGAGGATAATCGGAAAGTTTTCAAAAAACCGAAAAATTATAAATATTCTAAAATTATACTATTTGCATCCACCTACGAACCTTGCGAAAAATTAATCGTTTCTCTGTACGAGTTCATTCGATCTAAAAATTCAGATTTGTTAAACGAAGTTGCGTTTTGGATATTTCCCCACAAAACTTCACCGGATCGGATAACTTCCATAGAATACAATCTTCAGAACGCAAATATCTCTTACCAAACTTGGACTTCCGTTCCTTTCGAAAGTATGTCCGCCCAAACGATCATCTTTGACGTGTTAGGCGTTCTAGCTTTCGCGTATCAGGCGGTAGACTTCGCTTACGTGGGAGGCGCCCTTCATAATCGAGTCCACAATGTTTTGGAACCCGCAACTTTCGGCTTACCTTTGATGACGGGCCCTAAAATTTCCAATTCCCCTGAGGCGACGATTTTGCAAAAAACGGGCGGTTTGTTTATCGTTTCCGATCCGGAAGACATATTCCAAGTTTTGAATCTTGCGGAATCGGAACTGGAAACGATCCGAAAACGAAACCGGGAATTCGTTCAATCGGGACGTGGTGCGGCGCAACGGTTGTATGAGGAGATTCGGAAGTTGTGATTGGGTTTGTCGGAATTCCTACAAGATTTTCCGAAGAAACAGTCCTGCCTGGGTGCGCCCCATAGAGAAAGTTCTGCTGAGTTAGAGAGTGACACATTGAAGTCATTGAGCCGATCATGCAACTTTTTACAAAAACGTCAATCTCCAGTATTTCAAAACTCCGTCAAATTTAGAGCATTTTATAAACTACGATGATATTTCGAATAGCAAGTTGTATTCTTCAGAACAGAATTCTTATGGATACGGTTCATTCAACGCATATTCGGATCGTATTATATTCAAAATTTAGTATGATAAAGTTCGATGTTTTTTTATAAACGATTTCGATTTTTATGTTTTTTTATTTTTCCTTTATCTTTTGCGAACTGCCTTACTTTTCACTTGCGCGAAAAACAAAATAGAATCTCCTTTTACAAATATGAACGGCCGACTCTAAACGGAATTTGGATTCTACAAAGCAAAGGTCATCCTATATTATAACTCTCTTATGTAATAAAAAACAAAAAAATTCAGTTATTATTGTGCAACTCCCTCGGAACAAAAGGGCCCAAAGGATACATATATTTACGATGTCCAGTTTCGCAAATTCGAAGATATCTGTGAATTCCAAGGTGAAGATTCGGATCGGCCGATCCGAATAGAAAAAGCGGAAAGGCGATTGTTTCTTTACGATGTCGGAACGGTGATCAATGATCTTCCGTGGTGGGGTAAAGGCGATACAAGTCTTACCGTCTATCGTGGACCTCACATAAGGAAAAAAATTTCAAACGTTAAAGAAGTCTGGACGATACGACAAAATCCCCTGATTACAAGCTTTGTATTGCGGATTCAAACAATAGGACCGTAGCTTTAGATTGTTCCAAACAGGAGGAAAATTCGGATCTTTTTAAGATGCGAAACGTCTGTGTGCCTGCCGAATTCGACTGTTCGAAACAACCGGATTCGAAATCGCTTTCTTTCTCGGAAATTCCGAAATCTCCTCCGACCTATTTTAGCGCCCAACGAGGCTGGGCTCTCTATTATTCCCGAAAGAATGATGCGATTTGGTTATCCGAACCGTCGTCCACTCAGACAATTTCCCCGATCGTCCAAATCCGCTTTGAGCCATCTTTTAAAAAGTTTTCGCCCGGGAATGTGGTCGAATATGGACTGATTTATTTTTTGTATCCATTTTCGATCGTGTTCGACGTTTTCGGTACTGCTGTTTATTTTCTCTGTTTCACATTCAGTAGTCATGGCGATCTTTTTTAGGTCGGCATTTTTTTGAATATTCGTATAGGACACGATACACGTGTTCATGATTTTCGAATCATTTGCGCTCACTTGTAAAACAAGCACGAAGAAACCTGCTTAACCGGCATCCTCGATTCTTCGTTTCAAACCCAGAAGAACTATTCGAAATTTTACGTCTTCCGGAGAAAAAAATGGAAGAGATTCGACAAAGAAACAGGGAATTCGTTCAATCGGACCGAGGAACGGCGGAACGGTTATTCGAGGAGATTCGGGGATTGCAGGAGAAAATTTTGTCGTAGTTCCGACAAAACTTTTCGGAAACAGTAATACACACCTGAACTTGGTTGGGCGTTGAATTCTGAGATGGCGGGAGAAAATGAGAAGTTCCCTCTAACAGAAAATTCCGTTGTTGTAAAGTTAAATAAACCAGTACAAATTTTGTCGTACCTACGACAAAATTCCAATCCACTTTCAAATAACCGCCGCCCCAAGTATCACGGCGATTCGGATCGGTAACGAAAAAATACTCAATAGAGTTGTTGAAAGATTAATTCTCTATCCGTTTCTGCTGTATTGAAATGAACGTTTGAAGCGGTTTTGTTCATCTGAATCATGGTGGAAGTGATAGAAAATTTTACTTCCTTTGAAACTGAAAAGATTTGGAAAGGGGAATACTCCAAAAAAATTTCCCGTCGAAATACAAATTCAAGGAAGGAAAAACTTAGAACTCTGAACAACACTTTTTCGATCGAAGACCTAAAATCTCCTCCCGGAAATCGTTTAGAAATGTTAAAAAGAAATCGTAAAGATCAGTATAACATTCGAATTAACGATCAATGGCGGTTCTGCTTTCGTTGGTCCGGCTCAAACGCCCTGAACATAGAAATCGTAGATTATCATGGTGAGGTAAAAATTATGAAAAGACTTCTGAATATTCATTTAGGTTCCGTTTTGGAAGAAGAACTTTTAATTCCTTTGGAAATTTCCGCGTATCGACTGGCAAAAGAAATCGGTATTCCTCATACCCGCATTAGTCAGATCATTCAAAAAAACGTGGTATATCCACAGACTCCGCAATTCGGCTTTCTAAATTTTTTGGAACCAACTCCTCAATTTTGGTTAGAATTACAGAACGACTATGATATCGAAGAAGAAATGTTAAAAAAAAGAAAGAATTCGGGGCGATTCATCCGTTTCAAAAGGTCGTTGGTCGTTTGAAAGTTTAGAACTTGTCCCCAAACCCCAGAATGTAAGAACTCCTACGAGAGCGTTTCAACAATAGGAGCCATTCGAAAACTGATAAACTGCCAAAGGAACATGATCTGTGGGAATCCCTTAGTTTTGTGAAAAGTTCACGATTATAGATCTACCTGACGAATTCTTCAAAGGATCCACTCAAAAACGTTCGCTCATTTTTTCGACGACACAGACCGGAAACGCAACAAACAATCCATCTTATTTCGGAGAACGAACGGAATAATATTCCCCATGTAAATTCGAAGGTTTCTTTTCGGTAACATTGTATTTCAGCAAATACCTCGGGCGGCAGTGATGATGATCTTAAATCGATTCGGTTCTAAGTGATCCATTCCATTCCCGCTTCGAAGCGCCCTTACGACTAATCCTTTCGGTAATTTGAATAACTTATCTTTTAGATCGAATTTTCCTATGACCAAATCCTTTTTTAATATCCCGAGTTCTCCGTTCGGATTTTCGGGTATCCGTCGAGCGCGAATAAATCCCTTTCAAAATGAAAAAGACGTTCAATACAAGGGAAAGAATCAAAAATCCCGTTTTGATCATGATTTTACCGGTTTGATTCTGTAAGAATGTAAAAATCTTTTAGCAAGAAAAAACGCGGCATAACCGCTGATTCTGAGATTCGATCCATCACTCAAATACCTTCCTATGGGGCGCTCGGCATGTGAGCGATCGAGCATTATGTTGCGACCGTAAGGAGCGACATTGAGTTCAATTTGCAATGCGCCGTTTTTTTACGGCTTTTCATCGACGAATCATAAAATCAGAAATGGCGCTTTGCAAATTGGAGCAAGCGTGCCTCCGCGCACGAATCCTAAAGAATTCCGCGGAAGGAACTTCCGACACGAAAAAAAGGTCCTCCGATTTTCTCGAATAAAACAAAAAAGGCTCTCCCACTTTCGCGGAAGAGCCTGTATTTTAAGAAATCCTAATTTAAAAATTCTTAATAATGAAACAATCTCATCAAAAGTCCACCTTGTTGAACGAAAAATTCCGCAAAAACGAGACTTGTAATCGCCATCAATTTGATCAGAATGTTGATGGAAGGTCCGGAAGTATCTTTGAATGGATCTCCCACGGTATCACCTACAACCGCCGCTTTGTGCTGGTCGGAACCTTTACCGCCGGTTTTTTTTTCGATGTATTTCTTTGCGTTGTCCCAACCTCCGCCGGAATTTGCCGCAGAAATAGCAAGAACCACTCCCGCTACTAACGCACCCGCGAGAACCCCCGCAAGAGTTTTCACTCCGAAAAGATACCCGACCAAAACTGGAGTCAAAAGAACAAGTAATCCGGGAAGAATCATTTCCCTGAGCGCCGCCGTCGTGGAAATGTCCACACAACGTTTGTAATCCGGTTTATTTTTTCCTTCCATAATTCCCGGAATTTCACGGAATTGTTTACGAACTTCCTCCACCATGTCAACCGCAGCCTTACCTACGGACTTCATTGTCATAGCAGTGAATAAAAAAGGAAGCATTGCTCCAAACATCAACCCGCCGAATACTTCCGCGTTCAGAACTTCAAGGCTCGTCGTATGAGTTCTCGTGATAAACGCCGCAAAAAGCGCGAGAGAAGTAAGCGCTGCGGATCCGATCGCAAAGCCCTTACCGATCGCAGCGGTGGTGTTTCCGGCAGCGTCAAGAGTATCGGTTCTATCGCGAACGTCTTTTCCAAGTTCCGCCATCTCCGCGATTCCGCCCGCGTTATCCGAAACGGGGCCGTAAGCGTCGATCGTCAGTCCGATCGCGATCGTGGAAATCATTCCGAGCGCCGCGATTGCGATTCCATACATTCCCGCAAGAAGGTTCGCGGTTACGATGGTAATTACAAGAAGGATTACCGGAATTACGGAAGAATGATATCCGAGAGATAGTCCGTAGATGATATTCGTCGCCCCTCCGGTGTTAGACGCTTCTGCGACTTCACGAACGGGTTTGTAAGAATGAGAAGTATAATACTCGGTTACGATCCCTATGAACATTCCGGAAAAAAGCCCGACGATCATGGATATATAAACATCCCACTTGGTAATCGTTTTCCCTGCGATTTCAAAAGAATCCACCATAAACGTATTCGTTACGAAATACATGATCCCCGCGACAAATAAGGTGGAAACCCAGAGTTGAACTTTCAACACGGATTCTACGTTTCCACCTTCCTTGACTCTTGCAAGAAAGCTGGTCAAAAGTGAAGCCGGAATTCCAAACGCAGAAATCAACAGAGGATATAAAAGAGCGTCCACGGATCCGGAAAGAGCCGAAGCCGTCGCTCCGATCACGAGAGCCGCACAGGTCGCTTCCGCACAAGAACCGAATAGGTCGGCTCCCATTCCGGCTACGTCCCCCACGTTGTCTCCCACGTTATCCGCAATCGTTGCGGGGTTTCTTGGATCATCTTCCGGAATTCCCTTTTCCACCTTACCGACTAAGTCCGCTCCCACATCCGCGGCTTTTGTATAAATCCCGCCGCCTACACGACCGAAAAGCGCCACAGCGGAACCGCCCAGACCGAAACCGGCCAGAGATTCCATGAGGAAGTGTTTTTCTATCGTAGGATACATTCCCGTAAAAAGAAGAAAGAGAATGATCATCCCGAGGATCGCCAATCCCACAAGTCCGAATCCCATCACCGCTCCGGAGTCAAAAGCGACTCGGAAAGCTTTGGATAGGGAAGTTTTTGCCGCTTCCGCCGTTCTTACATTTCCTGCGGTTGCGATTTTCATTCCGATAAAACCGGAAAGGCAAGAGATGATAGCCCCTGCGATAAACGCAATCGCCGTATGAAGTCCATCATTGAACCCTTCGGTGGCAGGATTGTCCAAAAGAAGAACAATCAAGACGGCCATAAAGGCGATGAATACGGAAATGACCTTGTATTCCCGAACGAGGAAAGCCATAGCCCCTTCGGAAATGGCGGATGATATTTCTAAAAGTTTTTTCGTTTCTTTCTCGTTACCGCCCGCAACTCCCACTTTGATGGTGGTAACTTTCAGGGCATAAACTGCCGCAGTGACGATCGCCAAAATAGACATGGCGATAATAATCGTAACTGAATTCATTCAGTGAAACCTCTTGTTTTTTTTCAATGTTCCGATGTTTAAAAAGATGGGAAGAATTCTACCGAACAGACTGGCTGGGAGACTGCTATCCACTTGGTTCTTTTTTGTACTTTGCACAGGTTATTCAACGCTCTATGGGAATTCAACCTTTTCTTATTCGGAGCTGCTCAAACAAGCCCGGGAAGAGTTGAATCATCTCCGATACGATAAAGCCCTTCAGAAACTCCAAATCGCCGACTCCCTCGGAAATAAAAGAACTGGCGCTTATTACGAGATCGAAGGGAGAGCCTGGATCGGTAAGGGTGATCTAACAACCGCAATGGAAAGTTTCGAGAAAAGTATTGCCCTAGATCCGGAAAATTTTTCCTTGATGGATGAAATTTCCGCAGGCTACGAAGAACTTAAAAAACCGACAAAAGCTTATCAGTTTGCAAGACTCAGTCTTTTTAAAAATCCTGAGAATCCGCCACTTCGGTACAAAATATTGATTCTAAGTTCGAAGCTCGGGAATTTAGGATATTACGACGAAACCCTAAACTGGATCCATAAAAATAATCCTTACAAAGAAGATCTATCCGCAATCGAAGCGGAAGTAAATGCTTCCTACGAATTCGGAAGAATCGAAGAAACGATTTCTAAATGTAGAAAATTTCTTCTCTACTTCCCGGACAATCCCTTCCTTCACAGAACTCTCCTCTTATCCTTAAAGAAAAAAAAATCCTCCAACTTGGAACGGTTTCTTTTGGATCGAGCGGCAATCTTTAGAAACGAACCGATCTTTGCCTACGAAGCCGCACTTGAATTTTTGCAAAATCGAAAGTTTAACGATTCCCTCGCAATGTCCAGAAGAGCGTTTTATCTAAGCCTCAAAAAAAGCGGAAACTGCGAAAAAGAAATCCTTTACCCTCTTCATAGAATTTATCGACAACAAGGATCGGTCACCGACGTTCAAGCGATTGAAATTCTTCAGGAAATCGTGGAAAGCGAACACAAAATCAATCCAGAATTCTTAGATGCAAAACTCAAACAAACCGGATACAATCGGGAGCTTTTGCTTTTTTCCCTTTTTTATCTTCAGAGAAACCCTACCCAGGATTCCAACTTAAAAGCGGAGGAATGGAAATCCCACTTTGCAAAAATCCGAAAACAAAAAGAGGAAGAAGACCTTTCTCAAATCATTTCTCCATTTGCATACGATTCGGAAGAATCCTCCTTTTTATCTGAAAGATAAAAAATGATACCCGTACGTGGGGCAGTCAAAAACCAAACGAAAGAAGTTTCCGGAAAAGAACTTTGAACTTGTCCCCAAACTCAGATGTAGGATTTCAAATCGTGATAAAGACGCGCCGAAAATCTATCATACAACGTATTTGTAGGAACTCACACATTCAGAAGATTGAAGACGGATTTAAGACAAACTCTTAGTTCCTTCGGTTGGTTTTCTTGTTTCGTGATAAATGTTTGACCACACGGTTTTCAAACCCTATAAGCTGGAAGGAGCAGACGCTATTTTGCCTAAGAATCTAAAACGTACATTTTTTCAAGTGTTCCGACAAGAACGAGCCTTTTTACTTGCAAAAAGTATGATTTTCTGATAATGGAAAATTCCCCAAGCCTTTCTTTCCTCCTCCCAAAATTAGGGAAAACTCATGCAACGCTCTCTATAAATCACTTGCAGGTGTAAGTTTTACAGTGGATTTGTCGAAATTCCGACGGATTTCTTCAGATCGAAGTAATTGTGGAGGATAGACATTATACCTCAAGTTCAGAGCGATCAATCCATCGAGCGAGATGTTGAATTTCCTCGAGCGACCCAGTAAGATGTTTTCGTTTCTTTCACCGGCCTTTCGACTCAGTCGATTCAAAAATTATCATACTCGAAAACTACCTTATGCTCAAGACCATATAAATCTATGGATCCCAGCATAGTAATCGCTTTCCCATTTGTTATGTCGAACTCACGTTAGAGTTATCGAAAAATGATCTCATTCTTTGACTTCTTTTCAAAAGGAAACCTCTCTAAAATCAAAAACAACAGAACGTTATAAAGTGTCCCTACGCGAAACCACTGTTTTACGACATTCGAGAATTCTAAAATCTATTTTATAGAGGTTCCCAAAAGATATTTTTTACCTAAACTTTGGATTACAAACAAAACGGACTTACCAACTTTTAGGCTTTTAGTGTTTCAATCCCAGAAAAAAGAATTTTTACTTTTAAAAATATTACAAAATTTATTCAATTTTAGTGATTCCATATTTACAATAATATCACATTAATTAGGTTAGGCTTCGCAAAACGTTTCTTGAAGATCCACAGATTGAAGGGACGTTTGCGACAATTTAAACTAGGAATTCAGGAGAAAAAATGAAACTCAAATCTTTACTTTTCATTTCCTTCATGACGATCTGGGCGGTTCAGTGTACAGGTATGAACATTATGTACACTACCGGGCTCCGTCCCAATACCAACCCAACCAAAGACTATGCAATCGGAGTTATGGCCGCTAAAGGAGGAGGTGTGTTTCACGACGCCGTAATCCCAGGCCAAATTGGAGACAACGCCGAAAAAGTGGTTACCGGAAGAGCTTGTTCTAAAAGTATTTTATGGTTAGTATCTTTTGGTGATTCTTCCATCGAAGCCGCAAAAGCAGAAGCTAGAATTACAAAAGTTGCAAGTATAGAATACGAACAAACTGCAATTTTCACTACTCTCTTTCATAAATTCTGTACAGTTGTAACCGGTTCTAGCGAATCCGTAGAAACGAAAACGGATACAAAGTCTGCTGCCGGAAAGAAAAAATAAGGAAAGAATCAATATGAAAAAAATCATCATCCTGACTCTCATTATACTCGGGTTTTCGATATTTCTATCAAACTGCGCAACCGGTCCCGTCCAAGGTCTTATCGCAACGGTCAACACCTTTCCGGGGGAAATCAATCGTTCCAACGAAGTTCCTACCGTTAAAAAAGCGGAAGGATGTGCGCATAACGTTCTCTATTTAGTCACCTGGGGAAATGCGGCAGCTGGTCAAATTGCATTGGACAATAAAATTTCCAGAATCGCGACCATAGACCATTCTACCGTTTCCGTTTTAGGGCTTATTTATAGCAACTATTGCACCATAGTAAGTGGAGAATAATTAAAATGAAAAAATTTATCAGTCTGATCGTAATCTCTCTCTCGGCGTTTTTTATTTCCAACTGCGCAACGAGTATTTTTCCTGCATTGATTTTCAATTCTTCCAGCTACCACGTATCCGGAAACCCGACGGGTGGTCCTACAGATGTAAAGATCGTCAAAAGTGGAAAGTCTTGTCATTATTTCTCTATAGTGATAGCCTACTTTTATGGTGGTGGAGAAGGAAGTATCGCAGAAGCAATGAAAGACGGCCAAATTACTAAGGTAGCGGTAGTTGACAAAAATACATTTGGAATTTTAGGACCGATTTTTTCAAGAGAGTGTGTGGTAATCTACGGAGAATAAAAAAGTTTTTTATTTCCTCGTAAACGTAACTAAAAAAGCTCATTTCATTTACTTTTCGTAAGGAAATGAGTTCTTTTTTTCTTTTAAGAAAATGGAATATTCCAACCATTGAGCATAGACCTCACACGACAAACGTTAGTCATCGTTGAATGATTTTACTGCTTCGTATTTTTAAATAAATCCTTTAAAAAACCTTTTTCTTTACTTGTAAATTCTGCGCTTTCATTTTTCTTGAAACTATATTACCGATAACTAAGTAACAAGTACCTATAATTCTGCGTTTATCTAAACCGGAATTTACGCTAAAATTGTAAGGATTCCTTTATGGAGATTAGCATTACTTAAAAAATGCTAATTTTTGACGAAACCGTCAAAAATTATATTCTATCAAATCTTCATGAAATTTGGATTCGTGTATTTTGATTTGTTTTTGTGTTATAACATGCGTTTTCGATTTAATACAGATTCAGACTGTTCTTTTCAGAAAGGAAAAAATACTTGGAAAAGTCAAAGACCTCCTGTGGATTTTTAGGCGTTTTGGTATTATTTCATTCCAATTCGGCAAAATTCTAAATAGAAAGAGCATATTCCGACACGATGCAACAAATCCCAGGAACTAAAACAACTAAAAATATTACGATCGAAGAGACGAAGAGGATGAATGAAAAAGAGTAAAAAATTAATTTTTTATAATATTCAAAATACAAAAATCTGCTTGTTCTCTTCGAAAAGCCCATTCCATCTTTTTATTATCTCTTTATTCCTTTTTTCCTTCATAAGCTGTATAGCAATCCGGGTCTACGTTCCTAAAAAAGGAAACATCTCGTACGAAGTCGGCGACTTAGACACAATTCCACACCTCGATTCGAACCTCAATTTCGAAGTTATCGAATCTCCGACACTCAAAAATGAAACATTCGCAATTCGAAAACCGTCCCTTTTCTTTCTTGCACCCGAAAAACTAGAAAACGAATACGGTTCCGTAGGAACGGTGATTGCAAAGGAATTGGATCAAAATAGAAACGATTATAAAACTGATCAAAAATATAAAATTCACATCAAAGACTTTGAGCTCAAAACAGTAGACCATTGTTTTTTCGGAAGCGAAACGGAAGTGAAACTAAACATCGAGGTCGTAAACCTTACAAAAAAAGAAAATGTCCTGTATTTCCAATACGAAGATTCTATCGCTTCGAACGTGACCGATTGTCATTTCACTTTGGCCACGGCTACAGTTTTGGGATGGTTGATCTATTTACCCTACTTAGGATTCCGAGGAAATCGAGAGGATCAACTCAATCAACTCGGGAAAACGGCTTTATTAGAATTTTTTGAAAAGCTAAAAATCACTTTAGAACAATCTTCTAAACCAGTTTCTATCAGAAATCACTAGGATATCTTTTAAGTCTATGAATTCGACCTTAAAGTTCTTGAGCGCTTTTCTTCTTCTTGGATCGCTATTTCTTTCGATCGGATGCACCTATTCCGTAGAAAAAAAATACGTATATGCAAAACCGTATTATCCAAACCAAAACTATTTCAATGAAGAAAACCCTCAATTTGAAGAAGGAAAACCGTATTGGCTTTTGGACTTTTTAGGAAATATTTTCGGGGTCTTATCCAAACTGATTCTTTGGAACAAAAAAATGAACAACCATCGTTTATCCGAAGAAACGAAAAATTATTTAAGGGATTATATCAATGACAATAATCTTCAAGACGTAAAAGTCCGCTTTAATCAATATGCCCCGATAGACGATCTTGTCCAGCTTTGGAGATCGGATAACGTTCATCCGGTTCTAAAATACACTTTTGGAATCATCAATTGGTTGTTCGGAGTTATTATTCCAGGAAGACTTTTTGCAGGGCTCCTTACGGGCGATCACTACAATCCATATTCAAATACAATCAACCTCTACAGCGACATTCCATCGGTTGTTCTTCACGAGGGTGGACATGCAAAAGACTTCGCACTCAGAAAACACAGATCTTTTTATAGTATCTCCTATGCGGTTCCGATTTTTGGTCCTTTGTATGCCGAGGCGCGCGCTTCGGAAGACGCTCTGGGATATCTAAGACACAAATGCGATCTGAAAAATGAATTGATAGCCTATAGAACGTTATATCCCGCTTATGCGACGTACTCGGTGGGGCCGATTTTAAGTTCCACAGGTAAATTGATCGGTCTGACGGCTTCGATTCCAGGTCATATCGTTGGCTATAGGAAAGAGAAAAATATCGAAAAGCAGGAGATTCCCGAGTGCAAACTCGTGGAAGAAATGGCAAAATAAAAACTTTCATTGTACTTCCCGATTTGTGAATACTCCCGATCATACTTTGATTTTTAGGATTATTCTTTAAATAACGTGAGTTCGGCGTAATCAATAAGAAAGCAATTATTATGCTGCGACCCATAGTGAGAGTATTTTAGTTTCAGCGTGGTCCGGCCTTTGCTTGCAAGGGCAGAATTCGCCCAAACTTTTTTATATCGAACTCGCATTAACTACAAAAAATCGTTTAAAACCGTAAAGAGACGTAATCCGTGGAAACCACTGCCTTCAAATAACAAAGGTTAAAGTGAAAATATGCAATTGTAGTTCTTTGAAACATAGGGAGTTCTACGATTATTTGCGAAAAATATTAAAACTCAATCTATGTCAAACTCATATTATTTTAAGTTTTTTTAATCAATTAGCTAACCGCAAATAGTTTGATGGGAGTTTGAATGATTCGTAAAAGATAAACTCAGGCAAATTGTTTCATTGATAGAAATTTATCTCAAAGATGATATCGCAGCAATTATCTCCAAAGATTTTTGTGAGAATATTTGAAAAATTGAATCTCGTCAGATATAGATTCAAAAGAACTCGGAGAAAAAACGGAATCTATAAAAAGAGGTTTTGAATCTAACATTATAACTTGCTAACTAACGCAAAAAAACTATCGGAACGACACATACTTGAATTTGGCTGGTCCGTTTTTGTTTTAAAAAACTCGAAGAATATTTTAAGTGGATCGATTATTTTTAGAAATAGCGATAATCATTTGATAAATAAGGCTACGAGTTTCTAGCGGAATTTCATCATAAAATGAAATCAACGTATCTTCCGCTTTATCATTTGAGATTTTATTCCACAGATAATCACGCTTTTTCATTTTTTTAACGGTTCCGGAATTTTCGTTAAGAGATGAGTTCACTTCAGGACTTCCCTGCCCTTTGATTAACCAAAGACCCGAAATACCGTGTGTTTTTTCTATATCTGCCGCAAGTTTATCTAATAAAGGACGTTTATCGTTGCAAATGTAGCTGATATAGTTTTGAGATTTACCTATCGAGGTCGCAAAGTCTTCATCATTCATCGCTAATATGTTTTTGACTGCATAGCGAAGTCGTTTTCCCGGCGAGGAAAAATCTATATTTGTCAAAGGAATTGTAATAATTTTATTTGCCATATATTCTACGTTAATTCAATTTTGAATTAGAGATCCCTTTTTATAAATTTACTAAAATATCTAACTTATACCCCTTTTATTACAACCTTAAAAATAGATTTAATGAACGGAAATATAAGTTTTTTGCAGAATTTATAAATAAATATTAAGTCTTTGAGTTCATATCCAATTACATGAATTGTAAAAATCCATACATATCCAATTCATCGGAATATGAATTTGGTTCTTCTGTTTTCCAATAACAAAATTAAGAAAAGTCCAAGTCTACTAACTAAAATTGAAATGATATTTTTAGAATACTCCTTTTTGGTTAGACGCTATCTCAAAAATACTTTTATCTCTGCTTAAAATGCCGATTCCAATTATTCTAAGATATTTTCGAGACAACGTCCTAGTATACTCTCAGAAAACGAGCTAAATACCACAGTATTATCCAATGGGAAAGAAAAGAGGATCCGGAATATCTCAAAAAAACGGCTTATAATATCGTAAACTGAATTTTGTGATGAAGTAAAGGAATTACGAGATTTTTTTTAATCATCCGATTTGATTTCCTCGAGCGGAACTTTTGTCAAATAAAATTCGATCTTTTACCGATTCCTATAAAATGTTAACCTAACGTGAGTTTGGCGACTAAAAATCAGATTTAAAATACCACTCCCACATACACCAAAAAGAAATTCAGTATAAATCGAGGCCGATATTTCTAGATGATTTTCATACGCAATAAAAAATAAATCCTAAAGTAAAGCCCGGGAATTCGAAGAAGAAATTGGAAAAATTATTTTGTAATATCGCAAATTCGACCATAGTTTAACGCGAGTCGGCATAATCAATGAGAAAGGGACCGATGCAAGGTCAAGTTATTGGTGTTTTATAAAAACTTAATCTGACTTTGGAGTTTCGCAAAACCTGCAGAGCGACCCATAGGAAAGCTCTGCATTGAGTTTTTCAGAGCGATCCTGGGCCATAACGTTACCCACAAATTAAGAAGGCTTTTGGGATCATAAGGATCAAAAACTGATATTTTTCAAGTGTTCCGACAAGAATGAGGCTTTTTACTTGCAAGAAGTATGATTTTGTGGTAAAGAAAACCTCCCGAGTCTTCCCACCGCCTCTCCCCTCCACCCAAAATCAGGGTGGGGCGTAAGTTTCACAGAGGATTTGTAGTAATTCCGACAGATTTATCTTCAGATCCAAGTATTTGTGGGTAAGGTTATGTTAGAGGGCAACATACTTTAGTTTTCTGCTTTATTAGAAAGATCAAGCTGGTAACTAAAGCGTCTCGCTTCTATTGGCGCTCGACGGGTTCTTATATCGAATTCGCGTTAATTTATAACCTTTTTGGAAAGTAGTCTTACAAACACTCTTATATTACTTGATCTCTAAGGTTTCGATTCCCGATTCGGTGAAAATTTCCTCATACTTTGAAACGAAAGGAGCCTCTTTCTCAATTCTTTCCTCAATTGCCATCCCTTTAATTTCAGATTCGCTGTAAGTTCTTATAAAATCCCTTACTGCAAGTCTCTGAATGAGTTCATCCCAAAAGATACTGTCTTGATATTCGGTAATAAGATCGGAAATGTCCGTCTTTTCTTCGAACTCCCTGGTAAGATAATGAAACTCTTCTTCGTTATCATACGCTACCAAATGGGAAACTTCCAGAGCCTTTGCATAAGATAAAACTTGTTGTTCCATGTCTTCGAAAGCATCGTACGAATCCAATCTATCCGTAGCAGGTTCCTCTTCATCCAGAATGGAGTGGTATAAAAAGCGAGTGATCGCCAAAGATTTAAGAAGGGCTTCGTATTGTTTCCGAGTAAGTTCTATGTTCATTGCAATTCCCATTTCAGAAGGGAAGGTTAGAATTGCCAAATCTATTTCTCCATAAATTGGATTGAATATCGATTATATTCGATCAAAATATTTGATTTTTAAGTAAGAATATAGATTTTAAATCGATTCAAGTTTAAGTTGAACGCGTACGAATCCGCAAAACTTCTTATTCCCTTTTTATTCCATTGCTTTTGGAAGATTATTTTTCACAGCCAAAAAACCTCCTAAAATTGAAAAGAAAAATCCCGGTTCCTTATTCTTTACATATTTTATCTTTTTACTGAATCGCTATATAACGGCTCCGCATCTAAAAATCGATCTGTGCCCAAATTTATAATACCGAATAAATCAGGATCATTTGTTCATCTCATTATCACTTCCTCGTTTCACGATGATGCGAATGTCGAGTCAAAACAATCACAAGCCTAAAATCGCCATTTTACCCAAGGTGAACGGACGGCTTTAAAGTAAATATTCATAATTTAACGTGAATTCGATATGAGAAAGTTTGGGCAAATCCAGTCTTTGCTTGCAAAGGCTGGCTCGAGCTGAAAGCAAAGTGCTGCTCTCTACGGATCGCAGTATAATAATCGTTTTCGCATTTGTTCACTCACGTTAATTCAAAGAAGCGTCTTTAAAAACCCCGGAAACAAAAACGCCTCCGGCAGATTATCCATGAGCAATCATGCCTTTTGGTCGATAAAATATAAAATTAATTTATTTAAATATATCAATTCCCTAATATAACTCCAGAGCAAGGCGGCATCTTGAATTGTTCAAATTCGTTGTGCTCAAAAAGAACGGTGGAAAAGAAATATTTTCCACAATCGGTCGGATTAGAAAAAAATCTGACCTTTTTCCCGAAATTAAAAACGACCAGTTTACGTTCTTTTTCAAATTCTCTCAAATAGACCAGCATATCTTTTGGAACGTTTTCTTCGATTAATCTCAAAGATCCTTCCTTTAGGGCCCGACTTTTGTTTCTAAGGTGAAGAACATTTTTGTACGTATTCAAGAGAGAATCCCTATCCTCCGATTCGATCAAAACGTTTCTTTCCCGATAATTCCCATGAACTCGAATCCAAGGAGTCGCCTCCCTACTCGTAAATCCGGCATTCGGTGAATCGTCCCATTGCATAGGAGACCTCGCCCTATCCCGAATGATAACGTCCGCAAGTCCCAACAACTCGGAAAACGAATCTCCCAACCAACGATAAATTCTCGCGAGGGGATCCTGAGCTTCCGTCAATTTAATCGTCTCGTTGGTCATACCGATCTCTTCCCCGTAATAAGTGACCGGAACTCCTCTTGCGGTAAATTGAAATAAGGCGACCAACTTTCCCTTTTCAAGATTGTTGTTGATCTTCATCATATAACGTCTTTGATCGTGGTTTCCAAAAACATATGTGGGAATATTCGGATATGGATACACTTCCTCCATCTTCTTGACGATACCCCTAAAAAAATTCGTTTTGAATTTTAACAGTAGGGTTTCGAACAAAAAGATAAGGTTCAGACCATCTTTTTTTTCGCCCAAGTAACGTTTGATGATATGATCATCTCCTGCGACCTCTCCGACCGCAAAACGATCCCCGTCGAACTCGTCCAAAACGGCCCTTAGTTCTTTTGCAAATACGAAGTTATTTGGATGATTTACGGTATAAACCCTACTTTGAAAATAGCCATCGTGATCGTTTTCCGAGACGATATATTTAAACCGAAACGGATTATCTCGAAAGTGTTTATCTTTATAGATCGCATGAAAGATATCCAAACGAAAGCCGTCCACTCCCTTCCGAAGCCAAAAACGCAAAACGTCAAACATCGCTTTTTTGACTTCAGGATTGTAATAATTCAAGTCCGGTTGAAATTCCAAAAAACTCGCCAGATACCATTGATCGGTATTAGAATCGTAATGCCAAGCTTTAGGAGTAACGAACGAGCTCCAATTATTAGGGGGTTTATTCTTCCCTCTTCCGTCTCTCCAAATATACCAATCCCTTTTGGGATTTTCACGGTTAGAACGGGATTGTTGAAACCAATCGTGTTCGATGGAGGTGTGATTCATTACCATATCGAAAACGATTTTCATTCCGCGTTTATGAATTTCTTTTATTAGTTTTTCTGCATCCTTAATGGTTCCGTATTCGGGAGCGATCGAATAATAATCGCTAACGTCGTAACCGTGATCCATCTGAGGACTTTTATATAAAGGAGATACCCAAATGGTTTCAAACCCGAGATCATGCAAATAATCCAATTTCGAAATGATGCCCGGAATATCTCCGATTCCGTCTTGATTACTATCTGCAAAAGAACGAGGATAAATCTGATAAATCGTGGTTTTTTGCCACCACTTATCGATTGGATAGGAGGATTTATTTTTGGAAATTGTTTTTTTCGCAGTCATGTCGCTTCGGCTTTATGGAATCTAAAATATTAGAATGAAGGTTGTCAAGACGGTATTCCTTACAAATCGAATTCGTTTCAACAGAAGATATGAATTTGTAGTATTCAAACTCACCTGAATCCATTTTCAATCTTTACAAAAGTTTATTCTTAATTATTCAGACAAATCGTTTATTTTAGAATTTTCAAAACATCCCGCGTCTACAATCTGGATTCATGAAGGCGACCTTTTCCTACGACCCGGAAACCGTCCGCAAAGTATTGGGATTCGCATCGGATACCCGGTTTTATAAGGAATCACCGATTACGACTGTTACGACCGCTTCTACCGAGGTGGAAAAAAATTCTCTTTTCATTCCTCTCCGAGGGAATCGGGACGGACACGAATTTATCGGAGACGCACTTTCTCGCGGAGCGAGTTATTTTTTAGTCGAAGAAGACCATCCGATTCGAAAGAACTTCAATTCGAAGGAGCGGGCTAAAGCGATCCCCGTAAAGGACACGTTAGTTTCACTTGGAAAGCTCGCCGCCTTCCACAGATCACGTTTTAATCCGATCGTAATTGCAGTTACCGGATCCAGCGGAAAGACCACGACGAAGGAATTTTTAGGAAACTGTTTAAAAAATCTCGAAGAACCCGTATTGGTCGTCACTGAAAAGAATTACAATAACGAGATCGGGCTTCCATTCACTTTGTTTCGGATTTCCGATCGAACTCGAATCGTAATATGCGAACTCGGAATGAATCACAAAGGGGAAATTGCAAGACTCGCTCAAATTGCAAAACCGGATTTCGCTCTAATTACTACAATTGGAACCGCACACATAGAATTTTTAGGAAGCCAAAAAAACATCGCAAAAGCAAAAGTGGAAGTGGCTGAGGGTTTGGTGAAGGGAGGAAAACTCTTTTATCCAGATACGGGAGAATATTCTAAAATACTAAAAAGTACACTCCGCCGACATGGAAGCAGATTGATTCTTGTTAAACCGAATCATATATTTTCCGTTCTTCAAAAAAGACCTTCCGGATTCTTATTGGAATACAAGGACAAAGAGATTGAATGGAATTTACCCGGATATAAACTTCTAGAAAATTTAGCGATCGCAATCGCCTGTTTAGAAACTGTCGGAGTTCCTACGGAATGGATTCTAAAAGGAATCTCCACGTTTAAATCCGTCGATAAAAGACTGAACTTACAAAAAGGGAAATACTCCATAATCAACGACACTTACAATGCGAACTACGAATCGACGCTTTCATCCTTGGAGGTTACCGATCAGCTCGCGGATGGAAAAGAATTCTACGTAGTTTTAGGAGATATGAAAGAATTAGGAAAACATTCCCAAAAGTTTCATAAGGAACTCGGAAAAAAATGTTCCGAATTTCAGAATTTAAAAGGACTTTTTACATTTGGAACCGACTCTCTTTGGATTCGGGAAGAATTTGTTAAACGAACAACCTTTCCTAGATTTTCCGAACATTTTGCTGGAACCGAAGAAGGGCTTGTAAAACTCGTTCGGAAATTTTCGCAAACGGTTCCGAAAGGTTCCATCGTTTTAGCGAAAGCCTCGCGCGGAATTCAATTGGAGCGCTTCGTAGATTCCCTTCCTGTTTAATACTTGCAATCACTACGATCGAAGAAAATATCTTGAACAGGAGAAAAGACTTGAGTGCAAAAGTGGCAATCATAATGGGAAGTCATTCCGATTGGGAAACGATGAGAGAAACCGAATCGATCTTAAAAGAATTCGGCGTATCCTTCCATAAAGAAATCGTGTCCGCGCATAGATCTCCCGAACATATGTTAGAATTTTCTAAATCGGCAAAACAAAACGGTTATTCCGTAATCATCGCAGGGGCCGGGGGAGCCGCTCATCTTCCGGGAATGGTCGCTTCGATGACTACGCTTCCCGTCCTCGGAGTTCCCATACAAAGCAAAACGTTAAACGGCTTAGACAGCCTTCTTTCCATTGTTCAAATGCCGGGAGGCGTTCCTGTCGGAACTCTTGCAATCGGGAGCGCCGGTGCAAAAAACGCGGCTCTACTCGCGATAAGAATCCTTTCCCTTCAAGATTCTGAACTTTCCGAAAAACTCGAACAGTATCGAAACCAAATTCGAGAGGATGCTCTTTCAAAAAACAAGGACCTCTTGTGAAGAATAACGATGTTTTAACTCCAGGTTCGAGGCTTGGGGTAATGGGGGCCGGACAACTCGCGAGAATGTTCTGCTTGGAAGCGATCCCTTTCGGATACGAGGTTTCCGTTTATTCTCCTGAAAAAAATCCCGCCGCCGCGGGAGTCGGCGCCAAACCGTATCTATCCGCATATGAGGACGAAGAAGCGCTGGTCGCTTTTTTAAAAAATATAGATGCTCTTACATTCGAATTTGAGAATATTCCAGAAATTGCACTTTCTACGATAGATAAATTTGCTAAACAAACCGGACTCAAAGTCCATCCTTCTCCGAATTGTATTCGAATCGCACAAAATCGATGGAAGGAAAAAAACTCTTTTCGAGAAGCGGGGATCCCAACGGTAAACTTTTATCCGATTTTTACGGAAAAAGACAAACTTTCCGTTCTTTCTAATGTGAAATTTCCCTGCATCCTCAAAACGAACACGATGGGTTACGATGGAAAAGGACAAATCCAATGTAAGACCAAGAAGGAGCTTTCCTCTGCACTTTCTTCTTTGAAAGAACTCAATCATATCGTGGAAGAATTATTTCCGTTTACTGCGGAAGCCTCCGTAATTTTAGCGAGATTCGAAAATGGAAAAATCCTAAACTTTCGTCCTTCTAGAAACGTTCATAAAAATCACATCTTAGATCTCACATTTTACCCAGGAAATTTTTCGGAAAAGATAGAAACCGAACTCGTAAACCACTCTAAAAAATTGGCGGAAAAGATCGATTATGTGGGAGTTTTCGGAATTGAATTCTTCATCAAAAACGAGGAAGTTCTTTGTAACGAATTCGCTCCAAGGCCGCATAACTCTGGGCATTTCAGTCAAAATTCAGGAACCCTTTCCCAATTTTCTCTTCAATTAAGAACTCTTTGTAATTTACCTTCTCCAAATACGATTCCGACAAAGCCGATTACGATGAAGAACATTCTCGGAGAGGACTACAAACCGAATTCTCCGCTTTGGAACAATGCATTAGAAAATCCTTATTATCATCTTCATCTTTACGGAAAGAACGAAGTTCGAAACGGAAGGAAAATGGGACACTGGAACTATTCCGGTCCTAATCCTGAATCCGCTTTTTCAGATTGGAATTAACTTCCTCAATTCATTACTCGAATATCCCAGACCCTTAGAGCGACTGAAATATAAAATTCATTTTTAGTATTTGGACGTATGAAAACCATACCAAGAATTAACGGATGATTTTTACAAAGACCTATCAGTCCCCACAAGATTACGTCGAATTGTCGACTTTTTTTGGAGTGGGTCCAACGCTTTAGCTTTTGAAACCATATCAAAATTTGTCCCAAAACCTGAAAAGAAATCAGTTACAATCATTCGGTAAGTTCGCAATAAAATGTAAGAGTTCCCGCATTCAGAGGACCGACGGTAGCGTCGCTGTAATGCCACCCAACAGAAGACAGTTTTGGGACAGATTCCGATATGGCGTCCCATCTGTAGCAGTAATCGGCAAAAGAGATAGAAAAGAGCGAAATGATTACCCTCATCATGATCGAATTCAATACCATCTTTTCTTTTCACTTCGATCGGTTGACAGAGAGTCTTTCGGTTTTAAGATCGACCTCATGAAAATTACAGACGAAGTTTTTAAAAATGCACTTTCACACTTTCCTTCCGGCGTTACCGTCATTACATATTCTCATCTTGGAAAACACGGTGGTCTAACCGTTAGCAGTTTCAGCTCTCTTTCACTCAATCCTCCTCTTGTTTTATTTTGTCTTCAGAAGAACATAACTAGCCACGATCCGATTTATGATTCCGGTAAATTTATCGTGAACATTTTGGCGCAGGGACAGGATTCTCTATCCAATCAATTTGCCTCGGGAAAAACCGACAAACACACTCTCATTCAAGAGCTTAAATGTAAAACGGGAGAGCTGGAAATTCCTATTTTACCCGGAATTCTTTCTTATATCGAATGTGAGGTGGAGCAATTTGTAAACGGAGGAGATCACTCTATCGTAATCGGAAAAGTGATTTCCGCCGGAGCGGAAGACAGTTTGAGGCCTTTGTTGTATTACAGAAGGAACTATTATTCCATTTAGGCTAAAATTCCTTTTATCAAAGAATAAAAACGGCTCCTTGGAAAAGGATCAGTCTTATTTTGTCGATTTGGATTTTTCAACACTTAAGTAAATTATAATTTACCTAAGTTAATATTCCGTCCTTAAACATAAACCTATAGGCGGTTCATCTTCGAAAAAACGTAGAATGTCAATACTTAAGTCGGACTTTGAACTTATACCGAACCTATTTCTGAAATATGCTAATCAAAATGGAAGCGAGTACAAACTGCATGCCTTCGAGTTTGCACACAAATTCTTATAACCCTAAAGACATTAAACCAAGTAACGCATTTTTGAAAGTCCATGTGATAAGAGCCCCAGTATGTAAGATTTTAAAATACGAGAAAAACTGCCGATATGAGGCGATCTGTGAGAACTATTGCGCTCCGTTACCGGCGACTTAAAAATCATGATCATGATTTCTCTTCGAATTTTGAGACAGACTTCCTGTTAAAAAGATTATACGTTCGGCTTACCGATAGAGAAATATTGAAATCCTTTCGTTTTCATCAATTCGGGGGAATATTGGTTCCTTCCGTCGAAGATGACCTGATTTTTCAAAAGGTTCTTAATTTTTGAAAAATCAGGCTCTCTGAATTCTCTCCATTCGGTTAGGAGTAACAAGGCATCCGCACCATTTAAAGCGGAATATGCGTCAGTCGCATATTCCACTTTCCCTTCAAAATAAACTTTCGAGGTTTCTTTCGAGACCGGATCGTAGACGCGTAATTTTACGTTTTTATCATATAATTTCAGAAGTAAGGGAATTGAAGGAGCTTCTCTCATATCGTCGGTGCCGGGTTTGAAAGAAAGTCCCCAAACTGCGAAGGTCATTCCGGCAAGGTTCGATTCTCCGTAGAACTTCACAATTTTTTCATAAAGTCTGAGTTTCTGAGTTTCGTTGACCTCTTCCACTTTACGGATGATCCGAAGAGGAGAACCTTCGTCTTCAGAAGTTTTAATCAAAGCGCGAACATCCTTAGGAAAACAAGAACCACCATACCCGATTCCAGCGTATAAAAACTGTCTCCCGATTCTAGAATCAGTTCCCATCCCTTTACGAACATCTTCGTAATTTCCTCCGACCGTCTCGCAAAGATTTGCGATTTCGTTGGCAAAAGAAATCTTAGTCGCAAGAAACGCGTTACACGCGTATTTCGTGAGTTCCGCGGAAACGACTCCCATTCTTAAGATAGGATTTCCGTTCAGGACAAAAGGAGCATAAAGTTGTGCGATCAAATCTCCAGCTTTTTGGGTCTCGGAACCGATTACGACTCTTTCGGGGCGCATGAAATCGTCGATCGCTGCGCCTTCTTTCAAAAATTCCGGATTAGAAACAACGTCGAATTCTTCTTTGGTTTCATTTGCAATAATCGCTTTCACTTGGGCCGCGGTTCCGACCGGTACTGTAGATTTGTCTACGATGACTTTGTATCCGTTCATAGACTTACCAATTTCTTTTGCCACCGCAAAAACTGCGGAAAGATCGGAAGAACCATCCGGCAAGGTGGGAGTTCCCACAGCGATAAAAATGATATCCGATTTCTGTACGCCCTCATGCAGAGAAGTGGTGAACTCGAGCCTTTTTTCCTTCCAGTTGGTTAAAACCAATTCGGAAAGTCCCGGTTCATAAATGGGAATGACACCTTTTTTAAGATTTGCGATTTTTGCTTCGTCTTTATCGACACAAATCACATGATTTCCATATTCCGCAAAACAAGCACCCGCGACAAGACCTACGTATCCGCTTCCAACCACACAAACTTTCATATTGAGAACCAGAATTCCGACCTTTCCAGGTTGAGAAAGAAAAATAAATCAGAAAGAAGTGTCTTTTTTAAAGCTACTTTGTACCGGAAGCCAAGCAATCCCTTCAAATTTAGGCAAATCTAAACGTTCCAACTCGAAGGAAAGAATTCCGTCTTTCCAGAGATAACTATTCTCAACATGGCTATCTCCTTCGTGTAAGGCAATGCCGAGAGTGTATTTACCTGCAGAAAAATTCAAAGGAAGTCGGAAGTTCGCCGAAACGGATTCCCCTGCATGAATATTTTTCAACGAATTCCCGAGATGATATGTGTTCGTTCCAAAGACCCGGATTCCCCGAGAGTCGTCTATATGAAAACCTACAGTAAGATTCGGAATATTCTTTTTGAATATTACATGGACTGAAATTTCCACTTCGGAACCCACTGGAAAAATTTGCGGGTTTGCCCGATCTTCGTATTGCAAACCCTCTGCACGACTCCGATTGATTCGATCCGGAACTTGTCGCAAATCTTGTATCGGTGGATATAGTCCTACAAGATTCAAATCCACGAAAAGACTTTCCACAATAGAATCTTTAGGAAATGGAAAAGCAGTTTCCTGCCCGCTCGCCGAACCTGCAATGATCTGCATGTATTCCCGAAAACCGTCTATGGGATTCCCATCGAAAACCAATTTGCCTTTTTCCAAAATCAAAACACGGGAACATACCGATTTTAAAAGTTCAAGATCATGACTTACAATCAGAGTCATAGTTCCCTGTTCCTGGAAGGAACGAAAACGCCTAAGACATTTTTGCTGAAAACTCGCGTCACCCACAGCGAGAGCCTCATCTACAATAAGGATGTCGGGTCTTGAAAAAGTTGCAAGAGCAAACCCGAGGCGCATGACCATTCCGGAAGAATATTGCTTCATTGGAATATTCTTAAATTCTTGTAGACCGGAAAATTCGAAAATTTCGTTCATGGAGGATCGGATTTCGCCTGGACTTAGCCCCCAAATAAGACCATTGTAATAGAGGTTCTCTTCCCCCGAAAGTTCCGGATTAAATCCCACCCCAAGTTCCAGAATGGAACGAAGAGATCCCGTTCTTAAAATTTTTCCGGAAGCGTAAGACGACACACCACTGAGAACTTTTAAAAGAGTGGATTTTCCAGCACCGTTTCTTCCAATCAAACCTACAATTTCTCCCGGAGAAACTTGAAAACTTACGTTTCTAAGCGCATCAAATTTGACGTCGTTTCCTAAAAATCCGAGAGAAAGAACGTTTAAAATTCTTTGAAAAGGCCCGCTGTAACCGGCGTAAACCTTATTTAGATTTTCCACTTTTAAACTCAAAGATGATCCAAAATGACGGAATGAAATTTAGAACGACTCAAAATTCCGATCAAAGGAAATAAAATCAAGTAAGGAATAAATTCTTTCCAATGAAAAACCGCAACAAAGTCGTTTAACAAAAAAAATCGAAACAGCTCGAGAGGGAAATTGAGAGGGTTCCAAACGTTGATCGAATGTAAAAAACCCGTGGACAAATACAAGATCGGTAGCGACCAAAAGAAAAATTGAGAGATAAGCCGAATAAGAGGTGTAATATCCCTTAAAATAACGTTCGCCCTCGCCAAATATCCTTGAATAAAGGAAAGTAAATATCCTACAGCAAGTATAACAAAAATCGAAACCGGAAATAAAATTACATTCAATTTTCCTAAAGTAAATAATACGATCAAAACCGGAACCGCAGTCACCGTAAAGTGAATGAACATTTGAACGTAAGGAATCCAGAGAAAAATCTCTGGCCCCAAAGGGGATCTTTTGATCAACTGTCGATTTTCTGTAAGAATTGAGGTCCCTCGAATCATATATTCCTGGAGAGGAATCCAAAATAAAAGTCCGCTGAACGTGTATCCGATAAAATCAGAAGCCGATTCCGGATTCCCTTTTAGATGAAGCAATAAAAAGACGATCGTATAGATCAGAATCAAACTGAGATTTTGAACGAGCATCCAAGAGATTCCAAGGGAACTTCCTGCAAACTGTAAAGCGTAATCCCTCTTTACTAATATCCAAAGAATTGATAAACTTTTCAACACTTCGCTCGAGCCTGAAGAACCTTACCTTTCTTACAGGAATAGATCCCGTCAATTCCAAAAATCCATTGGTCCAAGAGTTCCAGACCGATCATGTCAAGGAGTCTCCCAAAATTTTCAAAAATCCAAAGATCCTCCTTACTGGGTTTAGAACTAGATTCAGGATGATTGTGTGCAATGATGACGGAAGACGCCGCATCATTTAAAATGATTTTCAGAAGATCCCTGGTCTGTACCCCCACTTCCTCCAAACTCCCCACTGCAACAATCTCGGCCCGTAGAACCGCACCTTCCGGAGAAAGAGTGATGAGTACAAAACATTCCCTGTTTTTAGGGATCAAACTAGTAGCGAGAAAATTGAGAAGTTGTTCGGAAGAATAACGTCTTCCTTTAAGAGCCTCCCATTTGAGACGTCTTGCAAATTCGACAGCCGCAAGCAAAGTAGTTGCTTTAGCAATTCCCACCCCTGGAATTTTACGAAGATCCGAAACCTGTTTTTGAAGCAGGCCACCGAAGCCTTTACTTTGATGTAAAATTTCACGACTGAGTTCTTCGATCGGTTGAGCCCGGTTCCCTCTTCCCAGAAGTACCGCCAAAAGTTCCCAATCTTCTAGGGATTCGGCTTCGTACGCGATCCGCGTTCTAGGATCGGGGAAAGGACTCAACTTTTCAGAGAGTTTTCCGCTAGACTTCAAATCCGCTTCAAATTATTTTTACTCAACTCAGAAAGAGAATCTGAAAACCAGGTCCCTTTTTGAACGACGTTCCCTTCAAACACCTCTTCCAGATAATCCGCAAAAGATTTTAGATTCGGCTCTCCGGCACGAGTCCGTTCCTTCCAGTTCGGACCAGCTCCGGGAAGACCACCACGTTTTCTCTGGTAATTTGCTGATTCTTGCAAAGATCGAATGATCATAGTCTTCTCCCCATTCTCAATAAATTAGACGACATAAACAGATAAAACAACAGGATTATTCACTAAACGGATATGTATATACTAATCAAAATAGTAGTAAATGTCAACCCAAAACGTTTCTTTTTTTAAAAATCATCGATTTTCAAGTTTGAAACTTAAAATCCTGTTCTCCTCCGCCTTCATTGTGCTATCTTAACTCTTTCCCTGGACAAAAACCTTTGTGTTTGGATCTTTTTTCGAAATAATTTGATTTTTTTTCAAATCTTCACTCCAAAGTACAAATTTTCCGAACCGCTTTCAGAGTGGGGAAAAACAAATCTTATTTTTTAAGACCGGAAAATGCTTTCCTAAAGTTTCGAATCCCGCTCGGTTTCTGTGTTTTTCTTTTGAGTTTCGACTCTTTGAACGCGGAAAAAGACGTAACCTTACGGCCGGATCTGGATCCTACGTTTTTCCTAGTTCAAAGAAACACGAGTCTCTCTTTAGGAGGTTTATTCGAAACCCGAAAGAAATTTCCTCCTTCCTATGGAGCTTGGCTGGAACTTCCGTTTTGGAAACGAGATCGTAAGCATTTTTGGAAAACTTTTTTTCTGTATGAGAATCACAGAACCCTCTCAGAAGAAATTTCCGTCGTTCATCGAGCCCAAATAAACCTATGGTATTCTTTTCTTTCAGGTGAAAATTTTCTCTTTCCTTCCGTTTTTGTCGGATGGGAAAAAGGACAGAAAGATTTGGCTGTTTTCGGAATTCATTTGGAAATTCCGGAGAGACAATCAATTCAACTTTTCGGAAAAACCGGAGAAAATTTCCGAAACGTTTCATTCTTTCTTCATTCCCCTTTCGATCAAGATCTTCGTTTGTTTTTAGGCGTTTCTAGAACTTGGAACGATTCTCATACGGAAGATCAATTCACTCTAGGAATCGGAATTTCCTGGGAAAAACTTTCTTTTTCCTTTTTTGGAAATCGACTCGAAGAAGAGGAAACCTCTCTAACCGGAAAATTCGGAGTAAATAACCTCCTTAATCAAAAGGACAACTTAGAATTCACGGATAACTTCGATTCCAAAAATTCGAAACTCACAAATTGGAAGAATCGAATCCAAGAACATTTCAAATCCAATCATTACGTCCGAGCAAGTCATCCCCGAGGATACGGCTCAAAACTCAAACTCTATATCGCGTTATACGACTTTTTCCATTTCCGTTCAGGAATTGTTATCCGCAGGTTTTCCACTTTCCTCCGCATTGAGAATTTCCCAAAAGAGCTCCCGTTCCAAAAAAGAATTTTTCCAATTTTTAAACTCTCTACCGGAAAAAGAACGAGCCAAAGTTTTCGTTCTCTTGAAAAAGAAAAACCCAATTTTGCGGAAGAAATAACGATGGGGTTTCGATTCATTCTTATCGATTCGCTCAAGGTCCGAACCGTCTTTTTGGATCACCTCCTTAGCAACTTTCAGGAAGCCCGATTCGCGAACAATAAAATCTTCTTTTTTCGAATTCAATCGATACATATTTCATTTTTAATATATTCTGTTTTATTAAAATATCTGACTTCAGTCGTAAAATCGCTTTCTCGGGCTCAAAATCCCGTTCTCCTTTCGGAACGTTCTTCTCTGAAAATTTTTTCCCTTCTCCTCATAATGTCGGCTACGTCCGTCCGTCCAGTCGAATCCAGAATAGGCGCAACATTCGAAACCTACGAATCAAGATATTCGCATACTTCAAAAGAGAATTGGTTTTTCAAAATTTCGAATTGCGGAATGAAACAAATCCCCCTGTCTTACAACTTACCGCAAAATTCGGAACCGCTACTTCTCGATACCCCCTTCCCAAAAGTTATGCGGTCAAATCCTTATCGAAGAACGAAAAATTCTCCCGCCCAAAACCAAACGGGCTCGAACGATAAACGGCAAAGAGAACCGATTCGGTCTTGGCACAACTCAACGGTTTCGGTTTACGATGAACCACAAAGTGGTTCGAATTCTCATTCAAAATTCCAGAATTGTTTCACCGGTTTTGCGGAAACGAGAAACGGAACTCCTCTTTTATCCGGAAAAGTTGATCAGAAATTTTTCAGGGCAAGCCTAGGCCACCGATTTCGGCCCTTGGAAAATTTTTATTTTTTAAGAGACAACGATTTTTATACGGCACTGCCCGAGATCGAACAAGGGATTCACAAGGCCGGTTTTTTCGGCCTCAAGTGGAAAGAGTGGTCTTTGGGAACTTATTTTTCCGAGCAGGAAGCCAAACATAAACCTGGAATATATCTTCTATCTCCGCTCAAGTTGTTCGAGTTCGCGTATTCTCCCGAAATGAAAAAACATTACGCTTCTTTAAACTTTCAATCAAAAAATTTCTTCCTTGCAGGTCCCAAAATCGTTTCCAGAATTCAAACCTTTGGTGAAAGAAAAGAAATCGACGGAACCTTTTATTCTTCCGCGACTTCCGAAAAATTCGAACTAAAACTCACGGGTTATCGCGGAAAAAACGAAGACCTTTTCGCTCTTGACCCGGATCGTAAGGAACTAAAAGGTAAAGCAGAGTTAGTCCGTCTTGGGTTCATTTCTCACTCAATCTTCAATTTAGAATGGATTCGCGCTTGGAGCTATCCTCTACGCAAACAATCCGATTCGGGCCCAGAAGCGGAAAAATTCCAACCGTTCAACCCGACTATTCCCGAAAGCGATTCTAAACGTTGGGAAATCATCGCAGGCAAAGCTCCTATCTTTTACGATCCGTTCTGGGGCGGAATTTTTCTTTCTCTTAGAAATTATACGAACGAAACTCTCGGTCGCGGAATTTATTACGGACTCTACAAAAAGCGATTCACGATCGAAGCAGGACAAGAATGGAGAATCAACGGAGACAAAATCACCGAAGGAAAATGGTCCTTTCGAATGAACGAAACTTGGAACTTGGAAGGGGCTTTTTTATTCCAGAAAGAAGGCAATCATACCGATTCCCTTTTCGAAGCGAGAACCACGAGAGACGAAACGAGTTCGATCTTTACGGATCGTTCTTCCTCGTTTCGTCTCAGACTTCTTTCGCCTTACGTCGCGCTTACGGTAAGTCACTCCAGAAAAAAAGAAAGTAAAAACGATAGCATCTGGATCAATCTGCAGACGCAATTTTATTTTTAGAATATTCTTAAATTAACGTGAGTTCGGCCTAAGGTTCTATCCCAAAACTAGGACAGAACCTTGCGGCTTGATCTTTCTGACAAAGTAAACTGGGGTTTTGGGATGCGCTGTAAAAAAGTTTGGACGAATCCATTCTTTCAGAGGATTTTATTTTTTCCTCAAGGACAATTAAAAATTAGTATTACTTATCAGATGTCGGTTTTTGAGATAGTTTCTAGTAAAAACGGTGACCAACCGTGCTTTTCGCTCCAATTCCTTCGGAATTTTCCAAACTAAAGTGCCGTTCCCATAGATCGCTGCGCAATAATCGCTTTCGCATTTGTTAATGCCGAACTCACGTTAAATTATAATCTTTTTTTAAAGTAAGTCCACGCGTCAGAAAATTCGCTTCATAAAACTCCTTTATATATATACAAAGCGATTGTTCTAATGACTTTAAAAAGAAAAAATCCTTTGAACGGCCTTTTCTTCTTTTAAACCCAAATTTCCGAGAGCCGAAAGATGTAGCTTAGGAATCCCAAAGGCCGACCTTGCAAAACGATTCAAATCCTCTAAAGTAATCGAGTAGATTTCTTTCACCCTTTCTTCATAAGAATAATTACGGCCATAGTACAATTCCATGAGGGCAATCGTATTCATACGAGATTCGGTTTGTTCGTAGCTGATCGAAAGAGCACCTTCGTGATTGGATTGGGCATCTAGAAGTTCCCTTTCGGTGATTCCACGATCCAAAATCAATTTGATCTCGTCGGCGATCGTTTCCAAACAAGTAACGAATTTCTCCTTGGAAGTAGAACAAACGATGCTATTGATACCTACGTCTATATAAGAGGAAGGATAGGCGGTGATCTGATAACAAAGTCCTTTCTCTTCTCTAACTTTTTGGAAAAGTCTGGAAGAAGTTCCACCGCCTAAGATGTGAGTGAATAGGCTAGCCAAAGAGGCATTGTGAAATTCTCTTGCAAACCCCTCCCCACCTAAAACAAAATAAACCTGTTCCAGTTTTTTCTTTTTCGGAAAGTAACCCCATTGTTTTTTGGGTAAGGGAAGTGCATCTATATCTTTCTTTTTCTTTTTGAGTTTATTAAAATACTTTCCGGCGATCGCAAAAATTTCGTCCGGTTCGAAGTTTCCGGAAATCGAAAGAAACATATTTTCCGTATGATAATACGTATTATAAAATTCTAATAATTTTCTGTGATCAACCCCTGAAACGGACTCTCTCGTCCCAATGATGTCCCGTCCCAAAGAATTTTTAGGAAAAAAATTCTGATAGTAGAAATCGTGAATATAGTCCTCCGGAGAATCCTCGTAACCTTGAAGCTCCTCCAAAATCACGCCTGCCTCGTTTTCTATATCTGATTGTTTGAGCAAGGGTTCATAGATCATTTCGGCCAACAGCTCCAAGCCGAGGCCGATATGTTTTCCGGCGACCGTTACGTGAAAGTAGGTGTATTCTCTGGAAGTAGCGGCGTTAGTAAAACCGCCGACTCGTTCTATGTCTTCAGCTTGTTCTTTAGCGGTCCGTTTAGCCGTATCCTTGAAAAGCATGTGCTCCAAAAAATGACAATAACCGGCATTCTTAGTAGATTCGTGTCTGGAACCGACACGGACAAAAACTCCTGCAGAAGCACTGACTGTATGAGGGGCTTGTTGAAAGAGAACCGTAATTCCCCCGGGCAGAACTTTTCTATAAACTAACTGTGAAGATTCCTGTACCAAGGGAATATTAAAAAAATATTATATTTCCTCAAGAGCGTCTTTTCTGGAAAGATCGATCTTTCCAGTCTTATCCACATTCAAAACCTTTACTCGAATGATATCACCTTCTTTGACGATATCTTTCACGGAATTTACTCTTTTAAAATCGATCTTAGAGATATGACAAAGACCTTCTTTACCGGGTAGGATCTCGACAAACGCTCCGAAATCCGCAATCCGTTTTACTTTTCCTTCGTATATCTTTCCTACTTCGACCTCTGCGAAAAATCCATCCACCATCTTCGCTGCTTTTTCTGCGGACTCTTGATTGGAGCCGGAGATGGTCACTCTTCCGTCATCTTCTATATAGAGCTCCGCTCCTGTAAGTTCACTGATTCCTCGAACGTTTTTACCACCCGGACCGATGAGCTCGCCTATTCTGTCCTTAGGTATATTTCGAACGATGATTCTAGGAGCGGTTCCGGCTAAACTATCGGAAGCCTTGGAGATATGTTTTTCCATAATATCCAAGATATGGAATCTTCCCCTTTGTGCCTGTTCGAATACACTTTCTAAAACGTCGAAACTGACACCGGTCACTTTCAAATCCATCTGAAACGCAGTGATCCCTTTTCTGGTTCCTGCAATCTTACAATCCATGTCTCCGAAATGATCTTCCAAACCGGCGATATCGGATAACACCGCATACTTACCAGAAGAATCCGAAAAAAGTCCCATCGCAATTCCGGAAACGCTTCCTTTAATCGGAACACCCGCCGCCATCAGTGCCAAAGAACCGGAACAAACGGAAGCCATAGAACTGGAACCGTTGGACTCTAAAATTTCGGATACAACTCGGATCACATACGGAAATTCTTCCGACTTAGGAAGAACTAATTTGAGAGCTCGTTCCGCCAAATTTCCATGTCCGATTTCCCTTCTTCCGGGACCGGAAGATCTACGAACCTCACCCACAGAAAACGCAGGAAAGTTATAATGTAACATGAAGGACTTCTCTTTTTGACCTTCCAAAGTTTCGTATCTCTGATTGTCGGATCCCGTTCCTAAAGTCACAACCCCTAAAGATTGAGTCTGCCCCCTAGTAAAGACGGAAGAACCGTGAGGGCCGGGAAGCGGATTGATTTCCACGGAAATAGGACGAATTTCGTCTAATCTTCTTCCGTCAAAACGAACTCCTTGGTTCAGAACTTGTTCACGCACGATTTCGTATTCCAATTCGTGCAGATATGTTTTTATATCTTTGATCTTGTCCGCATCTTCCACCGTTTGTTTGAAGAACTCGACAACATCTTTGTTCACGTTAGAGATTTCTTTATTACGAACGGTTTTGTCGGGAGTTTGATTTGCGGCGGTTAGTTTTGCAAACGCATATTCTTTTACCTTAGCAAGAAGTTCAACGTCCCGGGCTTTTAACTTAACTTCTCGTTTGGCGACTCCGATTTGTTTAGCATATTCTTCCTGAAGAGTCACAAATTCGGCGATATGTTTTTGAGCGAAACGAAGAGCCGAAAGCATTTCTTCGTTGCTCAGCTCTTTTGCTTCTCCCTCAATCATGACGATATGAGTTTTAGTTCCGGCAACAACCAGATCCAAATCGGAGTTCACAATTTCCTTCGTAGTCGGATTCAAAATCAACTCTCCGTTGATTCTTCCGATTCTCGCACCTGCAATCGGCCCGTTGAAAGGAATATCAGAAATCGTTAATGCAACGCTGGCGGCATTCAGCGCGTGTCCTGCAACAGAAACGTCTCCGTCCGCGGAAAGAACCTGGACTTGAAGTTGCACTTCGCAGAAGTATCCCTCAGGGAACAGAGGTCGAATCGGTCTGTCTATAATCCTGGAAATAAGAATTTCATGTTCCGGAGGTTTAGCTTCCCTTTTAAAATAGCCACCGGGAAAACGACCAACGGAATAGAGTTTTTCAGTATATTCACAAGTAAGAGGGAAAAAATCTTGTCCTTCTTTCGCATCATCGGCGGCACAAACGGTCGCAAGTAATACTAGGTTTCCGGATTTATAAACGACTGCGCCGTGAGCTTGTTTCGCCCAGTTTCCAGTTTCGAGAACGATCGTATCTCGGCCATATTGGCCGGAAATTGTATGCGTCACTTACGAAGTCCGAGAGTTTCAATTAGTTTTTTATAACGATCTAATTCGGTTCTTTTGAGATAATCCAGAAGTTTCTTTCTTTTGCCTACGAGTCTTAAAAGACCGGTTTTGGAATGAAAATCTTTTTTATGAGACTTGAAATGTTCGTTGAGTTCTTTAATTCTCGCATCAATGAGAGCAATTTGCACCTCAGTGGAACCCGTATCTCCCGCTTTGCGGGCAAAATTACTGATAATTTGTTTTTTCTGTTCAGCAGCTATCATAGAGTGAATATACCTTTTTACCATTTTTCAAGCAATGGCACCTCTTTAAAGCTAATTTTTAGGAAAGACTCTTAAATATTTATAATCCGATTCATGAACTCCGTGCTCTTCTTTTCTACACCAAGCAAGAACCTCACCTTCAGATGAAGTTAAAAGAAATTCATTCCCGGGAATCCATTCCAATTTTATTTTTCTCCCGTTGAACACATTCTTCACTTCTGTGCTCGGGATTTCCACAATGGGAAATTCCAAAATCGATTCCGGAGAATGAATCTTAACTTTCCCTTCCAATAGATTTTCATACGAATCGGCTTGGTTCAAATTCAATTTGCCAATACTCGTGCGAACCAATTTTTCCAAACGAAGCGGAAAACCGACACGATCGGAAATATCCATTACAATCTTACGGATGTAAGTCCCCGCAGAAACTCGAATCTCAAAAGAAATCAATTCGGGAGAAAATATTCCGAGTTCATACTGATACACTCGAATCTTTCGCACGGCGGGAACCAGTGCGACCCCTTCTCGAAAGAGATCCGATCTTCTCCTTCCGTTTACCTTGAGCGCAGAAACCTCCGGAGCTTCTTGAGTTTCCCAGGTCGGAACTTGTTCGAATAAATCTTTGAGTTTCTCTCGATGTTTCCGAAACCAGATTTCCGTTTGTTCTTTCGGTAGCCATTCTAAGATTTCACCTTCCTTATCTCCGGAATCAGTGGATTCTCCCAGTTTGACCCAGGCTTGGTAGGATTTTTCTTTTTCTAAGAATACGCTAGAAAAGCTAGTGCAACTTCCGACAGGAAGAATCATAAGACCGCTTGCGGCCCGATCCAAGGTTCCCGTATGACCGACCTTTTTGAATTTAAGTTTTTTACGGACAGCCACTACAAGATCCGAAGAAGTCATCCCTTCCGGTTTGTGAATGAGCAAAAATCCGGATTCAGTCCGCACTCGTGGGTTTTCTGGTAAGTCTGAGCGATTCATCCAAACTCTGAATATATTCCTCATCCCAGAGAAATTGCATTCTAGGCGTAATTCTAAGTCCTAACTTTCCGGATAATGTCGTTTGAAACAAACCAGCGGCGCTGTTGAGTCCGGATAGTACTTTCAACTTTTTTTTGTCCGTGCAGATCGCGGTTACGAATACTTTCATGTTCTTTCCGTCTTCAGATATTTCCGCACGATGGACGGAAACCATATGCACCCTTGGATCTTTTACTTTGCCCGACAGAATCATCATCGCAACGGTACGAACGGCTTCCGCTTCGATTTTTCTTCTTCGGATCGGATTCAAGGCCCGGTTTTCCTATTCCAATTTCCGCTTAATCACAGTTACATTATAAGCTTCAATCGTATCTCCGACTTTAAAGTCGTTGTATCCGTCCACTTGGATCCCGCACTCGAAACCGGATACGACATCATTAACATCGTCTTTGACTCGTTTGAGAGATTTGAGTTTTCCGTCGAATTTCGTTACCCCGTCGCTGATTACGCGAACATTAGCCGACTTCTGGATTTTTCCGGATGTAACCATACAACCGGCAATGTTTCCGATCTTGGATACCTTGAAGATTTCCCGAATCTCAGCGGTTCCGATCACTTCCTCGATTTTTTCCGGTTCGAGAAGCCCTTCCATCGCGAGTTTGATCTCATCCACAACTTGATAAATGATGTTATAGTACTTGATCTGAACCTGCTCCTTTTCCGCAAGAGCAATCGTTTTCGGATTTGCACGCACGTGAAAACCGATGATGAGAGCATTCGAAGCAGAAGCGAGCATAACGTCCATATCCACGATCGCACCCGCGCCGGACTGGATCACGTTCAACTTCACTTCCGGAGTAGAAAGTTTTTCCAAGGATTCTTTGATCGCTTCCGCAGAACCGCGAACGTCCGCCTTGATGATGACCTTAAGTTCTTTCAAAGCGCCGAGTTTGATATACTCGTTCATGTTCTCAAGAGTTACCTTAGAGGTGGTTCCGGCCGCAGCGCCCGCATTTCCGATTTTTTCGAATTCAATTCTATGTTGAGAAATATTTCTGGCTTCTTTTTCATCCGCCATCGCGTCAAACGGCGCCCCCGCATCCGGAACTCCATCGATACCGGTTACCTGAGCCGGGAATGCAGGTCCTGCTTCCTCGATCAGTTGCCCGAGATCGTTGTACATCGCTCTTACACGACCGGAGAAAACTCCCGCAACGAAAGGATCTCCCACACGAAGAGTTCCGTTCTGAATCAGAACCGTTGCCACCGATCCACGACCTGGATCCAGTTTCGCTTCTATGATGGTTCCTTTTGCTCTTCGTTTCGGATTGGCCTTCAGATCCATCACCTCGGCTTGGAGGAGAATTACTTCCAGAAGTTTATCGATTCCTATGTTTTCCCGAGCGGAGATTTTGACATACATCGTTTGTCCGCCCCATTCTTCCGATTGAAGACCGTGATTAGCAAGTTCCTGCATGATCTTATCCGGATTTGCCGTCGGAAGATCGATCTTGTTGATGGCAACTATAATCGGAACCTCGGCCGCTTTCGCGTGACTGATCGCCTCAAGAGTTTGAGGCATCACTCCGTCATCCGCCGCGACTACTAGAATTACAATATCGGTCACCTTTGCCCCTCGGGCTCTCATGGAAGTAAACGCTTCGTGACCCGGAGTATCCAAAAAAGTAATTAAACCGCGTGCGGTTTTTACTTGATACGCACCGATATGTTGTGTAATTCCGCCCGATTCCGTATCGATGACGGAACTTCTACGAATCGTATCGAGCAATTTAGTCTTACCGTGGTCTACGTGGCCCATTATAGTAACGACCGGAGGACGA
>NZ_QAJG01000006.1:152500-157500 GCF_003046425.1 Leptospira borgpetersenii serovar Javanica
CAGAATCGAATCCAACAGAAGAGGAAGAGATTCGTTCAACGAAAATCAAGAAACCGAATTAAATGAAATCAAAGATCGAGTTCCTTTCGAGTCCAAGATTCAAACCTGTAAAATCCTTTGGAAAAAAATTCCAAAATCCATTCTAAAAAAAACCTTTCTAAGAGAAGAAAATTCTCATAAATACAAAAACGGCTCATTGGTCCTCATCGGGGGCTCCCAGGGAATGTCGGGAGCGGCGCTTTCTTCTTTATTCACATTTCATGAGTTAGGTGGGGGAATTTCTCTCCTTTTGACCCCCTCCGAAAAAACAATCCGGGGAGTTTTAAAAAAAGATCCTTCTTTGATGGTGAATACGATTTCGGAAAGTTCCGATATCATAAATCTTCCTTTCGTTCGAAAAGCATCCGTTTTTCTTTTAGGTCCGGGCTTAAAAACGAAAGAATGTCCGATTCTTCCTTTACCGAAAGAAAAATTCTGCGTTCTTGACGCGGGAGCTATTAAAGCATATCAGAATATTCTATTGCATGAAAAAACATTGATGACTCCCCACACGGGAGAACTGGAAAATCTTTTAAACACAAAAATAAAATCAATCGAACAAGGAATTTCTCTTACGAAAGAATACACAAAAAACTTCAAGACGTATATATTGTGGAAAAGGCATTCCTCCTTTTTAATAGACCCGAACGGGACCGTTTTTCTTTGGGAGACACCGGAGCCGAAATTGGCCGTGATGGGAACGGGGGATCTTTTGGTCGGAATTCTTTCCTTTTATCTCTCGAGGAGCTTTACGATCCCCGAAGCAGTTCAACTTTCATTTTCTTTACTCACTCAAGCGGTAAAAAAATCAAAAGGTTTTCCAACCGCTTCCGAAATTCGTAAACTACTGGCAAAGGGGAACAATTAGACATGGGCGGCGGTTATCATTCTCGTTCTCCGGAAGAATTCAGAAAATTCCTGGAAGAAAATAGAAAACAATCTAGTGGCGGTAAATTTTCGAGAGTACGTTTGATTTTTATCTTAAATTTGGTTTTAGTCGTTTTAGTAATCGGTATGGTCGCAAGAACGACTTTACCTGGAGCATTCACGATTCAATCTTCCTCTCCTAAATTGAAAATCGGATCCATCACCTTATATGTTAAATCGAGTCGAGAAGGTAAGGAAGGTTTTCCGACCTTCTTTTTATTTATGAAAAATGAAGACGACTCAAAGGAGACTCGTTTTCCCGATACAAGTTGGAATTTTAAAATTCTCTTAAATAGCAAAGACGGCATCAATTGTGTGAATACGATTTGGAACATTCCCCAAAAAATACTATATCCGGGCAAAATTGAATTTGCAAGATTCAGATTAAGCGACGATGCGATTGATTCACTTCCTCCCGACTGTAAAACAAAATCTTTCGAAAACTTTCTGGAAAGAATATTCCGTAAAGTCCATTCTCAGAGCGGTTTAAAATTAGTATTAATCATCTCCCACAAGGAAGGCCAAAAGTTTTTATCGATCGAGAATCCTTAAACAAAATTCATTTTTCGACCGACTTTCATCCTTTAGGCGACGGAACAAACATTCAAACGAAGACGTCCGAACTCAAGATATGAACTTTTCCGGTATGGGAAAAATTAAAGTAATGTGAGTTCGGCATAACAAATGCGAAAGCGATTATTATGTTGCGATTCATAGATTAACGTGATTCTTGAACATAAGGCAGTTTCCGAGTATGATATTTTTGAATCGACGGAGTCAAGAAAGCCGACTTTAAGAAACGAAAGCATCTCGCTCTTTATCATAACGTTACCCACAAATTAAGAAGGCTTTTGGGATCATAAGGATCAAAAACTGATATTTTTCAAGTGTTCCGACAAGAATGAGGCTTTTTACTTGCAAGAAGTATGATTTTGTGGTAAAGAAAACCTCCCGAGTCTTCCCACCGCCTCTCCCCTCCACCCAAAATCAGGGTGGGGCGTAAGTTTCACAGAGGATTTGTAGTAATTCCGACAGATTTATCTTCAGATCCAAGTATTTGTGGGTAAGGTTATGGCTCTTTATGAATCGCTTATCTTAGCTACGCTAAGAGTCTTCGCCCGGCGCTTTCGCTGGCTACGACTATCTCGCTCTTTATGAATCGCTCGATAAGTTTAAACTTTATGGTTTTATGTAAAAAATTGCGGAAGGGCTGAGACAAGAAACATAGGAAAGAATACACTTTAATTTCAGCCCAGCCTCTGCAAGCAAAGACTGGATTCACCCAAACTTTCTTATATCAAACTCACATTTTTTAAATTCGCAATAGATCAAAATAACGTGAGCGCCCAATCAAACATATGTCGCGGCAATACCACTCCGCAGAAGACAGTTCTGAGACCGGCTCCTAAATCGAACCGGTATTAAATATCATACTTTTTGATATCGGCCGCAATACGATCATTAATTTGACGTTGTGCGCATTCAGTTACCACCCGAACCGCTCTTTGCACAGAAAGAGCATTAGACGATCCATGACCAATCAAACAGATTCCGTCCACACCAAGTAATAACGCACCGCCATATTCCGCATAATCCAAACGTTTTTTGATGGCTCCAAAGGTAGGCTTGAGGAGCAAGGCTCCGGTTTGAGCCAGACTAGATTGTTTGATGCTTTCACGCAAAACGTTGAAAATGGATTTGGAAAGACCCTCGGTCGCTTTTAACACAATATTTCCGATAAAACCGTCGCAGACCACAACATCCACATCCTTGCCACCTCCGTAGAGGTCTCGTCCTTCCACATTTCCTACGAAACAAACCGGAAGTTTCTTGATCATTTCGAACGCTTTTAAAGAAACGGCGTTTCCTTTTTTGTCTTCTTCTCCATTGGAAAGAATTCCAATCTTAGGATTAGAAATATTGAATATTAGCTTTGAATAAATCTCGCCCATTACAGCGAACTGAGCCAGGTAATCCGGTTTACAATCGACGTTAGCCCCGGCGTCCAACAAAAGCATCGGAGGACCGTTCTCCTGAGGGATCGGAGCAGCAATCGGAGGACGCAAAACGCCGGGAATTCTCCCCAGATACAAAAGAGCCGAAGCCATGGTTGCTCCTGTATTTCCGGGAGAAAACATACCTACACAGGTTTTATCAGCTACAAGTTGTGTGGCTTGGACCACGGAAGAATCCCGAAGAGCACGCACTGCGATCGAAGGAGAATCGTTCATATCAATGATCTCCGAAGCGTGCTGGATTCTTACTCTCGATGTGTCGTATTCGAACTTGAGGAGGATTTCCCCGATTTCTTCTTCTTTGCCGACCAGAACAACATTAGCCCCATCCTGATTTACGGCATTTACGGCGCCTTCAATAATTTTCTCCGGCCCGTAATCGCCGCTCATTACGTCGACGGCGATCCACATCATAGGAATTAATTTTCTTCTTTTGGCTTCTTGACTTTCGGCTCTAAAACGATTCCGGTTTTATAAAACCCGCAGGTAGGACAAATTCTATGAGGTAACCTGTAAACACTACAATTAGGACAAGGAACCAAATTCGGCTTTCCGATGGCATGATGCGCCCGTTTTGTTCTAACTTTTGATTTCGATTTTCGTCTTTTGGGAACTGCCATTGCTTTCCTCTTGGGAAATTGAATTGTTAAACAATACTTTTTTGAGGGTGCTAATCCTCAACTATTATTTCGATCCAATGCGAAGAAGAAAACCCTTTTGGGAACAAAAATGGGAACACTCTGAGAAACTAGCCGTCTCGGTCTCTAAAAGTTATCCTGCAAGGCAAATACAACTACATTGTAAGCTCTTATATTCCTAAGGTTTTGAGACGGGCTCTTTGCTAGAAAGACAGTCGTGTGGAACTTTGAACAAAACACTTCTTATGGTCTGTTTTAGATTTTGGAGAGAGAATCCATAAATTCCGCAGCTTCCTTCCGTTTTCCGTAGAGAGAAGACCGGTTGAAAACCAATCTGGCGGAAGATTCTAAGATTATATTCAGCTCTTTGAGGCCGTTAGCCTTAAGAGTCCCACCGGTCGAAACCAAATCCACGATACAATCGGAAAGACCGACAAGCGGCGCCAGTTCTATGCTTCCGTAGAGTTTAAAAATCTCGCAGGACAACCCTTTATGAAAAAAGAATTCTCTCGCTAAGTTCGGATACTTGGTCGCAACACGGATCTTACGATGACGTGCTTCCAATGTATAACCTTCAGGAGCGGCGAGGGAAAGCCTGCATTTTCCAATCCCCAAATCCAGAGGGGTGGCCAAATCGTAACCGCCTTCCTTAAGGACGTCCCAGCCGCTGATCCCCGCATCCGCCGCACATTGTTCCACGTAAGTCGCCACGTCTTGGGAACGTACAAGAAGAATCCGAATTTTTCCTAGGGGGTCATTATAAATGAGCTCTTTAGAATCCGGATCGGGCTTTGCGGAAAGCCATCCCTTGGAAATCATCAAATCGATGCTTTCCTCGGCTAGTCTTCCTTTGGGCAAAGCCAGAGTAAGCATTAGCCTTTTTGATTGAGTTGTATAAGTAAAAACGTAGCGTATTGTTTGACGGTGTTGTAATCGCTAGCCGGGGTTTTGATTTCCTGATCCAATACCTTTTTTAAAGATTCGACCGCTTCCGCTTTCTTGCCGTTCTTTACCTGAAGCCTTCCCGTTTGGTACAAACTCCAAGCTAAAAATCCACTGGCCTCTCTCGTATTTGCAAGCAAGGTCGCAGACGTGTTAAAATCAGTTTCGGCTAACGTGAAATTTCCCTCTCTTTCCCGAAGATTTCCGGCGAGATAGAAATAATACGCTTTCACTGGAGTCGGCTCCTCGATCTTCTTTCCGGCCCATTCTAACTTATCAGCGGCCTTTTGAAATTCTCCGTTACGGGAATACAAGTCACTGAGAATCTTAGCGAGCCTAAGTTCCAATTTTTTGGAGGAATACTGAGCGGAAATCTCCTCGTAAGCCTGAATTTTCTCTTTCAAATCGATCGTCGGATTAGCGCGGAATTTTTTATCCA
>NZ_QAJG01000006.1:162500-165000 GCF_003046425.1 Leptospira borgpetersenii serovar Javanica
TGACCGTAAAAGTCGATAAAGAAGTTGTATTCCCAAGAGTTCCTTCTCGTGGGTCTTGATTCGATCTTTGTCAGATTCAACTGATGATCGAAAAACGGTTTTAGTACCCGATAAAGTGCGCCCGGTTTATCGGGACAAGAGAAAACGATCGAAGTTTTGTCGTTCCCGGTGGGTGGGCATTGATTTTTTCCGATGATGAGAAATCGTGTCGTATTGTCGACGAGGTCTTCAATGGATTCCCGGATCAGACTGAGCCCGTAAATTTCCGCCGCAATGGAGGAGGCAATGGCCGCACAAGCCTCTTTTTTTTCCGCTACGATCTGAGCCGCCTTGGCCGTGGAAGACGTTTCTACGATTTCCACGTGAGGTAGATTGGCCGCAAGCCAATTCTTACACTGGGAATTGGCGATTTTGATTCCGTATAACGATTTGATTTTGGAAAGATCGTGTTCAAATCCGAGAAGACTGATATTGATTCTTAAATAGTGTTCGGAATAAATGAGAAGATCGGAAATCAAAAATTGATCCAAAGTCGAATTGACCAAACCTTCGCTGGAGTTTTCCACTGGTACGACTCCGTAGTCTATCTTATCGGTTTCCACAGCACGAAACACGTCCGGAATCGAATTGAATTCCAACGCGTTAACCGAAGCTCCGAAACGAGTGCGGACCGCCTGGTTGGAAAAAGACCCCGCAGGTCCGAGGTACCCTACCTCCAATCCTTTTTCCACAGAGATAGAACCAGACATGATCTCTCGGTAGATCGCAAGCATCACTTTGTCGGGAAGAAGACCCGAGCTCAAAGATTTTATCTTTTCGTAAACTTCCTTTTCCCGATCAGGACGAAAAACCGGTTCATTTCGTTCTCGTTTGATCTCCCCGATCTTGGATGCAAATTCGGCTCGAGTCTGAATCGCTTTTACGATCTCCCGATCGAGGGAATCAATCTGATCCCGAAAAATTCTGAGTTGTTGATCCAAATCACTCATGTTCGAGTAGATCGTCCAGATTTTCGAATTTCAATTCTTTAACTTCCACGGGTGCAGGAAGATCCGATAGTTTATTCAATCCAAAATGAATCAAGAATTCCTTCGTGGTTCCGTACAAAGCCGGTCTTCCCGGAACTTCCTTGTTCCCGATCGGCTTGATTAACTTTTTAGAGATCAGTGAAGTGACCATAGCGCGGGAAGAAACTCCCCGAATTTCGTCGATTTCCGGAAGTGTGATGGGTTGTTTGTAAGCGATGATGGCGAGTGTATCTAAACTGGATTTGGAAAGTTGTTCCCTTCTTTTTTCCCTAAAGACGTTTCCGAGCAGTTCCGCAAAACTTTCATTAGTTACGAATTGATACGCTCCTGCAATTTCCTTAAGTAAGAATCCTCCGTTCTTTTCGGAATAATCTAAAACGAGTTCGTCCAAAATTTCTCGGGCATCTATTTTTTCGATCCCTGCAGACTTAGCGATACTCGCCAATTTTAAGGGTTCACCGGAAACAAAAAGTAAGGCCTCGATCAATCCTTTGATTGCTGTTCTGTCCCGTTCCAATGTCCCTCGTTCAGAAATAGACGGATTTCTCCGAACAACTTGTGCTGTTTCGCACGGAGAATTCTCTGCTTACTTAGTTCCAGCAATGCCAGAAAAGTGGCAACGATTTCTGCTTTTTCAGGCCGTTCCCGTTCGAATAATTCCGGAAAAGAAACTTCTTTCTTTTTCCGAAGAGAGGAAAGGATACTTTCCATCTTTTCTTCCACCGTAAAACGGTGTGGTGTGGTGAGTAAGGTAGGAATTTCAATTTCTGTCGATTGGGATTCCAAAATTTCATGAAAGGCCGAAATCAGATCTAAGAGGGAAACATCGAGCCAATGATCCTCTTCGTCCAAGGTGACGTCGGATTCCCTTCTAAAAACTCCGGTTTGAATTTGATCCATTTCTGAAAGTTTTTTAGCTGTGAGTTGAAATTTTTTGTGCTCTAAAAGTTTTTCAACTAGCTCCGGAGGAAGCGGAGGTTCGTAGTCTTCTTCTTCGAACCCAGGATCGGGCAACAAAGCCTTAGATTTTAGATAGATCAAATTAGCGGCCATCAAAGCGTATTCGGCGCTCAATTCTAAAGACAGAGTTTCGGAAATACGTAGGAAATTTAAAAAATCACGGGTGATGCGAGAGAGAGAAACATCAAAAATATCCACTTTGTAGCTTTCAATCAAACTCCAGAGGACGGATAAAGGCCCTTCCGACAAACCACCTTCCGAATTGTTCCATTGAACTACAAAGGAGTTACCGGATTCTTCATTCTCCATTCAAAAGAAATCTACCTTACGAATTGAGCGCTTTGTCCGCCGCTTGTTGCAGTCTTTCCGGAGAAAATGGTTTTACGACAAAATCCTTCACACCCATTTTAATCGCCTTTGCAAGAAGGTCTTCCTGTCCGAGTGCGGTCACCATGATAATTTTTGCCTTTGCATCCAACTTAAATATTTCCTGAGCGGCTTCGATCCCGTCC
>NZ_QAJG01000006.1:167500-187500 GCF_003046425.1 Leptospira borgpetersenii serovar Javanica
TGATCACCGTTTCGTGTTTACCCACAAGTTCATCGACCATAAATCCGATCTTACGGCCTTTGTACTGGACGATGACGACCGGAAACTCTTCCCTATCCGTTTTATCCTGAAGACCGATGATTCGGTTGAGTCTGTAAATCGGGAGCACCTCTCCTCGAAGGTTGATGATCTCGTTCCCTTCGAGAGTAGTAATCTGATCGTTGTTGATCTTGATTGTCTCGTTGACCTCGGAAAGAGGAAAAGCATATACTTCTTCCTCCATAAGAACGAGAATAGAAGGAATGATCGCAAGGGCTTGCGGAAAAGAAAGTACAAAAGAAGACCCCTGACCTTTGACGCTATTGATGATGATCTTTCCCTTGAATTCCTGGATCAGATTGTTTACTACGTTCATGCCCACACCGCGCCCGGAAATATCGGTGACTTTCTCTGCGGTGGAAAATCCGGCCTGGAAGATAAACTGAAAAATTTCCTGCTCGGAAAGATTGGATGCTTCCGTAGCGCCTACGAGTCCTTTTTCAATCGCCTTGCTCAAAATCTTCTCGGAGTCAAGACCGCGCCCGTCGTCGCGAATCTCGACCATGATATTACTTCCGCCTTGATAAGAATTTAGTTCCAATGTTCCGACTTCGGGTTTCCCGGCAGCTAATCTTTCCGCCGGTGTTTCAATTCCGTGATCCACGGAGTTACGAATAAGATGAAGCAATGGTTCGCCTAACGCGTCTATGACTTTTTTATCTAGCTCGGTGGATTCTCCAGAAAGAACTAGATTGACTTTTTTGCCTGTTTCCAAAGAAAGATCTCTCACAAGTCTGGAAAACCTTCGGAACACGGTAGAAATTTGAACCATACGGATATTCATGATTCCGGATTGAAGTTCTTTGGAGATCCGATTGATAAGATCAATTCTGGATTTGAGATCATTGAACAACTGATCTTCCCCGAAAACCCGGATCAAGTCGTCATAGATTCTTTGAAAACCGGAGTTCGTGATGATAAGCTCGCCCACGTTGTTCATCAACTGATCTAACTTATCAGAGGATACTTTAATACTTTTTAATGTAACCCTGGACTCGGACGCAGCCATGTCATCTTCGATTTTGAAATTTGCGGTGACCGCCTCCTGAACGGTTGGAACATATTCCTGAACGTCCAAAGATTCCACCATATCTACGTTAGCCGCAGTTCGAATTTGTTCTAAAGACTCGGAGGAAATGAACAACAAAGCGATGGAAGTAACATCCATTCCCTTGTCCAATTCTTCCAAATCGGGAACGGACTTAAACACAACTCCCAAGTTCTTCAGATTTTGAAGAATCAAGGAAAAACGAAGTCCTTTCATCGGAGAATCTTTCCCAAGAGTCACCGAAATTTTCCAACACTTACCGGATTTACGGATTTCCTCTTCGAGTTCTCTCACCTCTTCCGCTTCGAGGTGAATTTCCAACCCACTCGGTCGAGTCGGTTTCGATACGGACACGACTTTCTCCGATGTAGGAGCAGGAGCCGACGAAGTTGAAACAGGTGAGGCATCACTTGCAGCATCCGAAAAAGAAGAAGGATCTTTCTCGTAGGCATCCAGTTTCTGAATCATATCCGTAAATGGGGTATCGATTTTATTTCCTTCCGCCACACTTCGAATCACGTATTTGATTAGGTCAAAACACTGAAAGAGAAGGTTGACGAGCGGAAGTTTGACTTGCAATTTACCGTCTCTCGTCAACTGAAGAAGATTCTCCATCTTATGAGCGAGATCGGAAAGGTTGTATAAGCCTACAAAGGCCGCGGAACTTTTTAAGGAATGAGCGGCACGAAAGATATCGTTGATAATCGAAAGGTTTTTATGATCGGCTTCGAGTCTGAGAAGGTTGATGTTCAATTCTTCTATCTGATCTTCCGATTCCTCCAAGAATAGTTCGGTATATTCTCCTAGAATTCCAGCCATTAGATTTCCTCCTGTTCAAAGTTAATCAGGACGGATAAGTTTAGATTGAGTATCAACGTTTTGTCCGCCTGGCTGACTGATTCTATCAAGGAACTATAATTCAGAGTAAGGTCGTCGGTGGTATTACTATTGACTTTGTCGTATTGGATCTTTATCACTTGCCTCACCGTATCCACGAGAATCCCAGCACGCTTTTCATCCTGTACAACGACGATAATCCTCGTAGATGGAATGATGTCGCTATAACCGATTCCAAAAACCTGCTTCAAATCTATTATCGGAATGATTTCTCCCCTAAGATTGATCACCCCCAGAATATAATCTCCTCCATTCGGGATTCTTGTAATCGGAACCGGTTTTAAAATCTCATGGATTTTCAGAATATCGATTCCGAAAATTTCCTTGTTCACGTTAAAAGTTAAATATTCCTTCTGAGACTCAGTAGTCTTATCCGCTTCCAAGGATTCAAGGTAATGTTTACTATCAAATGAAGCCATGATTGTTACCTAACGATTCTCCATAAAAAATCCAGAATCAATCTATGAAACGGATTACAATTTGTTTTTCAAGAACAATCGAAAGAAAGAATTTCCTAAATCTAAAAAATTCTTACACTTTTTTAAAAGTGAACTCTTTTTTCGATAAAACCAAAGTTACATGTTGTATAAACCGACTACACATCTTTGTTCTACTAAGAACTGACATCGCACCAAACGCCGAGAAATTAAATTTTGAAAACCACGACCCACATTCGTTGTCTATTTTGCAAACCCGGTATTTCATACTTCATACCGATAAAATCTCAACCGAATCCAGCGATTGCTAAGCTTTCGACTCTCCACTCCCTAAGCATTAGATGAACTTAGTGTTATTACCCAATGATCAATCTACGGTGAAACACCTACTTGAGCTTCTCTACCAATCGTATTCATTCATCATGCCACTTGCCGTCGAACCTAACAACATAAATAGCCGATATACTATCAAATAGACAATATTTTAACGTTTTTTCAGACGATTTGATAGTTTTTTTTCTCTGTAATGACCCGGCCCACTCTTATGTCGTGATCTTCTTTTGCAAAACTTGCGGGGAAGAGTTCCTCGTAAGTAAGCCCAATCAACTTACTCGGATCCACTGCACAAAGGGTTCTGTCATAAAAACCCCCTCCGCGTCCGAGACGATAACCAAACTCATCATAACCTAAGGCAGGCACGATAATCCAATCAGCTTCGTGAGGACTCAGAATTTTTGTTCCATTAGGCTCTAAAATACCGAATGGACCGTTTTCCCAAACTTCCGGAAGAACGAACTCCAATTCCCGATCCGTAATCTTTGGGAAATAAATTTCCTTCTCGGTCCAATCCAAAGTTTTCGGATCAATCTTCACTTCCCACTTATCGGGAACGTAGGCGATGATCTTTCGCGCATTGGCCGTAATTTTTTTCAAAAACCCAAGAATAATCAGATCTTTTTTTTCCCTTTCTGCCAAAAGGGTAAGTAAAGTTCGAAGCGCATTTCTAGACTGAAGTTTCAACGAGATTGTTAAACGGATTTAATTTTGAATAAAAGAAAAATCAAAGATCCCCAATGATCCCTTCTTCCAACATCGTAATCAATTTACGAGTTTTCTCTTCTATCTCTCCGGTCCCTATAGAAACAGACGGTGATTTTTCTTTGATTTCTTTCGTTTGCCGCAATTCATCCGCGAAGTTAAGTGCGGCTAAGATGGCAAGTTTTTGTTTGGAAGCCCCAGGCATTCCGATTCCGAGCTCTCTAAGTTTATGATCCACGTCTTCCGCAAGGGAATAGATATAATCTTCTCCCGCTTCACTAAGAATCGTATACTCTTCTCCGAGAATTCTGACTTTTACCCTGTGAAGGTCCATTGGAAACTACTCAAGGTTTAGGTTTAGGTTCATCCTCAATAATTAGAAAATCATCGTCTTCGTCGGCGTCAAATACGTTGATCACATCCTCATCGTCTTCGATGATAATATCGTCATCGTCGTCATCTACGGTCAGTTTTTCTGCGGTTTCTTTTTCGTCCGAAATTCCGGCGATATCCTCTTCTTTTTCAGAAACTTCGGTAATGAGAGAAATATCGTCGTCGTCTTCATCAAGAAGAATGATCTCATCATCTTCACCGAATTCATCTTCTACGGAAAGATTTTCTTTGACTGAGTCTACATTAGATGCTGTCGGAGAAGGAGATGCTGAAGACGCAGTTACCCCACCACCACTTGTACTTGTAGGAAGAGAATCCAATCTCCCTAAAAGCTGGTTGATCTTGTCTTCTAGTTTCCGTTCTCTTTCTTTAAGATCGTTCAGTTCATTCGTTGTTTTTTGTAGTTGATCGCGGAGAGTGGAAAGTTCTTTTTCCTTCTCTTCCATCGCCAATTTCATCTGGTCGTTTTCCGCTCTCAGATTTTCGTTTTCGGATTCTAAGCGACCATTTTCAGCGCGGAGATCACCAATCAATTCGAGGGCTTTTATAACCTTGCTTTCTAATTCTTCAATGGTCTCCATAGTGAGCATACTTGATTCTCCCTTAAAAACGTTCTCGGAAAACGAAAAAAACCCTACAAATTACACAGAGCCGTTTGACTTGGATTGTTTATCCGGCTACTTTGATTTTTTCAACCAGGGCGTTAAATACTTCCCTATCGTTGAAAGCCAGCTCTGCCAGAGATTTACGATCCATGTTGATCCCTAATTTCTTAAGAGAATTCATGAATACGGAATAAGACAAACCATTTTCTCTTGCAGCGGCGTTAATTCTAATAATCCAAAGTTTACGAAAATCTCTTTTCTTCGCTCTACGGTCACGGTAGGCCCACTGCCCCGCTTTCATTACCGCACTTTTAGCTGTTCTGTAAAGTTTAGAGCGAGCTCCGCGAAATCCTTTCGCGTCTTTTAGAACTCTTCTTCTTCTGTTTTTGTGGATTGTTCCATTGACAGCTCTCGGCATTATCTTACTCCATAAGGCATTAATCTGACGATAGATTTCCAGTCAGAATTGTTGACCAAGGTCAAACCACGGAGGCGTCTCCTTCTTTTCGGTCCCTTCTTGGTCAAGATGTGACGGGTATTCATACTCTTACGTTTGATTTTGTTGTTCTTTGTGAACTTAAAACGCTTTGCAGCGGCTCTGTTCGTTTTCAACTTGGGCATCTTTATCTACCTTTAGGTCCTATTTCCGGAAGTTATTTCGGATTAATGATTACTACGATCTGTTTTCCATCTTGAATCGGATCTCTTTCCGCCAATCCATATTCTTTCAGGTCCTCAATCATTCTATAAACGACTTTCATACCGAGGTCGGAATGCATCATCTCTCTACCGCGGAACCGGAGGCTTACTTTGACTTTATCGCCTTTTCCTAGAAACTCCTGTGCATGTTTCTTTTTGATTTCGTAATCGTGGCTTTCAATTCTAGGACGAATCTTAATTTCTTTAACATTGATTACGTGTTGTTTTTTCTTAGCTTCCTTATTCTTTTTAAGTAGCTCGAATTTATATTTCCCATAGTCGATGATCTTACAAACGTGCAACTCCTGATCCGCCGATACTTCAACGAGATCCAAGTTCTCTTCTTTCGCTTTTCTGAGGGCTTCTTCAAAAGAAACGATCGCCACTCCATCATCCGACACTAAACGAACCCTGGAAACGCCTGTAATTTTCTCATTGATCCTATGATTAAAAAGCTTATCCGTTGCTGATTTTTGACTCGGTTTCCTCTGCATTCATTCTCCGGCTAGATTTCCAAGATTTTATCCTTAAGTGTGTTTTCAAGCGATTTTTGACGCTATTTCGTCAGAACCTGGCTTTATTTCAAGTTGATTTTCGATTTCTTCTCGGAATCCCTCGGTGTACGTGATACAAAACCAAAGGTCGTTACGACCGGTCTTACCTGATTTTTGAATTTCGGGAGTTCCTCACAATCGTCCCAAGCCAAACTTTAAGGACGGTTAAATTTAACGTGAGTTCGCTTAGAGCCGGTCTCAATACCTGAAAAAAATATCTCTAAACGATCCGGCAAGTTTTTAAAAAACGTGAGAGTTCCCACAGAAACCGTCGTATTGAAGGTTTTTCCTGTCGTTTAAGATTGTAATAGCTCCTACATTCCTAAGGTTTTGAGACCGGCTCTTATTCAAAAGAAAGGTTACGGATTTAGAACCAAGAGTTCCACCTAACTGAATCGTTTCTTGAAGTGATTCGATATCATAACTTTAGATTGATATCCTATCCACTTATTACGCGGACATATAAAAATGGTACCGAAAATGGACGCTCGATTTTTGCAGTTTCAATATCCGGGAGAACGTCACCTTACAAATCCACTTCTCTCCTTATATATGTCCGGGTTTGTTTCGTAGAACCGTATCGGAAGATCCACTCACCTAACCTGCCGATTTGATTTCGTCTTGCAGATTGGAAATGAATCCCGAACGAGTCAAAGTTTTCGTGTCCTCTTGACCGCGCTTTCTGACAGCCAACGTCCCGGATTCCATTTCCTTTTCACCGAGAATCAAAAGATAATTCGCCTTTTTTAAAATAGAATCCCGAATCTTGGCGCCGATCTTTTCGTTGCGTGTATCCAATTCCACACGAAATCCGGCATCGATTAACTCGCAATAGACGTCTTTCGCGTATTCGGCCACCTTTTCGGTAATCGTCAATATCCTTATCTGGTTCGGTGAAATCCAAAGAGGAAATTTTCCTTCGTAGTGTTCGATTAGAATTCCGATAAATCGCTCCAAGGAACCATAGATCGCCCTGTGAATCATAACCGGCCTTTTTTTCTGACCGTCGCTGTCGGTGTAATCCAATTCGAAACGTTCCGGCATGGAAAAGTCGACTTGGATCGTTCCGCACTGCCAGAGCCTTCCGATTGAATCCTTGATGTTAAATTCTATTTTGGGTCCGTAAAACGCACCTTCTCCCTCTTTGATTCCGTATGGGATTCCTTTTTTCTCAAGAGATTGTTTTAAGGTATTTGTCGCAAACTCCCAGTCTTCGTCCCTTCCTTGCGATTTTTCCGGACGGGTCGCAATGAAGGTTTTGAATTCGGAAAATCCGAATTTCTTATATACGGTAAACGTAAAGTCGATGATATCCGTCACCTCGGATTCCAGATGTTCCAAAGGCGCGTAGATATGGGAATCGTCCTGAGTAAAAGCCCTCACTCTAAAAAGTCCGTGAAGCACTCCGTGCAGCTCGTGACGGTGAACGCTTCCGAACTCGGCGAATCGAAGAGGAAGTTCCCGATACGAATGCAGGTGATGTTTGTAGATTAAGGAGCATCCCGGACAATTCATCGGCTTGAGTGCGTAGTCCTCTTCGTCGATGTCCGTAAAATACATGTTTTCGTGAAAGTTATCCCAGTGACCAGACTTCTTCCAAAGTTCGGAAGAAAGAACCGCGGGAGTTTTGATTTCCTGATAACCGCGTTTGTTGCATTCCGCTCTGAGATAATCCGCGAGTGAATTCCAGAGGATGGTTCCCTTCGGATGCCAGAAAGGAAATCCCGGACCTTCCTTCTGAAAGGAGAATAGATCCAGTTCCTTTCCGATCTTTCTGTGATCCCTTTTTTTCGCTTCTTCGATTTGAAAAAGATACTGATCCAGTTCTTTCTTACTCGGAAACGCGACTCCGTAGATACGGGTGAGCATCGCGTTGTCTTTGTCGGCTTTCCAATACGCGCCGGAAATCGCGGTTAGTTTGAAAGATTTTAATATTCCCGAGTTCGGAACGTGCGGCCCTCGGCATAAGTCGAACCATTCTCCCATTCCATAGATGGAAACTTCCTCGCTCGGAATTCCTCCGATGATTTCGATCTTATACTTCTCTCCGAGTTTTTGAAAGGTTTCGATCGCCTCTTTTTTCGGAACGACCTTTCTCCAAACCGTGTAGTCCGCTTTTACGATCCTTTCCATCTCCGCTTCGATCTTCGGAAAATCTTCGGGCGTGATGATCGTACCTTGAAAATCGATGTCGTAATAAAAAAATCCCGGACCGTTCTCGATCACGGGACCCACGGTAAGATTTGCATTCTTATATAAATTCTGAACCGCCATCCCGAGCAAGTGCGCCGCGGAATGTTGAAAGGTTTCCCAACCCGCTTTTTCGGTGTAAGTCAATACTTCTATGTTTGCGTCTGTCTCCACCACTCGGGATAAGTCCTGGATATCCTTGCCGTTCAAGCGTACGGCAAGGGCTTTGTTTTTTAAAAAGGGTAACTCTTTTTCGATGAAGTCTCGATAAGTGGAGCCTAATGCGACCTTTTTTACTGATTTGTCCGGCAGTGTCAGCTGATACATATTCACGACTTATCCTAAAATTCTATTTTTTCCCGTTAGAACGAATTCGGCTATAAACTCAAAGCTTTGCACCGATTGATCAGAAAGCCGAAGATCGATCGATTCTCGAAAGCGGCTCATCAAATTCAGATTCTATTTCAGGAGTGAAATCGGTTTTCCCTTTCCATTCGCAAAAATCGAACGGATTTTTCAATCGATTTGTATTGGCCAGAGAAAAACCTGCAACGATTCGAATCACACCCATTCCTCTTTGCCGGAATTTTGTCCGCTTTTTATCCTCCGTTTAGTGTTGACTATAGTCACCATCTCATCATCTTTGCAGAAGATGAAAGCGTTCTTGGTTCTCGACAACGGCATGATCTTAGAAGGAGAATCCTTCGGCTATGAAAGCGAATCCGTCGGTGAAATTGTTTTTAATACTTCCATGGCGGGTTATCAAGAGATCCTAACGGATCCTTCCTATTGCAACCAGATTATAACTCTCACTTATCCTATGATCGGGAACTACGGAATTCATCCGGACAACATGGAATCTTCCAAAATCCAAGCGAGCGGACTGATCGTAAAAGAATATGTGGATCTCCCTTCCAACTTCATGTCCCAAAAAACCCTTTCCAAATTTTTAAAAGAATATAAAATCCCCGCTATCCAAGGTATCGACACAAGAAAACTGACTCGCTACATTCGAACAAACGGTTCCCCGAACGGTGGAATTTTCGTGGCTCGAGAATACTCCCCTGAATTTTTGGAGAAGGTAAAATCCTTTCCGGGAATCACGGGCGCCGATCTTGCAAAGGTCGTAACCACTTCCACGAAATATATCTTCGGAACTCACACCGGAAAAAAATACAAACTTGCAGTCTATGATTATGGAGTGAAAACGAACATTCTCCGTTTATTGGATGCAGCAGGTTTTGCCGTGACCGTTTATCCGGCCTTGACTCCCGCGGAAGAAATTATGAAAGAAGGAACGGACGCATTCTTTCTTTCAAACGGCCCCGGAGATCCGGCTCCACTTGACTACGCGATCGACGCGACCCGCAAGATTATGGAAAAAGGTTATCCTCTATTCGGGATCTGTCTCGGACATCAAATCATCGGACTTTCTTTAGGAAAGAAAACCGAGAAGATGAAATTCGGACATCGCGGAGGAAATCAACCGGTTAAGAATTTATCGACCGGACAAGTGGAGATCACTTCGCAAAATCACGGTTTTGCGGTAATAGATGACGGGAAATCGAGTGAACCCATTTCGTTTTTAAATCTAAACGACAACACCGTCGAAGGAATTTTGAAATCGGGTTATCCTTTGCTTACGGTTCAATATCATCCGGAAAGCGCTCCGGGCCCGAACGATTCCCGTTACCTATTCCAGAAATTTTATGATCTTGTAGAAACTACAAAAAGAGGTAAATAGTCGATGGCAAATTTTCCACAACTTCCCGATAGAATTCTCGGCCTTCCAATTGGAAAAGATTTTTCCATAGAGGCCCTCGTCAAAGACCTCTGGAATCCGGAAACCGACGATCTTTTTCCTCCTAAAAATTTTCTCGGTATCGGTTACGGGCTCAACTTCTACGCGATCGCAAGAAAAACCGGACTTCTCTAAGATAAAAGGGGATTGTTGGAACTGTACAAGGGAGATACTAGCCTAAATTTTACTTTATAAAAGTAGAATATTTCAAAACGCACCCCTTTGCAGAGCGAAATTCGGCGATCGCATTTGACTAACGCCGCCTATGCCTACAGAAAGAATATTCGATATCGATTCGAATTTACCACAAACCGGCGGATTCTCGACCGTAAATTTATTGCATTTTTCTAATGTTCACCATGTTTGATTGGAACGAACAAAATCGTAAAATCGGAGAACTTCGTTTTTAAAATCATATCCCGCTTTCTCTTTTCCATTTTTTGAATATCGAGAGAAACCCTATGTTGTTTTACGAGAAGATGTCTACGGTCCCGTTTGGGAATTTTATCCTCTTCGAACAACTTCCTATATCTGGAAAGAAACTCGTGATCGATCTCAAGTTTTTTCACACATTCCTCGAAAGGGTCGGTAATGTCCTGGATCGTTTCGTCGGTTTTATCGACCAGTTCAAGATTTCTAAGTTCGACCAAAAAATGATCCTGACTTGCAAACGGGATTTTGAACTTGATATTGGAACTCGTACTTTTCGAAATGAATCCCCGATAGTGATGAACGAGGTTTTGAATCCGATCCCTAGATTTGGAAACCTTTTCGGATTCCACGACGACTTTGAGAGAATGAGCGTAAAATCTGTTGGCCAAGTGAAAATGATCCGCATCGCGAGGCGGTTCCGCAGAGAGTGAGGTGTACAGAAAAATTAATACGAATAATATGAGACGCCAAAACACGATCGACATTGTTGGATAGGATCGTAAAATTCCGAGTTTCGTCAATCTCGCTTTTAAAGTTTGAACGGAATACAAATCGAGAAAATCGTAATTCTTGCGCATAAATTAAAAAGTTTAATTTTAACGAGAATTCAATTCGGAAAAAAATGTTTTTTTCAAGCGGCCTTGAATTTACAATTCGGATGGAACGAAAAACCCACTTCAAAATGTGGAAACTACTACAATTTTAAACGATAGGAAAAAACCGCCAATACGGCGATTTCTGTGGCAACTCCCACATTCGGAGGACAGTTGGGGTAGGACGTGTTTTGCGACCGAAAAACATCGGTTTTTAGGGAACTTCATAAATAAAAATCCCACTCTCTCATTCTCCTTTTTGAGAGAAGTCAAATAATGTCCCGACCTTTCACGGAGGCCGTCGTTGTACCTGTTAGAATTTGAACATTGGTTTTATATTTCTTGTCTTTTGTTTCAACGATAAGTTTCATATCAAGTAAAGCTTCAATGTCCCTTAATAAGGTCCGTTTTGATTTCCCCACGTATTGAAGTTGTAAAATTTCGTTTATTTCAGATATTTCCTTAAAAGCGTATTCATTCTCTAAGTTCATAGAGAGAACCAAAGCTAATCTTCGATTATTTACTATGTTTGATTTTCCGGAAAAATCATTCGTTTTAAAAGTTTCATTCACATAATTTTTCCAAGCTAATTCAACTTGATTTTGATTCACGATATTAAAAACTTCTTGTAGACCATCTTTAAAACCTTGCAACGCATAGTTGATAAAATGCGTCAAGTCCCCGCCGTTTTTTGAGGTTTCATCCAACTTTCTATAATATTCGCTTCGCGTTGAATTATAAAAATTAGACAGAATATGCGCGGCAATATCCGGCACTCCAGCTCGCAACAAAAGGTAGAATTCCAGTAGTCTTGCTGTTCGACCATTACCATCACCAAATGGATGTATCCAAGCTATGTACACATGAGAAACGATCGCTTGAATAATTGCTACCGAAAACGTCTGACCTTTTTCATAATGAAATTCTAATTTACTCCATTCACAAAACGAATCAATCAGACTTTCTACGTCCCTGTAGTCCGGCGCCTTATATACGTGCCCGACCGTAACGTTTTGTTTTCGAAACTCGCCTGGAATTGCGGCAAAATTTTCACCAAGATCCTTACCGATTAAAGCGTGAAATTCCTTAATTAAATTTTTATTAAGTAATTGAGTATTACAATCTTCAACGATTCTATTTCGAAACAAGTTAAGCGCATTCAATACGTTTTTAACCTCGATTTCCATATATCGTTTCGATAGAGGTAATGATTTCCCTTTATGAATCAGTTCGATTTCTTCTTCTGATAGAGTATTTCCTTCGATCGCAGTGGTCGCCAGGGCGCCTTTTATAAGATTTACGGAATATATTTTAGAACGATAAACAGGGGATTAGAAATAGCACGAATTAGCGCTTTACTTTGCCCTAATTTGAACCAAACATCGTCGCCTATAATCCATTTCTTTTTAAAGGAAATAAATTTATGAGAATCGACACTTTTCATGACAAAAATATCGTCAAAAAAGAAGAATTTTTTATCAAACTTTTTGTCCAAGATTTCGTTCTGTGATTATGTCCTAAACCCTTCACTCCGATTGAACGAAAAAGATCCCAAAAAACGCAAAACACATCCTTCTTACTCCTGTATCGAAAGTCCTGGAGATTGTCCTAAAAAACAAAAAGCCCGAGTTCAAAACCGGGCTTTTATAAAATCGCATTCCCGATTCTTCGTTTCACAAAAATCGGGAACGACTACAATTTACATCTTGATCGAATTCTTAAGCCTGAAACGCCTCCAGAACAAGTTGATCCTGTTCCTGCAAGTGCAGTTTCATATGACCGGCCGCAGGGCTCGGAGACTCGTGTCTTCCCGCGTAAGAAAGTCTTACGTTGGAAGGAAGTAAATCCTCGATTCTTTCGCGGACAAAAAACCAAGCACCTTGATTCTTCGGCTCTTCCTGACACCATACAAACGATTTCGCGTTCTTAAATTTCTTGAGAGCGCCTTCGATTTCTTTTGCAGGGAAAGGATAGATTTGTTCCACCCGAACAAAAACCACGTTTTGAATCTTGTTCTCGTCGCGGTATTTCATCAAATCATAATATACCTTACCCGCCGAAAAAATCACCTTTTCGATTTTGTCGGATTTGAGACCGCTGTCGTCCACGAGGATTTCTTTAAACGCACCCTGAAGAATGTCTTCCACAGGAGAAAGAGAAGCAGGAAAACGGAGCAAACTTTTCGGGGTTACGATTACGAGAGGCTTACGGTAATTTCTAAGCATCTGTCTTCGGAGGAGATGAAAATACTGAGCCGCCGTCGTAAGATTACAAACCTGCATATTGTTGAGCGCACAGAGTTGTAAAAATCTTTCGAGTCTAGCGGAGGAATGTTCCGGTCCCTGACCTTCGTACCCGTGAGGAAGAAGCATTGTAAGTCCGGAAAGTCGCTGCCACTTTACTTCCGAGCTGGAAATGAATTGGTCGAAAATCACCTGAGCGCTGTTTGCAAAGTCTCCGAACTGAGCTTCCCATATCACGAGTGCGTTCGGATCCGAAAGAGAATATCCGTATTCAAAACCCAAAACCGAAAATTCGGAAAGGGAAGAATTGATAATCTCCGCCTTAGCTTGCTTCGGCGAGATATGATTGAGAGGAATGTATTTCTCATTCGTGTTCGTATCCACGAGAACCGCGTGACGATGAGAGAATGTTCCTCTCTGAGAATCCTGACCGGAAAGACGAATTCTAAATCCGCTTTCCAAGATCGATCCAAACGAAAGTGCCTCTGCAAATCCCCAATCTACGGGAATTTTTCCTTCCGCCATTTCCTTTCTACTTTGGAGAAGTTTTACGAGTTTTGAATTCGGAGTAAAATCCCGCGGAACGCCGGTCAGAGCCTGAACGATTCCATGCATCTGTTCCTTGAGAAGTTTTGTAGCGGGTTCCGAATCCAAAGACATCTTGGAAAACTTGGACCAAACACCCTGCATGGTATCGACGCGTATCTTAACGTCTTGCTCTTTGGCTCTTTGAAAAGAATCCTCCAATCCGTGCATCGATCCGTTTTTAATGAAGTCGATGTCTTCTTGCTGGATATCACCTTCTTCCACGAGCCTTTTCTCGTAGAGTTTCACCGTAGGAGGGTGATTTTTAATCGTAGCATACATTTTAGGCTGCGTAAAAGCAGGCTCGTCGGTTTCATTGTGACCAAGCCTTCTGTAACATACGAGATCGATGATGAAATCCTTTTTGAATTTTTGACGGTATTCCATCCCGAGTTTTACGACTCGGTAAACCGCTTCGGGATCGTCTCCGTTTACGTGAATGATCGGAATTTGAAATCCTTTTGCAAGATCGGTTGCATATAACGTGGATCTGGATTCGTCCGGAAGAGTAGTAAATCCGATCTGATTATTGACCACGATGTGAAAGGTTCCCCCCGTAGTATAACCTTCAAGATTCATCAGATTGAGGGTTTCCGCTACTACACCCTGACCCGCAAACGCGGCGTCGCCGTGAATCAGAATCGGCATATATTTCGTACGATCCTTATTTCCGATAAGTTCCTGACGAGCGCGAACAGATCCTGTTACGACAGGACCCACACATTCCAAATGACTCGGATTGAACATGAGGGAAAGTTTCACTTCTTTTCCCGCGGTTGTCATTCTGCTGTTGGAATACCCGAGATGATACTTAACGTCCGCATAACTTAAGTTATCCCTATCCGTCTTTTCCTCGAACTCGGCAAAGATGAGTGACGCGGGTTTTTCGATGATGTTAACGAGAACGTTCAGTCTCCCTCTGTGCGCCATTCCGATCACAAGTCCGTCCATGAGATGATGACCCGCTTCTTCCACGATCGTATCGAGAAGAGGAATGAAGGATTCTCCCCCTTCGAGAGAAAACCTTTTTTTACCTACGTATTTTTTCGCGAGAAAGGTTTCGAAGTAGTCCGCTTGGAATAATTTTTCGAACAATCTGAGTTTAATGCTCTTAGGCAAAGGAGCTAAGAATTCCGGAGACTCCATCTTTTTTTGAAGCCATTCTCTTTCCACATCATCGACTAAGTAAAAGTGCTCCGCTCCGATGGTATTGCAGTAAACTTTCTCATAAAGATCCACTATCTCGGCAAGTTTCACTCTTCCAAGAGTATCACTGTCCACGACTGTTTCTAGATCTGCGGGAGAAATACTATGCAGTTTGGAATCAATGAATGTACGGTTCGGCTTTTGAATTCCGAGAGGATCGAGTTTTGCCGCAAGGTGCCCTTGTCTTCTGTATGCATTGAGAAGGTTGATGATCCCCATCTCTCGGATGGAACCAGCCTGTGCATCGGTAAAAGAAGTCGCCACTGCGGATTTTCCGTTCGAGTATCCGCCGCCGTTCCCATTTGCAAAACCATTGGTGTCCACTTCTTGAAAGAAGGATTTCCATTCTTTGTCCACTGTTTCGGGATTGAGTTTGTACTGATTATAAAGTTCTTCGAGGAGAACGCCGTTCTCTCCATAAAGCGCCATGAGTTTTTCGACTTTCATTGCTTAAAACCTACCTGATTCACGCGTGAATCGCCCACTTATCCACCGCCATTGCCGCTTCTTTAATCACTTCCGCCAAAGTCGGATGCGCATGAAAACTCCTCGCTATATCTTCTGCGGAGGCCCCAAATTCCATCGCAACCGCCAACTCCGCGATCATATCCGAAGCCCTTGGCCCGAATATAAAAGCTCCTAAAAGCTTATCCGTTTTTTTATCCGCTAATATTTTGACTTGTCCTTCGGCTTCGTTCATTGCTTTCGAGCGTGCGTTTGGTCGAAAGAGCGATTTTCCGGTTTTATATTCGATTCCAGCCGCTTTCAATTCTTCCTCACCTTTTCCTACCCAAGCCATTTCCGGCCAAGTATATATGACGTAAGGAACCGCATCGTAGTTAACGTGTCCGGATTGTCCCGCCAGAAGTTCGGCCAAAGCTACTCCTTCTTCTTCCGCTTTGTGCGCAAGCATCGGTCCGTCGATCGCATCCCCAATCGCATAGATTCCCGGAACGGACGTTTTGAAATGTCCGTCCACTTGGATTCGGTTGCGAGGTGTTAATGCGACACCCGCCTCTTCCAAACCCACTCCTTCGAGAAAAGGCCTTCTTCCAACAGCGACAAGAACCACGTCCGCTTCGAGATCCTTAGTTGCGCCTTTGGAATCTTCGATTTGAACTTTCACTCCGTTCTTTGACGTAGTCGCGCCCTTGACCTTGTGTTCGAATAAGAACTCAATCCCCTGGGAAGTAAGAGAACGTTCTAAAAGTGCGCCCATCGGGCGGTCCACGTTCGAAATCAGTCCGGGCAAAAATTCGACGACCGTCACCGCGGTTCCAAGTCTTGCCCAAACCGATCCAAGTTCGAGACCGATCACTCCTGCGCCGATGATGATCATCTTTTTAGGAAGTTTACGGAGTTCGATTGCGTGATCGGATGTGATGATGTTTTTTCCATCCACGGTCAAACCGGGAATGTCGATCGGAACCGACCCAGTTGCGACTACGATATGTTTTGCGTTGATTACTTCTTTATCCCCGCCGCTCGATGCGACTTCGACTTTTCCCGCGGATAAAACTTTCCCGAAACCTTCGTACCGTTTGATCTTATTTTTGCCGATCAGAAAGTCGACGCCGTCGGTGACTTCCTTTACGATCTGATCCTTGCGGTTCATCAGTTTGCCGAGATCGACTTCTACTTTACCGACTGTGATTCCGTGAACGTCGAGTTTGTGCAGAACTTTGTGGTATTCTTCGGATGAGTCCAAAAGAGCTTTGGAAGGAATACAACCCACATTGAGACAGGTGCCTCCGAGAGTTTTTCTTTTTTCGATGATTGCGGTTTTGAAACCGAGTTGAGCGGCCCGGATGGCGCAAACGTAGCCCCCTGGTCCCGCACCGATCACGACTACGTCGAATTCTGCTGACATGTTTTCACTTCCATTAAAGTTCGAGTAAAAGTCGGGCCGGATCTTCGATCGCTTCTTTGACCTTTACGAGGAATGTTACCGCTTCTTTCCCGTCTACGATTCTGTGATCGTAGGAAAGTGCGAGATACATCATCGGACGGATTACGATTTGATCGTTTACCACCACCGCACGCTTTACTATATTATGAAGTCCCAAAATTCCACTTTGAGGAGGGTTTAAGATCGGAGTGGACATCATGGAACCGTAGATTCCCCCGTTGGAAATCGTAAACGTTCCGCCCTCCATCTCCGAAAGTTCGATCTTTCCGTCCTTAACTCGGTTGGCAAGTCTTACGATCTCTTGCTCCACTCCCGCGAAACTCAAAAGATCCGCATCTCTTACGATCGGCACCACAAGTCCTTTCGGTCCTCCGACAGCGACCCCGATATCATAAAAGTTCTTATATACGACGTCGTTTCCGCGGATTTCCGCGTTGATTGCGGGAATCGTTTTCAGGGCATGGATGGCAGCTTTCGTAAAAAAACTCATAAATCCAAGACCCACATTATGCGCCTCTTTAAAGCGATCCTTATAACGATTTCTGAGTTCCATTACGGCGCTCATGTCCACTTCGTTGAACGTGGTTAAGATGGCGGCATTGTGTTGCGCGGATACGAGTCTTTCCGCGATCACTTTGCGTAAACGAGTCATCGGGACCGCATTTTCTCTCGGAAGATCCGTTCTTTTTGCAACAGGAACCGCTTTCGGAATTTCGGGAGAAGACACCGCTTTTGCAGCCGTTGCAGTTCCCACACCTGCGGAAGTTTTGGATTCGATCGCCTTTAATACGTCTTCTTTTGTGATCTGTCCGTTCTTACCCGAACCGGAAATAGTCGTAACATTCAGACCGTTGTCGTCGATCAATTTACGAACCGCAGGTGGAAGAGTATCATTGAATCTGTCATTTCCCGAGGTTTGATTCGTTTGTGTTGTGATTGCAGGAGAAGAAGAAGGTGCCGGTGCGGAGACGGTTGCTGCGGAATCGATGAGGCCGACGACCTCTTTCACTTTCACTGTATCTCCGGCCTTCTTATGAATTTTTTGAAGTACACCGGAAGAAGGCGCCGGAACTTCCATAGTGGCCTTATCGGTTTCCAGTTCCAACAAGATCTCATCTTGTTTTACCGCGTCTCCTTCTTTCTTAACCCAATTCGCAATCGTAGCTTCCGTGATGGATTCCCCCATTTCGGGGACCTTAATTTCTACAGACATGAATGATTCCTTTCAAGAGGCTTAAGATACAAAAAAGCGTAAGTCTCGGTTTCAATCCTTCTAAATGAAAAAATTCTGTAAACGAAATTCTCTAAAACACAATTATTCCGTCCTAGGTTTGAACTTTCGATCCATTTTACCCAACTCCTCGTCACTAATCTGATATTCTTTCTGTAAGAATTCTCTAAAATCCACAGACTTGTGATGATCCCTTTCCCCATCGCACTGGCGATTACCCATCACAGCTTTGGTCACTCCGGCTACAGTTATTGGTTTGAGTGTCAAATTCTGAGTTACGGGACATACTCCCGGTTTTGGAGAAAGTCCATTGTAAGCACAAGTGCCCCCGCCTTGTACTTCTTCGGGTATAATGTCTTCGCCGAAGGTAGGATAATTTTGACCTCCGTAAAAACGATTGTACATTCTTCCCCAAATCGGAACCGCAAGCACGGAAGCGGCTTGCCCTCTTCCCAAAGAAATCGAACTTTTATCGAATCCCAACCAAATAACAGTCGTATAATTCGGATCGAATCCACAGTACCATGCGTTTGTAAAAGAAGAAGTCGATCCGGTTTTTCCGGCGGCGATTCCTCTGTAATTTCCTTTCTCGGGATCTCTTAACCCCATCGCGGCGGTTCCAGCCATCGCCACATTGGTCAGCATTTTTTTCAGAATGTAGGCGGTTCCTTCGGAGATCACTTGGATACTTCCATCTTTAGCCTGTCTCTGTAATTCTTCCTGAACCTTGGTCTCTTCGTTATAAACTACGTTCCCACTTTGATCGATCACATAACGAACGGAAAACGGAATCACCCTTCTTCCATTGTTGGCGATAGTCGCGTAACCGAGCGCCATCTCAAGTGGTGTGAGTTCCGCAATCCCAAGCGCAAGAGCCGGGCTTGGTGGAAAACGAGTCGGATTGACTCCTAAAAGTCTGGAAGAAAAATCGATGACCGCGTCGGGTCCAGTCCGCAAAAACACTTGAACCGATACAATATTTAAAGATAAGGATAAAGCTCTGGAAAGTGGAACCATTCCGAGGAAGTCTCCGTCGAAATCCTGAGGTGACCAACCTTCCCCCTCTTCCGTAAGAGTCGTGAGAGGTGCGTCCATAATCCCAGTTCCGCTCCCTACGACCCTTTCTTGAATCGCTGCCCCGTAGACAAATGGTTTGAACGCGGAACCCGTTTGACGTCTCGCCATTGTGGCTCGGTTGAACTGATTTTTCGGGGTGAATTCGTAACCGCCCACCATGGTTTGGATATAACCGGTGGAAGGTTCGATCGTAATCGCCGCCCCTTCTACGTGAAGATTTTTTCCGAAGACCGCGGTTTGTTTTTGAAATTCGGAAATCGCCGAAGACTCGTTTTCACCCGGGGTTAAGATCGCAAGGATATCGGCCGCATCGATCAATTCTCTTTCCAACGCAACCCGGTAGTTCGCCTTATCGTCGAGTTTACTGATAAAAGGCATTCCCACGGGGAAGACGGAACCCATAAGATAATAAAGACCTACAAGTCCGCGATCCGCACCTCCCGAATAATTGACGGTAACTCCGGAAACGAGATCGTCGTGTTTTTTGATCGCCTTGGACAATTCCTCCTGTGCGATCTCTTGTTTACGAGCGTCGAGAGTCGTATAAACTTTTAAACCTCCGGTATAAACCTTATCTTCTCCAAGCTCCTTTTCAAGTTTCTGGCGAACGTATTCGGTAAAATGAGGTGCCTTGTTCAAACGGTTTCCCCAAGTGGATTGGGAAGGAGACTGTGTGATGACGACCGGCCAATATTTATTCCAGAAGTCGTCGTGAATCGACTGAATCCTATCGGTTGGAATATAACCCTGGTCCGCCATGAGCCTCAGAACACTCAGATGAGCACCTTTCGAAATTTTGGGGTTTTTGAATGGAGAATATTTTACGGGGGCTTTGGGAAGTCTTGCGAGCAGAGCGGCCTCAGCCACATCCAGATCGCTCACGTCCTTTTGAAAGTATACGTCCGCGGCGGAGGCAAGTCCCGTGGTTCCATGCCCGAGATAAATCAGATTAAAATAAATTTCTAATATCTCTTCTTTTGAATA
>NZ_QAJG01000006.1:190000-199036 GCF_003046425.1 Leptospira borgpetersenii serovar Javanica
TGGAACATTGCGACGCATTAATCCAAGCAGTCTTAGACGGAGAATTATGGAAACTCTGGTTTACTCTGGTTCCGTCTCCCGATCAAATGAAATCCTGGATCGAAACCGCATTGCGAGAGCAAGAGCAAAAACAAAGTCTCCCCTTCGTCGTACAACTTAAAGTCGATCGGAAAATCATTGGAAGTACCCGTTATATGAATATCGAAAAAACCGATAGACGCCTCGAAATCGGTTCAACTTGGTATTCCAAGGAATTTCAAAAAACGTTCGTGAACACGGAATGTAAACTTCTTCTTTTGGAGCACGCATTCGAGAATTTGAATTGTATCGCCGTAGAATTCAGAACCCACAGACTCAATCAAAATTCAAGAAGAGCCATAGAAAGGTTAGGCGCTGTTCTGGACGGAATTCTACGCAATCATAGAACAATGCCTAACGGAACACTCAGAGACACCGCGGTTTACAGCATCATTTCGAACGAATGGCCCGCAATCAAATCGCATCTTCTATTCAAACTTGTTTCGTCTTTCCAAGCCTAAAATAAACGCAGAAAAAAACTCCAGTAAAAAACTTGATCGAATTTGAATATTCGGCGCGAGTAGACGCATCACCGATCTTGATCAAATCGAGTGCCGTAAATTGTTATTGCAAAACCCTGTTTCAGCGCTTCAGCGCAAAATATCGGGAACTTTATTAGAGTTGTTGAAAATTAATTCTCCATCTGTTTCTATTTCATGAAAGCGATCGATTGAAGCAGTTTTGTTAAACCGAATCATGGAACTTTTCAACAACTCTATTTTATAGTTCCGGATGGAATATCTTCAATGTCGATTTAAAAATTTTTAATCTAAACGGAATTGATCCATCGGAAACTTTCGAGTAATCTCCTGAACTCCGCCCTTGACCCTCTTTTTATTTTTCTCTTCGTTCGGATTGTCTAAAAAATCGCAGATCAGATTTCCAACCGTTTCCATATCCGCGGGTTTTAGACCTCGAGTGGTGAGAGCCGGAGTCCCAAGACGAATTCCGGAAGCGACCGCCGGAGGATTCTTATCGAAAGGAATCGCGTTTTTGTTCACGGTCACTCCAACTTCGTCCAGTCCGTCGGCCGCTTGTACACCGGTAAGTCCTTTTACGGAAACATCCAAAAGAACCAAATGGTTATCCGTCCCACCGCTTACGACTCTGTAGCCTCGTTTTAAAAAAACTTCCGCGAGAGTTTTCGCATTCGCAAGAACGATTTCGATATACTTCTTATATTCCGGTTGAAGAGCCTCTTTAAACGCGACCGCTTTGGCCGCGATCACATGCATCAAAGGTCCACCTTGAATTCCGGGGAAAACCCGAGAGTTTAAAACTTTCTCATTTTCTAATGTAGATAAAATGAGTCCACCCCTCGGTCCTCTCAACGTTTTATGAGTGGTAGTAGTCACAAAATCGAAAAGTCCGACCGGAGAAGGATGATAACCTGTGGAAACAAGACCGGAAATATGAGCGATGTCCGCCATCAGTTTAGCACCTACCTCCTTCGCAATTTCGGCAAATTTAGAAAAGTCGATGGTCCTTGCGTAAGCGGAAGCGCCCGCAACGATCAACTTCGGTTTGTGCTCCCTTGCGAGTTTCGCGATCTCATCATAGTCGATTGTTTCTGTTTTTGAATCGACTCCGTAAGGAATCGGTTTATAAATTCTGCCGCTTACGTTGACGGGAGAACCGTGGGTCAAATGCCCGCCGTGTGCAAGATTCATTCCTAAAAAAGAATCCCCAGGCTCCAAACAAGCAAGAAAAACCGCCATGTTTGCCTGGGCACCGGAATGCGGTTGAACGTTAGCGTATTCCGCACCGAAAAGTTCTTTTGCTCTTTCAATAGCGAGACTCTCTACGATATCGGCGTTGTGACAACCGTTGTAGTATCTTTTTCCCGGATAACCTTCGGCGTATTTGTTTGTGAGCGTGGAAGTATAGGCCTCCAGAACGGCTCTGGAAACAAAATTTTCGGAGGCGATCATTTCCAGGTTATTTTCCTGTCTTTCGTCCTCTTTTTTTAATGCTGCGAATATCTCTGGATCCGCTTTCGGAAGAAACTGCATCTGGCCCTTCTTTTTTGATAATTCCGAGTAAGAACCCGTCTCAAAACCTAAAGAAAAATATCTTTAAACGATCCGGCAAGTTTTTAAAAAACGTGGGAGTTCCCACAGAAACCGTCGCATTGGCGGTTTTCTCCTGTCGCTTAAAATTGTAATAGTTCTTACATTCCTAAGGTTTTGAGACGGGTTCTAAATCCGATTTAGTTTCTCAGGATAAAATCCATCCTAGAGTATTTATTTTCCAAAAGTTGTTTCGCTTCCTGGAAAACCGCTTTTGTAAATCGGAGATCCCTCTCTGAGCCCATTCTGAAAAGACCCAAAGATTCGGCAAATACATGAGAAAGATCTTGGCCAAATTTTAGGGGAGAAAAATCGCTCGGAAGAGACGTCACAAAATCGGAATGTTTTCGATTCTTTCTATATTCGGGTTCCTCAGGAGGATGTTTGAGCAGTCCGGAAACCCTTTCGATGAGAGAAGGTTTTAAGATCAAGGTACCGTGATGTATAACCGCATTTCTTTTTCGAAACTGAGCGTTTCCGGAAATTTTTTTTTCCAGACCTTGTTCCAAAATAGCAAGATCCGATTTTCCACGACAAGAAGCGTTTAACGTTTGTCGCTTTAACGCGTTTACTACAAGACTTAAAAAATAACCGTAGGATTCCTTTACTTTGTAAAGTTCAGGTTTTACATCCAAGGAAACGAAAAAAGTGAAATTCAGATTCTCCTCGGGATGATGAACTACCGTCCCTCCTCCGCTCGCTCTTCGAACAATTGTGGGAAATTCTTTGTCGAAACGTTTTCTATCTTTGAAACCCCGAATAGAATTCGAAACGTTTATTCCGGAAATTTTTTTCCGGTTTTTTGAAATCGAATTTTGATTTCTTAACGTGGTCGAATTCGTTTGGTTCTTTTCGAATTCCAAAGTTAAGTTCGGAATTTCCGGCAAAATCGCACTTCTCTCTTTTCCACCCGATTCCATAAAATTCCTCAAAACTTCCGGTAAAATCGTATCTTCCGCCTGCTCCGAAAGTCCAAGCACGATGGAAAACGGATTCCTCCAGATTCTAAGTCCCGCTCCGTAACCGGACGATACGAAATGAAGTCCGATCGCTTCTTCAATGGCAAGATTGTAAGCGGCGGATCTGTTCGAGTCTTGTAAGAATGCAAATGTACGCATAAGATATGAGGACAAAAGTCCGGATTTTATTTCAAATTTTTTGAATACCTACAATTTCAAATATTCACTTTTGAGAATAAAGGATCCCTTCGAAACGATCCGTGCTCCCTCCTCTTTGAGACCGACTTTGATGACAACCTCGTCTCCCACGGTATCCCCCGTGATCACTTCGACAGCTTCAAAACTTCCGTCATCGTTCTGAAGAAACACGATGGATTTTCCTTCGATTTCATGAACGGCTTCCAGAGGAACAGTACGTCTAGGTTCCGCTCCCGTATCGGCGACGATTCCCTTTACCTTTGCGGTTACGGATTGGCCCGGTTTTAATTTTCCGTTCCGATTGGAAACCATGATTCTTAATTTCGCGGTTCTTTTTACGTTGTCTAAAACGGTTCCTACGTATGCAACTTCGCCACGGATGCCGGGAGATTCCTTATCCCCCAGAGGATAGATATGCGCCTCGGCTCCTTCGGAGATTGTGCCTAGATCTTTTTCATACACTTCCAAAAGAACCATCAAATTGGTAAGATTGGCGATGGTGAACAAATCCTCGTTTCTTGTGACCTGTTGACCTTGAACCGCTTTTCTTTCGGTAACCTCTCCGTTGATCGAACTTCTCAAAACGAGATTGGAAGAAACGTAAACCCCTCTTTCAATTCCCGCGATTTCCGCAGGAGTAAGCCCGTAGTTTTCAAGTTTAATCCGAGTCGTCTCCACTTCGATTTTTGCCGTTTTGTATTGCATATTCGCAAACTCGTAATCTTTTGCGGAAGTTACCTTCATATCGAAAAGCTCTTTCGCACGATCGGCTTGTAACTTTAACGCTTCGAGGCTAGCCCTTGCTTTCACGTAAGAAGCTTCTACTTCTCCGAGCACCACGGAAGAGAGAATCGCAAGCGGAGAACCCTGACTCACTCGATCTCCTTCTCTCACGAGAACCTTTTTAATTCTCCCTTCGACCGTCGAACCGGCTCTTGCCATACTTTCGGGATCGTAGGAAATCCTTCCGGGAAGAGCGATTTCGTCGACCGCTGAAATCTCTCTCAGAGAGACAAACGTCAAGGGATGTCTTTTTAATATCTCTTCGGATACGGTAAATCTGTTCTTATCTACGACGGCTTGTTTTTTCTCTTCCTGTTTTTTAAAGAAGAATTTTTTGTATCCGAAATATCCGGCGCTTAAAGCCGCGAGAAGAACGAGAATAATCTTGTATCGTCTTATGAACATACGAATCTCCGAGATAGGATTTATTCCCTCTCCGTTTTTTTTCCTACCGCCGCCTTATATATTTCAACCGCGTTGTAATAGAGATACAACACTTCGTAATAATCCCTGAGAACCGTAAGATAATTTTTCTCAGCTTGGAGAAAGGTTACTTGATCGGACGCGCCGCGGACATATGCTATCCTGGATTTTTGTTCCAATTGTTTGTTTTTTTGTAATAGATTAATTCTTTCGTACTTTGCAAGAAGATCCTCTCGCGCAAGAAGTTCCTTCTTGGAAGCCTCGATCTCTTCGTCGACTTCTCTTTTTTTTGCCTCGAGTGCAAGTTCGAACTTCTTGTGTTCTTCTTTTGCGGAAAGAACCTTACCCTGACCCCTGTCGTTTAAAGGAAGGGGAAGAGTCGCAAAAACACCTGCATAGTGTTCATTGCCCTTGATTCTCCATTCTCCCCCGACTTGTACATAACCGAGGGCTTCTCTTCTCTGGAGATCGATGTTCAGTTTTTTCTCTTTGACTCTTTCTTCAAGTGCGGCGATATCGGGACGATTGACCGCGGTAATCGTGGAATCCCTGAGTCTAAGTCCCAAGTCTTCCAAGGATTTAAATCTCATTTCCGTCTTAAACGCAAAGATTCCTTCCGCTTCCCGAATTCCGGAAAGGATTCGAAGTTCTTTTTCCACGAGCTGTCTACGAACAAGCGCATCGCGGTAGAATTTTTCAACCTGAATCCTTTCCAACTCGAGTCTTTCGTATTCGAGAGGAGAGATATCCCCCTTTTCAACTCGAAATTTCGTAAGTTCTAGAAGATCACTATAATTTTCATAAAATTCTTTATTATAATCTACTAAATTTGTAAGAAAGATATAAGCCCAATAGTTCTGCCTGAGTCTGAGCCGAAAAAGCCTATCAAAGTTGTCGAATTCCCCCAAAACCGCTTCAAAAGATTTTTTTGCCACCTTGGAACGAAGCGAAACCACTCCATAAACATCCAGATCCTGATAAAGCGCAGGCGCCACTTCCATATGTCCTCCTTGAGAACCGTTGGCTCCGAGAACTTGTGGACCGGATGATCCGCTTCCTCCGGGGACTCCGATGAACTGCTGTTGGAGTTGTATGACCGGATTTCTGTAGAGAGAAGCTGTGATCACCTTCCCCCTTTCGATTCTCATATTTTGTTTTTCCGCGAGGTAAAGGGGATTATTTGCAACCGCATACTCCGTCAATTTTTCCACATCCCAGTCTATGACCCTTCCGGAAAAAGACGGAATCGGATTCGTCTCGACTTCCGCTTGCGTTTGTCCTTCTTGAAAAATTTGAGATTTTTTTTCGTCAAACTTTTTCTTTTCCGTTACGGAATCAGATTCGAAAGGAATTACTTCCGGGTAAATCCAAGAGAATGGGAAAACGAATCCGAGAAAACCGAAAACAAAAATTGTATTCACGAACTTTCCAAGTTTGAACCCGCGTCTTGGGCTTTCCGTTTTCCCAAAAAAGAAAATCAAAAACTGAAAACGACCCAAAATCCCAACTTGATCCCAATACTGTTTCGCAAAATTCCTTACCTTCCGGAAAGGTTCGTTTTTAAAAAACGGTTCTCCTCTCGGAGTTCTTAAAACATTCTGTGAAGATACCATTTCCCCTGCACTTTCTTAAAGTATGGATTGATGAGTTCCTTCTCCAGCTGTATATTATCTTTGAATTTAAGTTTCAATTCGCATTCCGTCATACTTTCATAATAGAACTCAACCTCGATTCCCCCCGAAAGTAAAAACAAATCCCGAACCGTTCTTACGTTTTCAGAATTCTTCTGCTTTTTTAGGAGTTCCCGCTCGAAAAAATAAGTCTCGAAATAATTTCCTTTTTTGGAAAGTTCCTTTTGGATCTCTTCTCTGGTCCAAATTCCCTTTAGATCCAAGAGCAATCCGTCTTTTGGAGAAACCCTATCCGGTAATTTTGAAAAATTTTTTCCTACCGTATCCTCTACCAGGTTTTTTATCAAAAGTAAAATTTCAGCCGTATCCTTACTATGATCTCCTGTGTGACCCGCAAGAAAGATCTTTCCCGCCCGTATTTCCATTTTTTTTAAGTTCGTCGAATTTTCCTGTCCTGAAATCGAATTGTAGGACAGGGTCAAACCTAAGAAAAAGAATATTCTGCATATTTTTCGGGACAAAGACAGTTTGGAAAGAAAGTTCATTGCGGTTTCCACGTTCTCAAACAGCAAACGTGCCTAGTCTCTGAAAATCAATCCGAAAGTAGAAATATAGCGGCGAAATATATTTGTGTTCGTCTCCAGAACCACCCGCGTTTTCTTTCGGATAGAACACATTTTCGAAGTTTAGAGTCCGCTCCAAAACAAAAATCGGTTTTACGATAAACTTATATACGACGACATTCCACGGAATTTTAAGGTAAAATTTTAGTACCAGGAATTTCTAATACGAATTTAGAACCGAACACTTTACCGGGAGTCGTAAAACCCGCTTGGAATTTTCCTTTCCCCACTTTGGCAACGGCAGCTAATGCGGATTCGACCGTAAACTCGTAGGCTTCCGCACAACGCATTCGAATCGAAACTTTTTTCGAATTCGCTTCGGTCCAAGCCTCACCCCAAAGAAGAACCGTCCCCTTTTTTCTTTTTTCTTCATCGGGACCTCGGACGGTCAGTTCTACGAGTTTCTGCATTCCTTTGAGAATCAGAGAGTTTTTTAAAAATAAAGCCGTAGGCTGTAACAGTTTTAAAATCTTAGTTTGAAATTCAGGCAAAGAAGAATATACCGTGATGTTCGAAATTCCGGTAGAGATAAAAGAAGTAAAAACGTCCCCCCAAGGAATCGCAAAAAACTCCGCATATTTCCCACTGATCTCCACGACCTTTTTCAAACTCAATTGGGGAATCGTTTCGATCTTTCCGTTTCTTCTCACCCTACTTCCATGAGGAAGTTGAGCGAGCATACTTTTTAAGGTTCCTCCGGAAATATCCGTAAAACCCGAAAAGCCGAGTTCCAAAGAATGTGCCTTGGGAAGTTTTTCCTTGAGCATCACGGCAAGACAATCCGTAGGCACGACATCGAAGCCTACTCCCGGAAGAAGCATTACTTTTTTTGCAAGCGCTTTGGAAGATAGAGAATAAAGCGTTTCATATACGGAAATTTCTCCCGTGATATCCAGATAATGAACCCCGGATTCGATACAAGTTTCCGCCATTGGAAGTGCGGTTTCCGTAAAAGGTCCGGCACAATTCAAAACCAAAAAACAATCCAAGATTTGGGCCTGAACTTCCTTCGAATTCTCCAAAGAAAAAATCCTGAATGGGAGACCAAGTTCTTCTGCAAGAGGCTGAATCTTCGATTCGGCTCTTCCTGCAAGGATAGGTTTTTGTCCCCTTTCAACAGCCTTTCTTGCGATCAATTCCCCGCTGTAACCGTTTGCTCCATATAGAAGCCAGTTCTTTCTCTTAGCCGCCATAAAGGCCAGATTTTTCTCAATCGGAAGAATTCGTCAAGTTTTGACGGAAATTTTCACAAGATACGATCCAAGAATCGATTCCGAGAACCGACTTCGAAGCAGTCCAACCTCATTTCACTTCTTGTTCATGTTTCAAATCGGATAGACTGCGACCAAAATTCGTTCGAGAACGCCTTTTCCTAGTTCTCGACCTTATCCAACAACGGATCTAGGACCATATAAAAACATTCCTATGTATCTTGTGTCAAGCCCTTCCGCAATTTTATTACATAAGACCATATTGAGCTAATTTCGATTCAATACTTCTTCAGGCATAGAATCGAAAAGCTCTCCCGTTTTAATCATTGTATAAAGCACTTCGGTCATTTTGCGGGAACGTTTTGGATGAAGTATAGGAGACGTTTGACCTTGTTTTTTGAAACCATGTGTTCTGGGAGTTTTAAAAACCTTATCTGTATTTACGCGCAATGGGAGTATTTGTAATTTTAAGAATATTTTTAAAATATAATTTAATAATATTTTATGTTTTCGGAGACGATTCCTTCGATAAAAAAGTTTTTCGCCGCTTCCCTTGTGAGAAAATGCGTACATAAAAAGGAGCCGACAAGCTCCTTTTTATGTATTCTGCTCGAATCGAACGGAAAAGAGTTGGTTTCCTTCGAATTTTATGGAGTCGCATCGTTTTCATCGGAATCGACAAAGACCTTTCATTTCATCTCGCAAGGATCGTAGGTAAATGAAAGATCAAATTTTTTCGGGCGCTTGTGACCAGATTGTCTTCTCCACTCGTAGCGTTCGGTCTGTCGGCAGCGTTGAGTTGGGGAGAAAATTTGTTATCTGCCGCATTCGAATCCCAAAAAAGAGTGTTATCTATCGAAACGTTAAATACAAAATCCTTCCTTACTGATCCCTATAAAAATGAGTACCCGTAAATAAGAAATAAAAAGAGATGGTAATGTGAGAAATGACAAAAACCAAAAGAGACTCAAGGATTTAGAGAAAAGAAGACAGAATGGAATTCGTTTACTTGAGAAGGGTTATACATGTTATGGAGTAGCCAAAGAACTTGGGGTCAGTAA
>NZ_QAJG01000007.1:0-57500 GCF_003046425.1 Leptospira borgpetersenii serovar Javanica
CCACCTGGGCCACTTACCATTTTTAAAGGCCTTATGAGAGCTGTTGAAATCGGATTTATGTTCAAATTACTTACAAAACCTTAACTTGTGGGTAAGGTTATGGTAGGGAGGAGTACACATTGAGTTCTTTGAGTGAGAAAATTAAAGCTGCATTGCCTTCTACGGATCACAAAGCGAGGTGGCGGGAAGATTACGATGGTTTTTCTCTATCAGAAAATCATACTTTTTGCAAGTAACAAGTCCCACTTTTGTCGAAACGCTTGAAAAAATGTGTGTTTTAGATTTTTGCTATTCCAAAAATCCTTCTTAATTTGTGGGCGTTCTGTAGGTGCTTATACAAACAGTCCAATAGATGAATCTAAATCGGCCACCGCAAAACGATGTGTGGCGACCTACAAAGGAAACTAAAGATAGAGGTCATTCCAATTGGGGATGAAGTTTGTCACGAAAGATAACAGTTCTCAACAGTGGGAGCTCCTGCGTTTTCGCTTTATTACGAGTTTTTGGAGCCGATTTCTTTTCTCAGGTTTTGGGACAAGTTTTCAGTTTTTTTGGACCCTTGGTTCAAAAAAAACATTCAACTTCATAATCTCTAATATCACCGCACGTAAAAAAGGAAAGCGTCAGCTTCCCTTTTTTGCAAAAATTTAGTTTATTTTAATATTCAACTTTTTGAAGAAATAATTCTTCCTTTTTCATCTTTAAGGCTTTAGACGCCATATTTTTAAAATCTTCCGGCGGTTCTAAAAGTCCGAGTTCCACCTTAGAAAGAAAAGGAGTGGAGACCTTTAGTTTTTTAGCCATATCGTATTGTTTGATTCCCAATTCCCTACGTTTTGCCCAGAGCCTATTGGTGAGCCCTTCCGAAAATTCAGGATAAACATCCTCAACGGGCTGCTCGTTAAACAATCTTTCAAGAGTGGTTTTCAAATATTTAACGCAGGATTGCTTGAACTTTTCGGTAGGATCCTGGCTTCCGGTTTCGATTTTTGAAAGGTAACTTGGAGAAACTCCGAGCGCTCTCGCCATATCGTATTGTTTTATTCCCCGTTTTTTACGGAGCATGTAGATGTGGTTTTTCATTCAATTCCCCTCTCGATCGACAAGGGTATTTCGGTTAAACGTAAATTCAAGAAAAAATTTCCAACACACTTTGGACAAAATTATGATTTCATTATTTAGTAAGCCGAAAGGGTTATTATAAATAAGTAGAATGAAGGATGAAAATAAGAGAGCGGAAAAAGGAATTGGAAATAAATTTTTTTAAGTTAGTACCAAAAGGAGGAAGTAGAGAATAATAAATTAATTTTTTTGAATATACATTCGAAAATTATCTTTTCGATTTTTTGTTTTTTAATTCAGAACTTGTCCCAAAACCTCGGATGTCGGAACTCCTACAAAAGCGCTCCGACGATAAAATCCGTTAGAAAATCCATAAATCAACAATCTGCGGGAATTTCCATACTCTATTACGAACTTATGAAATGATTGTGCTATTTTCTTTTCAGGTTTTGGGACAGACTCTTAAAAAAAGAATTCGTTGGCCGTACCGAAATTCGATTTTCGTTTCAGCAATGTTTTATTTATATTGTTCCAACACACAGGGAATCCGAGTAAAAATCGTTTCCATTCCAATTTTTGCCGAATAGAGTTATTATTTTTTACGAATATCGAAGTTAGAACACTGTTGTAATCGATTGGGAAAGAGAATTTTATTATACTAAAGAAAAGCCCTGGTTTTTGGAAACAAGGGCTTTTGAAATTTTAAATTTGTCCCGCCTTCAAGCTTTCGGATGCAATTTTAAATTCATTTTCGGACTTGAGTTTCGACAAGTAATCTTGAAAGATAGACTGTTTTTTTGCTTCCGCTAATTCTTGTTTGATTCTATCCCTTACCTTACTAAAATCTTCCGGAACTCTTTCGTTAGGATTTGTAGTAGAAGCTTTGGAATACGCGTAGAGTTTTCCCGCTTCGTAAGTGTCTCTGATTTCTTTTTCGGTAACATTTACTTCTGGATCGATTGAACGATTTCGAATGAGCATAAAAAGAACGGATCTACCCAGTAGTGGAAGAGTTTTCTTAAATTCTTTCGTGTCCTTAATGGATTGAACCTCTTGGGACTCCGCGGAAATTCGGATCGGAAGATAGATTTGAGTGTAAAACGATAGTTGATCGTTTTTTTCCTCTTCGGGAGACCCTTTCCGTTTCTGAATAATCGGAGAAATTTTATTGAATTCTACGACAAGATCCTTAAAGGAAAATTTTACTTTATTTTTATCTTCGAAAAGAACCGTCTCCGCTTTTAATCCTTTGATAAATTCGGGAGTTAGATCCACGATTTTTAAACCGCTTTTTGTTTTCAGAGAATCCATTTCCTTTTTCCAAGCTTCTTTGAAAAAACGGTTTCCGTAGTGTTCCGCGGTTTGATTTGCCCTTTCGTTCACGACTAAATCCGAATAAAATTTCGCCGCATTTTTTTCATCTTCGGTAATACCTTCTTTGGAAACGTATTTCAACGCAAGAGTCTTCAATTTATCCAATTCGTTTTGAAAGAATTTATCGATCTTCTTCGGATAAATTTTTTCGATTCTTTCCACTCTAAGAATATAATAATTTCCTTGTGCTTCCTTGAGGATGAATTCTCCTTTTTTATTCGCTGCTTCCTTCAGAATTGCGGTAAATGGATCATCCCCGCAGTTGATACAATGTGGTTCTAGTTTTCCTCCGATCGCTTTTCTTTGTATTTCATCCGTATTCTTTGCTATAAATTCCGCGATTTCCCGGTCGGATTTGATTGTTTGGATTTGCTGGAGAAGTGTATTTGCTTTTGTCGAAGCGTCGGGTCCCGCTTTTAAAAATAGGATTCTTCCGAAGGCAAATTCAAGCATTCCCGAAGTGAGAAGTTTTTCAGAAAACTGTTTTCTATAATCGTTGAATACTACTTGAGGTTCGACGAAACTCATAATTTTTTCGTATTCGTCTTTTGTGACTACGTTCGTATTCTTATTATTGACTTCGGCGATTTTTTGAATTCCGATTTCTTCCACGATTTTTGCCTGAGTTGCGATCGAAGCGCTATTTAAGTCGGGTTCTATACCGCGAAGTTTGTAATAAGCCCTCAGTTCTTCGCGTGTTACCGTACCGGATTTGAAGGAAGCGAGAACGTCTGAATCCCTGCTGCAGTTTATGGCAAACATTACGAATAGGGAAAGAATGGTTAGGGATGGAATTTTTTGTTTCATAAGATTGTGTCTTAATATTTGTGAATTTTTTTTCTTGTTGTTTGGGGATTTGGGATTTCCACTGAGATTTCCCGGGTTAGATTTTTTTCCCGGGAGCTGTATAGGTTTTTCATCTCGGTGGGAGAAGATTTTCCGGAGTTTTTCACGAATCCGATTTTAGCGGGTTCCTCTTTGATTTTTAAAGAGAGAATTTCGGCTTTTCCGGATTCTAAATTTTCCATTTCTTTTCGTATGGAATCCTTTAGAATTTCAGAATAGTCCCGATCCGAAGAAATTCTTTCCTGAATCTTTCCCAATTCGAGTATGTCTCGGTCCATCTCTTCAATCTTTCGAAAAAGATGTGCCACTTTTACCTTCATACTTTTATCCCAACGTTGATCTTTTTGGTTCTATGTCGGCTTGCAAGAATGAAAATACATGAAAGTAGGAAAAATTCAAGACTCCTTGTGAAGGATGTATGAATAAAATGCAAAGAGCGAGAAAAACAAAAAAGAATGCTTTGGGATCGGTTTTTCCCGAGCGTAAATATAAAAATCCCAATGTGCAGGCTAAAATTCCAGATTTGATAAGATAGAGAAGGTCGATTTTATCCCAGAATTCGGAATCCCACTGATACCAAATTCTAAATCCCGCGACCAAAAGGAATACAAAAATAAGACTTTCCTTGGATGGTGTTTCATCCGTTAAATATCCAGTTTTTAAACCGAATTTTGTTCCCTGAAGATTGTCTCTGGTTTTTGGTTTTTTCTTTAAAGCCAGAATTCCACAACAATGAATGCAGAGCAGATCGAAGAGATCGTAGGGTGTGGAACCGTCTAATCCGCCGATGGCGAAAAAAATCAAAGTTAACACTGAAAGTGGAATTATAACCTTATTAATCTCCTTGGAGGTTTCTTTTCCATGATAAAACACTATACAAAGAGCTAAGATTATGGCGCCCGGGTATAAAAAAGAATAGGATTTTAAAATTAAAAATAGAATGGATAAGAATAGAAAAACCATTTGTCTTCGGGAAGAAATACTTATAGGCTGACTTTCCAAGCATCATGATTTTAAACGAAATCATCATTTCTACGGAAAAAATCGACAACGTTCAGGTTATAAAACTTCAGGGTTCCATCAACTCATTTACCGAAAAAAAATTCAGAGATCAGCTTTCGGTTTCGATCCGTTCCGGTCCCGTGATTTTGGATCTGGAAGAAGTCAGTTTGATTTCTTCCCGTGGAATTCAATCTTTGAAGGAAATGAATCAGCTGAGTTTTACTTCACGCAACAAATTGGTACTGATTCATCCTACTGAATCGGTTCGGAAGGCGATCAAAATGGCGGCGCTCAACGGACTTTTTTTGATTGCTCCGGATGAAGAATCCGCTTTGAAAATGACGATGAAAAATAGGTAGGATATAAGTGGAAAATTTGATTCGGTTTAATTATGCGCGTAAACTCTGGCATCTTCTCGGGTTGATCTTTCCTGTCTGTTACTATTTGGATGTTTTTCAAGGAGCATTCGGGCTTTTGAATGCGACACGTGCAGTAGTCTTCATTTCTTTGGTGTTTTGTCTTGGAGTGATCGTGCTGCTTGAATATTTTCGTTTTCGATTTCCGGGTTTTCAAAGATTCTTTTTATCGATTTTAGGTGTTTTGATGAAGGAAGAAGAAAAGACGAGATTGAACGGCACTCTCCCTTATTTTCTTTCCTGCACGTTTGTTGTACTTTTGTTTCCTCCCGAGATTTCCATTCTTGCCATGCTTTTTCTCGTAATTGGAGATCCGACCGCCGCCTGGGTCGGGACATTTTACGGAAAGCACAGATTTTCCAACGGAAAATCCGTGGAAGGAATCATTGCATTCATCGTTGTTTGTTCCATTGTAGGTTTTGCTTTTATGTATCTTTCCGAGACGTCCAATAAGCGGAATTTTTTGAGAACGGAGGATTTTGTATTTTATAATAGTATAATTTTCTTAATTCCTGCCGTTTTGATTTCCGCGGTTACGGAACTTTACTGCGGGACGTATTGGAACGGTCTCGTAGACGATAACCTTTTGATTCCCTCCGTTTCTGCTATAGTTTTGGGTTTTACTGCCTGGTTGATTTTAGGAGTGGAACCTTCTGCAATCTTCCTGAATTTGACGGAATTATTTTTAAAGATCTAAGAATCTATCCTAAAACTGTCTTCTGTAGTCGTGGCATTGCCGTGACACTTTCACCAGTCCTTTGAATGTAAGAGCTCCTACGTTTTGCCATTACTCAAACTATATAAAAGGGAGCCTAATATTTTGCACTGAAACAGGGCTTCTTATCTTAGGAATAAAATTAACGGTACTTAGAGCCGGTCTCAAAACCTCCAAAATGTGGGAACTCCCACGAAAGCTTGACAATAATAAAACCTATTCGAAGGCCGATGATCGTCAAAGGGGAGAGAACTTTTCATTTTATGAAAAATTCAAAATGAATATTTCTGTAGAGGTTTTAAGACCGGCTCTTAGTTTTATAAAAATTATAACTGCGATTTCTTGGAAATTTTTAACATGCGGGTTGTCACAAAACTTCTCAATTACGGTAAATTCTCCAAAAAAAGGTGAAAATCTAATTCTTTCCCTAAAAACTTTCCAAGTATTTTGCTTTTCAGAGGAGGGCCATACCGAGAATCATCGGATTGTACCCTCATGAGCAATAAACAGCAATTCATCCGTAATTTTTCCATCATAGCCCATATTGATCACGGCAAGTCCACTTTGGCCGACAGACTTTTGGAAATCGGTCAAGTTACAAATGATCGAACCAAGAAGGATCAAATTTTAGATTCGATGGATATTGAAAGAGAAAGAGGAATCACGATCAAAGCGAACAACGCAACCTTTGATTATCTCGCCGACGATGGTAATATATACACGATGAATCTTCTCGACACTCCGGGCCACGTGGATTTTACCTACGAGGTTTCCCGTTCCCTCAAAGCTTGTGAGGGCGTTCTTTTGATCGTGGATGCGAGTCAAGGAGTGGAAGCACAAACTCTTGCGAATCTTTATCTCGCGATGGAACAAGATTTGGAAATTCTTCCCGTCATGAATAAGATCGATCTTCCCGCGGCGGATGTGGAAAAGACAAAGATTCAGATCGAAGAAAGTTTGGGATTGGATTCCGAGAAGGCGGTTGCGATTTCGGCAAAGACAGGTCTGAATGTCAAAGCGGTTTTGGAAGCGATCACAAAAGAAATTCCCGCTCCGAAAGGAGATCCGAAGGGACCTCTCAAAGCATTGATCTATGATTCTTATTTTGATCCCTATATGGGAGTTGTGATCAAGATTCGTGTGTTTGACGGAGGTATCAAAAAGGGAGATCGTTTTCTCATTATGAGCACGGGAAAGGATTTTACCGTAAACGAAGTAGGAATCAACCGAATCGCATTGACTCCGACCGATGGTCTCGGGGCCGGAGAAGTTGGATATCTCATCGCCGGAATCAAAAAAGTTTCCGATGCAAAGACGGGGGACACGATCACTTTATTTTCTAATCCTACAAAAGAATCGATTCCCGGTTACAAAGAAGCAAAACCGATGGTTTTCTCCGGACTCTATCCGATTAACGGAGAACAGTTTGATGAACTTGTGGATGCGATCGAAAAACTCAAACTTAACGACGCCGCTCTCATATTTGAGAAGGAGAGTTCTGTCGCGCTCGGATTCGGATTCCGTGTGGGATATCTCGGGCTTCTTCACATGGAAATTGTTCAGGAAAGATTGGAAAGAGAATTCAATCTCGATCTGATCACGACAGCTCCTTCTGTCAAGTACATCATTCGAAAGAAGGACGGTGAAGTGGAGGAGATCGATAACCCCTCCCGTTTTCCGGAGCCGATTACAATCGAATCCACGGAAGAGCCCTACGTCAAAGCGACCGTGATTACCCCGAACGAATACGTGGGTAATATCATGGCCCTTGCGATGGACAAACGAGGGATTCAGTTGGATACGGTTTATCTCACTCAAGACAAGGTTCAATTGACTTATGAACTTCCTCTTGCGGAACTCATTTTCGAATTTTATGATAAGCTAAAGTCCTTTACGAGGGGTTACGCGTCGCTTGATTACGAACCTTCCGGTTATCGGATTTCTCAACTCGTGAAGATGGATATTCTAGTAAACGGGGAACCCGTGGACGCTCTTTCCATGATCGTTCATAGGACGAAAGCAGAGCAGAGGGGGCGGGAAATCATAGAAAAGTTGAAGGATTTGATTCCGAGACATCAGTTTATGATTCCGATTCAGGCCGCCGTCGGAGGAAAAATTCTCGCAAGAGAAAGTATTTCCGCGCTTCGTAAAAACGTTACCGCAAAGTGCTACGGCGGAGACATTACTCGCAAGAAAAAACTTTTAGAAAAGCAAAAAGAAGGAAAAAAGCGGATGAAGCAGATCGGAAACGTGGAAATTCCCCAGGAAGCGTTCTTGGCCGTTTTGAAAACGAACAATTAAGGTTTTCTAATTTCTTTTTCAAGAAAAAAGCTTGATTCTCTTTTGATTTTTAGTTTCATTTCTTTCATGGATTTTTCTTTTCTTCCTGTTTACGCTCTTTTGTTGTTTGTAGTCGTAGGCTTTGGTTCCCTTTTCGGTTTTCTCCGTATTTTTTGGAAAGATATTAAATCAGAGTTTAAGGAACTTAAGTTGGAATTAAAATCCGAAATTCAAAAAGTTCGTTCCGAGGCAAAAACAGAAAATCAAAGTCTGAGAACGGAAATGGTTCAATTACACTCTGAGATTCATGAATTGCGTTCTGAATTTAAATCTGATATTCAAAGAGTGGATAAGAATGTTTTCTATCTCAGGAAGAGAATGGACGTTTTAGTCGATAGTTTTGCACTACGATTTCTGAGCACGGATTCCTTTGGTAAAACGTCGCCGAAACAAATCTGAATTCTTTTTCAGATTTCTTCCTAAGAATCAATTTTTTGCATTCTCTCCAAGTTTATTTTCGATCATGTCTTTCTCCTATTTACATTCAAACCGTTTTTAAAACTCAAGAAAATGAACTTTCCATCTTGAGGGATGATCGACTCGCTTTTGGAATGGGAACCAAGTTTCGAAAATTTCTGGGAATTCATTTCGCCTTAGAAAAAAAGGATATTCGGAATGTAGTTTTGCAGGGAGAATTTCACAGTAATGCATTAGCTGCCTTTGCCTTTTTGTTTTGTAATTTCGGATATAAGGTTCGAACGTTTTGTTATGCGAGAGATAGAGATAAAACCAGTGCCAATTCTATTTTTGTCAGGAGGAATTCACATTTCCTAGAAAAATATAATTCCAGATCGGAATGGGAGAATGCCGTCAAACGAATGTGCGTCAAAAGAGCGGGAATTGCGGATTTCTTCGAATCCGAAACAAAAGTTTCGGATTCGGATGAAAACGAAATTTTGATTCCCGAATATGGTTTTTGTCGGAGTGCGCTGGATGGGTTGGATTCTCTCTGGGGACAAATTCCGATTGAGCGATACGATCGTCTTGTGGTCGACCTCGGATCGGGAGCGACTTGGTTGTCCGCAAATCGTTTTTTTCAGAATCGGACGGATGTTGTGGGAATTTCGATTGGTCTTCCAAAAATGAAGATAATTTCTTGGCTGAAGGAAAAACAAATTTCTTTGAATCTTCCTCAAGCTCCGATAGAAGAACAAAAAATTTTAGAATCCAAGGAAATTCGAGGTTTCGGTTCGGTCGATTCTTCTATTTTAAGATTTTGTAATTCTTTTTATTTGCAGTTCGGAGTTCCAATCGAACCGATCTATTCCGGAAAATCCTTATATACGATTCAAAACAAGATGGATCGCGGAGAACTTACCGGAAGGATTTTGTACATCCATCAAGGTGGGCTCTGGAATTTTTTGGATCATTTTGTAGATATTTAATATGAATTTTATCTAAAAAAAATAAAAATTAATGTTCCGATGTTTTATCTTTAATGGTAAAGATGAAATTTTGAAAACAAAGGTTTCCGAAATTCTGTTGCATTAAGACAAAATGGCGTTCCTTCTGGGTTTGAAACGAGGGTTAGATGCGAACATGAACCACAAAACAAGAAAACCAACAGAAGGAACTAAGAGCTTGTTCCAAAATTGTCTTCTGTGGGAGCGGCATTGCCGTGACACTGTCATCAGTCCTCTGAATGTAGGAACTCCCACGTTTTTTTAAGAACTTGCTGGATCCTTTAGAGATATTTTTCTTCAGGTTTTGAGACTGGCTCTTCGTTTGTTCTCTGTAAAAGCAAAACTGGGGCTGGACAGGTGCTTATAAAAATAGTTTTTAAAATTGAAGTTACTTTCTGAAAACATTTAAAGAATTTATATATTAAAATATTCATTTATATCTTGGCATATCCAACAGGTGTTGATCTTGCTGATCTATAGAAAATTGAGTACCCGTAAATTTCGTAACAAAGCGTCGGTTAACACAGGTTCGGTAATCCAATGCGAAAGCGATTGAGCCGTGGAACTCATTAGAGCGCTCAAGCCGGTCTCATTTCTATGCACTCGAAGTAACTTCCTATGGGTCGCTCTGAACTCAATGCAGAGCTTTCCTACGGGCTTGCTCTGCAGGTCGTTCGACAGATTGCGTTCTATATAAACTGAAACTAAAGTCGATTGTTTCATATATACAATTTATTGACTGCAGTCTAACTTTTGCTTGCAAAGGCTGGATCGCTCCCAGATTTTCGACTGTCGAATTCACGTTAATTAGATTTTGTAGGATTTTTTTTAGAGATAAATTTTCGAACTGGAACCTCTCGCCTTTTCCTGAAAAAGACGAGAGGTTTGATAGGTTGGTAGAGTGATGAATTTTTCGGTTACGTTTAAGAAAGGATATAATCCCGATTCATCGTCCGGATAAAATCTCTCTTGATCGATTTAGGACAAACCGCCTCACACTCGTATTGGTTGGTGCAGTTTCCGAAACCTTCCTTGTCCATCGCGTTGATCATCCTTTTTACGCGCTCCTTTTGCTCCACTTTACCTTGTGGTAAAAGGCCGAGATGAGTGATCTTTGCGGAAACGAACAACATCGCACTTGCGTTTTTGCAGGAAGCGACACACGCGCCACACCCGATACAAGTCGCTGCGTCCATTGCTACGTCCGCGTCTACTTTAGAAATCGGTAATGCGTTTGCGTCGGGAGCTCCGCCGGTGTTCACGCTGATAAAACCTCCGGCCTGGATGATTCTATCAAACGCACTTCTATCGACTACAAGATCTTTGATGACCGGGAAAGCTTTGGCTCTCCACGGTTCGATATAAATTGTGTCTCCGTCCTTGAAGGAACGCATGTGTAACTGGCAAGAAGTGACTCCTTGATGAGGTCCGTGAGCCTGGCCGTTGATCATCAGGTTGCAGGAACCGCAGATCCCTTCGCGGCAATCGTGTTCGAAAGCGATAGGATCTTCTCCTTTGGTGATGAGTTCTTCGTTGACTACGTCGAGCATCTCTAAAAAGGACATGTTCGGGGAAATATCTTTTGCATCATAGTCTGCAATCTTTCCCTTTGTTTCTCCGTTTTTTTGTCTCCAAACTTTGAGCTTCAGATCCATTATTTATAACTCCTTGTAGCGAGGTGAACGTTTTCGAACTCCAGTTTTTCCCTGTGTTCTGTCGGTTTTTTACCGATTCCGTTGAATTCCCAAGCGGTTGCGTGGCAGAATTTATCGTCGTTTCGTTTCGCTTCTCCTTCTTCTTGGTGTTCTTCTCGGAAATGTCCTCCACAGGATTCTTCCCGAGTCAATGCATCTAAACAAAGAAGTTCTGCGAATTCGAGGAAGTCCGCGACTCTTCCCGCTTTTTCGAGTGACTGATTGAGCTCGGCTCCACTTCCGGGAACATTTACGTTTTTCCAGAACTCTTCCCGGATATTAGGAATTTCGGATAATGCTTCTTTAAGACCTTTATCATTACGCGCCATTCCGCATTTGTCCCACATCAGTTTCCCGAGTTGCTTATGGAAAGAATCCACGGTTCTTTTTCCTTGGATGGAAAGAAGTTTTTTCGTGGTCTCTTTCGCATCGGAAAGAGCTTTTTTTGCTTCTGCATGATCTTCTTTGGGATGAGAATTAAATCCCACTCCTGCGAGATAATTTCCGATCGTATAAGGAAGAATGAAATATCCGTCCGCAAGTCCCTGCATCAAAGCGGACGCTCCGAGGCGGTTTGCTCCGTGATCGGAAAAGTTTGCTTCTCCGATTACAAACAGACCGGGTAAGTTGCTCATTAGATTGTAATCCACCCAAAGTCCACCCATTGTATAGTGGACAGCAGGGTAAATTCTCATCGGTTGTTTGTAAGGATTTTCACCGGTGATTTGTTCATACATTTGGAAGAGATTTTCATAACGATCCCGGATTTTGTCTTCACCAAGACGTTTGATCGAGTCTGCAAAATCCAAATATACTCCTTGTCCGGATTCTCCCACGCCGAGTCCTGCGTCGCAAGCTTCTTTGGCCGCGCGGGATGCAATGTCCCTTGGAGAAAGATTTCCGTAACTTGGGTATTTTCTTTCCAAATAATAATCTCTTTCCGATTCGGGTATGTCCGCGGGACTCCGTTTGTCTCCTTTATTTTTCGGAACCCAGATTCTTCCGTCGTTTCTAAGGGACTCGGACATCAAAGTCAGTTTGGATTGATGATCTCCGGAAACAGGAATACACGTCGGGTGAATTTGCGTATAACACGGGTTAGCAAAATATGCTCCTTTTTTATGAGCTTTCCAAGTTGCAGTTACGTTACAACCTTTTGCATTCGTGGAAAGAAAAAATACGTTTCCGTAACCTCCGGTTCCAAGCACAATTGCATCCGCCATGTGAGTGGAAAGTTCTCCGGTGACAAGATCACGAACTATGATTCCTTTTGCATGACTGTCGATCACGATTAGTTCCACCATCTCGGTTCTAGGATACATCTTTACCGCGCCTAACCCGATTTGACGAGAGAGAGCGGAGTAAGCTCCTAAGAGAAGCTGTTGTCCGGTTTGACCTTTTGCGTAGAAGGTTCTGGAAACTTGAGCCCCGCCGAAAGAACGGTTGGAAAGATGCCCTCCGTATTCTCTCGCGAAAGGAACTCCTTGGGCGACACACTGATCGATGATGTTAACGGAAACTTCCGCAAGGCGATGCACATTCGCTTCTCTTGCGCGAAAGTCGCCACCTTTCACTGTATCGTAGAATAGACGATAGACTGAATCACCGTCGTTTTGGTAGTTTTTAGCGGCGTTGATCCCACCTTGAGCCGCGATACTGTGCGCACGACGAGGACTGTCTTGAAAACAGAATGTTTTTACGTTGTAACCGAGTTCTGCGAGAGTTGCCGATGCGGAAGCTCCTGCCAGACCGGAACCGACTACGATGATGTTGAATTTTCTTTTGTTGGCTGGGTTGACTAACTTGATATTAGCCTTGTGATTGGACCATTTTTTCTCAATCGGGCCGTTTGGAATTTTAGAATCTAAACTCATAAAAGTTTCTCCAAAGAATTACGGGTGAACGTATCCCGCCAAAATCGAAAGCGGGATAGAAGTGTTTCCAATAAAAATGATCAAAGCAAAAAGAATCGCTCCTGCTTTGATTTTACCGCTTAAGGAAGGAGTGGTTAAACCCAATGTCTGAAATACGCTGGCAACTCCGTGACTGATGTGGGAAGCGAGCAATAACATCGCAAAGATGTAGGAACCGGCGACGATCGGATTTTGAAAGCCTAGGATTACCATCGTGTAGATGTCGTGCCTACCTTTTGCGTCCGTCATCGCGAAATGATCCGGATTGGTGACTCCTAACGTGAAATGGAGCAGATGATATACGATAAAAGAGAAAATTAAAAGTCCAGTAAGAGCCATGGTTCTTGAAGCGAGAGTCGCCTGTACTGTATTCTTTTTAGCGTAGGGAACTGGGCGGGCCTGTTTGTTTTCGATAGAAAGTTTTATCGCGTAGTAAACGTGTATGATAAAACTAACGATCAGAATAACTCTGGCTACCCAGAGAAGAGGGGCAATATCTCTCAGCGATTGACCATATGCGTTGATTTTTTCCTGTCCAAGGAATATCTGAAGATTTCCCAACATATGAACAACCACAAAGCCGAAATAAACAAGCCCGGTCGCAGCCACGAGAGTTTTTCTCCCGATGGAAGACCGGAGATATCCAGCTTTAAAATCCATACCATTTTCTCCTATTTGATTGATGGAAAGAATTCATCGAAAAATTTGAATGAACAAAAAAGACGGGTTTAAAAAGACCCCCGAACTTTTTAAAATGAGAGTAAAAAAACGAGCTAAGACGAAAAGCATTTTTATTTCGAAGGGAAAAAATTGATACTAAAATCAAAAGTTATTAAGATTCTTTCTCAATTAGAGATGAAATGATCAAAAATCAGGACATCGGGAAATTTGGTGCGTCGCGTAACGAAACTTTTCGAGAGATCAAAGGATAAAAACAATGAACCCATCCGATCCATTTCAGGAACTTTATCAAACAAATAGAATCAAAGGTAGTTCCGAATCACAGGCAACAAAAGAATACTCTGAAAATTCTTTCCTATTTAAAAAATATTCGAACAAGGAGAAAACGTTAAATCCCTATTTTTCCTTTCGAGGAAGAACTCTGTCAAAGATCGCGTTCGGGTGTTACAGAGTGGGGCTCGAATCTCCCGAACACGAAAAGGCAATGGGACTTTCCTTTTCGGAAGGATTTAACGTGATCGACACTTCCTCCAATTACGGAAACGGAGAAAGTGAAAGTTTAGTCGGCAAGGTTCTTCGAAAAAAAATAACAACGGGAGAATTAAAACGAGAAAATGTTTTTATCGTAACTAAGGCAGGATATATCCAAGGAAAAAATCTACAGATCGTAATGGAACTTGAGAAACAAAACACGGGATTCCCGGAGATTACTTATTATTCGGAAGAATGTTATCATTGTATTCATCCTTTTTTCTTAGAGGATCAGTTGGAGAGATCTCTTCAACGGCTTGGTTTGGAAACCGTAGATGTGTTTCTTCTTCACAACCCGGAATACTTTTTGATGGATAGAGAGAAACATAACGTATCTAAGGAAAAGGCCACCGAACAATATTACGAAAGGATTCGAAACTCATTTCGATTTTTGGAACAAAAACGGAAAGAAGGAAAAATATTATATTACGGAATCTCATCCAATACCTTTCCGGAAGATTCGGAAAAGTATACCGCAACTTCGCTTATCAAAATTCTAAAAATCGCAAAGGAAATTCAAGACGAACTCGGATTAGATGAATCCGGTTTTGCAGTTGTTCAATTTCCTGGAAATCTTTTGGAAAACGGATTTTTGGATCCAAAGTTTGAAGGAAAGAATTTAGTCTCTCTTATCCATGAGAACGGACTTTTGCCTCTGATCAATCGTCCATTAAACGCAATTTCAAGTTCCGGAAATATTCGCAGGCTTTCTTACGATCCAAAGAAAAAAAGCGGGGACGTTATGTTACTTCTGAAAGAAAGATTAGAAGTGATCTACGAAAGAGAAGAAAAATCGCTTTCGATTCTGCCCCAAGGCTCGATCAAATACACTTTTCGAACCGTAATCGAGCCGTATTTAGATCAGTTTCAAAACCAGAATCATCTGAATCAGTTTTTGGAAAGAACAGTGATTCCGATCCTACAACAACTGATTTCTCAGGTCGAAAAACTAGGCGGACAAAAAGCACAAGCCGAATACATCGAAACCCTGAACGAGGCGCTTCCTATTTTGGAACAATATGTGTTTCAGAAAAACATTCTGGATAGAAGCGAGCTCTATGAGAAAATTCTAAAATGTTATCCGAAGTATCAGGGTTGGAACCTTTCCACGATTGCGCTTCACCTGCTTCATTCTTCCCTAGGGGAAGGTGTGGTTTTACTCGGGATGAGAAGGGAGGAATACGTGAAAGATGCGAGTTTTTCTTTCGGGGCACCCGCTAACGACATTCAATATCAGGATTGGAAAAAATTTGAAGTTTGATCCTGAAATCGCGGCTCTTTTCGAATACATCGCATCCACTTCCGATCCGGAAGAGACGATCGACTTCGCTTATCAAAACGGAGAAAGATTGTTCCGAGAGGGAAAATACTTCGAGGCGCACGAGGTACTCGAGTTTCAATGGAAAAAGGATTCCGGAATTAGGAAAATCTTTCTTCAAGGAATCATCCAACTCTCTGTTTCTCTTCATAAGATATATGGAAAGCCGAACGGTCGAGGATCTAGGATGCAGGCGGAAAGATCCAAGGAAAAATTGGAGGCGGTTTTTAGATCCGGAGGTTTGAGCGAAAAGGGAAGACGGACGATATTTGATTTACTTCAAAGTTTGGATCAGATCATAAATCTTTATGAAGGAGACGAACTTCTTGTCGAAAAAGTTTCTGCTTTCTGTATTCCAAGTCTTCCGAAAGAATGGCGGGAGTTGTTTAGAGGTTGATATGGATGAGATGGAAGGCGGCGGAGTCGTTGGGCTTTTTTTCGAAAAGCGGCGGTATTTTATAGAATTACAATATAACGAATTGATATTTCTAGAAAATATTGTTTTACAATTTCAGTCCTCTGGAAGGAATTTTTAAATGAGTAAAATAGAAAGCGGTTTTTTTCAATCCGGTGGATACAATCTTTCCTATAAAATTCATAAAAACGAAAAAAAACATTCGATACTTTTATTTCACGGATTTCAGGACGCATCGGATACGTTTCTCTATCAGTTTCCGTTTTTATCTAAACATTTCGATATCTATCGATTCGATTATAGAGGTCATGGGGATTCCGAATGGCTTCGGGAGGGGAGCTATCATTTCATACAAACTCTTGTGGATGTAAAGACGTTCGTCTCCAAATTTCTTCCCGAAAGGTTTCATATTTTAGGTCATTCGATGGGAGGAGGAATTGGGGCAAGATTTGCGGGGATTTATCCAGAAAAGATTTTAAGTCTGGTTTGTCTGGAAGGTTTTATGTCGATTCAAAATCCGGAATTTGAAAAGAAACGTCTAAAGGCTTGGTTGGATACACTTGAGAACAACGAGGTCGGAACTAAGGAAAGGAAGAATAAAAGTTTTTCGAATTTAGATGAATTAACAGTTCGTTTAAAACCCGTTTATCCTAGATTGGATCCGAAAAAAGTTCGGGATTTGGCAACTTATCTTTCTAAAAAGACGGATACCGGATTTCAATGGAAAAACGACCCTCTTTATAAAAGAGGATTCCCTTTTATTTTTTCTCCGTACCTGACTCGTCATCTCTGGGAATGTATTTGTTCTCCGACACTCATAATTTACGGAAAAGAAACGCATCTTATGCCCGAAAATAGGGAAGAAATTCTTTCCCATTTTAGACATTTGGAATATATCGAAATGGAAAACGCGGGTCACAATATGCATCACGACCAACCCGAAAAACTAGAAGAATTATTAAACGAATTCTACGCCAAACACGATTTTCTTTCCAAGTAGTTAAAATTTTAGGGTTATTCAAAACCGGGTTATTGTAGACAAGAGAAATAATCTGTTATTCTAATTAATTGGCAATTTGTCGATGTCCCTTTGCGGATTGTAAAACGAAATTTGAAAAGTTTTCGGACAACTAAAAGTAAGATCTTGTCGCAATGGAAGCGAAGTTTTAAAACACAAATCTTAGTATAACGTAGGTGTTGCGGAGAAATCGGGTTTTTGTAAACAACCGATTTCAATCGATAATAACGTGTTTTGGTTGTAAACTATAAGCAGGTCCTTTTGACACGTTTGCAGGACGAATTATTTCAATATTCAGCCGGATCTTATCCATTGACTTCCGAATAAAAAATGTTTCATTTACGAAAAAAAGCTTGTACTTTCACCCATATTTCCGGAACATTTTTTCAACAATTTTTAAGGATGTTTTCATGCAGGAGCAAGGCGCGAAATTTAAGAGTCAGTTGGAAAGATACGTCAATTACCGCGGGATCGATATCGTTTTGTATCTCAAAGACGGTTCTCGTGTGGAATTGGACCGCAATCGTAAAATAGTGGGCGAACGAATCGTGTATTTTCCTTCAAAGAATCTTACGAGCGCCGTGGAGATTACGAGTATCAGTCGTGCGGAATTTTTTGTAGCTTGATAAAAAAAAGTTCATTCTAAATCGGTTCGAAAAAAAAACTTACAGAAAATGTCGGACCAAAAACTGACTCCCTCTTTCAGGAGATAAAAAAGAATACGATCCGGCGGTCGTTATTTTATGGATTGGATCGTTCTTAAAAAATGCGTCCGAATCGTATTTGCAACGTAGTTTTTTTGAAAGAAGGAGTGAAGATTAAAATTTTGATTCCGTCATCTCTTTTTTAGCAAGGATTGTTTTTGATTTTGTCCGATTCAGTTTTTTTGAAAAAGTAAGAATTCGTTACGTTTTCCACATCTTCTATTTTTTATCGAAAAAAATTAAAATTGCACAGATGAGGATGTATTTGATTCAAGAGTGTTAAAATCAGTTCCTTGAAACTTATAAATTCTGAAAATTTCAAATGACTGAAATTGGGTGGAATAAACACTAATTTTTGAATATTTTAATTTCCTAATTTGACTACCCAAGTGGAGAATAATTCTGCAACTAAACTTTCTTCTTCATCGAAAGCTTGGGAAGTCAATTTTACAATCGAGCGTTTTTGTTCCGTGATTTCGCTTTTAATCCTCACTTTCCCTTTTGTAACACTTTTACGATATTTGATTTCAGCGGTAGCGGTTGCCATAAATTTATATTTTAAATTGGAAGATCGAATCCAAGCGGCCATTGCGGCTCCGGCCGAACTGTCCATTGCGGAAAAAAGTGCACCTCCGTGAACGATCTTAACTGGATTGAAAAAAGAGTCGTCGACCTCGATTTCATATTCGCTTTTTCCCGGACTAACGGAGAGAATTTTATAACCGATTTTATGAGAAAATCGATCTTGTTCTTGAAAATACGCCGTAAATTCTTTTGTATTTGCTTCAGGCATTGAGGAAAATGGATTCATATAAATTAGATTTTTTATGGGAACTTCTTTGTCAATTCCTACGAAAATTGCCGAAAAAGGTTGAACGGATAAAAAGATCGATTTTGAAAAAATTAAAGTCCGATTTGAGGGTTGGTGTTATCCGAGTGTTAGGCTTTAGAGAATATGGTTGCTTGAAAGGTCGTTAGATGCGGAAATTCGTATCGAGTGACGGGAATGCGATTCGACAATTCTAAATCTACTTAGAACTACATAAAAGAGTGTCTGTAAGAGCTATTTCAAAAATACTTTATCGTTGCTTAAAACGTCGGTGCCAATCATTCTAAGATATTTTTGAGATAGCTTATAATATTTTGCGCTGAAACAGCACTTGGGAATAAAAACTTACGGTACTCAATTTTATAGGGATAAATAAGAAACTGATCCTAAATTTAAGATTGTGGAATGAAATGTAAGGTTTTCGGGTACTCGAAAAAAGGAATTCTCCTAGGTGGAAATGAACATTATAATTTTTTAATAAATCATCTAGATGAAAAAACGGCTCAACTAAAGTTAACATTTCATAAGTCAACCCTTTAAGAAAGGTCTCGGATTAAGTCTTCGATCTCTTGGATCTTGTTAAAATCTTTTTCGGTATAGTTCATATAGAGATCATACTCCGATTCCGAAATTTTTTCGCAACGGATCACTTTGACCGGAATTTGAATTGCTCCGGAAAGACTAATCGTTCCTAGTTTGAGTTCTAAAATCGTTCCGGGTTCAATGGGAGAGTCGGTTCTATAAAGCAGACCTTTCAGGATATTTTCAGCCAATCGAAGATTTTGACCGGCCAATTGACTTAAATAGACCGTGACTGTGTTTGGAATTCTATTGTAACGCATGGCACAACCATGTAAAACTCAGACGGATTCGATCAAGCAAAATCCTAAAATTTCTTTCTGGATCGATGTTTATTATATTAAGTTTTCATTATATTTTTGCGCACTACTTTCGATAATGACAAAATGTTCAGGCACCTCTATAAAATTAAAAAACAACAGAACGTTCTAAAGAATTCCTATGCGAAACCGCTGTTTTATGAGGTTCTCTTCAATAGAGTTGTTGAAAAATTCCATAGTTCAGTTTAACAAAACTGCTTCAATCAACCGTTTTCATGAAACAGAAACGAATGGAGAACTAATTTTTCAACAACTCTAATAAAGAATTCGAGTTTTAATTGAAAACGGATGTTTTTCGATTTTTTCCTTGAGTTCGTCTCCAACAGATTTGTCGATCACCATCGATAAATAACCGATTTCGGCGCTGGTTCCCAAATTTTGGGAGCTGATATTTGCGCCGATTTCAGAAACCATAAAGTTGATGTCTTTTAAGAAGCCGGGTTGGTTTTTATGAACGTTTAGGATTCTATACTGACCGGACGGTAATGGGGTGATTTCCAGATTTGGAAAATTTACCGAGAACGTAGTCGAACCGTTGTTTACGAATTTTAAAAGTTTGCTCGCGACTTCGGAACCGATGTTTTTTTGTGCTTCTTCGGTGCTGCCTCCTATATGCGGTGTAAGAATCACATTAGGCAGATTTTGCATCGGGGTTAAAAACGGATCGTTGTTGGATTCGGGTTCTTGTGGAAAAACGTCTATTCCCGCTCCAGAGATATGACCGGATTTGATTGCTTCGGCAAGTGCTTCCAGATCTATAACTTTTCCTCTGGAAAGGTTAATCATGTATGCGCCTTTTTTGGTGATCTCGATTTCTTTTTTTCCGTAGAGATTCATCGTTTGAGGAGTTTCCGGTACGTGGAATGTGATGAAATCCGAGTTCTTCAAAAGTTCCTGATAACTTTCGACAGGAGTTGCGTTTCCGAGGGGAAGAACCGTTTGGACATCGTAGTAGATGACTTTCATTCCCATCGCTTCTGCGAGAACGGAGACTTGGCTTCCGATATGACCGTAACCTACGATTCCGATCGTTTTACCTCGAACTTCGAAACAATTTTTTGAAATTTTGTTCCAAATTCCGGAATGAGTGTTTCGAATATGATCTGGAACTCTTCTGGCGAGCATAATGATTTCGGAAATCACGAGTTCTGCCACGGAACGAGTGTTGGAGTAAGGGGCATTGAATACGGGAATTCCTTTTTTTTCTGCTCCGGAAAGATCTACCTGGTTGGTCCCGATGCAAAAACAACCGATTGTCAAAAGTCTTTTGGCTTTTTCTAAAACGGAAGGAGTTACGTTGGTCTTACTTCGAATTCCTAAAACGTGTATGTTTTCAATTTCGTTCAGAAGTTCTTTTTCCGAATAGGCGGTGGGAAGAAGACGCACATTAAAGCCGTCTTTCCGGAACATATCAAATGCGTCTTGGTGAACGTTTTCGAGAAGGAGAATATTGATCTTATCTTTTGGAAATGAAATCATTTACCTACCAAGATTTCAAGAATGCGATTCTCTGAAAATTGAATTTTGCTTGGCTTGTTACAGAAAAAATCCTAGTTTGAGAAAAGCTCTTCAAAGACGAAGTTTGATCTTCTTTTTTGGAATTCTCCGGTTCTTATGGAATTTTCTTTCAAATCCAAGGTATACTAAAAAAATGGGGGAAACAATTTTGGGGGAGCTTTTGAAGATTCTGTTTTTCATTTTTCATTTTTGTTTCAGCTTGTTTGCAGGAATCGGCTGTTCTTCTGGCGATTCTATCCGTCGAACTCCCGAACCGGCTCTCGAACAGGTCTTATTCAATTCGGATTCTTTTTGTCCTGGATTTCATCTTTTTTGTTTCGATGGGGACACTCGGTCCTTGAGTTTTCGAGGCGTTTTTAAGAATTCAACCTCCGAAAAATCCATCTTTCTAGATTACTATCTCAGTTCTTTCGAGGTCAGTTTTCCGATCGGTGTTTCCTTAAAATTGGACGGAGACTGGTTCAATCTTCGCAAAGTGGGAACCGATTATTCTGATTCCGTTCGAATTTCCTCTTTTGTTCCGACGGAAGTCGCCGATAAAATCATTCATGCAAAAGAAATCGCGTTCAGTTTCTCTTCCAGAGAAAAAACGATAAACCGATTCTTTTCCCCCGTAGAAACGGCAAAATTTCAATTTCTATTAAAATCGCTTCGAGAAAAATTAGATACTCAATCAAATTTGAATATTCTGAATCCATGATGTTTTTGGCTTGATGTGAGCGAGTTTTGAACTTTGGGCATTTTTTTTTGATTGTGAGCCACGTTTTATGATCCGTTGGATCTTTGAATTTATGTCGGTTTAATTTTTTTATTGTTTTTGAATTCCCGCGGTTTGATGGATGCCGGGTTTTTGTTCACGATAAACTTGAAAACAGGATTTTGAATTTTCGACTAAAAATGCGAAAATATCGTACGGGACATCTCTATAAAATCAAAAAACGACGGAACGTTATAAAAAATTCCTATGAAAAAACCACTGTTTTACAACATTCGAGAATTCTAAAATCTATTTTATAGAGATCCCCATACGAAAGAGGGATCCGGTGGTTTTTTAAATGAAAGGCGTCTTAATAAAATTTCTATCGATCAAAATTCTTCGATTGTATCGTTTGAAAAAATCGTCTTTGTTTCACTGTATTCCGAACCCACGTTAGGATTTCGATCAGGCTTTATTTTATTATCCTGTTATTGATAGAATGTTTAAGTGATAAAACAAGTTTGATTTTGTAAGCTTTCAATTTGTATCTAAATGGATTTGAAATTTTTCGTCGGTTTTCTTCATTAGAGTTGTTGAAAAATTAATTCGCCATCCGTTTCCCGTTGCATGAAAACGATCCATTGAAGCAGTTTTATTAATCTGAACTATGAAATTTATCAACAACTCTATTGATTTTATGAGTTTTTTACAGAGAATTTAAAACGATCCGCAGTCCGAAAAAATTACTTGAAAATTTTTATTTATTAAAAAAATTTTTATATATAAAATATTGAATTTTTGGGGTATATAAGGCCTTTGCAATACGAGCCCAGTAACAGATCCGTTTCAATTTCCGTGGGATTTATTCCGTAATTTAATTTTAACGGGCTTTGGAGTTCGTCATCAAGAGATTCTCATTCTCTCGCCAGCTTTTTAACACTATCCAAAGTAGGAGAGAGCCAGTCTTCCAGAAGAGGATCTTGACCAATGGCTTCTTTTTTGAATATGAGATCCTTGTTCGACATTGCGATTTCCGAAATCTCGTTGATTTTTCTTGCGGTTTCGATCGCTTTCCAATAATGTTTCAACGCTTCGGCGGTGTTTCCTTGTTTTTCGTAGACCGCGCCGATATTGTTGTAAGCGGCGACTAATGTCTGATAGACTTCTTGGTGATATGGGTCATCCGATTTTGGGAGGCCCATATTCAAAAGTCTTTCTTCCATATTGTCTTGGACCTTGAGGTAGTTTCCAAGGCTTGCCTTATATTGGCCCGTATAAAAGAAAGCGTTTGCTTTACCCATAAGCAAGGTGGAATGGTTGTACTCGTCTTCGTCTTCAAAGCCGACCCATTCGTTGAGGGAAGCGGCAAAGTCTCCGTTCATGTAATCCACCCAACCCTTGAAGTAGCGAAGTTCTCTTTGGATTTCTAGGGGAAGGGGAGTTCTCCATCTGCGAATGAGGGTAAATTCTTTTTCGTCGGTTTGAACCGATTCCGCTTTGGAAAAACCGTCCAGAGAGTTTTTGAGTTCCATGGATCTTGTTTTTGCGGACGCATCCATCGCGGTTCTTGCACGGAACGGATAAATTTTGCGTCCCGGAAATTCGGTGATCTTATCTTTTTCATGAATTCCTGCTGCGGATAGATATTGGATTCTCGCCTTATCGAAATAGATACGGCCTATGTTTCCTTGGATCAATGTTTCGTCCTCTTCTCTTGCTCCGTAGCTTTGTTTGTAATTCTCAAAACGTTTGAGGGATTCGTTTAACAATTTATCCGCTTCTGCGAAATTTGCGAGACGGATAGCGTTTTCCGCGAGTTCTGTGGAAGCGAGATAATGAGCGGGATCGAGTGCCGCGGCTTTTTCGAAAAATCTTCTGGCTTGGATGGATTCCTTGATGGAAGCGAAATATCTTCCTCTTTGATAGTAGCCTTCCGCGTATTGGGAACCTTCGATTTCCGTTCCTGTCACGGAATCTTTTTCCGTTTTATGATAGATGAGATTCAGAATTTCAAGAGCGTTGTCGTTGACTTCCATTCCTGAAACCTGATCCGTGGGATTAATGTTATAACGAATTCTTAATTCTTTTTTATTCAGATCGGTGTAAAAGGAGGCAAGCTTGGAAAGAACGTGAAGAGAAAGTTCCTTTTCTATATTCAGGTTGTTCTTGATTTGTCTGTGATGGTTGATCACGAACTGGGGGTTTCCGTCTTCCTTCCACATTTCGATATAAGTGGAAAGTAGACCACCTTGCCCAACGGAGCTAGACGGATCGATCTCCACGATCTTATTGTAAAACGATGCGGCTTTGCCGAATTCCCTTCGGTTGTAATAAATTTTCGCGATTCCTGCGGTGGATTCCTCATCGTAGGGTTCGTTTCCGTCGGTATACACCTGTTTGAAAAAGTTGATCGCGAGCTGATCGTTTTTATATTTTCCACCTCCGAGAAAAGGTTCTGTAAAAGAAGGCATAATGGAAGAATGGAATCTTCCTAAATTCTTGTATGTTGGATTGTCGTGTGTTTGTTTTTCCAGACGCATCACGATATACGCGCCGGCTTTCATGATCTTTCTTTGAATTCCGTCTTGAGCGATTAGAATCATACGATTTTCGCTTCCGTTCTTTCCTGAGAGTTTTGTGTTATCCCAGACTTGGCCTTTGGCAAGAGTGATGATGGGAACCTTTTCACGTTTGTCCCAAGCGTTGGAAGAAGGTTCTTCTCTTCCGGCGCCGAAATCGGGACTTACCTTACCGAATAATTTTTCAAAGGCTCTGTCGTATTCTTCAACTCTTGTATATTCCACGCCGTAGAGATTTAGATACTTGAGATGGTTTGGAAGAATATTTTCTCCTCTAGCGAAAGATTCCTCCGCTTCGAAGAATTTTTTCTTTCGGGTTTCGCTGTTTTTCGGATAAACTCCCGCCTCGCGAATCAGCATGAGGCCTTGTTCGTAATACTGAGCCGCTTGATTTGGAATGATGAAGTTTCTGTAAAATAACGTTCCGCCTACTACGAGAAAAATCGTAGCCGCAATTGAAATGATCGTCCTGCGGATTACCTTTCTTTGCCTTTGTAGGCCTTCTTTGGTATAAACAGGATCCGTAGAAATGATAGGAACTCCGTCTTTGGAGAATCCACTCATTTTTTGAGAGACGAAAATAGTTTCTCCTAAGGCTCCGGAGAGGAAGTCTGCGATTTCTTGGGGAGAACTTTCTATCTTGATTAATTCCAGAAGCCCTTTCTGATCTCTCGGCGTTAGGCGATCTTGAACGATCGAGTCGATCACCGCACGGCGTAGAGTCGGCGGATATCTGAGGATTTCTTTTTGTATGATTGCGAGTTCTTCGTCTTTGAGCCCTTTATCGATATCCTGTTTTTCTTCGTTTGCGAGTCCTTGCAGATCCGCTTCGAGACCGAAGGAACTTCCGGAATCGAAGACTTCTTCACCCGCATCGGATTCTAAGTCGGGGCTGAAGGATTCGAAGGAAGAATCCCCGGAAATGTCGGATAATGTGTCTTCTTCTATGGAAGGAACAAAATCGGCAAAAGGGTCTTCGGAAACGGTAGCAGAAGAGGCGAGATTCGAAAACGGATCTTGCCCTGTAGGAGGGCCTAAATCTCCAAAGTCGGCAAACGGATCGGATTCGGTCGAAGAAGGTCCTGAGTCTGCAGGAGAGCTGAAAAAATCATCGTCTCCAGCGCCGGATGGAGACGGGGGCATCAATTCATCTCCGCCATCGGTGGAGGTAGGCGCTGTTCCGGAAAGATCGAACTCATCCCCTTCGCTTGGGGTTTCGAGTCCGTCCATTCCGACAAATGGATCGGAACTGTCTCCGGCAGATTCGGGGATGGATGTGAATGTGTCCATATCCGCAAACGGATCCGCTTCGGGTGTGGAAGAAGAACCGAAGTCGTCATTCACCGAACCAAAATCAGTTCCTCCGAATGGATCGGATTCCACGGGACTCGTATCTGTCAAATCTGCGAACGGATCATCGGAAGACGGTGTGGTCATCTCATCTAAGCCCGCGAACGGATCGCTTACTGTCGTCGGAGCTGGGCTTTCTTCGCCAAAGGAAAAATCGTCGGAAGGAGGGACTGCACTTGTTTCTTCCGAAAGTCCAAAATCGCTGAACGGATCCTGTTCTTTTAACTCACTCGGAGCCGGTTCAGAGTCCATTCCAAAATCTGCAAATGGATCGCCTGCGTCTACGGGCGAGATAGGTGATTCTTCCTCAATGGGAAAATCGTTGGTAGCCGCGGCTTTTTTTGGTTCTGCTAAAAGTTCATCTAAATCGATATCGTCATCTTCAAAAACTTTAGTAGGAGGTCTTTTCAGGCTTTCCGGTTCCGGGGATTCGTAATCTACTTCCTCACTTACTCTTGAAGATTCTTCGGATTCTTCCTCTTCGTCGTGAGAGAGCGTTTGAGTTCCGTATCCCATCTTTTGACGAAACACGGAAAGCATCGGATTGAGTTCTTCCGAAATTTCCGGATTTTTGGATAGAGGCTGGAGAATAGAATGAATTTGCTCTAGTTCAGCTTCGTTCAGTGGGGTAGAATTCGCCTCTGCCATGATTTCCTGCTAAATTATATCGGTAGGGCTGTGGATTCTCCAAGGAAAAAACTCTCCCTTAAATCGTGTCCGAATCGAAAAAAATTTATGTCCTATATCGGACTCGATTTGATTTCTGCGAAAACGATTGCGGATTTACCTTATGCTTTTTGGGAAATTGATCGAACTTGTATCCAGAATGAAATCGATCCCTGTAATTAAAATTTTATTAATACTACTTTTGACGATAAGCGTTGCAATTGGTGCCGACGAAGATACAGGAAATTGGATCGGATCTTTTTCATCGGAAGATTATGAAGACTTTTTGGAACCTGTGGAAAAGGAGAAGATTTATTATTACTGGCAGATGGAAAAACTAAAAAAGGCGGTGGTTCCTAGATACGTTCGTTACATTGATTCCGCCTTATCTTTGGAAACCGGAAAACTTCTCAATCGTGGGATTTTGTTCACTTTTGAAGGAATTGAAAACGAGGAGGTTTCTATATGCGGAAACTTTTCTCTTTGGAGATGTATCCCTTTGAAAAAGAACAGCCATGGAATTTTCTATATTGTATTGAATCCGGAAAGTAGAGATACGATTCGAGAGGAACTTAAGATACTGGAATATAAGTTTAGAGTGGACGGTTTATTCACTCATGACCCGTCTAACCCGGATTCGGCGGAGGATGGAAACGGTTCTTTGGTTTCTAAATTGATTGCAATTCCTTCCGGGCCGGACAAACTCGCGACCACTCGAATTTTGGAGGATTCTCCCTATGAGGAATTGGAATATAGAACCGTCGAGTTTAGAATTTATGCCCCGGATGCGGAGATGATCACACTCGTTGGAGATTTCAATCATTGGGATCCGGAAGAGGACGTATTAAAAAAGGATAATGAAGTTTTTACTCTTATTAAAAAGATGAAACCTGGAAATTACCTTTATAACTTTGTTCAAGACGGAAAGATTATTCTGGATACCTTCAATCAAAACACAAGGCTTCGAGAAGATACGGGAGAAATTTCTTCTTATCTAACGGTTCCGGAGCGTTCTTACGCTTTGGAGGCAAAATAGAATCTTTTTTTCATTGACCTAGTATTTTCCCGAGCTTTTTTCTACTCATGGAAAAAATTCGGCTGGGAGTTTACACGTTCGGGGTCATCGTCGTCGGGATTCTCGTCTTTACTCTTTCCAAAAGCTGGTTCATCTTAGATAGGGGGGTGGAGTTGGTAGAATCCGGTTCCTCCAAAGAAGGCCCCACAACTCCCGCGGATAGGAGCGGGGACTTGCTCAATCATTCTGTGGTCCTTTGGGAACGTTATCTTTTTTATCCGTTTGAACTTTCTCGAGAAACGGTTGCCGGTCACAGAAAAAACCTGAATCACGCAAGAAATCTCACCGTAATCGATTTAAAATCCGGAAATCATAGGAAGTTATTTAACCGAAACGTCTACATTTGGGATTACTTTACTGGTACGAACAAAGAAAAAGAAACCGGAGAAACGACTGAAGAAACCGAATTGGATTCGGTTTTGGTGTCTGGAATTTCCACAGGAAAAAATCTCATTTTGATCGGAATGACGGAAGATACGAACAAAGACGGATTCTTAAATCAAAAGGATCGAAAACAGGTTTTTGTGTATAATCCGATCGGGGCGACTCTTGTAGGGATTCTTCCGAGAAAATACTCTTTGGAGAAATTTCTTCCTTCTTCCGGCAAGGAAAGATTGGTTATGATCGTTTCTTTGGAAGAAGGGAAAGAAGAATCGAAAAAGAAGAAGTCGTCTTCAGTCGTTTCAAAACTTCCTGAAATCACATTTTATATTTATGATATTCGAAACGGAAAGGGAATTCTCGTGGAGCGACCGTGATAAATCCGAGTTATCTGAATACACGATTGAGCGTTGAATCTCTTTTTGAATGGATAAGAATATTTTAAAATTCTTATTCTTCTCTGGACTCAAGCCATCGTTCCGCGTCGAGTGCGGCCATACAACCGGAACCAGCGGCGGAGACCGCCTGGCGATAGATCTTATCCTGAACGTCTCCCGCAGCAAAAATTCCTTCGATACTTGTTTTAGTGGAACCGGGAACGGTTTTGATATAACCGCTTTCATCCAGATCTAAAATTCCTTTAAAAATATCCGTATTCGGTTTGTGACCGATCGCGTAAAAAAGTCCTCCGACTGAAAGTTCTTTTTTTTGACCGCTCATCGTGTCCTCCAAGGTCAAAGCGGTGAGATTTTTTCCATCTCCTTTTGCTTCCTTAACTTGTGAGTTCCATATGATTTCAATTTTGGGATGAGTGGTCGCTCTCTTTTGCATAATTTTGGATGCACGAAGAGAATCTCTTCTATGAACCAGATATACTTTAGAAGCGAATTTCGTTAAGTGGGAAGCTTCTTCTACTGCCGAATCTCCACCTCCTACGACGGCCAGTTCTTTGTTTCTATAAATCGGAAGGGCTCCGTCGCAAACCGCACAGGCGGAGATTCCTCTTTGCCAGTAGGTATCTTCGCCTGTTACATGCATTCTTCTTGCGGTGGCTCCGGTTGCTATGATTACCGCTTCGGCTTCAATGCGCTCTTCGTCCGACCAGAGTTGGAACGGTCTGGAGGAAAAATCCACTTTAGTGATGGTTTGTGTCAGGATTTTGGTTCCGTATTTGACGGATTGTTCTCGGAAGAGTTGGGTCAATTGGGTGCCGTCGATTCCATTCGGAAAACCGGGAAAGTTTTCGACTTCTGTCGTGGTTGTAAGCTGACCGCCTGCGGCAATTCCACCCGCCATAAATCCCTCATACATCACCGGATTTAAGTTTGCTCTGGCGGCATAAATCGCGGCGGTATGTCCAGCCGGTCCGGAACCTACGATGACAATTTTGTGGACCATGATTTCCTCGAATTAGAATGATTCTAAACTTGATCTATTTTTAGACTCTTACGATGTAAAGCAGATTCTTTTTCGAGGGAGAATTTGGAAAGTTTTTCTCTTTCGGCAAACTTTAAAGACTGTTTCAAAAACATCAAGATGTAGAACTTCTATAATTTTAAACGACAGGAAAAATTGTATAAAAGGGATATAGCGCCAATTCGGTGTAATTTGTGAGAACTCCTACATTGTTGGATCGTTTTAGGGGATTTTGAGGTATTGAGATCGGTTTTTTAGATAAAAACGTTCTTTGGACTCGTCTGGATTTACTGTGTTCCTCAATAGATTGAATAGGAAAGGTTTGGGTTTACGTTTGAATTCCTACAAAATCATCACTAGTGGATCCTCACCTTGAAGGAAGAAGATAGAATTCGCTTGCCAGACAAGCCTTATATTCCAACCTTTCCTCTATCCATGAAAGGATTTTTCTTCTGGGCAGGACGAGCCCTTGTATTTTTCATTCTCGTTTTGATCGGAACGGAAATTCTTCTCAACTTACTCAAAAGTCCCTCTCTTCAATTTTATAGAGATCAAAAACTTCTCCATAGATACAATCCGGTTTATTACGTGGATCTTGCACCGGATCAGGACATTTACATCCGCCATTTTGCCGGAAAATGGGAAGGAAGATTCAGAACCAATTCTCTCGGAATGAGAGGCTTGGAAGAACCCGACCCGAAAACCCCCCAACTCGCCTGTTTGGGGGATAGTCTCGTTATGGGTTTTGGAGTTTCTGATGAAGACACGTTTTGTCATTTGTTGAACGGGATCGAATTAAAAGGTGGGGCAAGGCAGACTTTAAATCTAGCGGTGGACGCATACGGTTCTTTAGGAGCGCTTCGAAGATTGAAAGACATGGCTCCTAAATTAAAGAATCTAAAAGAAGTTCTTTTTTTCGTTTCAGGAAACGACTTTACGATTCCGGAAGAGCTTAGGGCGAAAGGAATGTTATCGGATGACGAGATAGACGAGATTCGAAGTCAAGATCCGGGTTTTAACCGAAATTTTAGAATTCAATTCGAACTTTCCAGAGCTTCTTATACGCTTCAAGCTTTGAAACTGGCTTTTGAACAATTAAAGGTGCAATATGGATTCACTCTGTTCCGTTTGAGATCAGAATGGAATTCTACTGGACTTTCCTCCGCTTCTACTGCCGAACAAACCCCCGCAAAATATATGAGGGATTCTTTTTTTAAAACTTCGGAAACGAAATGTGATTCCGACGAGAAAAGAGTATTCGAAAAATCGAATGTACTTTCAGTTCCTAATCCGGATGGTATGAACAAAAAGGAATATAAAAGGAAGTATTGTCCCGAACCGATTCCGGATTACTTTTCCTGTCAGGAAAAAGAACCGCCTCTTGGCTCTTTAGAACCTCTTCCAAAAATCACACAACAAGCGTACGACGAAATGGTGGAATACACAAGATCAAAAGGGATTCGGTTGATCATAGTTTTGATGCCGATTCAGGTAGAAGAGATCTTTTGCAGAAATCAAGGGCTCTATCATCCTTTAGAAAATTATGCGCTTCGAGCCGCGGCTTATTTTGAAAAGAAGAAAATCCCTGTACTTAAACTTAGAAAAGAAACCGGGGAGATGTGCGGAGAAGTGATTGAAACCGCAAAAGGGAAAAAGTTTTCAGGGATTCGGGATTATTTTATTCCCGAAGATGGACATTTGACCGTGTTCGGAAACCGATGGGCAAGACGAGCCTTGGAAAAACAGCTCAAGGAATTGGAAAAAAATGCTCTTTAATTCGGTTCAATATCTTGTTTTCGCTCCTCTCGTAATTTGCCTCTATTTCTGGCTTCCCGCAAAATTGCAACGGTTTTGGCTTTTGGTAGTGAGTTTGTATTTTTATGCTATATTCAAAATTCCTTTTATTCTTCTTCTAATTTATTCTATCGTTTTGACGTATTACGCCGTAAGGGGTATGGAAACCGCGCATTCTAAATTTTTAAAATTATTCTTTTTAAATATAGCCGTTTGGGGGAATTTATTACTTCTTTATCTATTTAAATATATGGATTTTTCCATTCACGCCTGGAATGTATTTACGGATTCAAAACCTTGCGATCCCGCCTACATTTCTTCAACGGGCGCGATCTTGCCGATGGGTATTTCGTTTTTTACCTTACAAGCGATCTCTTATGCAGTGGATGTCTACCGTGGAACCGTTCGGCAGGCAAGAAGTCTCTTTCAATTCGGACTTTTTCTCTCGTTTTTTCCCCAACTTGTTGCGGGACCGATCATTCGTGCTCAGGATATGCTCCATCAATTTTTGGAGAATTATACTTATAAAAAAGAAAATCTTCTTCCCGGGATCAGACAATTGTCTTGGGGCCTTTTTAAAAAAACGTTCGTAGCCGATCCCATTTCTCTAACCGTGGATCCGGTGTTCGCCAATCCGGGAGCTTATGACTCTCTGTCTTTAATTTTAGCGGCGTTCTTGTTTTCTTTTCAGATTTATTGCGATTTTTCCGGATATTCGGATGTTGCGATCGGAACCGGAAGGATTCTAGGATATTCCATTCCGGAAAACTTTATGAGACCTTTTCTGTCTCAGACCGTAACGGAGCTTTGGAGAAGGTGGCATATATCCTTTTCCTCCTGGCTCAGAGATTATATCTACATTTCCTTAGGCGGAAATCGGGTGAGTGTTTTCCGAGCGTACTTCAACGTGTTCATTACTACTTTTGTGAGCGGAATCTGGCATGGAGCGGATTGGAATTTTATCATTTGGGGGGCTTGCCACGCGTTTGTGATGGTGTTGGAACGATTTGTCTTTTCTTTTTCCGTTTTAAAAAGCGGTTGGGATAAAATTCCGGATTGGATCAAATACACGTATTCGTTTCTTATTTTTTCCTTTTCTATGTTTTTCTTTCGGGCCAAAGCGTCGCCGGAATACGGATACAACACTAGTTTGGAGCTTGCGTTTGCCATTGTTAAGCGAACTTTCTCCTGGGAGAATGGTCGGACTTTACAGATTCCGTTTGCGGTTTTGGCGGCTGTGATCATTTTATTCGGAGCCGATTATCTTCAGGAGAAAAGACGGACTCGGATGGAAGATCTTCAAAATAAACCTTGGGTCGTTTATCCTTTGGCGGGAATGATGATACTTGTCGGTTTTATTCTCTACAGCGTGACGGTAAGTCAGCCGTTTCTCTATTTTCAGTTTTGAATTTAGATTCTTGTCGTATTATTTTTTCATAGAAACTTATTCGTGCGTTTAAGATTTCTTTTGAGTTTGTCCCAAGATTTCGATAGAAATATCATCGCGAATTTTTCACAAAACGAAGGAGTTCCTACAGGTTATAGAAATGTCCTACTCATTTCTACATAATAGAGTGTCTAAAATTCTTCATCAAACGCGGGATTTATGCTCAAATTAACGGTACTCTATTTTATAGCATAACCTTAGCCACAAATACTTGGATCTGAAGATAAATCTGTCGGAATTACTACAAATCCTCTGTGAAACTTACGCCCCACCCTGATTTTGGGTGGAGGGGAGAGGCGGTGGGAAGACTCGGGAGGTTTTCTTTACCACAAAATCATACTTCTTGCAAGTAAAAAGCCTCATTCTTGTCGGAACACTTGAAAAATGTGCGTTTTTGATCCTTCTGATCTAAAATCCTTTTCAACTTGTGGGTAAGGTTATGATTTTATAGGGATCAGTAATAGAGTTGTTGAAAAATTCCATAATTCAGATTAACAAAACTGCTTTAATCGACCATTTTCATGAAACGGAAACAGATGAAGAATTAATTTTTCAACAACTCTAATATAATTCCCATACCAAAAATAGTTCCAAGATAATGCTCCCATCGCATTTTGGGGATAAAATCGAAATAAAATAATCAAATCAAAATGATTGACTCAGAATTTTTTCTGAAATTCTATCAGCGATCAACTTTGCTGAGATTGCATTCGGATGTCCGTCGTTTTGAAGGTAAAAATCGGTTTTGTTTCGATTATATTCCCGGATGAAATCAGGTCTTGTATCTAAAACCGGAATCCCTTTGTGTTTTGCGATTTCACTGACTTGGTCTAACAAAGGAGTGGATGGAAGAGGGGTCAAGGAATGAGAACCGTTCGGGTATAAAACCACGGTTAAAGGAATATTAAGATTTTTGCAAGTGTCGAAAAAAAATCTCATTTCATTGAAGGACGGATGATCGTCCGGATAATCGCTAAGAGTTTCCGGAATCGTTTCGGGGCCGTTACTACGGAGTTTTTTCAATCTCCTGTTTTCGTTTTGAATTTTGGAATAATTATAGAGGGCACTGTATCTGGATAAAAAGACAGAGAATCGAAAAAGCCATCTTCCATAGAATGAATTTCTTAAATAGATTTCTCTATACACGTCTTGTAGGTCCGAAGGATGATAGATCCAAAATACGGCTTTCGGTAAAATACAATCCTTCTTTGCAAAGTCTTTACAAAGAATCGCCCTTTCCATTTTTCTTCGAATTCCACTTGTGCCGAGAGAGTCTACTCCGAGATTTCGAACTTGGATTCCGTAAGGTTTGAGCTTTTCCTGCAATTTCCAAGCGATCGTATCGGAATCGTTTTGTCCGAAACCGTAGGCGATCGAATCTCCCATCAACCATATTTCCGGTTTTGCTCCGGGGATTACTTTTTCCTCCGAAACGATTCTTTCCGCGTGCTCTTCTACCCTTACTCGGAATGTAAATCCCGCAGGATGAGGTAGGGTTGTATCGGAATTCGGGCAAAGCATGATTTCCGGAATTTCCCACTCTTCGATACAGTGGACCTGCTTGTCTCTCAGCCTGTAAATGAGGCCTGCAGGAGGAAACATTCTCATTAATATTTCACCTAACGCAATGCAGAAGATAAAAAGGAGAATAATTCTACTATATGGAAATGATTTCATAAGGGGATTGGCATAAGAGGTGATGCGGGGGAAAGTTTGCGCTTTGTGGAAGGAACAGATAAAACAAAAAAAGAACGACTTATCGAGCGACTCCTAAAAGTAGAGAAACTAAACTTTGGGAACAGCTCGTAGAAATTGAATAGCAAAAGCAAGTTTAGTTTATTATGATTTATGAAACTCATGACGCTCGGGAAAAAACTCTATGGGGTTGGTGTTGCAAAGTCTTTACACTACTTTCAAAAAGGGGTAATAGGTTGAGTTTGGGAAATTTTGAAGGTAGATGACCGGTTTGTTTTTTTGGATGGATGGGATCCGAGTTGTGAGATACACCGTAAAGGGAAAGTTCGCATTTCAAAAACAAACGTCTCGCTGGAGGAAGAAGGGTTGGAATTGTGCTCGTTTTAAATCTGTTGAATTCCGATCCGTTTTTCTTTTTTTCAAGAAGGCAATCTTTTAGAAAAATAGCATAACTTTCGATTTCTTTATCTTTTGACTTGGAAATTTTTTCCAGGATTCTTTTCGTTTTATCCCTATCTTTTTCTTGTAAATGAATTTCAAGAAGATAAAGTAAAAGGGAGGAATCGCCGGGAAGAGAAGATTCGGCCTTTTCCAGATAGAACGCGGCGGAATTGAGAGCGAGGCCACTGTCCGCAAGAATCATTCCGAGAGTGCGGTTTGCTTCCAAATGGGTCGGATTCTTTTTTAGAATCGATTCGTAAAGACGCATTGCTTCCGCAGTATTTCCTCTGGAAAGAGAATCTCTCGCGTTCCAGATTGTTTCCTCGTCGGAGGAGCAGGAAACGGAGAAGAAAAACGTGAGAAAAAAGAAAAAAATGTATCGGATATTGGGTCTCATAAATGCAGAAGTTTTTACTTTCGTCGTTAGAAAAAAAGAAAATTTAGACCGTATTTGTCTAGGGTTTCGATTAGAATTTTCCAATAAACCCATTAGGCAACATAAAAAAGTTTAATTCTCCTGAGGGGAAACGTCCGAAGGATTTAATACTTGTTAAACATTTTAGACGGGACTAAAAACAGTGACATCTTCACATAACAACCTACTTCAAAATTTTCAGGAATATCTCTCCGTAGAAAAGGGACTAAGTGACAATTCCATCTACTCTTACGGATACGATTTGAACAAGTTTAAGAACTTTCTGGAAAAGGAGCATATAGATTTCCTAAAGGTCCAGGCGAATGATATTATGCGTTTTTTGAATGAGGAAAGGGATCGCAAGATCAGTTCGAAAACGATAGCAAGAGAAGTGGTTGCAATTCGACAGTTTTACAAGTTTTTAAAGGACGAAAAAAAACTCGACACCAATCCGACCGAGAAGATCGAAACTCCCGAGGTAATGCGAAGTATCCCGGATTACCTGACACAGGATGAGATCGAGGAACTGTTCGCGAGTATCCGAGAGGATAACCTTTACGAACTCAGAGACAAATGTATTTTCGAATTATTGTATTCTTCGGGGCTTAGGATTTCGGAGGCTTGCAATTTAAGGTTAAGCGACATGGATCTGGAAGGAATGATTCTGACCGTAGAAGGAAAGGGAGGACGTCAAAGGTTGGTTCCCTTCGGAGAAAAATCCTTGGACATAATGAACCGTTATCTGAAACAGAGTCGGCCTTTTATTCTCAAAGCGAGAAACTGCGAATATCTTTTCGTTTCTAAAAAAGGATCTTATATCAATCGTAAATCCGTTTGGAGACTTTTAAACCATTATATAAAAAGGACGTCTATTTCTAAAAAAGTGACTCCACATACTCTCAGACATTCCTTTGCGACTCATTTGTTGGAAAATCATGCGGATTTGAAATCGGTTCAGGAGCTTTTGGGCCACATTGATATTTCCACGACGCAGATTTATACTCACATGGCAAATAAAACTTTGAAAGAAGTTCATAAAAAATTTCATCCTAGAGGATAAAAGTCGGATTTTAAAAGAAAGAATTTTCTGTGAGTTGCTCATTCCTTGAGTTTTTCAATTTGAGAGAGTGATCGGAATAAGAACGATCTAACAAGGGTTTTTGTATTCGAAAATACCGTGTTGTTTTATTAGAAAAATTGAATTAAGGTCGAAATGGATTCCGGGAAAAAGAAAAATCTAGAAAATCTGTTTCGATTGCAGATTCCTTCGCACCCTCGTTATCTCTCCATCATTCGAAATCTAATCTATAACCTGGCGTTCGAGAATGGATTCACCACGAGTGATTCTGCCGATCTCAAGCTTGCAGTTGGAGAATGTCTTCTCAATGTAATCAAACATTCTTACAGTGGCAGAAAAAATTTGCCGATTTTCATAGAAATCAGCCTCTTTGACGATCGTATGGAAATTCGAATTCGCGATTTTGGAAGCCAGAAAAATCTTTCCGAAATTAGAGGGTATGAGCCGAATGATTATCGGGAGGAAGGAATCGGTCTTTATCTCGTGAAAAAACTCACGGATCATTTTTATCTGGATCAATCCCTGCCGGAGGGAAACAGACTGATTCTTACAAAATTGAAATGAACGTTTTTTTGCAAATGATCTTACGGTTTTTTATTTTTGTTTCGATCTCACTTTTCATTTTTACTTGTAGAAAGGGTCCTTCCATTTCCAGAGAAGACGTTCAAAAACTCAGCAAGGACTATTTTACTCGTCTTTGTACGAAAACGGCCGAATGTGCGAGTCGTTATCTTGAAACCTTACCCGTCTCGGAAAAAACTTCGGAAAACGCCGCGTATTCCGTGGATCAGTGTATGGAAGAACAGAAGGATCAGAACATTCTACCCGACGAATATGAAAAAGTTACGGATACACAGATTGCCAAAGTAAAAGTCTGTATGGAAGACCTTCTCAAAGTTCCTTGTGAGGAAATGGAGGGTGGGGGAATCCCTTCCTGTCAGGAATTGTTTCAATCATCCAAAGATGAATAACGTTTTCATGAATGTTTATAATTTAACGTGAGTTCGGCATAAGAAATGAGAAAAGCCTGCTTTTAGTTTTCTTCTTGTAAAATCCCGAGACGTTTGGGTCTGACTTTTGTGATCTGGGTGTTTCCGTCGTTTCCTAAAAACACAAAGGAAGGTCCAGGAATTTCTTTGAGACGAACTTTAAAATTTTTACCTTTACCAGGATAGATGTCTACTCCGGGAAAAATTTCCTGTTCTACTTCTACATAAGAGTCCTTATCCGGTTCGAAACCCATAATCATGGACTGTTCTTGTCCGAGAAGATTGTTTAAAATTCCTGAATATTTTTGTTTGATCGCCGAAAGTTTCGGAAGGCTTTCCTTTTCTTCGGTAGTCAGTTGTCTTCTCTGGGAATCTTCATTTAATTTCACGAGGCTCTGTTCTATTTTCTTTAAAATCTCCTGGTTTTTCCGAACTTCGTTGCGAAGTTTTTCTAGATCTTCTAGAAGCTCAGGACGTACTCCTACGGAAACGGACGTTTTTGTCTCCGCGATGGCGCCTAGTTTTGTACAAATAACCGATTTACCCGCTACACAACTTCCACCGATCAATTCTCCTCTGCCTCCCCGAATGAGGACGGATTCTCCCGCTACAAGTTCGGAGTGCATAGAAGCTTCTTCTATAAAAATCGTGTTTTTTGCGATCAGTTTCCCTTGCTCTACAAAACGAGTATAGATGTCGGATCCTGATTCGATGAGGCCGCCGTTTCTTCCCATAAATCCACCGGATAAAACGACATCTCCTCCGGCTTTGAGAAAAACTTTTCCGACGGATTTTTTGACGATGATGGAACCCTCCGTCTCCAAAGTAAAACCGTCCGCGATCGAACCTTCCACGATGATGGTTCCGGGAAAACTAACGTTTCCCGTGGAAAAATCCACATTCTCCAAATGGCAAACTTCGTCGACTCGTATGATTCCTTGACGATCCAAGATCGGCCTTCCGTCGATCAGAGAGATGGCGGAAGTTCCTTCCGAAGAGAGTCTAACGTTTGCGCCGAGTTTCCATTCCGCTTCCTTCCCCGGATCATAGGGAAGAATTTCTCCGAATACGTTTTTTCCTTCTTTCCCCGGTAGAGGAGAAATTTTTTCCGCAAGTTTTTGATCCTTAGAAACACTTTGTATAATTTGAATATTCTTAAAATCTACTCTACCATACTCATCCTCTTCTAGATTCGGAACCGCCGGGTGAATGAATAAAATCCGTATGTCTCCGTTTTTTCCGGGAACCGGAGATACACCTTCTGCAATAAGAATTTTTTTTCCATACTCCGGCTCTTCGGAAAGTGTATCGATAATTTCTTTTCGAATTCCGAATTGGATTCCTCTCTGTCGAATCGATTCCTGAATTTGTTCGGAGTTTAAGATTCTACCGCCGTATTTAGGAGGATAAAAAATGAGATAGGCTTTCATACGATCGTCGGAGATGTCAATTTCGATCCGAGAGCTTTCCGGTTTACCTGGCCATTTCCCGATAAGATGAGAAAGGCCGTCCGATTTCAAAGCAAGATTTTGGATGATTGCGGGAGAAATTTCCGTGATCCGAAAAAGTTCGATTCTTCTTAAAATTTCTTTGGAGTCTACCGGCTTTCCTTTTTTACCGGCGGGAAAAACGGAAAGATACGCGAGTCCGTCTTCATTTTCTATTTTGAAGAATCCGTTTTCGTTTTCTTCCAGATCCTTTAAAAGGGAATCCGTGAAATTCTTGAGAGAATCGCTCATCCGGGGTTTCAGTTTAGAAGTCATCGTCCCTTTTTACAATCGAAATCTCTCGAGAAAACTTGAATGTTTGGAAAGAATTTTTGTCAATGATGGTGAGAATGTTCTTCGTTTCGAGAGGGGAATTGTTCAATTTTATTTGAGTCTTTGTGTTCCATATGTGTATGATTCATTCGAAAGAAAATCATAGAAATTCCGATGAAGACCACCGCAACCCCGGCGAATTTGATTGTATTTGTAGGAAGTTTTAAGACGAGTTTTCGGAACCCGATTCCAAAAAGAAAAAGAGCCGGAAAGGTTCCTAAAAAAAACGCAGACATTATGATCGAGCCGTATCCTATATTTCCGGTTGCAAACGCCAGACTGAAAGCAGGATACAAAGCCGAGCAGGGAAGGAGCCCCGTTACCATTCCGAACGCCAAAGGGACACCGGAAAGATTTTTACCTTGTTTGAGTGAAATGAGGAGAGGGGTGGCAAATTTGTTGAGAACTTTTTGATAAATTCCCGAACGTTCGGGACCGGCATTTTGTAAGAGTCTGAGCCCGAAGGCAATGACGAAAATTCCGGAGATCACCGCTGCAAATTCTCGAAGAGAAACCATATTTCCTGCGAGATTGAGTCCGGAGCCCACAAAGCCCAATATAGCGCCTAACGTGGAATAAGATAAGAATCTTCCCAAGTTGTAAAAAAGATTCGTTTTGAATCTCGCTTCTTTTTGGTAGAGGTTTAGAGTTCCAGCGAAAGGCCCGCACATTCCGAGACAGTGTAGGGAACTTGTGATTCCGTGGAGGAATGCCACGGAAATCGTGGTTAGAAAAAGTTCAGTCTGCATGAAATTTTTCCTGTTTCGGCGGCTCTTCGTCGTCGAAGAGCATTCTATATTTCGGCCCTTCGATGTCTTCGTACTGACCTGATTTTAACGACCAGAGGAATACAATTAATGCTCCCAGTGCTATCAGCATCGCGATAGGGATCGTGAGGTACAATGCGTTCATGGTTCGGTTCTCCATTGTAAAGAGATGGAATTGAGGACTACGGAAAGGGAACTGAGAGTCATAAATCCCGCACAGATGACTGGAAGCATAAAACCGAATGCGGCCAAAGGAATCATGATCGAGTTGTAGATTAAGGATATTAGAATGTTCTGAAATATGATATTTCTCGTTCTCCGGGATATGGAAATGGCGCGCACCAGAGAATCCAATCGGTTGGAAAGTAATACGAGATCTGATTTGTCTATAGACAAATCGGAGGCGATTCCCATCGAAATTCCCAAGTTCGCCGCAGCTAAACAAGCGGAATCATTAATTCCGTCTCCTACCATGACGACCGTTTCTCCATTATTTTGCGCTTGTTTTATGACTTTTAGCTTTTCTTCTGGTTTCAATTCGTAGAATGAATTTTTCAGATCCAAAAAAGAAGCAAGTGATTGGACATTGGATTTGGAATCTCCGGAAAGGATTCCTAAAAAACTGATCTTGGGTTTTAATTTTTGAATCGTATCTTTTGCTTCGGGGCGAATGGTATCTTCCAAACAAAAACTTGCGATGAGTTTCTCGTTTACTCCGATATAAATTTTTCCGTCCTGTGAATCTTGGCCGTTAGAGACGAATTTTCTATTTCCGATTCTATACGTTTGATCTCCGTTTAACGAAACTGCTTCGATTCCGTTTCCGGGAACTTCTTGGATTTTTTTCCAAAAAATTGGAACCGGAGGTTTATTCTTTTGTTGAAGTTTTTTCTCGATTTCTTTCATCAAACTGATTGCAAGAGGGTGTGTGGAATTGGATTCCATCGAAAGTAAAATCGAATAAATTCGGAAAGAATCGTCCGGCTTTAAAAACCATTCTTCTCGAATGGATAATTTTCCGAAAGTTAAGGTCCCTGTTTTATCAAAATAGATTCGATCGGCGTGACTTAAAATTTCCATGGAGTCCGGATTTTTAACTAGAATTCCGTTTGCCCCGTAGAGTAGATTACCTGCTACATGCGCGGTGGGAACGGCGAGTCCGAGTGCGCATGGACAGGCCACGATTAATACGCTGATCGTGTTGAGAACAGCGGATTCTCCATTACTATAATAAAAAAAGAATATACTAAAAGTTGCAATTGCGAGTAGAAGGACGATTAAGGTGAAGTGGGTGGAGAGCTTATCGGTGATTCTTTGAATTTTCGGCTTTGATTGAAGGGCGGCTTCGACCAACGACGAAATTTTGGAAAGTGTACTTTCCCTTACCGTCGTGGTCGCGGTGACAAAAACGTTCGTGTTGAGACAAAGAGAGCCGGATAGAATCGAATCTCCTTTTTTACGGGAAACAGGTTTGGATTCTCCCGTGAGAAAAGATTCGTCGAAATGGGCGTTTTCCGTTTCCAAAATTCCATCCACTGGAACTCGATTCCCGTTTTTGAGTAAAATTTTATCTCCTTTCTGAATTTTGCTAGGGGATACGGAGATTTGTCTGAGACCTTGAATGATTGTGTATTCTTCCGGGAGTGCGGATAGAAGTTCTCCGATTTTTCTTCCCGCTTTCAAACGGATCGTGGATTCTAGAAATTTTCCGATCAATACAAAAAAATAGATCGTGCATACGGAATCGAAGTAAACTTCCCCTTTGTCGCTTAACGTCACGTAAACGCTATAAAAGTAAGCCAGTGAGACTCCTAAAAACAGCAACATGTCCATGGATAACATTTTTCTTTTGATCGATTCCATACTTCCCTTATAAAAAGGATAACCCGAATATATATAAACGGGAGTTGTAAAGACCCAGGATACGAAATGGAATAAACGTTTGAACTCGACTTCGATTCCAGAAAAATATCCAGTGTAAAGTCCTACGCTGAACAACATAATATTTCCCCAGGAAAATCCGGCGACCGCCATTCTGAGAAAAAGATCTTTAGAAAAAAGACCGACTTTTGTTTCCGTCTTGAGAGGGGAATATAAGGCAGGTTCGTAACCGATCTTTCGAATCAAGGAAAAAATTTTATTTAGATCGATTCTATTTCGATCATAAATCAATTTCATTCTGCCGGTTGCAAAATTGATTCTTGTTTCTAAAACTCCTGTTTGTTCCGAAACAACTCGTTCGTTCAACCAAACACAGGCAGAGCAATGAATTTTTCCGATCGTAATTAGAGTTTCGCAGATTCCATTTCCCTTTTGTATTACGTATTCTTGATATGTGGAATCTGTTTCCAAATTTTCCGGATTCGGTCGTACATAAGACGCTGGTTCTAAGATTTCCGATCCTCGAAGATCGTAAAAGCGAGTGAGTCCGTTTTCCATCAGTAGGATTGCAAGAGATTTGCATCCGAAACAGCAGAACAATTCCGTTTTCCCTTTTAATTCTGCGTATATTTTTTCTTTTTCGGATCGAATCTGAGTATTGCAGTGGTAACAACGGTTTTCGATTTCTGTGATGGATTCCATGTTGTTGTTTATTGAATATTCAGATTTTCTGTTTTTCTTATGCGTCTTCCAGATATCTCTCCTTTGACGCTTAAAACCCACGCTCCGATTTCCGGAAATTCCAAGACACCGAGGTAATTCCCTTTGGTTTTAGGGTCTTCTTCTAGAAGGAAGGAGCGATTCCACAGATCGGTTGCGGATCTTTCGATTTCGACTCGAATCTTGGCTCCGCTGACTGGGATTCCGGATTTTAAAAATCGAATTACGATCGGATTCTTTCCGAGTTTTAGATTCTGGGACAATAAAACACTTTCGAAGGAATATCCTTCTTCGAGCATTTTCCTCTGCTCTAAGATAGATTTTTCGTAATTCAATCCTATTTCGTAATATTCTCTTTCGATCGGCCCTGTATAGTTCTCGTTTGCATATCGAATCGTAACTGCGGTTGCGGAGATCAATGCAATGAATGCGATCCAGATCCAAGTGAATGCGAGTTTCATACTTTTATGAAGGGCCATGAGTTTTTCCTTTAGTTTTGAATCGAAATGGGAATCCGAAACGGAATCGTTTTTTTCAGCTGATAGTTTTTGTTTTTTGAATCGGTAATTTTTAAAGTAATCTGATGGGAGGTTTGAGATTGGGAACGGTTCGAGGATTTTAAGGTCGTTTCCAAGATGATTCTAAAGTCTTGTACGCTGTTGGCTTGGATTTCAACGGAAGGAGTTTGGGTTCCTCCCAAAAGAATTCGAATTGGAGAAGGAAGAGTACTTTCCTCCACGGAAACGTTTAGAAGTCTATTTTCAAACGTCATATTCGAAAGTTGAGCATTGTAAAAGTTTCTTACGATTTCTCCCGGAATTTCCATCGGTTGGACGATTCTATCGGGAAGAATATTCGCGTAGAGTGGGATTCTGTTGTAGAGTAGAATGACGGAAGTTATTAAAACACAAAGAAGTAAGATTCCGTAAATAAAACTCCTGGGTCGTATCCAACGGATCTTATTTTTCGGATCATTGGCCTGATTTTCGGACATATACCCGATTAAGGTTTTCTTGCCTTCTTTACCCATGGTTTTTGTGCATGCGTCCACGCATTTGCCACAGGAGATGCAACCTATGTTTACTCCTTCTCGGATATCAATTCCGGTGGGACAGACTACCAAACAAAGATTACATGCCGTACAATCTCCAATTTGAATTTTTGCCTTTCGCCTCGGTTCCCCTCTTTTGAAGTCGTAGGTGACATTGATGGAATCCGCGTCCATCATCACGGTCTGAAATCTCGCATAAGGACAGGCATATTTGCAAAATTGTTCTCTTACGAACGCCATATCAAGATATAAAGTCGCGGTAAAAAACAATGTAAAATAAATCCAAGTGGGAGGATTGGTCAAAAAGGAGGAGGAGAGAATGTCGCTTATCATTTCATACGGATCCGCAAAATAAGAGACCCAAGCAAGAGCTCCTAGTAAGCTGAGAAAAATCCACAGTTTATGAACAAGAATCTTTCCGAAGAGAGGAGCGTCTTTTTTTCCATACTTGGAACCGAGAATTGTTCTTCCGATGAAATCGAAAAGATCCGTAAACACGGTTTGAGGACAGGCCCAACCGCACCAGACTCTTCCGATCAATGCCGTAAAGAAAAAAAGGGATAAACCCATTCCGATAAGAAAAAGATGAAGATAAAAACCTTCTTGAGGTGTGAAAATGTTTCCGAGTAGATAAAATTTTCTTCCGGGAATGTCAAGTCGGATCAAAGGATGTTCTTCCCAACGTAACCAAGGAAGAAAAAGATAAAAGGGGACTAATATCGCTTCCACAAGATATCTTGCGGAACGAATTTTACCGGAAATATGTCTGGAGATAACCACAAAAAACTTAACGGACCGCTTTGAGACTTGCGTTTTGAGACGCAATCCAAGCCATCACTTGATACACTTTTTCGGAACCGAGAGAGTTTTCGTGTGGGGGCATAGGACCTCTTCCCAGTTTTATTTTATCGTTAGCGATTCCCTTCATGATGTTATCATAAACTTGGGAATCGGTCGATCCGTGGATCCATTCTCGGTCCATCAAACTCGGTCCTACAAGACCTTGTCCCGTAAGTCCGTGGCAAGCGGCGCAAGTCGTTTGAAAAATTTTTTCACCTTCCACGATTGCATTCTCGTTTCCTCGAAACGGATTACTTCCGTCGTTCGAAATAACGGCTATCTCCTTCGGAAATTTCTTCTCGTGTTCTTTCATTTCCAATTCGTAAGCCACGTCCTGCTTCCAATTGGAAAATTGGTGAAAGTAGATCGCGTACAAGATGGAAAAAAGGATTGTAAGCAAAAAGATCCATTGCCACCAAGTTGGTAGTGGATTGTCTTCTTGTCTGATTCCGTCGAAATCCTGATTTGAATTTTGAGCCATCGATCAATCCTCCTCGAGCATTCGAAATTTAGGTTCTTCCATTTGTGTCTTACGTTTATGGTTGTAAACATAAGAAGTGATCAAAATAATCGCCGTCACAAGGATCGGAAGTCTGAGAAACTTATAGATTTGAATCAGTTCTAATTCCATAATCTTGGCCTCACTGAATGGATTTGGAAAGAATCGCCGTGTCTTTTCCGAGTTTGAGAAGATACGCAATCAAAGCATCTCCTTCTGTTTTCCCTTCCAATTCTTTTACGGCAGAAAGATAATCCGCTTCCGAATAAGGGACTCCCACTTTGGAAAGGCCTTTCATACGATTAACAACTTCTTCCACGTCGAGCGTAGAGTCAGCATCGAATAACCACGGATAGGCGGGCATCATCGATCCGGGGGAAGTATCTCTTGGGTTGATCAAATGAGTCTTATGCCAAGTGTAGGAAGGTTGGATTTGGGATTCATGGGCAAGATCCGGTCCGGTTCTTTTAGAGCCCCAGAGAAACGGATGATCGTAAATGAATTCTCCCGCTTTGGAATATCCGTCTCTTCCATACGACTTAGAAGGATCGAAACGATCCACTTCCCATTTGAAGGGACGGATCATCTGGGTATGGCAGTTATTACAACCTTCTTTTTGATAGATGTCTCTTCCAGCGAGTTCCAGAGCTGAAAACGGGATGACTCCTTGGATCGGAACTGCGGTTTTTGAAATAAAGAAAGGAGGAATGAGTTCGAATATACCTCCGATCAATACGGCGATTGTCGTATAAATGGTGAATTTAACTCCTTGTTTTTCCCATTTTTCCGTAAACCCTGAAAACCAAGTCAAAAGAACGTCGAAAAGTTTCATGCGTTTTCTCCTTTCACTCTCAAATCGACTTCTTGAAAACCGGAACCGGAGCTTTGAATTGTTTTGATCACATTATAGAGCATGACGAAGACGCCGCTCAGATAAATAGCGCCGGCAACCCCTCTCGCAAGACGAAAGGGTTTTAATACCTCGGTGATTTGAACCCAAGCCGGATACTGTAGAAATCCTTTGGAATCAATCGCTCTCCACATAGAACCTTCTGTGATACCGGAAACCCACATTGAAACGATATAGAGAAGAATTCCTAAAGTCGCAAACCAGAAATGCACGTTCGCGAGTTTTTCCGAATAAAGATTAGTATTCCACATTCTAGGAACGAGATAATAAATCGCGGCGAAAGACATCATTCCCACCCAGCCCAAGGTTCCGGAATGAACGTGACCTATGATCCAATCGGTGTTGTGACCGAGGGCGCTGATCGAACGAATGGAAAGGAGAGGGCCTTCGAAGGTAGACATACCGTAGAATGTGATCCCTACGAGCATCATCTTTAGAATAGCGTCGGTTTTGATCTTTTCCTTCGCTTGAGTTAACGTTAGGAATCCATTGAGCATTCCTCCCCAAGAAGGCATCCAGAGCATGATGGAAAAAGCCATCCCGGTGGTTTGAAGCCATTCGGGAAGAGGGGTGTTCAGCAAGTGATGAGGACCGGCCCAGATATAAATGAAAATCAAAGACCAGAAATGAATGATGGACAATCTATGACTATAGATAGGTTGTTTGATGTGTTTCGGAAAATAGTAATACATCAAACCTAAGAACGGGGTTGTTAAGACGAATGCTACCGCGTTGTGACCGTACCACCACTGAATATTTGCGTCGTAGACTCCGGAAAAAATCGAGTAGGACTTGGAAAGACTAACAGGAATCGAAAGATTATTGACTACAAAAAGAATCGGGATGGTGACGAAAGAAGCAATGTAGAACCAGATCGCCGCGTAGAGTTGTTTTTCCTCTCTTGTAAAAATAGTCGCTAGGAAATTCACGAGAAATATCACGAACCAAATCACGATCAAAAGATCCAAAGGCCATTCTAGTTCGGCGTATTCCTTGGATTGGTTGAGTCCTAGAGGAAGAGTGATCGCGGCAAGAACGATCGTTAGATTATATAATACGAAGTGAATTTTTGCTAAAGAATCGTTCCAAATTCTTACCCGACACAGTCTTTGAATCAGATGGTAGGCTGTGGCAAATATGACACTCAGTGCGAAACCAAAAATCGCTGCGTTGGTATGTAAGGGTCTGATTCTACCGAAGGTGAAATATCGAGTGAAGTTCAATTCGGGATAGACCATTTGAAAGGCAGCAATAACTCCCACCAACATGGAAGCGACTCCCCAGACTAAAGCCGAGACAATGAACCCTTTTACGATGGAATCGTTGTATTTGGTGTTCGTTTGACCCATGAAATTGTATCTCCTGATTCGAATCTTTTGTTCATTTCGTTTACAATGGAAAAAAGTCAATAAAATATATCCTATTCAGTAAATTTGAATATTATTTTTTTGGCTACAATGGGCCCGATTTGTATTTTTATTGAAGCCGATTTGAGAATAAAAGAGTTTTCGGGTTTTACGAACTTGATAAATATCAAGTTTTTCTGGTGCGTTTGGAGTTTGGGGGAAAAGGGAGTATGAGCGCGTAGCTCGAATTTATATAAAAGTTCTGAGACTCTATCTCAGAATGAGAATCAGCAATATATGATTTCCAACTCAAGAAGGTCCTTGAGGGTTTCGATTCCCATCATAGGTGAGGTGGTCAGGAGAGATCTATTTCCGGTTTGTCGCCCGAACATTCAAAAGGAAATGAAAAGTTTTTCTATTTTATTGTAGACTTATTTTGTAGCATCAGTCTTCGAGTTGTTCCATTCGATCACCATTGGTTTCAGAATCTCTGTTTAAAGATTCGGATTTTCCTTGAGCAATTTTTCTAGAATGTTTTTTGGAATGTAACAGGCTTCCACATGATCCAAGGCTTCCGCATTTTGAATAAAAATATCTTCTACTAAAAGATCTCGAAAGCCAACCCATTCTTCGAAATGGTAAACGTTTTGTACTTTTCTTAAGTAGAATTCCGAAATACTCTAATTTGCTAAAATAACATGAATTCGGCGGTTGAAAATGAGAAGGAATTTTCTAAAAGTGAGAGTTCCTACAATTTTATAATAGATTTACAAAATTTAAATTCCAACTTTTTCAGAAAATGAATCATGGATTTCTTACACCGAACCCACGTTAAAATAAACCCATCCACTTTTGTTCCAGTCTGGGTGAAGAGTGTCGTTTTTTATGGGAAGGTCTAAATTATTTCGTAAAGCTGATTTTATCGAATGAATCCATCGATATATTTCAGCTGGTGTTTATGGCGATTAAAGCAAAAATAACAACCCGGGACCGGGCTGTTATGACTCATTCCCCAATTTGGAGGGATAACAAATACGTTTTATTTTTCGAAATATAGGGAAATAAAAATAAGGTTTAAAAAAACCGGTCGAGAACTTTCTATTTGTCGGTAAAATTGGGGAAACGACCGAAATTAAAGGTACACATTAGGGAAATTTTTCCAAATATACCAGGAAAATAAAACGATGGATCTCAATCTAAAAGACAAACTTCAATCAGGATTTTCTTCGATCGACGGTTTATCTCGAAATCTACCGCCTCAAGTTCAGAAGACTTTTTTATATACCGGAATTTCTTTGGCCGTGTTAGGGGTTTCTTTGGCAGTTCTTGTAGGAATTCAAAAAGGTAAAGAAGGAGCGGCTTTTGACGATCAGGCGAAAGAATTGGATCGTAAAGCATTGTTCTTGGAAGATATCGAAAGAAATTACAATCGCAAACGAAAATCGATTCGTTATAGCGACCCGAATCTTTCTTTAACGGGAGAATCTTCCCAACTCGAAATCGATCGATACGAAAGAGAAAAACCTAAGGACGGACTTTTGCAAGAATCGAATATTCCTGAAGGAAAGGATCCCTTAAGGGATGGAAGGGGGGAAGGAGTCGGAACCCCGAAACTACCGACCGAGTCGGATGTATTGCCGACGGAAGATCGGAGCAAAACACCGGAAGCAAATCGTAATCTGGATGATCCGGGAATCATTTCTCCGGAACGAGATTCCCACAATCAAGAACGTCCAACTTTGATGAAACCGCCTAAAAATAATTCCAAGGGAACTTTGGAGCCTCGATGAAATTTTCGACTGCTCCGATCATATTGATCTTTTCATTCATGGTCGTCACGAGTTCTTCATTCGCAGATATGCCTCTTCCGTTTCCGGAAGAGTTGGGGTTTTCTGAAACGGAAATGAATGCTACCGGTACTTCGGAAAAGAATATACCCGGAGTTACGAAGTCGAATGAAACAAAGGAAGTATCTGAATTTGTGTCGAAAGACACGGAATCGGAAAAAGTTTCAACTGAAGATTCTTTTAAACCTTTGCAGATGGAAGAATTAAAGACGACTAACGCTCCTTCTTTAGACTCTACTTCTTTGCAAAAACCATCCGATCGATCCAAAGAGGAGGTCGCAAAATTACTGGAAAAGACGATACTTCCGAATTCCGAAAAAACAAGTTTAAAAAAGAAAAAGGACAAGAAGAAGGAAGATCCGTCCGAGAGCGGATATAAAAAAGGTCTTTTACGACTGAGAGAAAACCAGAGAAACAAAGCAAAAAGCGAGTTTGATCAATCTTCCCTACAAGGAAAATCGGCGAACTCTTCCAGACTAGAAAATGCAAGATTGACCGCTGAAAGTTCAAACGAAGTAAATGCGATCACGGAACAGATCGATTCCGAAGACGAAAAATGGAAAGCAGTGTTCGAGGTTGCTCGCGCTTTAAGAGGAAACGGAAAAATAGCTGAAGCGGAAACTCAATATCTGAAAATTATCACGGAGGCTCCTGAAAACTTCCAATCGATTTCTCTGCTTTCTTTGGGAGAGATGCTTTCGTTCACGGATCGAAAAGATTCCGCAAGAAGATATCTCTTGCAACTCGTAAAACTTCTACAGCAAAAACCGGAACTTGATCCTAAAAAGGATCAGTTGGAAAAAGCGGTAACTTTGATCGCGAGAATTTATGGAGATCAGGGAAGATACGAGGAAGCGGAAAATTGGGCGAAAACATATTTAAATCGATTGAATCCAGATGCTTCTGAAGATTCTTCTTTTGTAAAGGAACTCAAGAGAATTTTAAAACGAAGATATTATTAAAAAACTATATTAAAATCTGTGAAATTAATTTTTTACGCTGCATTTGTTCGTATTTAACGTGAGTTCGATATAACAAAATGCGAAAGCAATTGTAGTGGAAATTCCGAAGGAATTGAAGCGAAAAGCGCGGTCGCGAGCTATTTTATCTATGAAATTCGCGAGCTGCGACGACGACTCATAGGGAGTCGTTGCATTGAGTTTCTTATTCGCCCAAACTTTCTTACGCCGAACTCACGTTATTTAGAAAAAGGACAAGATAACTTTACAGTGCGTTCCAAAATCACCTAACAAAGAACCCGATTTGAATACCGTTTTGAACTGGGTTGCCAAATTAAGCGGACTCTTGGCTCGTAAATTCGACGGATCTACTTGTTATGTTTAAATTACTTACGAAAACCTGACTTGTAGGTAAGGTCAAGCTCCAAGAACCTGGTCTGTGACTTTGGGACAGTTTTTAGTTGTTCATCGACTAAAACATTCCCCTGTATCGTCTTAAGTCAGGGAAACGTTTACATCCAGTTTTCCAAACTTAGAAAACAGACTGATTCCTAAGGCGGGTTTTCTAGGAATCTTTAATGTTTCGCTTTTGGAATCGACTATATTCGGTGCGGTGATTTCGATCGATTGACCAGAACTCGCGAATATATTCATTGCGTTTCCTGTGGTCATATTCGCGATTTCTCCCAGAATATCCTTGTATTCGTTTTTAATATCTTGTAGGTTCATTCCGGGCATTAGAACACCGGCGATTTTATACGCGGCGTCGTAATTAAGGCCATAGATTACTTCACCGTTAAACGTTCCGATCACACCGATCACAATAGAAAGTTCCAGGTTGGTTTCTGGGTTGTCTTTGATTCCGATCTTTCCCCGGATCAAATCCGTTTTCAATACGTCTCTAAAAACGATCGTAGCGGCTTCGAGAAAGGGATTTACCAATTCAGCCCGGATTTGCATTATTCTTCTGCCTTTTGACCGATCCTTCGTTCAATCGGGTATTTTTCCTGAAGTGCCTGACTGATTTCCATAACGAACCCGTTCAGCAGGTTCAGGTTGTCTCTCAAATCCGGTCCCTGGGAAATATTGATTTTAGACGAATCGATTTCCAAGGAAGCGAATTCTACAAAAACATTTTTTTCGGATTCTCTGTAAGGACCTCCGACTTTTTTAGATCCAAAAGCCACGGTTGTCAAATCTTTAAGAAACTGAGTATTGTTTCCAAGGCGAATGTTCTGGTTTCCGGATTTCAATTCCCAGAGATTCAAAAGAGATTGGTCCTTAAAATCTTGAACATTGACACCTAACAAAGAGGCGATTTTTTGGAGTCCGTCCGTCTCTTCTTGAAGGGTTTTCAATTTTCCTTTCCATTCTTCTTGGGATTTGGAACGGGCCTCCAGAAGTAGTTTGCTTTTTAGGAAATTTTTTCTTTCTTCAAAAGAAAGTTCTTTGCCGTCTGGATTTTTCGGCAGTTTTCCTTCTTTTTTTTCGTTTTCGTATTTTACACGTAAAACTTCTTCGGAAACGGGGATTTCTTTTTCCGCCAGTTTATTCAGCTGTTCGTCGGTATAAGAGACAATTCGAAGTCGAAACCGGGCGGAAGAAGATTCTTTTTGAACCGCAAGTTCTCCATCGGTTTTTTTGAGATCGGAATTTAAAAGAGAATCATAGAGACTGCTTGCATTTTTACGATCAACTCGATATTGCATGGGAGCTGAGTTCAGGATCTGTTTATAGATGACTTCGGGTTTACGAACGTCTTCTTCGGAATATCCGGCTCCAGTAACGGATTCCCTATAAATTCTCCTTGCCTCTTCAGAAAGTTCCTCACGGATTCCGGTTTCGGATACGGAAAATCCGGTTGCGTTTGCGATTTGTTTCGTGACTACCAAACTGCGTATGGTTTGAAATGCACAGGATTGAAGTGTGGAAGGATCCTCCGCAAGAGAAGGGGCAATATTTCTATATTGAAAGAAACAATCTCTTTGGGCGGCCTGGAAATAGTCCATTGGGATGGAATCGCTCCCGATTTTTCCGGCGTTGAGATTCGAACGACCGGAAATCACGTCGAAAAAGCTCTTTTCGGCGTCTCCCGGAAGAAAAGTGATGATCAAACCACTCACGAGGATAAAAAGAAAGAAGGCGACAATCGCGCGAATGATCTTGTCTTTGAGAGAAACGTTTTCTAATTCCATGATTATATCAATAAACTAAAAGGGTTTGTAAGGGAATATTTCTGTAAAGGAGAAAAGTAAGAAAAACGCTTCAGAAACCTGCTCTGTCGACAGATACATAGAATGATGCTCTTTATTGCAATCGCACTCATCCTTGTAGGGCTACTTTGTTTTATTTATGTTTCTCTCAACCCGAATTCGGGGAGAGAACGGTCTAAGCTTATTCGAAAGGGAAATTCCGAAAATGAGCATCTATCAAGGTATGAATTTGATCCTCGCAAAGGTGCGGAGGTTCTTGCAGCGACCAAACGCTCTCCGAGTTTGGGACAGATCGAAAAACAAAAGCATCTAGAAGATTTGTTCGTGGAGGGAAGAAAAATCCCGAAACAGGACAAAGTTTTGCAACCAACGATATCTTCTTCGGCCGAATTTTTTGATGAGAGCGTTTCTTCGATTAAAGAGGAGGAGTTCTCCCGAGCGGAAGAAGTTCCTTCTCGTTCCGGCGTCGAGGTTTTGGAAGAGTCTCCTAAATTCTCTTTTGTAAACGAAGAAAAGCCGAAAGAGGAAGAAGTCAAAGAAATACGTTTTGAAATCGACGGGATTTTATATTTGGATCAGAATCGAGAACTTCTGTATGAAAGACTCGCCGACAAAAAGAAAGAATTAATCCCGGACAAGTTGAAAAGTTTGAAACGAATCGGTTCGGGCAAATTGAGCGAGAGTAAGGATTTTCTTTCTTTTGAAGCATTAAACAGTAGTTATAAATATTTCTTTTCTGAAATCGAAAAAATTCTGTTCTTCGATGAAGGAATTGTTTTGATTTCTTCCAAGCAGAATTATCCGATTCCGGTCTTTTTTACAAAAGAGACAAATCGGTTGAAATCGTATCTAGAAAGTTCCTCTCAAACGTTTTCAAATTGAAGTTTTTGTAGGAAAAGGGGAGTCTGTTATAGTTTAGCGACCCTCTACATGCAAAAGTTTTGTCGTTTTAACGACAATTCTTGTAAGAACGTAAAAAACGAGCCCGCCGCCGAACAGGACGATTTGAGGAATACGAATTGCTTCTATAAGATTGCTGACCGGTTCGTTAAAATAAACCGCGACTAAATCGAAAACGCTGAAGATGACAAGAATTCCGAAGAGGCTCGGATATTCTCTTTTGATTACATTGCGAACGGAAAAAGGAAGAGCCGGTTTTTTATAACCGCCGAACTTCGGAATAAATGCGGGAACGTTGTTTGCCCAGGAAAGATAAGCCTCTCCGAATTTTTTGCGCAGGAATTGTTCTTCCGCAAACATGATTCTTTCGTAATATACCCAGAAAAAAAGGATAAAAACCGCTGCTATCAAAAAGTTTTTTAAAAATAGAACCGCTCCGAGATACATCAGAAAATTTCCCACGTACAAAGGGTGACGAATGAGGGAATATATTCCTTCCTGGTTGACCAAATCTGCCACTTGTTCTTTCGTATTTCTTCCTGAGGTTCTTGCGGGTGCGTAGCCGATCACAAAACTGCGTACGAAAAGTCCTAAAATACTAATCACGAAACAAAAGGACTGGTAATACAGATGATAGTTGTAGGAATCTCCGGGGAACCGATAAAAGGGCAAAAGTCCAAGACAGAGAATCAAGATGATTCCGGGAATATAGGATCTCCAGCGAAATAAAAAATTCCCCTGAGATTCAAATTCTTCGATCAAAGCCATGCTTTCGTCCTAAATTTTAGATTTCTTGTGAAAGGAAATTGAAGGTATTTACATTGTCAATACAGAATCGGTTCGGAATTCGGATCCTAAAACCGAAATGGATTTCAAAGAATCCATAAGATCGTTTAACGATGTTTTAAAGTAAGTGCTTGAAATACGATCAAAAAAACGTTTGGAAAAACCCCGGATCAATGTGTCCTTGGGGAGTTAAAACGGATCGGAGGTTTCGTAGAAGAATTCTTTCCAATTCGGAACTTCTCGAAATCCTCTTAAAAAGTTGGGGTCGATTACATACAGAATCGAATCAGAATCCGATTTAAATATCGGTTCTCCATCGGAAGTGTTTCCAATCCATTCTAAGTTCAAAGAAGAACGCCCATCCGAATGAAGGTGGACTTCGATCCGAAAACGATCTTCGGAATTCAAAGGGAAAATATTTTCTCCGAACGGTTTTTTTAAAATTCTTTCTGCCTTGAGTGTTAGGATTTTTTGGACGATTCGAGAACAATCCTCGCCCGGACAGAGGTAGAAATTCGAAGAAGTTGGTTTCCAATTTCCCGGTTCCGCTTGTCCGATTTTAAACGTGGCATTTTTGTCTTCAGAAAAATAAATTAGAATAGTATGAATTTCTTGCATACGAACATTCTCCGGAATTAAAAGTTTCGAGAGAAAAAAGTTTTCATTCCCGCGGCCTGCCAGGGAATTTAAATTCTCTTCCACAAACCAGATTTCTCCGGTGTTTGGTTCTCGGATAAAGGTTCCGCTTTCCGATTTTCCGGAAGCTCCTATGTCCAGTTTTTCGATTTCTCCGGATTCGGTTTGGATTTCTAATTTTAATTCCTCACCGTTTAAACCGAATTCTTTCGAATCGGAACTGGAAGAGATTTTCGTAAACTTTCGGATATTTAAAATGGCATTTAGGAAGGAAGTGACTTTTTTGAAATCAGGCCTGCCTTCAACTTCTCCGACGAGGACGGACCAAGTTCTATTTTTTTGCTCTAAGATTGTCTCATGTCCTTTTCTTCCAATTTGAATCCTTTCGATTTCATTCGCTTTAAAAGGAAAAAAAGGATCATACGTTCTTTGAAAGGATCCGAAAGGATCGGAGATTAAAAAGTAAATAGTACCTAAAATTAGATTGATTAGAACCAAAGCAAGGGCAGTTTCTTTTCGAAAAAAATGATCGAAAGTTGTAAGAATTTTTATACAGGGCTTCATGGTGCCGGGTTTTTACCTCGTAGGGAATTTCTATGCCGCATCCTAAGATATGTGTAAAGACTTAAAAGAGACGGTATTCCTAAAACATTCAAAAAACTGAATGTTTTTTTTTCGGCATCGGAAAATGGATTGAGTCTTAAAAAGGCGGATTTTTTTCCTCGAATCTGGATGAGATCTGTATCTCCACCGGATATATCCAAAGCATTTAATAAAAACGGAATGTTCGATTCTTGGTAGATTTTTCTCGTTTCCGGATAGGCCAAAAGATCCGACACGAGGTAGGGGGAGCCGATAACAAGGATTCGAGAACTTTTTCCTTCGGGAGTTTGTTTTAAAAAAGAATTTGATTTTTTGAATATTGTGGGGACGGATGCAAATGCGGATTGAAAAGAGCCTTCTAGTACGGCCCCCAAAATGATTTTTTTATTCCCGCTTCGAATCGGGGTAGCAAAGATTTGTTTTTCACCGAGGGCCACTATGGAAGAACGGACTTCCGCTTCTTCGGAAGACGATAGGATCGGTTCCATTCTCACGTTCGGTTGTCGATCCGGAAAAAGAGTCAGACTTGAAATCCAGGGAAGAAGCAGATTTTTCAAAGGTTTTGTAAAAGGGCTAACTTCGTTTAACATTTCCTGAGAGTGTCCCGCGAGAATCCAAGGCGGATAAGCATTCCTTCCGATCACTCCGGGTTCCACTTCCATCAAAGGGCCGATGGGAAGAGAACGATTCGGATCCAAGACAAGGTCGGTGTTCACTCGAAAACCGTAGGATTCAAAAATACGATTTTGTTCCTCTATTCGAGGAGTTGGTTTTGCAATTCCTGCGCCGATCGAATTTGTTCCGATTCCCTTTTTTCGGTTGGGAGGTTCCAAACGAAAGTCCATGGATTTAAAAAGAAGAATGAGGTTTCCACCTCTCATTAGGAACTGATCGAGTTTATAAAAAGCTATTTCGGATAATGTTCCACCACCAATCCAAAGGAGAGTATGTAAGGAATCTTGAATGTCTTCTTCAAGGTGGACTTCCGGAAGGGCTCCGTATTCTTCCTTTAGAATCTGGTTTATAAAAATTCCGATCGTATCTTTTCCGATTTCAGGGCCCGTCGTGGATAAGGTTCCCGGAATAGAAAGAATTCCGATTCCAGAGTCTGTGGGGCCACGGATCATTTTTCTAAGAGTCGTTAAGATTTGATATTCGATTTCTTCCGCATAAAAGGCGACTGGAATCGTTTCTTTCCTGGTTCCTAATGTTAAAGTTAGACCGAAATAGGCTTGTTTGATTTGGGAGGAACCTAATTCCGTCTTTTCCAATATCTGCGGTTGGATCCCCGCTTCGATTGCTTTTTTTTGCTCTTCGACGGAAAAGTCAGGATCATGAAAGCGTAATACGACATTCGATCCACCCAAGGAAGCAATTTCGCTTAACAATTCTTTGGTTAGATCCAGACGTGTCTTATATTCTCCCGGAGTTTTCGAGGAATAATACGCATCGATATAGATAGGAGAATGTAGGTTTTGAAAAATCTTTCGTGTGCTTTCTGATACTTCGAACCGCCCGGATTCCGAAAGATCTTTTCTACATACAAATTGAGAAAGGATTCCGTTTGAGAATAGAAAAAGAAGAAATACCTGGGAAAATAAAAACCAAGGATTGGAATTGAATCGCGAAAAAAAAACTCTAAGGCTCAAGATCATCGTTTCGATCTTAGAATAAGAATATTTGCATATAGTGATAAAAGAATAAAACTCAAGTAAAAAAAGATTTCCCTTCCGTCCAGGATTCCTAGACGAAACGATTCAAAATGTTTGGAAAGGGAAAAAAAAGAGATTTTGGTTCCCGAACTTGTTCCTAAAAATTGAAGAAAAGGTTTATACCCTAAAAGAAAAAAGAAAAGGCAAAGAATGAGTCCGAGCAGATAAGAACTGATCTGATCTTTTGTTAGAGTGGAAATAAAACTTCCGAGCGCTAAGTCGGCTCCGCCTAAAAGAAAAATCCCCAGATAACCCGCCGTAATAGTTCCCAGATCCAAATCTCCGAGGTAAAGAATCGTTCCCGGAATCGGAAGTGTAAATGAAAGAACAAATCCTAAAAAACTCCAAGCCGCAAAAAATTTTCCAAACACCAATTCCGAATCTCTCAAAGGAAGAGAGAAAAGGATTTCCAACGTTCCAGAACGTTCTTCCTCGGACCAAAGGCGCATGGAGAGGGCGGGGATAAAAATTACGTATAGAATCGGAACCCAAAGAAAATATGTTTCCATGCTGGCGGATTTAAAGTCCCAAAAAGAACCGTCTCCCAACCCGAAAAAAAATAGAAATGAAGTTAAAAATAAAAAGAAAGAGGCAAAAATTGTTCCGACGGGTGAATTGAAGTAAATGGAAAATTCTTTCCAAAACACGGTTATAGTATTATGAAGAAATGTTTTACAATATTCGGAAAGTTTCATCTTATTTGGTTAGGGTCAGAGATTGGAAAACGGATTCTAAGGAGTTTTTTTCCGGAGTTAAGGAGCGAACTTGAAACCTCGCTTTTTTCAAGAGCTGAAAGATTTTTTCCGAGGACGTATTGTGGGAGCGGATTCTAAATTCTAGAAAAGAACCTTCCGACTTTCCGGTCGTTTCAATTTCGTAGTCTGTGTCCGAAAAAAAAACTTTGAGTGTATCTAAATCGGTTTCTGCCAATACCAAACTGCCTTCTCCCCGAGAGATGGAAGCTAAAGAAGAATCTGCGATCAATTTTCCTTCCGATAATACAAGAATATGATCACAGAGATCCTCCACTTCCTGTAAAATGTGAGATGATAGAAGGATCGTTTTATTCTTTCCTAGTGTACGGATGAGTTGTTTCAATTCCGCGATTTGAATTGGGTCTAAGCCGGAACTCGGTTCGTCTAAAATGATATATTCTGGATCTTGAATGAGAGCTCCGGCCAAGGCTACTCTTTGTCGAAACCCTTTGGAAAGAAGGCCGATTGGACTTGCCGTTTTCAATTTCAATAAAGAGGAAACGAAATCGATTCTTTCGCTTAGATTTTTGATGGAAATTCCTTTTGCCTTTCCT
>NZ_QAJG01000007.1:65000-87500 GCF_003046425.1 Leptospira borgpetersenii serovar Javanica
TCGTATCGATTGAATCCGTAACCTCTATTGTTTTTAAAACTTCGGAGCGTAGTTCGGAAAAAATATATTTATGATTTATATAAAAAGGTTTTAAATCCCTTTCGTTAAAACCTTTTAATGCACCAAGGATGGAAGCAAATACAATTTGTTTTGCAAGTTTGTCCTTAGGTAAAAGGGTTAGACGAATCGCTGCAATTACATCCGAATACGAGAGAGGGGATCGATCAGGGATCAATTCAAGATCGGTTTTGGGAAATTTGATTCTTTCGGATAATTCTTTTTGCATACTAAGTATTTATCAAATTCATGATCGAAAGTAAAGAAATAATTTCCGAGTTCAAAACTTTGATTAAAAACTCTGGTTTTGATTTGTATGGAATTTGCGACGCAAAAATTCCACAAGAAGACAAAGAAAACATTCTTACTTGGGTTCAGGAAGGAAAACATGGGAAGATGGAATGGTATCCGAAAAACATGGATCTTCGTTTGGATTTTAAGAATCTCGGTTTTGAACCTCGATCCGTAATCGCGCTCGGAACGATCTACAACGATCCTGATTACGACGATGTCGCATTAACAATGTCCTATCGGTTTTCAAGATATGCCATTGGTGAAGATTATCATAGGGTTTTAAGAAGACTTGCAAAACCGCTCCTACAACAATTAAAACAAAAATACCCGAATCATCATTTCAGGCAAGGAGTGGATTCTTTGCCGGTACCGGAAAAGGTTCTCGCTAGAATGGCCGGACTCGGTTGGAAGGCGAAGAACACGAATCTTATTCATCCGGACTTTGGATCCTTTTTTTTTATCACTATCATTCTCACTGATTTGCCGATTTATACGACTCAAATCCAAGTCAAAGATCGTTGTGGCACGTGCACTGCTTGTATAGATGCATGTCCTACTGGCGCTTTAAAACCTTATCAAATCGACGCGGGAAAGTGTATTTCTCATCATACGTTGGAAGATCCTTCGGAAAAAATTTCCGATACACATGGCTGGCTTGCGGGCTGTGATATTTGTCAGGATGTTTGTCCTTGGAATCGTGTAAAAGCCAGTAAAAAAGGGATCCGAACGAATGTAGAAGAATTTAAAGTTCGATCGTATTTTAAAAGGAATTCGGATTTTCTATTATCTCTTAATGAGCAGGAATTCAAAGAATACTTTTTTGACTCCGCAATATCACGTATGAGTTTTCAAATGTTCCAAAGAAATATAAAGATGATAAAGAAATGATTTGAAGGGTTCTGAATTGTATTTCGATTGATAAAGGATAGGTTTGGCTTTGAAATTCTGAATCCTTATGCCGTCCGTCATGGATAATAAAAAAATACCTTGGAATCTGAATTTTTCATTCTCTCAAATTGAGTTCTTCTACAATTTCCATCAAAATCTTCGCTTTCTCCATAGGATTCGGGTCCACAAGGATTTCTTGTTTTTTAGAAAATTCGAAGTTGAGAATGGAAGCAATAAAGTCGATTGGGAAAGGATGAGTCACGAGTTCATTCATTCTAAGAATCAAGTCTTCTCCTGCACCCTCAGAGAGAAGAATTCTTTTCGTCAGAAACAAAAGTCTTTCGAAAGTCTTCTTAAAATTTTCGTCTTTTAAATATTCAAAGTCCGGTTCTATCTTTTCGATTTTCGCTACCCGGAACGGTTCCACCGTTTCGTAATCGATCAGTTTAGCGATTCCCTTTCCTTCCAGAAGAATATTGGATCTTCCATCGGGAAGGGGATCTCTTCGGATAATCTTTCCCCAACCGAATACGGTTTCGATTTCAGGATGTTTGGAAAGATTTTTTGATTTTGTAGGAAGGATGGGAGCTATGGCCAATTCTTCATTCGATTCCATACAATAGTCGAGCATCAATCTGTATCTAGGTTCAAAAATATGGAGAGGTAAGTATGTCCCGGGGAATAAAATGATTTCCGGCAGTGGAAAGATTGGGACAGTAATGATTGACACGGGAAGGCTACTATAACTGCTTAGAGAGAAACCGTAAATCAAAATCCCAAGGATCGGTAGAATTTGTACTATTTGAATAGAGATCGTTTTCTGACCTCAACCACGCGTCTCAAAGATTTAAAGATCATCGTGATCGGAGATTTCATTTTGGACGAGTATCTCATCGGAGAAGTGAATCGAATTTCTCCGGAAGCTCCCGTCCCAGTCGTTTGGGTTCGTAAGGAGAAGATCACATTAGGCGGAGCCGGAAACGTAGTGAAGAACTTATCAAGTTTAGGTGTAAAGTCTATCGTTCTTGGAAGAGTCGGAAACGATGAAAAAGCGAAAAGTCTTTCTAAACTTCTCGCGAATGAGAATACGGATGAAAGCCAAAATTTTCTGATCGAATCTGAGGAGATACCGACGATTTTAAAAACAAGGGTGATCGCGGGACACCAGCAAGTTTGTCGAATCGATAAGGAAGAACTAAAACCGATCAATCAAAAAGAAGAAGAACTACTACTTGAAGCATTTTTGGAAAGAATCGACTTCGTAGACGCGGTAATTCTTTCCGATTATGATAAAGGAACCTTAACACCGAGAATCATCCGGGAAGTATCTAAAATTTGTTCGGATAAAAAAAAGATCGTGACAGTGGATCCCCAGGTGAGTCATTTTTTTCTGTATCAAGGTGTAAGTATCCTCACTCCGAATCACCACGAAGCGGGTAGAGCGATCGGAAGAAAATTGGAAAACGATTCCGAAATCTTAAACGCAGCACGGGAAATTTCCGAAAAACTTTCCTGTTTTTCTTTAATGATCACAAGAGGAGAAAAGGGAATGAGTTTATATCTTTCTTCTCAAAAAGAAATCTATCATATTCCAACCGCAGCGAGAGAAGTCTTTGACGTAACCGGAGCGGGGGATACAGTCATCAGTGCTTATACAGCCTATTATGCAGCGGGTCTTAGCGAGTTGGATGCAAGCGTGGTAGCAAACGCTGCGGCGGGAGTTGTAATTGCAAAATTAGGAGCGGAAACCGTGACTTCCGAAGAATTGGATCTTTCTTTGCAATCTATGGGAAGTTTTCAAAAGTAAAGATGGATTTGAAGACCCGTATTGTTCCTTGGGAAAACGTAGCGATTTTTGCGAACCGAATTCGAGAAAATCGAAGGATTGTTTTCACCAATGGATGTTTCGATTTGATCCACAGGGGTCACATTACGTATCTTTCCCAGGCTCGAGAACTCGGGGATTTTCTCTGGATAGGGCTCAATGCGGATTCTTCCGTAAGACGTCTGAAAGGAGAACAAAGACCGGTGGTCCCTGAAGACGACCGAGCGATTCTTCTTTCCAATCTAAGATTTGTGGACGCGGTGACTATTTTTTCTCAGGAAACACCGCTCGAACTGATCCGTCTCATCAAACCTGCGATTCACGTAAAAGGGGGGGATTATAAGGTAGAAGATTTGCCTGAAACGTCTATCGTCCGCGAATTCGGCGGAAAAGTCGAAATATTACCTTTCGTACCCGGAAAATCCACTTCGCTTCTAATCGAGAAAATCCTGAAACTCTAAAACGTATCGTCCCATTTTTTTAGAGACAGAATTCTTGGAAATTCCGGTTTGAATTTCAAGAAACACTAAAAAACTCTGTTCTTAAAAGGCGGGAGTACAAGTTGTCGAGAACTAAGTTTATCTTTGTCACGGGAGGGGTGAGTTCCTCACTTGGAAAAGGGGTCACAGTTGCGGCTCTGGGTTGTTTATTGGAAAGTAGAGGATACACGGTCTCTCTCCAGAAAATGGACCCTTATATCAATATCGACCCGGGAACCATGAGTCCCTATCAACATGGAGAAGTTTACGTAACCGCAGATGGAGCGGAAACCGATTTGGATCTCGGTTACTACGAACGTTTCACTCATTCCAAACTGTCCCGCAAAAATTCTGTATCCACCGGTCAAATTTATAATACGGTCATTCAAAGAGAAAGGAAGGGGGATTACCTGGGTCGTACAGTTCAGGTAGTTCCTCATATTACGAATGAAATCCGAAATCGGATGTACATCGTCGCCAGAGAGGAAAATCCAGATTTTATCATCGTGGAGATCGGTGGAACCGTGGGCGACATCGAATCGATTCCGTTCTTAGAAGCGATTCGCCAGATACGTTACGAACACGGAAGTTCGAACGTGTTATTCGTGCATCTTACTTTGGTTCCAACGATTACCGCTGCCGGGGAAGCGAAGACAAAACCGACACAACATTCGGTCAAAGAATTACTCGGGCTTGGAATTCAACCGGATATCCTAGTGTGTAGGGTTTCTCAGCCCATGACGAAAGAGATGAAGAACAAACTATCTCTTTTTTGTAACGTAAAAGAAGAAAACGTAATCTCTGCGAGTGATATATCCACATCCATCTATGAAATTCCTAAAATGTATAAGGAAGAAAAGTTAGACGAAGTAGTTCTCAAAACGATGGGAATGGAACTTAGGGAATCCAATTTTTCTGAATGGGATAAGATGATAAGGAGACTACTCGCCACAAAACAAACCGTTCAAGTAGCGATTGTAGGAAAATACATTTCTTTACAAGACGCATATCGTTCCATCTATGAAAGTCTTTCCCATGGCGGAATCGCTTACGATACCAAAGTGGAATTCGTCAAAATCGATCCTGAAAATTTAAATAAAGACAATGTCCAAAGTTCTTTGAAGAACGTTCACGGGGTTTTAGTCCCGGGTGGCTTCGGAGATCGTGGAATCGAAGGAAAAATTCTCGCGATCGAGTATGCAAGAACGAATGGAATTCCTTTTTTCGGAATCTGTCTTGGAATGCAATGTGCCGTCGTAGAATATGGAAGAAACGTTTTGAAACTCAAAGACGCCAATTCAACCGAAATCAGGCCGGACACGGAATATCCGGTGATATCGCTTTTGGAAGAACAAAACGATATTGAACAGATGGGCGCAACGATGAGGCTCGGTTCTTATCCTTGTAAAATTAAAAAAGATACTCTTTCGTATTCTGAATACAAATCGACACTCGTCCACGAACGTCATAGGCATAGATTCGAATTCACCAACCGTTATAGAAAGCAATACGAAGAAAACGGAATGGTGATTTCGGGTACTTCTCCGGACGACAGTCTCGTAGAGATCGTGGAAATTCCGAAACACAATTGGTTTGTAGGGGTTCAGTTTCATCCCGAATTTCAATCCAGACCTACAAAGCCTCATCCCTTATTTGCTGGATTTATCCGTGCGGCCGTGAAATACTCAAAGAAAGGATCATCATGAGAGACAATACCTGTACTAAAAGAGATTTTCTAAACGGAAGTAAGATTGGAGGAGACGAACCTTTCTTTTTGATCGCCGGTCCCTGTGTGATGGAGAATCGGGATCTTCTGGACCGTGTTTGTGCAGAGATGATCGAAATCTGCGACGAATTAAAAATTTCTTATGTTTTCAAAAGTAGCTTCGATAAGGCGAATCGTTCTTCCGTAAACTCTTATCGCGGACCGGGGCTTACGGAAGGCATTCAAAATTTAGAATATATCAAAAACAAATACAATGTTCCTGTTCTTACGGATATTCACGAAACACATCAGATCGCTCCTTTAAAAGACGTGATCGATATCTATCAGATCCCCGCTTTTCTGTGCAGACAGACCGATCTCATAGCCGAGTCGGCCAAAACCGGAAGATGGGTGAACGTAAAAAAGGGACAATTCCTCGCTCCTTCCGATACGAGGCATATCGCGGTAAAGATGAAGGAATCGGGGAATGACAAGTTGCTTGTGACCGAAAGAGGTACTTCTTTCGGTTACGGTAACTTGATCTTTGACGGAAGAGCGATTCCGATCATTCACGGATTCGATATTCCTCTTATATTCGATGCGACTCATTCCGCACAACTTCCCGGAGCAGCCGGAAATAGCACGGGAGGGCAAAGGGAATTTATTCCGAGCATTCTTCGCTCCGCGGTTTCCCTCGGGATAGAAGGAGTTTTTATGGAAGTACATCCCGATCCTCAAAAGGCTCTTTCGGATGCGACGACTCAGTATCCTCTCTCCCGGATTAAAGATCTTTTAAAAGAAATGATCGGTCTAGATCGTTATGTCAAAAAAGAGATTCTCGTTTCCAGAAGCGAATCGTAATCGGATCTGTCATGAAAAACAGGATTAACAATCGGATTTTTTTTCTTCCGGTTGTTTGCGCCTTTTTCATATTAACATTTTATTATTGTAAGAAGGTAAATTACGAACGGGTTGAAAAGGAAAAAGAAAGTGGCTCTTCTATTTCGATTCGGAACTTTAAAAGAAAAGCGTACGACGTAAGCGGTCAGCTTCAGTGGGAGTTAAGAGCGGAAGAATCCTACGTCTATGTAAATGAGAATAAAACAATATTCTACAATATTGATTTCGACCAGTATGAAGGTGGAAAGTTCAAATCCAAACTTTTAGCCGAAAAAGGTGAAATCAATCATAAGACAAGATTGATGTTCCTGGAAGGTAAGGTTTTTCTGAGAACCGACGACAATAAAACTCTCGTTGCCAAGGCGATGGAATACAACATGGATACGAAAAAGTTGGTGTCCGATTCGGAAGTAACCGTAAGCGCGGACGGAACCACAATCCGTGGAATCGGGCTCAGAGCGGATAAGGATTTAAATAAGTTCACTATCCTAAAACCGAGTGCGATTACACAGGGAGGTACCAATCCGTTGAAAGCGGCTGGCTCCCTATGATTCGCAAATTTCTCGCTTTCCTATGCATTTGTATTACGTTTTTTCCATATTATGGAAACGTAAAGCCTCCGCTTCTGGTAGGAAGCGAAACCGCAGACAGAAAATTCGTGAACGTTTTTCCGGAAAATCCGGAAAAAAAGGATGCGACTTCGAATTTCCCGACTTTTTGGGGAGGCTCTTCACTGACCCAAGAGGACAAGGCCGTTTCCGGTTTGAAAATTACGGTCTTTATCTTAGATGGAGGCGCTTGGATTCAACACAAAAAGGTGAAACTTTCCGCGAACCAAATAGAGATTTACGGTAAGGACGCATTCAAAGGTTTTTTACGAGGTGGGGTAGTCGTTCAAGACGGTGATAACGGTGTGACTCTTCGCGCGGGAACGGGTGAATACGATAAGCTTGAAGAAAAGGTTACTATTAAAAATCGTCCCAGACTTTTCCACACGGACAAAAGCGGGGTTAAAACCGTCATTTCCGCAACGTTCATCGAAAGAAATCTCGCTAAGAAGACGACCCTTTTGAAGGAAAACGTAATTATCGCTCATCCACAAATTACCATTCTCTGTAAACAGGCCTTGTTCGAAGAGGATTCGGATAAGATCGTGACGGATCCGGATCCGATTCTCATTGCAAAAGATCGTTATCTCACCGGAAAACAGCTCACATTCTATACGAATATCAATAAAGTGGAATTAGCAGGAGAAAGTATTCTCTTTCAGAATTATACGGAGAAAGAAGTCGTAGATAATAAAGGCGGAAAAGGTCCTTTAAATACGGAGGAAAAAATCAAAAAAGAAGTCACAAAAGTTGCAATCTTCAAAGGAGATCAACTTGTAAGCGACAAGGATGAAAGCGGAGAGACGAGAGTTGGTCTGTATGGAGACGCAACTATCTATCGCGGTAATTTGAAAATGAATGCGGAAAAGTTAGTCAGTTATGGGAAAAATTCCTCTAAGATAGAAGCCAGAAATCAAATTACGGTTCACGATCGAGAAAACGCATTGATCCTCTCTGGGAATGTCCTTGACTACTTTGAAAACGACCAGTACATTCATTTGACTGATTCCGGAAAAATTGATTTTTTAGATAAAAAAACAGACGAGATCACGAGTACAATGACCGCAGTCGAGTTTGAGCGGTTTATGGATAAGAATGAAATCGTAATCCGAGGAAATGTTCTCATAGAGGGAAAGGATTCTTCCGCAACGGGAGAATATGCCACGTATTTTGAAAAAGAGGAAAAAGTATTTCTTGAGGGAAATCCGATTCTAAGAAAAAACGGCAGAGACATTCATGCAGGAAGGATAATATTCTTTCCAAGAGAAGGTCGAACCCTTTTAACCGACGGAATCGATCCCGGAAAGTGATCTGAGTATATGAGTAAAACCTTTCGAATGGATAACCTTATCAAGGTCTACAACAAAAGAAAGGTCGTAGACGGAGCCAGCTTCAATATCAAAAAAGGGGAAGTGGTCGGACTATTAGGTCCGAACGGAGCCGGTAAGACGACTTCTTTTTATATGTCGGTGGGTTTCGTAAAACCGGATTCCGGTAAGGTCTACATAGACGGACAAGATGTTACCGAATCTCCGATGCATATCCGTGCTAGACTCGGAGTCGGCTACCTCGCACAGGAAGCCTCCATCTTTCGCAAGTTGACCGTTGCGGAAAATCTGGAAGCGATTTTGGAAACGATGAATCTTTCCAGAACCGAGATTATAAAACGAAGAGACGAACTTTTGATCGAGCTTCAGATAATGAGAGTCGCTAATCAAAAAGGTTATACTCTTTCGGGTGGGGAAAGGAGGCGTTGTGAGATTGCAAGAGCACTTGTCACCAATCCGGACTTCATTCTTTTGGACGAGCCGTTTGCGGGTGTGGATCCGATCGCAGTGAAAGACATTCAGACCGTGATCGGGTCTTTGAAAGAAAGAGGACTTGGAATTCTCATTACGGATCATAACGTCCGTGAAACTTTGAAGATTACGGATCGTGCATATATTATGTATAGCGGAAGAATTTTGATTTCCGGTTCCACTAACGATCTTGTAAACGATCCGGAGACGAGAAGAATCTATTTGGGCGAGGATTTTACACTGTGAATCTTAGTCAGTCGCTGGTTCAAAAACAAACTCAAAAACTGGTGATGACCCAGGATTTAAGACAGTCCATAGAACTTTTACCCTTGTCCACTTTGGAACTTTCAGATCGAATCAACTCCGAACTTGTGGAAAATCCGATGCTTGAGGAAGAGTATGTTTCCGAAAGAAACAAAACTCCCGATCTCTATAGCCGAGACGACCTAAGAAGAAAAGAGAAGAACGACTTTCTCAAAAATTCGGACGTGACCTGGCAAGATCATTTTTCCTTGGACAAAGCAGGTAGTTTCGGTTCGGATGCTTCCGATCGAAATCAGAAATACATCGAATCTTCTCCTGAAAGAAGTTCCTTGTCGGAACACCTTCTTTGGCAACTCAGGCTTTCTAGTTTAAAGCCGGAGGAAATTTCCATCGGAGAAATGTTAATTTCCATGCTTGATGATCACGGATTTATCACGATTCCGATCTCAGATCTCTGCAAAGAGATGAAACTGAACAAAAAAAAAGTGCGTAAAATCTTGGATCAGATTCAGAGATTGGATCCGATCGGAATCGGAACTAAGAATGTCCAGGAAACTCTTCTTATCCAAGCACAGATCGTAAAACCGGAAGATCAAAAGCTTCATACTCTCATTCGAGATCATATCAAAGATCTAGAGAAACTGGATTATAAGTCGATTTCCAAAAAGATGGAAATTTCTCTGGAAACTGTGGAGTCCCTCGCATCTGAAATCAAAAAATTGGAACCTTATCCCGCTACTCTTTACACTCCAAACAAACCGGATTACGTGATCCCTGATGTGATCGTGAGAGAAGTGGAGGGGGAATTTGATATATACATCAACGATGAATGGATACCCCGCCTTAAGATCAATAAAGAATATAAGAATATTCTAAAGAACGCAAAAGAGTCGGATAAAGAATACATCACGTCTAAACTCGGTTCGGCCGAATGGCTCATCCGTTCCGTAAATCAAAGAAGGCAAACCTTGTTTAAGGTCACTTCCGCAATTATAGAAATGCAAACCGAGTTTTTTCAAAAAGGGATCCAATATATAAAACCTCTGACTCTCAAAGACATTGCCGAAAAATTGGAGATGCACGAGTCCACTATTTCCAGAATCACTTCCAACAAATACGTTCAAACTTCCAGAGGAATCATGGAATTAAAGTGGTTTTTTTCCTCCGGAGTTCGTTCTTCCGAAGGTGGGATCGAATCTTCTAAAAAAATTCACGATCTTATTCGAAATCTCGTCAAAGAGGAACAATCCGATCGTCCTTTGTCCGATCAGGAAATCGTGGAAGCGATCGGGAAACAAGGAATCGAAATCGCAAGAAGAACGGTTGCCAAGTACAGAAAGATCTTAAAAATTCTTCCTTCCAGCCAAAGAAAAAAAGTCAAATCTCTGGAGTCCAGATAATCCATGTCAATGCCAGGAATCAACGTTTCTAATCTTCTCAATGAACACGAGGAGTTAGGTTTACGTTTGCTCGCGGGAGAAAAAGGACTTACCAATCGAATCAATATGTCCGAGATCAATCGACCCGGACTTTCTCTTACCGGGTTTTACGAAAGTTTTGCGCATGATCGGATCCAGATTTTTGGAAAGGGGGAGTGGGCCTACATCACTTCCAGAATTCCGGAAGATTTAAAAAACATAGCCGCGGATTTTTTCAGCTTTCATCTCAATTGTATCATCTTCACACACGGAAACATGCCTCCTCCTATTTTTACGGAAAACTGCGAAAGACTCGCAATTCCTCTAATGATTTCAGACGTTTCCACTCATAAATTCATCACTCTTATTTCCGGGATTTTGGATCGTAGTCTCGCGCCAAGGACCATGAGACACGGAGTTTTGATCGAAGTTTTCGGGATTGGAATTCTTCTTTCCGGAAAAAGTGGAGTAGGTAAAAGCGAAACCGCTCTCGAACTTATAGAAAGAGGACACCGGCTTGTCGCGGACGATATGGTTGAGATCAGAAGACTTTCGGAAAGTTATCTCATTGGAACCTGTTCTGATCTTCTGAGACATCATATGGAAATTCGTGGATTAGGGATTTTGAATATTAAAGATATCTTCGGGATCGGCTCGGTAAGAGACCATAAACTTATAGAACTTATCATCCGTTTAGAGGAATGGACCGAAGATAAGGATTTCGACAGAACGGGACTTGAAAATCCCACGGAAGAGCTTTTGGGTGTTCAGATTCCTCTTATTCGAGTTCCGGTCAAGCCAGGAAGAAATATACCGATCATCGTGGAAACCGCCGCCATGAACCAACGTCTGCGTAAACTGGGTAAAAATGCGGCGCAAGAATTCAATCAAAAGCTGAGTAATTATCTACAGCAGGGTAAAGTTGAAAGAAATTCTCCTTAAAATTAATGAAAACGGTACCGGGATGCATGCAAGACCCGCGTCCGTATTTGTAAACTGTGCGTCCAAGTTTCCTTGCGAAATCACGGTCGTCAAAGACGAGGTTGTCGTAAACGGAAAAAGTATCATGGGACTCATGATGCTCGCTCTTGCGCCCGGAAATGAATTTAAAATTCAGGTCGAAGGCGAAAAGGAAGACGAAGCCTTGGAGGCTCTCAGTAATATCGTAAACAACGATTTCGTTTAACAAATTCAAATCCATGAACGATGAAACTAGATATTATCTAAGGGATTTACTTGTCTTAGGTTTGAACATTTTGCTTTCCGTGATTCTTGCTGAAACGTTTCAGTTTTCGGATCAAAACTCCATATCGGACGATATAGGGTTCTTAGACAGAATTGTGGCTTATATCTTCTTTTTTATTCCGCTTTTTTCTCTTTCGCTTCTTATCTCTTATTTTTATAGGAATAAACGTAATTTAGAGACGGGCAGACTAAAGAGTTCCATTAGATATCGTCTAACGTTATCGTTTATCTTCGTCGCACTTCTTCCTTTATTGCCGATTTTATTTCTCTCCTCCAACGTCACCGGAAAACTCTATGAAAGGTTCTACGGAATCGATATAGAAGAAGCGCTTTTGTCCGGTGAAACCTTGATTTTAAACGAAGAAAAACCTAAAAAAAAATTACTCGTTGAAAAAACGCGTCTTTTGGAAAGTTTTCTGAGAATACAACCCCTCAACTTGGAATCCTTGGTTGCAGGAGCTTCTAAACTCAATCTGATTCAAAGTGACGAGTTCTACGTAGGCATTTACGAGAATGAAAAACCGATTTTAGAAAATCGCGTTTTGAAATACAAGCCATTGGAAAAAAATTTCAAGTCCTTCTCGAAAAATTCGAGTTGGAGGGAATTTTCAAGTTATCGTCCGGACTATTGTATGTATTTCATCCGAGTTCCGTTTCCCGCCGGAAATTACAATCTTCAAACAGGGATTAGAATCCATAAAGAAAAGGAGAGGAACGTATATTCCGTGATTTCCACAAGAAGGAATTACGATCGCGCGGATCTAACCAAGGAAAAACTTCCATACCGAATTCGTCTAACGTTTAGTATTATCACGGTTTCTATTTTTTTACTTGCGATTTATTTTTCCCTTCTTTTTGCGAGAAAAATTTCCAGACCGATCATAGAGTTAGCAAATGCGACTCAAAAGATTTCCATGGGAGATACGGATATCAATCTCGAAATCCGAGAGGCCGGAGAGATTGGCGCTCTTATCGACTCTTTTAATCAGATGGTTAAGGATCTGAAATCGAAAGACGAGGAGCTTATGCAAAGCCAGAGAATTGCGGCATGGAAGGAAGTCGCGCAGAGAATGGCGCACGAAATCAAGAATCCTCTAACTCCGATTCAACTTTCCGCGGAGAGAATTCGTAGAAAAATGAAATCGGAAAATAAGGAACAATTCTACGAAATCGTTTCAACCGGCACTGATACGATCATCAAACAGGTTCGTGTATTGGAGCACCTCGTGAACGAATTTTCAGATTTTGCTCGTATGCCTACTCCGAAACTAATCAATCAGAACCTGGAACCGATCATTCTTGAGGCTGTAAAACTTTTCGAACATACTCCGCAAATCAAAATCACAACAAGTATTTCAAAGGGTTTTCCTCAATTATTTTTGGATCAAAAAGTCATTCTGAGGATTCTCACCAACCTTATTAAAAATTCCATGGAAGCCATCGAAAGAAAACGGGAAAAGGAGGAATTATCCGATTATATGGGATTGATTTTGATCTCCGCTTCTATGACAAGAAAGATCATGAGAAGAGTTGCAGTGATTTCAATCGAAGATAATGGAATCGGAATTTCGGCGGAACTGAAACAAAAAGTTTTTGAACCGTATTACTCGACCAAAAATAGTAATACTTCCGGAATTGGTTTAGCGATCGTTCAAAAAAGTGTGATTGACCACAATGGTCATATTTCTGTAGATTCTTCTCGTATGGGTGGGTGTCGTTTTCAAGTTGAACTTCCCGTATCGTAACCGATCATGAAAATTTTTATCGTCGATGACGAACCCGAAATTAGAAAATCTCTGAAGGAAATTTTAGAAGACGAAAATTTCGAAGTGGAAACTTTTTCCACAGGCAAAACCTTACTCAAACAGCTCAAAAATGAAAGACCTTCTTTGATTCTCTTAGATGTATGGTTAGGCAAGGAAGACGGAATCGTCGTTTTGGATGAATGCAAAAAACTTTATCCGACTCTTCCTGTGCTTATGATTTCCGGACATGGAACGATCGAAATCGCAGTCTCGGCTACCAAAAAAGGAGCCGTTGATTTTTTGGAAAAACCTCTTTCCATTGAAAAAGTTCTCCAGGCGATCGAAAATGTAATCAAACCGGAGGAAAAATATTCCTCTATTAAATTAGAATATGATGAAATTCTAGGAAACTCTCCCGCGATTCAAAAAGTAAAGTTTGCGATTGCTCAGGCCGCTTCTACAAACGCTCGAGTTTTTATATACGGAGAGAACGGGACCGGAAAGGAACTCGTAGCAAGAACCATATTCAAAAATTCTAAACGCAAAGACTTACCTTTTGTCGAAATGAACTGTGCCGCAATTCCGGAAGAGCTTATCGAGTCCGAATTGTTCGGGTTTGCAAAAGGAGCTTTTACGGGGGCGACCGATTCCAGGATCGGAAAATTTGAAGCTGCCAACGGAGGAACCCTGTTTCTCGACGAAATTTGCGACATGTCCTTGTCGACGCAGGCAAAGGTTTTACGAATTCTCCAGGAACAAAGATTTGAAAAATTGGGAAGCACGGAGACGATCACGGTGGATGTTAGGATTATTGCCGCGACCAACATCCCGGTGGAAGAGGCGATTCGAGAAGGAAAGTTTAGAGAAGACTTATATTATCGATTGAACGTGATTCCGATTACAATTCCACCTCTTCGGGAAAGAACCTCCGATATCCCGTTGTTAGTGGACTATTACATATCTAAAACCTTGGAAGAAAACAACCTACCTCCGAAGAAAATTGAATCCGAGGCGATTTCCATTCTTCAAAATCATTTTTGGCCGGGAAATATTCGGGAATTGAAAAACGTTATGGAAAGGCTTTGTATTATGACGGTGGCCCCCACGATTGCCGCAAACGACGCGAGAGATGCACTGAAAGGTTTCAAAACAGCAAATGAAATGGTGGAGTTAGGAGATTTTCGAAAAGCGAAGGAAGAATTTGAAAGGCAGTATATTATAAAGACGTTACAGACTAACGAAGGCAACGTGACTAGAACCTCCCGAGTTCTCGGAATAGAACGTTCTCATTTATACAGAAAGATGAAGTCGCTTAACATTTCTTCGGATCAGTACACGGATGGATAAAAAGATTCTCTCCGAACTCGGAAGAATTCTGGGGGATCTCCGTTTTTTGATTCAAAAAAAGCAGATTCCGGTCCTACGATTTTCGGGAGAACAACCTCCGGAAACTACGGAACTCATTTGGAAAGAAGAGATCTGGCTTCCTTCTTCTCAATCTCACGATCTTGAATTGGAAGCGACTGGAATCCAGGTTCGAAGAGTCGCCAAAACGGCGGAGAGAAATTTCGTATGTAAACTTTGTTCTGAACGGATCAGTGCAGTCCGTAATTTTATAATCAAAGGACGGAAACCTATATTAGTACTTCATTATACGGGAGAAATCGTCCCTGGGAAGCCTGCATTTTCCAAAACCTCTCCGGATCAAATTTTTAGAACTAAAGAAGCCGAAGAACTTTTCGGGAGAATGATTCAGAAACAATTCGGATTCAACCATAGAGAATTTTATTATCAAGAATATCCGGCTTGTATTTTCGCTCATTCCAAGTCGAATGCAGAAGACTGGAAGATCAGAACCGAAAAGTGCGAAGTTCAAGTCAAAGAAACGATCGATTCCGAAAAAATCAAAGGAATTATTCTTTTGGGAACGAGCGCGATCGCGGTCTATGGAAAAGAAAAAGCCCTTGAGATGATGGGAAGAACATTAGACTTTCTTCCAGGGGTGCCGATGATCGTTCTCAGATCTCCCGAAGCGATTGCGGCAATCGAAACCAAGCGTAAAAATTTCAAGGGAGCTAAGGATTCTTTTGAATTTGAGACGATCAAAAAAGAGGAGATCTCGGTTAAGGAAAGTATCCTTTCTCAACTCTCTCTTTTCCAAAACAAACTCAAGGATATACTTTGATTTATTACGCCGAAGTTGCGTTTGATCTTCCGGTCGAAGAAGATACCTTCACGTACGAAGTTCCGCAGAACACCCCAATCGGAGTCCGCGTTTTAGCAAAACTCAGAAACAGGGAAGAAGAAGGAATTATCGTATCGATTCACCAAAACGAACCGAATTATAAGGTTTTACCGGTGGTAAAAATTATAGATAAAGTCCCTATTGTCCTCGGGGAACAAATTGATCTTGCGTATTGGATGAAGGATCAATACATCGCTTCTCTCGGAGAGTGTATCTACAAGATGATTCCCGCGGGAAGAAGACAGGTTAAACTTGAAGTATTTCCTTCGGATTCAGAAGGTAAACCCGTAACGTTAAACGAAGAACAGGAAGTCGCAACTCAAAATATACTTTCCACTTTCGGGCAAACTGCGGTTCATCTTCTATTCGGAATCACAGGTTCGGGAAAAACGGAAGTGTATATCCATCTGATTCAAAAAGCGCTTGAAACTCCGAATCGTTCCGTGATTCTACTCGTGCCTGAAATCAGTTTAACGTTTCATATTATCCGGAAGTTGGAGCTTATCTTTCCGGGACAACTAGCTGTACTTCATTCCGCACTCAAGATCTCCGAGAAGTTCAAGGCATACAACGAACTTTTAAGCGGTAAAAAAAGAGTCGCGGTCGGAACGAGAAGCGCAGTCTTTGCTCCGGTTTCAAACCTCGGCCTTGTCATCATCGACGAAGATCATGATTCTTCGTTTAAGGAACATTCAAGTCCAAGATATCACGCACGTCAGGTTGCGATGCAGAGATGTAAAACCAACAACGCGGTTCTTGTGATGGGAACCGCGACCCCCTCTTTGGAAATCTATCATCTCGCCAAGGAAAAAAGAATTTATCTGCACACTCTCACCAAAAGACCGGAAGGGGTTTTACCCCCAACGGTGCGTATCGTGGAAAATAAAAAGGAGTCTAACGTTATCAGTTCCGAACTTTCTTTCGAGATCAAACGAAGACTGGATAAAAAAGAACAGGTGATTCTTCTTTTGAACAGGAGGGGGTATAGTCCTTTAATCCACTCTTCTTCGACTTCTTCCTATGTTCCTTGTCCAAATTGTACTACAAATCTTTGTTATCATAAAAAAGGGACTGCGGTTTGTCACCTTTGCGGACATACCGAAAATCTGGATTCCTTGGAAAAAAGAATGGGGGAGCGATTTACACTGAAAGGAACGGGAACCCAGAAATTGGAAGAGAATCTTTTAGAAGCGTTTCCCCAAGCGAGAGTGGAACGTTTGGACCAGGATTCCATCCAAGACAGGAGTTTGTTAAACGAAGTGATCGCCCGATTACTTGGGGGAGAAATCGATATTCTCACCGGGACACAGATGATTGCAAAAGGGCTCGACGCTTCGCAAGTGACTCTAGTGGGGGTTTTGAACGCAGGGATCGGTCTTGGACTTCCGGACTTTAGGGCCAACGAAAGAGTTTTTTCCCTTTTGACTCAGGTGGCCGGAAGGGCGGGGAGATCGAAACTCAAAGGGGAAGTTTTGATCGAAACGAACGCTCCCAATCACCCTGTGATTCAAATGGCGACAAGTCAAAACTATATTCAATTTTATGAATCTGAAATTCCGGTAAGAAAAGAACTTTTTTATCCTCCGTTTTCCAGGCTTGTCCGTATCGTTTCCAGATCCAAAGACGAACGGATTTCTCTTGAAACGATCGAACTCGTATTTGGAGTTCTCAAAAAATTTTTTCCTTCCAAAGATACGGTTTTACTCGGACCTGCGCCTTGTCCTTTTTATAGAATCGATTCCAATTTCAGGAATCATATCATTCTCAAAACCACTTCTCCGGGCAATTGGAGGGAAATTTTTAAAAAAGAAGTTCGTCCTCTGAAACTTTCGAAAAAAGTGTATTTAGAAATTGATTTCGATCCTTTGGATCTGGTGTAACATGAAAATCGGATACTTTGGAACTCCAGAACATTCCGCAAAACTTTTAAAAGCTCTGATCGATTCTACACTTGCTGAAGTTTTGTTTGTCGTTACCAATCCTGATCGTCCGAAAGGGAGGAATAAAAAAACCGAAGCCGGTCCGGTAAAAAAAACCGCGCTTGAACATCATATTCCCGTATTTCAATACGAATCTATTAAAAGGGAAAAAGAAAAAGCCCTTTCTGACTTCGGCTCTTTTCCTGCGGATCTCTATGTGGTCTTCGCCTATGGATCCATTCTTCCCAAGGAAGTATATGAGTGTCCGCCTTTGTCTTCCATCAACTTGCACGGATCTTTGTTGCCGGATCTGCGTGGAGCTTCCCCCGTTCAAACCGCACTTTGGAAAGGTTACAGTGCATCCGGGATCACGATTCAATACATCGGGGAGAAAATGGACGAAGGTGATATTCTTTTATCTCAGAAGATCGACATCATCCCGGAGGATAATACGGAAACCTTGATGAATAAAATCACAGATGCAGGAATCGAATCGATTCTTCGATTATTGAAGGCATATGATGGAAAACCGTTTCCTGCCATTCCTCAAAATCACGCTAAAGCGACGTATTGCGGAAAAATCAAATCGGAAGATAGAATTTTAGATTGGTCTCTCGGGGCGGAGGAACTGCACAATCGAATCCGAGCCTTATACCCAAATGCGATTGCAACAACTCGGTTTCGCGAAAAAAGAATAGGCATTTTAAAAACAAAACTCTCTTCTTTGTCTATCGAATCGAATCCGGAACCTGGCAAGTTGAAACGGTTGGACAAAAAAGGCCTTCTTACGCAGTGTGGTGATGGTAGATTTCTGGAAATTCTGGAATTACAACCGGAAAATAAAAACAGGATGTCTGCATCCGATTTTCTCAACGGTTTCAGAATCCAGGAAGGGGAAACATTCGGGTGAATCAGGAACAAATCAAAGAAAAGTATCTTCCGATCGGAGGTTACATCTTATTCTTAGCGGTCGGTCTCCTTTTATTTTTTAGCGCAGCTTTCCTAATCGTATTCATAAGAACCAAAAATACGGTCAAGATAATCGTTCCGGATCTGATTGGAAAATCCTATCCAGAAGTTCACAACGAATTAGGCCGTCTTCAATTGAAAGTACGTCTGGAAAACAAACGTTATCCGGATAAGACAGACGGAATCATTCTTTATCAATCCATTCGTCCTGGAAGAGAAATCGAAGCTGGAAGCAAGATTGTTCTAACCGTAAATACGGGACTCGATCGTTTGATCGTCCCTGACGTAAGAGGCCAGTCCATTGATTCCGCAAAAGCAAATCTTCAAAAAGTTCTTTCCGGAGAAACGTATGTCGAAATGCAAATCGGCGGAATTACTTACATTGAACCGCAAGCGGATCAACTTCCGAATACGATCATCGATCAAATTCCGGAACCGGGAAAGAATACTTCCGCAAGAGAAAAAGTGTTCTTACTCGTAACCAAGGTTCCATCCAAGACTAAAGAAGAGTTTTCTCCTGTCTCTTTCCAAGGTGCGTCCTTTCCGCTCGTTCAAAAAAGTTTAACTCGTTCGGGAATCAAGAGCAGAGTGGAAGAAATCGTAAACACCCGAGTTCGTTCGGAAAACGGACTTGTTCAATCGGCAAGATTAGAAGGGGACGAGGTTCGTTTTAAGGTTTATTACTTCGAACCCGAACTTGCAATTGAAAGCGGTTACGAAATGTTTTCTTACGAAGTCGGAGATGATGGGGACTACAAAGCGGTTCTCGAAATTCCCAATCAGGAAGAGCCGGATGTGTTGACTCTTCCGATCGCTCTTAAGGACGGCGAAAAATTTCAGACCGTATTTTATCGGAAAGAAAACGTAAAGCTGACTCTCTTGGATACGTCTGATTCAAAAGTAAAATCCAAATCCTACGAGAGCGAGCTTTGAAAATATCCGCATCCATTCTAGCGACAAAGCTGACTGAACTAGGAGAAACCGTTCCTTACTACGATCCGAATGCGATCGACTTGATGCACATGGACGTGATGGACGGAAACTTTGTTCCTCAGATCAGTTTCGGAGAAGCGCTCAGTAAAGAAGTTAAGGCCCTTACAACCATTCCATTGGACGTACATCTGATGGTTTCCAAACCGGAAAATCACGTTCCTAAATATTATGAACTGAATCCTTATTGTATCACATTTCACATTGAAACCACTGACTTCCCAGTGCGACTTGCTCAGGAAATCAAAAGTCATGGAACAAAAGTGGGAGTTTCACTAAACCCGGGGACTTCGGTTTCCACTTTAGAGAATGTTCTTCCTTATGTGGACCTGATACTTTTGATGACGGTCGAACCGGGTTTTTACGGACAAAAATTCATCGTAAATGGAATGGAAAAAATCCGAAAAGCGAAAGAGTTGATCCATACTAGACCGATCGAACTTGAAGTGGACGGAGGGGTCAACGATACCAATATCCAGGAGTTAAAGAAGAATGGAGTGGATATCGTAGTCGTCGGAGCTGGTCTTTATAAGACAGGAAAACCTATGGATAATGCGAGAAACCTAAAATCCTTAGCAAAGTAGTAGCGACTCATTCAATCGGAAATTTTTCAACCTCTAAAGAAATCTTTTGAAAGTTTTACGTCTCTTGCATTTCTATTCCGGATTGTATTTGAGTTCGTTTCATCTTGATTCTTACAGGATGTTTTCTTGACAGAGGGACAAACTAACCAATATTGGTAAGAATTATGCATTCTTTATTTCGGGTGTCTATGATTCGAAGCAGTAGAATGACTTAAAAGGAAAACATCCCTTGGTAAAGCTTAGATTACAAAGAACTGGAACCAAACACGACCCTCATTATAGAATTGTCGCAGCCGATAGTAGAGCACCTAGAGACGGAAAATTTGTGGATATCGTAGGTCATTACCACCCGGCTCAGATTAAAGAACAGACTACCTTTCATAAGGAAAAAATTCTTACCTGGCTAAAAAATGGGGCTCGACCGACTGAAACCGTTCTGAACCTGTTTAAGAGCGCAGGAATCTGGGCAGAATATAAAACCGCTCTTAAAAAGTAATGGAAGAATTACTGAAGTACATTGTTGCTTCTCTCGTTGAATTTCCAGAAGAAATTGTAATTCGAGAGATTGAAGGAGAGGAACAAAATATCATCGAGCTCCGCGTTTCCCCGAAGGATGTGGGAAAAGTCATTGGTAAAAACGGCCGTATTGCAAAGTCCCTGCGTGCGATTCTTACTGCAGCTTCCGTAAAAGCAGGAAAAAACTTCTCTCTAGAGATCATTGACTGAAGGGTGGATTTCCCTCGGTCAATTGGGCAAACCCTTTGGAATCAAAGGATGGCTTCGTTTCAACGTTCGGGATTCCATTCTTACGAAGGTTAAACTTCCAGTTCGATTAAAACTGGGTAAATCCGATCCCAATTTCCCCGAAACAGAAATTATTCTCTTAGAAATCCGTCCACATAACGGAAAGTTTGTTGTTCGTTTTGAAGGAATCGCCACTCCCGAAGAAGCAGAAAAGTGGGTTGGAGGAATTCTTTTTCTGCCTCAAAACCTTCTTCCGAAAATCGAAACTAAGGACGAATTTTATGTCAGAGATCTTATAGGTTTACAAGCGATCGATGAATTCGGAAAGAGCCTAAATTGGAAACTGACGGATATACAAGAGAATCCGGCACATCCGATTCTTGTCTTTTCGAAATCAGAAGAGGAGGAAATTCTCATTCCTTTTTTGCATGTTTTTGTGGGGGAACTGAATCTGGAAAAAAAGACGATCGTATTGATACAACCGGAGCTTTGGAATGAAGTTTAATTTCATCACACTTTTTCCTGAAAAGATCCAATCTTATTTCTCGCAAGGACTGCAGCAAAAGGCGATTGAGTCCGGGATATTTTCTATAAACACGATCCAACTCAGGGATTTTTCGGGAAACAAACACAATCGAGTGGATGATACGATTTACGGAGGGGGACCGGGGATGCTTCTTCGAGTGGAACCGATTCACAAGGCACTTTTATCTTTGGGAGAGAATAAAGGAATTGTTATTTTAACTTCTCCGTCGGGAATTCCGTTTCATCAAGACATCGCCAACAAATTAAAAGAAACCGGAAAACCTCTCACATTCATTTCCGGTTATTACGAAGGTGTGGATCACCGTGTTGCGGAACATCTAGTTGACATGGAAATGTCTCTTGGAAATTATGTAATATCTGCCGGGGATTTAGCCAGTATTTGTATAGCAGATGCTGTGTCCAGGCTTCTGCCTGGTTTTTTAGGGGCAGGGGAAAGCCTTCTGGATGAGTCTCATAATTATCCGAACGTTTTGGAATATCCGCAGTTCACGAAACCCTCGGAATACAATGGATGGAAAGTTCCTGAAGTGCTACTTAGCGGCAATCACGCTTCGATTTTAGCGTGGAGGGAACAAAATAGAAAAAAGATCGATCCCGATCAAGAGAGGAAATTATGAATCAACTTTTAAGAAAAGTATTAACTTCGGACGCTGAAAGAAAACAAAATTTCGCGGTAGGGGATACTGTTAAAGTACATTATAAAATTGTTGAGTCCGGAAAGGAAAGAGTTCAAGTTTACGAAGGTGTCGTAATTTCCATCGCAAACGAAGCAAACGGAAGAACTTTCACTGTTCGTAGAGTTTCCTACGATATCGGAGTAGAAAGAATCTTTCCTTTATTTTCTCCAAGAATCGCCAAGATAGAACTCATTCGTAAAGGGAAAGTAAGAAGAGCAAAACTCTATTATCTGAGAAACTTATCTGGAAAAGCGGCTCGCATCAAAGAACTCAAAGGCAGTAAAGCCCTTGTAAGTGAAGATAGAAAAAGGCAACAAGAGACTGCTGTAAAATCAAAAGCAGAATAAGCCGGGTTTTGCCGGAGTCGTTTTTTACTCATTTTGAACCGGAAGAATACCGGTTTTATTCGGAGTCGATTCCTTGTGGAATCGACGAAGCCGGAAGAGGTCCTTATGCAGGACCTCTTTCTGTTGCATTGGTCTCTTTTTCTCAAAATACGCTTCACCAAATCCTGGAAGGCAAACTTCTTAAAGGATTAACGGATTCTAAAAAACTTTCCGAGAAAAAGCGAGAAGCACTTTATCCGGAAATTTTAAAAA
>NZ_QAJG01000007.1:92500-117500 GCF_003046425.1 Leptospira borgpetersenii serovar Javanica
TCCCGTTATCATAAAACGAGGCAAACCTCGTTTGAGGTTAATTTCCACATCGACAACAAATGCATCCAAACCTTCCAAATTGGCTCCGGCCAAACAGATCCAAGAATTTTTCATACTTTCCTCCGGAAAGTACGGTTTCGATTCTTTTACTTGGGGACTATGATTTCGTGCTAGAAATCGTGTTTTCGTTCGAAAAATTAAAAAGGCAATTCTGCTTTTTCAAAAAACTCCTTTCAAATACGTTTAGCTTCTATAATTTTGCTCTGGAATGTTTCGTATTACCGTTTTCCTGCTTCCCACATTTTTTCTTTTTCTCGCAGGTTGTGGCAATCGACTCATTCGTAAGGACGCAATTGCTCCTATCAACGAGTATTATTCGGAAAAAATTTATTACCTAACGAAAGACAAAAAAGTTTCCAACACGGAAACTTTTAAAAAGGGAATGCTCGTTCGAATTTATGTGGAATCGACCCCTTCCATGGTAAAAATCAAATGTTATCCTGCGGATCATAAAAGAGAGTATGCTATCGGAAGGATGATCATTTATCAACTAAATGATGAATACGGCGATAAAAAGATTACTATAGAGGACTTAGATAAGTTGATGGCCAATGAACTTGTGGAATATAAAAAGAAAAAATAAATCTTCTACAGGAGCGGGATCAAGATCGGATAGATTCATATCCGATATTAAAAAAGTGAATGGAAAACTTTTTTTTATTCCTCTCATTTCTTCTTTGATTCTCAGCCCTATTTTTGCGGATCCTTTGAAGAATTATGATGCTGAGATTTCGGAATATACCAATAAGGATTCTTCCTTCTTTTCCGATAAGGAAGAGCGTAAAATTAAACAATTATTTTCCCAATCCCCTGAAAATTGGCAGGAGGAAAAATATTCCCTCAATTACCATAAGGATAAGTCCAATTTAGAACTTCCGAGTTTTATCAATGTCAGTAAAATCATTTCTTCCAGAATCGTAAGCCATAGTGGGATCATCTATAAAAATTATGTTGTAAAACCGAGAGACTCTCTCTCCAAGATCGCAAGAGATATGAGAACTTCGGTTCAAAAAATTATCTCTATAAACGGTCTGAAAAAAAACACTACGCTTCAAGTCGGACAGAATATTTCCATTCCGGTTCAAGTGCGTAACGCAAGCCGCGAAAGAGTGGAATTTCGTAGATTATTTGTACATCCGGTCTTGAACGCAAAAATAACGTCTCGTTATGGAAGAAGAAAGGATCCGTTTCATACCGGTTCCCGCGGCTTTCATACCGGTTTGGATTTTGCAGGCACACAAGGCGCTCCGATTCTTGCAGTTGCAGACGGGGTTGTATCTTTTGCCGGGGTAAACGGAGGTTATGGGAATACGGTTATCATCGATCACGAGAACGGTTATAAAACAATGTATGCCCATTGTTCGAAAATTACGATCGATCAGGGAACGAAAGTCAGCACTGGCACGGTCATAGGTGCAATTGGCAGAACCGGGTCGGCTACGGGACCTCACCTTCATTTTGAGGTCTTTTTAAACGGAACTAGAGTAAATCCTGAGACCGCTTTGAAAAAGGCATTGAAGATTGTTACTCCTTTAGATCCGGGTAAATTTGCCAGATTGTAATCCAAATAGAAATTGGAAGTATCCTAATTTCTTGAAAGAAATTTACTAATCGAATTCCTATGAACGCGATTTTTTTAGAACTCAGGAAGAACACTTTTTATACTCTTATTCCTGTAATTTTATTCTTTTCTTATTCTCTTTCCTATCTTCTAAGAGCCGTTATTCTCGCTTTTTTAAATCCAAGTGTTCAAGCGGTGAACTCTAACGTAAGTCCGATTCGTAAAATGGGTCCGGAAACCATCAATCGAGCCCTTTCTTCTTATGAAGAAATGGTTCAAGGAAATTTAATCCGAGGAGTCATCTCCAAAGAAGGGGAAATTCCTGTAGAAGGTGAAATGTCTGTCGCTCCCCCGGATACGGGAGAAGGAGAGGACATGAAAGTTACCGGTACTTTGAGCGGACACTGGTCCTTTGCTCGGGTTACGATCGTGGAAAAAGGAAAAGCCGAATCCCAAGAGTTTGGGATCGGTGAGACTGTCAGTGGATATAAGATTCGTTCCATTGCGCTCAACTACGTAGTTTTGGAAAAGGGAGGAGTTACCCTCAAAGTTGAGATCGGTCAAACACCGGGAGAAGCAAAAGCCAAACTAAGTCTAGACGCCAATACAAAAGCGGAGGGCGAACAACTTCCTACCGGGAATACGGTCCGAAAGGTTCTTTCTAGACAAGACGTAAACCGTAAGCTGAAAGACCAAGCGGCAATCTTTAAGAATGCAAGATTCGGTCCTGCATTGATTAATGGAAAAATCACCGGTTATAAAATCTACAGTGTAACTCCCGAACATATTTTTTATGCCTTAGGGGCCAGAAATGGAGATATCATCAAACGAGTAAACGGAATGCCATTAACCGAAACTGAAAAAATGTTAGAAATCTGGGGAGCCGTAAAAACTGCCGATAAGATTACAGTAGATGTAGAAAGAGGTAGTCAGATTCTCAGCTACGAATTTATTATCAGAAATTAAAAAAATGTACGGAACAATCAGTCAATTTTCAATCTTTAGAATATTCCCCATTCTCATACTTTTATTTTTAGTGTGGGACAAACCGGTATTTCCTCAGAGCAAGAAAAAATCTTCCGTTAAAACAAGATCGGCCACCGCTCCGGAAGAACCGGCGGAAAAGAGCTTTTATGCAAATTGGAGAGATACCGAATTGAACGATTTTCTCAAAGGAATGAGCGCTATCTTAAAGAAAAACATTCTTTTAGATGAGAGTTTAAAAGGTAAAAAGATTACGATCATTTCTCAAAAGGAAATTCCGATTAAAAATGCATTCATCTTTATGAAATCAGTTTTAGAATCCCTCGGTTTTGGCGTGGTGGAAGAACCGGATCTGATTTCGATTGTCAAGATTAAGGATGCACTTGCAAGATCTCCCGTGGTCCGAGTCGGTAAGGAATTGATTCCTGAAACGGAAGTCGGCGATTACAGAACGATCACTCAGATTATTCCTATTGAAAATACAAAACCGGAAGAACTAGAACCGATTCTCAGACGTCTGACCTCTCCAAATACGGACGTAATCGTTTATAGAAATACGAACACGATTGTTCTTTCCGGTTCCGGAGCTGACATCAATAAATTGCTGGTTTTGATAAACGAACTCGACCTGAAATTGGAAGAAGCAAGTCCGGGGGCAATCTCGTCCGCCGGTGACGTGCACATTTATACTCTGGAGCATAGCGAGGCCGAAAAGATCGCGGCCACTCTCGTTAAATTGGATAATCCTGTGGTTCAATCCGAAGAATTGAACCCCGAGAAAAAAGTTCCGGGACAGATACCGATGAAAGTGGAGAAGATCAAGGCAGTAGGTCATAAAGAATCCAATTCCGTTATTGTAACCGCAACGAATGCCGAATGGGCCGAGATTCGAAAGATCATTAAAGTTTTGGATTCCGCTCGAAAACAGGTTCTCTTAGAAGTGCTGATTGTGGAACTTACTTCTAGCGACTTGAACGATTTCGGAATCGATTGGAGATATAAGGGAGAGGCTTTTGGTCAATTCAACTCGGGTCTTTCTAAAGAGGCAAATATCATCAATTCAAACGGACAAATCAATCCAAATGTCAACACACTCAGCGGTTTCTCTTTGGGGTTCTTAAAAGCAGGTTCGGAACAGATCATCGGAATTTTAAGTGCTAACCAAGGAAATGAAAATTTCAACGTATTATCCGCTCCTCAGGTACTCACCGTGGACAATCAAGAAGCGGAAATCAGTGTCGGCCAGGATGTTCCGGTTCGGACACAGAGTAGGAATGCCGGTACCGGTGGAACAAATGCGGTTACAGTAGACAACTACGAATATCGTCCCACAGGTATCAAACTCAAGTTTACTCCGCACGTAAACAAAAACAATAGGATTACTCTCGAACTCTTCCAGGAGATTAAGAATATCGCTGAGATTGCCCTTGCCGGAGGGAATCCGACTTTCAATCGACGCGAAATCAAAACTTCCATTTCCATTGAAAACACTCAGTCTATCGTGATCGGGGGACTTATCTCAAATGATAAACAAAAGAGGATTATTAAAATTCCTTTTCTTGGAGATATTCCGTATTTAGGTCATCTTTTCAAAAGGACTACCGAAAAAATCAAAAAGACGAACTTGATGGTTTTTATCACACCGCATATACTGGACAGTAGAGAAAATGCGGATAAGATGACCGTGAAGAAAAAGATGTTACAGGAACAATACGAACTCGAAAGAGAAAGAATCCTCAATAAAGAAAAAGAAATCAAATCTTTCTTTGAAAAAGAGGATTAAAATTTGAAAACTCTCGGAGATATCCTAATCGAAGAGGGGATCATATCCGAAAAAGATCTGGAAGATTCCCTTAAGGTTCAGAAGAAAAATAACCTTCCACTCAGTCATATCATTCAGAAAAAAGGAATCGCCGGAGAAACCGATATTCTCCGTGCTTTATCCAAACTCTATCAGTTTGAATTCAGGGAAAAACTTGAGTTTACGGGAATAGAAGACGTATTTTTACAAATTCCGTTGAAACTCCTTCAAAGAAGCAGGATCGTTCCATTTCAACTTTCCAAAAAGACGATTCGAGTCGCCGTGTCCGATCCGTCCGATCTGCATCCGATGGACGACGTGCGGAATTTTTTAAAAGGATATAACGTAGAATTTGTTCTCGCTCCGGAGCCGGAGATCATGAGAATCATCCACTCTCAGTTTGATACTACCTCTTCATCAGCAAAGGAAATGCTAAATGAAATGGAGGGAAGTTTTTCGGAACTTGCGGAAGCTTTTGAAAACGAAACTCTAGATTTAAGCGACGACGCCCCTATCATCAAAATGGTAAATGTGATTCTTTCGCAGGCCGTCAACGAAAGAGCTTCCGACATTCACATCGAACCGTATGAAAAGTCACTCGTGGTTCGTTACAGGGTGGATGGTATTTTGCATAACGTTCTTAGTCCTCCAAAATCCTATCACGCCGGAATTTCTTCCAGGATCAAGATCATGTCGAATCTGAATATCGCAGAGAATCGACTTCCTCAAGACGGGAGAATTAAGCTCAGACTTGCTGGAAAGGACATCGATATACGGGTTTCTACGATTCCTTGTCAGTTCGGAGAAAGGATCGTTATGAGGCTTTTGAACAAAACGGATCAAAAGTATTCTTTGGATACGATGGGTTTTTATCCCGATCTCATCAAATCGCTTCGTTCTCTAATCTACGAACCTCATGGAATCGTTCTCGTTACGGGACCGACCGGATCGGGAAAATCCACCACACTCTATTCGGCGCTCAGCGAACTGAACACAGAAGAAAGAAACATCATCACTTGTGAAGATCCCGTGGAGTATCAGATCGAAGGAATTTCTCAGATGCAGATGCAGGAGAAAATCGGTCTTACGTTTGCTACCGGTTTAAGAGCGATCTTACGACAAGACCCGGATGTGATTATGGTGGGGGAGATTCGAGACGAGGAAACCGCGAGGATCGCGATCCAGGCTTCTCTTACGGGTCACCTTGTGTTTTCCACATTGCATACGAACGACGCGGCCAGTGCGGCGACTCGTTTGATCGATATGGGAATCGAACCGTATCTTATCACTTCCACGGTTTTGGGCTTTATGGCTCAGAGACTTGTACGTGTCATCTGCACTCAATGTAAAGAGATTTACAAACCTACCACTTCGGAATTGGAATCGATTGGAATTTCTAGGAAGGCTTTAAAAAACGGAAGCTTACACAGAGGTAAGGGTTGTTCTCATTGTATGGGAACCGGTTTTAAAGGAAGGACGGGAATCTACGAGCTTTTGTTAGTAAATTCTCACATTAAACATGCGATCCTGCAAGGTAAGGATGCAGGTCAGTTAAACGAGATCGCGCTCGAACATAATTTCCAAACTCTAAAAGATTACGGAGTCAAAAAGATAATCGACGGAGTAACTACGATCGACGAAGTCCTCAGAGTAACCTAATTTCATGGCCATTTATTCTTACGTTGCATTTAATAAAAAAGGAAAAGAAGAGAAAGGGATTATAGACGCCGCTTCTCTTCAAGCCGCAAGATCCAAACTGAAAAACAAGGGGTTGTATGTTCGCAATATCTCTGAAGATTCCGAACGAAAAGACAGGGAACTTTTTCCATTTCTAGCAAAATATTTTTATAGAATTCCTCGTAAAGAAGTCGGGCTTTTTTCCAGACAACTCGCTACTTTACTCGGTGCCGGAATTCCTCTGGATAAATCCCTTTCCAGCATCGTAGAACAAACGGAAAACCAAAATTTCAGAAAAGTTCTTACCGGAATGCAGACAAATATCACGGAGGGTTCCTCCCTATCGGAAGCGATGAAAAAACATCCCGACGTGTTTCCCAGCCAATTTCCGTCTCTTGTCGCAGTCGGTGAAAAAACAGGGGATTACGAAGCCACGTTGACTAGACTTGCCGAACTCGAAGAAAAATCGAGCGAACTCAAAGCAAAGGTTCAAGTCGCGATGGTATACCCGTTCATCATGGGCTCTTTATCCATCTTCGTTACGATCTTTTTATTAACGGTAGTTATTCCGCAGATTCAAGAATTGTTTTTACAGTTCGACGCGAAACTTCCTTTGATCACTCGAATCGTAATCGGAGTTTCGGACATTCTGATCGGATTTTGGTGGCTTCTTCTTGCCTTGGGTTTCGGCACCGTTATGAGTTTTATCTATTATAAAAACACTCCTAAAGGAAAACGGAATTGGGACGAGTTCGTATTGAAGATTCCGATTTTGGGTTCTCTTGCACGCAAGGTTCTCGTGAGCAGTTTTGCAAGAAACATCGGAATTCTTTTGAGTAACCGTGTTCCCTTGATTACTACGTTAACTATCGTGGAAAAAATCGTGAATCATTCTATCTTCGGAGAAGAAATTAAAAACGCAGTAGAAAGAATCAAGGAAGGAGAAAAACTTTCCGCATCTTTCAGCGGGTCCGTAATTCTGCCCCAGATGGTGGTGGGTATGATTGCCGCAGGAGAGGTTTCGGACCGGGTTCCGGAAATGATGAATAAACTTGCGGATATCTACGATACCGAAGTAGATACCGCGATTAAAACGATGACACAATCCATGGAACCTTTGATGATCGTAGTAATGGGACTGCTCATTGGAACGATCATGGCATCCATTATGGTCCCAATGTACAACTTGACACAACAACTTCAAAACATATAACTTTAGATTAAGGAGAATTGAATTGAACCGATCCAAATTAAAAAGAAAATATAGAAAAGGTCTGACGCTGATCGAACTCGCTGTTGTTGTGATCATCCTAGGTGCATTGATCGCCCTCGTTTATTCCAACTTCCGTCCCGGTGAGATCAGCGACGACACTGCCGCTCTCAAACTAAAAAAAGACGCCTACGAACTTCAATCGCATTTGGAAAGATACGCACAACGTTACGGGACTTATCCCTCCGATGAACAAGGCCTTGAAGCTTTGGTGGAAAAACCCACCACAGGAGACGTTCCTGAAGATTGGAAACCGATCTTGACCAAAAAGTCGGCGATCAACGATCCTTGGGGAACTCCCTATAAACTCAAAAGGGATACAAACGGTGACATTCAACTCATAACCATGGGTAAGGATAAAAAAGAAGGCGGAGAGGGTAAAAATGCTGACTTTAACATCCTTAATGAAGACGAATATCCTTCCGATTTCCACAGAAAGTAATTCTACCTTTCCTTTCCGGTTATGAAATTACAAAACATCCGGAAAGGATTTACTCTGATAGAGTTAATCGTTGTTATTGCGATACTCGCGGGGTTAATTAGTATTCTCGCAAGTACCGCCGCGAATTTCATTATTCCTTCTGGAAGTGATGCGGCGCAAATTCTAAAACAAGCGGCCGAATTTTGTTATAAAAAGTCCATTCTCACGAATACTACGATGATATTGGAATTAGATATAGACAATGACACTTATGCCGTTAAGAAATTGGTTCGAGACGAAAGCGGACTTAAGGAAATCTTAATTTTTAAACCTCAAAAACTTCCCTATACTTCCGAAATTATCGACATCACTGATATTCGAGGTTTTCGATATACGAAAGGAATCATCAAAGTTCCGTATACCTATCTCGGAATCTCGGCGGATTACAGCGTTCATTTAGGAAACGATCCTTCCATTTACAGGACCTTAATCCTTTATCGATATGGGGGGAAAGTTTCCGTGTTGGAAGGAGAGCAGTTTCATACTTCTTCGAATTTGACGACTGATAAAAATTGGAAAGAGCAGGATGATACCGAACAGCAACAGCCGTAAATCCGTTTCTTTCCGGATCGCAAAAATCATACGTCAATTCGGATTCTACAAAACGAATTTGCATCGTAACGACGAAACTCGTTCGATCGGAGATTGCGCACATTCGTCGAAATTGATCCGAAGCGGTTTTAATTTGATCGAAGTTTCCATCGCACTCGCGTTAGCCGGAATTTCGATGACATACACGTACATGGTTATCGCCAACGGAATCAGACAACAAAGAATGGCGACTGTAATCTCGAACGCGGTTCATCTCGCTAAAATTAAAATGGCCCAGATCGATTCCGTGTCGGTTCTTCAATCCGATAAAACCACGGGTGATATTCCGGGTTATCCCGGATACAGTTTTGAAACGATGATTAATGAGGAAGAGATGGATCTTATGAAACTTGCCGGAAAAGAAAACAAAAAACCAGAGGATCTGCTCGGTGGTCGGGATTCGGAGATGAATAAATTGATCATGCAGAGATCAGGGCAGGCAAATCAGGGAGCGGCTACCGTCGGAATCATCCGAGTTTTCAGAATTAAGGTCACGATCAAATATCCCACTGGAAATGGAACAGAATCTTATACGGCGGAAACGTTTAAGTCCGCGCAATATTAAGAATTTAAAATGAAAATGAAGAATGCCCACTTCAAACGAAACGGTTTTACCTTGATCGAAATTTCGATCGTGGTGATGATTTTGGGCGTCATATTTGTCGGAATTTTTTCTACGTATTACACCTCTCTTAAAATTTCCAGAGAATCCTCTTCTACGGGAGGGGCGGCAAAAAGGGATATTCTTCTTGCGATTGAGAATATTCGAAGTACGATCTCGATGACATACTTTCATCAAACTCAAAGGAGACTGATCTTTATCGGTAAAAACGAAGGAAGAGGAATCGATCGTAAAGATCGTTTGGACTTTGCGGCTACACATCCGAATTCGGAAGAAACATCCATGCCGGAAGTGAGAGAAGTCTCTTTTTATTTAAAACCAATGCCGGATAACTCCGATTATAATCTACTTATACGCAGAGAGGATGAGATGGTGGATCGTTATCCGAAATCGGGGGGAACGGAATATACTTTATTGACCTACGTGAAAAGTTTTCAGCTCAGGTATTCCAGAACCGGAGCGAAATGGGAAGACGAATGGGATTCAAAACTTACCAAATCGATTCCGAGACTGATCCGAATCGAGCTGATCGTAAACTCGGGAAAGAAGGAGGTCCGTTATGAAACGCTCGCGTTTCCGGGAATTCTTTTTAAATAATATTCAAATTTTATTAAACTCGATTCGAAAGATTACTTTTTTGAATACGCGGAAGAACATTCCAAGAGTTTCGTTTACCTTTAAAATAAGAACCGGCCATAAAATGATTTTACTACGACGAAACATTCACAAATTCAAAAAAGGTTTTATGGTCGTGATCTTAGTGATGGCGATCGGTACTGCTTCCTTTTATACGGCTACGGAGTTCGGAGAACTCTCTTTGGGAGAACTGAGGGTCGCTCAAGCGAATGCGGACGGGTTTCGGGCGCTTCTTCTTGCAAAAGCGGGTTTCCAGGGAGCGTTAGGAGCACTTAAGAAAATTCCAGAGGAATATCTCTACAAAAGCGGAATTGCACTCAACCCTCCGCCTTTGCCGTTGGGAGGTGGGACCATTTATTACAAGATCAGTTCCGAAGACGGAAAGATCAATTTGAATTCTCTTTTGAATCAGGACGGCAATCAGCAGAATTTACGTTCTGTAGAAATGCTTTCCAGACTTTTTGATCAATTCGGTATCAAACGGGAAAAACTCTTTCCAATTTTCGATTGGTTGGATACCGATCTTCAGGAAGTCGGCGGAGGTGCGGAAGATGGGTATTACTCCTCTCTAAAACCCCCTCGGAAGAATAAAAATTCTTTTATGTACTCTCTTTCCGAACTGGTTTCTGTGAAGGGATTCGATAGAGAAACGGTTTACGGTTCTCTAAAGCCGCCGGACTTTGATCAGAAATATTCCAAAGCATTTCAGTCGGACGAGGAACGTGCACTGATCGGAGATAGCGATTTCGTTTTAGCGAATAACGTGACCGCATATATCCCCTCCGGACAAAGTTCGGATGATAGAATCAACTTGAACGGTGCGCCATACTTTGTTTTGATGTCTTTATCTGATTTTATGACTAAACAGGCCGCTATGAGAATTCTTAAATTCAAATTGGAACGTGGCGGTTTTATCAAAGAATTGAAGGATCTGGAAAAATTTCAGGAATTTCAAATTCCAACCGCGGGGGGATTGACCCTTTATAAGGAACTCGCTGGAGAAGGAACCGATGTCTCGGGAGGAAGAGTAAAAACCAAGGGGGAAATTTTTCGAATCGTGGCAGTGGGTCAAGTAAAGAATACGGTTCGCAGAATCACGGGTATTTTCGATCTGACAAATAACCAGATGCTTTATTATATGGAAGACTAGAAAAACAGATGTTTATTTACGATCAATTTCTTGCAATCGATTATGGAACGAGTGCGATCAAGGGCGTTCTTTTTCAAAAAGTTCTCGGTAAGTTAAACATTCTACGCTCCGAGATTATGAATATCTCTCATGGAGAAGAGGACGAATGCAAACACAATATTCTTCGTTTTATCAACTCATATTTTCCTGGCGAAACGAGTATCGTTTTGAATCTTCCTTTGAGTCGTCTTTTTGTAAGGGAGTTTTCTATTCCTCTTACTACGGTAAAAGCGGTTCGGGAAGTGATTCCCTTTGAAGTGGAAAACAGAATTCCGTTTCCCATGGAAACCGTCGAGGTAACGGGAAATATATGGAGAATTGATCAGGAAAAATCGAACGTGATCGCGTATTCGGCGCACCACAGCGAATTGGATTTTATCACCGCACCATTTCTCGGAAGCAATATCGTATTTAGAGGTTTGTTCGTGGATTCGGTCAGCCTCGCTTCCGTTGTCTCCGAACATTCGAACAAAGAAATCACTCATAAGAAATCTGCCCAAGTGGACATAGGCGGACGAGTTACCATCTTAAGCATTTTGAACGAAGGAAAAGTCGCTCATACCAGATATATTTCCATGGGTGGGGATACTCTTACGGAACAAATTGCGTCCGACTTAAAGATTCCTTTTGAAAAAGCGGAAGGGATTCAATTTTCTCTTCAATTTGAACCGTTTGCGGGAGAAGGGATCGATCTCAATTTATTCGCGAAGGAATTCAAACTCAAAGCAATCGATATTAAAAAGGCATTTCAAATTACCGTAAAATTTGCGGAAAAACTTTCATCTGAAATCAACAGAAGTATCGTGTCAATGGACGAGGCTGAAAGACCGGAAGTTTTATATCTTTCGGGTGGAGGAAGTAAGATCCGAGGAATCGAGTCCTTTCTCGGAGATTCTTTGGGACTTATCATTCGTAGATATGATTTCCTTTCTTTGAACGGGGATATATTCTCTACTTGTTTGGGAATGGGTTATCATTTCGGGTTTCCGAAAAAAGATAAGGTCGATTTTATAGATACCCCCCACGTTAAGCGAATCAATAAGAACATTCTAAACTTAGATCAGTTTAGACCACATTTGATTTTTTCGGGAATTTCTTTGTTCATCCTAATCACGGTTTTTTTCGTAGGAATCGTAGTCGACAAACGAAAACTCAGTGCGGGCGACAAGATGCTTGCGGAAAAATTTCAGAAAGGTTTCGGTAGACCCGCTCCCGAAGATGTAGATATATTAGAATATGCCGCTAAACTCAAGAACGAAGAGAAGAAAAAAACCGAGATTTACAGATTATACTTAAGTAAACCGAGTATTCTTGACATCCTGTTCGAATTGTCCATAAATTTTCCTTCTTCCGATATGCAACCGTTTCAGTTGGATCAGTTCGATTACGATCAGGATCTCGTCAAGATCGGAGGAAAAGTAAACGAGTTCAGTGAAATAGGAATTGTACAAAGATCTTTGGAAAAGTCCCCGATGTTTAAAGACATAGAGATTGTGGACAAAAAATTGATGCAAGGCGTTAAAAATTACAAAGTGTTTTTTATCATTAAGATGAAAGTTGTCAATAAACCAATTTCCCCTGAGGAATCGTTTTAGGATCGCCATGCTTGATAAATTAGAACCCAGAGAAAGACTGATTGTACTTGGAGGAATCGGGGCGGTTTTTTTACTAATTGTATTTTTGGCGATCCGCAAAGTGATAACCCTTCGTCAGGGATTAACGGAAAAAGTTCAGGATTCGAGAACCGCCCCCGTAAAACTGGATAAGATTATTCAGGAGTTTAACGATTTCAAGTCTTTGGATTCTTCCGGAGGGGAGACCGACGTAAGCGCCGTTTACGCGAAATTAGATGAGATTTTCATACGATACGGATTGAAAGAAAAAATTTCTACGATGAAAGACTCCAATTCGATCGAAGATAAGAAATACAATCGGATCACGATTGATATCAATTTTCGATCGGTCAGCTTGGACAATATCTTTCGGCTGGTTTATGATATAGAAAAGAATAAAATGATTAACGCTAGAGTGGAGTATTTGAATTTTAAAAAGCCGTTTTTAGGAAAAGAAGTTTATGATGTAAATTTGAAACTTTCCACCTACAGTCGAGTTGTGGTGGGCGCAAAATGATGAAAAAAGAAAAAGAATTTCAGGAAGAGGCCGCACTTACTCGCGAAGAAGAGGAATTTTTAACTCTTGAACTTCAGGAAGAAGAGGAGGAACCGGCCCCTCGTTTTACGTTCAGACAAAAGCTGATTCTTATTGGAACGGGTCTCTTCTCGTTTCTCATTTTTACCGTTTGGCTTTTTCCTTTAGATGAGGTCGTTCGTAGTTCCTTACAGTCCTCTTCCGCTAAAACGGGAACAATCATCAATTTCAGGGATTTGAGTATTTCGATTTTGGGAAATGTAACTTTGGATACCCTAGAAATCACCACATCTTCCAATCTTAAGATCAAAACGGAAGAAGCTGTTCTGAAAACTTCCCTCTTAGGTTTAATTAAGAAAAAATTCAACGGAAAATTTAAACTGATTTCCTTAAAAATCGACACCGAAAATGGACCCTTAGCAAAGATTCGCAGCTTTGAAGGCCAGGGAAAATTCGATAATTTAGACCAAGGTTTTTCGAGAATGAATGGTACGCTACATTTGGAAATTCCGGCCGGATCTTCTTCAGGCATGATTCAGGAACTTCCTGAAATTCCTCTTCTAGGCGAACTGAAAAATATCACGATTAAAAAGTTTCTGACAAAATTGAACCTTCAGGGCGGAAATCTCATTTTTAACGATTTTACATTAGACACATCGATCGCGCGTTTTGATATCACTGGAAATATTCGTCTATCGGAAAACATGTCCTTTTCTCAGTTGAATCTTAGAATTTGTTTAGAACTGGATCGCAACTTCGAGCTGGAAAGACAGGATATTCAGGATATGTTGACTCTCTTAGAAAAACAAAGTGGAAGTAAGTGTATCCCAGTTATGGGAACCGTCAATAAACCGGAAGTGAAAATCCCGGGAATATCCGGGTCTTTAGCTCCTGGGAATCCTTAAATGCCTTATAAATCAGTTTCCTTTGAAACTTTTAATGAAAAGCATTTTCAATTGGCTCATTGGTATTTTCTAAAACTCTGATATTTAGGATTTATTTTGAAGTCGTTTACTTTGAATCCAGACTTTGTAAACAAACAGAGATACGATCTCGAATGAAAGAGGCAATCATAAGTTGTTTTAAGATTCTCCATTTTTCTTTACAAACAATGTTCGGCTTCATCAGTAAGTAGACTTTTTTTACTTCTCATTTCGTTCATCAAACAATTTGATTTTTGTAAATTTGATTTTAGAACTTTACACTATATCCACTGACATCTAAAACGTAGGGACTCCTTCGTATTATGAAAAATTGAGCGGTTACAATTAAATAAAAATATCATATAAGTTCGCAAAATGCAAGGACTCTTTAGAAATGAAGTTTGCGTTTAACTCAAGTTACTACTACAGCACGAACTTGCTTGAATCAAACGTAAAAAGTCATTTATAAGAAAAACGTACGCAAAAAACGTTTCTTCCATTGTTTACTTTTTCTAAGGAGATTTGAATTTTGAAATACATATTAAAAAAAATATATTTCTGTTCTTTTATATTTGTGACCGCATTTTTTGGAGGATGCGGAGAGGAGAAAAATTCGAATTTGTTCGGAATCTCTTCCTTGAAAAATTCAATTTTGAATTTAGTCGATTCGCACTCGAATAACTTGACCATACTTCCTTCGGGAGGACTTTACGTGTTCGTTACGAGTTATACGAGCAGTTCTTCGGTTTCACCTCTTACTCACAACGGAAACTTTTCAGGCATTTCCGGCGCAGATGCGTATTGCAATTCCCATATTCCTTCCGGTATATCGGGAAGCGGATTTTACAAGGCAATGCTTGTCGACGGAATCAATCGTGTCGCAACCACGGTGGGTCCGAATTCTTCGTCAGGTCAAAAAGATTGGGTTTTTCAAAAAAACACTTCGTATTATAGACCGGATGGGAAGATGGTGTTTACTACGAACGATGTGGGGCTTTTCGATTTTTCTGCGGGATGGCTTAGTAATACGTTCGCCGATTCTTTTTACGTCTGGGATTTCGGAATTTGGACCGGACTCCAATCTAACTGGAAAACGGTCCCATCTACACAACTTTGTTCTTCCGGGTTGCAACCTTGGACAAGCGGAAGTGTATCCGTTCAAGGTGGGATTGGGTATGCAAATTACAGCGGTGGAACTTCCATATCGGCAAGTTCCATTCCTTGTCAGTGGAAAGAAACCCAAGATCCAAATTCTCAAGGAAGTATGGAGATGGGAATTCTTTGCGTACAAGAAAAACCCATCACATTCAAAGCAAAGATCGGTTTTTTAGAAGATGAACAGTGTCATCATCAAAATATTGGAAGTTCCCCTTTTACGATTCCTTGGAAACAGTGCCATGAGTTCAAACGTCATTTTGATCCTACAACGGGCGCTGCGATTTCGAGTGACGTTTCTGCTCCGGGAAGTTACAGACCTTTACCCGGCCAAGTTCATTTGAATTTCTTTTCCAGCACTCAAACGAATCCTACCGGATGTTACGTTTCCAATTTGCAAAACGATTTGGATGGTAATGTGGCCGCACAAGTGAACGGTTGTCTTAATACGATTCCTACACCGGATCGAGTTCGGATTACAGTTGTTTTGGATTACAAAACAAATCTTGCCTATAACAATTCCACGGGAACCATTCGCGCTCTTTGGAATAAAACCGATGTAGCCGGTCTGAATTATCTTCCCTACGACCAAAGTAAATTTTTTCAAACTCTTTACGTAGATCCAATTAACTTAAGTAAGGTGGAATCCTATTTTGAAACGACGCTTTCTTTGAGTCCTTATTGGGACGCAGCTACAAAAACCTACGACCTCAAAACAGTGAATATCTTGAATTCCGTATCCCCAAATCTTGTAAATAGTATGAAATATACTCTTTCCAATTGGCAAGGCACGGTGGAGTTGCACAATCGAGTCAAATCTGAATCGATCGATAAGATCCACTTTGATATGTTTCAAAATAATCCGTCTCAAAACTGTAATCGATGTTATACGGTTCATTTTACGGGTTCATACGGTTCGGGAGCGATTCCTGGAAATATATACTTTTTAGCACCGGCGCTAAATGCCATTGTTATTTATCCAGTGGACCATCCTTTAAGTCACGAATTCGGACATACTCTTACATTTTCTGCGGCACCTAATTTGTCATTGGCCGAAGTGAATTGGGCCGGTCAATTTAGGGATTCAAACAATCACAACTATGGTCGGTCTCACTCCATATATCAATACCAAGATATGGTGACCGCTCTTGAGGAAGGGATTGTAAATCCGATCGGAAGATATTTGATTAGCAGGAATCGAGGTGTTTGGAGATACGATCCGTTTGCTATTTATTTCGGTACCTATCAATACGGTTGGCAACTCACTCCGGTCGTAGACCAACAGTATTCCGATTTTCAGAGGTTCCGATACGAAATGTGGAAGAGGGGAATTGCGGAGAATTCTCCGGAGTGGAATTCCAGATTACAGAATATCCAGGGAATCAATTCTACGTTTACGGATTACAAAACGAATTCGAATAACGAAATGCGTTATGACGCTTTTGGTCATTATTTGTTACAAGTTGCTCCGTTTCACATCGATTGTTACAACGCGACCGGTTCGAACGCTTCCAATCTTCATCTGTTGAGTTACAAATACGATCAAATGAAATTGTTGGGTGAACTCTTGGACGGAGGACCGGTCAGCTATAAGTCGACTACGTATGGAGATGTGGTTCATCCCAAAAATACTGTGATCAGTTTAAAGGATTTACTAATCACCTTAAACGAACTCTACGACGGCTCTCCTCTTCCGCTTGAGGGAACTCCTGGTTTTACCGATAAGTTCCTTTCGATTAAAAGTCCGTTTTCTCCTCAATCTCTGGGGTGGAAACTGATTCAGAAAGGGCTTATTTCCAAGGCCGAAGTAGATAATTTATTTCGTGCGGTAGGAATGGACCAACTTTCGAACATATGCGGTTATCCTTGGGCTTTACCGGATTGTCAATGAAATAGGGACCTTTCCAAAACAACAATTGATCGCGGGGATACAAAGATTCTCGTGATCGTGAACGGATTCTTAGGTTTGTTGTATTTACGGAAAAGACACGAACTTAAGAATCCTAGTTTTAAGGAATTTCTTGGGCTTCAAAGATATTTCCGTAAAAATGAACTTATAGCCCGTCTCAAAACCTGAAAAAATATCTCTCAACGATCCGGCAAGTTTTTAAAAACGTGGGAGTTCCCACAGATTGCGTCGTATTGACAGTTTTTTCTTATCGTTTAGGATTGTAATAGCTCCTACATTTTTGTTAAATTAAACCGTATGCTTCTATTGGCGCTCGAAGAAACTTAAGCCGCTACGGCTCCCATGAATGCCCCGTGGCAGAATTTTGAAGTCGGTTTTTGATATGACGTGCCCATCTGTAGCAGTAAATCTTTTTATCCATGGATTTTAAATTCTCTTCTTGAACTCTTACTCGACTATAACAATCCTTAAACGTCTCTTGAAGAATCTCGTTTTCAAAGCGGAGATTGTTCAACTAACGTGAGTCTTACATAACAAATGCAAAAGCGATTGTAGCGGAAATTCCGAAGGAATTGGAACATTATGCTGCGATTCGTAGAGAGCGAGCGGTACTTTAGTTCCGGCTCTCGAACCATTTTTACTATAAAATTTGTAAACGATTTGCCCAACTTTCTTTTTCTTATATCAAATTCACGTTAAACTACATTGTAACGAAATTCCCTCTTATTGTATTGGGATAAACTTTTAGTTTTTTTATATTTCACTGTCTTCTTTTCCATTACAGGTTAATGTATTACTATTTTCATGGAATTGTCAAGGACTCTGGACTCTACGGACGTATTTTTCATATGCGATTTTATGTCAGCGGATTAAACCGTTTTAATTTTCAGGATTTCTTTTTTCCAGAACTTACAAATCCGTAAAATATATTATCTGTTTGAAAGATTTCAGCACTCCAATTGACCCCTTAGATAAAATGGCGCATTCTGGGCTTGAAAACCATGGATTAGATTTACAAGCATTTACCACAAACAAGAAAACTGCATCCTGGTAGCCCCGGAAAGATTCCAAGACAGAGTTCAGATAAGATCAAAACGGAAAAAGAGATGCGATTAAATTAGCAAGATTATTACGAATTGGAGATTTAGAATCAATCCATGTTCCAAGTGAAAAAAATGAAGCGATAAGGGATTACTGAGATCTCAAGACAATCTTCGTTTGGATTTAGGAAGAATTGTCAAAGGTTGATGAAATTCTTATTAAGAAAGGTATCGCTTACTCAGAAACGAAGCATTGGACAGTTAGTCACAAATGGTTGAATAATGGGTTTTTAGGAAAAACCTTTAACAAAAACGTTGTAATGCTTTTGAGATGAATTCTAAATTTGATTATTCTATAAAAGTCTGAGCCACATCACTCAAACTTTTATAGAGTTTTTGTTCCTTTCCAAATACAACCGAATGGTCATACCTATATCTTTGAGCAAAGAAAACAAACTGCGTAATTCGATTAAGAACATCCGGTAGTAGCGCCACAGGACATACATTTCAAACAAGATCCGTTACGCACCATCTCAAAAGAGCCACATTCCGAACAAGAGTCGCCAGTATAACCTTTGATCTTGGCGAGTTTGATTTCTTCTAAGAGAGCAAGGGAAGTCGTGGCTCTTTCCTTAGAAATCATTTGTGAATAAGAAATTGTTTCCACTTCTTTTTTCGGAACGGGTTCTGTCGTTATAGTTGTGAAGTTGATAGTTTCCTGGGAATTTGATTCGGCGGTGGCTCGTTTGGAACCGATTTCGTCTCCTCTCAAGTCTTCCGGAGAGACTTGCCCAAGATCGTACCTTCCGAGGTAGGTAATTGCCAATTCCCTGAAGATATAATCGATTACAGATGTACTCATCTTGATGTGTTTATTTCCGGAAACAATACCGTTCGGTTCAAATTTGAAGAAAGTAAATGCATCCACATATTCTTCCAAAGGAACACCGTGTTGTAATCCCAAGGAAACTGAAATGGCAAATGCGTTCATCAAACTTCTAAACGCGGCTCCTTCTTTGTGCATATCGATAAAAATCTCACCGATCTGACCGTCTTCGTATTCGCCAGTTCTAAGATATACCTTGTGTCCGCCTACGATTGCTTTTTGAGTATATCCCGCTCTGCGGCTCGGAAGCTTTCTTCTATGAGAAATATATTTTGTGATTACTTTCTCAGCAATCTGAACTGGGTCTTTGGAAAGCATCGCTTCCCTGATTTCGTCCCGATCATCTACTTCAATTCCATTCAAAAGTTCTAATACGGAATTGAGAGGTTGGGAAAGTTTAGACCCGTCTCTGTAGAGGGCGTTCGCTTTGATCATCATTTTCCAAGAGAGGAAATAAGCATCTTTAATATCCTCTATGGTTGCTTCTTCCGGAAGGTTGATCGTTTTAGAAATTGCACCGCTAATAAAAGGTTGAGCCGCCGCCATGATATGTATATGAGATTCGTAGGAGAGAAATCTTTTTCCGTATTTTCCGCATTTGTTGGCACAGTCGAATACGGGATAATCCTTTTCTTTTAAGAACGGAGCGTTTTCGATCGTCATCGTTCCACAGACGTAGTCGTTCGCTTTGTTGATCTCCTCTTTAGTAAAGCCTAGATGTTCTAAAAGAGAAAAGCCTGGAGCATTGAAAACTTCCTTCGTAATTCCCAAGTTTTTGATTAGAAAGTTTTCTCCCAAATTAAACTTATTGAATGCAAAATTGATATCGAATGCAAGAGGAAGGGACGCTTCCACTTTCTCAAGAATTTCGTTTGTGAAACCCTTCTCTTTTAAAGTTTGCGTATTGATTATGGGAGCTCCATTCAAAGTCGCATGCCCTTTGCAATAATTTACGATCGCTTCAATTTCAGAAGTAGAATAACCTAATTTTTTCAAACCGTAAGGAACGGATTGGTTGATGATTTTGAAATAACCACCGCCTGCAAGTTTTTTGAATTTCACAAGGGCGAAATCGGGTTCGATTCCTGTGGTATCGCAATCCATCACGAGTCCGATGGTTCCAGTCGGAGCAATTACCGTAACTTGTGCGTTTCTAAATCCGTGTTTTTCGCCTAGTTCTAGTGCCAAGTCCGCATCTTCTTGAGCTGCTTTAAGCAGGTAAGAAGGACAGAACGCGGGGTTAATTCCTATGGGAGTAATCGTTAAATTTTCGTAATCCCTAGAAGGAGCATTGTAGGCGGCTCTTCTATGATTGCGAATTACGCGAAGCATATGTTTTTTATTTTTCGCATAGCCCGTAAATGGACCTTGTTCTTTGGCCATCTCTGCAGAAGTTGCATAAGCAGTCATATGCATGATAGAAGAAATGGCACCTGTGATTGCCATCGCTTCTTGAGAATCGTAAGGAATACCCAAGATCATCAGAACAGAACCTAAATTCGCGTAGCCAAGACCTAAAGTACGGAACTTATAAGAAAGCTCCGCAATTTCCTTGGAAGGAAACTGTGCCATAGTCACGGAAATTTCAAGAATGATCGTCCAGAGTCTACAGAGATAACGAAAACCTTCCACATCGAAGTTGAGAGTTTCCAGGTTTACGAATTTTTGCAAATTTGCAGATGCGAGATTGCAGGCAGTATTATCCAAGAACATATATTCGGAACAGGGATTGGAAGCGTTAATTGAACCGTCTTCCGGACAAGTATGCCATTCGTTAATAGTGGTATGATATTGAGTTCCAGGGTCTGCACTTGCCCAAGCTGCATAAGAAATCTTTTCCCAGAGTTCGCGAGCGCGCAAGGTTTGAGAAGGTTTCGCTTTGCGTCCTTCGAACTTCGCTTTTTCTTTTTCGGTTCTAAAATAAAGATTCCAAGGTTGATCTTGTTCTACCGCGGCCATAAATTCGTTCGTAAGACGGACGGAGTTATTACTATTTTGACCGGATACCGTGTTGTAAGCATCGGATTGCCAATCAGTGGTCAATTCCTCAAAAAGAATTTCCTTATATCCCTGTTTGGCAAGGTCGATCACTCGTTTGATGTAATTATCCGGAATGAGAACCTTCTTTGCTTCGAGGATATTTTTTTTTAAGGAGGGATTTTTTTTTGGATCGAAACGATCTTCTCCTTCCATCTCGTAACAAGCGGACATGATTGCGTTAAGATGACGATTGTTCAGTATAGAACCAGTGACGAGGGAGGCCACTTTCTTTTCTTCGGTAACTTTCCAATCAATAAAACTTTCAATATCGGGGTGATCCACATCAAGACAAACCATTTTTGCGGCACGGCGAGTCGTTCCACCGGACTTGATTGCACCAGCAGCACGATCGCCGATCTTTAAGAAACTCATCAGACCGGAACTTTTTCCACCTCCGGAAAGAGGTTCGTTTTCTCCTCTTAAATGGGAGAAATTAGTTCCCGTCCCGGAACCATATTTAAACAGACGGGCTTCCCGTACCCAGAGATCCATAATCCCGCCGTCATTAACGAGATCGTCATCTACACTTTGTATAAAACAAGCGTGAGGTTGAGGATGTTCGTATGCGGAAGTCGACTTTACAAGTTTGCCAGTGGTGGGGTCCACATAATAATGGCCTTGAGATTTTCCGTCAATTCCATATGCCCAGTTTAAACCGGTATTGAACCATTGTGGAGAATTTGGAGCCGCCATCTGAGTTCCAAGCATAGAAACGATTTCATCATAAAAAACTTTAGCACTTTCTTCATCGGAGAAGTATTTATATTTGTATCCCCAATAGGTCCAACAACCTGCAAGTCTGTGGAAGACTTGAAGGGCACTGGTTTCTCCGCCAAAACGATCTTCCGGTTTTAGAGATTCCAATTTTTCCGTATCTGGAACCGATTTTTGCAACCACTCTGGAATTCCATCTTCCTGTACTTTTTTTAGGTATTTTGGAACACCTTTTCTTCGAAAATACTTCTGCGCTAAAATATCAATGGCAACTTGGGACCAATCTTCCGGAACGAGAATATCATTTGCTTCGAAAACTTTGGATCCATCAGGGTTGGTAATTTTTGAATTCCGTTTTGCCCACCGAATTGTAGGGGATTCTCCATTTCGAGGGGCGGTAAAATGCCGGTTTATCTTCATAAATTTTTTTTTGACTCCATAACACTCATAAAAGGGATTATGTCACTCTAAGAAAGAGGAAAAATGATCCAAAGCGTTTTTTGGCTCTCTCATTTTTAAAAATTTAAAATTTTTCCTTTGAAAAGTTAGAAAAACACACTCCAATGAGACAAATTGAGATTGCGTTCTTGCCCCTTTTTGAAAATATAGGTTGCACTACCGAGGATACTCCCCTTTAGCTCAGTCGGTAGAGCAAGTGACTGTTAATCACTGGGTCGCTGGTTCGAGCCCAGCAGGGGGAGCCAACTCTCCGTTCCTTCTTCCAATTTTGAATTCTTTTTTGGTTCTTGTTAGACCACTTTTAACAAAATAGAACAAGAAAAACTCAATTTTTGTATAAAACCTTTGATAGAACTCTAATTTTTCTATGTTCTAAATTCCAGAGAAACGGCCCATTCTCTGCTTTTTTCGTTTAAACTAACGTGAATTCGATATAAAAAAATTTGGACAAATCGTTCGTAAATTTCATAACCAAAGTGATTCACGACCCGAAACGCTTTCGTAAAAAGCGTTTCACCTGAATTTTTCAAACTAAGAGCTGGTCTCAAAACCTTAGGAATGTAGGAGCTATTACAATCTTAAACGACAGGAAAAACCTTCAATACAACGGTTTCTGTGGGAACTTTCACGTTTTTTAAAAACTTGCCGGATCGTTTAGAGATATTTTTCTTCAGGTTTTGAGACCGACTCTAAAGTAGAGTATCAAGACGCGCATAAGGAAAGCACAAAGTGGTTCCAAGGATACAGAGCCCTCGATGAATTTGCAAAAGAATCCGATTCGAAATACATTTATTTGCGATAGAGAAGCGGGTATCTATCCGAGTTATTCCAGGAATACGTAGTTGCTTGCGAAAGAAAACAAAAACACACCTGATATGCTGAGCTGGTCTCAAAACCGTCTTTTGTGAGAGCCCCGCGACACTGTCATCAGCCCTCTGAATGTGAGAGTTCCTACGTTTTATTATGAACTTGCTGAATGATGATTGTAATTGATTTTGGGATAAGCTCTTAAGAAAATAAAGGAACTTTTTCTTATAAATAGGAATTAACAAATCAAAAAATAAGTTGGAGAGAGTGAAAGAAAAATGCAACCATCGCTTTAGTTATATCCACTGCAGATTCAACGTAATTTTTCCGGAAAGTTAAAAGAGATCTTCTTCTAAAACGGAATCGGAGGAAGTTTGGGATGTCGATTTGGATTCTGTCCGAAAACCAGTTTTGTTTGTCTTTTGCGACTCGTCTTTGGTAAGGGCTTCTATTTTTCCTTCCGCAGAATCCAAAATTCCCCGGCAGATTTTTTTGAGTTCCATCCCCCTTTCATACGCCTTGAGAGACTCTTCCAGACTAAAGTCTTGGCGCTCCAATTTTTCCGCGATTTGTTCCAGCTCAACCAGAGCATCTTCAAATGAAATTTTTGATCTTGCTTCCGCCATTCTTACTTTCCTTTTCTGATTACTTGCATCGTTCCACTCGAAAGTAAAACTTGCAATTCTTCTTCCGGCTTTGTTTCTTCCGGAGATCGTATGATTTTTCCTTTTTGGTTCCTAAGAATCGAATATCCCCGTTTCATCGTGGCTGGTGGAGAAAGGTCTTCCACCTTCGTGGTCCAAAATTCCGCTTTTTGTTTTTTATGAAAAAAAATATTCCGCATTCTGGATGTAAGATCTTCGTACCGCTCCAATCGAACTCGGGCCAGGCCCACTTTGTTGAATACGGCCTTTTGTAAACGAACTCCGATCTCATCCACTCTTTGGTTTCTCTGGTTGAGAAGTTGCATCGGTTCCTTAAAGATAAATTTTCCGGACAAAAGTCTAAGTCTGTCTTTACTGGATGAAATTTTTGCAAGCAGGGAAGTTTTCAGCCGGCCTTCCAACTGGGTTAAGAATTGAAGTACATCTTCTTCTTTAGGAACTGCATATTCTGCCGCCGCGGTGGGAGTCGGGGTAGAATAGTCCGCTGCAAAGTCGCTTAGTAAGACGTCGGTTTGATGACCTACTGCAGAGATGATGGGAATTCTGGAATTTGCGTAAGCCCGAACCACCTTTTCGTTGTTAAACGCCATCAGGTCTTCGAAACTACCTCCTCCTCTGCCTGCTATAATTACGTCGACCCCCCAACTAGGATGATTCAGTTCTTTGATCGCAGTAACGATTGAATCCGGGGCTTCGTCTCCTTGAACGAAACAAGGAGAAATGAGAATGTTAATTCCCGGAAAACGAGAGCGGGCAATTTTGATAATATCTTCTATTGCAGCACCGGAGGGAGAAGTTGCAATTCCGAGAGTTTTCGGAAAAGACGGGATTCTTCTTTTTCGTTCCGGATCAAAGATTCCTTCGGTCGCGAGCTTCTGTTTGAGTTTTTCGATTTGAAGTAGAATATCCCCTTGGCCCAATTCCTCCACTCTAGCCACATTGAGATTATAAGAACCTCCGGCTTCGTAGAGCGTAACCGTTCCATAGACCTGAACTTCCTTTCCATCAGAGAGGGGTTTTCCGGAATAATTCTTGTTCGAGTAGTTGAAAAAAGTGCATCGCATTAGCGAACTTGAATCTTTAAGGGAGAAATAAATATGTCCCGAACTGGCTTTGCTATAATTGGAAATTTCTCCTCGAACCCAAATATTCTTTAAATCTTTAGATCCTGTGATTAGGTTCTTAAGGATTTTCGTGACTTCCGAAACGGTAAGCGGTTTGGAATCTTCCAATGTTTACTACCGATGTCCCTTGCTTAAAATTAATTCCTTGCGATACAGTTTCCAAAAATCCCAAAGAATGACAACTAACGTGACTACGACCGGGCCCAGCACTAATCCCATGATTCCGAATTCTTTGATTCCTCCGATCAACGACAGAAA
>NZ_QAJG01000007.1:122500-140000 GCF_003046425.1 Leptospira borgpetersenii serovar Javanica
AGGGTTTTGAATCTCCTCACAAAAGGTTCTCTGCATCATCTCGAGAAACAATTAAACAAAACTCCGAAAGAATTTTTTGCAGACGTTTCCAATGTCATAGAATACGCAATCAAAAATGGCCTTAAGATAAATGTATACCTCGAAGATTGGTCCAACGGATTTAGAAGCAGTCCCGATTATGTCGAAGCACTTGTGAAGCATCTAAGCAAGGAACGTATCGAAAGAATTTTTCTTCCCGATACGTTAGGTGTTCTTTCTCCCGAAGAAACGTTTCAAGGAGTGGACAGTCTCGTTCAAAGGTATCCGAATCTCCATTTCGAATTTCATGGACACAACGACTACGACCTTTCCGTGGCAAACAGCCTTCAGGCAATCCGGGCAGGAGTCAAAGGTCTCCACGCGTCCATGAACGGGCTCGGAGAAAGAGCGGGTAATACTCCACTCGAGGCGCTTGTCACCACAATCCATGATAAGTCTCAGGCCAAGACGAACATAAATGAATTGGCCATTACGGAAGCAAGTCGCCTTGTGGAAGTATTCAGCGGAAAAAGGATCTCTGCAAACAGACCGATCGTAGGAGAGGACGTGTTTACTCAAACCGCGGGAGTTCATGCAGACGGAGACAAAAAAGGAAACTTGTACGCAAATCCGATTCTACCGGAGCGGTTCGGTAGAAAAAGAAGTTACGCGTTAGGTAAGCTTGCTGGCAAAGCGAGCATCTCCGAAAACGTAAAACAACTGGGAATGGTGTTAAGCGACATTGTCCTTCAAAAAGTTTTAGAGAGGGTGATCGAACTCGGAGACCAGAATAAACTCGTGACTCCTGAAGACCTTCCGTTTATCATCGCGGACGTATCCGGAAGGACCGGAGAAAAGGTTCTAACAATCAAATCTTGTAATATTCATTCCGGGATCGGAGTTCGGCCTCACGCTCAGATCGAATTGGAATACCAAGGAAAGGTTCATAAAGAAATTTCCGAAGGGGACGGAGGTTACGACGCATTTATGAATGCGCTCACAAAAATTACCAATCGCCTCGGAATCAGCATTCCTAAGTTGATAGATTACGAAGTTCGAATTCCTCCCGGAGGAAAAACGGATGCTCTCGTAGAAACTATGATCACTTGGAACAAGTCTTTGGATTTGGAAGAAGATCAGACTTTCAAAACAATGGGGGTTCATCCGGATCAAACGATTGCGGCCGTTCACGCAACTGAAAAAATGCTCAATCAGATCCTGCAACCATGGCAAACTTAAAACTTTTACTTGTGGGCATTGGAAACCCTGGCCCAAAATATGCCTATAATCGGCATAACATCGGTTTTGTGATTTTAGATTCTCTTTTAAATTCTTCTTCTGCAAGTTATCAGACGAATTCCAAGTATTCACTTGCAAGAACCGACGAAGAAGGAGTGACGATCTTTTATTTAAAACCTCTTGAATTCATGAATCTTTCCGGAAAAGCAGTCGCCGAAATTGCAAAAAAAAACGGGATTTCTCCGGAGAATATATTAGTCATTCACGATGAAATCGATTTTGAATTCGGAAAGTTAAAACTCAAAGGTGGGGGAGGACATGCTGGACATAACGGCTTGAGAAATATCGTGGAAAAACTCGGAACAAACACATTCTTCCGACTTAGGTTCGGTATCGGAAAACCGTCCACAGCGTCGGAAGTTTCGGATTATGTACTCTCTAATTTTTTCCCTGAAGAAAAGGAAAAAATTCCGGAATTAGTCCAAGTCTCTTTGCAAAAAATCTACGATTGGGTTCGAGAAAGAAAAAACGAATTTCAAAAACCTTCCGATATTTAGTAAGACATATTGTATTGTATGGAGAATTCAGTTGGGTGATTATCCTTTCCAATTTCCTAAATTTCCTTCCTCGCTTCTCAATGAAACTGCGGAAAAATTCATAAACTACTTAAAAATTGAAAAGAACTATTCGCAGAATACCATAAATGCTTATAGTATCGATTTGAAATTCTTCTTCGAATTTTGCGAAAAAGAACAACTCGATATACTTCAGGTTGAACCGGTAGATATCCGGTCTTACTTCGCTTATCTTGCAAAAGAACAGGATCTTGACCGCAGATCCCAAAGTAGGAAGTTATCCTCTCTTAGAACCTTTTATAAAGTTCTCCTCCGAGACGATCAGATCGAGTCCAATCCGGCTACGCAGATCAGTTTTCCGAAAGTCAGGAAAGAAGTCCCTAAAAATTTCAGAATCAATGAAACCGAAGAGATCCTAGAATTCGAAGCGGAAAGGACTTCCGAGATTTTAGAAATTAGGGACAAGGCTATGATCGAAGTTTTATACTCTTCCGGTCTTCGGGTATTCGAGCTTGTAAATGCAAAACTAGGTTCCCTTTCCAAGGATCTAACAGTTCTTAAAGTTCTCGGGAAAGGGCAAAAGGAAAGATTTGTGTATTTTGGTAAGGAAGCCGTCGATTCTTTACGGCGATATTTGGAATATAGAAACGTTTCTTTTCCGGATGTGAAAGAAATTTTTCTGAATCAAAAAGGAAAGAAACTGACGACTCGAGGCGTGCGTTATATTTTGAATGAGAGAAGAAAAAAAATGGGTTGGGAAAAGAAGATCACCCCCCATAAGTTCAGACATACCTTTGCGACCGATCTACTAGACGCGGGGGCGGATATCAGAGCGGTACAGGAATTACTCGGACATTCTTCTCTTTCCACAACTCAGATTTATTTGAGTGTAAGTAAGGAAAAAATCAAAGAAGTTTATAGAAAGGCTCATCCTCATGCCAGAAAATAAAATTCGTTCCACAACTATTCTTTGTGTACGTAAAAGCGGAAAAGTCGCCATCGGTGGCGACGGTCAGGTTTCTATGGGAAACACTGTCATGAAAAACACCGCAAAAAAGATCAGAAGACTCTATGACGGGAAAATTCTTTCCGGTTTTGCAGGCTCGGCGGCGGATGCGTTTACTCTTTTTGAACTTTTTGAAAAAAAGGTTCAAGAATTTGGAGGAAGTCTTTCCAGAAGCGCTGTGGAACTTGCAAGAGAATGGAGAACGGATCGAATGCTTCGAAAACTTGAGGCACTTTTAATCGTCGCGGATAAGGAGGAATCTTTTTTGATTTCGGGAACCGGAGATGTGATTTCACCCGACGAAGGAGTAATCGCGATTGGTTCCGGAGGTAACTATGCATTGGCAGCGGCTAAGGCTCTTTACGATCATACGGATTTGTCCGCGAGAGAAATTGTAGAATCATCCATGAAAATCGCAGCAAACATTTGTATTTATACGAACGATCACATTACCCTAGAAGAAATTCTTTAAAGATAAAAATATATGACAGACTACTCCAAAGACCAGGACCTTATGTTGCCGATCGAAGAAGAGCTAACTCCTCGACAAATCGTCACAAAATTGGACGAACATATCATCGGCCAAAAAAATGCGAAAAAGGCAGTTGCAATCGCTCTTAGAAATAGAACCAGACGCAAAAAACTGGATCTTGAAATGAGAGAAGAAATTTATCCGAAGAATATTATTATGATCGGACCTACCGGAGTCGGTAAAACGGAAATTGCTAGAAGACTCTCTAAACTCTGCGGAGCTCCATTTTTAAAAGTAGAAGCCACAAAATACACCGAAGTCGGTTATGTCGGAAGAGATGTTGAATCCATGATTCGGGATCTCGCAGTCATTTCGATGAATCTTGTAAAACAGGAATTTAGAACCAAGGTAGAAGAAACCGCAAAACAAAAGGCGGAAGAAGCTTTGCTTGATATTCTTCTTCCATTTCCTGTTGAGAATAAATATAATCCCGGGCAAGCCGCCGATTTTAAGACTTCTTCTACGGACGAAGAAGAAAGAAAAACTCATTTTTTCGAAACTAGAGAATTTATGAGAAAAAAATTAAAAACGGGAAAACTAGACGATCAGGAAGTAGAATTGGATCTTCCAAACCCAAGCGTGTCTCAGATTCCGATGCTTCAGGTTTTTGGAGCGGGAAATTTGGACGATTTAGACAATCAACTTCAGAATGTTTTGGGAGATTTGCTTCCCAAAAAAAATAAAAAACGTAAACTCAAAATTCCAGAAGCCATTAAGACATTAGAAGAATTCGAAGCGGATAAACTTTTGGATCCGGATAAGGTACAAAGAGAAGCTCTACGAAGAGTTGAGGAAATGGGAATCATATTTCTGGATGAGATCGATAAGATAGCGGGAAGAGAAGGAAAAAACGGAGCAGACGTTTCCAGAGAAGGGGTTCAAAGAGACCTTCTTCCGATCGTGGAAGGAGCGACAGTGAACACAAAAATCGGTCCCGTAAAAACCGATCATATTCTTTTTATAGCCGCGGGTGCGTTTCACATGACGAAACCTTCCGACCTCATTCCGGAACTTCAGGGAAGATTTCCGATCCGCGTAGAACTTGAAAAACTTTCAAGGGAGGATTTTGAAAAAATCCTGACGGCCCCTCGCTCTTCTCTCACCAGACAATACGAGGCTTTGCTTTTTACGGACGGAATTCAGTTGGAGTTTTCTTCGGACGGAATTCAGGAAATCGCAAGAATTGCATACGATATGAACGAGAAACACGAGAATATCGGAGCCAGAAGACTCAACACGATTTTAGAACGCCTTCTTGAGGAAGTAAGTTTTGAAGGCCCCGATCTTCCGGAAAATCAAAAGAATATAAAAATCGACGGAAAGTATGTTATGGATCGTTTGCAAGGTGTGATTCAAGATAAGGATCTCAGTCAGTATATTCTCTAAAAAAACATTTAACGGTTCTTTCTATTTTTTCAAATTGAGAATCTGAATTCTTATCAAGAACTTGTTCCAAAACCTTAGAATGTAGGAACTCCAACGGGAGTAACAACTATAGACAAAATGACATCCCCTTCTGGGCTTGAGAAACGAGGATTAGATGCGAGCTTGTAACTGATTTCTTTTCAGGTTTTTGAACAAGCTCCAAATCGTTTCTTTTAGATTTTGATTTCTTCGCCGTTCACGTAAAAAGTTTCCAATTTGATTTGACTCGTCTTCGAGAAATAGAATTCTGTGACGCTATGTTTTGTACAATCGAATTCGGCTCGTTCTGTTTCATTAAAATAAAATCAAATATCTTTCAGAATCCGTTTTCAAAATTGATTTTAAGCTTTTTGAGATCTAAGAACGTTTTCCAGTGGGTTCGAAAAATTTCCATTTATATTCTTGTTTCGGGTGCCCTGTTTTTGACGAACGGTTGCGAGCAGATTCAAAATATTCTCGTGGAAATTTTAGGAGCGTCTGACAAGTATAAGGCGGAAGGAAATGCGAATTTTCTTCATCCCATTTATTCCGGAAAAGACGAGACTAAGGAAAAAATTTCTATTTCTCTCAAAGAAATATCTGCGGGTTTCAGGCAACCTACGGATATACAGTTTCCGCCGGGAGAAACGGAATTTTTTTTGGTTACCGAACAAAAGGGGAGACTTCGTTGGGGTAAGGTTCGCAAAAATGAAACCGGAACATTATTGATTTTGAATGTTCTTTCTGAATCGGAGCAAGGTTTGCTTGGCCTTGCGTTTCATCCCGATTTTGCAAAGAATGGGAAATTCTATCTTAATTACGTCCTAAAAGTAAACGGAAAAGATACGAGTCGAGTCAGCGAATGGGTCGCGTCTTCCCCAAAAGATTTAGCGCATTCTAAAATTACTTCCGAACGGATTATTATGGAAGTGATTCAACCTTACCCGAATCACAACGCGGGACAACTTGCGTTTGGTCCGGATCAGTATCTCTACGTAGGTTGGGGAGACGGAGGTTGGATGGGCGACCCAAAGAAAAATGGACAAAATCCTAAAACGTTTTTAGGAAGTATGCTCCGTATAGATGTAAACTCAACGGAAAATGGAAAGGGTTATAAGGTTCCTCAGGATAATCCTTTTGTAAAAGATTCCTGCTGTGTTCCAGAGACATTCGCATACGGTTTTCGAAACCCTTGGAGGTACAGTTTTGACCCAAAAGGAAGATTGATCCTTGCGGATGTCGGGCAAGATCTTTGGGAAGAAATCAATATAGTAGAGCGTGGGAAAAATTACGGATGGAACATTAGAGAAGCGAATCATTGTTTCGATCCGAAGCAGAATTGCAGAACAGAGGGTCTAACCGACCCGATTTACGAGTACGGTCGTGAAGAAGGACAATCGATCACAGGTGGCTATGTATATTCGAATTCAGAAATTTCAGATTTGAATGGAAAATACATTTTTGCAGACTTTGTTTCAGGTAGAATTTGGGCATTGGAACTTCCAGAACAATTGGGCCAACCTGCAAAAAAAGTTTATACACTTGGAAAATGGCCGTTACTTATTTCTTCCTTTGGAAAAGATTCAACCGGAAAAGTATATTTAAGCGATTTTGGGAGTGGAAAAATCTATCGAATCGATCCAAAGTAAAAATTTTAATTTTATTATGAAGAACCGGTCTTAAAACCTAACACTCACGAGCTGTAGGAACTCTTACAAATTCAAGTCATGGTAAAAACTACAAATAGCCAAAAGAGGCATAATTTGTAGGAACTCCTCGGTTTTTTTAAAAACTTGCCAATTTTTTTAGATCGGCTGGCTCTAAGTGAAATATATCATCATAACATAGAAGTAGTTTTAGGGATTTACAATTGGTATTCCATAATATATTAAAGTTTCAGAACAAATAGGGAGTCGAAAAAGTTTGACTAGAAATCCATTTTCAGACCGGTGATTGGATATTTCATATAAACGGTTGTTGTTCTTGCACCGGAAGTGATTGTAAGCAAATCGAGTGGATTAAGACCGATGGAATAAAAACCTTCATCAATCATTGCAATTCCGAAACCTGCGCTTTCTTTTTCGTTTAAAAATTCGGGACGAAAGAAATCCGCAGAGTTACCGCGGTCAAAGAGCTCTTTGTGCTTGAGTCTGGATTCTTGAATTCTTTGAAAATCCAAATGATGAATGGGGGAATCGTTACGAATTCGAAAACTCAATTCTTCGGAAGTAACACGAATTTTTAACGAAATGTTCATATTGTATTTTTTGATTTTTGCCCGAACATCGGTTAAAAAAGCTTTCTCGTTTTCCGTTAAAGTCTTCTTTTTAGTACGAATTTTGTCTTCCAGAAAGAGGACGTTTTGCACCTGCTTCTTTACTTTCTCAGGAACGATGTAACGATGCATAGCATCTCGAAGCAGGGAAGTCTCCATAATGATTTTCAGAAGTTCTTCCGCGTCTTGGGGATTGGACTCTCCCTGCTCTAATTTTTTAAGAAGTTCGTCTCGGAAAATTATATGACGAATATTCGCTTTGATTGCATTGAGTAATGCTTCCATAAGCCCGCTGAAAAGGTGAAAGCCGGCTAAAGGGTTTGCTCCGATTTCGGCTAAGATTCCGTTCACGAGTTCGGATAAGATGTCACGAGTGGGCTTTGTTAACCCTTTGAGTTCAAGGTGAAAGAATTTTTTCTTTTTAAGAGTTTCGATATTTTTCAGAATCTCGCTACCTTTGAGCGCTGTTTTCTGGTTTGCCATATATTCCCACCGAGTTTTTTAGGTATCATTGATGCATAAAGCCTTTTACGCAAGTTTGTTTTAAATCATGGAATTAAAATCTAACATTTTTGAATTGGTCACACCCGACCTTGGAGATACAGATAAGATCGAACTCGTCCACTGGAATGTGAAGTTAGGAGACTCAGTGGAACCAGGTCAGGAAATTTTAGAACTTGTTACCGACAAGGCATGTTTCCCTATGGAGTCTCCTGTGAAAGGCAGACTAACACAAATCATAAAAGAGAAAGGATCAATTGTCCAAAAAGCCGAAGTGTTGGGAATCTTAGAACTTTTCGAATGAAAATCCTTCATCTTTCAGACTTACACTTTCCGACTTCGGTTCCATTCTTTCAACTCAAGGGAAAGATGTTTGTGGGATACTTAAATTATAATCTTAGAAGAAGGAAAAAATATCCTAAGAATATTTGGGACTCGATTTTAAATTTCATTCGTGAAACGAATCCAGATGCGATCGTCGTATCAGGAGATATTACCAACGTATCCCACGAAGAGGAATTCAAAGCGGCCTTAAAAATGTTAAGCGAACTTCCTCAAGAAAAGGTTTTTTATATTCCGGGAAATCACGACCGTTACGTGAAACAGTCCGTGGGGGAAAACGCTTTTTACGAAAAGTATTTCTCCAAACTTTCGGGAGAATCGATTTCCCATAATGCGCACTATATTCGAATCAAAAAGATCCAAGACCTTCACTTTGTAGGTTGGGATTCTAATATTCCCCTTTCGATTCTAAATGCTTATGGAAGAATACGGCCGGAAGTAGTCATACAAACGAAGAAAACGCTTTCAGAAAGGAAAATTCGAAATTACGTTCTCGTATGTCATCATCCGATTTGGAATCCGACAAATAAACAAGAAACCATACATCATAAATTATTAAATCGGGAAGAGATCGCTTCCTTATTAAAAGAACAACCCCCGCTTGTTTATCTACACGGTCACGTCCACACGAACTGGGTAAAATTTCCAGGAGATGAATTGCCTTATTACGTTGTGAATTCTGCCTCGAGTACACGTCTTTCCGATACAACACATGAGAGCGGATTTCATCTGTTGGAAATTCAAAAGCAGAATGTAGAAATTCAAAGATATACTTACAATTTAGAAAAGTCTAAGTTTACGGAAGCCCCCCTGGTTTCCTATTCAGAAAAGGAATAAAATGGCAACGATTGAAGCGGCTAAAATTCAAAGAGAATTGACCAAGATCAAACACCCGGAACTCAAAAAGGATATCGTCTCTCTCGGTATGATCGGCTCTCTTGATATTCAAGAAGGAGAAACGAATATTCTCCTCAAAACCCCGAACCAAGATAGAAGGGTTCAGATCGGCCTGGAAGCGCAAATCCGCCAGATTCTCACCAAACTGGAAGGAATCGGAAAAGTGAAGATTAAATTCGAAGTGGATCCTAAACTTGTTCTCGATGATTCCAATAAAATTCCGGGTGTTCTGAATGTAATTGCAATCGGTTCCGGAAAAGGCGGAGTCGGCAAGTCGACCGTTACAGTGAACCTTGCAGCAATTGCAGTTTCGCTTGGATACAAGGTTGGGATTTTAGACGCGGACATTTACGGACCCTCCATCGGAAAAATGTTTGGAGTCAACGGAAGAGTCGCGTTGAAAGCCGAAGAAGATAAAATTTATCCTCTGATAAAAGACGGCATCAAACTCATTTCGTTCTCTTTTTTAATCGATGAAAAACAGCCAGTTGTCTGGAGAGGACCGATGCTTGGAAAAGCAGTGGAACAATTTCTCTATGACATTGTATGGGATGAACTTGATTATCTTTTTATTGATCTTCCTCCAGGAACCGGAGACGTTCAACTTTCACTCGCTCAGTTGATTGATTTGGACGGAGCCTTGATTGTAACCACACCTCAATCGGTCGCACTTTTGGATGCGACTCGAGCTTCTGCAATGTTCTCTCAAGTGAAAGTTCCGATACTTGGAGTTGTTGAAAATATGAGTGAGTTCATCTGCCCCAAGTGCGGACACGTTTCTGCCATATTTAGCAAAGGTGGAGGGCGGAAATTAGCCGATTCATCCGAAACAAGTTTTCTTGGTGGCATTCCTCTTACGATGGACATTATGAACGCCGGAGAAAGCGGTAGTCCCGTTGTACTCAAGGATAAAAAGAGTCCTGTGTATCAAGCTTACAAAACTATATTTGATAACTTAAACGAGGAAATAAAAAAGTGGGAATAATACGAGCTTTGGAGTCTGTTGTACATAGATATGGGAGGTGAACCTTGAAGTTTGAAAAAGGATCGGAAAAAAAACCTACAGGTAATTTAATCGTATATTGCAACGTATTCGGCGAAAACCCTCTCAGCCCCGGAGGAAAGATCATAGCGTCTAACGTAGTAGTGAGTTTTTTAAAAATCGGAGAAAATTTTCCCGTCGTGACATTCCCACCTGTGTCGTTGGAAAGTTATGAAGAACTAAAAAAAGTCATCTCAGAAAATATAGAGAAATACGATGTGATTAAGATCCGAGACTTCGAGATGCCTACTTCCAAAGAAGCTTCCAATGATTATATTCAGGAAAGAATGGATCAGTTCAACAGTGTTGTGATCAAATATGTTGAAATTTGTAAAAATCGGGAAGTAGGCGGAGGATTGGTCGATTTTCCGGAAGAAGAAAGCGGTGTTAGAGAATATCTGGATGCACTTGCAAATCTTTCTCTGAAAATCAGGAGATCTACCGGAATTGCAAGAGAAGCATCCTTGATCAAAATGGATCAACTCGTGGAAAATTTCTCCACCAAACATCCGGAATTCGACTTGGACAATTTCAAAAAGGCTCTTTCTTTACCCGGACAAACTGGGGAAGAATTGATCGGACTTTATCTTCAGAAGTTCAACGCGATCTCGAAAGAGAACTACGAAGATGCATCTACTCTCAAGAAAAAGATCCACGACATAGAATACTTCGCTTAATAAGAATTATTTCCCAATTCAAAGGTCGTTATCACGAGGAGTCCATCGTGGATATAGATCCAGTTCCATGCCTAAAAGCCTAAAAATTCTTTCGCTGATGAAATCGCCCAAATCCTCCAGTGTTTTAGGCATCTGATAAAATCCGGGAGAAGCGGGAAGAATGATTGCGCCTGCATCATGAAGTTCCAGCATATTTTTCAAATGAATCCGATTGTAAGGCGTTTCTCTGGGAACGAGTAAAAGAGTTCTTCTTTCTTTCAAAGTAACATCAGCCGCTCTTTCGATAAGATTCTCTGTCATACCTGCGTTAATCGAAGCGATCGTCTTCATGGAACAAGGAAGAACCACCATCCCTTTCCAAGAATTGGAACCCGAACCGATATCCGCTCCGATGTCAGCAAAATTGCGGATTTCAAACGCGTGAGAAGTATTCTGAATCTTATATTTCGAAATTATAAAGTCTAGGAGTTCTTTCGGTGAGGAGACTTTACATTCCATTTCTTCTCGAAACACTCTAAGAGAAGCCGGACTGCAGATGAAAAACGTAGTCCCTTTGATCGTAAAAAGGGCTTTGATAAATCTTTCAGCGTAGATGGAACCGCTTGCTCCTGCCATTCCTAAAACAAGCCTCATCTTAAATACGCGTTGTCGCCAAGAATCGCAAGATAAAAAATCCGATCCGATAATAATCCCGTGAAAAGAATCAAGGATATGTAAGAATGAAACCGATAAAATTTTGCAGGAAAAAGATCTTCTCCGCAAGCCCTCGCGATTTTATGTTCTTGAAATAGGAGATATCCTGTAACCGTCAAAAAAATTAAAAAGATCGGCCCCAGATTCGAAACGATTCCCGCCGCAAATAAAAAGCAGATGCAAAAAACGTGACTTACAATTGCGATTGAAAGAGAATTTTTTCTTCCGAATTTTGCAGGAATCGAATAAAGACCTTCCTTTCGATCGAAATCCTGATCTTGAAGAGCGTAAAGAATATCAAATCCCGCAAGATTGAAAGCAAGTCCAATTGTCCACAAAATCGGTTCCAAGACGATTTCTTCTCGTATCGCGACCCAAGTTGCAAGAGGCGCCAGACCAATCGAAAAGCCTAAAATGAAATGGCAGAGCCAAGTAAATCTTTTTGAGAAAGAATATCCCAAAAGAATCATAAGAGTTGGAAAAGAAAGTCGCCAAGTCATAGGATTGATGAACCAGCTCGCAATAAAAAATCCTAAAGAAGATAAAACGACGAACAATACCGCGGAACGTTTTGAAATTTTTCCCGCCGGAATTTCTCGTTTTTTGGTGCGCTCGTTTTGTGCGTCGATGCCCGTGTCCACGATTCGATTGAAACCCATCGCCGCAGATCTTGCAAAGATCATCGAAAACAAAATAAGAATCGAAAGAATCGTCCAATCCAAAACGGACTTTCCGTGTGTCTTTAAGAACGCAAGAATAAATGCGATTCCCGCAAAAGGGAGAGCAAACAGTGTATGAGAAAATTTGATGAGACTTCCATATTGCTTCAGGGAGGTTAGTGATGTGTTCATGAGGGATAAGATTTTAAAATTCCAAGGTTCTTTTCCTACATAAAATCCAAGAGAAAGTTTAAAAAGCGATGATTTTTTCCGCCTTCTTAAAAAGGATACGTTTATGATCGTAGTCTCGACAAAAAGTTTCGTATCCACAGAGCCGATTCGTTCTTTTCTCCAAAAAATCATCCAAGAACCGAAACAACATTCTAGGTGGCTAAATACGATTTCCTTTTTGGAACATATCGGTTCCAGGAAAATTCTTGCTACACAGAGTGGAATCGGAACGGGAGAGATGATTCTTAGACACGCGTCAGAGGAGGCAAGACACGCACATTTTTTCAAACGGATGAGCGAACGAATTTCTCCCGGTTCTTGCCCGGATTATCAAGCCGGAAATTTGCACTGCGGTTTTTCGGCATTTTTATACTTTCAGAGACTGGACGGAATGGTTTTGAAAAATCTGAACGTTTCCGGAATTCAAGACAAAAAGCAATCTTTCCTTTCCTATCTTTACGTAACTCATCTCATCGAGGAAAGAGCGGATTTTCTCTATAAAGAATACGATCGGATTTTGAAAGAGAACCAAATTCCTGTAAATTTAAAAGCGGTTCTTAAAGAGGAGGAATTTCATCTCGCGGAAATGCAAGCGACATTGATAACGGAGGATCCCGAATACAGAACACGTTACGCTTTCTTTCAAGAAAAGGAGGAAAAGAATTATCTAAAGTTCGAAAAAGCTCTATTAAAGTCCGTAGGATTAGCTGATATTTAAGATGTTTCGAATGGTTTTCAGAGGTGTTCTTGCCGTCGTTCTAACGTTTGATATATTCTGTTTTTCGAATATATTTTCAGAAACCGGCGGACTTAAAGACCGTCCGATCAGTGTCGTACTCGTTTGTAAACCTTCCGCCAAGGAAGATAAACCCAGGTTTTACAGATCCACTTCTTTATTTTTTAAAAGGCTTAAAAATAAACGGATCCAGGAAAATGGGACCGCATATTTAGTCGGTTACGGTTCATTTTCCTCCGAAGCCGCTGCGGAGCAATTAAAACTTGCCGGAGAAAATGGATACGATCTATATATCTTTCCGAAAGATGTAGAAAATCTGCCTCTATCCGGAAGTGAAGTTGTACCTTGGATTGGCTTTCTCGCAGAAAAAAAGGAAATTATAAAAACTAAAAAAAATACGAATCAAAAATCCAAAATCGGAAAACCTGTAAAAAACAAAAAAAGCAAGGAAAAACAAACGAACTCCGCCGAAAAATATTCTAAGAAAAAAAGGCAATTCAATTCTAAGATTCACAATTCTGAGAAAAAAGTAGAATCCTCGATTTCACAATCAACATCCGAAAGCGTTTCTACTCAAACGCAAACGATCCCTACACCAACACAATCTGCAACAAACAGTAAAATCGGAAACGATTCTTTCGAATTGAGTTTTGACACTTTAAAGTTTTGGTTTTCTACGAATGTCAATTCGATGGAGTTTCCTTGGGAATCGGATAAAATTTTTTTCCTACTCGGAGATAAAATCGTACAAGATTCATTTTCCGAAAAAACGAAAGACAGAACTCTGATTCGGCTCTTGAATTTTCCGCAGGACTTAAGATTCAATGATGGGATTTATGATACCGGTTGTGCGTCTTCTCGGATTCCGAATGGGGTTTCTGTCTTACATTTTTTCTTTCGGGGAAATCGGTTGATTCGTCTCCGACAAGAAAGTTTTTCTCTCAACAGTAGTAGCGACGGTTCCGGTAAATCCTGGGAACTGGAGTGATTTTACTTTTCGCTTCGACCTGTCTCGGAAAATCTGGACTTCATGAGTCTGAATTGCGGTATTGTCGGCCTTCCCAATGTAGGTAAATCTACCATTTTTAACGCCCTTACAAAAGCGGGTGCACAGATGGAAAATTATCCGTTTTGTACCATCGAACCTAACAAAGGAATTGTGGAAGTTCCAGATTTAAGACTAGAGCGACTCGCGGAAATCGCAAAACCTCAAAAGGTAGTTCCCGCTATCATAGAATTCGTGGACATCGCCGGTCTTGTCAAAGGTGCTAGCCAAGGAGAAGGTCTTGGTAATAAATTTCTTTCCCATATCCGAGAAGTGGATGCGATTTGTCACGTTGTGCGTGCCTTCGAAGATGAAAACGTTACCCACGTTCATGGGAAAATAAATCCTGTGGACGACGCGGCAGTTGTAAACATGGAATTGATTTTCGCGGATTTAGACAGTGCAGACAAACAATTTCAAAGAATTTCAAAAAATGCTAAGAATGGAAACAAAGAAGCACAGGAGCAGACTTCCGTTCTCGAAAAAATTTTAACCCTTTTAAAGGCAGGGAAACCTGCCAGACTCGCCTCACTAAAAGACGAGGAAAAAAAGATCGCAAAAAACTTTCAATTGATTACTTTAAAACCGGTTATGTATGTGGCAAACATCGCGGACAAAGACGCTGCAAAAAAAGATACTCCTTTGCTTACTCAAATCAAACAGATGGCAAAGGAAGAAAACGCCGAACTCGTGATCCTATGCGGTCGTTTCGAAGAAGAGATTTCCGGTTTGAATCGTAACGAACAACTCGACTTTTTAAAAGAGATCGGAGAAACTGAAAGTGGTCTAGATCGTATGATTAAAACCGCATATAAACTTCTTGGTTTGATCACGTTTTTTACGGCCGGGGAAATGGAAGTGAGAGCCTGGACGACTTCATGGAACAGTACCGGACCTAAAGCGGCTTCTGTGATTCATTCCGATTTTGAAAAGGGATTCATCCGGGCCGAGGTTATGAGCTATGAAGACTTAGACAGGGCCGGAACTCAAGCAAAAGTAAAGGAAGAAGGCAAACTTCGAATTGAAGGAAAAGAATACGTAGTACAAGACGGAGATGTCGTTTATTTTCGAATCAACGCCTAGAACCCGTCTTAAAACGTTAGGAATGTAGGAGCTATTACAATCTTAAACGATGGGAGAAAACCTTCAATATGAAGGTTTTTGTGGGAACTCCCACGTTTTTTAAAAATTTACCGGATCGTTTAGAGATATTTTTCCTTAGGTTTTGAGACGGGTTCTTAGTGAAATCTTATTTATTTCAGTAAAGAAGATGAAAACAAGATTTACCTTCGTTCAGCGTATCATTCCATGTAAAGAAATTCATTTCCCTTACGACAGTGAAATTTAAAATAAATCCAAAACTTCTGATCGAACTCAGAGAAAATTTGCTTTCTTGGTTTCAAAAAAACAAAAGAAAGCTTCCTTTTCGAATCAACAAAAATGCCTATCGAATTTGGGTGAGCGAGATCATGCTTCAGCAGACTCGGGTCGCCGCGATGCTTCCAATTTACGAAACATTCTTAAAAAGATTTCCGGATCCGAAAGCTCTGCAAGATGCATCAGAAGAAGAGGTGATGAAATACTGGAAAGGACTCGGTTATTATTCGCGAGCTCGAAATTTAAAAAAGGGAGCGGAGCTTCTCGTTGAAAAATATGAAGGTCGTTTTCCCGAAGATTATGAAGAGGCTCTTTCGATTCCCGGAGTGGGGAGTTATACAGCCTCCGCTGTTTTGTCAATCGCTTATGGGAAACCTTATGCCGTTTTGGACGGGAATGTGAAACGCGTATTATCGAGATTGTTTCTGATCGAATCAGATCCTAATTTAAATTCGACTAATCAGGTTCTTGCAGACCTAGCTCAAAAATTTTTAACACCTGACGACCCTGGAAATCATAACGAAGCGATGATGGAATTGGGTGCGCTTGTTTGTATTCCAGTTCCAAATTGTTCCGCGTGTCCATTCGAAAATCATTGTGAAGCAAAAGGAGCCGGAAAAGAAAAGGAAGTTCCGGCAACTAAATCAGTGGAAAATTGGGTGGATTTAGACCTCAACTTTCTTTTTTTGAAATCATCCGGTCGTATTCTTTTGGTGAAATACACAACTCGAAGATTTTTCAAGACAATCTATTCCTTGCCGTTTCGATTGGAGGGGGAACATCCTTATGAAAAGGATGAGTGGGTGGAAGAATTATTCGCCGATTCCGGAGTGATACAGAATTCTCTGAGATCAAGGCATTCCATCACGAATCATCGGATTCGATTGAAGTTCAGCGAACTTGATGAAAAGAACGTTGTTCGAATCGAAAAAAGTCTTCAAAAGAGAAAGGATATCCAATTTAAATGGGTAAACGAATCGGATCTCAAGGAAGAATTCCCATCTTCTATATCCGGAAAATTGATCAGGCTTAGAAATAAAAACAAAAAACAACCGGAGCTTCCGGTGGAAAATTTATGAAACTTCGATCCACAGCGGAATTCGTAAAGGAATTACAAAAGCAAAAGGAACTTCTCGTCATAGAAGAGGAAGTAAATCCAGTATTAGAATTAGCTGAAATTCAAAGAAGGGTCGTTTCTAAAAGAGGACCGGCAATTCTTTTTAAAAACGTAAAAGGCTCCCGCTTTAGCGTCGCAACTAACCTCTACGGTTCCGAAAAAAGAATGAAGATTGCGTTCGGAGAGGACCCGATCAAGTTTGTACAAAAAATCGCACATACGATCCAGCATATTATTCCCCCGACTCCGACTAAAATTTGGGCTTTGAGAAATCTTGCCTTTCAAGCATTGAGAGTCGGGCTCAAAAAAGTGAACACGGCTCCGATTCTTGAAAATACATTAGATTCTTTGCATGAACTTCCTACAATCAAGTCCTGGCCGAAAGATGGAGGAAATTTCGTTACTCTTCCTTTGGTTTATACGGAAAGTCCCAAAACCGGAAAGGGAAATCTAGGAATGTACCGAATTCAGATTCACGGACCGATGGAAACCGGGATGCACATCCAAATCCACAGAGGCGGTGGAAATCATTACTACGAGGCGGAAAAGGCAGGTTTGCCTCTTCCAGTACATATTTATACGGGAGGTCCTCCTGGTTTGACAATCGCCGCTGTCGCTCCTTTACCCGAGGAAATCAGCGAACTGATTCTCGCTTCGCTTTTGTTAGGCGAAAAGCTTAAAATCAAGAGAGACAAGAATGTTTCTTCTCTTCCAATCGTAGCGGATGCGGATTTTCTAATTCAAGGTACGATCCCTCCCAAGATTCGAAAGCCGGAAGGGCCGTTTGGAGATCACTACGGGTATTACGCGTTAAAACACGATTATCCGGTCGTCCAGGTTCAAAAAATCTATCATCGAAAGGATGCGATTTGGCCTGCGACTGTGGTGGGCCGTCCTCCTCAGGAAGATCATTGGATTGCAGAGTATCTCCAGGATCTTTTATCTCCTTTATTTCCCGTGGTAATGCCTGCGGTAAGGGGAATTTGGGCTTACGAAGAATCCGGGGTGCATTCTCTTGCAGCTGCTATAGTTAAGGAAAGATACCAAGGAGAAGCGTTCACCGGCGCACTTCGAATTTTAGGAGAAGGGCAACTTTCCCTTACAAAGGTACTACTCGTAACGGATCAGAATGTG
>NZ_QAJG01000007.1:145000-186206 GCF_003046425.1 Leptospira borgpetersenii serovar Javanica
TTTTCTTTTCTCCGGATAGGCTTCAATTCGTCCAATCTCGTTTGGATCTGATTTCTAAAATGAAAAAAAAATATGGTTCCGATTTGGCTGCGATTCTGGATTGCAAAAGTAAAGCAGAACAGGAATTGGAAGCGATGGAAGAAAATTCCAAGAATAAGGAATCGATGCAAGTCGAAATCGAGAAGGTGACTTCTAGACTTGCTTCTCTTTCGATTCAACTTTCCAAAGCGAGAAGGGAGTCTCTCATTCGTTTCGAATCTTCCCTCAAGTCCGAATTGGAGCAGCTCGGAATGCCAGGGGCGGCAGTTCAAGTCGTACTTCGCTGGGAACCGAGTCCGGAAGGAGAAGTATCAGCTTCAGGTAAAAGTTATATTGTAAACGAATCGGGACTGGATCAACTCGAATTTTATTTCAGTCCGAATCCGGGTGAAAAACCAAGACCACTTCGTAAGATCGCCTCTGGCGGAGAGGTGTCTCGAGTAATGCTTGCAATTCGCTCTATTTTGGGTAGGCAGGCCAATTTACGGGTTTTGATCTTTGACGAAATTGATTCCGGTTTAGGCGGAGAAATTGCAATGGATGTGGCTCGAAAACTCAGAAATCTGGCGGAAAATCACCAATTGATTTTGATCACACACTTACAACAGATCGCATCTGCAGCAAACGATCATCTAAAAGTTACGAAGTCGGTAGAGGGAGGACGTACGTTTTCGAAGACGGAATTTTTGAGTTTAGAAGAGAGGACTTTGGAACTTGCAAGAATGATCTCAGGTCAAAAAGTGTCAAAAGGCGCTCTAGAACACGCTAAAGAGTTGTTGAAGAAACAAGCGGTTTAAGATACAGATTTCCCAATTTCGAATCCTACAAAAAGGAGATACGCGAATTAGAAAACTGTTTGGCAGCTACAGTAGAGTTTTAAACTCTACTCATGGGAGAATTTTACTGAAAATGTTTTTAGCCAAATCCGATTCTCTAATTTCTGCAATTCCTCCGGAGTCTGTACCGATTGTTATTGTTTTAGTTTCCATCATCGGTTTTACGATCATTATTGAAAGATTGATCTATTTTTCTAAGTGGAAACCGATTGCTCTCGATGACTGGCGTTCTCTCAAAGAATTATTTCGCCAAAAAAATTGGAATACAGCGATCGATTATCTCAAAGGCATGAACAACGGCCCCTCTGTTCTCGTTCTTCAAGCAGGTATTGAATCTTCGCTTAAAAATTTAGAGGCGGCGGAAGAAGAAATGCTCTCTGCAGGTTTTGCACAAATTCTCAAAATGGAAAGATTTCTTTCCGGACTCGGGACTATTGCGACAATTTCTCCTCTTCTTGGTGTTCTTGGGACAGTACTTGGGATCATTCGTTCCTTCGAAGAAGGTTCAGGGACAAGAGGAGCTGAAGTAGGGATCAGTGAAGCTTTGATTACAACCGCGATGGGACTTGCAATTGCGATCCCTGCCTATGTTGCCTATAACTACTTTCAAAAGAAAAAAGAAGATACGATTGCCGAAATGGAAAATCTTTCCGGTCAAGCTCTTAAATATTTGAAATAAATATGAAGTTCAGAAAGTTTCGATCTTCCGCAAGTAGAACAGGGCAAATCGAATTAGCTCCTTTGATCGATGTGATTTCTTTTATCGTTATTTATTTTTTGATGAATGCAACTTTGGAAAAATCGACGGTCATGAAAATCGAACTTCCTCGGTCTTCTTCAACCGCCCAAGAAAAGAAAAAAGACGAACTTGTGATTACGGTCAATAAAGACGGTAAGATTTTCTTAGACAAGGATACCGATCCGGTTCCATTGGAAAAGCTGACGGAAAAAATCAATGTCTTCCTTGGTCCTTTGGAGAAAAGGGAACCAGGCAAAAATCGGGTTATCATCCGAGGAGACGGAACTGCAAGTTATCAGACCGTGATTAAGGTAATTGATAAAGTAAATGAGGCAGGAGTAAGTAAGTTTAACCTAGCGATGGTAAGACAAACTGGTTCCGGAGAAAAATAAATTCCGATTTTGGACGGTTTTGGTTCTAGTTGCAAATATCTAGGTGGCTTTAGTTTTTACTTTGAAACGAATATTATCCCCAACTTTAAAAGGATCTGTGCTTGTGATTCTTTTAGGACTTTTATTCTATTCAGGTGAACTAACTCAAATTTTTTCCAAACGAAACGACTTTTTGGGAAAAGTTATCAAAGAAGTTAAATTCAAAGGAAATAAAAATACTCCCGATAGTGATCTCGAATCGATGATCGAAATAAAAATCGGTAAAACTCTTACCAAAAAAATTCTCGATCGGGACCTAAAGAATCTTTTCAACTCCGGCTTTTTTTATTTCGTCGATATTCAAGCAGAAGAAGTTTCGGATGGAATTCGTATCATTTTCGATCTTAAAGAAAGACCACGAGTAAAAGAAATAGAGTTTGTCGGTGCGGACGAAGTTTTTCCGGCGGATTTGAGAGACAAACTCCCTCTCAAAGATAATGAAGTAATCACACCCCAAAAGATCACTAAGTCGAGAGATTTGATTCTTCAGAAATACAGAGACGAAGGATTTTTTCTCGCTTACGTAAAAGTGGAATTGGGAAAGCCGGATGCGAAGACAAATCTGGTTCGAGTTCGTTTTGTTATCGACGAAGGGGAAGAAATTCCTGTCTCCAAAATCAACGTTTACGGCAACGAATCCATCGAGACCTCGGAAATTCTTTCTGTTATGGAAATGAAAGAAGAGGGCGTTTTCGAAGGTGGTAATTTTAAGGAATCCTCCTTTGAAAAAGATAAGGATACCATCGTCGCTTATCTCAAAAGTAGAGGTTATCTTGATGCTGAATTGATTCGGGAAGGAACCAATTGGGAAATCCATTGGGAAAACCCGGAAAAAAAAGATAGAAGAGTTATCATCGTAAACGTAAAAATTTCCGAGGGCCAGATTTATTTCTTCAACGGCTATACTGTAAACCATGACATGTCCTTAGATGGAGAGGGCAGGCCCCTTTTTTTGAATAAAGAGAAGAATCCTCCCGAAACTGCAAAGGACGAATTGAAACCTCTTTTTTCTCCCAAAGAAATCGAAAGAAGTTTGGATTACAGCGACGGAGAGGTCGGAGCAATTTTTGATGAAACTCGTTTTATGCGGGACCGTGGAACCGTGAACGAAATGTACAGCTCGAAAGGTTATCTCTTTGCACAGGTGATTCCCCGTAGAAAAGTGGTTTCTCTTGATCGCGAAAATTTAGAATATTATGAAAATTGTTACAGCCGTAAATCCAAGGAAGAAAGAAAAATCTGTGAAAACGAATATTCTCAACTTCATATCAAACGATTGAGGCAACTCTACAACACCAAACCTGAGTTACACGGCAAAAAATTCGTTCATGTGGATTTTAATATCCGAGAAAACAATCTCGCCTATGTGGAAAATGTCATTATCAAAGGAAATAAAAAAACCCAGGATCGTGTAATTCGAAGGGAACTTCTTTTCAAACAAGGGGATCTGTTCAACTCCATTCTAGTCAATCGTTCCCGAGAAAGGATTTATAACCTGGGCTACTTCAAAGAAGTAAACTTTAACATGAGACCGGGTTCGGACCAGACGAAGATGAATCTTATTATCGAAGTTCTTGAACAACCTACGGGAACAGTTTCCATGGGTGGCGGTTACGGTACAATCACCGGATTCTCCATTTTTACCGAGGTCGGTGAAAATAACCTAAACGGAACCGGGCAAAAAATTTCCGGACGTCTTGAGTTCGGTCCTTTCCGAAGGCTCTTTCAGATAACTTGGACGGAACCTTGGCTTTATAATAAACCTTGGTCTCTTTCTCTTTCTCTTTTTTATTCTTCTAGGATTTACAACGTAGGTGCCGTCTCAATTACGGAGAATAATAACCAACAGTCCATCAAGGAACAGGCTATTTATTCTAGGGATGGGGTCGGTTTTACCGTCGGAATCGGCCACAGGATTTTTATCAACTGGACTCATTTTCATAGATATTCCCCAAGTATCTACGCTTCCACAAATCCGTCTTCTCTTGTGTCGGATCAAGTTCTTGCGGAGGTCCGTAGGGGCTGGCAGTTTCGTTCTCAGATTTCGAATGGAATCGCGTACGACATTCGAGATAATGTTTTCAACCCTACGCAGGGTTACGATTTGCTTTTTCAGATGGACAACGTCGGGCAGGCATTAGGCGGTCAATCTCATTTCGATCAATATAGGGTTCTTGCGGAATATTATCATACTTGGTTTGATTATAGTTTTTTCGGACTCTTTAGAAACAACGCACTTAAACGATGGAGAGTCGTGCAAGAATTTAGAAGTTCCTCTCTTTTTACATACCAAAGGGTTCCATATTACGGTAAACAGGATCCGATTCAAAGGCCATACATTCAATTGCAAGACTTACAGTTCTTAGGCGGTTACGAGTCCCTTCGCGGTTGGTTTTATAACGACGCAAAATATCCTACCGAATGGAGGGACGGTGCTGCAACCAGGATGCTTTTTAGCTCCGAACTTCGTTTTCCGATCGAACCCACCTTACTCTGGTTAGTCGCCTTTTTCGACGCAGGAGCCTTGTATGAGGAAGTCAATCGAGCGACTGGGGTGAGAAGGGATCTGTTTACAACTTACGATCAAAGAGTCAGAGAAGCTCAGTTAAAGGATCCCATCGGATACGCCCTTTCAAATTACTACAATCTGAACGCCCTTCGGAAAGCGGATTATACTTACGAAGAACTTAACAATCCTGCCAACCTGGTACTTTCCGGAAGTAATATCGCTTTGGATAAATTCCGGTTTTCCTGGGGAATCGGTCTCAGGATTCAGATTCCGGTTCTTCCTCTTCGAATTTATTTCGCTCAGAAATTGAAGTATTCGGGAGTTCCGGATCATCCCTTTACGAAATTTGAATCCGACAATGCATTTCAGTTTGTGTTCGGAATCGGAGATTATAGATTTTGACCTCTTCTTTCCTTATAGGTCTGAACGAAGAACAAAAAAAAGCCGTTTTACAGATAACCGGCCCAGTACTCATCTTAGCGGGCGCAGGCTCAGGTAAAACCAGGGTCATCACACATAGAATCGCAAACCTTTTAGTCAATCACGGAATTGATCGAATCTGCGCGTTAACCTTCACTAATAAGGCCGCCGCTGAGATGGTCGAACGAGTAAAAAACTTAGTCCCTTTCCTTCCGGCAAATCTTCAAATTAAAACATTCCATTCTCTTTGTCTTTATATCTTAAGGAGAGAAGCGTTTTTTTTTGGATTTGACAGCGCGTTTACCGTTTACGATACGACCCTCCAAGAGTCCCTTCTCAAACAGGTCGTAAAAGACCTTTCCTTGGATCCTAAATTCTACAAACCGTCTATGCTCGGAAATTATATCAGCGGTTTGAAAGATAAGATGTTATCTCCCGAAACTTATTTGGAAAAGGAAGGACGCACCGATTTTTCCAAAACTGTATCCGCAATTTATAAAGAATACGAAAAAAGAAAAGATGCGAACCGTGCTTTCGATTTCGGAGATCTCATTTGGAAAACGGTGCAGCTCTTTCAAAAATCCCCGGATGCAATCGCCAAATATCGTCATAAATGGGAATACGTAATGGTAGACGAATATCAGGATACAAACAAAGTACAATACCAGTTAGTACTTCTTCTTGCAGGTGAAAAAAGAAACCTTTGTGTTGTTGGCGACGACGACCAATCCATTTATTCCTGGAGAGGAGCCGACATCGGAAACATTCTGAATTTCGAAAAGGACTTCCCCGAATCCACGGTCATAAAATTAGAAGAAAATTATCGTTCTTCATCGAATATCATCCTTGCTGCTTCAAAAGTGATTTCGAACAACACTCAGAGAAAACAAAAAGAAATATTTACGAATAATCCCAAAGGTTCTCCAGTTGTGTTAAACGAATTTGAAAACGAATCCGAGGAAGCTCACGGAGTAATCACCAGGATCCGTTCCGCGTATTCTTACGGAACGGAATATAAGAATATTGCAATATTCTACAGAACAAATTCTCAGTCCAGATATTTTGAGGAAGCGCTTCGGAATTTAGGAATTCCGTATAAAATCTTCGGGGGTTTCCGATTTTTTGACAGGGCGGAAATCAAGGATTTTATCGCTTATCTGAGTGTGGTTTCCAACCCACTCGACAGCGTTTCACTTCTTCGAATCGTAAACTATCCTCCGAGAGGAATCGGCGATTCCGGAATTGGTAAAATCCGTGAATTTTCTCTGGAAAAAGGAATTTCTCTTTTGGAAGCCTTGGGCCAAGAAGATATTCCTCTCAAAAAAGCGGCGAAATCCAAAGGGAAGGAACTCTATAGTTTATTCAGCGATCTGATAGAAAAGGCTGAAAAGAATTCTTCCCCTTCCGAAATCGCATTAGAACTTTTGAATCGTTCCGGTCTCGTTTCCCATTTAAGGGACGAAGGTACGGAAGAATCGATTGCCCGTTTAGAAAACCTTCAGGAACTTGTTAATTCGATCGAGGAATACGAAAAAAATTCCGATTCTCCTTCCTTGGAAGAATATTTGAATCAGATCAGCTTAATAACAAGTGAAGAAGAATCAAAAGAACTTACCGATTATGTGAATCTTATGACGGTACACAATGCAAAAGGTCTGGAATTTAAGATCGTCTTTCTTTCAGGTTTGGAAGAAGGTACATTCCCTCACAGTATGAGTTTGGAAGATTCTCACTTTGGAGACGAAGAAGAAAGAAGACTTTTTTACGTCGCTCTTACGCGTGCCCGGGAACAATTGTTTCTAAGTTATTGTAGGACTTCCAGAAAGTTTGGTAAGGTGGAGGACAGAATTCCCTCTCGATTTCTGTCGGAAATCCCTGAAGAATGTTTCGTAGAACGTGTAAGCCGGGAACATACTGCGAGAAGACCCCAGGGGGCACCTTTGGCTTCTAAGACTAGGCGAATCGAAGAAAAATTTAATAGCGCCTTTTCATCTACACCCGATCCTACTAATCTCTATCTAAAGCCGGGAGACCGGGTAAGACACAAACAATTCGGAATCGGGACAATTCAGACGATTTCGGGAAAAGAAAAAAATACGAAAGTTTCCATTCGTTTCGGAAACGTTGAGAAAAACTTTTTTGTTGCCTATACCCCACTCGAGAAATTATAAGGAAGGGACTAAGTTTGCCCATTCTAAAATCCGATATTAGTATCGGAGATAGGAAACCAGATGAAGAAAATATTCGCAATCGCTCTTTTACATCTCATAACCTTTGTCGGCCTTCAAGCGGGAAAATCGCAAGGTGTTGTGGAAGAATTCAACAAAGTAGAAGAATTTAATAAAAACGTGAAGCTTTCCGACGCAATGAAAAAAGCGACTCTGGAAAGGAATCTTCTTTCTGCAGTAAAATATACGCTCCACCATAGATATCTTGAATACAAAGAAATCACTAAGGATCTGAATGCAGATACGATGCTTTACGAACCTCAAAAAGGAACGTATACGGTTTATGTAAAATTCAAAAAATATCTTTTCTTTTATAGCTTCAAAATGGATCCCGAAATATATCTCCAAACTCCTGAAAACGAAGTGTTTTATCTTCGTCCCGAAAATTTAGACGACCCTCATAAGGAAAATACCGCTAATCCGGGCGGAAAGTAATTCTCTTTTTTGGATTCGATTCAGTATCTTCAGCCCGCCGTAAACTCCGTTTTGGAAGCGGGCAAAATCGTATTAGAGATCTATAATTCGGATTTTAAGGTTAAAGATAAGGGAAAAAACGATCCCGTCACCGAGGCAGATCTAAAAGCCGGGGCTCATATTTCCAGAAATTTACATTTTTCGAATATTCCGATTCTTTCCGAAGAAGATTTGGAAAAAAAGGATATCTCCAAATTTGTCGCGGCTTGGATTTTGGATCCGATCGACGGGACCCGCGAATTCGTGCATAAAAATCCAGAATTTGCGATCAGTTTAGGGCTTTCCGTCAAAGGCAAAGCGATCCTCGGAATCATTTTCAATCCAGTTACCCGCGAATTGATCTATGGAATGGAAAACTTAGGCATCGTTTATCAAAAGTTGGAAGAAATTCCAAATTCGTTCTCTATTGAATCCAGGAATTTTACGAAAACATTAAACAATTCTAAACCTACAAACAAAGTTCTCATTTCTAGAACCGAAGAAAAAGAAGGACTTTTCTTTTCCTCTATGATTCCTGTCGGTTGGGAGTTTTCATCAATGGGTTCGATCGCATATAAGCTCGGTTTGGTAGCGGCGGGAAAAGCGTCCCTTTCGATCTCTCTAAAGCCCAAAAATGATTGGGATATCTGCGCGGGAATCGCCCTTGTAAATGCCTCGGGAGGTTCTGACTTGGAAATTCGATCCGGCAAACCTTATAAGTTTCAAACGGTGGGCGGAAGAGGGGATGGACTTGTGGCGGGACATACCCCGTCTCTCATACAGGTCTGGGAAAGTTCGAAATCGCATTTTCAATCGGGCCTAAAAGACTGGGATTAATTTTTTTAGTAAAATCATGAAAAAAAAAGAATATTCTGAAAATATAATTCATACGATTAAAATCGGTGTAGATGCCAGACCTTTCTCCACTCCTGTTTCCGGTGTGGGCAAGATGATTCACGGCGTTTTGTTTGATTTAGGGAAGGATGTAAGCTTCGAGTTCTATCTTTTCTCCCACAAAGATATTCATCCGAGTTACGTAAACCTTTTGGATCTTCCCGGAATTCGTTTTGTCAAAGGAGAAGGCTTTTTTTCCAAAAAGGGAGGACTTTACTTTGCGGTCGCTCTTCCGTTGCAGTTGAGCAAAATGCGACTTGATCTTTTCTGGGGAACTCAACAGGTAATTCCCCCTTTTCTTTCTAGAAAAACCGCAACCATTTTGACGTACAACGATCTGGTTGCGTATCGTTTTCCAGGCACGATGAGAACCCTCGCGAGAATCCAACAAAAATTTTACCTCGCTCGTTCCGTCAAACGTGCGGACAAACTACTTCCTATTTCCGAATCCACACGAAACGAAGTAGCCGAATTCTTTCATATTCCTTTTGAAAAGATGAAAGTCGTTTATCCCGGAATCGAACTTTCTGAATTCAAAGGACTGCTCAAAAAGAGACCGGGCAACAGAATAAGTTCCCTTCCTAAGAAATTTTTCCTTTCGGTTTCGACCGTCGAACCCAGAAAGAATTATCAATTTTTGTATAATGCTTATGTTGAATATTCAAAATCTGTAAAATTTAATCAAAAATTTTCCTGGGTTATCGGCGGGAAGGCCGGTTGGGAAGATCCTAAATTTATTGAAACCCTTCGAAGTCCGGAAAGTAGGGCTTTGGGCATCATTTGGATTGAAAGTCCGACCGATGTGGAGCTTGCTCATATGTACGAGAAGTGTGCTTTGTTTTTATTTTCTTCTTTGTATGAAGGATTCGGGATTCCACTTTTGGAGGCATTGAGTCTTCAAAAGCCTGCAATCGTCACGGATCTTTCGGTTTTTCGAGAAATCGGTGGGAATAAAATTCAGTATTTAAAACTCGAAGAAAAACTTTGGACTCTGGCGCTTTTGAATTTTTCTAAAAAACCGTATTCCGGTGAGAAAGTGGACATTCGAAAATTCTATCGAAGCACCGCAGCAAAAACGGTCTCGGATCAAATTCGAGAAGTTTTGAAATCAAAAAATCCGCTTGAAACTCGTTGAAGGAAAATGTAGAAACTCCCACGAAATTCAAGATCCACTGTAAAACCTATTGCTACAGTTGATTTTACGATAAACCTAAAAACCATTTTTTCCAGCCGTTAAGTCGAGCAAGGGTTCCTGAAAATTCCAAACCGATTTTAGAATCGACCTGGAGATGGATTCTTTTCCGATCTAAGGGCTGAAGTTTTACGGAAAATTCTTCTTCTCCATTCTCAAAGTGAAGATAATCCGGGCAAAATTCCAGCTTACGTCTTTCTTTTGAATTTGTTTCGGTTGGGTTTAAAGGAATTGAAAGGGATTTCGAACTTTCTTTTCCCTCGAGTAGAATTAATAGTCGACTTTGTTTCAATTCCAATTTTGCCTTTCGATCCGTTTCCAAAAAATAGGGTTCTTTTTGCATAGGTGTGGAAATCAATCCCGAACCACAAAATCGATCGTTCTTCAGATAAGATAGAAACTCTTCATGGTCTGAGAAATAATTGTAAAAAATTGGATTCACTGGAGTAATCCTAATTTGAAGAGAACGATTGTATTGAAAAGATTTTTTCCTTATGTGATATTCTTGATTCGATGGAGTTAAGAGGCTGGTGGAGGAAACGAAAGCGCGTTCACTTCTATTGGCGCTCGACAGAGTTTGGGTATCAGAACTCGGGCTTGACACAAGAAACATAGGAGAAGCGAAGCTTGAGTTAACGAAAATGCAGAAATTCCTATATTTTATTACGAACTTGTGGAATGATTGGAGCTAATTTCTTTTCAGGATTCAGGTCAGTTTTTAATCAGTTTTTTAATAGGATGGGGGATCATGTGGAATTTTCGTCCGATTTTATTATTCATTTTTTTTCTGGGATTCTCTTGTAGTTTTACCAAGGAAGAATCAATTCTCTATCAACTTTCCTTATACGACTTGGACGGACGCCCGGTCTCTCTTAAGGAATACAAAGGAAAAGTCTTACTTTTAGACGTTTGGGCTTCTTGGTGTGAGCCTTGTAAGGACGCAGTTCCTGTTTTAGAAAAACTTTCTAAGGATCTACAAGGAAAAAACGGTGTTCTTTTGGGAATCAACACTGAGCCGGAGCTTTCTAAAGAAGAACATTTGAAAGCCGTAAAGGAATTCGGGATAACGTACCCGTTCTTTGTGGACCGGGATTTTACTTTCATCAATCAGTATAAAGTGGAAGGACAACCCGCCTTGATTGTCTTTAGTCCATCTGGAGTTTTATTGAAAATTCAGTACGGCGTCCGAGAGAAAGATTATCCAAAACTCAGAGCAAATTTTTCGAATTGGTTTTCTGCACCATAGCATTACATAACAAAGTAAATAAAATAGAATCTCCCGGAAAGCATTTTGAAAAAAAGGTTTCTTTCTTAGGTTCCCTATTTACTTTTGAATCCTTATCAACAGGATCTTTGTCGGAATCCCTAAGTTGTAATAACGAAAGATACCAGGAGTTAAATTAGTTTAATGGCGGAAAATTTAGCACAACTGTTTCGCGAATCCGCGGAAAAATATCGGGACCTACCGGCTTTTTTTTCCAAGGATTCTAAAAAGAATTACTACCCAATGACGTATTCTCAATTGTACGAGCAAGGAATTCAACTTGCGGAAGCTTTGATTGAATTAGGTGTTCAGCAGAAACAAAGAGTAGGTTTGTTTGCTGACAATCGGATCGAATGGATCATTGCGGATTACGGGGTGATTCTTACGGGTGCGGCGGATGTTCCACGTGGAACCGATATTACTGATTCTGAAATTGTTTATATCCTCAATCATTCGGAAGTGGAAGTTGTTTTTATTGAAAACGATAAGATGCTCGAAAAATTCAACAGAAATAAATCTCAGCTGACTAACGTAAAAACTTTGATCATGATGGATTCAACGAGCACCTCTCCCGGCGTCTTGAAGATGCAGGATCTAATTGAAAAAGGTAAAAAACTTCGGACGGGCGGATCCCGAAAGGCGGAAGAGAGAGTTTCCGCAATTGATTCGGAGGATCTTTTCACGTTAATTTATACGTCCGGAACTACCGGACTTCCTAAAGGTGTAATGTTGAAACATTCCAACATGATGCATCAAATAAAATACGTAAGTCCTATGTTGGATATTAATTCGGAAGCACGCCTCCTTTCCATTCTTCCGATTTGGCACGTGTTCGAAAGGGTTGTAGAATATGTTTGTATCGGACTTGGAGCCGCTACTTATTATACGAATGTAAGGGATCTTCGTCAGGATTTGGCTACTGTAAAACCTACGTTTATGGGTTCCGCTCCTAGACTTTGGGAAAACATCTACAACGGAATTTACACTCGGATCAACGATCCAGCTCAAACTCCCGCCTTTCGCAGAGGTCTTTTTAGACTCGCGTATTTCTTTTCCAGAAAGAAAAATCAAGCGCTCCGTTTTTTGAAAGGAATCGAAGTGGATTATACAGGAAGAAATCCAATCTGGTCTTTCTTTTACGGAATTCTAATGTTCATCCAGTTCCTTTTAACGGGACCATTTACTCTCACCGTTTTTGCAGGTGGATTAGGTGCTTATTTCGCGGGAACCGAATTGTATTATCTGACTTCTTTTTTCTACGTCATAGCAGGTTTAGCACTTCTTCTAAACAGTTTTACATTAGACAAAATCGTTCTTGCTAAGATTAGAGCAGCTACGGGCGGTCAATTAAAAGCGTCTATATCCGGAGGGGGGGCCCTTCCCAGACATGTGGATGAATTTTTCGGTAACATTGGAATCAACGTTTTAGAAGGTTACGGCATGACAGAAACTTCTCCCGTGATTTCCGTAAGGACTTTTGAAAAACTCATCATCGGTTCCGTAGGTGTAATTGCTCCCAAAACGAAACTTCAGATCCGTAGCGACAACAATGCGGTGTTGACCGAGATGGACGAAAACGGAAAAATTACTCAGGGAAAACTAGGATTGAAAGGAGTTGTTTTCGTCAAAGGGCCTCAAGTCATGAAAGGTTATTTCAAAAACGAGGAGGCCACTTCTAAAGCGATAACCGATGGTTGGATGAATACTGGAGATATGGGAATGATCAATTTTAAGAAAACCCTAACTCTTACCGGCCGTGCTAAGGATACGGTAGTTCTTCTTGGAGGAGAAAACGTAGAACCAGTGCCAATCGAAAATAAACTTCAGGAGTCCACTTACATCAGCCAATGTATGGTGATCGGACAAGATCAGAAAAATTTAGGTGCAATCGTAGTTCCGGATTTCGAAAAACTCCAAGAGTGGGCACAAGAAAATGGAATCATCGAAACGAATAAGGATAAATTAATCGAAAATCCGAGGGTCTACGATTTATACAGAAAAGAGATTAAGGCTTTGAACAACACCAAAAACGGATTCAAATCATTCGAGCAGGTGACTCCTTTTATACTAATCTCTAAACCTTTTGAAGTTGGCGACGAACTCAACAATATGATGAAGATGAAACGTCACGTGATCACTGAAAAATACCACGACAAGATCAAGAAAATCTATTCTACAAATCAGGATTAGAATTTTCTAATTTTTGTTAGATTTTGAAAGCCGACCTTTTAAGGTCGGCTTTTTTATTTCTTCGGAGAATTTGACGTCGTACCGATAGAATTTGTATGACCGGCACTCCAAAACAAACCCAGAAATTCTCCGTATTTTCTCCTTTGGGACAAAGAGATATATATGCCCTCGACAACCTCTATTTTTCACCCCTCAGAGAAAACGAGGTTTGGGATTTTTCCAAAGTGGGGGAATTTTCTCCACTTAATCTCGGCTTTCTATGTATGAGATCTATTCTTGCCGATCGTTGTAAAGGTACAATCACTCTACAAGGGCTTAATCCAGGATTTGTTTTAGGACTTTCCAAAATCAACGGATTTGAAAACTGGAATCTTTTCAAGACCAAAGGATTTATCCCAAAAGTGTTCGGAAAAAAATTTCCGATGAAGATGAATTCCAAAATTCATGAGATTTTAAACCCAGTGCTTGGGACGTATGAAAAGGAATTGTTCGAAGAATGGAGCCCGAAGGCAATTGTGATTGAAGGAAGTTTTGAAAACCGGGAAATTCTGATCGCCGGAGTCGCTCTTCCGGGAGACGACAAAAATCTTCCTAAACTTCTAAAGAATCTCATCCAAACACTTTCCGGAAATTGTGGAAAATTTTATTTGAGAACGGAAAAACATTCTTACCTTTGTCTGAAGAAAGAAAAAGAAAATATAGGACCTGTTTTCTTTCAAGAGAAGGAAAATACGTGGGATTCTTTCATATTTTTGATTTTGGAAATCGAAAATACTTAACTTAACGTTAATTAACAAATGCAAAAGCGATTGTGTGAAAACTCTAAATTCAGATTTTTTTTATTTCTATCAAGAGTTTATATTTTAAAAGAATCAGTTGTAATCACTTGGTAAGTCTGTAATAAATGTAGGAGTTCTGCAGATTCTCGTTTCTACATTCCGAGGTTTTGAGACGGGCCCTTAGTAGGTTTGAGTTTATTTTTTGTTATCTACACAAAACCATCTATTGCACAAAATATCAAGATCCATATTTAGTCCCTTTTTGCGGAAAGATCGGTTTAACATTGCGATATGGCACTTTCAGTACAAGATTTTTCTCTTTTTTCCACCCTACGTCGAACTCACGCTAACTTAGGTGCTTACTGAAAAGGAAGGCTTCGATACTTTCATAGTTTTCTTCCTCGGAAAGTTCTAAGATCTTTCTTACTAAAATTCCTGCTTGGTGTAAAGAAATCGATCGGACGATTTTTCGAATCGGGTTTAAAAATGGGATTGAAACGGATAGCTCTCTAATTCCAATTCCGATTAAAAAGATCGTAAAGTCTGTATCTGATGCAAGTTCTCCGCAGAGACTGAGCGGTTTGTCGTAATCTCTTGAAACTTCCACGATTTTGATCAAAGCTCTCAAAAAAGCGATATGATATGGATTGTATAAAGAAGAAACGTGGATGTTGTTTCTATCCACCGCCATTATGTATTGAAGTAGGTCATTTGTTCCCACTGAAAAAAAATCCGCTTCTCGCGCGATCAGATCTAAAGCGGCAACCGCAGCGGGAGTTTCAATCATCGCACCGATTTTGATTTTTTTATTGTATTTTTCCTTTTTAACGCTTAATTTGCGTTTGCATTCTTCCAAAAGTTCGCGAGTGCGAACGATTTCCCCGGGACCGGTAATCATCGGCAACAAAATACTAACATTTCCGAAAGCAGAGGCTCGTAAAATCGCCGTTAGTTGTTCGGCGAACCATTCCGAATGAGAAAGTGAATACCGTATACCTCGGTTTCCTAAAAATGGATTTTCTTCGAGTTCTCCCGTTGAAAACTTATCGGCCCCAATGTCGAAGGTGCGGATGATAACCGGTTTATCTTGCATCCCTTCTGCGATTGCTTTATAAGCGAGAAACTGTTCTTCGCCAGAAACGTTTCTGTCTTGGTATTTTAAAAATAAAGATTCACTTCTAAAAAGTCCCACACCTTCGGCTCCGAATTTGATTGCCTGTTCGCAATCGAGTTCGGTTTCAAGATTACACTTGATTCGAACACGAATCCCATCTTTACTTATGGCTCTAATTTTTTTAGTTCCACTTTCTTCCGTGGGATAAGAAGAGGAAAATCCGTAATACTTAACTTCTTCCAAAGTCGGAAAACGAACTACGTTTCCCAACTCCGCATCTAAAAAGATAAATTCGTTATCTTTGACATGTGTGGAAAAATCCTTTAACCCTACGATAGTGGGAATCCCGTAATTTCTCGCTAGAATTGCCATATGTCCCGTTTTCCCACCTAAGTCGGTCGCAATTCCGCGGATACGAGTCTTATCCATCAGAATCATTTGAGAAGGAGTAAGTTCCCTTGCGACCAAGATCAAATCCTCTTTTAAACCGGAAAGAAAAGAATCCTCTTCCTTTTTACCCGCAAGGAACTCGATCAATCGATTTGAGACGTCTTGAAAATGATCCACTCTTTCCCGGAAAAATTCATTCTCCATAGCTTTAAACTTTTCGGAAATTTCGTGAGTTACGTTTTGTACGGCAAGAATCGCGTTCTCTCCGAATTCTAAAATTCTTTTTCGAACCGAGGTGGCAAGACTCGGATCGGAGCAAATCATAGCCTGTGTTTCTAAAATCTCCCGGATTTCTTTCTGATCCGGCCCGGAAGTTTCAAGAGAGGCAATCAAAATCCGCAAACTTTGAAGACTTTCTTCCAACGCGATAGAGAACTTTTGTATTTCTTCTTCTTTTTCGGATTCGTGAATGTAGGTTCCGGTGAGAATCGTATTTCGTTTTTTTCCGGTTTTTAAGACTTTACCATATAGTTTTCCCGGAAAAGCTGTAATTCCTGGAAAAACTATACGTTTGGAGGAGATCATTCTAAAAACGAGTTTCAACTCGACTACAGAATTCCCCAAAAGAAGAATCTGACAATTCTTTTCTAGGTAAGAATTACAACAGATAAAGTTTCAGTTTTTATATCGATCGAAACGAAAATATCGGAAAGTTTAAACAACTGCCACTTTTCTTTTGAAAAGCGGAATTCTTCGACTTTTGTATTTGCTGATTTCGTCTCCGGTAACACTGCTCATCACAAGTTTAGCCATGGAAATATCCAGTGCATGTCCTGCTTTAGATGCAAGATAATGTCCAATAATCGGCCGACCTGCGATAGATATGTCTCCAAAAAGATCCAAAATTTTATGACGAACACACTCGTTTTCAAAACGAAGCTGTTGGTTCAGATATCCGTCTTGGGTTAAAACAATTGCATTATCCAAAGAGCCGCCCATCGCAAGACCTTTTGCTTGGAGGGCTTCTACATCTTTTAAGAAGCCGAAGGTTCTTGCTGGGAGAATCTCTTGCTTGATCGTTTCTTTATCTAGGGAAATTGTAATATTTTGGCCTTTCAGAAGGGGGTGATTGAAGTCGATCGTGTAGGTTACTTTGAGTTTATCGCTGGGAAGTAAAACCAGATACTTATCTCCGTCTACAACCCAAAGAGGGTTTTGAACGTAAATCGGCTCTATAATTTCTGGATATTTTACAATTCCTGCCGACTCAAGTGCTTGTAAGAAAGGAAGCGAGGAGCCATCCATAATCGGGACTTCCGCAGCATCAATTTCCAAAATCAAATCCGTTAGACCGAGCGCGTAAATTGCCGCCAATAGATGTTCCACGGTTTGGATCCTATGAAGACCATCTCCCAGGGTAGTTGCATTACTGGTATCAACTACATTACTGAGTTCAACGGAAATCGACGCCTTTTCTAAACCTTTTCGATATTCAAAAACGATTCCTGTACCAGAGGGGGCAGGATGAGCTGTTAAGTTCACTTCCTTTCCGGAATGAAGCCCAATCCCTTTGATTCTAACTCTATCTTGTATGGATTTTCTATATAGGATTTCTTTCATAGTTTTTTGAGTATTTGATTTTTACGTCCCTCAACCAAAAAGACGGTCGTTATGGACTTGAAGTTCGTTTTCAGATTCATTAAGAGACAAAATCCAAACCTTTTCCCGGTTTGAAATCTCGTTCTCCCTAAGTGAATTAAGCAAACTTTATGCCAAAAGATCTATTAAAATCGGTTTTTTCAGACTTCCAAACCAAGATTTAAAGCCAAATCCGACATAATTTGGAATCAATTTCATTCCTATTGTCTCTTTTCTGCAACTGTGTATCCCAAGAACCACGGTTATGTTCCCATTGCTTTTACCAGAGAAGTTTTCAACTTTAATGAAAAAACTTTCCTGAGTTGTTTAAATTCAAAGATTCAATTTGTTCTATAAGGGCCTCGTACACTTTTAATTATTGTAGGAATCCTCCCAATCTCTTTCCGAATGGAAAATTCCTCAGGACTGAAATCCAGAACCAAACTCACAGCGATTGCGTTTAAGCGGTTTTGGAAGTTCTGTAACCATAGCACGCCTCAGAATTGGACCAACCCGATCCATTCTACTCGTTAAGAAGACGAGCTTTGTATTCGTATTCAAAAACGGTAAAAGTGCCTTCACCATATTTTGGGAGACCAAAACGTTTATTGAAAAATTGCGTGAAACATTTTCTTCACTTTATAAACTATCGGGATCGAGGATTTCAGTATTGTTAAAAAGAATATCGATTTTCATATCGTTTTAGTTCGGTTGATACAGATCGAACGAATCCAATACATCCACACCTTTTTAAGATACGAATCGGTTTTATGAATTCAAAGAAGACTTCTGTATAAAGCAAAAACTTAATCCCTTAAGTGAAAATTGTTTAGAACTTGTCCAAAAACCTTAAAAGAAATCAGCACAATCATTTCATAAGTTCGTAATAGAGTGCGGGAATTCCCGCAGATTGGTGATTTATGAATTTTCTAATGGATTTTATCGTTGGAACACTCTCGTAAGAGTTCCTACATCCCGAGATTTTGGGACAAGTTCTTAGTAAGTTCTAAATCGAAATTAGATTTCTTAGTCAAAATTCTTCTTTGAACCATATCTTACTTCTAAACTAAAAATTATGGATCTGTTCTGAAAGCACTTTTCCGATTGACGCTCCTAATCAATTTTTTTACATTACTGCTTCTATGAATTACGAGATCATTCACAAACCTTCGTATTCTTTTCTGAAAGTAAAACTGTCACCGGGACAAACGATCAAAGCAGAAGCAGGTGCCATGGTTTATATGACTCCTGGTGTCGATGTGGAAACAAAAATGGGAAGTGGATTTCTTTCTGCCATTTCCAGAAAATTTTTCGGAGGAGAGTCTTTCTTTTTCAACATATTTAAGGCTCCTGCCCAGGGAGCAGAGATCGGATTTGCTCCCGAACTTCCGGGCGATGTAGTAGGAGTCGATCTTACAAATACGGGACTTATCGTAGAAGCGGGTGCTTATCTCGCATCTGATGAAACCGTCACGATGAAGTCTAAATTTGGAGGGCTACGTTCTTTTTTCGGAGGAGAAGGAATTTTTCTTTTGGAAATACTAGGAAACGGAAAATTATTTTTAAATGCATATGGTGGCATTCTTCCAATTGACGTTCAAGGGTCTTATACAATCGATACAGGACACGTGGTTGCATTCGATAAAAGTCTTCAATATAAAATTACAAAAGCGGGTGGAAGTTGGAAATCTACTCTTTTTGGGGGAGAAGGACTAGTCATGGAATTTACGGGTCATGGAAAGGTTTTGATCCAAACAAGAGTACCTTCGGGTTTTCTGTCCTGGCTTACTGGTCTTCTCCCTGTATAAAAAAAGGAATATTATGAATATTGAAATTCTCAGCAAACCGTCTTATAGCTTCGCAAAAATCCTCCTGAACGCAGGAGAATCTATCAAGGCGGAATCCGGTTCCATGATGTCCATGAGTTCCGGAATCACGATCCAGACTCATAAAGCGCAGCAAGGGGGATTTCTGAAAAGTTTAAAGGCTGCGTTTCTCGGCGGGGAATCTTTTTGGATGAACACGTTTACCGCTTCTTCCGGAAACGAAGAGATACTCCTTGCTCCTACCCTTCCGGGAGACGTAGACAAGATCGAACTATCTGGGACGGTGTATGTTCAATCGAGTTCTTTTCTTGCTTCCTCGACAAACATTGAAATGGATACGAAGTTTCAAGGACTCAAAGGATTTATTAGCGGTGAATCCTTGTTCTTCCTGAAACTTTCCGGAAATGGTCCCCTTCTAATTTCAAGTTACGGAGGAATCGACGTACTAAACGTGAACGGTGAAATGATTGTTGATACAGGCCACATCGTAGCTTTTGATGAGGGTTTGCATTACGAGATGACTAAGTTCGGCGGTTGGAAGTCTTTTTTTCTTGGTGGAGAAGGATTTGTTGCTCGCTTTAAAGGAAAAGGAAAGGTTTGGATTCAATCCAGAAACGTTCCTTCTTTGGGTAGTTGGTTCAGAGACCAATTACCTCCGATCAAAAGATAAGGAAGAATGAATCGTGAAACATGAAATATTATTAAAACCTGATTTTCCAATTGTTCAAGTTCAATTAGAAGATGGAGAGTCCATCCGAGCCGAATCCGGTGCAATGGTAGCGATGAGTCCAACGATAAAGATGGTTACAAAAGCAGAGGGTGGAATTTGGGCTTCTGCAAAACGTGCTCTCTTGAGTGGGGAATCTTTTTTCCAAAACACGTTCAAAGCGGAAAATGGAAAGGGAATGATTTTCCTAACGAGTGCTACTCAAGGCGATATAGAACACCGTAAGATGAACGGAGAGGATCTGATTCTTAGTCGAGGAGCTTATGTTGCCGGTTCCGAATCCCTTTTGATCGACAGCAAATGGGGAGGATTCAAAGGTTTTTTTTCCGGCGAAGGTTTGTTTTTCTTAAAAGTAAGCGGAATTGGGGATCTTTTCTTCTCGAGTTTTGGTGCGATTCATACAATCGACATGAACGGTCAGTATATCGTGGATACAGGTCATATAGTTGGTTTTGAAGGATCATTGAATTATACGATTCAAAAGGTAGGAGGGCTTAAATCCCTTTTCCTCAGTGGAGAAGGTTTGGTGGCGGTGTTTTCCGGTACCGGGAAATTATATATTCAATCCAGAAATCAAAATTCGTTCGCGGCATGGGCCAATCAGTGGAGAAGGGTGGAAAAATCCTCTTCTTCAAGTTGAACTAAACGTGAATTCGATATAGAAAACTGTTAATCTACGGGAATTCCTTCGTTTTGGGAAAAGTATCACGATGATACTTCAATTTATGTGGAGATTTAGAGCCCATTTCAAAACTGTCTTTTGTTGGAACAGCCTTACCCGACACTGTCATCAATATTCTGAATGTGAGAGTTCCCACAGAAACCGTTGCATTGGCGGTTTTCTGCTGTCATTTAAAATTGTAATAGCTCCTACATTTTTGTTAAATTCAAGCTGTCTCGTTTCTATGGTCGCTCGACAGGATTTGAGACGGGGCTCTTAGGTTTACAAAGGAAACGGCTATAACCAGAAGACGTCAATTTCATCTTTTAAATCTTATCCATTTTCATCCTTTCTCGTTTTAAATTGACTTTTCATTACTTTTTCATGTACGACTACAAAACGATAGTATCGTTTGAAGTTGTTTCCTTATGAGATCAGGAAACAACTTGAAAATCGACTTTGGATTTCAAACTTCCGTTGATATGTATTTCCAAAGTATGTTTTCCTGGGATATGAATTCTAGTCGTCATCTGTTTAAAGGATTGTTTCTTTTTATAGGAAATCGATTCCTTTGGAAGGAAAAATCTTTCCTCCACTTGGAAAACTTTTTTGGAAGTTTTTCCGGAAGCTTTTGCATATTGAATTTTATACTCGATTCGAAAACGTGTTTGTTTTAATTCTTCCGATTGAACGGTAAAGCCGAAAGAAAGATTTTCACCGACTTTAACAACTTTTGATTTTAATTTTAGACTTGAAATTTTCGCTTTTACATTTGAACCAAAGCCGAAAATTTTAAGCGCTTTGGGATTCCCTGCCTTTAGAAGACCGCGTAACGCGTGTTTTAAAAGTGCGTCTCTTTCTTTCGAAAATCCAATCCATTTTTGTGCGATTTCTAAAACTAAATTCGGATGATCTTTGGAAATATCGTTTAAGTGATTTGCTACACTTCTTCGAACTACATCATCTTCATCGTCTTTCAGATTTTCAAGTATCGGGAAAGTTTTTTGAGGATTTTGTTTTAAACCTGGAATTCCTATTCCCCAGGGGAGTCTAGGTCTACTTCCTTCAGAGGATAACCTACGAACGCTCGGGTGCTTATGGGAAGACCATTCCAACATTTGTTTCCAGACGAGCACCGGGTGCCGAATTAAAAAAGGACGAATCGAAAATTCACAAGAGATCAGCTTTGTAATTCTTTCGATTGCTTGCATCGACTCTTTTGGATAATCCATCCCAAGTATCTCAACTACGTCTCCCAAAAAGGTCGTAAGAAAAATCTCCTTTCCCGCAAAAGATTCCTCAAATGAATCCGTAATTTTAAGCAAAGATCCCAGAGCTTTTGGAAAAGGTTTTGGTAAAGTTGCTGCTAAAATTTCCCCGATCCTTCGAATCCTTTGTTTGAGTTCGAGCTTTTCCCAATCTTTTTGTTTGAATTTTTGAACCCATTCTTTCTGAGAAATTTCAGGAAGTTCTTTCGAGAAGGAAATCGCAATTTTTTCTAATACATTTTTTGAATATAAATCTTTAAGTAGTTCTGGCATATACGAGATTTCAAAATTTTTCCTTTGTATTAAGAAGATTTCTTTTTTCCATAAACGCAATCGTTTCGTTTTAGAAGATTATTTTATTAGAGAAATTTCCTGCGAGTGATTTTCGTTAAGAGTCGCGTCAAAACTTAGAATCTTTCGCAAAATATAGTAGTTTTCGCGGACGATAGTAAGTTCTTGCATCTAACCCAACGCTTTCAAGTTTATAAGACACTGTTTTGTTTAAGTTTGATAAATTTATACCTACCGATAGAACGTCTAATGTCTAAAGAGGCCATTCCATGAAAATGAAATTCCTTTTCTATTTGGGATTATTGGGAACGGGACATCTTTTATCTCTGAACTGTTATTCAGGACTATATAGATATTACGATGACTGTCGCATTATAAACCCAACATATTCTCAACATTGTGATCAATATAACAAGGATTACGGTTACCAAAGTCAGCCTTATCCATACCACTATCGAAATAATCCTTACTACTACGAAAATAGGGGATCTAAGCACAACCTACTTCATATTTCTCCGAGTAGATTTCACAATTTTGGGAAACCTACTAAATGGAAATTTTAAAAAAACGTCCTTGTGCAGTTGAAAAAAACATTCAAATTTATGAATGTTTTATATTTTGTCTGAAATTTTTTTCTCTTTTCATAAGAGAATCTATACCGACCGCCTTATTCTTTTATTCTTTCCAAAAATCGCATTCGATATGAGATGCTCAGCCGAGAAATCAGTTCAATTTTTCAAGAAGGTCGTTCCAAAAAATACCTAATTTCGGTTTTCCGCAAAGATTGGAAACTTTTTCCAAAAAAAATCTTCAGTTCTTGAAAACATACGGGGAGTTTCTTTCTGCCTCAAGACGTTTCGGTAAAAAGCTGGAAGGGGAACCTTAGACCAGTTTGGGAAAATGAAATATGAAACGAGTCGACGTTCGGGTGATCTGCAAACTGGACTCCTTTTGGAACTTTTGCTATAGGTCTACGGCGTGTCCCGCTACTATCTTTTCAATTATCTTCTGTGGTTAGGAGAACTGTATCGTAGATATTCGGGAGAAATGCCCGCATTTTTACAGCTATATTCTTCACTTAGACTGTTTTAAACAACCAAGTCACACGCAAGACTCCGCTACGAACTGGAAAATTACTTTTACTTTGGGAATATAAAGAACTCGTCTCAAAACTGTCTTCTGTAGGAGCGGCATTGCGTGCACTGTCATCAGTCCTCTGAATGTGGGAGTTCCCACAGAAACCGTTACATTGGCGGTTTTCTCCTGTCATTTAAGATTGTAATAGCTCCTACATTTTTGTTAAACTCAAGCCGTCTCGCTTCTATGGTCGCTCGAAGAAACTCAGTGTCTCGCTTCTATGGTCGCTCGACAGGATTTGAGACGGACTCCGATCAACCCAATATCAAAAAAATGTTATAGAAGAACAAGTAAAATGTACGTACATAGATGATAATGAAAGCAAGCGCCGTTTTAGCTTCTTTGCTGATAACCAATCACATCCATAAAAGCGGAAACGGAAAAAACAGCTTTACCCGGACCTGGTTCACCATAACCGGGAGGAACCGGTAAATTATATTTTTCGAATGTAGCTTTCCATACAGTCAAGAGCTCACAGAAATATTCCAAAGGAGGACCCGCTTGTGTTCCAAGAGTTGTATAAGGTTCAGGACACCAGGCAGTAAATCGCGGCATGATTCCTTTTGACATAAAGAAATCCAGACCTTCCTCTGTGGAAGCAATTGCTTCCCTAACAGTTGCAAATCCGTACGGTTTGGAAAGTTCTACTCCGCCCACAAAATTTGGAATTACACAAGAAGGACCGAAAACTTCCGCGGAATCCACGACTCTTCGAATCCAGTTGTCTCTCCCAATGTAGGCTTCTTTACCGGGACAGATTTTTTGAAATAAATTCTTATCCCAAACTTCATAATTCGGATGATAAACCTGAATGCCCGCATTTTTGAATTTCCTACAATCTTCTATTTCCCAAGCCTGAGAGACGATCTTACCCATCCATCTTCCCGGAAATTTAGATTCAATTGCCCGCGCGTAATCCAAATAAAAATCGATTTCATTTTTTTTCCTTAAGGATGTGATTACACTTCCGCCGGTAATCGTATAAACCTTCGCGGTTTGATCTTCTGCATCGATCCAGGATAAAACTTCCAAGATATCCTCGATATCTTTTATACCGGTGTAGGGACGCCCTGCATTTTTCTGTTGGCGATAGTTATGATTGATATCACAATATGCACATTCCTCTTCTTTTCCAAAATACTGACAGTTTCTAAAAACAGTAAGATAGATCAAATATCCCCATTCAATTACGGGTGCAATCTCACCGGGAAGTTTTCCGTTTTTTGTTCTGTGACGATACCAAGCGGGAAGAGGTGGAAACTCAACATCCCCTAAAAACGTTTCACCAAGATAGAGGGAAGGATTCCCATCCGGAGACTTTTTGACTTTGTAGGGAGAATTTGGGTTGTTCCGTGTGGAAATTACCGTAGGAAGAAGACTGAAATGACCATTAGAAACTTTTATCTCTTCGGGAGCTTTGACGTCTGTACCTTCTCCTAATTCTGAAAATGGAATATGATCAAAGGAGAATATGAAATAATCTTTGGTTTTGTATTTTCCTGTTACATCAAAGGCTTCTTTAAGAAAATGGATTCCTTGTCTGAGGATATCTTGTTTGACGATGGCCTCCATAGGAATGAATTTGTATTTCCTTTCCATTTCTTCCAGAAGTGGAATGGTAGAATTTTGGCGGATTGAATCTGTGGCTTCCATCTTGATAAAGACAATGTCTCCAAAGGAACTGAAATGACACGCAGTTTTTTTCGGAAAACGGATCCGATTTTAAGAAGAAATTTAAAAAAGAAATCATCTTTTTAAAAATATGAGAAACCAAATCTTTTACAACTTGGGATAAACTTAAAATGACCGACTCGAAAAAATACTGAGAATCTATCCTAAAATCCTAAAAGAAACCAGTTTATAACCATTTGGTAAATTCATAATAAAACGTATGAGTTCCTACAAATTACGGTTTCTATGGATTCTCGAATAGACTTTATTATTGGAACACTCTTATGAGAGATTCCCATATTTTGAGGTTTTGAAACAAATTCTTGTTCTATGCTGGATTGTTAATTCGATTCGGAACTGTTTTTGGACACAGATTTTCTATTGAACGGGGTCGCATGAATTCCGCTTTGGATTTTCGACAAACTCGTTCTTTAAGTTCGGGATTCAACGAAATGATTTCGATTCTATTCAGATTTCCGTAAGAGTTCGATCATCTCCGAAACCAGTGTAAATCGAACCGACGTAAAACTAGGATGAATCCGAAGGAAAAGGGAATTACGGTCGAAATATAAAAAGAGGGATTTCATCGTTTTAGGAAAAATTTTGGGTAGTCTCTGACTACCCAAAAAAATCGATTCTTGAATACTCTAAAGGCGTTTTATTAACATGCAATCTGCGTAGAGAAGAAAAAAACCGCCTAAATGAGTAGATCTGTATGATGAATAGCTCAATTCGAGATCTTTTTACTAATTTCGTGCCTTAAAAACCCGAATTTTTTATTTGTTACTAAAATCTTCATATACGAGTTTCGTTTCAAATTTAGCATACAGATGGAGAAGTTTATTTTACCGATTTTGGCCTAGAAATGTTTTCGTTTAAGCAAAAAAAAATTGAAAGATTTGAAAAAAAAGATTCTATTGTTTGTTGAGAAATAATAGATAGAGGCTGTTTACCACCGCAGTCCTGTTATCAATCCAATCTTAAGGAAAATGTATGAAGAAGCTCTTAATCGTTTCCTCAATCGTATTGACCACCGGAGTTTTGGTGTTCAACGCTTGTAAGAAACCTGAAAGTTCTAAGTCAGCCGCTATTGGTAAAGAAAACAGTCCATCGGCTGTTGTTGTGTTCAGTGTAGGAGAAGCTAAAATTCTTCACACTGATCTAACGGAAGAGAAAGCCACATTGGGTGCTAGTCTAAAAACTGGAGATAAAGTCAGTACGAAAGATAAATCCAAAGTCGATATTCAATTTGCAGACGGATCTGCGGTTCGAATTTCCGAAAATTCCGTAATTGACTTTGATGCTCTTACAATAAATTCAAAAGGTAATTCCGACACAAGACTCGCACTTGTTTCCGGGAAAGTCTTTGCAAAAGTCAACAAGGCCTCCAAAGAAGATCAATTTTCTGTGGTCACTCCAACCGCAATCGCTGGTGTTCGAGGAACTTCCTTCATCGTAGACAGATCTAAATCTGACAAAGCGGTCGTAAAAGTTTTAGACGGTGCGGTTGCAGTAGCTCCTCGAATTGCGATTCTGGAAGGTTTGAGCGAAGAAGAAATCGCAAAGAATGAAAATCTAAAAAAGATCCAACAAAGTGTTGTATCTTCGGAAGTTGTTCTGGAGAAAAATCAAGCTTCCGTTTTGAAGGCTGATGATAAGTCTCTGGAGGCAAAAGATTCCTCTAAAATCAGTGAAAAGAATATCGCCGCTGTTGTGAAAAAATTGGACAGTTCGGGAATCTCTAAAAAAGAAGAAGAGGAGATTCGAACAATTGTAACCGTAGACAAAGAGACTACGGAAAAAATGGTTCGTATTAATGAGGAATCGTCCGGAAAGGTTGACGAGCAGAAAGCCGCTTCTCTAGAAGCCGAGAGAAAAAAACTAGAAAGTGAAATAGCAACTCGCCAGGAAGAAGAAGTTAAGAAATTCAAGCAAATCCTAGTTTCCGCTCCCAAAGAACTGAAATCCAGTAAGGATATCGTAAACTATTACGAAAGAATCGAAAAGATTATCATGACTGACGGATCTTCTATGATCGGTGCAATTGTGGATCAACAAGGATCTACGATGATCGTTCATACCGAGCAAGGTATTAAGAAGATCAATCAAGCGGATGTTCAAGAAGTGATTTACGACTTCCAAACGAAAGCTAAATTTTGATAACAGAGATTGAACCTGAAATCAGGTGGAAAAAACCCAGGCAAAGACCTGGGTTTTTCATTTTATTGCAAACGTTCGGCTTCATCAGCATTTAGGTTTTTTAATTCCTCATTTTGTTCATCAAGCAGCATGACTTCTGTAAACCTGATTTTAGGACTTTACGACATACACAAACCACTGATCCCTAAAAACCTGACATCTATCAGGCGAGTAGAATCGTAAACATCTTTTCAAAAATCGAATCTTTGATTCCAGAGCGAATAAATCGATTCCAAAATTTCTTCCATATCGATGAGCATAACTTGCTCTTTCCAATGAAGAACCATCTTATTCCTACCGAATCGATTGATTTCTGCCCAATGCGCGTCTAAGTTCGGGATCAAGTTGATCGTTTTTTCCAAAAGATTTTTAACTTCGAATCTACTGACAGGACCTTCTTGATTAGAAAGAAATTGAATCATAGAATGATAGATAAGTTTCTTAATCTCTTCGGGAGACGGACCAAAGTTTTTTAGGGATTCCATGAGACTTGCTCATCTGCGTGATAAGAACTTCTGACTAGAGGACCCGAAAAAACTCCTTTGAATCCGATAGACTTACCGTAAATTCTCAATTCTTGAAACACCTCCGGAAGAACATACTTTTTAACGGGAAGATGAGTCGGTGTCGGTTGAAGGTATTGTCCGAGTGTCAGCAAGGAGACTCCGACCCCGATTAAATCTCTCATACATTCCTTCACTTCTTCCACGGTTTCACCCATTCCTAAAATCAATCCACTCTTTGTAAGAAACCCTTTTTCGGAGGCGATTTTTAGAACGTCGAGAGAACGTTCATATTTTTTCTGAGGGGCAACTTCGGGAAATAAGCGTTTTATGGTTTCCACGTTGTGATTGAAAATATCCGGTTTACACTGAAAAATAATTTCCAAAGATTCTGGTCGAACCTTAAAATCCGGTACTAACAGCTCGATCTTACAATCCGGAAGTTCTTCTCTTACTGCTTCCACCGTTTCCGCAAAGTGGGCCGCACCACCATCTTCTAAATCGTCTCGATTCACGGCGGTAATTACCACGTGTTTTAAGCCAAGAGCGATTGCTGATTCGGCTACTCGTTTGGGTTCGTCCCGATCCAAAGCGGAGGGCTTACCGGAAGCAACATCACAATAAGAGCAACGTCTCGTACAAATATCTCCTCCGAGCATATAGGTCGCCGTCTTTCTGGACCAGCAATGGTTTAGATTCGGACAAGAAGCACTTTCGCAGACAGTGTTGAGTTTTTTTTTCTCCAGAGAATTCCGAACTATGGCAACTGGATTGTTTTTTGGGTCGGGAAAAGTAAGTTTTACTTTGAGCCAATCCGGTTTTTCAGGGGCTTCTTGGAGAAAATGAGTGCGAGGTTTCTTTTTAAGCGGATTTATCATATGTTTCGAATGAGCACAGAGTTTCTACTTCTATTTTCGTATGAGAGAGAGTTCGGGTCAATGAAAGTTTTAGATAGAAGATTTTTTGAGTCTTTTCGAAATGGAAGAATTCATGCAATCCAAAAACGATTCAAACGCCCGAGATGAAATTCGACTGAATCGATTTCTCGCGGATTGTGGTTTAGGTTCTCGTAGAAAAACAGAAGAACTGATTCTCAGGGGCCAAATTACAATCAACGGTAAACGAGTGACTGATTTGGGAACCAAAATCAAACCTGGGAGTGACGTGGTTTCTTATTTAGGAAATGTTGTAGAACCGACAAGAAAACCCAAAAGAATCCTAATTTTAAATAAACCGGTCGGATATCTTTGTTCTCATGGAGATCGTTTTCACGAGAAGACAGTTTTTTCTCTTCTTCCTTTGACTTATAAAAATTTTAAAATTGCCGGACGACTCGATCTCAATTCAAGAGGACTCCTCATTTTGACAAACGACGGTGAATTAGCTCAAAAAATTTCACACCCTTCCAACGGTTCCGAAAAAGAATATCTCGTGACCTTAAACCACGATCCGGGAGAAAAGTGGATTCAGGCCACTTTTCAAAAAGGGATTTTGGATGCAGGAGAAATTCTGCGTGCAAAAATGGTTAAACTCGTTCCGGGTAAGAATTGTGTATATCGTGTTACTCTTGAAGAAGGCAAAAAAAGACAAATCAGAAGAATGTTCCACGCATCTGGAGCGAGCGTGATCGATCTGCAAAGAATACGCATCGGTTCGATACAACTGGAAAAACTGGGCATAGAAGAAGGTAAATTTCTTCTAACTGAGACGGGAATTTGGAAATGAACTTTATCAGCATTGAGTTTCTTTTATTTTTTTTGGCATTCTATCTGATCTACTGGAACATTCCGGGAAAGAGTAGAAAGTATCTCGTGGTCTTAGGATCCGCGTTTTTTTATTCCCTATTTGGCCTTAATTTTTTATTTCATCTCATTCTGGTCGTTTTTGCCAACTGGTTCTTATACCGATATCTGTACGAAAAGACTTGGTATGTAAAGGCTATCGTCATTCTCAATATCCTTAATTTGGGTCTATTCAAATATTTTTATTTACTCATGGAGTTCATCGGTTTTGTATTTTCGATTCCGGTCCTTCAAAAAAAGACATCGCTTGACGCGGAATTTTCGGCTTTGTTCCATTTAGAGGGATTTGAAGTCGTCCTTCCCGCTACGATCAGTTACTATACGTTCCAATTGATCTCTTTTGCGGTGGATTCAAAACGAGAAGGTTTTGATAAGGACGTTAGTCTCACGGGATTTTTCTCTTTTATCTTTTTCTTTCCTGTGATGATTGCAGGGCCGATTTTACGATTCGATCAAGTTCGGAATCAATTTGAAAATCCAACAATGACCCCTTCTAAATTGATCGACGGTCTTTGGCTTTTTGTCCGAGGTCTCGTTAAAAAAGGATTATTATCTGCGGCGGTTCTTCCCTTGATCGCGCCTGTATTCCTATCTCCGAAAGATTATTCCGGAATCGCACTTTTACTGACTTGTTTCCTCTTTGCAGCCAACCTTTATTTCGACTTTTCGGGACTTACGGATATGGCGAGAGGGATCGGAAAGTTAATGGGGTTCGATCTACCGGAGAATTTTAAGGCTCCGTTTTTCTTCCGGAGCTTCGGAGATCTTTGGCGTAGATGGCATCTAACGTTTTCCTTTTGGATTCGAGACTATATTTATATTCCATTAGGTGGATCGAAAAAGGGAGAAATTAGAACGGCCATTAATCTTATCGTAACCTTCATGTTAGGCGGACTTTGGCACGGGGCAAGTTTGAACTTTCTCATATGGGGCCTGCTCACAGGTATTTATTTATCTTTGGAAAGATTATTCGAAGTGCGAAATTGGAGAATTCTTCCTGAAATTCCTTATGTAAAAGCGGTTATACGTTATGCTTTCGTGCTTGTCGTATATTCGATTTCTTGGACTTTCTTTTTTACACCAAATTTTAATTCCGCGACGTCTTCCATTGCAAGAATTTTGACGTTTCAAAACGGACAACCTTTGATAGGATTCGAAACGGGAATGTATATGCTTCTTTTCGTATTTTTATTTCATATACCTGAAGAATGGCCTGAAAAATATTCGGTTCCCGAAATCTGGAGAGCGAGATTTTTGCCGATTTTAGGCCTGATTGTTCTTTTTATCATGATTGGAACAAATGCGGGAAACGCGGATTTTTTCTATTCAAGGTTTTAGGTTTTAACTGGTTTTATCTATGAAGAAAATTTATATCTATTATCCGATTCTATTTCTCGTATTCATATTTTGTTTGGATAAAATATTTACTCTCGAATATTTTCAAAAGAATTTTATTCAAGCCGGTAATACGGTTTACTACACGCAAAGAAAATCCCTATTTGAAAAATTGATTCATGATAAGAACTTAAAAGAACGTTCTTTGGCGCTTGCTTTTGGAGATTCCAGAGCTTATCCGTATTCTGCGATGGGAATCGACAAAAAACTGCAAAAGGATTGGATATTATATAATTTTTCTGGCCCTCAAGCGGTTCCCGCTTATGGTTTCTATTGGTTTGAAAAAATTATCAACCAAGGATTAAAACCTAAATTTGTATTTTATGTTGTAAGCCCGGAAGGTTTTGATGATACCAAAGGAATTTTTTACGATCCGTTTTTAAAATACGGAGCGGATGACGAATTTCTACTCAAGTATGCGGATCAAATTTCGTTCGAAGATCGTAAGAAACTGCTTTTAGATCGCCTTTTTGTGGTTAGACGAGTTAATCCGGATTTAAAATTATTCTTCAAAAGACTTCAGGAAAAAAAATTGGCCGAATACAATCCGGCATTTAACACTGAGTATATGGTTCTCAATTTGAACCATGGAGAACAATTTGCCTATACCACTTTCTTAAACGATCCGGATCGGTTGGAAAAGGATGCAGCGCGAATCCGAAATTTATATCTTTCTACGTTCATTCTTGGACCGACTCAGTTCTTTTTTGTAGAGCAGTTTTTGAAGTTGGCGAAAGAAAACGATGTAAAAGTCTATCTTATTTGGCCGAAAGTTTACGAAACGTATCGAAAACGTTATTACGAGTTGGAAATGGAAAAAACTTGGTGGCCGAAAATTCAGGATCTTGCAAAGAGATATTCCGCCGTTTCAGTCGATTTGAATACTCAGACTTCCTGTGAACTTTTCTATGACGCTTCTCACCAATCGATTATGTGTTTTTTGGAATCGATGAAATTGATGATCGATGATTATTATGGATTTAAGAAGATTCAGTAAAAAAGCCCTCTTACATGCAGGAAGGCTTTTTAAATTTTGAGAAAATCGATCAGAAGGGTGCTTTTATTTGAGGCGAATTTTTCCGAATGATTACCATTTTAGCTTTTTGGAATCTTCCAAAAACTTTTCGAGCCCGATATCGGTTAATGGATGTTTGAAAAGTTGCAAAAATGCGGAATGAGGCATAGTCGCACAGTCGGCTCCTCTCAAAGCGGATTCCTTTAGATGCATAGGCCCGCGAATGGAAGCCGCTAGAATTCTCGTATCATAGCCGTAGTTGTCATAGATTTCTCTAATTTCGGAGATCAGTTCCATTCCGTCCCAGCTTGTATCGTCGACTCTTCCGATGAACGGAGAAATATAAGTGGCTCCTGCTTTCGCAGCCAGAAGGGCTTGAGAAGAGGAAAAACAAAGAGTTACGTTTGTAGGAATATTTCTTTTGGTGAGTTCTACAACAGTTTTAAGACCCTCCGGAATCAAAGGTACTTTGATGACTACGTTTTCGGCAATCTCCACAAGCTCTAGGGCCTCTTTCATCATTCCATCGAACTTTGTAGAAAGAACTTCCGCACTCACAGGACCGGAAACTATGGAACAAATTTCTTTGATGACTTCTCTAAAATTTCTTCCCGACTTAGCGATAATCGAAGGATTAGTAGTCACTCCGTCTACGAGTCCGTAGGATGCGATTTCTTTAATTTCGTCTATATTTGCGGTATCTAAATATAATTCCACCGACATGCTCCATAAAAATAGGATGCTTAGAGCATGTGGGGAAAGCTAAGGTAAGGTCAATTTAATTTTTACTCAAGCCAAACGTAACACAATGCTCTTCGAATCAGTACCTCACTCCCGATGGGTCGTTCGGTAGGGTCAATAGAATTTTGCTGCCAGTGACATCATATACTTGGATTTCCGATGCCTTAACGCATCGGATTTTTTAAAGAATCAGGTCGCGAAGAGTTTTGATCTCTTCCGCGCTGAAAAATTCTTTGTATTCCTTTTCGATCTGGAATCGGATCGAAGAACTAAAGTAATCCACCCTTCTTGTAAAAGGCATTTTTTTATAGGCTTCTTTCCACTGAACTACGTATCCCCCTTTGGGAGGAGATTGTTTCTCATCCGTTTTTTCCCAAAGAATCGCACCTCCGATTTTATTCTCTGCTAGAGATTCTTTCTTAGGTTTTCCGTATTTCTGTTCTAGTTTTTGTTGCACGTCTTTTCCGGGAAGATACCGAAATAAAACTCCCACAGAAAATAAAATTCCAGGTGCGGAATGATTTTCGTCTTCCAACTCGGATTTGTTTTCCGCTGTCGGAGTCGGTCTTTGATTTTTCGGTCTGGAATCGGTTACGATCTTAGGAGTGGAATAAAAACGATACGAATAGAAAATACCGTTTCTGCGAATGAGAAGAGTTTTTTCCTTATCTTCGAAAACGATTTCTACCTTTTCGTCACTCTGAGGATTTGTGGAAAGAGATAAGAATTTTTCACGCATATTTGCGTAACTTTCACCCCAAGAAGATTCCGCAAATCCTTCCAATAGATTGGCCACTTGCCCTGGTGTGCTGGTAGGTTGTCTTCGATCCGGTAACGTTTCGTCTGGAAGTTGTGCAAAAAGTGTCGCAGGAGCCAGAATCAAAGAAAAAAGAAGGACAGAAATTCTCATGCTCTTTCTATCGGCAATTTCGGGAGAAACCTATTCAGAATCTTCTTCAGTAAAACGATTTTTCGAATTTGAAAATTGAATTCCCCCGAACTTTACCTTTCCATTCCAACGAAGAACAAGTAAAACTGCGATGATTGATATGTTTGGTAGCACGAACAAGAACGGAATCTCATGAAAAAGTCCGTATACGGCGAGATTGGAAGAAATGACAGAGAGCGCAGATCCACTGAGAATAGGAATTTCCTGTTCGAAAAAACGAACCAAAAAGTGATTCGGACTCGTAGAGGGAAGGTCTTTGAGAACCAATTCCACGAGAACACCGTAGGTCGTCAAAAGAGTTGCAGGTAACAAAAACGAAAGAAAGAAATAGTTCCCAAATGCGTCGGAATAATGAGGCGCACCGATGATTCCACCGAGCAAAGTCCAAAGATAAGAAATAAAGGCGGAGACGAAGAACGCGATTGCTCCGTATTGAAGACTTCCGTTGAATTCCAACAGTTTGATAAGTTCGTCCGGAATAATTCGAATCCAATCCACAAGCTCCAATCTTTCGAAGGATTCTCTTCCGGAAAGAAACAGAAGTTTAAAATAATAATCCGCGAGAACAAGTACTCCCGAAACGATTCCGAAGAAGATTAAATAAAGTAAAAATTCCATATCAGTGCCTGAAATGCCTCATCCCCGTAAAGACCATAATGAGTCCGTGTTCGTCCGCCGCTTGAATTACTTCCGCATCTCGAACCGAACCGCCAGGTTGGATGATCGCTTTCGCTCCGGCTTTTGCAAGAGCATCGATCCCGTCTCTAAACGGGAAGAATGCGTCGCTTGCAACATAGGAACCAACTACGGATAAACCGACGTTTAACGCCTTGTTAGCACCTAACTGCACCGAGTCAACTCTAGACATCTGCCCCGCGCCGATTCCAAGAGTTGCATTTTCTTCCGTATAGACGATCGCATTGGATTTGATAAAACGAACACAAGACCAAGCAAACATCAAACCACGAATATCATCGGACGTAGGTTGTTTTTTAGTAACTACTTTTAGATCTTTTTCCGTAATCGTAGTATAATCTCTCTCTTGTATGAGCAAACCGTGATGGATCGGTCTTAGATCCAATTCGTCGAGCGCCTCTTTGAAGTTTTCAATTTCAATCAGACGGATATTCGGCTTTTTAGAAAAAAGTTCCAGAGCCTCCGGGGCGAACTTTTGAGCGATCACACCTTCTACGAAGTTTTCAGTGATGGCCGTAGCCAACTCTCCATGTACGATTCCTTTGATTCCAATTACTCCGCCGAATGCGGAAATCGGGTCGGTTCTTCTTGCAAGCTGAAACGCTTCCAAAGGATCGTCCGCATATGCAATCCCGCAAGGATTAAGATGTTTGATGATACAAACCGTGTTTTCCGGAAGTAGGCTAGAGATGTGAAACGCCGCATCGAAATCCAGCATATTGTTAAACGACAGTTCCTTTCCTTGTAAAGGAGAAAAATCACTCTTCACAAAAAGGGGTTCGTAAAAAGACGCGGCTTGATGGGGATTTTCCCCATATCTGAGTTTTTGTTTTTTTAAGAAGGAAAGATTGAGAACATCCGGGAAAACGTCTCCGGCTTGTTTGTGGAACCAGGATGAAATTGCGGTATCATACATCGCAGTATGAGAGAATGCTTTTCTCATATAACCCGCGGCCACTTCTTCCGAAATTCCTCCGGACGCAATCAAAACTCGTACTTCCTCGTAATCGCTCGGATCAGTGAGAACGAGAGTGTGTTTATAATTCTTAGCCGCGCTTCGAATCATGGAAGGCCCACCGATATCGATATTCTCGATTGCTTCCTCCAATTGAACTCCCGGTTTGGAAACCGTCTTTAAAAACGGATACAAGTTTACGACTACCAAATCTATTTTAGGAATTTTTAATTCTTCCATCTTCTGTTTGTGAGCTGGATTGGAAACGACTCCGAGCAAACCTCCGTGCACTTTCGGGTGGAGGGTTTTGACTCTTCCCTCTAAAATTTCCGGAAAACCGGTGTAATCGTCGATCGCGATTGCTTGGATCCCGTTGTCTTTTAAAAGTTTTAACGTTCCGCCGGTGGAGATGATTTCAACGCCGTTTTGATTTAGAAATTGTGCAAATTCTACTATATCGGATTTGTCGCTAACGGAAATAAGAGCTCTCTTAATTTGTATCATTACTTACTCAATGCTTACCTTTCTATTATGGATCTTAAGCCTATCCTCGCAAAAGTATTGAACCGCGAGTGGTAGGATTTTATGTTCCTCTTTGAGAATCTCCAGAGTCAAATCTCTTTCCGACATTCCTTCTTCGATTTTCACGACTCCTTGAAGAATTACGGGACCGGAGTCCACTCCCTCGTCCACGAAATGTGCAGTGCAACCGGCAATCTTAACCCCGTATTCAAAGGCCTGTTTTTGGGCATTCAGTCCTGGAAATGCCGGTAAAAGAGAAGGGTGGATATTGATGATACGATTGGGAAAAGCTTGGATGACCTGGTTTTTCAGGATTTTCATATAACCTGCGGTTACGATAAGGTCGGGTTCCAGCTCGATGAGGAAATTCAAAAGTTTCTTATGATATTCGGATTTGTCCACAAAGGAAGCAAAATTAAAAACATGAGAAGGGAGTTTAAATTCCTGAGCAACTTCCAGCGCTTTTGCATCCGGATTGTCACAAATCAATGCAGATCCAACTCCCCGAATTTTTCCGACTTTAATTCTTTGGAGAACTGCCTTGAGATTGGAACCTCTTCCGGAAGTTAAGAATACGATCTTTTTTTTAGGCTTTGTAAACGGGCTTGCCAAGAAAATTTTATCCGGGTAAAATCAGAATCGCCCCCGAACTGGAAATTGATTCAGAAAGACGATTTCGGGAACACCAAGCGGATTTTTCTAACTCGGTCAATAAACTGTGGATTTTTCCTTTCAAAGATTAAAATTCACGCAAAAATCTGTGGAAATTTTAGTTTTAATATTTCTACGAGATTTTTTTAGGTTTTCGGGTTCTTAAAAGATTACCGAAAGTTTTCAGAGAAACCGCAAGAATGTTCAAGTCCAGCATTAAGGAGGCAACCGTTTTTGTCGAAAAGTATTTCAGGAGAGATACATGTCACTTGCCAGAAAATCCACAGCGACCGTTGAACAATATAAATCCAACGAAATCTCGACTGTCAGCCAGGGCAAACTCATCGTTATGCTCTATGACGGGGCGATTCGCTTTTTAAATATCGCTCTGGAGAATAATACTCCTCGGAAATACGATGTGGTCAACAACCATATCCTCAAAGCCGGAGAGATCATTACGGAACTTATGCTTGCTCTCAATTTGGAACAAGGTGGAGAAGTGGCGAATAACCTCCTCGGAATTTACGTTTATATCAAAAAACGTCTCTTGGAAGCAAATATGAAGAAGGACTCCGAAATCCTCCAAGAAATCATCAAGTATATGGAAGACCTAAAATCGGCTTGGGAAGAAATAGAAAAAAAAGAAAAATCGAATGTCGTTCCTACACCATTCCAAGGTAGTCGCGGTTTATCAATTCAGGGGTAACAATTGTCGGATTCAAATTCAATCGATCTGAATCGTAGTCTTGTCGTCCTTTACGGAGATAAGATTCTTTTGCTCGAACAATTGATTACCAATCAAAAGCGACAAATGGAAATATTCGGGTTCGGAGACGGAGAAGGCGCGGCCAAAATCGAAGACTCAAATGAAAAAATCATCGACCAACTTTGTTCGGTGGATCTTAAGATCGAAAAAATGGCGGAAGGTGTTCCTCAAACTTTGGAATTGATCGAACTTACGGAAATTCTATTTCAAAAAATGGAAGAATCCAGATTTCTACATTCTCAAGTGGAAGAGAGAATGAAAAAAATTCTGAAAGAGTACCAGAAAGAATTAAATCAGGTCCAAGTTCAAATTCAACTCAAGCGCCATTTCAGACGAGACTATTGGAAGACGGGAGCTTGTTAGAAAGAGCCCTGGAGTTTCTAGGTTTAGAACCGGGGTTTAACGAAAAAGATCTGAAAGAACGTTTTTATTTCCTATCCAAAAAGTATCATCCCGATAGGGGAGAATTTTCAAACGATTCTCTATTCAAAAAATTGATCGAGTACAGAGATATTTTATATTCTTATTTGGGACAAGAAACTTTCAAAAAAGCGAATGTATTTGCCGATCCTTCCAGAAATTTTCACAAAGACGATTACACGATTTACAAACGGGCCAGAGAAATCTATGATTCTGCGATCCACGAATACTATAAACTCACAGAAGGAAATCCTATTTTTTTAAACGGAGAGGAGAACCCGGTTCTCCGAAAACTCAGACATTCCCTGGAAATTTCCAAATTGGGATTCGAAGAATTGATTTCCTCTCATCCTCAAAGCATCTGGATTCCGGACGCGAAAGATACACTCCAGAAAATCGAAGTTTGGTTTAAGGCACCTTAAGAGAATTAGAAGGCATTGAAAAAACGAAACCGGACGTGTTTCCATTCGTTATGCTGACGACCAATACATGCGAACGAAGAGTTAGATACTGTCCTGAAGAGAGAGTCACGTTCATCTTACAAATTCGATTTGGATTTTCTCCGGTCCCGATTGCAGCCAAAGGTCCGCTGTTCGGACTGAGTTCGATTGAATATTCCAGCGGTTGATTCGGAATTAAATTCAAGATTCCGTCCACACAATCGACTCCCGAATTTAGATCTGCAGGAAATCTGGAATCATTTTCCCTATTTGCCACATACAATCGATATCCACTGAAAAGAAGTTCGGGATTTCCCGCTCGCAATCGAAGTTCGTAACCGCTTGCAATCGGAACGATACTGACCAAAGTAGGCGGGGTAGATATCAGACGTGTTGTGGAATAGTGGGGACAACCGAGTAAAAGTGAAAATACTGGAAGCAAAAGCGAAATATAAAAACGTTTCAAAAAGAAATATACTCCCGCCAACCGAACTTTTCTACCTGCTGGTCCGATATTGAGTAGAGTGGAAATCTTAACTTGGGTGTCACTCGATTTTCTTCCGGTAAGTTCCATTTCAATTCGGCGAGAAGTTTATTTCCTTTTCGAGTGTTGCAATGTCTACATGCGGCAACCAGATTTTCCCAAGAATTGAATTCCTTCGGCCTTTCTTTTTTGGGAACGTGTTCCCATCGACTCCGTGGAATTACGTGGTCGAGTGTAAGCTTTGCACTTGGAAATTTTTTTCTACAATAGACACAATGATAGTTATCTCTTTGAAAAATATTTTCCCTGGAAACTCGATCCCTTCTGGGAGGAACTCTGTAATAGTCCCGGAGAAGTATGATTCTAGGTGCGGTGAATTTGAGTTTTTCGGAACGGATTAAAAAGTTTTTATCATCCTTGATGAGTTGTGCTTTTTCAAGAATGATTAGAATCAGGGCATCTTTGACCGACCGAATCCCGATGGGAACGTAACCGGCATTCAGTACGAGCACTGGCTGCGCAAGAATGTCCATAAACTGGTCAAAAAATAACCGATGGCTGGAAGATGTAAAGAAATTCTCTAGGTTAAGAACGTTTCTTTCGGATCCAATAGGCGATTCCGAAAAATAAAAACACGGTTCCCAAAACTCCGAAAATCAGAAGTTGTCCATTGTGAACCCAATTCATCAGGGTATCGAAATTATATGCTCCGAAATATCCCAAATAAACCCAAACCGGGACCGAAATGATTGCGGCGAGAAAATCAAGGGTTACAAAACGATAAAATGAAATTCGATCCGAGGTTCCGGCCGTGAGATAAATCGGCATTCTAAGGCCCGGCATAAAACGAGCCATGAAAGTGACCCAGTTTCCGTAGCGAGAAATTTTATCCTGAACCTTTGCAAAACGTTCGGGAGTAACAATCCTTGAAATCATTGGAATCTGAAGAACACGTACTCCGTAAATTCTCCCGATTAAAAAGACGGAGCTGTCTCCGATGAGAACACCGGCCATTCCGATGAGAAACATAAAATGTGGGTCCGCTTTACCGAATCCTGCGATTACTCCTCCGGAAACCAAGGAAATGTCTTCGGGAACCGGAAGTCCGAAACCGCAAAGAATGAGTGCTAAAAAGACAGCAATGTATCCGTATTCCGAAAAGATATTAACCAAAATATTTAAAAATTCCATTTCTTCAGTAAATGCCTTGTGAATTTAGGATTTCAGGACAGTAAAAAACGTCTCGTTTAAAATAGCAGTAAACAAAACAAAAAAAGTGGGCAGACTTTTAGGTAAAGTTCCGAAATTTTGTAAAACGTGTATTTTTCCAGAAACGACCTGATCCAAAAAGAAATCGCGGGACTTGCTCCTTACGCCATTTCCAGTACAAACAATGGAGGAAGATTTTACGAAGAAGAAGAACATTCTTACCGTCTTCCGTTTCAAAGGGACAGAGACAGGGTTCTGCATTCCAGTGCATTCAAACGTCTTCAATATAAAACTCAAGTGTTTATCTTTTCCGTCGGAGAAAATTATCGAAACCGAATGACACATACCCTCGAAGTTGCCGGTCTTTCCAGAACGATTGCAAGTGCACTTGGGCTTAATTCTCATCTTTCCGAATCTATCGCTTTAGCTCACGACTTAGGCCACACTCCTTTCGGTCATGCGGGTCAAGAAATTTTATCTAGTCTTATGAAAGATCATGGCGGTTTTGAACACAACAAACAATCTCTTCGAATCGTAACTTCGATCGAAAAGAAATATCCAAACTTTCCCGGGCTGAACTTATGTAGGGAAACTTTGAAAGGTTTGATGAAACACGGTACCGAGTATGATCCTTCCATGATGCTTTTGGAAAGAAAAGAAAGCGGCCCTTCTTTAGAGGGAATGATCGCAGACCTTTCGGACGAAATCGCATATACGAGTCACGATATTGAAGATGGTTGGGAGATGGGTTATTTGCACCTCGGTGATTTATCCGAAAATCCCTTTTGGAAAGAAGTCTACGAAGAATGCAAGGAACAATACAAGGATGTAGGTGAAAAAATTCTAGTTCGAACCGCGATTCGAACGTTGACTAATTCTATGGTCTCGGATCTGATCCAAAATATTTCCCTTCAGTTGGAAACATTCCAAGTGAGGTCCACGGAAGATCTGATTCGTTTATGGAAACAGGGAATTCGAATCGCTTCTTTTTCGGAAAAAGTCGATTCTAAATTCAGGGAGCTCAAATTTTTTTTGTACGAAAAACTTTATCGCCACGAAGACTTGGTTCGTATGAGCGATTACGGTAAAAAAGTCATAGAATCCTTATTTGATTATTTTTTAAAACATCCTGAGAAAGTTCCGGACACGTATAAGGAACGGATCGAGGAAGAATCCCTACATCGAGTCATCAGCGACTACGTGGCCGGTATGACCGATCGATACGCGGAGAAGATTTATCAATCGTTGCCTTGAAATTCGATTTATAGAGGGCGTTTCAGCCAAAAGGCAGCAGAGCGTTTCCGTTGACTCTTAACGAAGTTAAGAATTAAGAACTCGACGCGACTTTTTCTATCTGAGAGGAAAAAATAGTGTGCGACACGTCCGTTTTGGTTTTTTTAAAATTAAACTTTTAGAATGTTTAATTTGTCGGCCCCGTTTCCGTTTTAAGTCCTGTCTTCGGCGTTGAAAATGGTGTTTCAGATTTCGGTTTCGAACAATAGTTTGCCATGATCATAATAGGAAACGTATTGTTGGGGCAATAGTTTATAATTCCAATTTGGAGTCCGATGCTTTTACTCGATCCGATATTGATTGCCCCTATGCTGAATGACAAGCCTTCCTGGAAGTTGGTGATTCCTAAATTGAATCCTTCTGTATCTCTATTAAAAATACCTACATTCATTCCTTTTGAAGAAAGGTTGATCGCGCCGATCGTTAGGCCATTTGTTTCGTAATTCCCGACTCCAATCGTTAGATAGAA
>NZ_QAJG01000008.1:0-72500 GCF_003046425.1 Leptospira borgpetersenii serovar Javanica
ACTTTAGTTTGAAAAATTCAGGCGAAACGCTTTTTATAAAAACGTTTCAGCTCGCGAATGATTCGCCCAAACTTTCTTATATCGAATTCACGTTAAAATTAAAACGGTTGGATTTTTTATAAAAGGGAATGATTTGAAAGTTAGGTTTAAAAAGCAAAAAATTTGAATACATTCTCGGTTCGGTTCGGTCTGGATTGGATTCAAGAGCAAAGGTAAAGATGGGAATTCGTTCGTACCTTCTTGACGGTAGAGGATTCCCTTCGGATCTTGCATACAGAGCTTTATTCTGGGTTTCGATACCGATTTTGAAGGCCGTACCGGAAAATAAAATCCCGGCATCGACGATCCCAAGCGGGGGAATGCCAGGAACCATCGGATGAGTTCAATTTCGACCAAGGTGTACTATAAAAATGGAATTTGCCCTTTCTAGTGAACAGAAAGAATTGCGTGATCTCGCCAGAAAATTTGCTAAAGAAGAAGTTCGTCCAAAAGCGGAACATCACGATCGTACGGGAGAATACCCCCTTGCAATCTTAAAAAAAGCCTGGGAAATCGGGCTCATGAATCTTCATATAGAATCCAGATTCAATGGGGCCGATATGTCCGAACTGGACGGTGTAGTCATCGGAGAAGAACTTTTTTGGGGATGTTCCGGTGTGGCGACCGCAATTCTTGCAAACAACCTTGCGTTGGCTCCTGTTATTCTCGGGGCAAATGATAGAATCAAAAAAGAATTCATTCAACCGATGACGGAGGAATTTAAACTCGCGGCTTATGCGGTGACCGAACCGGGTGCGGGATCAGACGTCGCGGCAATTCGTACCTCCGCAAAAAAAGTCGGGGACGAATATATCATCAACGGCTCCAAAATGTGGATCACGAATGCCGGATATGCAGATTGGCTTTTCGTTCTTGCAAAAACCGATCCTTCCGCAGGTCATAAAGGAATTACCGGATTTATCGTAGATGCAAAATCTCCCGGAATCATCGTAGGGAAAAAAGAAATCAACATGGGGCAGAAATGCTCCGACACGCGTGCGATCACATTCGAAGACGTGAAAGTTCCCTCGTGGCAGATGGTTGGGAGAGAGGGAGAGGGTTTTAAAATTGCAATGGGGGCTTTTGATCGCACTCGTCCTGGAGTTGCGATTGGAGCTGTCGGGGTTGCACGTGCTGCGATGGAACATTCCATTAACTATGCAAATACTCGTAGTACTTTCGGTCGTCCGATTATGGATAACCAAGGAATCTCTTTTATGATCGCGGAAATGGCCCGTGACATCGAAGCCGGAAGACTTCTTTGTTATCAAGCGGCTTGGATAATTGATAACGGATTCAGGAATACATACCAAGCATCGATCGCAAAAATGTTCTGTGCGGATATGTGCATGAAAGTTTGCACGGACGCCGTCCAAGTTCTCGGCGGATACGGATTTAACACGGAATATCCGGTTGAAAAGTTAATGAGAGATGCGAAAATTTTTCAAATCTACGAAGGCACTTCTCAAATTCAAAGAATGATCGTTTCTCGTTTTCTTGCTGATGGAAAGGGAATCGAGGGACCGAACTCCTGAAAGAGTTTTCTCTCACATTCGAGGAGTTCTCCGCGCTTGCGGAACGCGGGAATTTAATTCCTGTTTTTAAACAGGTTTTTCTAGATATGGAAACTCCGGTTTCCCTGTTTGCGAAGTGGGGATGTGCGTCTTCAGAGAATTCCTTTCTTTTGGAATCAGTGGAAGGTCGTGAAAAGCTGGGAAGAAATTCTTTTCTCGGCAAAACTCCTTCTCGTATCCTTCAAGGAAAGAATTGTCTTTTTTATATCACCGTCGAAAACGAACCTTCTACGGAAATCATCACTTACGATCCTTTGGTTCTCTTGGAGAATCTTCTCGGAGACGACGTTTACGTCCAAGATTATCGTCTTCCTTCGTTTGCTGGTGGGGCGGTAGGATTCGTGTCTTTTGCGGCGGTTCGCTATTATGAAAACATTCCTGATACGAAACCGGAAGATGAAAACGCCCCCGATTGTTATTTTGCGATTTACGACGAACTTCTTGTGGTCGATCATATCGATCATCTTTTAAGAATCGTAGTTAACGCAAGAATCGGAGAACATTCTTCTTTGAAAGAATGTTATGATTCCACGATCAATAAGATCGATTCTATCGAAAATGAAATCCGAAACGGAATTGTTCCGGAAGAGATCAAAAACCCGAAGGTTGTAAGCGGGGTTATGCAATTGAATCCGAATATTCCGGATGAAGAATATAAAAAAAATGTGGAAAAGGCCAAGAAATACATCCAAGCCGGGGATATCTTTCAAGTCGTGCCTTCCAGAAAGTTGAAGTTCAAACCAGATGTTTCTCCGTTTCAAATCTATCGCGGCCTAAGAACAGTAAATCCGAGTCCTTATATGTATTATCTCCGACTCGGTGAAATTACGATTGTAGGAAGTTCTCCGGAGATTATGGTGAAATATGCGAACAATCAGACGTTTCTTCGTCCGATTGCAGGAACCCGTCCTCGCGGTAAAAATTCGAACGAAGATAAATTTTTGGAAGAAAATCTTCTCTCCGATCCGAAGGAAATATCGGAACATGTTATGCTTGTCGATCTCGGACGCAACGATCTCGGAAAGGTTTGTAAACCCGGAAGCGTTCGTGTGAATGATTTTAAAGTGATTGAGAAATATTCTCACGTTATGCACATTGTAAGTCAATGTGCAGGGGAACTCGATGAAAGTAAGTCCGTCTATGATTTGATCCGTGCGACTCTTCCTGCAGGAACTGTTTCAGGCGCTCCGAAAATCCGTGCGATGGAAATCATAGACGAACTGGAAGCGACTCGAAGAGCGATTTATTCCGGAGCTTTGGGTTATATTTCATTTTCCGGAGAAAGCGATCTTGCAATTATCATCCGAACGATCGTGTTTTACGGAGACACTGCATTCTTACAGGCGGGTGGTGGAGTTGTATATGATTCGGTTGCCGAGTTGGAACTGGAAGAAACAAAAAACAAAATGGCGGCTCTTTTAAAGGCGGTAGAGTTTGCGAGAAACGGGCTCAAAGGGGAATGGAAATAATGCTTCTCCTAATTGATAATTACGATTCTTTCACGTACAATCTTTATCAATATTTTTGTCAGATCGGAAACGAAGTCGAAGTTTATCGAAATGACAAAATTACGTTAAGCGATATTAACGAACTTGCTCCGAAAGCGATCGTTCTTTCTCCTGGTCCGGGTCGCCCTGAGGATTCCAAAATTTGTTTGGATGTGATCCGCGAACTCGGTGGTAAACTGCCCATTTTCGGAGTTTGTCTTGGGCATCAAGCGATTGGCCTTGTTCACGGTGGTAAAATCGTATCCGCCCCTTCCATCATGCATGGAAAAATTTCTTTGATCGAACACGATGGGAAAGACATCTACAAAGGGATTCCTTCTCCTTTTGTTGCAACTCGCTATCATTCTCTCGTAATTCAACCGGAAAGTGTCCCGTCGGAACTCGAAGTAACTTCCAAAACTCCGGATGGGGTGATCATGGGAGTTCGTCACAAAACTAAAAAGCATCTTTATGGTGTTCAGTTTCATCCAGAATCCATCATGACTAGCGCTGGGCTGGATCTGATCAGAAATTTTTCCTCGATCGTTCAAGGGTTATGAAGTTTTTTTTCAGGCTTTTGTCCTATTCCGTACATTATAAATATCGATTCACGTTGGGGATCGTTTTCGCGTTATTGACAGCCGTTTTAAACGCGGTCTCTCTCACCGCGCTCATTCCTTTATTTGATTCTCTTGGAAACGACAAACAAACTCGTTTTCAATTACAAATGACTTTACCCGAGCAGAGGATTCTTCTGAAACAAAAAGTATTCGGAAAGGAATCCCTGGACGGACTCGAAAGAACCAAACTTCTTTTGATCGATGTAAAAGAATGGGTTAATGGTAGAACTAAGGGACTCGAACCGAAAGAGGTCGTTTGGTCAATTTGTATCATAGTGATGCCTTTATATCTTCTTAAGTTGATAACGTATCTGTTGTCCGTATTCTGCATCGCGACCGCGGGTTATAAGGCCGTACGCGACATTCGGCAGGAGCTTTTTGAAAAAAATCAGCTTCTTCCTTTGACCTATTTCTTTAAGGAAAAAACCGGTTTGATGATGAGTAGGATCATCAACGACGTCGAAATCGTTGCAGCCGTGATTTCTAGCAATTTCAGGGATGCAACGATCAACTTTTTTTACGTGATTACGCACTTAATAGTTTTATTATATTTGAATACGGAATTGTTGTTGATCGCTTGTCTTACCGTTCCGGTCATCATTCTTCCCGTGACTTTGTTTACTAGGAAAATCACCAAATCCACCGCTAGATTTCAGGAAAAGATGGCTGATCTGAACGCGAACATTCAAGAGATGATTTCCGGGATCAAAGTGATTCGAGTTTTTAATTCTGAAAAATACGAGCAGGAAAAATTCGAAAAGATCAATCAAAACGTTTATCGCAGAAACTTTAAAGGTCAGTTTTATCTTCAGATTGCCCCTTCTCTTGTAGAGTTGACTTCTTCGATCGTGGTTCTAGGTTTTTTCGCGGCCGGTGCGAGCCTTATTTATAATGGGAGATTTACTCAGGGCGAGTTCATGGCCTTTTTATTGACTCTTCTATTTTTACTTAGACCCTTAACTCAGCTTTCTCAAATGGTTGGGAAGATCACTCAATCCATCGCTTCCGGAAAAAGAATTTTCGAAATCATCGATCTCGAAACCGAAGATCATGGTAGAGAAAGTAAGGTTGTCGCAACTCCTCTCGCATATAACATAGAGTTTAAAAATTTATTTTTCGCTTATCCTGGAACTGGCACAGCAGTTTTAAAAGATATCAATCTCAAAGTGAAAAGGGGAGAAACAGTTGCTCTCATAGGTGCTAGCGGTTGTGGAAAGTCCACTTTGATGGACCTGATACCGAGGTTTTTTGATCCTTCATCGGGATCGATCGAGTTCGACGGAATCGATATTCGAGATGTCAGCCTCGGAGATCTTCGTAAAAAAATCGGGATCGTAACTCAGGATATCTTTCTCTTTCACGGTTCCGTGGCGGATAACATCGCTTACGGAAAACCGGGCGCAACTCGTAAGGATGTGATTCGTGCGGCTAGGCTTGCGCATGCACACGACTTCATCAAAAAGATGGATAATGGGTATGATAGTATTTTAGGAGTTCGTGGATTGAATCTTTCTGGCGGACAAAGGCAAAGGCTTGTAATCGCAAGAGCCCTCCTTCGAGATCCCGAGATCATGATCTTAGACGAGGCCACTTCTGCCCTCGACGTTGAATCGGAAAGATTGGTCAGCGATGCACTTCGGAGATTGTACGCGAACCGTACTACATTTGTAATCGCCCATAGACTTTCTACCATCAAAGACATTTCGAGGATCGTCGTGATGGACAATGGAAAGATCGTGGAAGAAGGAGATCACAATTCCTTATATGAGCAAAACGGAATCTATCGAAAATTATCCGACAATCAATTTGCGACCAACAATGGGGTATTACCATGAAGAAGAATGTCTTAATCGTGGATGACAATGATCGTTATGCGGACAATCTAAAAATTTGGTTCGAGAAAAAAGGATTTGAAGTTATAAGAGCCGTGAACGCGGCCCAAGGTTGGGAAATTTATTCCAAGGGTAAAAAACTTTTTCATACGATTGTAACCGACATCACTATGGAAACTCAGACTTCGGGACTTTGGATGATCCGGAAGATTCATAAAGACGATTATCGAGGAAATAAAATCATTGCAACGACCGGTTTTGATTTTCCGGGAATAATGTTTTTCTCTTCTTTGATATTGCCTTACTTTGCGGGCATCGGTTGGATGGTTCCGAAAGCCCCTTTGAAGGAAGGAAAGGTGGTTTTCCTTTCCACTTCTTTAAAATCAAATGTATCTTTTGAATCAGTTCTCTAAAGGAAGGCTTTCTTCCGTAGAGGACCCTTCGTTCTGGTTTGGGGGAGCCGGATCGGTTTCTTCCATTTCAGAAGCGGGAGTGAATTTGTAGCTTGGCTTTTTTTTTGGAGATTTTCTGACTTTTCTTCCTTTCGGCTCTTTATGCGGGGCTGTAATCGTTCTGATTTTCAGATATGCTCCGAATACCCAGGACTGAAACGTTTCGTAATAACTTTCCGGATTTTTGGATTCTAAAAGAAGAAGATAATAATAATCTTCCACGAATTTATCTCCGATTTTTTGGATGAATCTGCGATCGTTCTTTTTCAGAATTTTTCCGACTTCTCCGGCGGAAAGATCGCGTAGTTTGCGGGATGTGGGATACGGATTTTCCTGGGAGAAGCCGTTTTCCACCTTTACGGTCCCGAATTGATAAAAAGCCTTCCTGAGATACAATTGCGCCAAAATCCTTTGAGTCAATTCTTCGGAAGTTGAATTTTCCAATATTCTAATAAACGAATATGTTCCATAAAGACTCGTATTGTTGCCGATCGCCTCTATGATGTCTTTTGCGAATTCGGGTTTTGTTTCCATGGTTTGTTCTAAGATTCTTAATGAAGCTCGGGTTTTATGGATTCCCAGGGCTTCGATTGCGGTTTTTTGAAGTTCGAGATCGTCGGAATTCAGATATGTTTTGAAAAGTTTGAGATCCTCGTTTATCTGAAATGCGGCGAGCCCTAGTATGGAGGACTTCACAATTTCACGTCTGGAAGAACGAATCCCCTGACGTAGTAGTGCGTCTCTTGCGGAAGGATCCTTGGTTTTACCCATTCCTCTCCAAGAGGAAAACTGAATGTCCGGATCGTTGGATTTGATTCCGCTGAAAAAGTAATTCAGAGAAGAAGGGGATCCAATATCGGCTAATGCTTTATAGGCGGCTTGTCTGACTGTTTCTCCGTCTCTTTCGATAACACGATGTAGAGTTTTTACTCTTCCTTTGCCTATTCTGCCGATTGCTAAAACCGCCGCGGCTCTAACCCTTGGAATCGGATGAGTAAGAGCGATCCGATCCAGAGTTTTATAACGCTTTTCGGTTTCGGCTCGAAAAACGGAGAGGATACCTTTTTTAATCAGTAGATCGTATTCGATTTCTTGTCGTTCTTGCGGTGTAAGGTCCTTTCTTTTAATTTTTTCATAGGAGGAAACTCCGTCCGATTCTTCGGTAAGGTTCCTGGGATCGTCTACGCTTAAACCGTCGGAAGCGTTTTCGTTTGTGGCTGATTCTTGCGGGTCGGAATTTTCAGCGAAGTTATCTGAGGCGTCAATCTGCCTTGGAAGATCAGCGTTGTGATAAGGAGGAGCATTCGATTCCGCTTTCAAATCGACTAAACTTGGAGAAGAACAAAGAATAATGCAAAGATATAAGTTCTTAAGTTTTGAATATAAAGACATTGGATACCTTTGATACGTAAAGTTTTCTGTAAAGGAACTACTCATAAATTTGACTGATTCTTCAGGTTTTTCTTATCTTTTTCCGTGACAAGCATGATTTCCGGAAACCGAAAGGAATGCTTGACGGAAATTGGAAAACCTGTTAACTTTCAGCTAAAGGAGAATGTCTGTATTAGTAAGCTCAGCGGTAACCTTAACGGCCTCAAATCCAATCAAATCCAAAGACTAAAAAAAATTTCCGAAAAAAGAATCCGGGAAGATGTGATCGTTAGTCAAGATTTTGCGCGCACACTCTGCGAATTATCCTTAGAAATCGGCAAACAAATCGGGATTCTAATTGATCGATCCGGCTACGTTACCCATGTGCTGGTCGGTTCCGATAATTCGATCGAGATTCCTTTTTTGGATAGACTTCGCACTTCCGAAGCGAGGCTTCGAGGTCTTAGATTGGTTCATACTCATTTAAAGGGAGAATCTTTAAACCAAGAGGATTTAACCGATTTGGCCTTGTTGCGTTTAGACTATATAACCGCTGTGGTCATGGATACTTCCGGAAATCCGAACGGTTATTATTCCGCGCATCTGAATCCGGAATCAGACGACCTCTGGAGTGTTCTTCCCAAAAAATATCCCGGACAATTGACCGAAGGAATTCTTGAGGAAATTTTAGAAATAGAATCCAGACTTTCCCGTTCGAAAAAAAATCTAAAAGACGCTCAAAAGGAAAATCGCGCTTTTTTGGTGGGAGTTTATCCTGAAAGAAGTGTGGGTAGACATCCTTCTTTGTCTATGGAAGAATTGAAGGAACTTTGTAGAACAGCGGAAGTTCATGTCGTGGATACATTCATACAGAGAAAGAACCGCCTCGATCCTTCGACGGTTTTGGGAAAGGGAAAACTCGAAGAGATTATTTTGAAAGCGATTCAGAAGCACGTGGAACTTCTCGTATTCGATCTTGAACTTACACCTTCTCAAGCAAAAAAGATCTCGGATATCGCGGACATCAAAGTAATCGATAGAACGCAGCTCATTCTCGATATTTTTGCAAGAAATGCGAAGAGCAGAGACGGTAAACTTCAAGTGGAATTAGCTCAACTTAAATATCTCAAAGGACGGCTCACGGAATTAGACGATAACATGTCTAGATTGACCGGTGGAATCGGAGGAAGGGGACCCGGGGAAACAAAACTTGAAATTGGAAAACGAAGAGTCGAGGAACGAATCACGAGACTCGAAGTTGAACTCAAGTCTCTCAAAAAACGAAGAGAAATTAATCGAAGGCAAAGAAAAAGAAATGAGTTACCCGCAGTCGGCATTGTCGGTTATACGAATGCGGGAAAATCCACGTTCTTAAACGCCTTGACAAACAGTGAGGTTCTTTCCGAAAACAAACTTTTTGCTACACTTGATCCTACCACGAGAAGAATTCGTTTTCCAGAAGAAAGAGAAATTATTATTTCCGATACGGTCGGATTTATTCACGACCTTCCACCCGAGCTTTCCAATGCGTTTAAGGCGACTTTGGAAGAATTGGGAGACTCCGATCTTTTGGTGCACGTTGTGGATGTTTCTAATCCGGATTATAAACTTCAGATGGAGGCTGTTGAAAAAATTCTAGAAGAATTAGAACTTTCTCATATACCGATGATTCAAGTGTTTAACAAAATTGATAATTTCGAAAAGTTCAAAACTTGGAAGACTGAAAGCGATTCTAACGGTTATAAAACTTTTTCCCATCCTTCCATAAATCATGGCCCTGGGTTAGAAGCGATCGCAGATTTGAAGGAGGAGTTGGGTATCGACGTTCACTCGGATACGGTTTTAGTTTCTGCCTATCAAGGTTGGGGATTAAAAGCGTTTCTGGATCTTTTGGAAGAGAAAATCTACAATTTGCCCCGATTGAACTATCCTATTGCAGAAAAGTTGTGAGGGTCGACTTTGTGGAACATTTATTTGCCTTTCGCCTCGGCATAATTGGTGTGGCCCGCTTTTCTTCAGTACGCCCAGCTCATTTTAAATTTAGAACCTGTGGTTACGGAGAGCCGACTGGGTATGATTGATTTTAGAAAGCTTTGCGTGAAGAAAAGTAATTCTAATTCTTAAGAAGAAAAGGCTTTTTTGGCTTCCTCAATGGAATGATAAATCTGTACTTTTTTCGGAAGTTCCATTAAACGGATTACGTTTTCCAAAAAATGATTGAGGCCACCGATTACAATTTTGCCGGAATGTTGATCCACAGTTTTGATCAAGGTAAGAATCGTAGCAACCCCCACGCTGTTGATGTATTCGAGATTGGAAAGATCTAAGATGATGTTATAAATCTCCTCTTCGAAAATAAAATGAATTTTGCGGGAAATCTCGAAAGAATTGGAGTTGGTTACCTTTCCGTTGAATACAACAAGTTGGACTTCCTTATCGGGGAGGCTTGTCCTTATCGTTTCAATGTACAATGAATCGAATTCTACTTTCGCCATGAAAATTCCTTTAAATTTTTTCCGGATAAATTTTCTTTCTTTTTCCCGAATTACACCTTCATATTCCAAATGTATGCATTTATGAGAACATTTTTTTCAAATTCTACTATACGGACTATTCGGAAAATCCTACAGATTCACATTTAGGTTAGAAAACTGAAAGAGGATTTTCTTACTCCGATCAAGAAGAATATAAGCCTTTCTTATTTTTCTCTGAATACAAAGATAACTTAAAATCCTCCCGTTCTATTCAAGGAATGCTCAGAGTTTGTCTTCTAGTCGAATTGCGACCGAAGTATGCCGGATTAAAGGTAGCTCGTCTATGATCTTCAATGATTTTTTTATATTCTCTTCCGTTGCAGGATGTGTAATCACAACAACTTCAACGGGTTCTTTTTCAGCTTCATTTTGTCTCACCGAAGAAATCGAAATTCCATGATCTCCCAGTACCTTAGAAATTTCAGAAAGAACTCCGGGTAAATCCACGGTAGTAAACCTGAGATAATAACGTACTAGGGAGCCGTTAGCTTCCGAGATCGTTGCTTGTGGAAAAAGATTCTTTTCCCGAGAAAGGCCTTTGTTTCTTCTCGCCCCATAATAAAGCACATCGGAAACGACTGAAGAAGCGGTCGGCAAAGATCCGGCTCCTTTTCCCACAAACATTCCCGGTCCTGCGTATACGGTTTGATAATAAACCGCATTCATCTCGTTCATAATATTTGCAAACGGATGTTTGACCGGAATCATCACAGGTTGAACTCTGGCTTCGATTCGATGAGACAGCTTTCGCACCAGCCCGAGAAGTTTAATTCTATAACCGAGTTCACTCGCAAATTGGATATCTAATTTGCTAATCTTTGTTATACCTTCGATTTGTATGCTCTGTAAAGGAATTTTTTCGGAGAATGCTAAACTTCCCAAAATACTAATTTTGTGAGCAGTATCAATTCCTTCCACGTCGAACGTGGGATCTTTCTCTGCGAAACCTAGGTCTTGAGCGATCCGAAGAGCCTCCGAGTAATCCAAATGTTCTAACTCCATCTTAGAAAGGATAAAATTCGTCGTTCCATTAAGAATACCATATAAAGAAAGAAACGAATCGGAACTAAGCGCGGTTTTGATCGAGCGAATCACTGGAATGGCTCCTGCTACGGATGCTTCCATTCCGATTTCTAGACCCAGCTCTTGAGCGAGAGAAAACAATTCATCCCCTTTTTGAGAAAGTAAAGCTTTGTTTGCAGTAATCACCGTTTTTCCATTCTTTAAAGCTTCTTTTACAATTGAGTAGGCGATCTCCGTTCCACCTACAAGTTCTAAAATCATATCGATTTCAGGATCGGTAATAATTTTTTGATAATCGGATTCCAGTTTACAATTTGGAAAATTCTGGAGTTCTTTTTTAATTTTTTCAGGGGTTCGAGTACAAACGGAGAAAAGAACCAGCTCTATTCCGAATTTTTCACGATATGAGGTACTTTCTTTTTTAAGAATTTCGATAACGCCTGATCCTACGGTTCCGGCTCCGATCAATCCAATACGAATGCGTTCCATGGTTTACCATCTTCGTAGTTTGCAGGGAAGATTCACCTCAATTTTCGACGGCAAAGCGGTGTTCTTGGAAGGATTGAAATTTTAATTTACAACGCATCGTTTCTCTGGTACGAATCAAGAAGAAATTCTTAAATTCAAAGACATAGGTCCAAATGGCAAACAAAAGAAGGCCTCCCAGAAAGAAGCATAATTCGAATCAAAAAGGTCCGGGAGGGAATCGAGACAATACGGATTCCAACCGAGGTGGAAACGAACAGAGAGAAGGAAATAGAAAATATTCTCACCAACAGCGCCAACAACAAGGAAAGAATTTTCAAAGAAATCAAGAATTCCATCGCAAAAGTCGGGAACTTGCGATGGAGAAAAATTCCGCTCCTAAGGTAAGAATACCTCGAGAAAGTGGAAAGTTGGTAGTACGCGTGATTCTTACCATCAGTATTTTGTTGTTAGGAATTTTCAGTTATTTCATTTGCGAAAATTATCATACCAAAACTCCCATTTATGGAAAACGCGGTTGGGACGATGCGTTTCATCGATCTGCAACTTGGGCTGAAGCAAGGGAAATCTGTGAAGAAAAAGGGAAACGTCTTCCCGGAAAGGATCAGCTTAAAACTTTCAGCAAGAGAGCGGAGCAAAAGTTACGAAGTGCGGGAATTTTCTGGTCTTCGAGTCAAGACGGAGAAACGGGTTATTACTTTTCGATTAATTTCAAAGACGGTTCGGAGATGAGCGGCCCGGGAACGATGAAGTATAATGTGATCTGCGTTAAGTGAAATTAGGGTAATTCTGTTTTGTTTTAAGAAATAAGATGAAATTTTATTTCTTTGTGGACGGACTTTCTTCGGGTTTTATGCCGGGAGATCCTGTATGATTAATAAAATATCCGGTAGAATTATCACTCACGAGAAAGATTTTTTGGGAACCGTGGAATGGGATTCTAAAACGGGGCTCATTCTTGGGATTCGGGAGTACACAGAAGCAAAAACATTTTGGAATACACGACCAAAAGAGGATGAAATCCGATTTGATCCCTCCGAGACGGTGATATTTCCGGGTTTTGGGGACATTCATATTCACGCAAGGGAAGATGAAAGTGGTAAACATATCTACAAGGAGGATTTTATTTCCGCGAGTGCGGCGGCAGTTAATGGCGGAGTTATTCACGTTGCAGATATGCCGAACAATCCGATCCCTCCCGTAGACGAACCAACATATTCAAAAAAGCGCAAGTTAGCCGATCGATCCAATATACACATAACATTATATGCGGGAATCGGACCGAACACGAAACCTTTAAAACAATCCGTTCCTTATAAAGTTTTTATGGGTCCGAGTATAGGGGAGCTTTTCTTCCATGATAATCAAACTCTGGAAGATACGATCCGCGCCTATGCGGGGGAGAATGTAAGTTTTCATTGTGAAGATCCCGAAATTCTTGAAAAATATCAGAATGAAAAATTTCACGAGGACAGAAGGCCTCCCGAAGCGGAAACGACGGCAACCGACTTTGCTTTATATCTGATCGAAAAATACGATCTCAGAGGAAAACTTTGCCATTATTCTACCGGAAAAGGTTTGAGCAAAATCAAACTCGCAAAACAAAAAGGACTCAAAATTACCTGTGAAGTAACGCCCACTCATTTATTTTTCGATAGGTCTATGTTGACTTCCCAGAATCGTCATTGGTTTCAGATGAATCCTCCTTTGCGGGACAGGGAAGATCGGGAAAGAATGCTTGAGGGAGTCAAACAAGGCTGGATCGATTATCTCGCGACGGATCACGCTCCTCACAGTATCGAAGAAAAACACAAGGGCACGAGCGGAATCTCTCAGCTGGATACGTATTCACTTTTTGTAACATGGTTGATCTTGAAGGCGGGAGTGGAATTAAAAACGATTGCAAGGATTTGCGCAAAAAATCCGGGGGACTTTGTGAACGAATATCTTCCCGGAAGATTCGGCAAAGGCTTCGGTGAGATAGAACCTGGTTATTCGGCGAATTTCACCGTTTTAAATTTAAAAAAACCTAAGAAATTTCTAAAAGAAGAAATCAAAAGTAAATCCGGTTGGTCCCCTTTTGAAAACTATGAGTTTCCGGGTTCGATCGAAGCGGTATTTTTTTGTGGCGTTAAAATGAAATAATCGGAAGATTTCTGAATTTTTACGATTATACGTTTCACTTGAACCTGTCAGACAATTAAGCGTAACTATAGTCGAATTAAGAGTCTGTTCCAAAACCTTAAAAGGAATCGGCGCAATCATTTCATAAGTTCGTAATAGAGTGTGGAAATTCCCGCAGATCGGTGATTTATGGATTTTCCAACGGATTTTATCGTTGGAACACTTTTGTAGGAGTTCCGACATCCGAGGTTTTGGGACAAGTTCTTAGATTATAATAACTAATTTTCTTATACCGAATTTACACTCATCTAAGAATATGGGGACTCATTCGTTTTGTGAAGAATTTGCGATGATATTTCTGTCGGAGTTTTTAGATACGTTTTTTGTGAAATGAGATTTAGAAATATTTAATATATGCTCCAATGCCTAAGAAGAGTTGACTTTTCAAAACCGAACTTTTCGTAGATGCCCTTTCCCATCTCGGTCGCGTGTAAAATAATAAATCCCGGAAATTTTTTTCGAATTTCGCCTAGCATGTGTTCTATGAGAGCGGATGCGTGACCGAAACCTCTATGGTCGCGATCGGTCGTAATCGAATATAAACCAAAGGATTTTCCGTCGTAAAAAGTCATTCCGGTCGTGGTCATTTGCCCGTTTATAAAACCTCCGTATAATCGAAATGAGTTTTGATTCAATAATTTAAGATACAGATTTTCCCGGTCGTCGGATCTGAAAGAATCGTTTAAAATTCCCAACCAAACTTTTAGATCCTTTTTGGTTCTTATTTTTCGAATATCGAGTTCCATATTCGATTTTTTGTTAAGCGAAATAGGATCCCCTTTTAAAAACATTCCGACCTGTTCGTTACGGGAATTATACCCGAGTTCACGAATCGAGATTTCGTGAGTTCTAGTATTCAAAAAATCTAAAATATCAGGATGGAATCCCTTGTCCCTCAGATCCTCGATTTCTGAACTCAAATCGGAAAGAGATGGGTTTCCTTTGAGAATGGCTCTTGTGAACCAATGCGAATCCGGGTTCGAATAGAAGTCAAAACTTTTATAATTGAAAATCGATGCTTTTATTAATTTGGAAAGAGTCTTATGAAGTTTTACGTAGTTCTCTGTGATTTCTGCGACGGTTGGTTTCAATGGAATTAAGCGGGAGTGAGAATCTTTTTCTTCCAGTGGTGCGCGCTTTTTCTTCCTTCTTCCATCGCATCCTTTCCATGTCTAAGTTGGTTTGCGTCTATATAAGGAGTTACCGTTTCGACTCTTAATATTTCTTTTTTGTAATGTTTTGCCAGTAATTCTTTTAGTTCTCTTGTTTCATTTTCGATGATCTGAATCGAGGAATGAAAAGCGCGAATCATCGCTCTTTCGGATTGGCCTTTTTGGGTGCGAACGCTGTGAACTACGATCTTACGGATGGACTTATCTAAAATCAATTCCTTGATCGGTTCCTGATCGGCGACTCCTCCGTCTATAAATTCTTCCTTTCCCAACTTTTGAATTTCAAAAAGGAAAGGAAATGTCATAGAAGCGAGAATCCGGTCGATCAAATCCCCTTTTGTTTTGAGTTCTCTGATTTGTTTTGTTATATTTGAAACGGATATTCCCATTGGGATAGGAAGATCTTCTATCTTTTTATGACCCAAATGCGGTTTTAACAACTCTTTGATCTTTTTGCCGGAAAGAATTCCGGAATAATTTTTCAATCCTTTGCGAATCGGCTTTACGAAATTTGTGATTAAATTCCCTTCCCAAAAATCCTTCTTCCTTAAATTTAAAATTAGATCGATCACAGTATCAATGGGAACTCCGGCCGCAACAAGAGAACCGATCAAGGCCCCCGAACTACAACCCGTAATTTTGGAAGGATAGAATCCGATTTCGGAAAGCCCCTTTGCAAAACCCGCATGTGCATAAAAACCGAAAAAGGCGGAGTTAAATGTAAGAGCCGTAAATTTTTGTTTAACGTATATTTGCATAATGTAATATTTTTTGAATATATTTTATTCCGCAATAACCTCGCTGAAAATCCATGAAAAATATTCCCGATTCCCTTCCAGTAAAGGAAGACTAACCACACAAGGTACGGAGTAACTATGCAAGGATTTGATCCTTAGAGTAAGTTCCGTTATGAGTTCACTTTTTGTCTTTAGGATAAGAACGGCTTCATTGTCTTCAACCAACTTTTTTTCCCAATGATAGATTGACTTTATCTTCGGAAGAATATTCGCACACGCGGCTAATCTTTCCTTTACGACTGTCTTTCCGATTTTGATAGCTTCCTTTTCGTTGCCGACTGTGACGTAAACGAGTCTAGCTTCCATTTCATTCTCCTTAAACGCAAACAAGTAAAAATCCTAATTTTAAATTTCGTCCGGATCGTATTTTTTCGGGAAGTTTTTTATAGTTTCCTTATGTTTTAGTGAAATTTTACGAAACTATAACTATGAGGACATTTTCGGATCAGAACTTGAAATCTGAAACTACGGGTCGGGGATTTCTTAAAATTGTATTTTGCGTTATTTTAATGTTTAGAAACTTTAATCCTCTTTTTTCCGAAGGATCGGAAAAATTTCTTTTTCGTTGGAAGTTGATTCCGGGAGAGAACGTTGAGTTAAACGAGTATCATAACGTTCGACTGATAAGCCAAGGAAGAACGATCAAAAGGGAAGATAAGAATCGAATTCTTTTGCAGACTCTCTCTTGCGAAATGAAAGTATGTCTGTTAGAGGGATTTTTCGATACTTATAGTCGTTTTCCGGAAGTTGATTCCGCATTTCGCAAAGATAAGGCGTTTAAAAGCAGATTTCAAATTACGGATTTAGGGCAATACAAGGTCCCACAAGAATATAGCATGCCGAACCTACGTTCTCTTCCAAGTTTTTCTGAAAAGCCGGTTTCTGTTGGAGACGAATGGACTCAACCTGCTACGGAAAGTTTTCAATTTCCAGGTGGAAGAGTAATGATTACGGTTTTTGCAAAATATAAGTATCACGGGGTCGACGAATGGGAATTTCAGAATCTTTCTGATAAAGGCGATCGTATCGAATACAACTATACGTTACACTATGATTCTCAAATGGGACAAGAGGGGATTCCTCTTAAAATTTACGGATTTGCAAGAGGTATGGTTTTTTTCAATCGTGAACTCGGCCTTCCTCAATATAAAAGAGTTCAATTGACTTATACCTTCATTTACGCAAATGGAACGGTTCAGGAAATGTCGTTCGACATTCACGGAGTATATAATAAAAACATAAAGCTTACTGATAGTGATAAGGATAAGTTCGCTGAAGAAGTCCGTAAAATTTTGAAAGGAGAACTTCCTACCGGGATCGAATCAGGTTCTGAACAGAAAAAAAACTCTAATCCTCCAAGAGAAACTCTTTCTTGGCCTGAAGAAGAGGAGAATAAAACTAAACAGGAAACAATGAAAGTTTCGGGTTCTCCGGTTGAAATTCGAAGAACGGAAGAGGGAATCGCGATTTCATTAAACTCGGTGTTGTTTGATTACAATAGTTCCCAGCTCAAAGAGGAAGCGAAACTGGAATTAAGAAGAATCGCATCCGTATTGAAGAAATACGGAGACAGAGAGATCAGGATTAGTGGTCATACTGATAACTCAGGCGGGGATGAATACAACCGAAAACTTTCCAGAGAACGTGCTCTTTCCGTTTTAAGGGAACTTAGAGACAAACAGGGTTTGGAAGAAAAAAGGATGTCTTATGAAGGATATGGAAAATCGAAACCAATCGCCGATAATTCTACGGTCCAGGGCAGGCAAAAAAACCGTCGGGTTGATATTACCATCGTGATGGAATAGTTTTAAAATCCGAACTGATCCACCTAACTCTGAATTGGAAACTGATTAACAAAGTAAAAGTTCTACAGAAATTACTAGAAGCTATCTCAAAAATATCTTAGAATAATTCGAATCGGCGTTTTAAGCAAAGATAAAGTATTTTTGAGATAACTTCTACTCGGACACATGAAAACGATACCAAAAATGAATGAGCAATTCGCAAAGAGGTAGAAGTTCTGAAGAATTACATCTAATTCCGAATATCATTTTTTTTTTGAAGAAGGTCCCATATTCTAACTTTTGAAACAAGCTCATCAATGATTGTAATTGATTTTTGGAACAGGCTTTAAATTCGGAAAAGCCGATGACCGCCAAACATCGATTAATGGAAAAAGTGGCAAAAAGAAGTCAAAACTTACAAACAAATTAAAACATATTAACAAAATGTGCGCGAAAACAGCCTTTTTCTTTTGGAACCTTGGTTCACTCCCCGCTTACCTCCATTTCTCTTTATACTTTTTCATAACTTTAGTTTTCTTTCGTTTTTTGAGATAGGGACTTTTGTATTAAATTACACATTCCGAGAAAAGAGAAAGGCTCGTTTTTTAGATTCTAAAATAATTTCAAAATCCATTTATTTTGTTTCAAATACATCTTTAGGAAACCGAAGGTTACCTTTGACATGAGATCGTGGTCTATTTATAATAAAGAGTCAATTTTATGTCCAAACGATATAAATTCGCTTTACAAATAGATCCGAAAGTGATTTTTCCATGTGGCTCGAACAAAAAAGGAAATCGTTAGAGTAGAGTTTTTTTCTTCAAAAAAGTGTAAGGAGAAACTATTCCATGAAGATTGGATTGGGTATTCAGAAAGTTCAAAGTCGATTCAGAAGGATTGTTCTGGTCGTAAGTTTTCTAGTTTTTTTGTCCGGCGTAAATTCCATTAGCGCCGCTTATGAAAAAGAAATTCTTACGTACAATTTGGTAGGTCGAGGTTACAATTCGCTTGAAACCACCTACTATAAAATCAATGTCGTTCATTACCGCAAACCAAGCGGGGGGCCGATCATTATCAATCCAAAAGCGGTTTTGTTGGTTCACGGTTTCGGAGACAATAGTGCCTTCTTTGAACCATTGGCCAAAGAATTGATCAATCAGGGAAAAGCGACTCACGTTTATATTATGGATCTTCCGGGGCATGGCGCAAGCACTATGACTCGTGGGACTGCATCTGTTCCGGCTAATGTGAGCCAATTGAGTGTTGGGAACTACGGAGATGCACTCCGTGCTTTGCTTAGCCAAATGGTTGGTACGGAAAAAAGAAAGATCACCACTATTGTGGGCCATAGTATCGGCGGTCTCGTTATTCAGATGATTCAGAGCAAGTATCGGAATGAAGACTCCAGTCTTTTAGATACGTTCGGTATCGAAAATACGATCCTGATCGCAAGCGATATTCCTTCGGCTTTACCTTGGTTCGGTGGGGATGCTCCTATGAGTGATCCGAATTCCGCTAAAGGTTTTGTTTGGAATTTTAAGACGGAGAGAGTGGTGGAAACGCAACCCTTTCCTCCCCAGGTCATAACGGGTCTTTTTGTAGAAACGCCGGATGATTTTTACATCAATACAAAATTTGCGGTGAACGGGGTTCCGGTAACAGGTGCTCCAACTCCAGCTCAGTTGGAGATTATGACCAATTTGGAGCCGTACAAGGCCGCAGCCAATATCGTAGGTTTGGATCCTTCCGGACAAACGACAAATGCTGTTTCGAGGTTATCCGTTTCTCCCAATATATGGAACGGTTTTAATCTCAAGGTTGTATGGTTGGAAAAAGGTGTATTTTTCAATCAGTCGGAAACTCAAGGACTCGCACAATATCTTAAAACTGGATTGAATGCGATTACGATCTCCGATCCCGAGGCTGTTCACGGTGCTCCGTTTTCCAAGCCATCTCTTTTTCTTTCCCTTTTCTAGTTTGTTAACTGACGCAGTACCAGATCCGGTACTGCGTTGTATGAAGACCGAACCACTTCGTTTCTGTATGAAGTAAATTTAGGATATTCTTAAAATAAAAACCATTATTTTGTTTAGAATCAGAAGGATCACAAACGCACATTTTTCCAAGTGTTCCGACAAGGATGAGATTTTTTACTTGCAAAAAGTATAATTTTGTGATAATGGAAAATCTCCCAAGCCTTTCTTTTCTCCTCCCAAAATTAGGGAAAACTCATGCAACGCTTTCTGTAAATCATTTGCAGGTGTAAGTTTTACAGTGGATTTGTCGTAATTCCGACAGATTTATATGGAGATCCAAATACTTGTGGGTAAGGTGTAAAGTTCTAACCACTAACATCTAAGAAATTCCTATATCCCGAGGTTTTGAAACAGACTCTTAATTCGATTTGGAATTAGTAAAAGATAATATGGAATCGATCAGATTCATTTTAGAGCCCGTCTCAAAACCTAAAGAAAAATATTTTTAAACGATCCGGCAAGTTTTTTAAAAACGTGAGAGTTCCCACAGAAACCGTCGCATTGGCGGTTTTCTCCCGTCGTTTAAAATTGTAATAGTTCTTACATTCCTAAGGTTTTGAGACGGGTTCTTATCTTGAAATTTCATCGTACCAGTGCTGTAGATCGCTTTGAAATATGCACTTTCTAAAAATTTGGAAAGACTGCGAGTTATCTTGAGCTACTCAAGCAAAATAAATTTCTTATTACTGATCCCTATAAAATAGAGTACCGTTAATTTGAGCATAAATCCCGCGTTTGATGAAGAATTTTAGACACTCTATTATGTAGAGATGAGTAGCATAGTATTCTAATGTTTTAGCAACGATTCTTAGCTTAATCTTTTGAGGGAGACACTCAAGGAGTAGACGGCGACGGCGAGAACGATATGAAAGATATCTACGTTTAAAATAGGTCCTCTGGAACCTGTTGTTCCTATCACAAGCCCTGCGAGGATGAAAAGAATCGCTCCCAAAATCCCATAAAGGGCTGGAATTTTCGTCTCTCCCGAATTTTTGCGAATACAAACGAGAACCACCATAATCATTGCAATTCCTCCCAAAGTTGTGGATAAAAGTGGGAAAAGAAAAATATAACCGAAAATTATATAAAGAAAAATAAGAATTCCCGCAATCGGATAAATAAAGTTCTTTTCCAGTTTCTTGATTCCGATATGGAAGAAGCCGGTACCAATTAAAGATACTCCGACAAAAGAAGCAAGTCCTACCGAAAAATGATAGATTGGATCTAAGATCTCGATTCCCAAAAAATGAATCGTTCCTAATCCGGCGGAGATTCCAATCGAAATAAATCCGAACAAACCAGCGGCTTTTGAATAAGAAGTTATATTTTTAATTTGAATCGCGACAAAGATAGAGACAAAACTTAAAATAAAATCTGAAAAAGCTGTACTCAATTGCATGGTAGGTGATAATTTTTGAAGAGATAATTTTTGTAAATCTTTACTTTCAAGAGTTGAAAAAAAGATCGGAATTCGATTCGAAAAGTTTTTGAGTGATTTGAAAGTGGAAAGATGAAAAATTCTGAAAAGACTTCATCTTATTTTCTGTTAATAGTAATAGTTTCTTATGATTCATTTAAACTATTCTAAAGCGAAATTTTGAGGTAGACTAAAGTTCTTTGGGCCCTTTGCGGTTTTTGATATACAAAATGAGATATTTTCCCAATTTAGAATATGTGGATTGAATACAAGAGTTTTAGAATAGATTTTTTACGTACATAAAGGTGATACTTTAAGTTAGTAACTGTTATTTAAGATGAGTTCTGATAAATTCAGGAAACTCTAAAAAATCAAAATAATTTATCCCAGATATAAATCCCGGTAAAAAACTCCATACCGGCTGCGAGTGCGATATGTGCGTAAAGTCCGCCTCGAATCGAATGAGTCCTAATACTCAAAGCTCCCATTAATAATCCTCCGAAAAAAGAACTTAAAATTTCTCCTCTCGGTTTTTGGAAATGAACCATGCCGTAAATTAAAGCCGCCATTCCTACTGCGTGGTAACGGCCTACGACGCTCAAATATCGAATTAGAAATTTTCTAAAAAAGAATTCTGTAAAATAAAAAGTGTAAAGGTATACGGTTTCAAAAATAAGAGTCGTAAGCCAAGTCGCATGATACAATAACCGTTCGTTTGTAATTGGGGCCCTCGGATAAAATTCTTTAAAACCTGGAATAAAAGAACCGATTGCCGAGATTATCACAGCGAGAATTAAAATCGGATAATAAGAGGGGTTTCTTTTTTTTTTAAATGGAACGGGATTCGTTTTATATCTATAAAAGTCGTATAATAGAGGAAAAACTAACAAGGGAAGAGTATGCGTGAATTGTTTAATAATCTTCCAGGTCCAAAAAATCCATTCTTTTGGAAGATAGAATAGAAATTTTTCATAGGGAAAGTCAGAAAGATTTAGAACAATCAAACTAATCCAAAACACGAAAAGAAAACTGATTATTCTTTTTTTATGGAATCGAATTTTTCTCTTTTTAGGAAGATGGTAATAAAACAAAAATATTAGAATTCCATATAATATAAATGTACTAACCGCTTTTAATTTGAAATTCTTCGAAGTGAGAAGAGAAAATCCGAATTCTTCGTTTAAGAATAGGATTAGAAATAGGCTTCCGTAAAAACCGAATAATAGGGTATAGATTTTGGAATTTTTTCTAAAAAATCCTTTTAAGATCGATGCGATTTCCATTTAACAACCAATTCAAATTAAAAGGATAAAACTTTCCAATACTTTCGATAAAAATGGATTAGAAAATTTAATTTCGAGTTTGAGAATGCGAAAGATTTTTGTAATGAATTTTCTTTTAAATAGGTTTTTAGTCCTCATTTGACTATTACTAAAGTATATCATAATCTCTTTGTGTCTATTAATAACATTATAAAGTATTTTTAAAGTGTGCTTTAATGGAGTTGTTGAAAAATTAATTTTCCATCCATTTCATATCTCATGAAAACGGTCGATTAAAGCAGTTTTGTTAATCTGAGTTATGAAATTTTTCAACAACTCTAATATTGATCTTGAAGAAGTGTTTTTAGTTTGAACTGATTTCTATAAAATCGAGTACCGTAAATTTTTATTCCAAGACCCTATTTCAGTGCAAAATATTAGGCACTTTTTATGTAATTCTGGGTATTATAAAAAATGATCTCTGAATTTCTGACGAGAACTTTCAGTAATAAGGAGTGCATCATTAAAATCAAAAAGTAATCAAGGTCTTTCCGAATGATTGTAACTGAATTCGTCTTATGAGTATTCTCAAAGCCGTTGGACTGATTTTGTAATTTCTGATAAATCTACAGAAAATGTTTCGATTGAAAGGCTCGGTGAAAAAATTTGAAACAATACTAAAAATGGAACCGGTTACCAATCAACAAAGCAGTTCGGGGATTGTAGAAGAGAATGTAAATGATTTTATAAAAATCGGAGTTTGAACATAAAGAATTTAAAGCGACAATGCTATTCAAGCGGATCGAGATCTCCCTCGCATTAGAGCGGAAGAAGTTTACTGCCTTCTTAATTTCGTCGATTTACAAATGCCATGTTCGAAATTGTTTTACGTTCGAAAAATGTATTAAAAAGAAGGTATCTTAAATTTGATGGTACTTTTAAAATAAAAGCATACATTCTTATAAGATAAATTTCCAGTAAGATTGAGAAAATGGTGTTTAGCAGGGCTTTATATCAAATATAGTTTACAAAAAATCCAATATATAGAACTTTGGTAAATAAATAGTCCCATTTTTTCTTAAATCTGGGCTATTTCTTGGATCAACCATAAATCAAGCTGGATGCGTAAACCTCCTATCCAAGACTTAGGTTATCACGAACATGAGTCCACAAGAGTTGGAACAAAAACTTGCTCCTTTGAGCCTGGAAGATTCCTTAGAATGGATCAATAACGAGTACGGAGAGACTGCGGCTTTTTCCACGAGCTTAGGTCTTGAGGACCAAGTCATCACTCACGTCATATTCTCCCGAAATCTGAAAATCAGAATTTTTACTTTGGACACGGGCCGCCTTTTCAACGAAACATACGACCTTCACAAACTTACGAACGCGAGTTATAACAAAAGGATCGAAACGTATTTTCCAGACACGGCCGCGGTTCAAAATCTAATCAATACGAAAGGTCCCGACAGTTTTTACGATTCTGTGGATAACAGAAAAGAATGCTGTTACATCCGGAAAGTAGAGCCGTTAAACCGTGCACTTGTCGGAACAAAACTTTGGATCACCGGAATTCGGTCGGAACAATCGGATTCTAGACATTCTTTGACAAAAGTGGAATTCGATTCTTCGCGTAATATTTTAAAGTATCATCCGCTTCTTGATTGGCCTTTGGAGCGCATTCAAGACTTTATCGATACGTATCGGGTTCCGACTAACGTATTACACAAGAAAGGTTTTCCTTCGATCGGATGCGCTCCTTGCACGAGAGCTGTTCAACCGGGAGAAGACATTCGCGCCGGAAGGTGGTGGTGGGAAGCGTCCAATCAAGAATGTGGACTTCACGTCGTCGACGGCAAGTTGGTCCGTCAAAAATCCGGTCCCAAAAGAGCAATATGAATTCAACTATGAATAGATCCAGACTTACACATCTCGAACAGCTGGAAGCGGAATCGATTTATATTCTTCGGGAAACTGCTTCTCAGTTTGAAAGACCCGCTCTTCTTTTTTCGGGCGGAAAGGATTCCATTACATTAGTGCATCTCGCGTTGAAGGCGTTTCGTCCGGGTAAGTTTCCGTTTCCACTCGTTCACATCGATACCGGTCATAACTTTCAAGAGGCTCTCGACTTTAGAGACAAACTCGCTTCCAAAATCGGCGAGAAGCTGATCATCCGTTACGTTCAGGATTCCATCGATCGTGGAAAGGCCGTAGAAGAAAAAGGAAAGTTCCCGAGTAGAAATGGAATTCAAACCGTGACACTTTTGGATACGATCTCGGAATTCAAGTTCGACGCTTGTATCGGTGGTGCCCGCAGGGACGAAGAAAAAGCCAGAGCGAAAGAAAGGGTCTTTTCGGTTCGAGACGAATTCGGTCAATGGGATCCGAAACTGCAAAGACCCGAACTTTGGAATATCTACAACGGCAAGATCAGTCCGGGCGAGAATGTCCGCGTTTTCCCGATTTCCAACTGGACCGAGTTGGACGTTTGGGAATACATCCGAAAGGAAAACATTGCCCTTCCTTCCTTATATTTTTCTCATAAACGACAAGTGATCTATCGCGAGAATCTTCTCTTCCCTGTGTCGAAGTTTATCACGATAGATGCAAACGATCGTGTGGAAGACAAGATCGTTCGTTTTCGCACAGTGGGGGATATGACTTGTACCGCAGCTGTGGATTCGCAAGCGGATAATATCGACGACATCATCCTCGAAATCCAAACAACTCGGACTACCGAAAGAGGTTCTAGACTCGACGATAAACGTTCCGAAGCGGCTATGGAAGACAGAAAAAGAGGAGGATACTTCTGATGGATTTATTACGTTTTATCACTGCGGGAAGCGTGGATGACGGAAAATCCACGTTGATCGGAAGACTTCTTTATGATAGCAAATCGATCTTTGAGGACCAACTCGAAGCGATCGAAAAAACCGCGCGTGGAAACAACGGACAAATCAACTTGGCTCTTCTTACCGACGGCCTCAAGGCCGAAAGAGAACAGGGAATTACGATTGACGTCGCTTATAAGTATTTTTCAACTCCGAAACGAAAGTTCATCATTGCCGATGCTCCGGGTCACGTTCAATACACACGGAACATGGTGACGGGTGCGTCTAACTCCAATTTGGCGATCATCTTGATCGACGCACGGAAGGGCGTAATCGAACAAACCTATCGCCATTCTTACATCGCTTCGATGCTTCGGATTCCTCACCTCGTTGTTTGTGTCAACAAGATGGACTTGGTAGAATTCTCCCAAGCTCGTTACGAAGAAATCAAAGCGGAATATCTGAACTTCGCGTCTCGATTGGACATTAAGGATATTGAATTTATTCCGATCAGCGCTCTCAATGGAGACAACGTGGTCGATAAGTCCGAAAATCTTTCCTGGTATGAAGGACGCACTTTGCTCAGTCATCTCGAAGAAGTTTATATTGAAAGTGATGAGAACATAGAAGACGCTCGTTTTCCAGTTCAATACGTGATTCGTCCTCTTTCCGACGAACATCATGACTATAGAGGTTACGCGGGTCAGGTTCGTAGCGGAATTTTCAGAAAGGGTGATTCGATCACAGTTCTTCCTAGCGGGTTTACAAGTACGATCGAGGCCATCGATACTTACAACCTGGAAGTGGAAGAGGCGTTTCCTCCTATGTCCGTTACAATCCGTTTAAAAGACGAAATCGATATTTCCCGAGGGGACATGATCGTCCAATCCGCCAACCTTCCTGTCGTCTCTCAGGATTTGGAAGCTAATATCTGTTGGATGGATTCAAAAGTTTTATTATCCGGAAATAAATATTTACTTCGCCAGACGACCAATGCTGTAAAGGCAATCGTAAAAGAAATCGAATTCAAAATTGCCCCCGATACCCATGAAAAACAGGATGCATCGAAAGGCCTTACATTAAACGAAATTGGTAAAATCAAAATCCGGACCGCAAAACCTGTGAGCTTTGACGAATATAGAACCAACCGCTCCACTGGAAGTTTTATCCTCGTGGACGAGGGAACCAATTCCACCGTCGGTGCGGGAATGATTACCGGAGTCGGAGCCTAATTCGTGTTAAACGCCGATACCGATAAAGATCTTAAACCAGGCAAGGTTTATCTTGTCGGAGCCGGACCGGGAAATCCGGAAGATTTGACTTTGCGGGCGTATCGAATTCTCGCTAAGGCCGAAGTCATTTTATATGATGCACTTTTAGATCCTTCGTTTCTCGAAGTTTTTCCCAAAGACGCCGTCATTCACTACGTAGGGAAACGTTCCGGCGCACATTCCGCGACTCAGGAAGAGATTAACCAGCTTCTTCTTTCCTACGCTCTTCAAGGAAAAAATGTGGTTCGTCTAAAAGGCGGAGATCCTTTCGTCTTCGGAAGAGGTGGGGAAGAATTAATTACATTAATTAATCATAATATAACTTACGAGATCATTCCCGGAGTCAGTTCTTTGAATGCGGGTTCGTCTTTTGCCGGTTTCCCGTTGACTCACAGAGGTTTGTCCCGTCAGGTTTTGATCATGGACGGTCATACCGTTCTGAGCGAAGAGACCGATTGGACTTGGTTCGCGAAGTTTAAAGGAACGATCGCGCTTTTTATGGGAACAGCTTCCCTTCCTAAAATCGCAAAACTACTTTTACAACACGGAAGTGATCCCGACTTGCCGGTGGCTCTCGTCGAAAATGCTTCTTTAGAAAATTGTAATATTCAAACTTGTGCCCTTAAGGATGCGGCGCATTTTTGTCTTGAAAAAAAGACAAAAGGTCCTGGAATCATTTATATCGGAAAAGTAGTCCGATTTCTGGAAAACAAAAGATCGATTTCAACTTTCTCTCAAGATTTAGGAGGAACCCGGTTTGATCAGGTTTTCTCCGAAATTCAAGGAAAAAAAGAATGAGTCGAAAATATCCCGCTTTCTTGAATTTAGAAAATAAGAATATTCTATTGATCGGCGGAGGGAAAGTGGCTTTTGAAAAGTTACCTCATCTCATCGATTCAGGTGCGAAAATCACCTTGATAACTTTGGAGGCTTGCAGGGAAGTAGCTCAAGTTTTAGAGAAACATCCGGAAATCAAAGTGGAATATAGATCCGTGGAATTTTCGGACCTTCAAGGGAAAACCCTTGTTTTTTCCGCGACTAACGATTCCGATTTAAACGCTAGACTTGCCGACTACGCTCATTCTTGGAAAATCTGGATCAATTGTGCGGACGATCCGTCCAACTGCGACTTCTATTCCGCGGCGGTTTTAGATCGCGGACTGGTTCGAGTTGCGATTTCTACGGAAGGAAATTTTGCCGGAATTTCCGGAGCCGTCAAAGTCGTTTTGGAAGAGCTCATTCCGGATGAACACGAGGAAGAGTTTAAAGAACTCATGCAATTGAGAAAAGAATTGAAGTCAATTTTACCGAGTCCGGAAAGCAGAAGAAAAGTCCTTAAAGAGTTATTACAGAACCTCAAAGATGGTTATTTTAAGGTTTCGACCGACTCAAAGAGAATATAACGAAACTATAAATCTGAAAAAGGAAAAAGATCCAAACCATGTCGGAAACGAAAGAACTATCACCAGTCGAAGAAATTAAATTGAACTCAAGGAATCTGAGAGGAAAAATCGCGGAAGGTTTAGACCGAAACATTGATTCCTACGAGGAAGACGAGAAACAATTACTTAAATTCCACGGACTTTACCAGCAAAAAGATAGGGACCGCAAAAAAGACGAAAGCGGAAACGATCTCGAAGCTCCTACCAGCTTTATGATTCGTGGGAGAATTCCCGGAGGGAGACTTACTCCCGAGCAATACTTAGTTTGGGATGAATTGGGGGATAAATTTGGAGGTGGAGCGATTCGTTTAACAACGAGACAATCGGTTCAGCTTCATACATTAAGGATTTTTCATCTCCGCGACGTAATGAAAGCGATTCACGAAGTAAATCTCTCAAGTATGGGAGCGTGCGGAGACGTTGTGCGTAACGTGACTCAAGCCGTAAATCCTCTTGGAAAAAAAGAACTTCAGCTTCTCGACGGGGTTTCTCAGATTTTATCCGATCACTTTAAGTACAAAACAAACGCTTATGCCGAAGTATGGTTAGGCGACAAACAACTCAACAAAGACGAGGAAGAGACGATCTACGGAAAAACGTATCTTCCTAGAAAGTTTAAAATTGCCGTTACTCTTGCGGGAAACAACACCGTGGACATCTATGCAAATGATATGGGGTTTGCGGCGACTCTTTCCGTAAATGGAAAGATTGACGGTTATTTCGTGTTTGCCGGAGGAGGTTTCGGAATGACTCATAATAAACCGGAAACCTTCGCACGTGCCGCAAGCCTTCTTGGATGGATTCCCGAAAGTGCATTGATCCCGGTTGCGGAAGCGATCGTAACAGCTCATAGAGATTTCGGAGATAGAACTAATCGGAAACACGCTCGTTTGAAATATGTTCTCGCAGAAAAGGGAGTGGATTGGTTTAGATCGGAAGTGGAATCCCGTTCCAATGTAAAATTGGATACGGATAAATCCCTTCCAAGTTGGAAGACTCCTTCTTATTTGGGTTGGAATGAAAGAGAAGACGGAACCCTTTCTCTCGGGTTTCATACTCTTGCAGGAAGAATCAAGGATTTTCCCGGAAGACCTTTGAAGTCCGCCCTGAGAGAAATCATCGGTATTTACAAATTACACGTTCAGATCACGGCGGATCAGGATTTGATTCTCATCGGAATCCAAAAATCGGATCGTGAAAAGATCGAAAAAAGATTACAAGAATTGAATGTACCTTGGAAAAGCCCTTCCCCTCTTTATGATCGCGCACTTGCTTGTCCGGCGCTTCCGACTTGTGCGCTTGCGTTGACGGAATCGGAACGTTCTTTTCCCGAAGTTCTGAACGGAATCCAAAACGTTTTGGATAAACTCGGGCTCGGCGATAGAGCTCCTGTGGTTCGTATGACCGGATGTCCGAACGGATGTGCAAGACCTTATTCTGCGGAAGTGGGAATCGTAGGTCAGCAAGCTGGAGGAAAATACTCATTATTTTTCGGGGCGGATTCCGAAGGAACCAAGGTCGGCGAATATGTGGCTAAGAAAGTCGCTCTTGCGGATATTCCAGCTCAATTGGAAAAAGTTTTCGTACTCTGGAAAGAAGAAGGAGACTCCGATGAGAAATTCGGAGATTTCGTAAATAGATTCCCTCTCGAAAGATTCAGAGAAGTATTGGGATCTATGTAAGGATTAGAATATTAGAAAAATTGAATTTCTTCGACTATCGGTTTCATTTTAGCGATTTTACCGGTGGTCGAAGAAACGAGATAGATATTTCCCGCGTGTTTTAAAACCGCCGTAATTCCCGTAACGGAAGAACCCGAAAAATCCTGATAATTGGCCGTAATATCTCCGAAATCGTTTAACCCGAATATCAAACCTCTGGGTGTATTTCTAGCAAAAAGAAAATTCGGTAGGCCCGTCAGTAAATTTTTAATTCCGGGATACTCCTGAATCTTATCCAAAACCTCGTTTCTAAAATAAGGAACTCCAATCCAAAAAGAACCGGAGTTTCCGGTAATCAAAGCCGGAAGTCCCGGGATGTTCGTGAGAAAAAATTTTTCCACACCTTTTTTTTGGCCCGACAATGGGATAGAAGAAATCCTGTGACGAAACGGTTCCGATACGAGTAAAAATTGTTCGTTGGATGATAACGCGATCCCCGTGGGATAAAACAGACTTTCATTCAAAATTTCTAATGAATTAATATCTTTATCCGCCGTTAAAATCATTCCATCTGATTTGGAGGAGAGCTCCTCTAAAAATGATTCTTTGAAAGAGTAAGATCGACTGGAAACGGTGAAATAAATTTTCCCGTTTTTAGTCACATCGATTCCGTGTGGAAATCGAAGCGGGGAACCGTCCGGAAGTTTAGAAATCAGAATTCTTTGAGAACCACTTTTATTGATCTCTACAATTCCGATTTCTTCCACACAAACCAAGAGATTTCCATTTGAGTCAAAAACCATTCCCAACGGCCTTCCCTCGAGGATCGCAAATGTTTCTACCTTTTCATTGGTACGGATTCGTACAATTTTGTAATCTGCGGTTCCGGTATAAACAAAACCGGAGGTATCAATTGCAATTCCGTAAGGTTGGTTTAAAGTTTCCTTATGGATCCACTCCGATTCCAAGAGAAAATTATTTTTTCCGGGATCAAAGGGAGAATCGGAAAGATATTCGTTGGTACTTTTATTCGAACGTAAAAATAAAAAACCCAAGAAAAATAGAGAAAGAAATATCAGTACTGAAAAAAAGTGAAAAATTTTTTTAAACATGATCCCTAAACACAGGTTTTTGTCTTTGATTGAATCTTCTGACTTCAAAATGCAAATGATTTCCCGTTGCTCTTCCGGTTTGGCCTACTTCTCCGATTTTTTGACCTTTGCTGACTTTTTCGCCGGGACGTACAGAAATGGAGCTTAGATGTCCGTATAAGGTTTCGTATCCGAGTTTATGACCTAGAACGATCAAATTTCCATATCCTCCTTTTTTATCGGAAAAGTAAACTTCTCCATCTGCAGAAGCATAAACCGGAGTTCCTTCTTCGGCAGCGATGTCCAATCCGCCGTGAAAGGTTTCTTTTCTGGTAAATGGATCTTTTCTTTTTCCAAAACGAGAGGATACGATTCCTGCTTCGCCCAAAGGACGATTAAAAGCCATTCCGTAAAAGAAAGATTTTTCTTCTTTCGGAAGTCCTTTTCCGGGAATAAACCAAAGTCCTTTATTCTCATCGAAAAAGATGAACTTCTGCACGAGGTTGTATTTCTTAGAAAGTTTTTTTTGAACCGAAGAAGAATTCTCCTTTTCCTCCAGATCGTAAATTCCTCGCATGTTGGGAATTAAAAGTTCCATCCCGGGATAGATATCATAGGGAGAGGAAAGGCAATTGACCGATGAAATCGTATCGATGTCCATTCCGGTTCGAGCCATAATTTTAAAGAAATTGTCTTCTTTCCTTACGATGTATCGATAAAATTCAAGGGAAGTGAGTTCCGACTTTTCCAGATTGGAGACGGATACTTTTAGATTGTTTTTGACGTCCTCTCGGAGCCTTTTTATCGATTGATTGTTGTAATCTAAATTTTTTAGAAGTTCCGATTTTTGGCGGGAGTCGACCGGACTTTTAAAAAAAACAACGGTTAAAAACAAGGTAACGAACCCGATTGGATACTGGAAAGAGCGTTTCATGGTCTTATACGTGTAGAATCGGCTGATTCTAAAAAAACAATGACGCAAAAAAAGAAACAGAAATGTTTGTAACCAAGACTCCCGATCCAATGGAATCCTTAGAAAATATCGACAATCCGCAAAAGAAACCGTTCGAACCGATTTTGATAGCGTTTCAACAATTTCTCGTTCTGATTCTTGGAACGTATGTTCTTCTTCCTTTAATTGCCACTTCGATCGTTCTTACAGTTTTGATTTCCGAAGAACTTCCGAGTGATTTTCCGTATTTGGACGGTAATACGAGAGCGGAAATTTATAAACAGACGACTGAAAAATTTCAGAAAGAAATCCAAACCGATAACAAACGAATTTATCGGCGTTATATCGAGGTGATGGTAAGAGAGAAACCCTGGCTTTTGATTGTGGATCGATTGATCTGGGCACTTTGTTTTATTCTTCCCGCTTATTTTATTTTGGCTCGATTTTTTAAGGCGGAATTCACAGATCTCAGCGATTCTTTTGATCTCAAGACGATGTTCACCGGTGCAGGACTTGGGGCCTTAGTTTTTCTATTTGTGATCGTCTTCGGTTTTTTTCTAACTAAGATTTTCGGTAAACAAACTCCGAATGAATTTCAAGAGGCGCTTTTTAAGGAAATGAAAGGAAACCGGTCTTTGTTACTCTGGTCTCTTTATAGCGTTGGTCTGGTCACGGGAATTGTGGAGGAAGTTTTTTTTCGGGGATTTTGCCTGAAACAATTCCAAGGAAGAGGATTGGAAATACCCGGTCTTCTTTTTACATCCGTCGTTTTTGGTTTGGTACATTACGGCGAACAATCTTCCATCAGCGTTCCGATTCTACTCAGTTTTGTCGGAATGTTTTTCGGGCTTTTTTATCTGAGAACGGGAAATATCTGGTATTCCATCTCGGCACACGTTAGTTACAACTCTATTATGTTATTGATCGCTTATATCAAAGGAGGGGAACTTCAGTGAACCGCTGTCCCAGACTCCTTCTTATTTTGATTCCGTTTTTCCTAACGTTTCGTTCTGTTTTCGCGTCCGAGGTGATGGAACTCGAGGGAAATATCGAAGAAAACAACATAAAAATCTCGGCCGCATTGAACAAGCTTGCAGAAGGTTCCGTAAAATTCAGCAAGAAGACAAAGGGATTCAAATATCATTATACGAATCCTTGGTATTCCAAATATTCGTTCGATATCTATTTGGGGGAATTTGCAAAACGTGATAACGTGAGCATTATGAGAATCGAAGCTCCGAAATATGGAATGGAAAAGGCGTTTCGAGATTATTTTAAAGAAGAGTTACAGAAGAAAGACGCAACCGGAATCGGCTCGACTTCCGGAACCATACGTGATGAAAGAATCGAAAGGTTGGAGAAGAAATCCCATTTCGTATCTCAAGGATTAAATTTGATCTCCCCTGCGTTATCCGTTTTTTACAATTCTCGAAAATCTCCGATTTATACTCCAGGGGATACGTTAACAAGGGCCTCTTTTTATATTCTTACTGATTTGTTGATCGGAGGACTTGCATATTATTTCGCGATGAACAACAATCATAAAAAGAGCATGATGGACAATCTTTTGGGTAAAGAAGGTCCTAGCGGAAACGTTTTTGAATCCAAATACGGCGGTGTCGTAATCGCCGCGATTGTGATTCCAAGATTGTATAGGATGACCGGCTCGGTGGAAGATACCACGACTCATAATCGTTTGTTCGAATTGTCTTATACTTTTAAATATTAGAACCCGTTTAAAAATAGCCTATAATATCTTGAAATAACGTTTTGAGACAAAGTAGGATTTTGAAGTTCTAGAAATTTTAGAGTTGGTCCTAAAAATAAGATCAAAACTTTAAATTTCTTTGAGAATGACCGACGCAGTTATGAAGATGGAAAAAGTAAAACAACCCATTTTTCGAATCAGCGGCAGAAGATCCTTATACCTTTATTGTATTCTTACCGGAATCGTTTCTGGGTTGGGGGCCTTTTTATTTTCAAGAATTCTTGCCGTATGCGAATACTTATTTTTAGATCGTGCGGCAGGTCTTTCGCTTCCACATGCTTCCGGAGAATTTCTCATCGATTCCAACGACACATTACATTGGGGGATTCCTTTTTCGGATGAATATAGACCTTGGGTTTTGTTTTTTCTTCCAATCATCGGAGGATTACTTACCGGTTGGATCGTAAACCGTTTTTCACCCGAATCGGGGGGGACGGGTTCGGATGCGATGATCGATTCCTTTCACAATCAGGAAGGAAGAATGAATCCCGTCGTTTCACTCGTCAAGTCCATCGCGACTGTTTTTACACTAGCAAGTGGAGGGAGCGGCGGAAAAGAAGGTCCGATCTCACAAATCGGAGCGGGTTTCGGATCCTTACTTGCTACTCTTTTGAAAGCCGGAGCAAGAGCGAGACGAACACTTTTACTTGCCGGGACGGCGGGAGGTTTAGGCGCGATCTTTCATGCTCCGTTGGGGGGGGCGTTGACGTCGGTGGAAATGATCTATCGGGAGGATATCGAAAGTGATTCTTTGATTCCCTGTATTATTTCTTCGGTTTCTGCTTACTTAGTGTATTCCGGCCTGAACGGTTTTAATACGGTGTATCGAGTTACCGGCACTGAATTTTTGAGGTATACCGATCTGATTTTTTATTTAGGTCTGGGAGTTCTTTGTTTTCTGTGCGGGGATATATTCATTCGGATTTTTAGAAAGGTACAGAACTTTTCCGCGCATCTCAAGATTTCTCCGGTTTTGAAACCTGCGTTAGGCGGAATATTTGTGGGAACCGTCGGGCTTTTTTTACCGGAGACGATCGGAACCGGAGCGGGAATTCTTCAAGTTGCATTGGACGGAAAGGATCCCGTCGGAGTATCGGGAATCTTTTCGTCGATGTTTCAAAGTTCAGGGCTTTGGTTGATCGCGTTGTTTTTTATTTTAGCGGGAGTGAAAATTCTTACCACTTCGTTTACCGTCGGAACCGGAGGTTCTGCGGGAATGTTCGGGCCTTCTCTTTTTATCGGAGGAATGTTAGGCGGAGGAGTCGGAACTTTTGCAAAGATTTTCGTTTATCCCGATCTTTCCGTTACGTCGTTTATTTTGGTGGGAATGGGGGCCTTTTACGCGGGTGTTGCAAGTGCTCCAATTGCGGGAATGATTATGATCTGTGAAATGATCGGGAGCTACATGTTGCTTCCCCCTTTGATGGTAGTTTCGATTTTAACGTTTGTGTTAAGTCACAAATTGAGTTTATATCGTGCACAGAAAGAAACAAGATTTCAATCTCCCGCACATTTTTGGGATATGAACCGAGACTTTTTGGAAGAAATTCAAGTCAAAACTTGTACAAATCGGTTGCGAACAATTGCGGTAACTCGGGATCATTTTTTGCTTTCTGAACTTGAGGAAGAGGCGTTAAAAATTCAAGCGAGCGACTACGTGGTTCTCGATCGGGAAAATCGATATCTGGGAATTTTATCTCTTCGAAAAGCAAGACATACTCTTGAATCCAGAGACGTCATCAGCAATTTAATTACTGTTGGAGATGTTACGGATGTTTCGGCTCCGTTTGGAAAGCTGGAAGACTCCCTAGCCACTCTTTTAAAGATCTTGATCGATCGGGATCTGGATAAAATCGCGATCGTCGAGGAGAATCAGTTTATCGGATATCTTCGTTTTGCGGATCTCATGAAAATATATTTCGAAAATACCTTTTCTAAAAGTGCAAAATCATCGGATTCTGCTCCGAAAATTAAGATATACCTTTAAAATGATACGGGTTCCGATCTAAATTTTAGTTTATGTTTTTCTTATGTATTTAGTCTTAACTATTTAGATTTGTAAACCGTCTCTGAAAGCGGATGATCTTCGACGTAGTAACTGCAAATCATCGACAGTAAAAGTCAACAAATACTCCCATTCAAATTATTCCGCAGTGTCGGGGTTGATGACCTTATTCTGTTAAAACTCGTCTTAGAGCCGGTCTCAAAACCTGAAGAAAAATATCTCTAGACGATCCGGCAAGTTTTTAAAAAACGTGAAAGTTTCCACAGAAACCGTCGCATTGGCGGTTTTCTCTCGTCGTTTAAAATTGTAATAGCTCCTACATTCCTAAGGTTTTGAGACCGGCTCTTAACTGTTTGGGAAAAGGGTTGACCCAATTCGGAATCAATGTTTCTTTTTCGTGGATAAGAAGCCTGGCTTTCCGGAAATTTAAATCATATGCGACAATCTATTCTACCGTTGCGAATTGAAAAAAAATTATTTCTAAATCTGGTCCTGATTTTTTTAACCTTGGCGGCTTCTCCTGCGAAAAGCCAAGACGAGCCGGAAGTCAGGGATCAAAACACAGACGGCGAACGAATTTCAGCCGCGATCGAGAAAACGGATCCTTCCCGAATTCAATCCGTAGTTTTATATTCCAGTTTTGCGTACGTTACAAGAAATCTTCGAACTAAAATCAAAGCTGGAAGTTCGGAAATTTATCTTGGAGAAATCCCGGACCGAGTTTCGGAAAGAACGATTTCGGTTCGTTTTCCGGATTCTTCCAAGAAAATTAAGATTCGCGGTATCCGAGGTAGGATTCGAGTAGAGAGAAAAGCGAGAACAAAGGAGATCGCTTCTCTTTTAAGAAGACAGGATATACTCAATGATCAGATAGAATTTTTGAGTTCGGAAATCCAGGAGTTACTCGAAGAAGAAAAGACGATCGTAAAAATCTCTCCGGTGATCAAAAGAGATCCAGCTCCTCAAGAGGAAATTGCAGATCCGGAATTCCTATCCGGATTTCAAAAACAATATCAAGAATATCTCAATCAGTTGTCTTTGCTACGTCGGAAGAAATTGGAAGCCTTAGATCAGATCCGGGAAGAACGTTTGGTCGTAGACGCTAGTTTGGATCATTTCGGTCGATTGGAAACGAAACAAAAAAAAGAAATTTATCTCGAGGTCGAAACATCGGAGGATACGGAAACTTCGATCGAATATAAATACTTGATTTCGGGCGCGAGTTGGTTTCCGAGATATTCCCTTCAACTTACGGAAGAATCCAGAAGCGGTTATTTGAGTTGGTTTGCCCTTGTTCGAAACGATACGGGAGAAGATTGGGAAAAGGTGAAACTTTTTTTTACGGCTTCCAATCCTGATTTGGATATAGATCTTCCGATCGTAAGAGAGTGGAGAATTCAAACACAAACTTCGATAGAAGACTCTAAACAAGTCTACAAAGAGGATGTTGAAAGTTATGCCGCTCAAGATATTTCTCCTTCTTCCGGTAAGGCCGCCCCGGAAAAACTAAAGGAAGCGGAGGCTCCAAGAAAAAAGAGCAAACGTTCAACTTCCAAGTCTGGAATTAACATTCACGGCAACATTTCTGATAAGTCCGCTGCGGCTCCTATGGAACAATCCCGTCAGATCATTCAGGAAAATTATTCCAATCGAGCAAATTCTCTCCGCACGGAAGATAATCTGAATCAGCTTAAGACGGATTTAGCCAATCAACAGGATAATTTCAATGGCGGCCGATACGACCAGGCAAACTATTACGGACAAGAAGCTCTTAAAAAATTCTCGAAACTTTCGGATTTCTCCCGTAAGGAGTTGAATTCAATCGAAACATATACAGAAGAATTGATTCGTAAGGGAAGTTTGATTCTTTCTTCCCAAAAAATTCCGGGCGGTTTGATTCCCCCTTCCTCTCTGGAAGGATTCGATTATCAATACGTTTCCGGAATTTCGGAAACAATCCCGTCCGATAGGTCTTTCAATAAGGTTTTTTTAAAGAAGAAATCGCTCTCATTGACTCCAGGTTATTTTGCTTCGCCTCTTGCCGGCCCGGGGGCTTATCTTACCGTGGAAGCGTCGAACTCGGAAGGAGAACCTTTGCTTGCGGGGCCGATGGAGGTTTTTTCCGGAAATACTCTCTTGGGGAACACGGTCCTCAATACGAGCAAACCGGGGGAAACGATTCGAATGGAACTCGGTCAAGACCGGGATATTCTTGTGAACCGAAGGGAAACTTCTTTTGAACAAAAAGAGGGAGTCATTTCCTCCCGAACAAAAATCAAATACAAGATAAGTATCGAAATCAAAAACCGTAAAAAAAGAAACACGATTCTTACGCTCATCGACCGTGTTCCGTATACAGTCGACGACAGTGTGGAAATTAAATTCGAATTCGGAAAAGATCCTCCTTCTAAAAACGAAGAAGGGATTTTGACTTACAAGATGGAACTACCTCCCGGAGGAAAGAAAATTATAGAATTTGAATATTCCGTGAGCCATCCGGCCGAAAATCGACTAATCCGGACTCCGGGCTCTGGAGGATACTGAGATGAGTAACTTAAAATACAGAATTCTGTTTCACAAAACACTCCGATTCGAAATTTTCGATTTTAGATTGTGGTCGTCTTCTTTGTTTTTCTGTTTCTCCGTTCTTATAATTTTTCCTTTGAATGCAAGAGAAGTGGAATTGAAAGTGCAAGATGTAACTTTATATGAATCTTCCGCAGGAGTTTTAAGAAGCGGTAAGATCAATTTGGAGCCGGGAATCAACGAACTTATGATTCGAAACTTACCGGTTGCACTCCAAGACGAATCCTTGGTTGCATCAGTGGAAACAGCGGGAGCTTCCGTAGTAGGTTCTAGTACTTGGATTGAGACGGGAGTTGTAATTCACAACAAAGATGTTTTGGAGTTACAGAAGAAGATTCGCGTTTTGGAAAGGGAAATAGAAGATTATGAAAGTAGGAATTCCAACCTCGGAAATTTGAGAAGGATTCTTGTGGATACAAGATCGAAACTAACCGAGATGATTTCCAAAAATCTGTTCTACAAAAAGAACGAGGTAGATGCCAAAAAGTGGTTTCAGACTCTTTCCGGAAATCGACAAGCGATTCAGGTTGTGTTGAGTTCCGATCAGGAAGTCGGTCGTACCATCAAGGATCTTCGAAAAAAACTTTCCGAACTGCAAGACAAATTGAGTGTGATTCTTTCCTTATCTGAAAAATCCTCTAGAATTACGAAAATTCTCGTGAGTTTTACCGAAGCCGAAAAAAAAGAAGTAAAACTAAATCTAACGTACCGGACGGGAGGAGTTTCTTGGAAGCCTTTCTACTCGGTTCGTATGGACGGAAGAGAAAAAATCGAGTTTGAATATCTTGCGGAGATCAATCAGGAGAGCGGGGAGGATTGGAATAATATTAATCTTTTATTATCTACTTCCAGCCCTGACATAAGCGGAAGGAGACCGCGTCTTTCCAGTCAAAGAGTATACGATCAAAAAAAGAAAACGGATAAGGACGGGCTTGTCACTTTTCAAAGCCAAAGTATTACGGAAGAATCTAATATTGTATCGGAAATGGAATCTCCCGAAGCCGGAACTGATCCCACAACCGGAAATAGCGAAGAATCGGGAAGCGGGTTTCTATTCCGTTACTCAAAGCCGATTACTCTTTTTTCTCGGAAAGAGTCCAAAAAGTTGTCCTTGGTATCTTTCACGACGGACGCCACATTTACGGCTTTATATGTTCCCGCTTTAAAACATTATCCGCTCATTAAAGGAAGTTTTAAAAATATTTCCGGGTTTCCCATTATTCCCGGAGAAACGGCTGTGTTTCGTCAAGCGGGCATGGTGGGAAAGTCCGGCTTCGGTTATATCAGCCCTGGAGAAAAGGCGGAAATATCTTTCGGTTCTGAAAACGAAGTGCGAGCGATTTACAGAAAGGAATCGAATCAAACCAAAGAGGGAATTCTTTCAGGGACGAAGGTTGTTGAAAAGCTAATTCGAGTAGAGCTTGAAAATTTCGGAAAAGAATCCAGAACGATTTCCTTTCAAGAATCGATTCCGGTTTCCGGAGTAGAAAACGTAAAGGTTTCCATCGATTCTGTTACGACTCCAGGTTATGCGGAAGTGAGAAAAGATTCCGGAATTCTTGAATGGAAACTGGATTTGAGACCGAGTCAAAAACAAGAGATCAAACTCAAATATAAGGTCAGCTTTCCTGCCGAATTCGATCTAAACCTGTAACGTCTAATGAAATTCCTCTTCGTTCGAAATTCCAAGGGGGGAAGGTATTCCGACCATGTCCCAAAGTTCCAAAACTCCGATTAAAGAAGTTCGTTTTGGAATTTCAATTGTAATTGTTCCTTTACTTTCGGAAACATCAAAGCAGGAACTTTCACTGAAGATTAGATTTTCGGGAGATAGGATTCTTTTCGGGCCTAAACTTTGACGGGAAGAATTTCCTTTCTGTTTTAGATTAAACACAACGCAATTTTTAGGATTGTTCCTAGTTTTAAAGCCGAAGTCGATCGTGTAGGTAATTTTAGAATCGGATTCTTGATTTTTACGGATTTTTTCAAACCAAACCATTAAATCGCCGTTAGGTTCTCGGAGTGAATCCTTACGGTTTTTTTCAATGATGGGAACGGTTTGATTTTTAAGGGAATCAAGAGCCGTATAAAAAGAAGAATCGTCTTCGATTCCGAAATATTTTCCGTCCCCTTCTTCGGCGAGAATTTTCATCTTTCGTTCTTCATCAGGCTTCAAACCTAAGCCGAGGATATGAAATTTAAAATAGATGCCTTGTTGTTTTAACGCTTGGAGTTCTTTTTTGGGATCGCCGTAACAACTTTCCACTCCGTCCGTGATTAGGATGATTTCGGTTTCTTTTTTTCTTTGCGAAATCAAGTTTCCCGCAATTCGAATCGATTCCGCGAGAGGAGTTGCACCCGAAGGTGTTAAGCTGAAAAGACGATTTTTGAACGTGTCGTGATTTTCCCTTTGTAAGGGTTCGTATAAACGGGAGGAAGAACAACCCGGAATTCGATTGCCGTACGCTATAAATCCTATTTCCGTTTCTGTAGGAAGAGTAGAAATATAGCGACTAACGTGTTTTTTTGCTAAATGAATTTTTTGATAAATCCCCAGATATTCGTTCATCGATCCGGAGGCGTCTACGATAAACAGTTTAGACCGTTCGTGGTTTTCGGAAGCGATGTGCGTTCCCGTTAATAGAAAAAAAAGGATAAGCCCGATAAGATTTAAGATTTTTTGTGAGTATATGCGATGTCCGATTTTTCGGTTCGTAAATTTAATATATGAAATACCTTGAGCGTTGGAATGAGTCTCAAGAAATAAATCGAAAGCGCCTTTTGAAAAAAATCGCATGTTAGGGTTTTTATCGGACTTTCTCCGAAAAGCTATAATAGGAAAGGATCAAACATTCCAAAAGATCAATCGGGAAAGGAATTGTTTCCCTTTTTTTTCTACGAAAATCTTATTTAGAGACCCGTATTTCAAATCGAAAAAAAATCCCCGTTCCAAGGGGATCTCTAAAAGTTTGCAAAGAACGGCTCGAATAACGCCTGCATGGGTTATGATTCCGATTTTTTCGTTTGAAAAAGAATTGAGAACCTCTTCCAAAAATTTTTCGACCCGTTCGTAGAGTTCCGAATAATTTTCCCCGCCAGGAGTTCGAACATTCACAAAATCCTTTGTCCAAAAGTCTGATTCTTTCTCCGGAATTTCAGACCAGAGTTTTCCTTCCCATTCTCCAAAATCCAATTCCGTCAATAAATTAGAATATTCTAATTCTGTTGATTTTTTTTGTCTTAGGAATTCTGCCAGATGTTTGCAGCGAAAACTCGGACTGGAATAAAGTCGATCAAAAGCCACGTCTAATTTTCCAAGAATGGAACGAAACTCGTACTCAAAGTCCGCGGCTAAAGAAACGTTCGTACGACCGTAACAAGTTCCTTGCGGAACATCCGGAGTTGTGTGTCGAATTAAATAAAGCTCCATGAAACCGTCATTCCCAAATAAAAGAGAAGTTCGGTTCCTTGTTGTGTGAATCCGAGACAATCTCCCGTAAAACCCTCGATCCATTTCTTAAAGTAGTTTCGAAAATAAAGAACGAATAAGAATGCAAAAACGAAACCTAAAAGGATATTCGAAATCAGATTTTGGTATCGGAATGCGAAGTAAACTGCAGGAAAACATCCGAAGAACGTGGAAAGAACGAAATCGAAAAGGGATAAATTTTTTACCATCGGCTTGGACTTGGATAGGTTGTTATTCCCCACATAAGGAATCAACATCATTAGCACCAAAGCAAGCCACCGACTGGCTCCGTGTGCAAACCAAGATGTGAATAGGAAGATCCGGGGAGAAACTTGAAAAAGTTTTACGAGTAAAAGATATTTCAGGATCAATGCAAGAAATAATCCTAAGGCTCCGAAGGTCCCGATTCTGCTGTCTTTCATGATCTCTAAAATTTTTTCCTTATTCCAACCTCCGCCGAACGCGTCACAAACATCTGCGAATCCGTCTTCGTGAAGACCGCCCGTGCTCAAAATACCCAAAATCATTCCGAAAACCACAGAAATTTCAACGGGTAAAATCCAGGAAAGAAAATACGTACAAAAGGATGTCCCGACCGAAACGATCCAACCTACCAAAGGAAAATAACGTGTAGACCTAGAAGCGGTAGATTCGGAATAAACGTAAAAAGGAGGAATGGGAAGTCTTGTACTGAACGTCCAAGAGGCGCAGAAACGATTCCACTCCTCTCGGATTATAGAGAGAATCAAAGTTTTTGGTCTACTTTTGCGGATTCAAAGGAAGCCATATCGTTTAAGAAAGTGATCGCGGATAATAGAATCGGAAACGCGATCGCACATCCGGTTCCTTCCCCAAGTCGGAGTCCCAAATCAAGAAGAGGTTTTGCATTCCATTCTTCTAATAAATGTATGTGACCGGGTTCTACCGATTTGTGACAGAAGACTGCGTTTTTTAAGATTGTAGGCTCCATTTTGTGAGCGATTAAAAACGCTGACGTAGCGATAAAACCGTCGACTAGGATAATTCTTCCTTTTTTCGCAGAATCGATCATCGCCCCGATCATCATCGCGATTTCGAATCCTCCGAAGGTTTGTAAGACTTCGAAGGGAGTTCGTAGCGAAGATTGATGTTTGTGAAGACATTCTTCCAAAATCGTGATCTTTTTCTGAAATTTTTGGTCGTTTAGTCCTGTTCCTTTTCCGGTAACTTCTCTTAAATCTTTTTTCAAAACGCTTGCGGTGATAAGACTCGCGGAAGAAGTATTTCCGATTCCCATTTCTCCGAATCCGATTACATTACAATTACTTGATACCTTTTTTGTGGAAATAAAAGCTCCTTTTTCCAAAGCTTGATTACATTCTTCTTTTGTCATTGCCGATTCCATTAGGATGTTCTTTGTTCCAAATCCTACTTTGGCATCGATAAAATCGGGATGAAGAAAAGTGGAATCATCCGAAAACGAGAAATCCACGCCTGCATCCACCACTTTGAGTCGGATAGAATTCTGTTTGCAGAATGCGTTGATTGCCGCACCTCCATTCAAAAAATTGAATACCATTTGATAAGTGACTTCTTTCGGATAAGCGCTGACTCCAGAATTGGCAAGACCATGATCTCCGGCAAAAACCAGGATATGAGGACTTTTTAACTCGGGTGAATCAGTGTTTTGAATTAAACCGATTTGAAGAGCGAGAGACTCTAAAGTTCCTAAAGAACCGGGAGGTTTTGTTTTTAGATCGATTTTACTTTGTAATTTTACGATTAGTTCATTTGGATTCAAACGGAAAGTTCCTCCTTTGTTTCGTTTTTTATAAAATTCGCTTTCACTTTTAATTCGACTCGGTCTAAAATCCCGAAAAGAATCGAGGTATAAATCAAATCTCCGAGCAGAGTACCGCCGAAATAGGGAATGGCGGCAATATAACAAGTCAATAAACCTTCCGAGGTTTTAGGATAGAGAGAAGAAAAGGCCCAGACCGAAAAATTCGAAAGGACAAAAAATTGCACGCTCGCAAGTAACGATACGCCGAATACGGAGATAAGCTTATTATTGTTTGTTAGAAAAATTTTTCCTAACAAAATGTTCATCAAAAGAGAGCAATATACAAAGGGAAGGCCTTCGTAGAACCAATCGAATCCGTGAATTCCGGAAAGAATAAAATCGGTAACAAGTACCATAAACATCGGATAAGCGAACGACTTCCATCCTTGAATTCTCGCTCCGGAATAAACAGTCATTGCACCCACCAAAGTGAAGTTAGGTGGGTGAGGTAAAAACCTGGAAATTCCGGAAAGGATCACTCCGAGTATGGAAACAGTATGTTTCGTTGATAGTTTGGATTTGATTCTTTTTAGAGTTTGATCGAGTTGTTGCATTCAATTCTCCTAATGCTATGGGGATAATTGTTTGGCGATCACACCGTCGATATCCGGATTTTCATTGGCGCCTGGAATCGGGAGTACAGCCAGAATCGCCTTTGCGGAAGTTAGCTTTATATATAAGAATCCGTTAGCTTGAAGTTCATTTCTTAAGGCTATGCTGCAGCCTGATCCTGAATTTCCAAAATTAACATCTCCTAAATCGAATCCATCTCCTCCTCCCTCCAAATTGAACAAAGAAACGGAGTTCATCGGATTTGTAATTTGGTTATAATCCACATATTTCAATCCCGCAAATCGTAACCAATGTGTCGGATTATTGGAAAACACTCCGCCTTGCGTATAAGTTGGATTCCACCCGCACCAATTGTTTCGATCGTTCCCGACTTCGACGATAATCGGTTCTAAAAAAACCGAGTTCGGACTTCCTCCAACTTGAAACGGATTTTCAAAAACGATAAAATCCATACCGATCGTATTCTGAACTTTTTTACCGTTCCAACCCAAAATCAAAGAGGCTCCTGGGCCGTTGTTATCCAAGGTAAATACATCGAGAGAACCGTTAAAATTTCCAAGTCCTAAGACCCCGTCAACCGCACAGATAGAATCTTGAAATCCGGTGCCGGTATTTGCGGGATCGCTTACGATTTCCGTTGCGTTGTATATGCCTGCTCGATCGATTGCAAACCTGTCTTTGCAAGGTCTTGAATCGTGGGTTTGTTGTGTCTGCGCCAAAACCAACAAGCTCACGAGCGAATTAAGGTCTTCGGATGAGTTTTCCTTACATGAATAAAAAGAAAAAAGCAGAATTAGAAAACTGTAAATAAAGATGTTTTTTTTCATAATTTAAAAGATGGACTTATATTTAATTTATGCGAGCGATTTGAATCGCTCGCATTTTTCTTAAAGTTTTAGTTCGTTTTAATTTCTAAACGACTCCAAGGAGCGGGATCAAATCCGCTGTTCAAGCCGCATCCGGAATTGATGTTGTTTGTATTCGAAAAAGAATCCAAGTTATCCGCTTTAGCTTGTTCTAATGTGTTTTGATTGTTTACTCCGGAAAGATCGGGACAGATATAGACGTAGCCATCTTTCGAAGTCCAGCGATACCAAGAAAACTTTCCTTTTGAAAAAGAGGAATCCTGGGTAAATTGGACGTAAACTACTTGTTTGGACCGATCTATTTCGAAAACATCCCCGATTAGTTTGCTTGCTCCGAAACCGGAGTCCTTTACTTCTCGAGTTATTTTGGTTCGGGAAATGGTATACTGACCTTGCAATACGGTTCCGTTATCGGTAAAAGCGCCGCCGGGGTAGTCTTTCGTTCCGTTGAAGTAGTTCCAGGTTCCTTCTATTTCCCAATAATTTTGAATCGAAATTCCGAGAAGAAGCAATATGTCATCCGTATTCTTATCGTTCTTCGATTCCGAACAGTTCATCATTCCTGAAATAAGGATGATCGTTGTTAAAAGTTTCCAGCTTGCTCTAAATTTCATGTTGTTACCTCTAAATTTTTTTGTAGAAGAGGGATACGGATTCTAAATTTGGAATATTAAGAATTCGATTTAGAATCGGTTCTAAGCGAAAATGGATTTTTTAATGGATATTTCCGCTCGGACCCCTTCCGACGTTCGTCTTTCGGGGCCCCATCGCGGCGCATAAAATATGCAAAGGCGAGTTCCAAACTGTCCCTACCTCGAGGACTTTGTTTGCGGGGAAGATCTGGCTTTTCGATTTCAATTTGAAATCGAATTCACAGTTGCGGGTCAGCGTGGGAATTTCACCCAACTTCCTCCCTGAAAGCTTATGGATAAGTAAAAATAGAAGCTTTTTCCAAGCAAGGATTTTTCTGAGAGTTTGAGTGAAAAGGGATTTCAAGAAAGTACTTTCAAAATCTTTTCTACAAAACCAATTTTTAACCGAAAATAAAAAATGGAACACAACCTTTCCAAATTTAAATCGGACAATCCAATGAAACTAAGTAGATCTGAGTTTATCAAACTTTTGACCGCGGCGGGTATTTCCGGCTTTTCAGGGATAAAATTACGCGCTCAAGGCATGTCTCCTCGGAAAACAGTAATCGTATTAGGGGGTGGAATTGCCGGTTTGTACACTTCTTATCTCTTGGGTAAAACGGGAATCAAAGTCCAACTCATTGAGGCGACGGATCGATTGGGGGGGAGAATCAGAACGGTTGCCGATGTAAGCGGAAATTTTTTGGATTTAGGTGCTGAATGGATTCAGGCCGAACACAAAACGGCTAAGAGTTTAATTCGGGAGTTGGGTCTAAAAACGACCGATTTTGAGGTTCAGTCCGATTTGTTTTTCGGATCGTATCGTAAATTCGGAACCTGGGATATATCGCTTAAGTCCCAAGAAATTTTAAATAAACTCGTTCAGATGAATGCAAAGATCAATTCTTCGCAACAACAGGAATTGGATCGGATCAGCTTTTATAATTTTCTAACTTATCAAGGGATGACTTCCGAGGATTTAAAACTTCTGAATTTTAAATATTCCTTATATTATGGAGATTCACTTCGTTCTTTATCGGCGCAAAAGGTTTTATCCGATCTGGCTAACTTTCCGAAATACGATACCAGAGTGGAAGGTGGAATGGAATCTTTAACGAAGGCGCTTGTGTTGTCTTTGGAAAATACGGAAGTAACTTTTATGGATCCTGTTGTTTCCGTTTCTCAGGGAGAAGGTAAAGTGACCGTGACTACGGCGTCCGGAAAACGGATAGAAGGGAGCGCTTGCATTTCGACTTTGCCTGCAAATCAACTAACGTCAATTCAGTGGGAGCCTGAATTGGATAAGGAAAAGAAACTATCCGCGTTACGAATTCGATATTCCAGAATTTATAAGACTTTTTTAATGCTTCGGGAGGCTCCTTGGACAAAAGGAAATTTTTCGGCGTATTCGGATTCCGCCGCAGGTTTTATCTACGACGCCGGAACGAAAACGAACTCGGAAGATAAGGTTCTCGGAATGATTTCTATCGGAGATCGATACGACGTTTTAGCTTCTTCAACCGATGCGATGAAAGTCGAATACATACGTCTTGCGCTGGAATGTTTGGGACAAAATAAAGATTTACAGGTCCTTCGGATTCAAAGTAGCGAAACTTCCCAATCCAAATATGTTCCGACCGGTATCGCGACTTTTCCGCCCGGAAGTTATGGATCGATCATCTCTTTGTTGAAACCGGTGGATCGAATATTCTTTGCGGGGGAACATACTGCGGATTTGAATGGAACAGTGGAAGGTGCGCTTTCGTCTGCGATTCGTGCTGTCAATCAGATTTGAATGAAGCGTGTCTTCTTTTATCGCTTCAGTTTAAAATATTCAAGGTTAAGAGGAAGCGGATTACTTTGTTGTCTTATCGGGCGTACAAACGAACATGAAAAGAAGATTTTCTACACGATTTTTTCTGATGGAAAATTTGTATTTCGAGTTAGAGCTTCTGCCGTTATTTTGATTCTTAAAAAAGATAGATTTTTTGAATCTTTTGTTTTAGATAGAACGTTTTGTTAGCTGGATCGTATTCCGGAATAGAGGGATTCTTTTCCACACAAAATTTGATCCCACGAAAAGAATGTTTGAATCCGTATCTTATGCATAAATAAAGTTCTTTCTCAACGCCCCATTTCGCATATTCTCCCGATATATCCGCCGCTTTTCCATAGACATCTATCACTTCTTGTAATGTACTTTTTCCTAATACGATTCCTTTGGAGGTAATTGCCAAAAAGGGAGGTTGTATTCCTATTTGGCGTATGTTTTCTCTGTAATCGTCGAAAATAAAGGAAAGTCCCAGAGATTCATAGTGTATTTCTACGTCTTCAAAATTGAAGTGGTTCCTGGCATACTGATTTCCAAATTTAGATTCCACCTCTGTAAATCGAGTTTTATCTATAACTAGTTCTAAAATTCCAACTCCCTCTTTGATCGTTACAATTGATGAATTGAGAACGTTAGTATGTTTTCGTTTTTCTGGAATTTTTTCCTCTTGAATATTCTGTTTTTTTAATCCTTCAACTATGTAGATTCGTTTATCAAAATTGTTGTAGTTGGTTGCACAACCGAATCCGAACAAAAATAGGGTCCATGCAAATTTTGGAATGTTCCATGGGTTCATGAATATAAAGGCTCCTTTTTACAACGATATGGGCTCGGTGTAAAAAAACTAGTGTCTGTCTAAAAATTAAGAAATGCGGAAGCTTCCAGGAAATCAAAGTTGTCGTTATTAAAACCATTGCTGTTCGAATGTGGGAATTCATACAAAACTGCTCACAAAAAACACCTTAAAGTCGCAAAATAAATATAGAGAAACATTGTCTGTGAGAGTCCCGCTGATTTTTTTCCGGAAAAATCGACTTTAAAAAAACGAATCATCAACTTTGCGTTAAGTAGATATGATTTCATTTTAAATCATCGCTGTTGACATACATACGTCTCAATTTCTATTTCTTTCGAATCGGGTGTAAGTAGATTTTTATCGGCTCCGGAAGTTTTTAGAATTTGGAGAAGCCTGTTAGTGATACGATCGGAACCTGAGATAAAATTTAGAGGATAGATTGAAACGGTTTTTTGAGTTTTCCGGGAGATTATTTCCGTGGGAAAATTTGGATTTGCTCCATACTTCAGAAGCAATTGAACCAATCTTTCCCTTCCATCCCAAGAATTGCGCGATGCCAGAGCTGTCAGGAGCAATGGGCAGCCGGAAGGAACAGTGTGTTCTTTTTTACCGAGAGAATTCGGATTCATTCCTTTCTTTAAAAATAATTCTAAAATTCTAGAATCGTAAAGCAGAAAGTTTACGTACTCGCTCGAAAAATTTTGATAATCCTTTTCCGAAAAGTATTTCAAAGCGACTTCCGATGACTTTGGTTTTCCACAAACTAGAGAAACGGCCATTATTTTCTGTTTCAGACCGGTTTCCATTTTAGAATCCTGTTTCATCAAAGAATCCAGTGCGTCTGAATGTTGTACTAAATTCTCTAATTCGAATCGAGACCAATCCACTCCATCTCCCGATAAAAGTTTCGGCATCTGTTCGGAAAAAATCGGCTTTTCCCAAAAGCTCCCCCTTCTTTCTAAGTTTTCTAAAAAGAATCGTTTCAAATCTTCGTCGTTTCGGATTGCACTGTAATATGTCTTTTGGATTTCGACCGCTTCCGCGTATTTTCCCGACGTCTGACACTGTGGCCACTCTTCGTATTCCAAATGTACTTTTGCGAGAGAAGATATAATTCTTAAAAGACTCGTTTTTTCATAGCCGTCCCTGTTCACTCTAGGAATTTCCATAGGCACAAAATATTCTTTTTGGAGTTTATACATTTCTTTTTCCATGGGAACAGGATCAATCCCGGCTAATATTTTTTGAAAGCCTTGAACATTTTGGTTTTCCGCATAAGATTTAAGAACGGAATAAATAGGATATTTTGTATGAAATTCTTTTAAAGGTGCTTCTGTTAGGGTTTTCTGTTTGAGAGCCTTTTGTGTATCATCGAAATTGTTGGCTCTTTCTAGTTTTTTTTCGATGCCATCTCCATCCTTCGGATGAACCAAACGGTATTCTTGTTTATAATGATCGTATTGTTTTACTCCTAAATCAAGTTTAGCGCCATATTTCAATAAAATCCGAATCGTTTCCATCGGAATGAGATCGTTTTGTATTGAAAGGATGAGGAGAGAGGTTTCCTCTTTGACTTTGAAAAATTCCGGGTCTCTTATTCCTTTACTGAATTTCAGTTCTGGACGTTCCAAAATTTGATTTGGATCCCAACCGATCTGAAGTAGTTTTTCCAATAAATTAGGATATTTTAATATATTCTTTATGTTTGTCTCGTGCAATCGATCTAAAGGAAATATTTTAGCATCCTTAAGATTTTGAGTAATGATATCTACGGATCGGCGATTTTTACTTTTGTGTGCGGCCACGAATAAATTTAGGGCCGACTTTGCGGTTTCCGTTGGAAACTCTCGAAACGCTCTTTCCAGTAAGGGAGGACGATAGGCGATAACTCCGGAAGAAATGGCGGAGAGCCACGCCGTGCGTTTCCATTCTTTTTGCAGTTCCAGATTTTTTCGAAGGAGGTCATTGATTTCCGTCAAAAGTTCGACTCGACTGTACCAAAATTCCGAAAATTTTTGAGTTTCCGTTTTATTGAGAAAGTAATAGGGATCATCAAAGGGATCTTGGAAGTGTTTGTATTTTTTTTCTGAATATTCTTGAGCAATGGATTCGAACAAATCAGAGATTTCTTTTTTTTTCCGAAAATTCCAAAATCACTTTTTTCAATACGTTAGGATTTTCAATCATTACTCCCGAAGAAAAGCAAGCTTTCCAAACCGTGTCATAGTATCTTTTTTCTAATATAGGATCTTTTCGAAATTCCTCATAAAGAGTATATACAACTTCAAGTCGATCTCGTGGATTAAAAGTCTTAGGAACGATCTTTCGATAAGTCGTTTGTGTAGAAAAAAGAGCGGCAGTGTAGTCTATGATTCCGATTTTATGAGAATAGAAATCGTATGTCCATGAATGTTCATAAGGGAGTAAATCTTTTTGTTGCAGGAAATTGATCTTTTTTTCAAGGGCGACAACATCGTATAATTTTAAAAATTTTTGAAGAGCTGCTAAATCGTTGCTGGCAAGAATCGATTTCAAAGCACTGTAAGACGGATTTTGATCTCGGAAAGATTTTACACTTCCTTCGAATTTGTCATGATACCAACCACTGGACCAAGGTCTCCCGGACTTTACATATATGTAATATGGAAGTGTTCCCGGTAACAGAACCGTATCCGCAATCAGACAAAGTGGTAAATCGAGTACACGAACAAGCCAATATTCAAAAATACCCAAATTTCCTTGCTCTGGAAACTTACCAGGTACGGGCGTAAAGATTAAAAATGGCCAAAGTAAAACAATCCCAACGTTGGCAAAGGTCCCTGAGTATGGAAAATACGCTTTATCTGAGCCGTTATTATTTGCCGATTTCATATAAGCGAAAGTTAGGCAATTTAAATTCAAAACAATTAAAAGTAAGACAATAATTTTTCGGATCATGTTTGTATTACTGGGAAATGCGAAAAGGTCGTCAAGTCATTCGACTGCTTTTCCTGTCGTTTAAAGTTCTAAGAATTCCTACGGCTTTAGATTTTGAGACCGGCCTTTCGTGACATTATTATTTATCGAAGGGATTATTGAATTGGCCTTGCAGAGATAAAATCTTCCGAATAGGAATGAGTTGTTGAAAAATTAATTCTCCATCTGTTTCTATTTCATGAAAGCGATCGATTGAAGCAGTTTTGTTAAGAACTTGTCCCAAAACTTGAAAAGAAATCAGCACAATCATTTCATAAACTCGTAATAGAGCGTGAGAATTCCCGCAGATCGGTGATTTATGGATTTTTTAACGAATTTTATCGTTGGAACATTCTCGTAGGAGTTCCTACGCCCGATGTTTTGGGACAAGTTCTAAACTGAACTATGGAATTTTCCAACAACTCTAATATACAAAGGAGCATAATGAATTCTTGTTGAGGAGAAAATTGCTCTTCTGAAAATTTCTATAAAATTCGAAGATAATGCGAACGTTAGTCTTCGATCACACTCATCGCGTATTCGGAGATGGCATCCCTTCTTTGTTCCGCAAAGTCCTTGTGGAACCAGAGATTCTGAATTTTAGAAGCGTCTTTTTTATTTCCGATCGTGATCTTAGTCATACACTCATCGACTGCAAACTTCATCGCTTCTTTACCCGTTTCTCCGAGTCCTTTATTTCGTTTTTTGCGAGTAATTTCTCCTCCGTTTTTTTCCACACGCTTGATTAGATCTTCGTAATCCTTATCGTCGATGCAGAACACGGTTTCTTTCTTCTTATCTCCGAATTTCACGTCCACTTCGTAAAGAGGAGCGCTGGAAATATGAATAAAACCAAGCTCGAAAAGTTCAGGCCAGTATTCGTAAAAGAAGGAAAGCATCAAGGATCGGATCGCATATCCGTCGAAGTCGGCATCGGTGATGATGCTGACCTTATCGTAGTTTAGTTCGTCTACGGATTTTACTTTCTGATCCAATGGTAGGCCGACGATCGCGACGATATTTTTTAATTCTTCGTTTGCGATTGCCTTTGCAATGCTTAAACCTTTACAGTTGAGCGGCTTTCCTCTTAGAGGAAATAAGCCGTGCAGCTTCGGGTTTCTTGCAGGACGAAGACCTGCGATTGCGGAATCCCCTTCCGCAACGAACAATACCCTTCCTGGATCTCCAGGTTTTCCGGTCGGAGGCATGAGTTTTGGAATGTTCATGCGGCTCGCTTTTTTAAGACCTTTTTGAGCGTCTTCAAAGGCCTTGAGTTGAGTTCGTTTTTCCATCTGAAGTTTTATCTCTTCCAGAAGCCCCGTCTTTTTGATGAACTTTTCAAGATGTTTATCCACGGCGTTGCGGATATCCTCATTCAGGTCGTTGATGAGATAAGACTTGTCCTGAGATTTAAAGCGAGGATTTAGGAGTCTTGCATTCACATACATGTGAAAGCAGTTTCTCACGTCGTTACGAGTGGAGCTGGTTTTGAGTTTTTTCTCAAGAGCCACGATCTGACTTTTTTTACGAACCTCGTCGCAGATTCTGTTTTCCAGATATTCTATCGCAGAACCCCCCTGCGGTGCAAAGATGGAATTTACCCAAGTGAGATTTTTGTTTTGCCCGATTACCAGATAAGTTTCCAAATGAAGTTGAGAAGCGGAGCCAGGTGCGGTATAATCCATTTTGTAATAAACAAGATCCGAATGGGAAAAAATCTCGTCCAGACCCTTCTTGAATTTATACTTCTCTTTTTTACCTTTAAAAACGAACTGGACTTCCAAACCCGGATTGGTCATCGCGATATCCTGCAGATACTGTTTCATCAGATCCACGTTAAACGAAATATCTAGATTATTGAAGTATTTAGGATTGAGTTCGAACTCTACCGAAGTTCCGTGATCCTCTTTGGAAGCCTTTTCGATTGATTCCTGCATATTTGTTTTCTTTAATAGAGGATTGAGTTTGTCGATTTGATCCTTGGTAAGAAGGTTGCAGTCGGTGAACTTTCCGTGTTCGTCGAAGTAGAGAAAGACGCGCTCGATATCCTCTTTGGAAAGTTTGTAGGAACGAATTTGTTTTTTCACGTCGTCGTGAACGGTGAACAATTTCTTAAAAGAACTTCCGTTGTTTACGGTTTTCACTTTGAAGTAGTTGGAGACCATTCTCACAAGGGAGATCCCCACGCCGTTTTGACCCGCAACGTGATCCTGTTTTACATGATCGTCGAAATTTTCTCCGTACATCAAATGGAGGTAAACACCTTCCGCGTTTGCGGCGGGAATTCCTCGTCCGTTATCGGTAATAGTCACACATTTCCGGTCGGAGGAAAGTTGAACGATTAATTTGGACATTTTATCCTTTTCAGGAATCGTTTTATCCTTTTGATTTTTACGATATTCGTCCACTGCGTTCATACAAGCTTCGTCCAGGCATTTCAGTTTTGCCGGAACATCTTCGAGCTCTTCGTGAACGATCTCGTATTTTCCTTCGTTATTTTTACGAAAAAAATGTTGTTCGAACGTGGAAGCGGAATTTTGACCCAACCACATACCGGTTCTCATCCGGACATGTTCCACGTTGGATAACTTTTTAAAATTTCTTTCTTGGGATGATTTTTCTTTTACTTTGGTTTTATCGGCACTCATACTTTATCCCATTTATTTTGAAGTTCTTCTAACTCGGTGACCATAAACTCGGTCAGTTTTTTATCCTCTTTGACCAGACCTTGATAACGGGCCAGGGTAGTTTTTGCTTCTATGATCGCTTCTTCGCATTTTTTAACTTCTTCAATGGTCATTCTGTAGACCGGAATCGTGGACAACCACTCGAAATACTTGAATTTAGAAGCTTTAAGTTTGTCTTCAAAGTCTTTTTTGGATTTGATTCCGATTACTTTCTCGTTCCATTTCTCTTTAATAAAACGGATCAATTCCGAGTTTCTTTCGATCTTTTCTTCTTCCAGACCGGATAAACGTTTGAATCTACGAATAAGGTGGGTTTTGCGGAAGTCGCAGAAACGTTTAATGATTTCTTCGGGTTTAAAGTTCTTTAGTTTACCGTCATACGTAATGACGTTCATCGCAAGAGTTTGAATGTCTTCCTTATTGAAGAGCGCCATGATTTCCTTTTGGCTTGGCTTCTCCCCCTTCTTATATTGAAGTTCGATTCTAAAAGTCTGGCTGGAATAATCCACGTATTCCTTCAACCAAGAATCTTTTCTCTCCAAAATATCATCGAGCAAAGAGATGACCTTCTCTCGGTTCCAATTCATCGGAGAATCGGTGAGATAAAGAATATCACTTTCCCACTTGAATGCGAACGTCGTGGACATAGTGATATTACCTGTTTCGGTTTCGGCCATTTTCACTTCACCGTTGAAGTCTTTGTACCAAGGTTTTAAAGAAAGAGGTTTTTTGGTTTTGAGATAATTGATCTGAGACTTGACGATGTCCGCAAGTCTATGACCCGGAATAAAACAACGAAATCCGGTCGCAATCCCTTGGATGTTGTTCAAAAGAACGATCGGGACTTTTCCTACAAAATGAATCGGTTCGTCTTCCGTCTCGTCATAGTTCTTAACATAATCGATGTCCGGCAAACTTTCAAAGAATCCCAAATCTTTTACAAAGTCGGATAATTTCACTTCCGTATAACGAGGGGAGGCAATCGCGCTCGGATCCAAAACGTCACCGAAAGTTCCTTCTCCCGAAACGAGCGGAATATTATTGGCGAAGGTAAAGTCCTGGGCCATTTGTGAAAGTGCGTCTTGGATTGATTTATCTCCGTGAGGATGATACCCCATTGCAAGGCCGGCAACTTTTACGGTTTTCGTATAACGGTTTCTTGCGTCCGAGTTCCACATCGCCCAAAGAATTCTTCTCTGAACGGGTTTTAGACCGTCGATTTCGTGTGGAATCGCCCGAGAATCGCATACATAACGCGAATATTTTCTCTGATCGTCATTAACTTGATCTTCAAAAGGGCGTTTGGGAAACGAGTCCTTTAATTTTGGTGGATTGGAATTCTTCATACGGTTTTGGCCAACGAAATTCTAGAAGACTATCCTGTCAACTGCAAAAAAATGACCGGATTTAATTACAGTATTTTCGAAGCGAATATTTGAACAATTCGCTTTTGCATTACCAGACCCTTGATTTTTGTAAAGAAAGTTTTACTTTTGAGTTTTTCCTTGCAGATTTTTTAAAAAATCAAGATTTACAATACAATGAAAACCGTATTCAGGATTTTGCAGCCAATTCCGGTTCGATTCGGGATTTTTAACATCCATATTCTTATCATACATGTTTCTTTCTTTTTGTTTCAATGCGGAAATATCCAGGAAATTTTACGGAGGGATTCAAAACCTCTTTTCGAAAATTACGCGTCACAAATTTTCTTTACGGTCTCTCCATTTGTTTCGTTATACTACGAACCGTCCAGTTTTCAAGCTCGTTACGTCATTTTGAGATCTCAACTCGGAAAGAACGAGATGATTCAAGGAAATCTAAAATATCTGGAATTATCCCGAAAGAGTGAACAATCGGGAAAAATTCTCTTAGAAGTCTCGGAATGGAGAGGGACAACGACGCGAGATTCAAACGATAATCGGAAAATCGAATTTTCCCCCGTCTCTGTAATCAAACGTCTTGAAACTTCTTCAATGTCCGAAAGTCCCATTTTGGAACCAAGAAAGGAAATTCTCAATGGTGTAAAAAAAGAATTTGTAATCAGCGACGAAGGAAAACTGAGAGAAGCCGAAGAAATTAGAATTGTTCCCGGAATTGGAACGCTGAAATGGAAACATAGCCCAAGAGGAATCCTTTTTAAGGTTATGCAGACCGAATTTATTTCCGCAAATGGAACCGTAACTTCTTCCGGAAATTACGACTACGATTCGCTCGAGTATCCTCCGGCGATCAAACTGACCGGGATGATTCCAATTCTTCCACTTCGAAAAACGGAAGTTTCTACGGAATATTACTGTTTGGATTTTCCTTCCGAAATCGACTTGATGACTTTTAGAGAGAATGAAGTCAAAAAATCCGTTTCATTTTACGACCTGACCGTAAATAAACCATTTACCACAACGGCTAATTTCAAAAATTATCCTATCATAAAAATTTCTAACGAGAAAAACCAATTCCCATGAATCAAAATAGAGAAGTTCGTACCCGGTTTGCACCGTCTCCTAGCGGATTTTTACACGTAGGCGGAGCGAGAACCGCCCTTTTCAATTATTTATACGCAAAATCCCAAGGTGGTAAATTCATCTTAAGAATCGAAGACACGGATCAAAACAGATCCACCGAAGATTCTTTCAAAATTATATTAGAATCTTTGAAATGGTTGGGAGTCCGTTGGGACGAGGGTCCGGAGATAGGAGGAGAATACGGTCCTTATATTCAGAGCCAACGTCTCGACATATACAAAGAATATACGGAAAAACTTCTGAAAGAAAAAAAGGCCTATCGTTGTTTTTGTACACAAGAAGAATTGGAGGCAAAAAAGAAACAAGCTGAGGCAATGGGAGTTCCTTACGTCTACGACGGACTACACGCAAACATGTCCGACGAGGAAGTGGAGGAAAAACTCAAACAAAAAATTCCGTATTCGATTCGATTCAAAACCCCTTCTAAAACTCTCATCGTTGACGACGTCATTCAAGGAAAAGTAAAATTTGAAACCAAGTTAATCGGAGATTTTATCATCGTTAAGTCGGACGGATTTCCTTCCTACAACTATGCGGTCGTAGTTGACGACGCTCTCATGAAGATTACTCATGTGATTCGTGGGGTGGGCCACCTTTCCAACACTCCTAGACAAATCTTATTGTACGAAGCTTTAGGTTATGAAATTCCCGAGTTTGCACATGCATCCGAAATTGTAGGAATGGACGGAAAAAAACTTTCCAAAAGAGCAGGTGCGACTTCGATTCTCGCGTTTAGAGATTTAGGATATCTTCCGGAAACATTTCGAAATTACATGGCTCTTCTCGGATGGACTTCCTCCGACGGAAGGGAATTTCTTCCTGAAGGCGAACTCGAAAAAATTTTCGATGTACATCGCTGTTCCAAATCCCCTTCCACATTTGATGTATTCAAAAAACCGAAAGGTGGAGAAGACGAAGTCGTAACGAACTTTTCGGACTTAACTCAAATTGCGGAAGCAATGAACCCGAAATCGAAACTCAATTGGTTATCGAATCGAACGATCAGGGATTTGAAAATTTCCAAAGTATTAGAAAGTCTATTACCGTTCTTGAAAGATAGAAAGGATATTCCTGAGGAGGTGAAAAATATAAATAGCCCCGCGCTTACTTCTATAATCGAATCTATAAGAGTATATCTGGACAACCTGGCTCAGGCCCCGGATTACATTGCGGAATTCTTTGTAACGGACCTCAAAATCCAATCGCAGGAAGCGACCGGGTTTATGAAAGACGGGGACGGTCCGAAAGTAGTAAAGGAATTCTACGGAATACTGAAGAATTCCGATCCGAAGACCGATGAGAATTATAAGGACCTAATGTCCAAAGTCGGAGAAGTTACCGGGCAAAAAGGAAAAACTCTCTATATGCCGATCCGGGTGGCGACTACCGGAAAATCGGTCGGGTTGGAGCTACCGATTTTATTTCCTCTTTTAGGGAAAGAAAAGCTCCTCCAGAGAATTGAAAAAACCGCCAAAGAAGCGGGAATTCCGTTGTCGACTTGAAAATCCGATATTTCGTTCAAATTGCCCACTTTTAAGTTGTTAATCGTCGGGACGTAACGGAAACAGAGATGAAGGATTCCAAAAAATTATTGCTAGTAAAACATAATGAAGGTTCTTACGTTATGTTTCTTCCAACCGATTTAACTAGTATCAGAGAACTTCGATCGGCTTTGAAAAATTCCCTTTTAGAAAATTCTTTTTCAAATAAAGCCGTCATTGATATCGAGTTGGCAGCGGACGAAGCGCTTACAAATTCGATTTCGGCTAATGTCATATCGGGTTCTAGCGAAATGATCATCTGCCGTTGGAAGATCAAGGATCATAAATTCACGATGTGGATCATGGATTATGGTTTCGGGCTCAGATCCCCAAAACCGGAATCCTTTCCTGTAGATATTCGGGTAACCAACCTTGATGAATATTTAAATCGCGTCAAACAACACCAGGAAAAAAAATGCGAAACCCTTCCTCTGAAGGGAGTTCGAATCCCGCACCGAAATGTGGGAAGAGGACTTCAGATCATTCAGTCGTTGATGGATACTTTCAAAATCACATATCATTGTGGAGGGGGACGAATTTCGTCCGACCCTGATGAGAGAAATATTCAAGGATCCATTATCGAACTCGGTTTCGATTCTTCCAAACATCTTGTATAAAACATGACTTTAAATGAGTTCGCGAGGAATGTGCTTTTCGGCTCCAGCCTCGAAGATAAGTTGTTTTCACCCTCGCTTCCACTGATCGATACTCGTTCTTTCAATTTTTTGAATGTACCTTCCTTGCCAGCTCGGGAAAAAAAAATTCGAATTTCCGAACAAAAGAGTAAAATTCCAAGACTGGAACAATTATTCAAGGAAGAGAATCGTTTTATTACTCTGCATCATTTCGCGAATCATGAATTGATGGCGATCGAACTTTTTGCCTGGGCCATTCTTAAGTTTCAAAATGTGGCGTCTTCCGTCCGATTCGGTTTATATAGAACTCTTTTGGAAGAGCAGACTCATCTAAGAATGTATCTTTTCGAAATGAAAAAAGGTGGAATGGAACTGGGAGATCGGCCTCTTAATTCCATTTTTTGGAAACAGGTTCCGAGAATGCAAACTCTCGAAAAGTTTTACGCGATCATGGCAATCTCTTTTGAAGGGGCTAATCTTGATTTTTCAAAGATTTACACAATGGCTTTTGAACATTTTGGAGATTTGGAAAAAGCCGATATTATGAAAAAAGTTTATGAAGACGAAATCAAACACGTCCGTCGCGGTTATCGCTATGTCAAAAAACGGATGCCCGATTCTAAAAGCGAATGGGACTATTACCTTTCTTTGATTGAGTTTCCGTTCACTCCGAGAAGGGCCAAAGGATATCATTACTTTCCGGAAACGAGAATTCAGGCCGGGTTTTCGGAAGAATTTGCGGCGAAACTGGGAAGATACGAAGACGAATATACCGGAAAAGTAAATTCTCGAATTTTAAAAGAGGTTTTGGGTATGAGTTAAAGAATACAGGAAAATCATAGACAGGCTTTTTTTATTTTTCAATTTTGTTACCGAACCATGAACACATTCTCATTTCGTTTTAGAAGGATCTTTTCCGTTTCGTTTACGGCCCACATTAAAACTCAAATTTTCTATTCCAAAGCGGTCTTACAGCAGAGGCCTGCTTATTCTTGCCGGTTTCCGTTCGTTTTAGGCCGGATTTTGTTCATCATTTTTTTATCTGTCGGTTGTTCTTCTAAAATGCCTTCCGATTCTAGGGTCGTCGAACTTCTGTTTTCATCTGCCAACCAAAAGAATCCTGATGTACTGTTGAAAAAAGTGGGGAATCTGGACGAGGATCAGGAGCTAGAATCTTTCTCGTTGGTTCGCAACGGAACGGAAGAGGTTCTAGGGATTTTCAAAAAAAAAGAAGGGGAATGGTTTTTACTCGGGAAATTCTCCTTTTCCCTACTGAATATCGGCCCACTTCACTACGACCCTTCTAAGTTTTCCTGGCTTCCTTCCGATTCCGGGAAAAAGGAAGTAGGCTTCGTAGTTAAGAGAATTTTAATGGAAGAACTTCCCGGAGACGGATTTAATTCTCTTTTTTTGGAAGTGTTAAGTGAGGAGCCTCCTCTCGGACTTTTTTCGGTACCCTATGCAATTCGTAAGGGCCAAAAGATTTTGGATGGTCTTTTGTCTCTGAAAGATCATGAATTTTTAATAAAATCCAAACGAGTCGATTTCGATTATAATAAAACCGAAAAAAACATCACGATTTTTCCTTCCAACCGCAGTTATGCTCAGAATTTTATCTTTAACGGTTGGGAAATGGTTCCGGATATACCGCGAATTGCGGTGCCTTCTCTTTTTTCTTTAGAGGCTCCGAAAGAATGGAAAAAGGGAATTCCGGGAGAAGTAACTCTCTGGTTTAAAAATCGGGGTTCTTATGCAGGTGTGACGTATCTTTCGCTTTCATTTCCCGAGGGTGGAAAAGTGACTATAGATACGACAAAGGAAGGACAAAGAATTTATTCTCCCGGTTCAAGCGTATTTTCTGCAGCGGGTAAATACATCAGTTCTGTAGTTCCTCTTATTGAAATCACCAAGGAAGGTTGGGGAAGAAATCATAAATACGGAATTCGATTTTCTTTAACTCCGGATAAGGATGGTACTCCGAGCATTCTATTCCGTTCTTCAACACGAATAGGAAAAGAGGTCGTCAATCTTCCGAATCAATTCGGATCAATTCAAAAACAAACCGACCAACAAGGTTTCGTTTCTTACAAATTGGATTTGGTTTCTAAAAAAGAATGAGCGATCTCGCAATTAAAAAGTTAAAAGCGGCAAGAGCGGAAGTTGTTCGAGCACAAGTGGAACGATTTCGGGTTTTTTACGCGAGCTATTTTCATCTGGAAGAAACAATTCCAATGGTCGAATATTTCTTCGAAAAGATCTATAACTTAGAAGGAAGAGAAGTCTGGCTTCATCTTGCAATGGATACATACCAAAAAGTAAAAGGTATGATGAAAGAAACTTCTCGCGAGAATATCGAATATCTAATCGAACTCAACAAATCTTACGGAAGAGCTGGATACTATCTTTGCCAAACATCTAGTGGATTCGGGCTGGGACGGCAAACGTTTGAGCAGGGAAGAATACGATCTTCACTACGGCCAGATGGGGCACTATAAGGAACGAATAAGACAGTTGGAAATCGTTTTACGAAACTTAAAAGTTTTTTATGAATTGGCTCATAGGCCGATTAGCGCTTATTTAATAAAACCTGCTCGATTTATGGCTTCTCTTTTCGGAGTGTCCGCCTTATTTCAAAGTGTAGAAGAAGCATATAATGCGACTCTTCCAGTTTCCGCAAACATATTCAATTCTTTTTATGAAGAGGTGAAAAAGAGAGAAACGGAATATATTCATACTTTACTGGGAGAAAATCGAAAAGAAGCATGAGTCGACTTCGCAGGCAACTTCTGGAAAGAGCGCACCGCAAAGGGGAATCTCACGAGAACCGAGAGCGTTGGCTTTTGACTTATGCGGATATGATTACTCTTCTTTTGGGTTTATTCATCATTATGTATTCAATTTCTCAAGTCGATCAGGCAAAGCTCAAACAAGTCGCCGATGTGATTCGGGGCGGTTTCGGTTTGGGGGAATCTTTCTTTCAAGGACGTGCGATTACAATCGAGGACGATCCTATGCTTCAACCTAAAACTCAGCTTTATCGTTTTTGGGAAAGAATCAGTTACACTTTAAAAAGACTTAAAGAAAAAGCCAAACTCAATATTGGAATCCAAGAAACCGAAGAGATCAAAATTGTACTATTCGGTTCCTCTTTGGGAGAAGGTCGATTCCAACCGGACGAAGAGATGGTTTTTGCATTTCAGAAAATATCCGAATTGTCTTCCGCGATGGACGTGGATATCATTCTTAAAGTTCAAATTCCTTACGGAGATGAAGCCGCCCAAAAAGGTTTTAGAAACGTCTGGGAATATAACGCATATCGTGCAGAATTGATCGCGGATTCGTTGTCTCAAAATTATAAGATTCCCAAGGAAAAAATTTCCATTGAAGCTTCCAGCTCATATAAACCGGTGCAATTTTCCGCGGCAACTCCGGAAGGAAAAGCGTCCGGGGAAAGAATGGAAATTTTTATCCGTAAAAAGTCAGAGCACTGAATAGAGAAATTATGAAACGGAATGTATTGCTATTTACAATTTATATTTTTGGAATATTCTTTTTTTTGAATTTATTTTTCTGTAAAAAAAACAACCTACCGCTTGGAATTAAGGATGAGAAATGGAGAGAGGAATCTTCCGAACTTGTCTCTGCGTATTGTCAAAAACTTGCAAGTTGTACAAAGGGAGTCAAAGATTCTAGTTCTTCTACAGAACTGCCAGATTTGAAACATTCTTCACAAGAGTTGATTCAAGAAAGGTTGAAACCCGCAAATTGCGCCGAAAAATTTCGGAATTCGAACGCGTACTTATTGGCAAACGAAAATCCGGAAACGATCAAAAAAGTAGTCAGAGGTTGTTTCCAAACGGTGATCGGCGAAAATTGTGAAAAAGTTCGAAGAGGAGTTTTAAAACTCTCCGAGGATTGTGTTCGACTCCAGGTTATCCAATTCAAACAGGATTAAAATCGAATCTATTGGGATAACGCGATCGCCGAGTCCTTCTTTGGCTCTCTGAAAAGAGAAATGGAATATAATTACTTTTATAAAATTCAAAAAACGGAAGAAATATTTTTTGATCAGATAGATATATATTATAATAGACAGAGATCTCATTCGTCATTAGGTTTTGTGAGTCCTGTTGAATTTGAAGAAAATGCTGCGTAAAAAGTGTCCAATTAAACGTAACTAACGTGAGTTCGATATAATGTTCTGTCCCAAAACTGGGACAGAACATTGCAGCTTGATCTTTCTGACAAAGTAAACTGGGTTTTTGGACCGCGCTTTAACTCAATGTTGCTGCCTAAACTCAGTGAAACGGCTTCCTAATGGGCGCCGTTTCAGGTCGAAACATATAATCGCTTTCGCATTTGTTAAGCCGAACTCACGTTAAAATATCAAAGAGTCATGATCCGTGGGAACTCCTACATTCAGGGGACGGAAGACAGTGTCGCGGCAATGCCGCTCCCACAGAAGACAGTTTTTGGACAAGTTCTAAAGTGGAATCGAAACTTTCGACAGAATTTCTTTTAAGCCTGTCTCGAACGATTCCGTTTCCGTCAAAAGGCTCAGGACGATTCTTCCCAGGTTCTTTTCGTTCGGAAAACCGAACATTTCTCCAGGATGAACATATACTTTTTTTTCCTTTAATAAACGAAGTGAGAATTCCTCTTCCGGAAAAAATTTTTCGCTTTCTAAAACGCAGTACCAACCTGCATTCGGAAAGTCGCATCGAACTACTTTAGAAATATTCACGTCGTTCAAGATTCGTTTTAAAAAGGAAAGATTTCTTTGAATCCGTTTGGTAATTTGAGATTGAATTAAATTCTTCCATTGCAATAGATCAGAAAGTACGTTTTGAACGGGAGTGTTCACGGAAAGATAGGTATCGGATATGAGTTCTAAATATTCCTTTGCTTTTTGTTTCCAAAACTTCGGTCCGCTGAGTAAAATCCAAGATAGTTTCATTCCCGGAAGCCCCAGAATTTTAGACAATCCATTTACGGTGATCACCGGTATATCCGAATCCGTCAAAGTCTTATGGAGATCTTTCCCGTAAACGTAGTCCGAAAAAACTTCGTCTATAACCAATGGTATATTATAATTTTTTAAAGTATTTTTTAAGGAATAAAAATCGGATTCGTTTAATACGGAGCCCGTGGGATTGTTGGGACTTACGATTAAAATTAATCTGCATTTTGATAAGTCTTTTGGATTAAAATCGGATTCTTTTAATTTCCAACCGTTACTTTTTTTTGTGAAATAGGAGACGGTTTGTAAGCCCTCCATTATGGAAAGAAATTCGAACAAAGGATAACCGGGAGCAGGAATCAAAATCGAATCGCCGGGATCACAAAATAACTTAAACAGATGCGAATATGCTTCCGATGAGGAGGAAGTCAAAAACAAATCGTCTGGATCGACTTTCACTCCTTTCGATTGGTAATATTCTTGAATTTTTTTTCGAGTTTCTAGGTTTCCTCGAGGATCGGGGTGATAAGTGATCAGATCGGTGTTTCCAAAACTGTGTCGAATCGCTTCCACCGGATATTGAAAACCGACTTGAGTCGGGTTGGAGACTGTCAGATCCGAATAAAAAATTTGGTTCTTCTTATACTCGGATAAAATTGCGACGAATTCGTTTTCTCCTTCTTGAAACGAAAAACGGGAACTAAAAAGAAAAGGTTCTTTCACGGAGAACCGCTTTTGAATTTTTGAATCAAAAAAAGAACCAGGGAGATTAAGATGCTTACTAATATCGAAGTAGCCAAAGGGAAATACAATCGAAAGTTTTCCTTTTCGATACGGATATCACCTGGCAATTTTCCTAAATAGTTTAAAAAAGGAATTTTATTTCCGTAAAGAATCAAGAGGCCGATGCACAAAAACAAAAAACCTAAAATTAAAAACGGTTTGGCAAAATTTTCCATCAATGGTTTTGATTTTAATTTTTAGATTTTCAAAGTCAAGAAGCAATTTTATTCATTCAAAATATATGCAAATTCATTGATATGATTGGTTGTTTGCCGTAAAACGAAGTCAGTACGGTTAGAATGAAATTTTTAGAACGTGGAAAATCGCGCAATTTCGGTGTATCAAACAATATTTTAAGACGAAGTGATTCAATTTTTAACTTACGAGGTCGATTATTGCTTTTGTGGTCGTCATGGATTCGGAGAATGTTCTCCAGAAATAATAAGATCCCGTCGAGCGCCAATAGAAGCGAGACGTTGAGTTTCCCGAGCGCCAATAGAAGCGAGACGTTTTAGTACCGGCTTGATCTTTCTGATAAAGCAGAAAACTAAAGTGCCGCTCTCTAAAGATCGCTTCCGCAGGTTTGGGGACGCGCTGTAAGTATATTTTTAATCTTCGAGGATGAATTTAGCTGCTTGTTTACTGAATGCCATAATTGTATAACTAGGATCCACGGAAACTCCGGTTGGAAATACGCTGGAATCGGAAACATATAGATTTTTTAATCCGTGAACTCTATGTTTCCAATTTACGACGGATCTGGAAGGGTCCTGTCCCATTCTACATCCTCCTGCTGGATGTGGGGCGGCCATCATCATCGAAGCAGGACGGAGTTCAAGTCGATCAATCTTATCTATTTCTTTCTCGGAAAAAATTTTCGTTCTTTTGAGATCGGGTAAAAGAATCCACTTGGCCCCTGCCTTAAAGTTCAATAGAACTTGCTTGCGGATGCAGTCTTTTAAGACTTCCTTCGTTAATTTTCCGAAGTGATACGTAACCGCACGTTTACCGGAGGAATTTACCGAAATATTTCCAAGCTCCGAAGGAACATCGTCGATCCATCCGATCGTACCACCCACATGATTCAGTTGTTTCATGATTTCTCTGTGTTCAAAACCGAACCCTGGAATTAGAGCGGACAGGCTTCCGGGTTGAAGTTGATTGGCCATGATTAAAAAGCCGCCTTCGATATAACTTCCGTTTTCTTTAAAACGGGCTAAACGAAATTCTTCCACGCCGAATGCGGAAGGAATATTTCTCCACTGAACGATTGGTTCTTCATAAAGCGCATGAACGAAAGGAGACGGATTGATCGCAAGATATTCCCCGAGAGCGGGAAGTTTTTTCTTCCATCCGTTTCTAAGTAGGAATGTGGAACTTCCGAATCCACCCGCCGCAATCGCAAAAACGGATGCTTCGAATCTTAACGTAATTCCGGATTTTTTTCCGGAAGGTCGATCAATCATGACCGCTTCTAAAAATTCCACTTTGTCACCTTTGAGTTCCAAACGAGTCGCCTTACAGTCCGCGTAGATGTCGGTTCCTAAAGCCATCGCCTTAGGAATATGGGTCACTAACTGACTTTGTTTGGCTCCATACATACAACCTTGCATGCAGTGACCGGATTTTTGGCAATTCTTTCTGGCTTGTGGAACCGGGTTGCCTTCCCAGCCGAGAGACTTACAGGCTTTTCTCACAAGCTGATTCATTTTATTATGATATTCTTCTTTAGCAGGATGAACGTTTAAAACCTCGTCCAATTCTTTCCAATGAGAACTTAAATCTTCGGAAGAATGACCGTAAATTCCGTATTCTTTTTTCCAAAGATCGAGCCTGTCTTCCGGAGTTCTATAACTATCAGCCCAATAATGAACCGAAGCTCCGCCTACGTTTTTTCCATAGACAAGGTTGACTGTTCCGCTAACGTCCGTAGCCATATTCCTTTCCGCGGAAATTTTTCCGGCCATGTTGAGTTCACGGTTGTCGAAAGTTCCCGTATGATAGTAACCACCTTCTTCTATAAGAATTACTTTCTTACCGTTTTTGGAAAGTTCGTAAGCGAGTGTAGAACCGCCGCACCCGGTTCCTACGATAACTACATCCGCCTTTACGGTTCTGGAATCTCCCAAATTTTTCCACTCGTAAACGCGACCACTCATGACTCCCCCAAGATTTTTTTATAATAGATTCTGGATTCGCTTAATCTTTCGGGAGGATTTCCAAAAGGTCCGTCATATGAAATCGCTTTGAAGGAAGATTCGTGTCCGTAATAAACCAAGTAAACGGGTAATTTAAGATTTGCTAATGCGGCTCGAATCGTATCGGATTCGGTTGTTTCTTGGGAAAGTAGAAAATTCTTTCGATCCTCTTCGCTTAATCTGGAAAAACGACTCCGATAACCTTTAACCAGAGGAAGATATTCTAAAATGAAAATGAGGGATCTGAAATCATCAGAGATGTTTGGATCCACAAAAAAAAATTCTTCGTCCAATCTGCGGATTACTTCCGCTTTTTCGAGATCGGGAAAGCCCGGTTCTTGGGGTAAAAGGGTTTGAGAGTAAGCTGATAAAAATTCAATTTCGGATACGGAAAAAAATAAGGTTTTGGGTAAGGATTGATTTTTAGAACGACGAAAAAAGAAAGTCCCGACACCAATGCTTAGTAATCCTCCAACGCCGAAGCCGAATAATTTTCGTCTCGATATTTTTTCCGCCCATAAGTTCATAGCTTCGGTGAATATCCCTGAATCGAAACAGATGTCAATTCTGAAAAGTGGTTGACACAACAATCGTTCGATAAACTTTGTCAAGCATGGCTGATAAGAACGACAAAGTCAAACAGAACGCGCCTGGAAAATACTACATCGATAATAGTTGTGTTCCTTGTAATGACTGTTTGGAAGAAGCTCCTATGCTTCTCAAATACACCGACGACGAATCGAAAGTTTATTTCCACAGACAGCCTGCTTCTCCTGAAGAGGAAATTGCGGCAAGAAAAGCGATGGAGATTTGTCCTATTGAAGCTTTGGGAGATGATGGAGAATGAGTTTAAAAATTTGTCGAATTTTATTTTCAGCCCCGGTGGTTAATCCTTAATTTTTTGGAAAGTTTCTAATCTTCACAATTTCTTTCTACTTACCTTCATCCAACAAATTCTTCGACTAAAATCCTTAAAAAAAACTGTCTATTCCTACGGGTTTCTACGAATAAAAGACCAATATAGTAATAGTAGGTCGATTTTGAATTAAAGGCTTGCGATTTGGACGCGAACAAAAACATAAAAATCTATGTTTCAGTTTCGTAATGGATTGTCTTTTCTAAAATAGGACCTATTTTAAGGAAAACCAAAGGTGTCACTTTGAGAGAATTCGATTTTCAGTCGGCTGATTTTTATAAATTTCTAATCGAAAGAAGTCCTGAGTTGATTAGCTTTCACGATCCGGATGGAATCTTTCTCTATGTAAGTCCTTCGGTAACTTCTATTTTAGGTTATCAACCGGAAGAATTAATCGGCAAAAATCCCTATGATTATTTTAGTCCTCTCGATAAGAACAGAATTTTTGAAAGTTCTCATCAACCGATTTTAAAAGGAAGAGAAGTCGAACATGTCGAATATCAGTTTCTCAGAAAAGACGGAAAATACGTTTGGTTGCAGACAATTACTCAATCGATTCGAGATGATCACGAAACCGTAATCGCTCTTTTTAGTACTTCCAGGGAATATTTAGGGCTCAATGCAATTCTTGACGAGACGGAAAAAAAACAGGTTCTCGATGAGATTCGTCTTTCGGAAGAAAAGTTTTTCAATGCGTTTTATTATTCGGGTATCGGTATGGCTCTCGTTTCTTTAGAAGGAAAATGGCTAGAGGTAAATTCAAGCCTTTTGGATATAATCGGCTACTCGAGGGACGAGATTTTAAAACTTACCTTTCAAGATATAACTCATCCGGATGATCTTACCGTCGATTTAAATCTTTTACAAGAGACACTAGAAGGTAAAAGAGATAGTTATAGAATGGAGAAAAGATATTTCCATAAAAACGGAAGTACGATATGGATCTTATTGATAGTGTCTATTGTGAGGGATTCCCAAAAGAAACCTTTATTTTTCATCTCTCAGATTCAAGATATTACCGATCGCAAAAATATGCTTTCTGCTTTAATCGAAAAGAACGAAACCCTGCAAGCATTGAGCAATCACTTAACGGAAAGAAATTCTCAGTTGGAAGAATTCAATCAGATCGTTTCTCACAATCTACGTGCGCCAATTGGGAATATTTTTACGCTTACGACTATGTTGAGTGAGAAATATGGTACAGACAAGGATGAGCTTCTACAATCTTTGGAAATGAGTGTAAAAGATTTGATGACCACATTGAGCGATATCGTGGAAGTGATCAAAATTCGCAGAAATCGGAATGTGAATAAACAACCTATTTTTTTTAAGGATGCTTTTAACAGGATTCAGAATCTTCTCTCCACTGAGATCAAGAAGACGAGTGCAGAAATTCAAACGGATTTTACCGCGGCTCCGGAAATTCTTTATTCAAAGGTATATCTGGAGAGTATATTATTGAATTTATTAAGCAATGCTTTAAAATATTCCGATCCTAATAGAAAGTCGGAGATTTCTCTCGTCTCCTATATAAAAGACAAAAAAATCTTTTTGGTAGTTCGTGATAATGGTTTAGGAATCGATCTCCGAAAATACGGTCACCAAATCTTTAAAATGAATAAAACGTTTCACCGGGAAAAAGAAGGGCAAGGTATCGGGTTATTTATGACAAAAAATCAAATAGAATCTCTGGGGGGTGAAATAACAGTTGAAAGTTCTCCCGGTAAAGGTACATCTTTCCTCATCAATTTCGATAAATACAATGATCTCGAATAGCGGTAATATGAACTTCTGGTTGATTGATGATGATTCCATCTACATTATGATCGCAAGACGTTTTTTGGAAAAAGATGGTAGGATCACGAAGCTACGCGATTTCCAAGATGGTGAATTGGCTCTTCAGGAACTTCAAACATTGAGTTCCAATCGGGAAGCACTCCCTGACGCAATCTTGTTGGATATCAATATGCCTTTTATGGATGGATGGCAATTTCTAGACGAATTCAAAAAAATCCAAGGAGTCTTGGCAAAAAAGATTACCATTTTTATGGTAAGCTCTTCCGTGGATGAAAGAGATATATTGAAAGCGAACTCTTTTCCCGAAGTTAAAGGTTATCTTTCCAAACCTCTCACCCAAGATCATATTCAAAAACTTTATAGCCAACTTGTGTAAGTCAGAGCCCGTCTCAAAACTTTAAAAAAATATCTCTAAACAATTTGGCGAGTTTCTAAAAAACGTGTGAGTTCCACATTTAGAAGACTGATGACAGTAGGCTTTTTTTCGAAAAGTAGTTCGTTTTGCTTTTTTTGTCTCCGCAAACTGTATTCTAAATTCGTGATGTAACATCTCCCCCGTTTCTGTCCTCTGTCTAGAACGAGCGAAGCGAGTTCGTCAGTCTTCCGTCTTCTGAATGAAGACAGTTTTGATACGGGTTCTTCGTCGGAATAATAGCTTTATTCATACGAAGAGTTTTCTTGTATTTTGTAAAAAACCATCCTAAGAAAGCGCCGAGTGGCAAGGTAATCCAACCACAAACGAATAAACTGATCAAAGTACCAAGCGAAACGACAAAAAATCCTATAAAGGGGTTCATGGGAGGCTCTTCTCCGTTCAGGCTTTTAAAATTTAAAATCCAGTATTCTATATTTCCATATATGATTACAAAGTAAAAAGTCAAATGATGCGATATCACTACTATAAGAACGCCTAAAATAATTCCTCTTGTAACATTGTAGTTTTCCTGTTTCTCTACGAAACGGTTCCAGATTGCATAGGATGTTGAGAATGCGGCCAAGGTTGAAAAAATCGGGAATCTTTTGTCATCCCATGATGCGGTGAATGTAATTACAAGACCGACGATGAGTCCGATAATCGAGCAGGCTAGCGCCATTGTTAAACTCATTTTCTTTTTTTAATATTCCTTCAGGATAGAAACGGATGTAGTATGGAAATTTAATTCGAAGTCGATTTTATTTTCCAGTCTTTTTAGTCGTCCCTGAAAAAATAACAAAATACATAGAGTGTAAATAAACTGCTTTCCAAAGGAAAAGAGATCTTCAAGTTCATCTTTTCTCGTTTTAAATTGAATTCTCTATACTTTTTCAGGGACGACTATTCACTCTCCCTGTCCTAAGGAAAAGGCTCTTTTTCCGTTAAAATAATATAGATTTTCCGTTTTGATCGTATCAAAACCGGCTGAGTCCAGTTTTAAGAGAAGTTCCGCAACTTGTTTATGAGAAATCGGATGATACGAAGGATCCTCTTGTTTAATCAGGGCGTTCGTGCTCACGAATCTACATCTCCAATGGTCGATCAAAAAGGTTTCAGGTTGTCCTTCGGGATAAACTTTTACTCCTCGATTGGTAATGATTTTTAACATTAGATCGTTAGAAAGAGATTTAAGTTTGTTTGCAAGTTCGTTCGGGTCGTTGCCGATCCAATCTAGAAAAATATCAACTCCGACCAGTTCTTTCTTTTGAATAATTCTCTTATATTCAGGAATTATAATTTTCTTTGCCTTGCCGAAAGAAACGGGTTTGAATTTTTCTGGAAGATGACCCAGGTTTCCGATTACCGCTTCGGCAAATTCTTTGGTTCCGACTTTGATTCTGCTTACGCCAGGTTTAAAAATATCTCCGGTGTGAATTCCCTCTTCGACCGTTAAGAGCCAAGCGTTGTTGATTTTTGCCGCGATATCGGGTTGCCCTATATGAACAAGCATCATCACTGCGGCGTTGAGTAAGCCGGATGGATTTGCGAGATTTTTCCCTGCAATATCGGGGGCGGAACCGTGAATCGCTTCGAACATAGAAACAATTTCACCGATATTGGAAGATCCAGCCATTCCAACCGACCCCGCAATTTGTGCAACGATATCGGAAATGATGTCTCCGTACAAGTTCAAAGTTACGACCACATCAAAGTTCTGTGGTCTATCCGCAAGATTGGCGGCACCGATGTCGATGATCTGTGAATTTGCTTCGAGTTCGGGATATCCTTGTGCAATTTCCTTAAAGATATCATGAAATAAGCCGTCAGTCTGTTTCATGATATTGTCTTTTACCATTGCTGTTACTTTTTTTCTTCCGTAGGCTCTGGCGTATTCGAAGGCGTAACGAATGATTTTTTCCGAGCCTGGACGGGAAATCAATTTGAGACATTGAACCGTATCGTTGGTTTGTCTATGTTCGATTCCGGTATAAAGGTCTTCTTCGTTTTCACGAATGATGACAATGTCGAGAGAAGGGTGTTTGGTTTCCACATACGGATATAGAGAAAAACAGGGTCTGACGTTGGCAAAAAGTCCCAAAGTGGTTCTTACGGTTACGTTCAAACTTTTGTAACCACCACCTTGAGGAGTAGTAATAGGGGCCTTCAAAAATACTTTAGTTTGTCTGAGAAGGTCCCAAGCTTCGGGTTTAATTCCGGAAGAATGTCCGTCCTTATAAACTCTTTCTCCAATTTCTATTTCGATCGGATCGATTTTTGCTCCGGCCGCATTGAGAATTTTGAGAGTTGCATCCATAATTTCAGGACCGATTCCGTCTCCGTGTGCGATTGCAATTTTAGTTTTTTCGGACATTCTCGTCTCCTAATACTTCTATTAGAACGAGGACGGTAAATAGGTCAATTCTTATCGAATTCTCATCGATAATCACCTATCGTAAAAATTATATGCGGCAGGCGATCATGAATAGAAACGTGAATATCAATCAGTTTACATTAGAGTTGATCGTTTGAGGAGAGTTTTGCTTAGGTTTTCAGCTGTATCCACACTTGATTGTATGTAAAGTTCTAAAATCTATCCACTAACACCTAAAAAGTTCCTACATTCTGAGGTATTGTGATAAGTTTAAAGATTTTGAGAACAGGCTCTAAATCATATGATCGACTACGATTGTTATATTTATTAGAAAAAGATGAAAGATTGAGAAGAGGAAAAATTTTCTCGCTGCCTGACGCTCCGGGTTTTGGATCAATCGATAGGAGAGGATCCCCATCCAGATACAAACGAGTAATACAATAACGAGATATAAGAGGCCCATCGAAGGTTCTAAAAAGTAAAAGCTAACACAAGAAAGAGAATAGAGAATCGTATAAAAGAATATGGATTTTGTCGTTTGGTTAATTCCTTTGACGACGGGCAACATCGGGAAATTCGCGTCGGAATAATCTTCCTTGAGAAAGATTGCCAAGGCCCAAAAGTGTGCCGGAGTCCATAAGAAAATCATTGTGAACAAAATCCATGCTTGAATTGGGAGTGAGTTTCCGATAGCTGCATAGCCGATCAAAGGCCCTACACATCCAGCCACTCCGCCGATAACGATATTCTGGGTAGTTCTAGGTTTTAAAAAAATTGTATAAAGAAAAACGTAGGAAATCAAAGCGGTGAGAGCGCACAAGGCTGTCAAAAGATTTACATAAACGGTCAACATGTAAAAGGATAATCCCATCATAGAAATGCCGACTAACGTTGCCTGTGGAATGCTGATTCTTTCCGAAGGAATGGGACGGTTGGAGGTTCGTTTCATTTTTGCGTCTCGATCCTTTTCGATTACCTGATTGAAAATAAACGAGGCGGAGGACATCAAAAACGTTCCGAATAAAGTAACTGTGATCAGAAATACAGAAGG
>NZ_QAJG01000008.1:77500-82500 GCF_003046425.1 Leptospira borgpetersenii serovar Javanica
ACTTTGATAGTGCTGAGCATCAATACGACGCTTCTAAACAAGGGATCTGGTTGTTCCTTGTTACGGAGATTCTAATGTTCGGCGCTCTTTTTGTGGGTTATACCATCTATCATTCTTTACATCCGGAAATTTTTCACGCTGGAAGTCATCATTTGTCCGTTCCGATGGGAGCTTTTAATACAGTTGTACTTCTATTCAGTTCGTTTACGATGGCCCTTGGGATTCATTATGTTCAAGTGGATAAAAAGAAAGAAGCTGTCATTGCACTTGCCGTTACTGTTTTATGTGCACTTACGTTTATGGTCGTAAAGTATTTCGAATATTCGGCGAAGATCCATCACGGGCTTTTGCCAGGAAAGTTTTTTACGAACACTGAAATGGTCGATATCAAAAACGCGGCTATGTTTTTCGGTTTTTACTTCGTAATGACCGGGATTCATGGATCTCACGTATTGATTGGAGCTGGACTCATTATTTGGGTGATGATCAAGGTAATCAAAGGGGAAGTAAATTCTTCTTATTACACACCTGTGGAAGGAGTAGGTCTTTTCTGGCACGTAGTCGATTTGATCTGGATTTATCTTTTCCCACTTCTTTATTTAGTGGGATGATATAATTTCGTACACGGATTCAATTTGTATGAGAAACCCCGGTATTTCCCGGGGTTTCTCATTTTTGTCGTTTTATGTAAAGATTATAGATCTAGATGTCTCAAGTTTGGCTTTTTCTTCGCTCTTTTTCGATACGTTCTTTCTAATTTTCTTATGGGGAACTCACGTTTTTTAGGTTTAAAGATAATCTCTGATCTTTAGAGTTGTTGAAAAATTCCATGATTCAGATTAACAAAATCGCTTCAAACGTCTATTTCAATACAGCAGAAACGGATAGAGAATTAATTTTTAAACAACTCTTTTTTTTAAAAGTTGCGTTTAAAATTTAATACGAATAACGTACTTTGAAAAAGAAAAAACGTCTTTCCTATAGAGGCGTCGATGCGAGTTCGATTCCCTTTTGGATTCACAAAATTATCAAAGATTGAAAGAAAGGAAGAACAGCAATGAAAAAAGTTTTGATTGGATTGATTTTGGTCATGGTAGTCATGATCGGTTGTAAACCGTGCTCTGATTTAGAAACGAAGATCTGTACAGACTTAGGAGAAAAGTGTGAAAAATGGAAAAGTATGGGAAAACCCGGCTTACCTACTGAGGATCAAGATCAATATCGTTCGGGTAGAAGAAAATTAGTCGGCATTTTGTTGGAAAGTGTCGGTCTTATGGAGCGCAATGCGCAGGCTTGCGAGGGTTTATCCTCTAACTACGATGCTCTGATTGTTCCATTAAAGAAATCCATGGAATAAAATTCTTCCCAAAGACCCGACATTGCGATTTAAAAAATTTAAGTTGGCATGCGGGTCTTATTCTTACTTTTAATTCTTTCTATTCGTTTTGAATTTTTTCGAAAGAATTTGAACATTTAGGCCGATTTTAGAAATAGAATTTAGGATTCCTAAATGCAGAATATCGATTATTCGAGAAGACTTAGACAATCCACGGTCCGAACTCCGGTTCGAGAAAATGCCGATTTCAATCGAACGATTCAAACGGTTCAACACGATAAAAAATCGGGATCGCCGATCCAGATTTTTTCGTCTACTCGTTCCGCCTTTATTTTGTTATTGGGTTCAGTTTCTTTGTTTACCGCTGGGCTTGTCGTCGGTCTTAAGTTAGATCAAAAAGAAGAAGCTTTTGCTCGAAACGAACTCCAAACGTTTAGAAACGTCCCTACTGGGGAAAGAAAAAATGAGAATGGTGGTGGGTTACGTTCTTTATTTTTTCCTGCCAAAGAAACCGAGGAGTCTTTAAAGAACCAGGAATCACTTTTAAGATTAAATCCTAAAGAAGATTCTTTCGGCACGAGCGGGGACTCTAAAATTTTATATCCGCCTCGCCTTGGTGAAACGAACTATCTAGTTGTAATTGCGACTTCGGATTCTCTGCAAGCGGTCGAACTTGGAAAAAGACTTCTGATGGCAAAAAATGAGTTCAAGGGGAGAATTTTTCGTTCTTCAAAAGGAGAGCTTTATTTGGGCTATTTTTATTCCGAAGAAAAAGCGCAAGAAGCGCTGGAAAAAATCCAACCACTCAACAATCCGGCATTTCATTCTGCGAAGATTCGTTCTCTTAAACTTTAATAGTCTTTTAGGATAATTTTGTTGACTTTTGTCAAAATTCATGCTATTTTCTTACGCAGAGTTTTAACGGAAGTTATCATACTTACTTGGCTGCCAAAAAGAAAAATTCTGAAATCGAACACAAGGTAGGCGACTACGTAGTCTATCCCATCCATGGGGTTGGGGAAATTCTTGGAATCTCTAAAAAGAATATCCTTGGTAAAAAGAAGGATTGCTACGTTCTCGAAATCCAGGGTAGTAAGATGAAGGTTATGATACCTGTTGATAAAGCAGAACAGGTTCGAATTCGCCCTATCATCGATAAAAAAGAGATCAAAAAAGTCATAGCGCTCCTTAAGAAGGACGAAGTTGACACAGAAGAGGACTGGAAGATCCGCTACCAAAATAACCTCAACAAGATCAAGTCCGGATCAATTTATGAGGTCGGAGAAGTCTGCAGAAACCTATTTCGTAGAGCAAGTGGAAAAGAACTCTCTATTATGGAGAGAAAGCTTTATGAAAGTGCCTATAATCTTGTGAAAATGGAAGTTGCATTGAGTAAAGGTGTTACGCAAGAAGAAGCGGGGAATCTCGTTTCCGACGTATTAGCAAGCACCCTTGCTCCTAGTGAAAAAAAGGCAGAAGAGGACTAAAATTCCGCGAAAACTCAAATACAATTAAGGATTTGAGTTATGGTTCATCTCTACAAAGTACTCACGTCTCTATTCCTTTCTGGAATTACATTTGCAGTAACAGATAAGCAAGCTGGAGATTTTTATTTGGCTGGCTCTATTGCTGGAGTTGTTTTATTAATTTCCTTTATTCTCCTTTACGGAGAATCCAATCTTTTTCCAAAACTCAAAGCCGATATACTTTTTTGTGCCGGACTCGGTACTCTTATCGGACTTGCGATTGCTTGGTTTGTGGGAACTGCCGTTCATTTTGAGGAATTAAACGTAGCCTTTTACTTTTTATTCGCTTTGTTTGGCGCTCTTTCGGGAATTGCATTTGCTAAGGAACCAGGTCTCGGAATTTTCGGTGGTGGCGGTTCTGGAAACGGATTTGGAGTTGGTATTGAAAAGGAAGAAGTCAGAGATAAAATTCTAGATACCTCAGTGGTAATCGATGGAAGAATTTTAGATATTGCGGATACGCATTTTTTAGACGGGCCTTTGATTCTCCCTAATTTTGTATTGAGAGAAATCCAACTCATCAGTGATTCTTCTGATCCGATCAAAAGAGCGAGAGGAAGAAGAGGGCTTGAAATGTTGAATAAACTTCAACGCAAAGGCTCAATCGAAGTAAAAATTACTTATAAAGACTATTCTGATACCCGTGAAGTTGACGCTAAACTGATTAAATTAGCGAGAGATACTGGTGGAAAAATAGTAACCAACGATTTCAATCTAAATAAAGTTGCCGAATTACAAGGTGTAAAGGTCCTGAACTTAAATACTCTTGCAAATGCCCTGAAACCAGTCGTTCTTCCCGGAGAAGAACTTGGGATTCAAGTGATTAAAGAAGGAAAAGATGAAAATCAAGGAATCGGTTATTTGGAAGATGGTACAATGGTTGTCATTGAAAATGGTGGTCACCTCGTTGGGAAAGAAGTCAAAGTGACAGTAACTTCCATTATTCAAACTGCGGCCGGGAAAATGATCTTCACGAAAGCAAACCCGAATGGAGCTTCTGAAAAGGGAAACCGCCAACCCCATTCTTCTTGAATCGATTGACTTTCGGCTTTAGCATAAAATAATTGAAATAGAATCCTAAGGAGCAATCAAATGCAGGCCCAGACGACTCAGGTAAAAGGCTTGAAGGAACTCGGACTCGAACCTTCTGAAATTTTTCATAATCTTTCCTATGATGAAATTTATGAGCATGAGAAAAGAAACGGGGAGACCGTAGTTTCCAGCAATGGAACTATGATGGTAGACACCGGAATATTTACCGGTAGATCCCCAAAAGATAAATATTTCGTGGATGAGCCTTCCTCCAATGGAAACATTTGGTGGAGTCATATCAATTTCAAAGTTTCCGAAGCAATCTTTGACGAGTTATATAAGAAATGTGTAAATTATCTGAATCATAAAAAATTATACGTTTTTGATGGTTACGCCGGTGCAAATCCGGAAACCAGAGTAAGTCTGCGTGTCGTTTCTGAAAAGGCTTGGCAACACCACTTTTGTACAAATATGTTCCTTCGTCCTACAAAGGAAGAATTGTCTGGACTGAATCCTGAGTTTACGATCATCAACGCATGCGGCATTAAGAATGAAAACTTCAAACAACACGGGATGAATTCCGAAGTGTTCGTAATTTTTCATCTTGCTAAGAAAATTTGTATTATTGGTGGAACCGAATACGGTGGAGAAATGAAAAAAGGTATTTTCTCCGTTATGAATTATAAACTTCCGTTGGAGGGAATTCTTAGCATGCACTGTTCCGCGAATGTCGGTAAAGAGGGAGATACAGCTCTTTTCTTTGGACTTTCCGGAACTGGTAAGACAACTCTTTCTACAGACCCGAACCGTAAATTGATCGGAGACGATGAGCATGGTTGGGACGACAATGGGATTTTCAACATCGAAGGAGGGTGTTACGCTAAAGTAATTAATTTAGATCCTAAAACCGAACCGGATATCTACGAAGCGATTCGTAGAGATGCTCTTCTGGAGAATGTGGTCTATGATCCTCAAACGAAAGTGGTGGATTATTCTTCCGCCGCAAAAACAGAAAATACTCGTGTTTCTTATCCGATTTTTCACATCAATAATATTCAAGTTCCTTCCAAAGGAGGACATCCAAAAACCATTATATTCTTAACTTA
>NZ_QAJG01000008.1:87500-95000 GCF_003046425.1 Leptospira borgpetersenii serovar Javanica
ACTTGTAAAATTGATCGCGGACGGAAAAATTTCCGGTAAGATCGCGAAGACCGTATTCGAAGAACTTCTGATCAGCGACAAAGACGCGGAAACGATCGTAACGGAAAAGAATCTGATCGTGGTTCGTGACGACAAGGAAATCGAAAGGATCGTAAACGAGGCGATTGCTAACAATCAAGACGCAGTGGCCAAGTACAAAAGTGGTAAAGATCGTGCGTTGGGCGCTATTGTAGGTTATGTGATGAAAGTTTCCAAAGGAAAAGCGGATCCTGAATTAGTGAACCAAATGCTTCTGGATAAACTGGGACCTCTTCCGCCAAAAGAGTAAATGGAATATCCGTAAACTATCGAGAATTATATAAGAAAAGTGTTTAAAATTTTGTGTATAGATTTGAGGGTTTATCTCAAAATTCAGAATATTTTATATAGAGATCCATAAAGTTTTGTTTCAAAACCTCAGAATGAAGGAATTCTCATGAGAGTGTTCCAACAATAAAGTTGGCTCAAAAATTCGTAAGTCACTAAAGGGGTGTGATCTGTAGGAATTCCTACATTCTGAAGACTAATTGACTGTGTTGTGGCAATGCCGCTCCACAGAAGACAGTTTGGGGACAGGTTCTTAGCTCCTTTTGTTGGTTTTCTTGTTTTGTGCTTAATGCTTGCATCTAACACACGGTTTTCAAGCTCAGAAGGGCGCTATTTTGTCTAAGAAGATTTTTTTTCGGGTAGGGGAATTCCTACATTTTAAAAATCGGTTCCTAATTTTTTTTACGGAAAAATTAGGAATAAATAAAAATCTGTCCGGTTCGGATTTGTATTATTTTATAAAAAGTTACGGAATTTAGTCTAAGTTGTAATTTTTCATCGATTAGACTCTTGACGTCGGATTCGTCAAAATTCTATTATGTCCCTTATAATGCAGGACTTTGCCCATTTACATCTGCACACCAACTATTCCATGCTCGATGGAGCAATTCGTATCAAAGAGTTGATGCAGCACGTAAAAGAAAACGGTATGTCATCGGTTGCGATGACCGATCACGGAAACATGTTTGGTGCCGTTGAATTTTACAATGAAGCGACGAAACAAGGTATCAAACCGATTATTGGTAGCGAATTTTACGTTTCTCCGAATCGAAAACAAGAAACGGAGATGGTAAAGATCGCGGACGGAAGTGCATATCATCTAATTCTTCTCGCAAAGAACGAGGAAGGTTACAAAAATTTAATACGTCTTTCAAGCAAATCCTACACGGAAGGTTTTTATAAAAAGGCGAGAATTGACTACGATCTACTCGCTCAACACAATGGGGGCCTTGTCTGTTTGACGGCTTGTCTTGCGGGTGAAGTCAATCGGAAAATTCTAGAAGGAAAAATCGACGAGTCTTTTCAATTAGCCGGAAAATTAAATGAGATCTTCCGTAAAGAGGATTTTTATATGGAAATCCAAAATCACGGAATTCCGGAACAGATGACCGTGGCAAAACAAATCTACGACTTTGGAAAAAGAACCGGCATCCCTCTTGTAGTTACAAACGATTCTCATTTTCTAAAAAAAGACGACCAAGAGGCTCAGGATATTCTTCTTAGAATCGGGATGCAAAAACGTATTACAGACCCGATGGAATTCGGCTTTAACGGAGAATTCTACGTAAAAAGTCCGGATGAGATGGCGAGGGTTTTTCCCGAAATTCCAGAAGCTTTTTATAATACATTAGAAATTAGTAATAAAGTGGATTTAAAACTTCAATTTGGAAACTATCTTCTCCCCGAATTTGAGGTCCCGGAAGGATATGATGCGGATTCTTATCTTGAAAAATTAATCTGGGAAGGGATCGGAAGAAAGTACCCTAACCTTTCTCCGGAAATTAAGGATAGAGTTGTCTTCGAACTGAATACGATTAAGAATATGAAGTTTGCCGGGTACTTCTTAATCGTTCAAGATTATATCAATTATGCAAAAAGAAATGGAATTCCTGTTGGTCCGGGGAGAGGTTCTGCCGCCGGTTCCATCGTAGCCTACGCGCTCGGAATCACGAATGTGGAACCTCTCCAACATAATCTTCTTTTTGAAAGATTTTTGAATCCTGACCGTAAGGATATGCCTGATATCGATACCGATTTTTGTGTGGAACGACGGGAAGAAGTCATCAATTACATTCGCAGAAGATACGGGGAAGAAAAAGTCGGTCAAATTATCACGTTCAATTCTCTCGCGGCAAAAGCCGCTCTCAAAGACGTTGCTCGCGTATTAAATCTTCCTTTCGGAGAGGCGAATGAGATGACCAAAGCATTCCCGAACAAACTCGGGATGTCCATTGCAGAAGCGCTCACAACTTCTTCCGAATTGAAGAACTTTTCTGAAAAAGATGATATCAATCATAAAATCTTTGCCATCGCTCAAAGACTTGAAGGAAACTATCGTCAGCCCGGTAGGCATGCTGCCGGTGTTGTGATTTCTCCTTATCCATTGGAAGAGGTCGTTCCACTTTCCACGGTTGCGGAAAAAGAAAGACCGGGTTCTCGATCCATCGTGACTCAATACGATAAAAACAACTTAGAAAGTATCGGTTTGATCAAGATGGATATTTTGGGTCTGAAGAACTTAACGACCTTGGATTACGCGATCAAACTCATCGAACGAAGAAGAGGGGTTCGAATCGATCTCGACGAAATCCCTTACAATGATGCGAACACATATGCTCTCCTTAGAAAAGCGAACACACTCGGTATATTCCAGTTAGAATCCACGGGGATCACCGATCTAGTTGCTAAAAGTCAAGTGAACAACTTTGACGAGATTGTCGCTTTGATCGCATTATATCGTCCCGGCCCTATGGGTGAAGGTATGTTGGACGAATATTTGGATCGTAAATCCGGAAGAAAGCAAGTCACATATCCACATCCTTCTTGCGAGCCGATACTGAAAGAGACTTTCGGAGTTCCCGTTTATCAAGAGCAAGTGATGAGTATCTCCCGGGTTGTTGGAGGATTTTCAGTCGGAGATTCGGACGTATTGCGGAAGGCGATGGCAAAGAAGAAAGCCGATTTGATGGAAAAACTTAAATACCAATTCGTGGAAGGGGCCGTAAAACAAGGCATTCAAGAAAAGGTTGCAAAGGATCTTTTCGAGCAATTGGAAAGATTCGGCGGTTATGGATTCAACAAATCTCACTCCGTAGCCTATGCAATCATCACATACCAAACCGCTTATTTAAAAGCGAACTATACGATCGAATATCTTACTGCACTTCTTGCATCGGATCATGGTAAAACCACCGATATCGTAAAATACATTAACAACGCGAGAGAGATGGGAATTCGAATTCTCAATCCGGACGTTTCCGAATCACAAGCTTCTTTCAATGTAATCGATGATGCTACGATTCGGTTCGGACTTTCCGCGATGAAAGGTGTGGGTGAGACCGCGGCAAACAGTATCATTGAAGCAAGAGATAAGGCCGGAAATTTCAAAACCCTTCAGGATTTTGCCCTCAACATAGATACGAGGTTGATTAACAAAAAAGTTTTTGAAGCTCTCATTCAAGCGGGAGCTTTGGATTCTTTCGGGTATACTCGGAAATGCCTTTTCGAATCGGTGGATTCTATTCTTACTTTTGCTCAAAGAGAGCAGGAAAGGACAAACGAAGGACAGTTTTCTCTTTTTGGGGTAGAGGAAAGTTCTTTCACACTCAACCTTCCTAAGGACGCGCTTGAATGGGAGATCGACGAAAAGTTAAGGCGCGAAAAGGCGATAGCCGGTCTTTATCTTTCCGGTCATCCGCTTGATAAATACGAGAAACAACTCAAAAGTTTAAGGACGATTCCGATTGAAAAATTCGACAATCTAAAATCAGGAAGTAAGGTGGAGGTTGCAGGAATTATCTCTTCCAAGAACATAAAACTTAGTAAACGAAACGAAGAGTTCGCAAATTTCAAACTCGAGGATCGAACTGGAGAGATCGAATGTGTCGCATTCGCGAAGACGTATCAGAAATATAAGGAATTTATAAAGGAAGATCAAGCAATCTTTATCAAAGGGGACTTGGATAAAATCGAAGTGGGAGATACGGAACTCCGCGGACAGGTTAAAGTCAACAGTATCGAAATTTTAGATGATGCGACGATTGAAGATAAGCTCGAAAAATCGCTTCATCTTCGATTGGAAGAAAGACACACGGAGGATCCGGAACTGATTCCGAAATTGTACGCTTTACTTGCCTGTTATAAAGGGGAATCTTCCGTTTATTTTCACATCGTGGAAGATCGGGAAGAAAAAAGAGTTATTCGTGCTCACGATACGTATTCGATCCAACCGATCAATGAACTCTTTCTTCGGTTGGCGGATCTTTTAGGGGACCGTTCCGTTTTTTACTCCGTTGGGGAACAACTCAAAGTAATCAATAAAAATCAGGTTGCCGGTAACGTTGGTTAGTCGTAGGAATTCTTTAGAGCAAAGTTTTAGAAGTTAAGACAAAATGGCGCCCTTCCGGGTTTGAAAAACGAGAGTTAGATGCGAGCATTAACCGCAAAACAAGAAAACCAACAGAAGGAACTAAGAGTTTTCCCAAAACCGTCTTCTGTAGGAGCGGCATTGCCGCAGCACTATCATTCAGTCCTATGAATGTGAGAACTACTACGCTTGGTTATAAACTTGCCGAGGACGGTCGAAGTTGTTTCTTGTAAGGTTTTGGAATCAACGTTGACAGCTTCTGTTTCTGCTCGTTTATGTTTCTTTCAGTTTTGTCGGAGGAATTTAGAGCCGGTCTCAAAACCTGAAGAAAAATATCTCTAGACGATTCGGCAAGTTTTTAAAAAACGTGGGAGTTCCCACAGAAACCGTCGCATTGGCGGTTTTCTCCTGTCGTTTAAAATTGTAATAGCTCTTACATTCCTAAGGTTTTGAGACGGGTTTTAATTTTTCAACAACCCTATTAAAGACGATTTACATAAAAGGTGAAACTTCTTTCATTTCTGTTTCCTCTAAAATCCCAAGCGACTATTTTGATCGTATTTTCACCGGACTTTAAATTTAGATTTCCGATTAAATACTGATCTTTATGATAAAGGTTTATAAAGGAGAATCCATCCGGATTTTTCCATTCAGAAGAAGAATACTGTAATGCTCCAAAATCGGCGGATCGAAGTGTTTCACCGTTTAGAAAATATTGAACCTTACTGACTCCTCTTCTTTGGGATTTTTTTTCTCCTGCATCTACGATCGAAACCGTAAAGGGAAACTCTCTTGAGAGGTTGATATTATCACCGTCATTTATGTTTGTAAACTTTCCGTTCACGTGAACCAATAAGCTTGAAATTTCAGGGGGAGTGCTGTCCGGGATTGGAGAAAGAAATTTCATGGGATCCAAAATTTCTAGTCCGTATTTACGAAGTACAACAAAGTGAAGGTGGGCTCCGCTTGAGTGACCGGAGTTGCCACTGACTCCGATTTTATCACCCGCTTTGATCCAATCAGATTTTAATAATTTAGAAATCCTGCTATCTTTCAAGTGGTAATAGGCGGTAAAATTTCCGGATCCGTGGTCCAACCAAACCGAATTTCCGGTTCCCAGTTCGTCTTCGAAAGGATGATCCTCCGTATAACGACTGTACAAAACTTTTCCATCCCCCATTGCAATTACGGATTCGTTTATGGAAGAAATATCCATTCCATTGTGGAAGTGATCCCCCCTGGATTCTCCAAAGGTAGAGGTGATTTTGTTTTCTAGTTGATCGGTTTTAACAGGGACGAGATAATTTATTACTTTATTATTTTCCGCTTCCATGCTCAGATGGAACGCGGTCCAGGCGACAATAAAGAGAAATTTTTTCATGCGGGACCCAAACCTAAGTGCAAGTAACTCATACAAAATGAATTTGTCAAAAGATAAAACTATAGATCTCGTTTCTAGATGTGGAGATGGAGAAGAAGAAGCGCTCAGGCAATTCTTCGAAATTTATTCGGAAGATATCTACAATTTTCCGATGAAGATCTTCCACCTAAGTGAGGATGATGCCGGGGATTTTTTTATCTATGCATTTGAAAGATTAAAAACCGGATCCCGTTTTGGTAGCTTTAAGGGAAAATCCAGTTTTAGAACCTGGTTTTATTCGGTCTTAAGGAATATGTTGATTGATTGGCAAAGGACCAAACGAGAACTCAAAGTTACCAATCTCGGAAAAATTAGCAAAGAAGGAAAAGAATATGCAACCATAGAGGATGAACCGGATACGCGTCCTGAAATGCAGGAAGAAGCGAGTGAATTTTCCGACCGATTTAATCAGGCCCTCGAAGAAATCGGAGTTGATAAACGAGTCATTTTCAAACTTTCCTACATTTATTATTTAAATTTAAACGAAGACGAGGTTCAATATCTTTTGGAAAAAACGGGCTTAGCCCCCGATGCACTCAAAGAAAAAATTCTTCGTCTCCGATCGGAACTTTCCAATCGGGAAGAGGAAAATATTAGGATGGAAGACAAGATTACTACTCTTTACCTGAATATACTTGAGTTAAAAGAAAAACAGCAAAATACGGCCAAGATTGCACCCATTCTTCCCATGGAAGTGGATAAAACTTCTCACGCCTTGAAGAAAAAATATGAACAGCGTAAGAAGCTTTTAGAAAAGAAAAAGAAAGGGCATTTTTTAGCAAGAACTCCTTACCGTGAAGTTGCGGACCTAATTGGAATTTCCGAAGGGAACGTAAGTGTTACTTTACTCCGTTTAATTGAAAAAATTCAGAAAAAGCTGGATTTTAGTGATTTAGATTTTTAGAAATTTCCGTCTTTTTATGCTATTGGAGAACCAAAAATGGATTCGGGATCTGAAATAAATCAAAAAAACGAGCTTCTACTCTTACTTTTAAACGGAGAAAAAGCCAATGTAGATACAGACATAAAACTACAGAATCAACTCATCCAAATGGAAGAATCGATCCAGGCCGGTATCAGTGCTTCTACTTTGTCGTACTTGGACCAAGCCTCTAAAAAGGGAAAGTTTTCCGAGCTTCAGGAGGAGATCGATTTACAGAAGGTAGATTTGGCAGGTTATCTAACAAAAGATATACCGGAATATTTGAAACGTTACGTCTCATTGGAACTTACAAGGAAATCTCTATCCAAGGAGTCTATTGTAGTAAAATTGGGAAAGTCCGGGGCCCGAATCTTTGAAAGTCTCGTAGAATCGCTTCAAATTAACACAAGAGTAGATTATGCGCCTTCCATGCGTTCGGCTTTGACGAAAGATCCTTCCGAATTTGTCGTTTTTGAAGAAAAAGTTTTCGATAATTCGAAATTTACATATCAATTGGTTCAAGAAACCCCTGAAACGGCATTTTTGAGTGTTAAAATCGAATCACCAGATTCTAATTCGTTTCAAAGAGTAAATCTTTATAAGGATGCGAGATTTATTCTTTCTAACCAATTTAATAATGAGGGAATCGCTAATTTTTCCGGACTCAGGGAAGGAAAATACACGGTAGAATTTCAAGGGAAAGAG
>NZ_QAJG01000008.1:97500-100000 GCF_003046425.1 Leptospira borgpetersenii serovar Javanica
TCTCAAAAAGGAATTTCTATCCAGGAGTTGTTTCAATCCAAGAAAGAACTTTTAAAACGGCTAATTCAAAGAAAAATCGATCGAAATGTGGCAATGATGAATACTTCTTTTGAAATCTCGATGGAAGAGAAAAAAAATTCCGCACAAGAAAGATTGGTTCAAAGATTAAGTCTTGCTTCCGCTCCGGATTTATCAAACGAAATTGATTCTTAAGGGTTTTTAACGTCTGAAAATGATAAAATCCTTCCTGTATCTAAAACATAAAACACAGGAAGGAAAACAATTAGTGTTTAGCCGCGGTTTCTTTCGGTTTTGAAGATCCGTTCAAAGGGATCTTCGTGGATGAAACACTTTGACTAACTTTTGATTTAACTTCTTCTACCTTCGAGTTGACTTGTACTGCTACACCTTCAACTGAATGAAGAGCGTCTTCTATATATTTTCTAAGGTTTTTTGCAACCTCAGATTGATCTTGTGCTCCTTTGGAGGCAAGTTCCTTGAATTCTTTTTCAACTTTCAGGAGAATGCTATCAGCTTGCTCGCGGAGTGATTTTGCAGCTCCAATTGCAAAGTTAAGCGCTTCCTTGATTTCTTTTTCCATAAGCTTTTTTCCTCTGTTTTTCTGTACTGAGAATAAACCAAAATTATGCGGTGCACAATAAAGTGTCAAGTGGTAATTAAAATAAATAAATGGAGATTATATTGCTATAATTTGAAAACTTTTGATATATATATAGAAAATTTACAACGAATAATGATTAGAATCAGTTTGAAAAAATCTGAGATGGAGCTTCAATTTTTTTCAGCATCTTTGGAACATAATTTATAAAATAAGTCCAAACAATTAATTGATACAAGGAACTCTCCTATGTGTCTTGTGTCAGTCCTCCTTTATTTTTTTATATAAGACCAGATTGAGCTAATTTTCGATTTAACATTTTTTTGGGCATAGAGTCAAAAGTTCGCCCGTTGGATCACTACATAAAAAACTCGGATCATTTTATGTAAAGCAGCGATGAGCAATTTTTTTCTTTTTTAAAGTGAGTTCGACATAACAAATGCGAAAGCGATTATGCTGCGATCCGTAAAAACAGCACTTTAGTTTCAGCGTGCGAGCCATTCACTCAAACTTTCTTATATCGAACTCACATTTTTTCAGCACATAACTTTTCGTATAATTCTTTTATTTTTCCGTTATGCTGACAATGAACCAGACTCCAGGCACTGCTTGAACGATCATCCTTTAATCGAATTACAATCTCGATTTACGATTTTTCCATAACGAACGGTGTCTCCAGAAATATCAATTCTGAGAGTCAAGCTGTATAGTAGCTACTTGTTTGTTCGAGAAAATCTTTTACAATTACCATGTGGTTCATAATCGCCAAGATATAATCGTTCCAACTCCAGGCATAAACATGACCATTTAAACATAACTCTGAAATATGGAAGTTTTCACATTTTATTTTTGCGGAAATATTAGGATGGTTGACTACGTCGAATTCACGTTCTTTTAAAACGATCGACAGAAGTTATAGAATCAAGGTGATTTTTTTCGATTCAAAAGCGTTTCTAAATGACCTAATTCCGAAAAATTCTGGAATTTTTCAAAATTAATATGCAAAAAACAATTTGTTTCCTATAGCCCTTTACTTGAAGCAAAGTCGAGAATCCAAGTATTTATCGATAAAATCGTAAAAAGAAGAACTACAAAAAGAGTAACTCCTACGACTGCGAATACAATAAAGATCGTATTTCGGATCACCCTAAATTGAAGATAACTTACAGATAACGTAATATTTCCGGCCGAAGTTAACTCGTTGTTCTTTCCCATTCTGAAGTAATTACGAATGTAAAACAACATCATAAAAAAAAGTAAGGAAATTAGAAGAATTCCGAATTCAAACGAGTAATGTTTTTGTAGAAGAAAGATTGGAATGTAAACCAAATTTCCCAGAAGGATTCCCGCCAGCATGATTCCCACAAAATGAAACAACATGGGAACCCACGAAATTCTCGAAGAAGACGCGGATTGAAATTCCCTCTCCTCTCCGTCTTGTATAGTTTTAAAAACGTTGAAGCGATCAGCTTTGTCTTCGTAAACTTTCGAGATCACAAAAAGCATATAGATTAATAAAATCGTTAATACGAACAGAAAAATGGATGAAATTGCTCCGATTACGGGAGTTTGTGATATACTTCTCAGGGGATGTTGGAGAGACATTAAAACGGGAAGAATAGAAATCAAATACAAACTTCTATTTAAATACGTATAAAACCACGCTTTATAATAAAGGGTTAAAAAGGAAGTAATGGAAAGAAATATTAAAAATCCGTAAATAAATAACATGATCTTCTGTCCGAGAAGAATTCGGCTTATCCTATCTACGGTCGCTTCGAGTTGTGCATCGGCCGGAATTGTTTTTTCGTTTAATTCTTCCATAACCGTGGAAGTGAGTCGGATTTTCGAAATCAGTCCTCTTTCCATTCCCCATTGTGG
>NZ_QAJG01000008.1:107500-181576 GCF_003046425.1 Leptospira borgpetersenii serovar Javanica
CATTTTGTCTTTTTCCTTATCGGCGCAATCGAATGAGGAATACTATACCTCTGCTCTCAAGGAATTCGAAGCGAAGAACTACGAGAAATCTTTAGAAATGATTCGCTCCCTTCATGAAAAAGGAAAACGTTCTTATGAATCTCACTATCTTGCGGGCCATTGCCATTTTGCTTTAGGTAGGACTAAGTCCGCTGGTTCTCATTGGTCCGAAGCCCTTTCCATCAAACCCGGGGATGCGGCGGTCAGTTTGGATTATACAAAATATCTTTTAAACAACGGAAGGGAATTCGACGGCTTGCAAGTGATTGCTCGCGCGTTCGAACTTAATCCGCGTAATAAGGATATTCGTCTTCTTTTCGGAACTGCACTTCTTTATAACGGGAAAGCGAGAGACGCCCTTAATATCACTGAAAGATTAAAGGCGGAAGATCCCAATGACTATCGTCCTTTGGTGTTGGAAGGACAGATTTATTATTATCTCGGAAGTATCGAAAAAGCGGAAGTAAGTCTGAAATGGGCCAATTCTCTTGTTCCGAATAATGCGAACGTGTTAAATAACCTTGCGCTGGTTTATGAGAAGGCTTCCAGTCAGGAAAGTAAAAAAGGCAAATTCGGTAACGCGAAGAATTTTTTAAATTCCGCAAAAGAACAAATCGAATCCGCACTGAAACTCGAGCCCGAAAATCCCCACTTTAAAGATAATCTAAAAAGAATTGAAGCTAAGCTTAATGTCCTCGTCACCAATAGCTGAAAGAACGATTCTTTTTAATACTTTAGGGTGCAGGCTTAACTTTTTCGAGTCGGACGGTTTATTTTCGTCCTTGAGCAAACACGGATTTCGTTCCGTAGAAGTAGGGGAACATCCTGAAGTAGTCATCATCAATACTTGCACCGTGACCAATAAGGCTGATTCTAAAAATCGAAATACAATTCGAAATGCGATCAAAAAGTTTCCGGGTTCTCAAATCTGGGTTACCGGATGTTATGCCGAAACGGATCGTGAGTTAATCGAAGCGATTCCAGGTGTGGCTGGAGTTGTCGGAAATACGGAGAAATCAAAACTTCCAGTCATGATCTTGGAAAAGAAAGGTTTGATCGATTCGAATCAACTGATTCAATTTTCTTACGATCGTTTTTCTTATTCGGACGTTTTGCCGAACGGTCATACGCGCGCTTATTTGAAAATCCAAGATGGGTGTAATCGTAGATGTTCGTATTGTAAAATTCCGCAGGCACGTGGACTTGGAGTTAGTAGAAAATATCAAGACGTATTGGATCAAGTTCATTTTTTACAAGATCATGGGGTTGGCGAGATCGTTTTGACCGGTGTGAATTTAGGCTGGTATCGGGACGGCGAAAATAAAAAAGCCTTCAACAAAATCCTGGCGGATATTTTAAAGATTTTAGAATATTCGAGAATTCGAATATCTTCCATAGAGCCCCCCGATGTCGGAAACGAGCTTGTGGAGTTGATGACTCATCCTCGTTTTACTCCGTTTCTTCATATTCCATTACAAAGTGGGAATGCCGAAATTCTTAAAAAGATGAAACGCACGTACACGCCGGAAACTTTTCGAAAACGTGTGGAAATTGCCAAAGAAAAAATTCCAAATTTGTTTTTAGGAACGGACCTAATCGTAGGTTTTCCCGGTGAGACCGAGGAAATGTTTTTAGATTCGGTAAAAATGATTCAAGATCTAGGTTTTGCTAAGATCCACGCATTCCCTTTTTCCGTCAGAAGAAATACATTAGCCGAAACATTTCCGGATTCGGTTAGTAAAGAAATCAAAAAGGGAAGGGTTCATTCGCTGAATTCTTTGTCCAGAAAACTTCATGAAAATTATTCCTTATCTGTCATCGGACAAGTACGGGAAGCGATTTTAGAACAAGGTGGAACGGCCGTAACCGACAATTATCTCAAAGTGAAGTTGAATAAAACCGAATTGAAACCGCTCAAAGTGGGTCAATTTTTGAACGTGGAACTTCTTCAGTATGAAACGGCTCCGGATAAAGAAGGAGTATTCGTCGGCCGGGTTTCAAGATAAAATCGTCTGAGTAAAAAAGTAATCGATTGAACGTTTTCTACGAATCGTGTTCTAAGCGTAATTCAGACAATAAAGTTGTGGGTCATCAAATTCAACAGGACGCCTCCTTTGGATCTACGATCCAAAGGACCGCGCTCTTCCGCGACTTCGCCTAACGGCTCCGGTCACTTCGTGACCGCATTCTGCGTCGCTCCGATCGCTGGCGTGGGACTTGCCGGATTTTAAATGGATTCCTTCGAAAAAGAAAAGATGGAGTTCCTACATTACTATTTCGGTAAAACTTTCAAAATGTACAAACTCATACAGAATCGGGTGATAAAAAGTTATTTTAAAGTCCGTAGATGACCCGATGTGACGTAATTTGTAGGAACTCCTACGAGGTCCGGATGTTATGATAAAACTTTAAAACATAGAATTTACCTACTTATTAGAGATTTTTAAAGGAATTATCGTTTCTATTTTTTAAAGTCTTGATATAAGTAAGTCGTAAGAAGAGCGGTTAATTTGAAATGTTCAAATAATCTAAGGGATCCTCTATAAAATCAAAAAACAACGAAACGTTATAAAGAATTTTTATGAGAAACCGTTGTTTTACGACATTCGAGAATTCTAAAATTTATTTTATAGAGGTTCTCCTGATCGAATTACAAGAGCTTACTTGAGGTACCGTTAATCTTCTTCTGATTATTTTTTCTTTCCGCCAACGTAATGGCTTCCTTTACCTTTACTATTAGTTCCGCCAACTCTCTTACTTCCTTTTCGATTTCCTGCGTCTATGGTTATAACAAATAAGAAAAAGATTAAGATCGAACCGGTAATAAATCTACTTCTAATTTTCATAATGTCCTCATATTCTAATATTTTTAAAGTAGATTGATAAAAATATGTAAAAAGTAAGGGAAATTATTAATAGAGTTGCTGAAAAATCAATTTTCCATCCGTTTCTGTTTCATGAAAACGATCGGTTGAAGCAGTTTTGTGAATCTGAACTATGGAATTTTTTAACAATTCTAATATTTCTTTATAACTTTATTCCGGAAGAAAAATCTCTACAAGCGCTTCGTTCGTATTCAAAAATTCTAAAGTAAGATAACCGCCGAAAATTTTCAATAAGGCGCTATGAATTCGTAAACCTTGTCCGGCAGATTCCAAAGTCGGATTTCGATCGGTTTCGATCCGATTTTTGATTCGTACTAAAATTCCCTTTTTCGTTTCATGATTCTCCGAAAAGGAAACGGAGATTTTATTTGCGCCGATTTCCCCCGAATATTTTACCGCGTTTCGAAACGATTCCCTACACGCGTAAAAAAGAATTTCCAAAGCTTCCGGTTTGGAAATCGGAAATCGTTCCTTGAGCGTTGGATCGTAACTCCATTCGAAACGTGAAGCCTCGAATTCGGAACTTGTTCTTCGGATCAACGCGTCGATCAGACCGAGCCTGGTAATTTCCAAACTCGTATCGGGAAGTTCCCTCAAAAAACTCGACACACGTTTGTGAAGATTTGTAAGAAGAGCGATTTGTTCCGTTAGAGCCGTTTCGTTTTGCAGCTGCGAAAGAATCAGAATGGAAGAATGAATTTCCGGAAGAATCTCATCGTGAAGAATTTGTCTCGTTTTGTAATCGGAGATTCTCTGCTCTTCCATGTGTCTTCGTTGCAAAGAACTCAACGTAAGAGAATTACTTTCCGTAAACAAAGAGGAAAGCATCCAGGACACGGCCGCCCGCGCGGTTTCGATTTCCTCTTCCGCATACAATCCGCCGTTTACTTTTTTGCCTAAGAATAAAAGTCCGTCTCCCGAATGGTCACTTTTCACCTTGAGGCAAAGCGCGAATTCGTTCTCATCCTCTAAATATGCGATGTTTTCCTTTTCAAAAATTAAATTCATGTTTTTGAATGTGTTTGGATCGGAATTTTCATTGGTCTCGATGCGGCCCGGATAATAAAGAACCACATCTTCGATAAAAGGAATCCGACTTTCGTTGATGAATAGGGCGGAAGAAGTTTCCAGAATTTCCGAGCAAAGAATGTCGAAAGGTTTTCGGAATTTTTCCTTCAGGGAATTCGAGTTCGTCAGCGAGTTCTCGGAAGTTTCTTCCGACGCAACAATGGAACTCAGCACGGAACTTTTTACGAGCCGGAGGTCTTTGCTTTTTTTCAGTAGAATCGTTCTGGAAATACAAAATACGTAAGAGCCCGTCAAAAAGAGTTCTATTTTAGAAAAACCGAATATCTTCAAAATGAAATACGAGATCGTTAGCGCGGAAAAACCGAGGATCGCGTTTCTCCATTCTCTTCTTAAACTGATCTTGGGAAGAATTCTTCCCGTAAAAATTTCGTACGAGATCAGAGCGTGTCCCAAAACCAAAACGGCGATCGCCACGAACGTCTGGATTCCGATTAAAAAAAGATAAAAGGATCCCGGGTCGTTGTCGGATCCGGAAACCGGATCCTTGATAACTCCGATTCCTCCTCCCAAGAACAGAAAAAATACCAGAAGAAAAACTCCGAATAACAAAAGCGAAACCGCTTTGAGATAAGGAACCGCCTTGTTTCTCGCCACTTCGGGAAGAATCCGTTTTGAAACCCGAAACGAAAAAAGGGCGAAAATCGGGATTACGATGCAAAATAGGATATAAATAAGATAGGAAAGTCGAAATACGAACGGAACTATATTCCAAAAATGGAATAGAGATATGTTCGCGGGGAATTTACGGCTCCAAGAAAAAAAGAAAACAATCGCAAAAATTTGAGAAGCTAAAAGAAGCCAAAAGAAAATTCTATAGATTCTTTTTTCCCTTAAAAAACCCAAGAACCAAACTACGATAAAAAACCAGCCGAAGGGAATCAGGATGAGTCCGAAAATGCCCGGAAAAAAATAGACGGCCGAATAGCTGGAAACGCGGATGAGACCCGATTGGCCGACCCAGGAAAAAAAACCGAATAACGCGGATACGGAAATCAGAATGAAGATCGTAAACGTCGCCGATCGATCTCTTCTTTCCAAATTGACGATCGTCGTCGACGCGAGCCAAAAGAGGATCGAAGACAAAAAGAGAAAAACCCCGCAGATAAAAATTTCCGGGTTAAAATTCAACGTTCGGTTCCCAGCGAATCCATTCGGTGCCGTTCTTGTAATAGGCGCTTCCGTCTTCTTCCCATTGTAAAAAACGATTCTCCCTAACGATCAAGGCCGCTCTGGTTCGGGCGACTTTTTCGTCCGAGTTGGATTCGTTCAGATCCCAAGCCGCATAGATTTGTCCGTTGATTCTGCTGATCGTTCTTTTATCCTTAAATCCAAGACGGGCTGCGATCTGTTCGTTGTTTTGTCCGGCGGCCAGCATCTTGGCTACGACCTTTTCATTCGGTTCAAGAATCGCCATCGGAGAATTCTCGTCCTGGTTTTTCACTTCGACGATTCTGGATTCGATTTCGGGATCGATAAAACTTTTACCTTCGTATGCGAGTTCAATCAAAGGAGCGATCATCTGTGGTAAAAGATAATTCGATTTCCGCACGTAAGCGTAATGGCTTAATATACCGGCTTTGCGAAAGGTTCGAAAGTATTCGTCGCTGTCTTGTATGGAGTAGATCACGACCGGTTTTCTCGGAAATTCTTTTCGTATGGCTATTATTGTTTCGATTCCGTTTAACGTTCCTGCTAATCGGACATCGACTAAAAGAACGTCGAATTCCGTCTTTAAGGAAAATTCGACCGCCTTCTCTCCGCTTGCACAATCGTAAAGGATCGAAAATTTGCCGAGTTCCTGGAGGCCGGCGATTACCGCTTTTCTCAGCTTTTCGCTGTCCTCGACTACGAGTAAATTCAGAACCTTATCTTTCATAGGGAGACCCGACTTTAAGTTTTTATCAAGGTCCCTGTCAAGCACTTGAGTGCGTTCGAATCCGCACTCGAGAGGATGAAGTCCGTTCGTGATTCTTGTATATTTCCAATCATGAAACGAATCATTGAATCGGCTTTGTCCGCAATCGCTTTGACCATTTTCTCTCCCGTCTTGATCGCAGTGGGTTTTTTGATCCTCGTCGCGGACGGTCGTCCTATTTTTTTTCGTCAGGAGAGACTCGGTCTTTTTAAAAGACCGTTTCGAATTCTGAAATTCAGAACGATGAAAGACGGACAAGTTACCGGTTTCGGTTATTGGTTGAGAAGAACGGGTCTCGACGAACTTCCACAGATCTGCAACGTTTTGATCGGAGATATGAGCGTCGTAGGCCCGAGACCTTTGACACGACTCGACGTGGATCGTTTCGGATGGGATCAGAACTACTACGACTTACGTTGGTCGGTTATTCCGGGAATCACCGGTCTTTCCCAGTTGTATATGGGAATGGGCGCTCGAGTTTCTTTTTGTTTTGATCGTTCCTATATGAAATCGAGAAGTTTCGGTCTCGATGTAAAAATCATTCTTCTTACTTTTGCGATGAATCTTTTCGGCAAGGCAAGAATCCGCGGACTGCTCAAGCGTTCGTTGAAAAGCAGAAGAATCGGAGTACGTTGGAAAGGATGGAGAGAACATTTCCGAGGAAACGAAAATCGTCCGTTGCCCAAGATCGACGCGGAAACTTTGGATCTTCGTCCGAACGAGATGCAATCGATCGCGTATTCTCTCGCCATATTTCAGTTAGGCGAAGCGGGAGAAGGCGGAATCGCCAAAGAGATCGACAAAACGATCCTTTTCGGAATCGACGGTTTTTATAGGGAAGCTCTAAAACTTTTCGTCAAGGAAGAAGGAAGACACGCCCGCATTTTGGGAGAATGCGTCCGCGCACTTAAGGGCAAATTGATCGAATCCAACTGGACCGAAAGATTATTTTACTTCGGAAGAAGATTGCTCGGAGTGCGACTCAAGTTGATGGTTCTTCTCGCGGCCGAGGTTGTAGGAATCTGTTTTTACAAAAAGATCGCTGAACGGATTCCGAACGGGTTCGTAAAAAACGCGCTTCTCGAAGTGGTAAAGGACGAGGAGAAACATCTGAAATTTCACGGAGATTTTTTTAGAATTCGAGTGCGGAACTATTTTGCCAAACTTCTTTTCCGCTATTTGTGGAGAATGGTTTCGTTCGCTGCGTGTGTAGCGGTCATACTGGATCATAGAAAGACGTTTCGTATATTAGGAATTTCGAATTGGAAAACATTCCAAAAATTTCAAGAAATTGCCCGTTCAACGGAAGATTTTATTTTGGAAGGGTTGAGCTGGAAGTTAAACGGAAATCGTTTACCGATCTTACTCAAATAGAATTTTGATATTCGAGGAGTATTTTCATTTCTTATTAGACTTTCAAATGAAAAGAAACTTTACTTTGGTTATTAAAGAACCCTTTTTTCGATTGATGTTAGACATATCTCTTGAGGAGAATCCAGTGAACTTAAAAAGGGGGAATCTGTTATGGAACAAATTATCGCAATTTTAAAAAAACATTGGTTAAAAGGAGCGGTTTTGCTTTTACTACTAATCGTAAATCCGGTCGTTTGTATCGGTCCCGGTCACAGAGGGGTCGTAACAAATCTCGGGTCCGTGTCGGACCGAATTCTTGGAGAAGGAATTAATTTCGTAGCTCCGATTTTACAGTCGGTAAAAAGTATCGACGTTCGGATTCAGAAGGTAGATGCCAATTCGACGGCTCCTTCCAGCGATTTGCAGGAGATTCATACCATGATCACTCTGACGTATCACCTTTCTCCGAATCAGGTAAATAAGTTATATTAAGAAATTGGAATGGACTTTGAGGAAACGATTATCGTTCCGGCGATCCTTGAGACGATGAAACACGTGACCGCGCAGTTTACCGCTTCGGATCTTGTGATCAAAAGAGAAAGTGTCTCTTTGAAGATTCACGATCTTCTTCATGCAAAATTGGGTAAGTTCTATATTCTCGTTGACGAAGTGTCTATGAAGGATTTTGAATTTTCCAAAACGTTTTCCGAATCGATCGAACTAAAACAAAAGGCGGAACAGGACGCGCTTCGAGCTAAGAACGAATTGGAACGGGTTAAGATTGAGGCGGAACAACAGATCGCGAACGCAAGAGCGGAAGCGGAAACGTTAAGATTGAAATCGCAACAAATTACACCGATGATGGTCGAGATGGAACAAATTAAGAAATGGGACGGTAAATACCCCGATACGTATTTGGGCGGCGGTTCCAACACGCTTTTTCAACTAAAATAGTTCGCAAATAGGGCCGGGTTGTTTCCGGCTTCTTTTCTAAATTGTTAAGCGACTTGAATTATTAAGAACGGATAAATTCTTCCGTAGTATCGTCTTCCTCTCTGAGGTCATAAAAACTATATTCGAAGTCTTTTCCTGCGACAACCTCCAAACCGTAAACGTATTCGGAAATTCTTATGTTCTTTACGATATCCAAATGATACAGTTCGGCTAAGAATTTCATTTTGTCCAAGGAGATCTTATCGTTGATTTTCGGGCCGATTGTATATTCATTTTTCACCCAATCTAGAACGATCAACTTTCCTCCTTTTTTTGTCGAACGTATAAGTCCATCCATGGCAAGTCCTGGATCCGGAAATGTAGACAAGACTAAAGATGCAAAAACGGCGTCAGGCGTTGGGATCCATTCCGGTAAAAGAGGGTGATCCGACTTTTCGATAAAAAAGGGAGTGAAGTTGGAAATTTCGTCTCGGTTTTTCCAATGAAGGACTTCGTCGATTAAGTCTTGTTGGCATTCTGCACCCCAGATCCAAGCGTCTTTCGGAAGTTGTTTTTTTAACTCTAGGGTAAAGTAACCGAGTCCCATTCCAAAATCGACCAAATTTACCGTTTCTTTAAGATTAAAATGTTTGAATACGACTTCTGGAGGAGTGAGTTCGCGGCGTTTGCTGGAAATCAAAAAATTCTGATACTCAGGGTTTTCGTAATAATCCAGATCGCTCATAATTCTTATTTGGATTATGTCTAATTGATCGTTTCGAAAATGTCAAATCCGAAATAATGAATCTTACAGCGCGTCCCAAAATTCCAGTTTACTTTGTCAGAAAGATCAGCTGCAAGGCTCTGTCCCAAAACTGGGACAGAGCCTTATATTATTACACATTTAAAACCGATTTCTCTTCGAATCGGTGTTAAATTACTCAGTTGAGATTGTCGATATAAGTACCAAAGATAATTCTTTTATGGAAATTCGTACTCGTATATTGCTCTTATTCTCATTTATAACGTTGGTTTCCTTTCCAAAGGCTCAGGAGAACACGTTCAACCAGAATCAGGTGGAGAATTATAGCGTGGCAAATTCCATCCATGCGGAAATTTTAAAAAAAGATGAAAATTCGATTCGAATTTTCTGGGATGCCCCGAAAGAAACCGGCGAGATCATCGTTGCTCGCGCTTCATCTATGATTGATACTCCGGAAAAATGTATGATTGCTGATTCGTTGGGCAAGTATCCGAGCGGAATTGCCGGCGGAGTGACCCAGATTTTCGATTATAATCTCAAACCGGGAACTTATTATTACGCGGTCGTTTTAGCGCATCGTGTTAAAAAGAATATGATTAAATTGATTCCTGGAAAAAACTTCACAACGATTCCTGTCGTCATTGAACACGCTCTTGCGCCGGGAGGGGCGAATGCGGACAATAAAATTCCTGAAATTCCGGATGACGCAAGGGTGATCGATCTGACGGTTAAAAAAGAAGGCAAATATCTTCGATTGAATTGGACTCCGTATGAAAAGGCCATTCCGAACGCGACCGTTTATACGGTTTATCGTTCTTCGGAACCCATGTCTTCCTTATCTTTGATGAGAAAAGCGGAAAAGTTAACCGAATTGAGTCATCCCGAATCCACGTTTTTGGACCAGGATCTGAACAAATCTCGAACGATCTATTACGGTGTCAGTGTGAGATCCGGTGCAAAAGAAATTTTACCCCTGATAAACGGACAATCCTTCACTCGATTCTTTTATATCGGAAATCCGAGTAAGGATGGTTCTGAAAATATTCCATCTTCTGAATATTCGGAAGATGAAATGCATGTAAAAGATATTAAGGCGACCGTTGAAGGCCTTGACGTAAAACTCGAATGGAAGGCTCCTGAAAAGGCGGATGCGAATACGGTTTATACGATATATCAGGCTCTCAAACCCTTGAGCGGCGGAACCGCTACTTTTCTCGGGGGAAGTGTCCGTAAATTGGGCGAGATAAATCACCCGGATACGATCGCGCAGGTTCGGATGAAATCTTTGGATTCGAAAATCTATTTCGGAGTTACGGTAAAACATCAAGATAAGGAAGGATTCAACCTCGTTGAAAATGAATCTTTTGTTGCGATCAATTCAGATAAGGTTCAGAATCCGGAAGAAGACGAACAGTCGAAAGTAAAAGATAATCAGGAGGAGGATTCGGTAGATAAACAACAGGAAGAAGGTTCGATAGAGAAAGAACCGGAAGAGAATGCTAAAGATAAACAGGAAGAGGAAGAATTTTCCGGAACCGATGACGAACTCGATAAGATCTTGAAGAGAACCTACTGGAAAAAGGAATATTCGGACGCGATTCACTACTTGAAATCGTATGCTAGAGACGGAAATTCCGTTTACTTAAAAGGGAAAGCTAAATTTTTCACTGGACTCTCCTACTATAAAAAAGGGAATTATCAAGAAGCCCTTAAGTATTTCATCAATAAAGATAGTAAATTTTATAACACAGAACGCTCGGAATTTTGGTCGAAACGTTGTCTGTCTCGGATCTCCGGAGGAAATCCATGAACCGCTCCATCATTTTAATTACTGGATTTTTATTCATTTGCGCCGGTCTTTTAATCGGAGTTTACCAGACCACGGTTCAAGACGAGGATTCCAAACGGACGTCGGTTCTCGAAAGAATTAAAGAGGGAGAGGAATACTTAAAACAAACCAACCCAAGTGCGACTGAAAAAGCGGTGGACATCTTCTCCGAACTTTCCGCGAAAGAGATTCCCGAGGAATATTCATTTCGAGTGAAATATGATATGGGAAGGGCTCTGGAAAGAAACCAAGACAGTCTTTTAGCTCTTGGGATTTATCGTGAATTGAATCAGAAAGAAGGTCTTTCCAGAGACGAACGTTCTAAAGTCGCTTACTCGATGGGAAATCTTCTTTTACAACTCAATCGAGACGAGGAAGGAAAGGGACATCTTGAGGAAGTTCTCAGAATTTCCGCGGATTCAAAATTTCGTTCTAACGCGTTATCCGCCATTGCGGACTATTATATGAAAAAAGGCAATTACGATCTTTCTCGTAAAAACTACGTTCTTGCATTACAAGAGGATCCTGAAAATGTAAAGGCGCGCGTTCGTTGGGGAAAATCCCTCCGCAGAATGGGAAAGGATTGGTCCGCTTACGACGTATACGATGACTACGCTCAAGCAGGGTTTTATTTTGATCCGGAAAAAGAAAAAGTCACTTCGGAATTTCGAAGCGGAATCTTAGAGAAGGCAAGACAACTTTATGTTCGTAAACAGTATTATGGGGCAATTGATACTTTCAAGAAAGCTCTTGAAATGGGAATTAGTCCCAAAGCCGAAGAGCAGGCTTTGTTCTACATTGCTGAAAGTTACGAAGCAGTCGGTAAATCCGATTCTGCTCTTCAATACTTGAACCGAGTTTTGGGAAACCAAGACGGTTCTTTGGATCAAACGGCTCTTTTCCGCAAAGGTACGATCTATTTCAAAAGCGGAAAATATGAAAAGGCGGCGGCTTTATTTCAAGAAGCTTCGGATAGATATCCGGATTCTCCGGTCGGAAGGAAAGCGAGCGCTTGGAAAAAGGAATCTTTGGATCAAATAGAAGATAATCTTCATTATAAGGAATCCGACAAAGCGAAAAGTAAAGAGGATTTGGAAACTGAAAGATTGGATTGAAAGATTGAGAATATATGATAATTTCCGAACATTTAAGACTTTGTCCGCAAGCCTAAAAATGTGCGAACTACTGCTTTTTTAAAAATTTTTACCGAACAGTTTGAATTTTAAGTATATTCAAAAGACTTAAAGTTCGAACATCGTAGTATTCAAATCAAAATTTGCGCGTGAATTATTATCTCTACTCTATCGTCATCAAATGAAAAATTCATTTGATATTCCGTAAGAAACTATCGAGCGACTTAGAGTCTGTCCCAAACCTCGCAATGTAGGAACTCTAACGAGAGTTTAACAATTATAAAATCCGTTCAAACTACCAAAGGGCGCTTTCTGTGGGAACTCCTATATTCTATAACCGACTTACGAATGATTGTAACTGATTTCTTTTAAGGTTTTGGGACAGACTCTTAATAGAAGTGAGACACTGATTTATCGGCGTAACATTTTCGATTCAGTAAAATTGAGTTTTGGGGCCGCTTTAAAATGAATTCGAATTCATCGATTCTTCAGAATTCCACTTTTTACATACAACGCCGATTGATCCGGATTTAAAGTTATTCCGTAAGCATAATTCGTTCCGAATACGATTTGATCCATACCCCTTCCGGTAATTGTAATTGATTCTATGTGGCAAGAGGAAATATAACAATTTTTCATGGAACAATTTTGAATGGAAATAGTTTTTAGATTGCAAAAGTTGAATCTAGCATTTTTAAGATTACAATTTTCTAAATTAAAATTTACGAAACAATTTTCAAATTCTACGTCCTCTAAATCATAGTCCCTAAGAGTAAAATTAAAATCCTCGATGGATACGTTCGTAAATTTTCTTTCTCTTCTTTTGATAAATTGAACCAATTTTTGAACGGAAATATCATGAGTCATTTTTTATAGACCTTGTAATGTAAGCCTTGTCTTAATGCCAATATAAAACAAAGACAAAAATTCTTGAATTCAATTTTTGCTTAAAGCCGCTGTTCAAAGATGAATTTCCAAATGAAAAAATTCAAATTTATAAAAGTTTAGTTTCTAATTTATGGGAACCTCTATAAAATCAAAAAACAACGGGGCGTTATAAGGAATTCTTATGAGAAACCGCTGTTTTACGACATTCGAGAATTCTAAAATCTCTTTTATAAAGATTCCTTATGTTAAATAGTCGTCTCGTTCTTCATGAATTCCTCATCTTTGAGTTCAATATCGATTCCTAAAACGTCGTAGATTGCGGAAGGAATGTCCACAATCGACCGAATCTTTTTTTCCATTTGTGAAGTGTATTTTCCGTAAAGAATCGTTGGAACTTGGTTAAGAGTATGAACATCCACGCTCAAATTTTCTAAGTTTCCGTGATCAGAAGTAACGATTAGTTGATCCTCTTTCGAATTCAATTCTTCTAATACTCCTATCAAAAAAGATTCCAACTCGCCGATATATTTTTCAGCCGCTTCCCAATGCATCTTATGACCTATTTTATCCGTTAGAAAAAACTCATAAATACAAAGAGTGTAATTATCCTCTTTGCAATTACGGATAATGGACTTCCCGGTTTTATACGGATCTCGAATTTGAAACAATTCGTCGGAATCGTTCAAATAACCTTTGGAGAATTCTTTCAGATATTCGTGAGTAATGTCCATGTAGAGGCCTTTGCCTTGACGAAGATCTTCCATTCCCTTGAGCGGTTTATCACTTGCCATTTGAATTAAAGTGGAAGCCGAAAGGTGACGGGGATTTTTTTTCACGTGTTCACTGAATGCGGGAGTGTAACAATTCAGAAGATCTGCTTTAAAACCGTGTTCTTCCAAAACTCGAATGATGGAATATTTACTGATGATTTTTTTGAGGGTAAATGTAGGAAATCCACTTAGATGTCTTTGAAGTACCTTACAAGCGTTGATTCCCGTCCAAAGAGAAGTCTGACCGGTGGCGCTTTGAGGAAGGCCTTTGATTCCCATGCTTGCATCCGTTTTTAGGAAAATTGTATTTTTAAGCGATTCGGGAGCGTTGTCCGGAATCGACTTCCCCGCAAGCGGTAGGAAGAACGAATTCGCATATCTGGAAAATGGATTTGTTTCCGGATCATCGGGTCCGAATCCGATCCCATCGATAAACATATAAAAGATCATAATATTCTGTCCGGTTTTCTTCTTTCAGGTTAGACCAAAAGGGCCGATACTAAGAGCAGTGACGTCCAATTTTCACAGAAAAATCGCCTTGGTTTTGACTCTAATTCTATTAGGGCTGATTCCGATTTCTATCCCTTTTTTCAAGGAAGAGTGGAAAGAATCTTCTATGAAGTTTTCCTTGAACCCGGTAGGAAATGAAGGATTTTTAAAGCGGGATGATTTTTTAAAAGTTTGGTCGCAAGCCCGGAAAGCTCCTCTTTTAGAAGTGGGTTCTAAAATAGAATATACAATTCGAATTTTTTCCCTTCCACGAGACGCAAAGGAGTTAGGCGAAAGTTTGTTAAAAAATTTTGGACTACAATCGATCAAAGTATATGATTCATCGTATCGTCTCGTATATTCCAGTGAAGAGACGAAGGAAATTTTTAACGGGGATCTTCGTTTAGGGGACTTGAAAATTTTACCTTCCGAAATCAATTTCGACAGTTCCGGAATTCCGATCTATCGAAGTAAAAACGGAGAATGGTTTCTTTGGATGAAAGGTTTTATTTTAGGGAAACATATATCGCTTCCGTTTAACATCAGAGATAAACAAGTCTATTGGATTTTTAAATCCGAAAGTATAGGGAATAATTCTTTAATCGCTTCGAATGATCTTAGGTCGCTTAACTATCCGGATAATCTGGAAGAAATATTGGCAGAGTTCAATAAACCTGCAATTGAATGGAAAGATCGTCCTCTTTGGGAAAAAAATAAAATCGGCGATCACGTGATTTTTCTTTCGTATGACAAAGGATCCAGAGTAAAACAATTGTTTCAGATTCTTGTATTCGTGTCTTTTTTACTTGGGAGCTGCGGATTAGGAATCATATCCTCCACTTTGATTCATTCGATCATAGTGGAAAAGGAATTTGATCGAAAGGAGAAAGTTCTTAAGTTGAGGGACGTTTTCCTGAGGATTATACTGCTTCTGAAAAGGGATTTTTCATGACCGGACTCAAGCTAAGAATCGCGATTTTAACCGTATCGGTCCTTTCTTTTTTTTACTATGTGTTCATTCCGTATTTTCCGGATGGAGTATATTATAAAATTAAAATGAAATCCGTTTTTTCGAATCTGAACGAAGAGTTTCGTCGTCTTGAAGCGGGGCTTAGCAAAGTAAACTCTTCTTCGGAATTGGAAAATCTACAGTTGGAATTTCCGATCGTTTCCGGTTTAACGTTTGTCTCGGAGTCGGATCTCGTTTCCCGCAAAGATGCAGAAGGAAAACTTCTGGCGGAAACCTTAAAAGCGGGGACAAGTCGTTTATTATTTTTGAAACCCTCTTTAGTATTTTGTCTTCCCAATCTTAGGGAGAAAAAATTGATTCTCGCCGAGTTCAGAGAGGATTTGTTTCGTGTTTCTTTTTCCGGAGCTGAATCCATGTTGATTCCGGACTTGAAATTCGGGAGTTATGTGGAACCTGGAAAACGATATGACGGCTTGAATCAGGGTCGGATTTCTTTTCTTTTGATCGATGAGATGAATCGATCCCAAAGTGCTGTTCATCGGATTCAAATCGGCTCCATTCCGTTTATCGGGTATTATTACGCGATGCCTGAAAATTCTTACGGATTTTTAAAGGGGATTCTCATCTTAAAACCGGGAAGTGAAGGACTTTTCTTTTTATTCCTTTCTGTATTTCTCGCCATACTATTTTTGATCGATCTAATGATCCGAATTCTAAGGATAAAACGGAATCTTTTTACGAGTAAGGAAGGAAAAGAAATCCAGGAGATTGTAGGACGGATCTCGAAGGGAATCGACAGACTTCAAACTGCCAAACAAGAAGCTCTGGAATCGGTAGAAAAGGAAAAGATAGAAGAGATACAAACTTTAACCTCGGAAGAGGTAGATTTGGACTTAAATAATTCTTCGATCAGTTTAAAGGAGGTCAAGCGGGAAGACGGCCCTTCTATTTTTGTCCTTCCTTTTGAGTTAAAAAAAGAAGGTTATATTTCTCCCGCCTTTTTAAGAGATCCCGAAAAATTCAAAACACATACGGTTGTTCCGCCAGAAATAGAAAAAAAACGTTCCGAAATTTTTACTCCGGAATTAGAGGATTTGATCTCTAAAGTGAGCGAACCTGTCCGTGAAAAATCCCCTTCTCCGGTGGAAGAAACCGCTAAATCGGACTCAAAGCCGATGATTCGTTCCCGCAACTTGGAGTTGGGTCCGGGTTATATGAAGTGGTTGGGTACTCTTCAGATTCGGGACCGAAGAAAAATTTTGGAAGTTTTGGACGAACTTAGTTACGGGTTGGAATCTGAATATTCGTTTATTTTAAAATACTATACTTCGGTCTTTTCAAGCCTTAAACTTTTCGGATTTTCGATCCACTATTACGATAGGAGAAACGGAAGTTATAGTCCTTTCGTGACTTACGGACTGAAAGAACGCACGTCCGAAAATATGATTTTTCTCTACGACGATCAATATATCGGAAAAGAATTAGGAACGTATTCTTGCATTGAAATCACCGAAGAAAAAAAGATGGATCGTTTTTTCAGAAAGAAATTCGATCCGATTGATTTGGAATCTTGTATTTCCATTCTTACGATTCCCTTATCCAATTTTGGAATTCCGTTTCGATTTTTTCTATTTTTCAAAGATTCGCTTATGGAAGAGAACGCTCAGGAAATCGAAAATTTGATTTTTCATTCTTTGGAGCCTGTTATTCCCGCGTTCGAGGAACACGATCGAAAAATTTTGGGAGAGTTATTTCGAGACAAACGAGACGTCGTTTCTTCCCGAATTCATTTGATGAGAATTGCAACAGACGGTGAAAGGGGACTTATGAAATCTTTTCGAATGGAATTTCATGGAAAGGATTTTAAAAAACTCGAATCTCTACGCAAAAAAATGATGTCTCAGATTTTCGAAATTATCGATCCCGAAGATATGTGTTTCGGAATCGGAGTCGGAGCGTTCGGTTTATACACAAAAAAGGATTTGGGAGAACGGATACGTTCTTTGGCGGATCAAACCGGAAACGCCTACGATTTTATAGTGGACGTTTATCCGGAAAGCGGAAAGAATCTTTTCACATACCTGTAAGTTTTTTTCGATTTCATTATGATTTTTATTCGTTTATCAATCTGGTTTTTGTTCTTAACGTTTTTTTGTTCTTCGATTTTTGCAAACGAAGAAAATCGGAAAGAATGGAACCGTGCGGTTAAAGAAAAAATTCTCAAGATGAACGAAGCGCAGGAAGAAACGGAATCGATTCCTTATCTCCAAAAGTTCGTGGAAAAAAATCCCGCAGATTTGACCGTTAAACTTTGGTATGCGCGGGCTTTGTTCTATCGTAAGGATTTGGAAATCCCCGGATATGCAGAGGATATTTTTTCTAGGATGGAAAAACTTAAGAAGATTAAAGGAAATTATCTTCTCGCGGCAAAAACGTTCGAGGAAGTTTTGGAATATCTTTCCAAAGCGACTCCGAGAGATCCCGATCTAGGTAAATGGCATTTTTTATGGGCGATGTCGGAGTGGTACGCCGGAAGAGAAGATAGGGCGATTCAGATTTTTAAGAAATCTTTTAAATACGACTTTAGATTGAACGAAGCGAACTATAATATCGCATGTATCCATCAAGGTCTGGGTCAATTGAAGGACGCAGATATCTATTTTAGAATGTATCTTAAAAATGATAGAGAGATGAGAGAAGAGAACTAATGGCGAAAGTGGACAAACGATTTCAGCTTCTCATGGCGGAGGAAGAGCTGGAACTTCTCAAAAAAGAAGCGGAAAAAAGGAAACTTTCAGCCGGTGAGATGTTGAGATTATCTTTGAGAAACGAAGTGTATCGATCTGATTCTTACGAAAGGTTGGAAGCTCTCCGTATTCTTGCAAATCTAAAAGAAGAATGAAATATTATCTTTCCAAGTCCTTATTGGAAAATCTTGTTTGGGATTCTTCCGGCTTAAAAACGATTGTCACAAATTCGGTCGAAAGATTGATCAAGGAACAACATTTTTTTTATACAGGTACGATTTCCATTCTTCCTTTACTGGAAAAAGAAAAAGACCCTATCAAAAGAGAAATCTTTTGGAATCAAACGAAACGGCTTTGTTTGGACATTTTGGATTTTAGATCCGAAAATCTTTCCTTGGCACAAAAACTTTCCAAAGAATTCGGAGATTTGGAATTAATTTGGAACGAAATTGCGATCGCGATCGAAAAGGATTTGGACGGTTTTATCACCGTGGATAAAAACTTACCTGATCAGAAAATGATTAAGGTTTTACTCGCTCAAGAAGTAAACTTCGACGGGATCGCTTAGGGCGGAAATTTGATCTTTTCCGGTTTGGAAATGATAGAACTTGTTGTAAGCGCTTATCCTAAAAAAGTAGGTCGTTCCTTTCTTTAAAAACAATTGATTCTTTTCCAAAAGAATTTCCGAGTTCAAGGAAATGGTTCTATTGTCCACACAGGCCGAGAGTTTATTATAATATTCTTGAATATTACCCGAATTTTTTCCCGGAGGAAGTCCCGTGATCGGATCGAGATAATCGGAAGCCGGGTGTTTGGGGCGGTTTTTTTTATTCGGTACTTCGTTCGACGAGAAGGTTCCACGGATAATTCCTACCATTCGATCCGGATGGATTCCGTAATGAATAAAATAACCGCCGCCGTTGATTACGTCTCTTTCCGGATTGGATTTCCAGCTCAAACATACGCTCGGTCCGAAATCGTCCACTCCATCTTCCGCAACTTTTAAGCCGAGAGGGCGTATGGGAGGATTCGTCTCTCGAAATGTTAGGGATATGTTTTTTAATTCGGGGGTTTGATTTCCGTTCGGATCGGCTTTGAGTTTAATTCTCCATTGATAGTATCGGAATGGAAGTAGGTCTTCTTTGTCTTCCGAAATCCCTAAGAACTTCTTAAGGGAATTTTTCAAAGGAATCCTGTAGAGATCGGGTTCGAGGGAATGTATTTTATAATTTTCTAATTTTCTTAAGTCTAGGTTAATCCATGCGGGAGATTCCGAGTTGGGAGTAAACGGTGTCGGAGATACTCTGAAATACAGTTCCATTGCGGAAGAAGTTGGAATTGCCGCTTTCAACTGAATCTCTTCCAGAAAGGAACTCGAATGAGAGCTTTTGTAAACGGGAGAGATTCCGGTTCCGAACTTGGATTTGGAAGTATGAGTTTCAGGATCAAAATTTTGGGCGGAAAAGGAAGAATCTTCCGAATTCGGTTTTCCTTGAAAGACCGCGAAATTTTCCATCCAACCATAATACGAACTGGCGATTCGAAAGGAAGTTGTATCATCGGGATGAAATCCGATTCGAATTAAACTTTGATTGTTTGGGATTGAACCTCTCGCCGACTCTTTGCCGTTAAGATATAATACAATTTCTCTGTCTCCGGGATTGAAATGGAGAAGAACTCGATTCCATTGGTTCTTTTTCAGAGTTGTATTTGAAGTTAGATGCAGTGAAAGAAAACGTTTTTCTTCCGTTTCAAAGAAGGAATAAAATCCCGCTTTGAGTCGATCGTCTACGATCTTTAAATTCCAACCGTAACTATTTCCGGATGTTTCGTAAAGTTTGGAAATCAAAGTTGCGTCTTTTTCAACCGTTCCCGGGAGAAAGCTGAAGCTGATATAAAATTCCTTCGTTAGATCTTTGGAGGTTAAAAGGCCCAAGTTGGAATGTGCGATTTTAATTCCGGTCCGTTTTCCAGAAAAACGCGCGCTTCTTTTCGAATAAAATACGTTTTCCGGATCCGGGAAATAGGAAGACATAAGAACTTTATAATTTCCTGATAGATCTTTCAGGTTAGAAGGATCCCCAGACTCAAAATTCAAATAAAGATCGGAACCGGCGCTACGATTTCTAGTTTGTAGTTTTAGAATTTTATTGTTCCCGTTTTTCCCCGAAAGTTCGAGTCCGTTTTTTTGTAAGTCTTCCAACGGAAGAATTTTGGTTTCGGAAAAAAGTGAAAAAGATGAAAGGAAGAGAAGTAAAACGGCGAGAGAAACGCTGACTTTAGAATTTGAAATCAATTCCATTCGGTTTTTTGTTAAGAATTTAAAGATTCGAGTTGATTGACTCTTCTTTCGTGACGGCCACCTTCAAAAACGGTATTGACCCAAGTACGAACGATATTGAGCGCGAGTTCCTTGCCGACGATTCTTCCGCCCAAAACGAGAACGTTTGCGTTATTATGGCGTTTGGACATTTCTGCGGTGAACTGATCGTGACAAAGTGCGGCACGGATTCCTTTCATGCGATTTGCGGCAATGGAAGCTCCGATTCCGGTTCCACAAAGAGCGATTAAACCTTCTACTTCTTTGGAAAGAACTTTTTTACAGGCTTCCGAAATGACGATCGGATAATCCACTGAGGTTTCGTTTTTGGTTCCGTAATCTATGATTTCCAATTCTCTGGAAAGAGAGTCGCGGAGAAATTCCTTGAGTTCAAAGCCTCCATGATCCGAGGCGATTCCGATTTTTTTCATGACCTATATTGGTTATGTTCCGACTTGATTCAGGTTTCAAGCAAATAATTCTTTTAATGTTTAAATCATCCCATCGAACGATCCTAAGCTTTAAGGTCGGCTAATTATACCAATGTCGGTTCTTTACGAAAACAATAAGCGGACAAGTCGGTTTAAAGAACGGAATTTTTGTAAGTTTTAGGCATCGCATCCCAAAACTCCACTTGAAGGAGGAATAACGAAAGATAGATCATCGAAAAATTTTCTTCGGAGATTTTTTCTCCTTTGAGTGCGAAACCGGTCGCATGGTTGAGCCGGGTCAAAAGCTCTTTTTTTTGTTTGAGGTATGTCGTGAGAAGTTCCCATTCGATCGAATTCAAGGACCTTGTCTTTTCATCCGAAAGAACGTAATTTTCATAGTAAGAATTCAGTTCTTCGTATGTGAATAGATGACGATTCCAATCCAGAAGAAGTTTTGCATGATCCTCCTCTGATAGATTCTTGGCTTGAATACAGGAGATCGATTGAAATCTGGATTTTCCTTCTTTGTACGAGATCGTTTCTGCGATCCTTTTTTTCTCTTCCAAGGGAAGAGAGGATTTATATAAGTTCGAGAGTTCGGAAGAAGTAATCTCGTTTGTAAAACAATCCTGAATCGGGGATTGTGTATTGAAATTCAGTCCGGAAGCAATAAGACTTCCGGAATAAATTCCGATCGATATCGAGGTCAAAAAGATATTTCTAAAAGGTGAAAATTTCATCAAGTTTTGGATTCAAATTCCTTCATAAAAGAGACGAGTTTTTGAACGCCTGCCAGAGGCATGGAATTATAAATCGAAGCTCTAAATCCTCCCACCAATCTATGTCCGCCTAAACCGTGCAAGCCGTTCTTTTCCGCTTCGTCCAAAAACTTGGAATCCAAATTCTTGTCTCTGAGTAAAAATACCACGTTCATCTTGGAGCGGGATCTTTTTTGAACCGGGCATGTATATAAGGACGAAGAATCGATAAAGTCGTAGATTAAGTTTGCTTTTTGCTCGTTAACCTTTTCGATAGCTTCGATTCCGCCTAACTTTAAGAGCCACTCAAAAACGAGTTTAGCGATATAAATAGAATACGTGGCAGGAGTATTGTAAAGAGATTGGTTCTTTACCATCACGGAATAATCTAAAAGAACCGGAATTTTTCTTCCTGAAATTCCGAGTAGATCGTTTCGGATAATTGCGAGACTGAGTCCGGAAGGCCCGATGTTTTTTTGAGCGCCGGCAAAAATGATTCCGAAATCTTTCACGTTGATTTTACGGGATAATAGTTCGCTCGTCATATCGGCAACGAGAGGGACCCGTTTGATTTTAGGGAGTTCGGGATATTGAGATCCGTAGATTGTATTGTTAGAAGTAATATGAAGATATTTTCCTTTTCCGGAAAGGTTTGCGTCGGTCAATACCGGAGTATCTGTAAAATGATTTTCCGTCGCGTCGTGGATAACGTTGACTTCGTTGAATTTAAGACCTTCTTCCCAAGCTTTTTTTGTCCAGATTCCGGTATGAGCTATGTCGAAACTTTCTCCTTCTTTCAGAAGATTGAGAGGTAAAGCGGAAAAATGTAAAGTGGCTCCTCCCGAAAAAAATGCGACGGAGTAATCGTCTTCAAGATCGAGAAGCTCGCGCAAAAGAATTTCTGCTTTTTTGATCACATCTTCAAAAAGAGGTTCTCTGTGACTGACTTCCATAACGGACATTCCGGAGCCTTTATAGTTTAAGAATTCGGCCGCTGCGATCTCCATTACTTCGTTGGGAAGCATCGCCGGACCCGCGCCGAAATTGTAGATTCTTTCTTGGAACAAATACATAAGGGATAGGTTACAAAAGGGAGGTTGGGGATCAACTTTCTTCCGACAAAGAAAACTCCGGATCGGGAAAAATCCTTGTCTCGATAGAATGCCTGAGAATAACATATTCTCCGATCAAACGAGTCTTTCACTTTGGGAAATAAAAGGAGAATTTTAGAATGTTCAGAATCTGGTTCGTATTTGTATGTTTTGCTTTTTCTTTATCGTTATTTTCTCAGGATAATTCCAAACTCGGAGAAAAGGAAATTCGATCTTCTCAGAGAGTTCGGTTTATCAATCGATCTTCTGCGAGAGCCGGTGAGGAAGTGCGGGGAACCAACGAAAAAGTAGGTTCAGGTCTTGCGGACATTCTGAAAAAAGAGCCCGATAAAACTCATACACAAGGTGGAATTAGTATAACCAGAATTGTTCCCGAGGGAAAGAAATTTGGAGCGGACGTTTTTGCGATTTCGGAAGATTCCGATTACGGACATGTCAATTCGATTCAAAGAATCCTCGCCGGATTTGTAAAATCTAACTTCGGTTATGACGACAAAAATTCCGAGATTCTCGCCACTTATATTTTATATTACAATGCCATTCATAGGAAAGATAAGAGTTATATCGGAAAGAAATATTCCAATTCCGTAATTAAGTTTGTAAACCCGAATTCCATCGGAATTTCCAGACGTTATTCCGAATGGCCTGGAAAAACTCAGATTTTGATTCCTCTTGTCGAAGACGTTCTCGGTAAAGACGTTCATACGGACGAATTGGAAGACGAGGTCAATAAGGAGTTGGATAAGAAAAAGGAAGGGCAGTCTGAAAAGGATAAGTTTGGCGATCTTCAAAACGAAAAAAACAGGAAAGAACTAGAGGAAGTAAAGCGTAGAAAAGAAGAGAACCAGAATAAACAAAAAGAAATTTCCGATAGGGAAGTAAAAACCGATAAGGAACTCCAAGAGCTCAATAAAGATCCGGTAAAAAATAAAACTCAGATCGCAGAAAAGAAAAAGGAAAAAGAACAGATTCAAAAAGAAAAGGAATCCGCTCAGAAAGAAGAGCAAAAGTTAAAGGAAAAGGAAAAAGAAGTCGTTAAAAAAAACGAAGAGAGGAAGAATAATAAGACGGATTCTACTTCTACTTCTTCCAACTCTTCAAGTTCCTCTAAATCCGATTCTAAGAGTAATTCGGGTGATAGTAAATCCGGAAGTGATTCCGGTAACAAGAAGTCGGAGGCGGAGTTGAAGAAAGAACTCGCGGAAACTAAAAAGGAATTAGAAATCAAAAAGGAGGAAGAAAAGAAAAAAGAGGAATTCGATAAGAATGTGGTCGGAGGAAAAATTCTTTTCTTAAAAACTCTGAAATACCTGGATAAGGGACATTATAATAACGAGCTCCAGGTTTTAGATCCCACCAAGGACGACACGATTTTTAGAGGGGACTTCAACAAGATCTGCGGTAGGACTTTCGAGATCGTGGATGGAAAGGCTTTGGTCATAGGTTTTGAAGACGGTCACTCTTCCAATCATAAGTTGATTTTGATCGATCAGGAAACCTTGAAGCCGACTCTTTCGGCGACGGACAATATTTTCTGGAGATCTCCTATGATCGTAAAAGGTGATGAAATCTACGCCTTTGAAGAAGTTGAGGAAAAATATTATCTTTCACGTTTCGGCAAGGATCTAAAAAAACAGGCTAAGTCTTCGGAAGAGATTAGTCCGAATTCGAACGTCACCTTCTATGGTGAAAAAATTTATGTTACCGGTAAGGAAGAAAGTTCCGGTAGTATTCAGATCACCGTTTTTAACAAAGCGGATCTGAAACTGATTAAGAAGATCAAGCCGTAGTCTCAACTAAACCGTGGGTTTAAAAAAATCAGCCGTCGCGCCTTTTTTAGGTCGACGGTCTTTTTGTGTTTTTATCGCGGTTTGAAATTGTAGGAGTTCCTACATTCTAAGAACGGTGTCGCGGCAAAGTTACATGCAAAAACCAAAACACAGATCGGACAAAATATACTCTTCCAATTCTTTACAAATCCCTAAATCGATTTGGAAGGTAATTTGTGGGGTTGTCCGGTTAGGACAAAAAAGCCTTATCTTAAAGAAGTGAGTTCTCTATAAGCACGGACTACTCCGTCGGCGATCGTCTTTGTGAATGTCAGAGCCACTCTTGCTTTTTCGGAAGCGATCATCACTTCGTGAGCGTCTACGGAGTTCGGATCGAAAACCATCTTTTGAGTCAACTCGTCCGCTTCCACTTGAAGATCGTTTACGGAAGTTAGGGCGTTTTTCATCGCCTCCGAAAAACTTTCCGCGACGTAATCGGGAGAAACCGGTTGTTTTACGTCTTTGTAATGTCTATCCTCCGTGGTGAAAACGTTTACCTTGTCGCCTTTCGGACTGAGTGGATGAGGTTTGTTTCCCGTATAACCAGAGTTATATGTATACCAAAGAGAGGAATTAGAATTGATTTCCATGATTAAGCTCTACCTATTTCCAACGCCTTATTGAACATCGCTTTGGATCCGTTGATCATTTGAACATTCGCTTCATAGGATCTGGATGCTGAAATCATGTCTGTCATTTCCGTTACGATGTTTACGTTAGGCATTTCCACATATCCTTTTTTGGGGCCGATCTGAATCGCGTCCGGGTGCGTCGGATCATAAACCAATCGAAGAGGGGTCATGTCCTTTTCTATTTTCATTACCTTCACACCCTTGCCTTCTCCGGGAGCGACTCCGAACGGGTAAACCGGACTTCTCCATCTGGTCCTCAAATTGATCGGAGTCATCACGACTCGATCTCTTCTAAATGGACCATCCCCGTTTGTATTTCGAGTCGTGGTCGAGTTTGCGATGTTATTGGAAATAACATCCATTCTGAGTCTTTGAGCGGATAAACCGGTTGCGGAAATATTGATCGATGAAAAAAGTCCCATGCTGCTTCCTAAAAAGTAAAATTATGCCTCATTAAAATGGATGAGAGAAGATTCAATCCAGACTTTTAAGCCATTCTCATAACCTGTTTTAGATCTCTGTAGTTCTGATTGAGTCTTTCGGTCATTATCATGTATTGCATTTGAGAATTGGAAGCTTCCACGACTTCCTTTTCCACATCCACGTTATTTCCGTCGGCTCTCATGGTCGTTAAGTAATCTATGTTTGTTTTCGGCTGAACTTCTCGATAATCCAGAGGTTTGAAAAATTGAATATGACGTTCGTCCGAAATTTGAGTCGGTACTTCTTTCAGAGTTTCGATTTTCTCGGACTCGATCGCTCTTTTTATCATCGATTCGAAGATTACTTCGGATCTTTTGAAATGAGGAACGTCCGCGTTGGCGATGTTGTCCGAAATTACTTTTCTTTTGAGAATAGAATTATTCATTCCTCTTTCCAGGAGATCCTGGGTTTTCATGAAATGGGTTTTCTCGAACATTATTTCTTCTCCCTCCAAAAAATCGGTTGAATTTGCGATTTCCAAGAGAGATTTTTTCCAAGAGAAAGTTTTTTTGTCCGAAGTTTACGGAGCATATGGGGAAACTTTGAAATGAATTTTTATGTCAGAAACACCTGAAACGATCGAAATCACTCCCGATCTTACGACTCTTTTTAATGATTACTATACGTTCAGGAGAATGCTGATGGATGCGATCGATAAAAAACCGAAAAGTATCGTTCTTAACTTGGGAAATATTCCTATGATGAATTCCATTTCAATCAGTTCTCTCGTTTGGTTTTTAAAGAATGCTCGTTCTGAAGGAATTTCCTGTACAATCAGCGCAATTCATCCCGATCTTCTCAATACGTTCGAAATCCTAAGCTTGAAAGAATATTTGGACATTCGATAAATCCTCACTCAATCCTTGAAAATTATTTCCATTCCGTTGGGGTCTCTTGATTTGTTTCTTGGGGGGATATGATTTTCATTGGACAGTGGGGGGCACATTTCTATGTTTGAATCTATGAAAAAGGTCTTTCTCATTTTTGTTTTGATCCCATTTTTATTCGCGGTTTGTAAAAAAAAGGAAGAGTTGATTTTAGGGGATTGGATAAAAGTCAAAAAATGTTCCGAAAAAGGAGAATGTGTAAGTCTTGATAAAGGAAGTCATCTACTTATTCTTCCTGATGGTCTTGCCAAATACGATAATTTCCATCTTACTTATAAAATGAAAGAGGACGATATTAATTTCAATCTTGCCGATCTTGCGTTTGACCTTGAATATAGAATTCTTAAAGTAAACGAGAAAGAATTACAACTCCTCAATAAGAAAGAAGATGGTATTGAATATTTTGTAAAGGGCGAGTTCAGCGAACTTCAGAACGAAAAAGAATTAGAAGAAATCAAATATAAAAAAGAAGAAAATCAAAACAAACAAAAGGAAATTTCCGATAAAGAGTTTCAAGGTCTGAATAAGGGCTCCGTAAAAAACAAAACTCAGATCTCGAAAAGTAAAAGAGAAAAAAAGCGGATCCAAGAAGAGGAGGAAGTCGTAAAAAAAGAAGAGCAGAAGTTTAAAAAAGTCGTTAAGAAGGGAGAAGACAGGAAGAGCAGTAACAATTCTTCGAATTCCTCTAAATTAAATGACTCTAAAAGCGATTCCGGAAAACCTGGAAGCGACAGTAAATCTTCTTCGGGCGAAAAGAATTGAATCAAGTTTGATTCTTTTCGGATAAAGACAATCGTATGAATCGTCTTTTGTTTTCATGTCTGTTATTGATTTTTCTTGCAGGAGAAATTTTTCCGGATGACGAACATGAGAATCATAGTTCTCCCATTTCTAATTTGGATAATTCTCCGGGAAATCTCGACACGGCCCGTCGTAGGGTTCAAATCACCGCTTTGAACACTGAAACTGTAAATCTCATTCGTGCCAACAACCTCGCTAAAGCTTCCGTCAACATAGATAAAATCAGAAAGTTGGATGCAAGTTCGGTGGAATACCACTATTTGAAAGGTTCTTATCTTTACGCGCAGGGAAAATATCCTCAAGCGGAAGATTTTCTTTTGAAAGCGGTTCAGATTCATCCGAGTCACGACCCGTCTTATTATCTATTAGGAATGATCTTTGTTCAAAAGTCCAAATGGGCAAAGTCCTTGGAATATTTTCAGAAAGCGGCGGAGCTTTCCAATTATAATCCGTTTTATAGAATCAATTTGGCGTTGGCTTATTTTGAAACCGGAAACTTTCTTCGAGCGAAGGCCGAAGCGGAAAGAGCGATCGAACTCAAACCGAATTTTAGGGCCGCAAAACTTCTTCTTCTGAAATCCAATTTTCTTTTGGGCAATAAGGCGGATGCTTATTCTCAGTGTGTTGATTTCGTTAAGGAAGGTTTTATATCTCGGGAATACATGTTGATCCATGCGAGACTTGTAATGGAGATTCATCAAAATTATAGAAAAGCGATTGAAATTTACACTCAATACGGAGAACTCCCTTTTCAGGAAAAACGATTTTTAGCTCGTGCCTATTACAATATAGGAAACTATAGAGCGGCAGCCATAACGTATCAAGCTATCGTTCAGTTAAAAATCGCCCAAGAAGAAGACAAGATCGAATACATCCGTTCTCTTTCATTTATTAAAGATTATAAAAGACTCGAATCTTTTGTGAATTCCTGGCTTCAAGAAGAGCCGGAAAAGCGAAGTAAGATTCTAGAGATTTTGGATGTCGCGGAACTTTTGAAGGAGAACGATTCTAAGGTATTTCACATGTTTCCTTCGCGATCTCCATACTGAACGTTTTGAGTTCGCGATCCATAAGAACTGTAACCTTGAAAATGGTTTTGGAATAAGAAGAGAACCGAAAACGCACATTTTTAACTGTTTTTATAAGAGCGGGATTTTACTTGCGAAAAGTATGATTTTCTGATAAATAAAAACCTCTCTAATTTTCTCGCCTGGATTGTTTCCCTTGGGAAGCGGTTCATTGAGTTTGTCCCCAAGTGCGGGAGAAATTCAATAGAGTTGTTGAAAAATTCCATAATCCGGATTAACAAAACTGTTTTAATCGACCGTTTTCGTGAAGCAGAAACGGGTGAAGAATGAACTTTTTAACAACTCTATTCTATTGAACATTCTTTATCATCATGTTGCAGAAATTGAAGCCCGTGCTTCTTATGAGGTGTGTTGTGGAACCGGCGTTTTCTAAAATGAACTTTGTACAAAAAATTTAGAAAATAACGGTATATTTGATGTGGTTCTTTATGGAGATTTTCCGCAAAAGAACACAAAGATAATGTAAAACGACCGATCTTTGGGAAGTTTTTGGTTTTGTGAAAAAATTGCGATGATTTTTCCACCGAAGTTTTGGGACAAGTTATAGTTTTTTATTGTTCAGATTTCCTTACATTGAATTCACCTTAAGTACGATTTTTTTGATTGAAGTAACTTCATAGAATTGAGCCAGTATAAAAATGATACGTCGCCCTACCGATTTACCGAAACTGAACGAATTAAGTTCGACTTTACTGAATGTAAAGTTTTATAAAATCGTTCGGTCTCTTTTGACTCCTTTTGTCTGTTGTGGCGTTTATTTCTATTGTGCAGTACAGGATCTTTGGTTTTTCTCTGTTTGTATTCTTATATATTTAAGTTTCATTACCTACGCTTCCGTCTCCCACGATTTAGTTCATCGTACGCTAAAACTTCCGAAATTTTGGAATCATTTTTTTTTGACCTTAATAGAACTCTTAGCGTTACGTAGTGGGCATGCCTATCAAAGGGCGCATTTACATCACCATCGAACTTTTCCAACAAATAAGGACATAGAGGGGAACGCATCTAAATTGTCGTTTTTAAGCGTTTTGTTTTGTGGAATTACGTTTCAAGTCAAAATTTGGTTATGGGCGCTCAAAGCGGGCGGGCGTAAAAGGACACTTGTTCTGATGGAAGGTTTATTATGTTTTTCGATTATTCTAGGCGCTTTGCTTCTTTATAATGTGTTTCCTATATTTTTCATTTATGTAAGTTTGATGATCGTCGGTAGTTGGGTAATTCCTTTTTTTACTTCGTACATTCCTCACGATCCTTTTCAAGAAGATCTTTTAAAACAAACTCGATTGTTTCGAGGAAGAATCGCTTCCTTTATCGCTATGGAACATCTCTATCATTTGGAACATCACCTTTACCCTACGGTTCCGCATCACAATTGGCCGAAGTTGGCAAAACTACTCGATCCTTATTTCGAAAGAAAAGAAATTAAATCGATTCGATTTTTATTTTAAACCGATGAGATCGTTTCCACCCGTTCCATCGTTATTCCCGAAAAATAACCGAAAAACAATCATTTACTTTTGGATACGTTACTGGACGTTATTTTTTATTTTTCTTCCCTGGATATTGGTCCGGCAGATAGGAATTTCTTTTTCTAATCTATTGGCTGCATTATGGACTTGGAATAAAGAAATTATTTTACTCTCGGATACGTTACGATTAATCTACATGAATAATGTTTCTTCTTTATTCCTGTCCGTGATTTTCGGAGAACGTTTTACGGCTATTCATTACCGTGATATATTGTTTGATCCTGGACCTATTTTTAGTTGGAAAAAAATAAAAAAGTACGTCGCAAGACGATCAAGCGACATTCATACGCTTGTCCTTACCCACGCGCATGAAGAACATGTCGGGAACGTCCCTACGGTTCTTTCCGAACTAAATGTTCCGGTTTATGCGACTTCGGCCACGTTGCAAGCTATAAGGAACCCTGAAAATCTTTCCATAGTGCGCAAAGTATTTATCGGACAACCTATTTCAAATGATACGGAGAATATGAAATCTCTGGAAACTACGGTCGATACCCAGGACGTTTCACTCCAGGTAATCCAATCGCCGGGACATTGCGACGGTCACGCTTCCTTTTATGATTCTAAACATTGTATTTTGTTTGCCGGGGATTCTTTTATGCATACTGTATTTACATCTCCTAACCGCGATGTGTCGGGCGCCGACTGGATTAGAACATTACAAAATTATTGTAATCTGAATATACGCACTATGATTGGTGCTCACGGTTACGTTTATACTTCGGATGAAACGATTCTAAGGAGTCGTTTTGTAGTTCGTCGTAAGGATCCTAAACAAATGATCCTGGATAAACTTCGTTTTATGGAATGGGCTCGTGATGTAGTGATGGAAGGCGAAAGGCGCGGGTTACCCTATTCCGTAATCGAAGCTTGTTTGTTTCCGTGGCAAAGTTGGTGGTCATGGTATACTTGGTTTACGGACGAATCGGGGCGTTTGTTTAGTGCTGGAGAATTTTCTAGGACTCATTTTTTACGGAGTTTTTCATCCTTTCCCGAGAACGTACCTTTTCGATTTCCTATGTTTGCCAATTTGATAAATCGGCTTAAAAAAACTTTAACAAGAAGAATTTTCTGAAAATTCTCGGTTTTTATGCATTAGAAAATCTGCATTTATGTTCGAATCTAAATAATTCGGGAGTAAGGTTTTTTAAAATAAAAATAATGCGTTTGATTCTTACGTCTTATTTTACGTCCATGATCTTTTTCTAAAATTTAGATTCTTGGTTTTGTAGGAATCCGAATCAAATAAATCACTACAAGAATTCCGATCAGTGAAACTAGAATTTTTACCACTAAAATTGGAATAAAGAAAAATACGGTGGTTCCAATCGTCAAAAAAATCATGGAAATCGCGATGATTTTGGCTCTAATAGGTATTGTTTTATGAATCCTCCAATCGCGGATATAAGAACCGAAGTACCGATTGTTCATGAGCCAATTGTAAAATTGATGGGAAGCTCTTGCATAACACGCTGCAGATAAAAGTAAAAAAGGGGTTGTCGGAAGAATCGGTGTAAAAATTCCGATGATCCCTAAAATTAACGAAATAGAACCGGCAATAAAAAGTAAAAAACGAACGATCTTCGAGCTATGCAGATGGACTTCGTCACTATAATCTTTTTTCTCCATATCAGAAACTTGTCCCAAAATCTTAGGATACTCCTCCTAGTCTAATATTAAATATCTATCAATTCCACAGAGAAACGTAATTTGCGGGAATTACTGCTTCCTATGGGTCGCGCTAACTCAAACTGCCGCTTTTCGACCATCACCTTACCCACAATTACTTAGATCTCTTCCGACAATCCTCCGTGAAACAGACTCGGCCCCACCCGCGTTTTGGGTGGAGGGGAGAGGAGGCGGGAAGACTCGGGAGATTTTTTCCTATCAGAAAATCATACTTTTTGCAAGTAAAAAACATCGTTCTTGTCGGAACACTTGAAAAATATCAGTTTTTGATCCTTATGATCCCAAAAGCCTTCTTAATTTGTGGGTAATGTTATACTTTCCTATGGGTTGCGTTTCAGGATAAGTTTTTAATAGAATCGAAATTGTACGTAACAATTCAATTCTTTATTGAAGTGTTACGTTTTGGAACTTTTATTTTAACTGTATCTGTTTCCTTTTTTGTGAAAACATTTATTGGATCAAAGAATAGAATTTATGGCCGCCCTAAAGCTCGATTTTTATTTTTACGAGACTTCCTTTGTTTATTTATAAATGCCTCGCAGAAAAATTGCTTGAAAACGGATTTCATCTTCCTGGAGCAAGATTAAGCTTTCCTTATGGATTATACAGTTGAAAGAAATTAACCGCTTCTTGGTCCGCATTCGGTTTTGCGATCACATCGTTATTGTCGAATTTGGAAGAAACACTTTGGGCCTCGTCGAAGCTATGATGTGTGTTTGGATATACGGTCATCGCGATCGAGTTGTTCGTTGCGGCGCTTGCGCCTAAGGTTTGAGCCCTTGAAATTCTCGTATTGCAATAACCTACTGTATAAAGCGGGTCTGCCCCGGCCGCAAGGATTTTAATATGCGTATACGGAAGATATCGGCTCGCAGAAATTCCACCGAATGCGTTATTGAGTCCGCACCCAGGATAAAAGGAAATAACCGCTTTAAACGGTCTCGGATTTTCCGAGCGGTATTGAGTCGTCGAATTTGTATCCACTGTTGAAAAAACGCTACTCCCTCCGTGAGACCATCCGAGTAAAACGATTTTATCGTTGTTGATAACTTTAGATCTTTTTACGTAACTCAAAGTTGCGTATGCATCCGTCGGTCTGTCCGTAACTTCCGATGTTCCTACGTTGGCCCCGTTATTACATTGATTTTGTTCTGCGTTTCTTGTTGTAAAGCTATCAATTAAGAGAGTAGAATATCCTAAATTTTTTCCTCGGTTGGCCCATTCTGTGTAAAGAGAGGAAGGGGGTTTTGTGACGTCACTATTCGAATGTGCGCCTGCACACCCGTGCATCAGGACGATCAAAGGAAACGGTCCCATCCCTGCCGGTTTCGAGAAATAAGCTTCAAGAATGAATTTTTGAGTCGGATTATAAATTTTAAATTTGTAATTTGTAAGTTCTGTTTCTTGATCGATTAACACCGGACCGGAGATTAAGTCTTGAATATCAGCTTGTTGTGTGATTGTTAGAAGAGCTCCCGCTAAAAGTAGAGGAGATTCTTCATTTGAATTCTTACAGCAGAAAAGAAGAAAAAAGAGGAGCAATCGCGGATTGATTTTGGATAACTTCATGTAAGATACAACAAAGTAGGAGGAAAATCTTCCATTTAAAATGAGAATTTATTTTGAGATATTACGCTTAGTTTTGGGGCAAGTTTTGGTATTATAACGTAATCAAAATTCTAAGAAATTTATGAAAAAGTTTGGAATTTTAGAGTCGGCCTCAAAATAAGGCCTGGATCGCACTTAAAACATTTGTGTTCTCGGAATAAGTTCATTTTCTTATGAATTAAGACAACGTTAAGTAAATACAATAAGAACGAACACAACCTCCCTATTTTATTTCTTAGAAAGTTTTATACCGAACTTACAAGATATGAAAATGCTAAAAAAGATTGAATCGGACTGGAGGATTGGATGGAACAATCCAATGTAATCGGGAGCAATAGAAAATGAAAATCTTGTTCAGAATGATGATAACGATTTCGATGGCCGCTCAGATGGATTGCGCCACAATCCTAATGCTTGGAGAAGCCAAAATTTTACCCACACGCGTTTGGTCCATGGCAAGATACGCAGATAAAACCGTTTCTCCAGAACTATCTAAAAATCTTAGCGCCTTGGATCCTCCTCTCTGGATTTATCCAGGGACACGATTCTACTGAATTGCTGGTATAGGTACGAATTTTCCTTTTAGTATTATCGATCTTCCTTTGTCCTTCTTGGTAGATACAATCTTACTTCCTATTACAATTCCGTTGACGGCATATTACTATTCGAGAGTTCCCGAGGCCTGGAAATCAGGCCTCCTGATCGGAAGTATCGAGAACAACGATCTATCCGGGGTTCGCCGTTGCATTGAGACTGGCGATGCGGTTGTGAATTCCACATTCATTGGTTCATCTCCATTGTATTTTGCTATTAAGAACGAGAACGAGAAAGTTGAAATCGTGAGGCTCCTCTTAGAAAAAGGAGCCGATATGAATTTCCAAAACAACGCCGTCTATAATAAATCTTTATTGTATCTTGCTATCGAGAATGAGAACAGTGAAATCGTTGGGCTCCTCTTAGAGAAAGGCGCTGATGCAAATGTGAAGAATTGCGATATTTCTTTTCGTCGTTGTAATTATCTATTCTTCAACGTTATAGAACACTATTCTAATCTTCCGCTAAAAAATGATAGAAGACTCAAAATTATTAGGCTGCTCTTAGAAAAGGGGGAGTCGATGTCAATGCTACTTTGGCGGAAGACGGGAGTAGTCCTCTACACTACGCAGTACAGCAAAAACATAACATTCAAATTGTAAAACAATTAGTAGAACACGGCGCCAATGTAAACGGTAAGAATGCTTCTCAGGAGACTCCACTGTATGATGCAGGCTCGAAAGAAATTGCAGAATATCTTTTGCAGCAAGGCGCGGATCCAACCGTGAAAAACGGCTTCGGGGAAACTCCTCTGGAACGTGCAAAATATTTAATGAACTTGGGCAGAAAAAATAATTATGATGCGCTCAGGTTTCTTGCATAACCTTACCCACAAATACTTGGATCTGAAGATAAATCTGTCGGAATTACTACAAATCCTCTGTGAAACTTACGCCCCACCCTGATTTTGGGTGGAGGGGAGAGGCGGTGGGAAGACTCGGGAGGTTTTCTTTACCACAAAATCATACTTCTTGCAAGTAAAAAGCCTCATTCTTGTCGGAACACTTGAAAAATATCAGTTTTTGATCCTTATGATCCCAAAAGCCTTCTTAACTTGTGGGTAAGGTTATGGGTTTCTTGAGGACGCTCCATAGTTGCCGGAGGTAGTGCGGATGTTTTTAGCAAATCCGTTTTTAAAAGGTTTTGGCCTTATTTAGAGTCGGCCTCAAAATCGCTTATTAAAGAAATTACTACTCGGACATACGAAAAGAATACCGTATTGATTGTGTCAATTGTAGATTCTTTCGACGACTCAGGCGTCTATGTTTTTCTTTATGTTTACCAATGAGAAGTTTCTCACCTTTGTTCCAAATATGAGATCATCGGGTATCTCTTAAAATTGTCCTAAAACTTTAACATGTAAAACTTATAGAGGAGCTTAAAGCAAAAACTACTCTACGGCACATGCGATACTTAGGGCACGTAATCTATGGGAACTTTCTATGTTTTGTTGTGAACTTGTGAATGATTTATCGTAAGATTTTTGGATGGGTTCTGTATAGTTTATTTTTTGGTTATTTAAAAATCGAAGAAATTTGATTCTTAAGTGATGTCTAAGGGTTACTTCAGTTCTAATTTTACAGCACATCCCAAAAGCTGTGGCCGGACAGATTCTTATATTTTCATTTTTATTGTAAAAAAAATCGGCCTTGATATTTTTTAAAAAGACAATTCAATGTTGTGTAGGCGGAACTTTATCCTAAGGTTTAGTTTCCTTTTACGGAACCGAAAAGAAATTATTTCAATTATAAAAGAACGGATTTAAGATCGCGGATACGAAATGAGATCGTTTTATTCAGGCTTTGGTTGAAAAAACCGAATCTAAGTTTTTTCATTTTAAATAGAAGTGGTCGATACTTGGATTTGAAATCAATTTCGTATTAATCTATATTAGGGTATCAGTATCATTAATAAAAAAATTTTGTTAAACGACAATTCTTTTGACCATTTTAACAATATTCTTTTAAGATCTATCCAGGTGCTAAATCGTGGGGAAGCAAGGGTAGGGACAATGGGTTCTGGTAAAGTTTCTAAAGAAATCTTTCTCAAATACGGTATTCAAGACGGCGAAGATAGAACCGAAGAAGGTCTTTATTCGGTTAAAGGTTCTCATGGAGGTTCCGAAGCCTTAGTGCAAACTTCCCCATTTTGGGACGTAAACGGGGTTCACGTCCGGAATGAACTTGATCTTTTAAATTACGATAAAGTGGATTTAAACGTTCATGTTCAAAACGTCCAAAAATATTCTGTAGGAGTTTCTTCTCTATGTGGTACGATCACAAAAGCCACTTGAGGTGAGCCTTGAGTGGAGTGAATTCATTTCAGTTTTTAAGGAGGCATCTATACAAGCTCGGATTAAGAATCCGAAGTTTTCCGGCTTTGTTATGTGGTTTTAAATCAAAAAACATGGCCAAAAAAATTCTTTCTAGGTAAAAATCTATGAAACAAACACTCAAAGCAAAAGATATCTTAGCGGTTCATCCTGATTCTTCCCAAGCAAAAGGATTGGAGAAAAGTTTAGAAAACTACATTGTAGTCGAAAAAAATCTTTTTCGTATTTCAAATCGTGCTTTTTTTCTGGGTCTTTTATTTTTATTTTTAGGCCTTTATACTTTAAAATCTTTTCCAGATGCAAAGATCTCGGAAGGATTCGGAGGAATTAGCGTTTATGGTCTCTTTATTACCTCCGGTATCATTTTAATGTCTTGGTTTAAAACTGGTGAGATTTTGCAAGCCGTTGGTGACTTTATCTCCAAAGTCAAAAATGGAAGTTGATAACTTAGGGGCGTCTTAAGTTTTGCAATTTTCAAAGAAATCTTATATCCAAAAATTTTAAGAGAATGATATTTAAGGAAACTATTTTCCAAACTAAGATAAAATGGCTCTCCTTCCGGGCTTGAAAATCGTGTGTTAGATGCCGAGCATTTACCACAAGACAAGAAAACCAACAGAAGGAACTTAGAACTTGCCCCAAAACTATCTCCTGTGGGGCTTGTATTGTCGCGACACTATATTATTTCTTGAATGTAGTGAATTCCTACAGATTGGTGATTTATGGGCTTTCTAGCAGACTTGATTGCCGGAACATTCTAGTAGTTGTTACGTTTTTGTTAAATTCAAATCGTATCGCTTCTATTGGCGTTCGACAGATTTTGGGGCAAGCCCTTAAAGTTTTTCCTTCAATCACATGAATTTCTTCATGTGGTAGTGATCGTCTTCTTCTTGTTATGTCGGTTTAATAAAGATTGCAAATTTATGATATATTGACATTTTTGTCTTTATTAAGACAAAAATTTAAAAATAAGTCTATTATGTGTTATTATGGATTGTGAGCTTTTTCTCTGTAGAGATAGCGAACAATACTATATGAGGCGAAAATTATGAAAAAAATTCTGAGGGTATTCATCAGTTTTCTCTTTTTGGAAGCTATGGGAAATCTCCATGCACATCGCGGAAAAGTGGTGCAAAACCCAATCGACATTTTCGAGAAATCACACGAGAATAAGGTTCTTAGTTTGCAAAGAAAAACCCAAGTTGATATGAACCTTCCGATAACTCGGGCACTTTTTTATGGAACTCATAATTCTTATAGTAGTAGTGCTTACACAAAAAGTAGCTCCTTTTATACGAACCAGAAATATACCATTGGTGATCAACTTCGTTTGGGTGTGCGTTATCTCGAATTGGAGGTCCATTGGAGTACCGGAAGTAAAAAAGGTACCAAAGAACTTCTTCTTTGTGGTGGTGCGGCAAATCACTCCGGTTGTAAAATTTCCGATCGTACTTTTCGTCAGGGTTTGGAAGAAATTCGTGATTGGATTTCCAAACCCAATAATAGAAATGAAGTCCTGCTTATTTATATAAAAGATCATTTAGACGGACATTATTCCGAAGTTCTTAATATTTTGAAAAATTCCTTAGGCTCATGGTTATATCGTTATTCTGGAAGTTGTTCAAAACAACCTTCCCCCTCAGATATGCCGAAATTGAAAGATATGGTTAACGCAGGTCAAAGGATTCTATTGATGAGTGACAGCTGTCAGAACGGTCAAGGCTCGGAAGAATGGAGTAAGTATTTCAAAGCACAGTTCTTTGCAGGAACAAAGGAAGTACCGAGCGTGCAACTTTCACCAAAGGTATTTCGCAATCGTAATTGTGTTTTTCCCAGAACACTTTATCAGTCAGAAGTAGTTCGTGTCGCAGATAGCTCAAACGGTCATGGAAAGATCCAGAGCTCATTCACAAATAGCGATATTCAGTCCATGCTTGATTGTGAAGTAAACGTTTTTGGAATTGATCAATTTGATGTCAATTTTGCGAAACAACCGGTCTGGTCATGGGGCAAAGGTGAGCCACGCAATGCAGAGGATAAAGAGCATTGTGGTCGGATTTGGTCGGATGGGAATTGGTCCACTTGCCACTGTGATATCTGGCATCAATTTGCATGCAGGGAGAGGAAAACCGGAAAGTGGGTCGTAACCAATCGTAAGGGTCGTTGGGGTGATGGACTTGCTGCATGCCTTCATTACTCAGACCTTGGCAGATATGTATATGCCTCTCCCGAAACTCCCTATGAAAATAAAAAACTTCAAGAAGTTGTAAAATTAAACGGTAATAATCTACCTGTTTGGATCAATCTGTTCAAAAAAGAAGGAGAAGATGTTTGGGGTCCGGATGATCGGTTGAATGCCTTTCTTCCGCCACTTTGAAAAAATGGAATGAATCACTTTATTTTACTCAGATAGAAAGGTAGTATCTACTTCGCATATGATAAGGAAATAAAAACGGAATATACGCAAAGGCCGGAGGAAGAAATATTAAGTCTGAATTCGTCAGGACTCAGGTAGAGGTTAAGTGTCTTTTCCTTTTGTTTGCCGTGAACTTTTTTAGTATTTTTCTTTCTCCTATCGCTTCGGTTCACTTTTTCTAAACGGATATTCCTAACTGAAAGATCTTTTGAAAAGAATCTAATCCGTTATATATTTCTTCTTTCAATTTGGAAAAATATTTTAAATACAACTAATTTTTTCGATGGTAAGCCGGTGATTTATCTGATTTTACCGGCACTTTACTGTGTTATTTTTTGGTATTCTTTTTCTTATGCACGATAGAATTTGATTTTTCGGAGAAAGTTCTTCTTTTGGAAAAACAAAGAAAATATGCAAGAACTACTACGAATTCAAATCACCTTTTTCGAATATTCCAATTGAATCCAGAATTTAATTCCAGCCGAAGCAAATCTGATCTTTGTTTCCGATATTACTTACATTAGGATTGGAAGCGGTTTCGCATATCTTTCTTTGATAACGGATTTGTATTCCAGAAAAATTGTCGGATTTAAACTTCACCACTCTCTTGAAATGGAAGGCTGTATTCATGCTTTAAATATGGCTTTCTAACAGGTCCCTAAATACAAAAAGATCATTCATCATTTCGTTTATCAAGCAGTCTGATTTCCGTAAACTTGATTTTAGGGACGACTACATAACTCCACGCATGTGGGGAAAAAAGAGCAAGGTCAGAGCTATCCACTAATATTGGAATGAATTACTATCGATTTATCGTCTTAAAAATCAAACTCGCACAAGTTCCTCTGTGCTTTTCACTTTTCAGGCAAAATTCTGCATCGATTAACTGAGCGAAATCTCTGCAAAGTTTAATTCCGAGTCCGGATCCGTTTTCATTGAGAGTTCCGATTGAGGAATAAAATTCTTTGGAAAAAATCTTTTCTAATTCCTCGGCGGACATTCCTATACCTTCGTCGATTACTGAAATATGTTGATAATCCGGAGAAATTGTCCCTCTTAGAAAAATCTTTCCACCGGAATTTGAAAATTTAAGCGCATTTACGAATAAATTACGAACAATCACTTTGAAAATATTCACATCACTAAATATTTTTAGATCCTCGTCAAACTCCAGATGAACTTGAAGACATTTAAGTCGGATATAATCGTTATAAAGGGTTGTGATTTCTTGCATGATCGGGATCGGATTAAAAAAGATTTTGTTCGCTGCGATACTTTTAGAGTTCGTTTTCACCCAATTCAGCGTGTTGTCGATCAAGTCGATCGTAAGATGGGTTTGAATGTTTAATTTTGAAAGATGTTGATGAAGATCGATGGAGGGGATTTCCTCATTTTTAAACAGAGAAATCAGAGAAATGATCTGTATTAGGGGGGTTCTTAAGTCGTGTGCAAGAATAGAGAGTAATTGGGATTTGATGGAATTGCTGCGAATTAGCTCCAAGTTCAAAGTTTCAAGATCGTGAATATCCTGAAATGCAAACGCATTTAGTTCTCCGAACTCCGTGCTTCGTAGGTGGAACCATCTTTCTCCGTTTGATTTGGTTCGAATTTTTGTCTTCATTAAAATATTATGTTTTTCATTTTTTTTTACTTTGTCGACTTCGGTCAGCCAATCTAATTTGACCTTCTCTCTATAATTCTCGTCTGGATAAGCTTGGACAAACCAATCTTCTATGGTGGGGATTTCCTTAACTTTATAACCGACGATTTCTCGAAAACTTCGATTCAGATAAAGAGTTTGGAATTGATCTCCTTTTACTCTCGAAAGCAACACAGGATACGGAATAAATTCCACGAGACGGATTTTATCTCCTATGTTGTTTAAAGCTTCCTGAATCAATTCCATTTTTTTAAAACCCCAAGTTAATCCAAAATTATATCTTTAAATTTTTAATATAGAAGCATCTATATTAAAAATAAGCTTGTTATAGTCTACCCAAAGCCTGAAAAGAAATCGATTGCAGTCATTCCATAAATTCATAATAAAATGTGGGAGTCCCTAAAGATCGGTCGGTATGTTTTTTGATAGACCCTTATATAAGGTCTCTTCTTGAACGAGTCTTAGCAAGCTTATAATTTTGTTTTGTGGAGAATTCCATAATAAATATCAGACGATCTATCCAAATAAAATGATCACCAAACAGAAAAGTCTTTTGCAAAGATAAAATCGGCTTATATGTGAGTCTATCGATACTAAATGGGCACAATTTAGAAACAGATTTAAAATTGAGGCATTTGTCATCCCTTAAGAAATGTATAGTAAAAATAGAATATATTTCTTGCAAATAAACGGAGATAATTTTTAAAACTCATGAAATTGCATGTTAAAATTATAATATATTCGGTTTCTATTTGTAAAATTCAAAAGTAGTCTGATTAAGGTCTATCTTACGTGAGAATGGGATTTTTTTCGTATGAGATTTTTCAATATGAAAAAGGAGAATCACTTTTTCGGATACGAAAGCGTTAAAAGGGAGTCGTCTTGAAAATATCTTGGAATGATCAGTATTTAATACTTGGATGTATATAAAGAATATCTTAATAAGTTTGTTTCAAAAGTTAGAATAGAGTTGTTGAAAAATTAATTCTTCATCTGTTTCCGTTTCATGAAAACGGTCGATTAAAGCAGTTTTGTTAATCTGAATTATGGAATTTTTCAACAACTCTAATATAGAATCTTCTTAAAAAACCGACAATTCTGGATTCGGCGCAATTTTTTTAGAACTTTTATATCTTTGCAAAAATCTCCCATTAACTTTTGGTGCCATTTTCATACATCCGAGTAGTAAGTAAAAATGAAGTATTTTGGGGATGGTGTACTATAGCCTAAATTCTATTTTTGAAAGACGTTTTTTGACAATCCTGAAAAAATGTCGGAAAAATAAGGCGAGATCGGAATATGATCCTGGAATTTAGGGAGCTGATGCTTTTATGAAAGTTGCACCGACTTATTCTATTTTATTGGCAGAAGACGACGAAAATAATGCGGAACTTTTAATTCGTTATTTGGAAAGATATAATTTCGACGTAGACCACGTCATAGACGGAGTCGCTGCCGAAATAAGATTGAGGAAAACCCGCTATGATCTTATTTTAACGGACAATCGAATGCCGAAATTCGACGGAATCGATCTTTTGGAAAGAATTCCTGAAATGAATGGAGCGACTCCGATTATATTCTTAACTGTAAGCAACGAAAAAGAAACGATCATCCAAGCCGCTCATAATAAAAAGCTCGTAGCTTATCTTTTAAAACCGATCGATATGCGGGTATTAATCGAAAAAATATGTCAGGCGTTGAAAATCGGAGCGGGTTCATTGATTGATAAAAAAGAATACCCTTTCGAAATCATTCTTCTGAACCATACGCAGCAAGGAGTGGAAATCGAATTGAAAGGTTGTCCTTACGGTAAGAATATAGAAAAACTCGTTCAGGAGATTTCCCTCTTTTTAAAAGAACTTTCTAAACTTAATAGTATTTTAATCAAAGTGAATCCGGAATTTTTTTATTTTAAAAATGGGACTCAGGTTCTTTACGCTCTAAAAGTTCGTTTAGCGACTAAATACGAAATCGGAAAAGAAGACGTTATCATTCAAACAGAACATTGATTTATCGAAATTCGAATTTTCACTGTAAAATCCAAAACCGTAAGGTGTATTATTTCATTTGAACGAATAATAAGCTCTTATTTTCAGATTTGAATTTTTCAACGAACTGTAAAATTGTATCCTTTATATTTTCTTTTGAAAGCTTTGCAGAAAGGGATTTTAACTTGTTTTTAAAACGAAATTAACCGCTAGGAGTGGAGGCGCATGGGACAATTTGAAAACGTAACGATCATCAAAAAAGCGAATGTTTACTACGAAGGAAAGGTAACAAGTCGAACCGTTTTATTTCAGGATGGAAGCAAAAAGACTTTGGGGATTTTAATGCCGGGTCAATACGATTTCGGGACTGACGAAAAGGAAATTATGGAAATCTTGGACGGGGATATGCTCGTGAAACTCCCGGGTGAGGATTCTTGGAAGGAAATCAAAGGCGGCCAATCTTTTGAAGTTCCCGCAAAATCCAGATTTCAAATGAATGTAAAAAAAATCAGCGATTACTGCTGTTCTTACATTGGTTGATCTGATTTTAAATCTTTCTTTTTGATTTATTATTCATTCTTAATTCTTTTTATATCAATGCTTTTACGTTTTAAGACGCATTTCAGTTTGATTTTTTGCATTATACCGTCTTTGTTTCTTCTTTTTCTGTTGAGCGACGGTGTGACTACTAAGGCGGGGCAATGGAATCAGTCAGGCGTGGATCCTGAAATCAGGATCCGCGGTTTTCGGCATAAAATATTCTTAGATTGGCATTCGATTTGTGATGGAATTTTTGGAAATGTTGAAATGAATTACATGCAAAAGATTGAAGATATTTTATTTTCAATCTCAAAGACATATTCGAATCAAGAATTGAAACACAAATAAAAAAGTCGAGGTCTGATTCCTCGGCTTTTTTACGCAAGAACGATCGTATTCGAAGTCGATGTTTACTGGTTCCCCTTTACTTTACAAAGAAGTGCAACGACTTCGTTTAACAAATCACTGATAACTTTCCACCGGAAGACAAGAGCAAACTAAATTCCGATCCCCGTATACGTTATCCACTCTTCCTACAAAAGGCCAAAATTTATGATCCCTGCTCCAAGGAGCCGGATATGCCGCACGTTCTCTAGGATAAAGATGATCCCAACGATCCGAAGTTGTCATTGCCGCGGTGTGCGGAGAATTTTTAAGAGGGTTATCGATTTTATCTAAGGTTCCGTTTTGAACGTCTAAAATTTCCTGATGAATGAGAAGCATCGCTTCGCAGAAACGATCCAATTCTTCCAAAGATTCGGATTCCGTCGGCTCGATCATCAAAGTTCCCGGAACCGGAAAGGACATTGTAGGCGCGTGAAAGCCGTAGTCGATCAATCTCTTTGCAACGTCTTCCACTTCGATTTCCGCGGACTTTTTAAAAGGTCTTACGTCGAGAATACATTCGTGAGCGACAAAACCGTTTTTTCCTTTGTAAAGAACCGGATATGCTTTTTCCAGACGTTTTGCAATGTAATTTGCGTTTAAGATCGAAATCCGAGTCGCATTCGTAAGACCTTCGGATCCCATCAGAGCAATGTAAATCCAAGAAATCAAAACGATACTTGCGCTTCCCCAAGGCGCTGCGGAAACTGCTCCGTGTTCGTTACCGGTTGTATTATCGACTAGTACGTGCCCGGGTAAAAATGGAACGAGATGTTTTGCAACTCCGATCGGGCCTACTCCGGGACCGCCTCCTCCGTGAGGTATACAAAAAGTCTTATGTAAGTTGAGATGGCAAACGTCTGCTCCTATCTCACCCGGACTTGTTAATCCGACTTGAGCATTCATATTCGCTCCGTCCATATAAACCTGTCCGCCGCGAGAGTGAACGATCTGGCAGATTTCTTTTACGGATTCTTCAAAAACTCCGTGAGTGGAAGGATAGGTGATCATCAAAGCAGCGAGATCGTTCTTATGTTCTTCCGCTTTTATTTTTAGATCTTCCAAGTCTACGTTTCCGTTTTGGTCGCAGGAAACGACCACAACCTTAAAGCCCGCCATCGCCGCACTCGCAGGATTTGTTCCGTGTGCGGAGATCGGAATCAAACAAACGTTTCTATGGGTTTCTTTTCTACTTTCATGGTATTTTCGAATAGCCAAAAGACCGGCGTATTCTCCTTGAGAACCCGCGTTCGGTTGTAAGGAAACTCCTGCGAATCCGGTGATTTCGCAGAGCCATTTTTCCAATTGTTCAAAGATGGTCTTGTACCCTTTGGTTTGTTCAGAAGGTGCAAACGGATGAATCGCTCCGAATTCGGGCCAAGTGACCGGATACATTTCCGTCGAGGCGTTGAGTTTCATTGTGCAGGAGCCGAGAGGAATCATCGACGTCGTCAAGGAAAGATCTCTAGATTCAAGTTTACGAATATAACGAAGCATTTTCGTTTCAGTATGAAATGATTGAAATACGGGATGGGTTAGATAAGGAGTATTTCTTTTGAAGGAATCGGAAATGTTTCCCGAATTTGAAAAAAGTTTTTCTATGTCCGTATTTTTTACTTCGAAAATCTTAAACAGATCTTTGATATCGTCGGAATTTACAGTTTCATCTAACGCGATCCCGATTCTTCCGTCCTTGTATTCCCTTAGGTTGATCCTTTCGGAACGAGCCCTATTCAAAATATCTTTCGCTTTTGCGCCTGCTTGAATCGTAATCGTATCAAAGAAAGTGTCGTTTGAAATCGTAAAACCCGAGGACTTTAACGCGTCTGCAAGAATTGAAGTGAATTTATGAATTCGAGTCGCGATATCTTTGAGTCCTTCCGGCCCGTGATAAACCGCATACATAGAGGAAATAACCGCAAGTAAAACCTGGGCGGTGCAGATATTGCTCGTAGCCTTATCTCTTCGGATATGCTGTTCTCTTGTTTGAAGAGAAAGCCTGAGTCCCGGATTCCCTTGAGAATCTTTGGAAACGCCAATTAATCTTCCCGGCATACTTCGTTTGAATTCGTCCTTGGTCGCAAAGTAACCCGCGTGAGGACCACCGAATCCTAAAGGAAGGCCGAATCTTTGAGAAGAACCCACAGCGATGTCCGCGCCCATTTCTCTAGGAGATTTAAGAAGAGTCAGAGCTAAAAGATCGGCGGCAACGGTAGAAATCGCTCCAACGTTATGCGCTCTTTGAATAAAAGAAGTATAATCGATTATTTTTCCGTCGGTCGCAGGATATTGAAGAAGGACCCCAAAGAAATCCTCGTTCAGTTCCACCGATTCGTGATTTCCTATTACAATTTCGATTCCGAGCGGATTGGCTCTTGTGACGACTACGTCTATGGTTTGAGGATGACAGAGTTCCGACACAAAGAATTTTTTAGCGGTTTCGTTCTTACGGATGGAATAAGCGAGAAACATTGCTTCCGCAGCGGCGGTTCCCTCGTCCAAAAGGGAAGCATTTGAAATCTCAAGCCCGGTCAGATCGATAATCATCGTCTGAAAGTTTAAAAGCGCCTCCAAACGACCTTGGGAAATCTCCGCCTGATAAGGAGTATATGCAGTATACCAACCCGGATTTTCCAGAATGTTCCTTTGAATTACACCGGGAATAATACAGGCATTATAACCCGCTCCGATGTAAGAACGAAAAACTTGATTTTGAGAAGCGATATTTTTCAAATCCTGAAGGATCTTATGTTCGGTGGAAGCCTTCGGTAGATCCGGTTCCTTTTTTAGACGAATTCCTGCAGGGACCGCTTTATCGACCAACTCTTCCAGAGAAGAAAGTCCCAAACTTTTCAACATCTTATCGACCTGTTGTGAATCTGGCCCGATATGTCTTCTTGGAAAAGTATCCAAAGGATCCGTACTTATCCTTTCAAAATTCGTTCTGTTTCGGTTCTGGAGCGTAGAGTTCATATTCATCTGTTTCTATCCGTATATTAGACTTTGATGTTATTCGAGTTTGGCGACGAGCGCTTTGTATTTTTCGGGACTCAAAAGTTTCTCTAATTCGGAGGTGGAGAAACCTTTCACCTTAATCATCCAGGAATCGAATGGTTTCGAGTTTACGTCTCCGGGGTTTTTGGAAAGGGCAGAGTTGGATTCGATTACTTCTCCGCCGACAGGCGCATATAAATCTTCCGCAGCTTTTACTGATTCGATTGTACCGAAGGTTTCGAACTGTTTGATGGTCTTTCCCGATTTTGGAAGATCCACAAAAACAATATCACCGAGAGCGGATTGAGCAAAATCCGAAATTCCGATAAGGGCTGTGTCTCCTTCTACTTTTACCCATTCGTGTTTTTCCGAGAAGAGATAACCTGCGGGAGTTTGTGTTTCTGCCATGATTCGTTTTTCCTGATTTAATTTTTTCTGATACTGCCCGGAATAAAAGGCTTTGTTGTTATGATAGCTTGTTTGGGTTGCTCGCGAATTTCAATCTGAATCGGTTCGCCGTCTTTGATTTTTTCGGTTCGAATGGAAGCCAAACCGATTCCTTTTTTCAAAGAAGGAGAGAACGTGCCGGAAGTGGTTTTACCAATTTCATTTCCTTGAAAATCTAAAACTCTGAAGTTTTCTCTTGGAACACCCGCTTCCGTTAATGCGAACGCTACAATTTTGAATTCGGTTCCGTTTTTCTTTTGAGAAAGAATTTTTCCGGATGAGAAATAAGGATTCTTTTTTTCCTTCACAATCCAACCGATCCCCGATTCGATCGGAGTCCATTGGTTGTTTAGTTCGTGTCCGTAAAGAGGATATTTTGCTTCAATTCGCAGAGTATCTCTTGCGCCGAGCCCGCATGGAAGAAGTCCCTGAGGTTTCCCGAATTCTGAAAGTCCGCTCCAAAGTTTTAAACCGAAAGGAATGGAAGAATAAATTTCAAATCCGTCCTCACCGGTGTATCCTGTTCTGGAGACGATGATTTCTTCTCCTTGATAGTCGAGAAGAGCGAAATGATAGTATTTTATTGAATCCAATTCTCTACCTAAGAACTTAGAGAAAATCTCATTTGCTTTCGGACCTTGCAGAGCGATCTGATGCCAGTTCGGACTTTGGTCGCTCACTTTGACGCCGGATGCGGGTAGATATTTGAGTAAATGAGTGGTCACTGTTTCGTAGTTGGAAGCGTTGGAACAGATCATGTATTTTTCAGCGGAGAATTTATAGATCGTCACGTCGTCCACAAGTCCGCCGTTTTCATTCAAGATGGCGTTATATTGAACCTGAAAATCGGAAAGAGAAGCGACTGAGTTGCAAGTGACCAATTCCAAAAAATCAAGAACTATCTTCGGTTCACCCGTTATAAAAATTTCTCCCATGTGAGAAACGTCGAAAAGTCCTGCGGCCTCTCTGGTTGCGTTATGCTCTGCGATAATTCCGGAATATTGAACCGGCATATCCCAACCCCCGAAGGGAATCATTTTAGCGCCTAGAGCGCGATGAGTTTCATAAAGTGGAGTTCTCTTAATTTGGGACATAAAGCTTTCCGAGTACCAATTTTTACGGGTTTTGTATTCGGACAAATGGATTTTTTGGGAAAATTTTCGATTCTAACCTGAAAATCGAAGATACTGAATTTTTTATCGAGTAAATTATTTACAACGCGTCCCGAAACCTTATATCTTCTTTTTAAATTTTAGACAAAATCGAGATCAATTTTAATTCCGAATCTCGTTTTATAGTCGTTTTCGTTTTTCTTGCGGTCATTTTCGAAAATAGATTCAATTTTTTTGATATTCTCGGCTGATTGTGTGTTCGATTTTTATATTTCTATTTAAGGTGAATTCGATATAAGGCTCTGTCCCGAAACTGGGACAGAGCCTTGCAGCTTGATCTTTCTGACAGAGCAGAAAACTAAAGCGTCTCGCTTCTATTGGTGCTCGACGGGATTTTGGGACGCGTTGTAAGAAAGTTCGGGCGAATAAGAAACTCAATGCAACGACTCCCTATGAGTCGTTGTCGCAGCTCGCAAATTTCATAATTAAAACGCTTTCGTAAAAAGTGTTTCACCTGAATTTTCCAAACTTATGGATCGCAGCATAATAATCGTTTCCGCATTTGTTATATCGAACTCACGTTATTTAAATGTCTCCAAGTATTTACCGAGTTTGCCAATATGTTGAATACCGCCTTCAATTGCACCATATTTGTTGTTAACCCTTTCAAGTTCTTCTTTGTTCGGGAAAATCTGTTCCATTGTTAGGTTTGTACCTTCACCGGCTTCTTCGAATATAATTTTGGATTGAAAATCGACATCCTCGGCGCCTTCGCCATCACCGAGATGTTTATAGTAAATGTAATGAGGTTTCTTAATGTCTGTAAATTGAATCCTGTTTTTATAATCGTGTCCATCAGGACCATGCATGATGAAGTCCCAAATTCCGCCGTTTGAAAAATCCATACTTTGAATCGTCAATGTAAAGCCGTCCGGTCCCCACCACTGTAAAAGATGTTCTTGAGATGACCATATCTCAAAGAGAAGATCGATTGATACATCGAAGTATCTTTTATAAATGACTTTGTTGTCTTCGATGATTGTCTCAATATTATTTTTTATCACGGAATTTCTCCTTTTTTATTTTTAAAACATATTTGTCCAAATTATCTAAGCGTTTATTCCATAGATTTTTAATATCTAACAGCCAATTTTCCATTTCATTCATCCCAGAGTTGTTAAGGCTGTAGATACGTTTTTGGGCTTCTTTCTTCATGTGAAGCACTTTCGCCTCTTTTAATACTTTTAAATGTTGTGAAATAGCAGGTGGGCTCATTTTAAAATTTTGGCTTATCTCAGTCGAGGTAAGTTCTCCGTTCTTGGCCACCAATTTCACAATTTCTCTTCTTGTATCATCTGCCAGAGCAGCGAAAGCATTCATATAATCATATTAAAGCATTTATTTAATTAAGTCAACTCTTAATTATAGGCGAATTGGGAAAAACCCGTCATTTATTTTCCAGATGTCTTTCTAATCGATAATGAACAATCGATTTCATTGTTTGTGATTGAATTACGGAATACGATGTTTATGAAATCGAAACAATAAGGAATTTTTTGAACCAACTCTATTTGGATTTTGTTTTGTCAAATGAAAATATATTAGAGTTGTTGAAAAATTAATTCTCTATCCGTTTCTGCTGCATTGAAATGGATGTTTGAAGCGATTTTGTTAATCTGAATCATGGAATTTTTCAACAACTCTATTATGATTTCTAACGATTTTCTTAATACTTTCTGTTTTATTACTGAAATCTTATTGATTTGGAAAACTTTTTCTCTTGAAGCCGTTTGGATCTAAGGCATTTTGAATTACGATAATGAAATATGAATCATTCAGGAAATAGGATATGAGTTTGAAAAATTACAACGGAAGCTGTCATTGTGGTAAGATTCGTTACGAGTTGGCTCTTGATCTTTCCAAGGGAACTAGCAAATGCAATTGTTCTTTTTGTTCCAAAGTAAGAAATTGGAGTTCTATGGTGAAACCGGAGGCATTACGTCTGCTCTCCGGCGAAAATGAACTTCGAACCTATCAATTTGGAACAAAGAGTGCGATCCATAAATTTTGTAAAAACTGCGGGGTGAGAATGTTTACAGAAGGCTATCTCGAAGAACTAGGAGGAGCTTTTATCAGCGTAAGTTTGGCTACATTGGATGATATAGACCTCGAAGAATTGATTGTGGCGCCTCTTTGGTATGCGGATGGACTTCATAACAACTGGCGGAAACAACCTGCTGAAATACGCCATCTCTGATCGGTATATACATCATAATAAGCTTGTTTAAAAAGTTGGAATATTACATCTTCTTAAAAAAAGCCGACAATTCCGGATTCGGCGCGTTTTGTAGGAATTATTATATATTTGCAAAAATTGTTCCCTTAATTTTGGGTAGCATTTTTGTTCGTCCGAGTAGGTACTTGAGTTTGGCGTAGAGAGCCTATTTTTTAAAACTTAACTTCTTTCGCAAAATAATAAAATTAAACGTGGAAACTCCTATATCTTGGGCATTTAGAAATCAGAGGGTGATCAAGTTCTATCTTTGTAAATATAGGATTTTTCTGGAAACTATCTCAAAATAGTCGGGATCGGTATTTAAGCAAAGATAACGTACTTTTGAGATAGATTCTAATCTTTTTACGCCGAACTCGCGTTATCTTATTCTAAAATACTGTCGTATAACATCATAGAATATTTTTGAAACAACTTTAGTAACATAACGTGACTTCGGCTTAACAAATGCGAAAGCGATTATATGTTTCGACCTGAAACGGCGCCCCTTAGGAAGCCGTTTCACTGAGTTTAGGGAGAAACATTGAGTTAAAGCGCGGTCTAGCCTTTGCTTGCAAAGGCTGGATTCGCCCAAACTTTCTTACAGCGCGTCCCAAAATCCCGTCGAACGCCAATAGAGATGCGAGACGCTTTAGTTACCCGAGCGCGTTTTAGTTTTCTGTTTTGTCAGAAAGATTAAGCTGCAAGGTTCTGTCCCAGTTTTGGGATAAAATCTTATATTGAACTCACGTTAAAATTAAGTTTTGGAACATGCTGTAAATTGATTTTTAAAAAATGCTTCCCGCAATTCGAAAATGGAAAAAAATCCGTTTAAGATGAATGCAAAAATCAAAACTTGGTATTCTTTAGAAATATTATTCGTTCTAATCCTTTGCTTTGGGGTAAATTCCTGTTCGAATGTGCCGATTATCAATAAACCCTTGAATAAAAGTTTAGACCTACAAGGTCATCGAGGTGCGAGAGGTTTAAGACCTGAAAATACTTGGCCTGCTTTTGAAGAAGCGATTCGATATGGAATGACCACCTTGGAATTGGACACGGTTCTGACCAAAGATAATAAAATCATAATTCATCACGATTCGTTTACCAATCCTACAATTTGTCAGAAAAAGGATGGAACTCAAATCGTATCAACTTCGTTATACGAACTAACTCTTTCCGAATTGAAACAACTTGATTGTGGAGCTAAAAAAAATCCTAAATACTCCGAACAAATTCCAGTTCCTGGAACTGAGCTGATTACGATCGAGGAATTTTTTACGCTTGTCGCAAACGCCGAAAAGAAAAATCCAAATCGAACCAAGTTAAAATTTAACATCGAAACAAAATTTCCGGACGACAACAATTCTCAAATTCCAATAGGAAAAGTTAAAGAACATGTAAATTTATTAGTTCAAGCGATAGAAGATGCAAAGGTTGTAGATCGAACTACAATTCAATCTTTCTATTTACCAGCTCTTCCAATTGTAAAAGAGGTAAATCCAAAATTGAAAACAAGCGCACTTTTTTCCCTCACCTATTTTCAAGGAGCCATGATGAAATTAGGACTTGGAAACGGAACTCGCCGAGAAGCCCTTCAAAAAACATTAGAAGTAAAAGCAGACGTCATTTCCCCTTACTTTTTATACGTAACCGAAGAATTCGTGCAAGAAGTCCATTCCCATAATATATCGGTGATTCCTTGGACGGTCAATGATTCGAAAGTTATGAGAAAATTGATGGATGCGGGAGTCGACGGCATCATCAGCGATTATCCGGATCGGTTGTCTATAGTAATTAAAAATTGATTATATTATAGAAATTTGAATCGATATTTCAAAAACTTCAGAAACCATATGGTTCTGAACTATAATTCTATTAGCTAAACATAATCAAACGATAGGTATTTCAATATTAATTCCATAGATTTCGGCAAAACGTTTTAGGAAGAGTGAGCCGATATTGTAAGGCTGTGGGTCTTCAATATCCCCGCCTTCATGAGAAAGATAATAAATGATAGGCTCTCCAAACGTGTTGGTTTCTTGAGTATGGAACAACCATTGGTCTGAAGAATCCAACATAGGAGTGATGATGTCTTTCGGATGGGTTTCTTTTAAGAGAATAGAAGCTTTTTTTCCAAGAGCGAACCACCATTTTTCATCTTCATTATAGTATTTATGGTCACCCAACCAAAGATAATCGGATTCCATGCGTATTAACTCGTGTCTGGAAAGAATTTTTTGATAACTTTTGGGATATTTGGAGGGTATTTTGGTAAGAGGTGGAAAAGCTATTAAGGAATCTATTTCATGAAATTTTATGACGATTTTTTCTTTAGTGCAGGTTGCTTTAACCGCTCCCTGCATCACTGTACAATACTTTTTCAAAACCTGGTGTATCCGCCAAATACGAAAAATGTTCTACTAACGCTTTGTGTAGGTCTTTTGCATTAACGATCCCCTTCCATTCTTCAAGATAATCTCTTTTGTTGCTTTTATTTTCCATATTAAATTCTCTTTCAGTGTAACCGTTCTTCACTTTCTTTGCTTTTTTCAAACACTCAACTTCGTTAGTTATCGAAAGTTTTGGTTTGCGATGTGCCTGCGGTACCGGCTTTTCCATAGGTTACAGTAAAGGATTTTCCAGATGCTTCAATGTTCCAGAATTTATCGGACTTGTCGTCTTTGTAAGTGAGGTGGTGTTTCATTTATCTATCTTTTTGTTATCTGTGACTTTGTTGGTGAGAATACCAACAAAGGATAAAATAAGGGCATGTTTATAAAATCAAAAAATAACAAAACGTATAAGAAATTCTAATAAGAAACCACTGCTTTACGGTTCGAGAGTTCTAAAATTTATTTTATAGGGTTCCCATAATGAAATTCTTTTTTTTCATTAGGCATTCCAAAATACTTCATTTAATATGTAGAGCATCTTCATTTTTTCTTTATGGTTAGTTATTTTAACTTGAGAGATTTCCTGTCACTACTCAAAAACTGAACTGCTTGTATATTCTGAAACAGGAATGAATCGAATACCCTTAGGGCTAATTTTCTGAATTTCCGAAACTATTCTTTCATGTATTATATAATATTCACAACCATAAAACATCTTGAATATAGCGCGTCTTTCAAATGGAATTTTTTTTAAAATCGTTTTATCTAATACAATGGAATCAACTTCGAATATCTGTCCGTTTGGGTGAGTTGTCAAGGCGGACTTTTTTTCATCAAGGCATTGAATTGTCGCTACATGAAGAACATAGTAGTTTGAGAAAGTTTCTTGTTGTGTGTCGATAGTAGCAGGAATAAAATTGATATTGCAAACTGAAAGCTGGTCAATTATTTTTTTTATTCTTTGGGAGACGACAGGCTCAGGCAAACTATGATAATCAACTAAAGTATATTTTTTAGGAATCGGAGCTCCCAGCGTTAGCTTTAACTTAAAGTCAGAGGGTGCGATGAAATTTTTCCCTTTAAATCTATAAAAAAAACGCATGCCATCGTAGTACGATAAGAGAGGGTATGAATCATTGTTTTCACGTTCTATGACAAAATAATTCATTTCTGATTCAGGGATATCTTCAGGAAAATAGTTTTCATCTTCAATGTCAAAAAAGTACTTTTTAAATAGTGCTTTGTATACGGTTGAGTTTTTGATGTCCTTAAAGTCATCATGATTGAACAAGTGATAATATTCTCTTTCTTGCAGAAACGTCTTTAGCCATGCAACAGCTTTCTCTGGATCATTTAATTTATTATATAGTGTAGCTATCCCGTAAGTTGGAAATGTCTTAAATGAAGGGAACAAGGTGATCATTTTTTCATACATCGACATTGCTTCAGTATAATCTTTTTCATGGTTTAATAAAATAGTATAATGATCATAGGATGAGTAATTCATCGGATTGGCATCTATTGCCATCAAATAATGTTCTCTAGCTTTTTGAAACTCTCCCAATTCATAAAAGTAACGACCAGTCAGAGTTTCCAGTTCTGCTTTTTGAGAGTTCGATTGAATAAGCGGTTTAGCTTGCTCACATAACTTGGCTGCTGAAACCAAATCCTTTGATCCCAGAAGCCTGTAAATAAGGTCGTGATAAGTTTTCCAATCTTCTCTATAACCTTTCTTCAACTTCTCATTCAACAGCTTCTCCGCTTCTTTCAGGCATTTCTCTTCGTTATCGAAAGTTTTGGTTTGTGATGTGCCTGCGGTACCGGCTTTTCCATAGGTTACAGTAAAGGATTTTCCAGATGCTTCAATGTTCCAGAATTTATCGGACTTGTCGTCTTGATATGTTAAGTAGTTTTTCATGTTTTATCCTATAGATTTATTGAGTAAAATAGTGTTTTTAAAACTCAAGGTTTATAACTTTAGCGTCGTATGTCGTAGAGCTGATATTGAGATAGGCTGCGGTGTTAAATAAAAAAACGGACTTTTTAACGTCCGATCGTTTTCGAGCCAATTCGGTTTATACGATGAAAAACGCGTGAATTCATTCAGCGGCCATAATTTCTTTCAACGCTTTCTTAAAATTGTCTTTTGTGGCGAGTGTATATTCCGAAACTGTTTTATTCTTTTGAGATATAGTGATTTTATCGACGGATCCGGAATTCGTAAGAAGTTCTTTGGTCGCGGTTTCGTCCATATAAAAGTAAAGAACGATGGCGCCGGAAGAGGTATCGTATTTATAATAACTTCCGTTCGAACTTTTCTTTCCGGCCTTGAAAGAGATCTGTGAGAATTCTTCCCCTCCCGCATAAACGTAATTATTCACCCAAAACTCCACGTTGTAAGCGATGTACGACTTATCGGGAGTTGTCACTTTTGTGAATACGAGAAAATGATTGTAACCGTCCTTATCCTTAACGGTGATATCGATGTTCTTTGTGGAATGAGTTTTCTTTTCCTCTTCTTGTGCATAAACGTTGAATGCTGTGATGGAAGAAAACAGAAATAAAATTAAGAAAACGGAATATATGAATCTTCGGGTGCGGGAATTGTTTAAATTCTGTTTCATCGTGCGGTCCTTGTTTGGTGTGAAGTTTCGATTTAAGACGAAGTCGACTTCATTTTTTAAAACAAAGTTTTTCTTTCTAAAATCCTTCGAATATCGTATCAGAATGAGAGTCTTCGTTCTCACCACGTTATAGAATGGTTTCGTCTTTCTTATCGAGAGAGTTCTAATCTATCGAAAATTTCTTCTTTAAACGAAATCGCGTTTTGATTCTTGTCCGAAACAACGCATCGAGTATTTGATTTTCAACCGAAAATTGATTCGATCAAGTATCGAATTTTCATATCGATCAATTTGATACTCGCGCGTAAGAAAAGATTAGGAGCAAGGGCGGATTAAAGTCAGATTCGGTTTTTAAATGTTTTTTTAAAGCGACCGACACGGAGCAGATATTTTTTGTTGTCGTCCGTTAGTATTGGATAACACCGGCTTGACACGAGGTCGGGCCAGTGTAGAGGATTCTTACCATTACTTCCAATACATTTCCATCAGTTTGGGGAGTTTTTTACGATTCTCTGATTCGTCGTTGAAATCCCATTCTTCGCCTACTGGTGAATCAGGCGCCTCAAAGTCTTTCCTTGGCATATCTTTACTGGTCTTTTCTTCATAAATATCAAGAGCTGAGTAGCCAAATAATTCATTAGATAACCAGGCATTTGGCAGTGCGGATAAACTATCCGGATCTTTCAGAGCGGTTTCATAAACGGATTTTCCTTTTGCGATTAGTCCATAACGGAAATCGATAAAACCATCGTCTGAACAACCTCCTTCGATAATATACGCTGCACCCCATAGAGCCCAAGTGTATGCGGTCTTATGCAGTGTATCAAAATGAACTTGATAAGAAGCAATTTCATCCGGCTGTAATTCTTTAAGAATTTCTTTAATTTCTTCTTCAGGTTTGTCACTTGCTTTGATCTGTTCAATGATTGACCAAAATTTTTCTAGATTCATAGATTACTCCATAACTTTCATTTGATAATAATAAGAACTTGTCCCAAAACCTGAGAAAAGAAATCGGCCCCAAAAGTTCGTAATAAAGCGAAAACGTAGGAGTTCCCACGGATCATGGCTCTTTGATAATTTACGGGCTTTCGAACAGATTTTATTGTTCGTGCACTCTTGTTGGAGTTCTTACGGTTCCAAGGTTTTGGGACAAGTTCTAAGTCTAATTGTGCTCCTAAGGAGGATGGGTACGAAACGCACGCTAACTAAAAATTTGATATCAAATAGAATTGTCAAATCAAACTTGATCCAAATGACTTGAGGATTTATATCGAATTTTCGAAATTGAAATGTTTTTTGGAAGGCTATGGAAGTTGCTCATTTCTCTTTGTTTGCAAATGTCAATTTTGCATCTATCTTTTGTTTGAAGTTGACGTTTTACCACGTGCCCCAAAATTCAATTTTACTGTGTCAAAAGGTTCAGCTCTACTCCGGCCCTGTTGGTGGACAGGTTCTGACAGAAATACGAAATTATTTTATAGATTTAATTGTTTTTGTATAGATTCGCATTTAAACTCTCTTTGAGTATCCCATCAATCAACTCGGATTTTTTTCCCAATCTTTTCGCCTTTTGAGCGTATTCGATTGCAGCTTGTTTATTTCCGATTTTCCAATGTATCTCTGCAAGATTGGCTATATACATCGATTCGTTCGGGACAATTTTGGTCGCTTTTTCAATGGCTTGGATCGCTTCTTCATTGCGAGAAAGCTCTTGGAAAAACTACATCCGATCAAATTGTAAAGCGCAGCGATTCCGAAAGAGCGGATCGAACCGATTCTTCCGCTTGAGTATATTCTTCTTTTCGAACATGCTCCCAACCCCGTTCTACTCGATCGCGCACGCTTTGAGAACGAGCTTGATGAGTTTTTTCTGCCGAACTATCTCTTTCGCCAGTATTCGGATTTTTTTTGCGGGATAGCGCAGATCCAAATCTTCAAATATATTAGAGATTTGTGATACGAGTTCGGAAACATCCAGTTTCTCATGCCACATTTCGTTTTTTATTTCTTCACACAATCTAAGCAAAAAATAATCCATATTGCCGGGCAAATTCAAATATTCGGAAAGTCCCGCTTCCATCATTTCATGGAATTGATCGGTTCCGAATTGACCTCGAAAACAACGCACAGCCATTAAAGATAAAGTTTCCTGACACCATCCCCATTTTTCAACAAGGGCGTTAATATCGTCGCTTTGATACACTTCATGGTTCAGATCGTTCGAACGTAAAAAGTTGATATAATTTTCGATATTTTTTTTGTCAAAAAGAGCTAATGCCATGATAGCATGCGTTCCCGCGTGTTCTTCTTCGCTAGACCAAAGGATCGAATATTGAATATTATAATCGATAATTGTGTTCACATATTAGAGTTGTTGAAAAATTCCATAATTCAGATTAACAAAACTGCTTTAATCGACCGTTTTCATGAAACGGAAACAGATGAAGAATTAATTTTTCAACAACTCTATTTTAGAATCAATGGATGAAATTCAGAATGCCGAACAGCTTCGCTATAAAATTTTCTTTCAGAGCTAAAAGGTCTTTCGTCATCCTTTGAGTTGTCCCACGCTCCAAATTTTATTTCCGGTTCCGTTATGAAATTATCAAAAATTTCTTTCAAAATCGCTTCAATTTTTTGTTTTTCATAGCTCATAGTAAGAGTTATTTTAGTGAAGGAGAGATTTGTCAGAATAAAAAAGCCGAACTTTACAGCCCGGCTTTTAGTGTGTTCTTGAAAAAAACGAACCTTTTAGGTATCTTTCAGAGCTGTTACGATTTCCTGAGTCGCTTTTTTACCGTCTTGGAAATACATAAGAGCGTTGTCTTGGATAAAGAGCGGGTTGGGAACTCCCGCAAACCCAGGGCTTAGACTTCGTTTAATAACGATGACAGTTTTTGCTTTGTCCACGTCCAAAATAGGCATTCCCGCGATCGGGCTACTCGGATCCGTTTTAGCAAGGGGATTTACCACGTCGTTGGCGCCGTTGACGATCACCACATCGACTTGTTCGAAAGAAGGATTGATCTCGTCCATTTCTTTCATCTTGTCGTAAGGGATGTCGGCTTCCGCCAAGAGAACGTTCATGTGACCGGGCATTCTTCCCGCAACGGGATGAATCGCAAATTCAACGTCGATTCCTTTATCCGTTAGAATATTATAAAGATCTCTTACGGCATGTTGAGCTTGTGCAACCGCCATTCCGTAGCCGGGAACGATCACGACTCTCTGAGCCATATCCAAAAGCATCGCAACTTCTTCTGCGGAAGTACTTTTGGTTTTTCCTGCATAGATGTCTTCTCCGCCTTTGGAGTTGTCTACAGCGGCACCGAGTCCGCCGAAAAGAACATTCGGAAGAGAACGGTTCATTGCCTTGCACATAATTTGTGTTAGGATAATTCCGGAAGCTCCCACGAGAGAACCCGCGATGATGAGAACGTTGTTGCCGAGGACAAATCCGGTGGCGGAAGCCGCGATTCCCGAATAAGAGTTCAAAAGTGCGATGACGACGGGCATATCCGCTCCACCGATCGGCATTACGAGTAAAATTCCTAGAATGGAACCCGCTACGACTACATACCAATACCATTCTATCTTTTCAGGTTGAATCACAACGAAGTAGCTGAGAGCGATGGAACCGAGAAAGAAAAGAATTTTTACAAGCTGATCGCCCGGATAACGAACCGCTTTTTCGGAAAGAATTCCCTGGAGTTTTCCATAAGCCACAAAACTTCCAGTAAGAGTCACGGCTCCGATAATTCCGGAAGCGGCGGTGGAAATCGTAAACTGATACGATTTTAAAACTGCGAGGTTGGTTCCTTGATGTAGAACTTCCATCACTGCGGCGCCTGCGACGAGAAAGGAGGCAAGTCCTCCGAATCCGTTCAATGCCGCGACAAGTTGAGGCATTGCGGTCATTTCCACTTTCACGGAGAGATAAACTCCGATTGCGGTTCCGACGATGAATCCTGCTAGGATATACTCGTATGCAAGACCTTTTTCAATAAGGGCCGCCGCTATCGCGAAGAACATTCCCACAGCGCCTGTAAAGTTTCCTTTGACTGCGGTCTTTGGGTGAGAAAGAAGTTTTAATCCTACGATAAAAAGGATCGAGGATAGAAGATAAACTAAATTGATGATCGACTTTTCCATATTCTTATTTTTCTTTCTTCTTGAACATTCCCAACATTCTATGGGTCACTAAAAACCCGCCTACAACATTGATCGTTGCAGCGACCATCGCGATAAATCCGATGATATTGATCAACGGTCCATTCACGGAATGAAGAGAGAGAATCGCTCCAATGATCGTGATTCCGGAAATAGCGTTGGAACCTGACATAAGAGGAGTATGTAAAAGAGGAGGAATTCTTGTGATCACTTCGAAGCCGACAAATACGGCCAGTAAGAAGATCGTCAGGTAACCTACGAACTGTTCCATTTTAACTTTTCCTAAAAAGAGATTCCTTCCTTTGGAGAGCTGAGGAAGGTCGGGTTAACAAATGTCAACCGATGAAATCACTTTTCAGAAACTCCGGTCTCCTGAAAACCTTTTTTTCTCAAGAGACAGGCGTCGCATTTTCCGCATGCTTTCCTGTTCTTCGGGTCATAGCAGGAGAATGTAAGATGAAAGGGTACTTGTAGTCGATTTCCCAGAAGAACGATTTCTTTTTTGGAAAGATTTTGGAGAGGAGTCACGATTTTAATCGGGGAACCTTGATTTCCTTTTTTGGTTCCGAGTTGAATCGCCGTTTCGTATGTTTTGATGAACTCCGGTCTGCAATCCGGATAACCGGAATAGTCCATTGCATTCACTCCAATATAGATGGAATTTGAACCGGTACCTTCCGCAAGACAAACCGCAAAGGAAAGAAATAGAATATTTCGCCCGGGAACATAAGTGTTCGGAATTTCTTCTTTTCCTAAAGAATTTTTAGGAACTCTGAGCGATTTCTGAGTCAGTGACGAACCTAAAAATAATTCCGGTTTTAACTTTTGAATTGTGTGAGAAATTCCTAATTGGCGGGTTATTTTTTTCGCATAAAACAATTCAATTTTATGTTTTTGTCCGTAGTCGAAGGAAAGAGCTTGGATTTTTTTTCCGTCTGCCAACGCCTGATACAAACAAGTTGTGGAATCGAGTCCGCCCGATAAAAGGACGACAGCCTTGTCGTTTTCTTGCGAGGATTTCTTCCGTTTCGTATCGGAATTCTTTCCTTTCGAATTCTTATCTTTTCTCGAATTCAAATTTTACTTAACCTTCGTTATCCTTGAGAAGAATTTTTCGGACCTTCATAAATACAAGCACTTGTGCAAGTTTCATTCAGAGTGATTTTATAAAGCAAAGGTAATAAAGGTTTAAGGTGCTTCCAGAGCCAAATGGCTATGTTTTCGGAAGTGGGATTTTCAAGACCAGGAACTTCATTTAGATAATAATGATCCAGATGATCTTCAATCAAAGGTTTCACGATCCTACTGACTTCCGCGTAATCGATCAGCCAACCGGTATTTGAGTCGATTCTTCCCTTTAAATGAAGTTTAAATCGAAAGCTATGACCGTGTAGTCGTTTGCATTTATGACCGTCGGATACGTTTGGAAGGAGATGAGCGGCGTCGAAGCGGAATTCTTTAGTGAGTTCGATTTCTTCCATGAGGTCCTGCCCGGTTTTATAAATTCGGAAGATCTAAAAGTAGACCGGGATCAGGTTGAAAAGACAGAGAAAAAGCCGATTTATTTCACCAGCTCTTTCAAAATCTCCTGCCTTTTTTGATCTTTCTGATGCTCGTTTAAAATCAACCATTCTCTTTTGATTTGTTTAGAGCTTACACCCTTAAGTTCTGCGTATTTGTTGAGAAGTTTTGCAGTTTTCTGATTCATATCGACCAAAAAAATGAAAAGGAAATCTCTGTCAAGCAACTCAGCTTGAGCCTGTATTTTTTGAAAGAATTTCGCAGGGTTTTAATGGATAGTGGTGACCTCGCCTAGTTACGTTTTACTGGGCGCTTTTTTCTTTACATGTGTGGAATCGTGTAGAGTCGCTAAAATCAGGTTTGCAGAAATCGACTGCTTGATGAACGAAATGGAGAGTAAAAAATCCTAAATGCTGCTGATTAAGCCGAACACTATCGTAAAGAAAGACAGCTTGATTGATAGCGGTATCGAACTTCCTTAAAATTTATTGTATGTATAATCCGAATTTAAGAGTTTTATTGATTCTTTCCGCTACGGAATTTTCATAACAATGATTCCTTCGGTTATACCGATCCTGTGGCCCGCGTTTACGTAGAATATCCGTGTAATCCTTCGAACAAAGATCGGAATGATGGATGATCTTTTTGTTCTTAGATACTTGTTCGAGAGCCGTATTGAAAGCATGAATACAACTGAATGTGGGAACTCCGAATTTCATTAGAGTTGTTGAAAAATTAATTCTCTGTCCGTTTCTGCTTCGTTGAAATGGATGTTTGAAGCGATTTTGTTAATCCGAATCATGGAATTTTTCAACAATTCTATTACGAACTTGCCTGATAGATTGTCGCTGATTTCTTTTAAGTTTTTGGAGACGGCGTTAAAACTTTTTTTGCCGTTAAAATGGGATGAAGTTGTACGTTTTCGAATTTTACATCTTGTCTAAAATGCAAGTTTTATTAGACAAACAAATTCAAAAAAACAAGATGATGATTGCTTTTTTGGGCTGGGACATATAAAAATCCAAGATTGTAAGAACGTTTAAATTAGAATTTCTTTTTAAAATTATAGAAACCGGTTAAACTATGAAAAAGGTCATCCATACAATATCAAGTTTTTGGAATCATATACCCACTTGGATCCGCCGATCCTTAGTTACTTTTTTTGTCCTTGTCGTTTTTGTAAAAATAGTCTTTCTATTTTTGATTTTCTGGAAAGCTCCTCGTTTGTCGGGAGAGCTGAGGGTACCCGGACTTACGAACCCCGTTTCTGTCGTCCGAGATTCTTACGGAGTTCCCCATATTCGATCCGAAGATTCCTCCTCCGCCTATTTTGCGTTAGGTTACGTAAGCGCAAGCGATCGTTTGTTTCAGATGGAAATCCTGAGAAGAACGGCCAGGGGAGAATTATCTGAAGTTTTAGGCGCCGAATTGGTTCCAACCGACACTTTTTTAAGACAAGTACTATTAAAGAGAACTGCCGAAAAGATGTTGCAGGAATCCGTAAAAGGAAATCCTCAAATTTTGAAGGAATTGGATTCTTTTTTGGAAGGAATCAATTACTTTTTAAAAACGGAATCGCTGCCGATTGAGTTTACGATTCTGGGTTATCAACCTAAACCATTCGATCGACTCGACGTGCTGAGTGCTCTTTCTTTATTATCTTTTTCTTTTGCGGAAGCTTTGCGGAGTGATTCTCTTTACACCATTTTAGAAAGTAAACTTCCGAATCGAAACATCGCCGAGCTATTTCCAAGGCACGACACCGAAGATCCGTTTTCGATCCGAGAGAATCAACCTTCCTATTCTCCCAAAAGATTAACCGAAACTCGAAAAAATTTTTTCCTCTTACCGAAAAAATCAAAATTCGTAAAATCGAACGAACTTTCCGACTTCGGTTCCGTAATCCAAAAAACGAATCAGATTCTAGAGGAACTTCCTTTGTTTCTGGGAAGCAACTCCTGGGTGATCGGTCCTTCTCGATCAACGACCGGCGGTGCAATTTTAGCAAACGATCCGCATATCGCTTACGGTAATCCCGGAACTTGGTATGAAGTTCATTTGATGGCGGGAAATTACGAAACGTATGGATATCACCTTCCTATTTTTCCTTTTCCGATAATAGCGCATAACGCAAAAAAAGCCTGGGCATTGACTATGTTGGAAAACGACGACATGGATTTTTATGAGGAGGTTCTACATCCGACAAAACCGAATTTCGTAAAAGAAAAAGGAAGTTGGGTTCCGGTTCAAGTTTTTAAGGAATTGATTCCCGTCAAAGGAGAAGAAGCGCGTGAAATTACGATCCAAGTAACCTCTCACGGTCCGATTCTCTCCAAACCGATAGCGGGATATACGGGGCCGGTCGTCTCCCTGTATTGGATCTTTCATCATCTTCCGCTTCCTGTTTTGGAAACAATTTATTCCCTAGGGCATTGCTCCTCTTTGCAAGAGTGTTCTGGAGTTGTTTCAAAGCTGCCTGCTCCCGGTTTGAACATCTCTTATGCGGATGCGAACGGCAACATAGCTTGGTGGAGTGTTGGAAGATTTCCGATTCGTAAGAATAAAACCAACACTCGTAAAATTTTAAACGGGGCTTCCGGAGAAGACGACGTAATCGGTTATCTTCCATTCGCTCAAAATCCCAAACTTATCAATCCGCCGGAAGGAATCATTCTCACAGCAAATCATCTGCCTACCTATGAACTCAAAGGTTATGGAAGACCCGAAGGTTATTGGCAGGAATCGGATCGTGGAAGAAGGATCTACGAACTTCTTTCCCAGAAAAAAAATTGGTCCGTGGATGATATGAAAAAAATCCAGACCGACATTCATTCTTTTTCCGCAAGAACCATCGTTCCTTTGATCTCTTTGGAGCTGGAAGAGGACAAAAATTGGTCCGGAGTATTCCGAGAAGCTCTGGACGTTTATCGAAAGTTCGACGGGGAAAATACATTGGATTCGTCCGGAGCCACGATCTTTCATACGCTCAACCAATTCGTAATGTTGAATTTATGGATGGACGAATTCGGAGAATCGAATCTTCAAGTTTTCGGTCAGACTGCGGAACGTTGGAATTCTTATAAATCGATTCTTGCTAATCCGAAGTCCGATTTTTGGGACGATCTTTCCACTCCGGATCTTCAAGAAACAAGAAGAGACATTCTTATTCGTTCTTTTGCACAAACGGTTCGTTATTTGTCCAAGGAACTCGGCGGTTCTCCCTCTTCTTGGAAATGGGAAAAGGTTCACAAAATCACATTTGAACACCCGATAGGAAAAGTTCCGCTTCTCGGTTTGATTTTCAATCAAGGACCGTTTCCCGTCGCTTCAGGGGAAGCCGTAATCAATCTAATGAATCAGAAAGAAATCAATCCGAAAATGACTCCTCGCGTAGGGCCTTCCAAACGAAGAATTATTGATCTTGTACATCCTGAAAATTCTTGGTCAGTTTTACCGACAGGAAATTCCGGAAACCTGGGCTCTCCTTTTTATGGTGATCAGATTCAAATGTTTCTAAACGGAGAACACCGTCTAATTCGATTTACACAGCCTCAAATCGAAAAGGACTCGAAATATATATTGAAATTTGTACCACAGTAAAAAAATCAGTTTTTCTAATATGATCGGAATGAGCGTGAGAATCGCCTTTGGAGATTCGCGTATACGTATTGTGGAATATAAAGTCCCGTTTCTATAGGATGAGCATTTCCATTGACTTCGTAGAAATTCTTTATCAAATTGGATGGAACGTATTTTCATGGGCAATGAAGAAAAACTAAGAAGACTCGACCTCATTCAATCCGAGGTGTTCGCGTGTAAACTCTGCAAACTCCATACGACCCGCACTCGAACGGTTTTTGGAGAGGGAAATCCGGATTCGGAAGTGGTTTTCATCGGAGAAGGTCCCGGTAAACAAGAGGATCTTACCGGCCGTCCTTTCGTGGGCAGAGCCGGTGAACTACTTACAAGAATCATAGAAAAGGGAATGAAAGTTCCGAGAGAATCGGTTTACATCGCGAACATTGTGAAGTGTAGACCGACCGTGGATATGAAATTCGAAAAGGATAGACCTCCCGAAGACGAGGAAACCAGGGCCTGTGCTCCGTATCTTCTGAGGCAACTTGAAATCATCCAACCGAAAGTGATCGTAACACTTGGAAATCCCTCTACAAGATTTATCTTAAATACAAAAGAGGGAATTACGAAACTCAGAGGGACCTGGGGAACTTTTTTCGGAATTCCTGTGATGCCTACGTATCACCCCAGTTTTGTGATTCGCAACGGCGGAGAGAACAGCCCTCTCAAACGGGATGTCTGGGAGGACATCAAGAAGGTTATGGATCTGCTGGGCTGGAAGTGGTCTTAGCGATTTCTTTTTCTTTCAACCAATCGGCTATTCTTTGATAAATGTCGGAAGGAGCGTCTTTGTAGGCGAAAAGTCCCAAATGATCGTAGTCGATCGATGTCCCATTATCCCTTCCTACTTCCCAATACTCTTTTTTCCCTTTTTTTCTTTTATAAGTCGGATGAATACTTTCTGTCGGAGATACATTGTCGATTCTTCCTCCGATAAATAGGGAAGGGAAATTCGTAGACTCAAACGGTTCCCAAGCCTTCGGGTTTTCCTCCAAAGTAGGCAAGTAGTTAAAAAGATTCTGATATACAAATAGAATCGTAGGATCGTCTTCGTCGAAAGAGATAAAACGTTTACAGAAACTATCCTTGTTTTTGCAGGAAACGCTTAAGTCGGTTCCGAATCTTTTTTCAGCCTTCATTTGTTCGATAAAACTATCGTTGTATTTATAGTCCATTCCGGTCCCGAGAAAAAACGCTTTAGAAATATCCGGTATCTTTTTGGCTTTGAAAGAATGTAGTATCGCTTGTCCTCCCAAAGAAACACCGCCAAGAATATATTCCTTTTGACCGGTGACTTTTTGAATTCTTGCGATAACATCCGGAATGAGATTTTCCCCCGCTTCCTTGAGATTTAAAGATTTGTAATCTTCGAAATGCAACAGCCAAACTGAAAAGCCGTTTCCGTTTAAAACTCCGATTAATCCTGATTTATCTCCTAGGTACAAAACCTTTTTGTTGATAAAAACCGGGTCTACGAGAAGGACCGGAGGATAAGGGGAATTTTCATAGGAAAAGGTGGTTAAAAATACATTCGGTCCTATGTTTGCGGTTTGTGACGTGAATTTCTGTTCTGTAATGACAACATAACGTGTGCAGCTTACAAATACGGCCGCAAAAAATACGATCACAGCCAATTTCATGTTCGTAGGTTTCATTTTTAAGTCCAAAATAGAAATTAGTTTCTTTTATTCAACCAAACTACGAGAGGAATGAAGACATCCTTATCTGCATTCTTTCCGACGATCAAATCCATGTGACCATAATCTTCGGAATGATTGTTTGCTCTGGATACGATAAAAAGGGTTTTATCTTCGGAGGAGATTGTATCATAGGCATAACGAAGAGAATAGGCCGTTCCGATTTTGTCTCTTCTTCCCGCAATCAACAAAGTAGGAATTTTAATATTCTTAAGTCCTTTTGAATAGGAAATTTTACGATCCAAACTTCGGAGTTCTCCATTTTCTACAAAATCTTGAAACTGAAGGACTTCCTTTTTTGTCCCCGGATTGATCGAAGTCGTTTTTACTCCCGAAAGAATCGTAGAATCTACGTTAGGTTCGTGCCAAAAAAGTTCTTCGAAAAATTCTTGGGATAAAAACGAAATTCCAGTCGCTCCTTCGATTCCGATCCAGGTTTCGGCGGGAACGACTGGTAAAAGATTCATCAACGGAGCGAGAATATCCCAGCTTTTAAGTGCGAAACTTGGAGAATCGAGAATTGTAGAAGAACCGATCGCAACAAAATTTACGATTCTTTTTTCGCCAAAACTCCCTATTCTAGAATAGATGATCGCACCACCCAGACTATGGCCGATCCAATTGACCTTATCTTTTCCTGTGGAATTCAACACATGTTTAATGGCTGTGTCTGCGTCGTACCGAATATAGTCGTCCATGCTGTAGGAGAAAGTTTTGTCTCCGAAAAACAAAGAAGGATAACCTGCATCCCTTCTCCCTCTTAAATCCAACAGCCAAACGTCATAACCTTCTTTTTGCAGTCTTCCTACGAGGGAGCTTTTCTCATTGATTTTCATATAGGTTCTATTGGTTATGAATCCGTGACATAGTATAACCGGATATTTTTTGGAAGGGGAACCGGGTGCCGGTGGAAAATGTTCCAACGTTAGATCCCAACCGTCTTCGGTTTTGGGGTGATGAATTTCACCTTGAAGTTGTATACTTGTCTTACATTGGGAAAGGAACGTTCCCAGGAGGAGAATTAGAAAAATCCTTCGTATAGTAGCGTTCATTAGAAAATCAAACTATCCTCCGATTCGGAGAGGGGCAAGTAGAATTCTTAGACGATCTAGGAACCTTCTTTTTTAACTTTGAAACCCGTTTTGAGATATTTATCGATTTTCGGTTTGATTACATAATGACAATAAGCCTGTTTGGGATTGGTTCTGAAATAATTTTGATGATAATCTTCCGCAGGATAAAATTCTTTTAGTGCTTCCACCTGGGTTACGATCGGATCCGAAAAATGTTCTCCGGCTTTTTGTATGGATTGTTCCGCTTGTTTTTTCTGTTCGGGAGAATGGTAGAGAATGATGGATCGATATTGTGTTCCTACGTCGTTTCCTTGTCGGTTTAATGTTGTAGGATCGTGAGAGATCCAGAAAATTTCGAGAATTTCAAAATAACTGATAACCTTCGAATCGAAAGTGATTTGAACCGTTTCTGCGTGTCCCGTTGTTCCCGAACATACGGAGCGGTAATCCGGATTTTTCGTCTGTCCGGCGGCATATCCGGACACGACAGATTCTATTCCTTCTACCATTTGATACACAGCTTCGAGACACCAAAAACAACCGCCACCTAATGTTGCCTGTTCCATACTTAACCACAAATTCCGTTTGATGTGAGAATCTTCGCGAGATTTTCCTTCGTTATTTTACTTCTGTGCAACCGAAATTTGAAATCAAAGTTTAGATTTTTAGGGAAATCGCAAAAACGATGAACTTTTCTTCTTTGGATTTGGATCGATCACGATCAAAAACCGCATCGTAGGAACGAAAATAACGTCCTTCCAGCCGAATCATTGTGTTTTCGTTCGGAATATAATCGAAAGTGATTGTGGCACCCGAAGTTAAAAATCCGTTTTTCGTACCCGTTCGAATGATAGTCTGTTCCGGATCAAACATTCTTTCTAAACGCAAAGAAGTCCTAAATTTCTCGACCGGCCTTAGAGTCATCCAAAACGTTCCGTGATACCATTGCCTATAAGCTCGAACTCCCGGATCGAATACCCTTTGGATTCCGACGTCGCCCGACCCTGCCACGATGAGATATTTTGTGAAATGATATTGTAGTATTATATTGTTATAATATCTTGTTTGTCTATATTGATTGTCCGGGGCCTCGTTTCCGACAAAGGTGTTGTGTGTGATCTTGAACTTATCCGTAGCTTTATAATCGATTTGAGTTCCGATCGCTTTATCCCGATTCGTTTCGGTGATATTGGACCAACCGTTCATCAAATGGAGTTGAAAGGATAATTTATCGGAATATTGATAAGAAAGTCTGAAGCCGCTCGAATAATAAGGCACGTAATCCAGAGCGAGTGCTCTTGAATAGTTCCAATTATTCTGAGAAATCCAATTTTCGAGTCCTATATTTCCGAAGTAGACTCCTCCGTCGAGCCAGAGATTTTTTGCGAGTTTGATTCCGGCATACGCTTCTTGAATATTTTTTACGGAAAGTTCGTTAGAATTTTTTTCCGAACTGACTTCATTTTTGTAATTCGCGTTTACGGAATTTCCAAATTGGAAAGCAACCCTGCCACGATATTGATTCGTTTCGACTTTCCCGTCTATATAAGCGAGATTGATATTACCTTCGTCCCAACGCGCCGGTTGGGTGAGATATCGATTGTCCCTTGAATTGGAACGATACGGATTGTGTGCATAATACGAATCTATAAAAAAACCGAAGCTGGGCAGGTATTTGTTTCTTTCCTGTTCCTCGGTTTCTTTTTTAGGGACTTCCTCTGCGAATCGGGGCTGTGTTTGTTCCGAAATTTGCGTTTTTGTTTCCGGTTGTGTAAAAGAATCCGAATTTTTTTCTTGAGAATATAACGGTGCAACATGAAGAGTTGCCCATAAAAAATAAATCAACGTGGCGTTTTTGCGCTTTAAAAACGAACTTCCGTCGATCCGATTTCTCTTTCGGAGACATTTGAACTTTGTAAGATTTCGCTTTTGTATCATGATTGAATTTTAAGAAATCGATCCTAAAATGCAAGAGCCTGTTCTGAAATTGAAATAAGAGACTATTTCATTCAGGTACAGAAAGAATTAAAATTTTGCACCCGATGTCTTTAAAAATCCAGCTAAAAAGAAAGACTAATTTCAAATCGATTTTGAGAAACGATTCTAAGATTTTGCGACGTAATCCACCCGATTTTGACCTATATTATCGAAATACCGAACACGAACCCGGTTGAGGGGTGGGAGTTCCTACAAAACGATTCGAAAACCGCAAACGATCCTTTTGTTACGCTAAAAATGCAGTAGTTATTACAATTTTCCTTTTCTTGGCCTTTCCGATCTTTTATACTGTATAAGCCTCAGGAGACTCTATGATTCAAAACAACTACTTTTCGGATAACCAAGATATCCAGAATCATTTTGAGCACATTCTTCCCTGGACTGAAATTATACTCGATTACGAAAACGAATTCCCAGACCCTTCTGACGGAGGACCGGCAAATCCATCCGAAACAAAAGAATATTATAAAACTCTTTTGAATACAGTGGGAGATTTAGCCGGAAATATTCTTTCTCCGCATGTAGCGAAACTCGATAGGGAAGGATTGAAATTTAAGGAGGGTAAAGTCGAATTTCCGCCGAAGATGCTCGAACTGGTTTCCAAAGTTATAGAAGCCGGAGTTCAAGCTTACGGGTTTTCGAGAAAATACGGTGGACTTGGTATACCTTGGACTGTGAAATCTTTTATTTCCGAAATTTTCTACAGAGTTGATACATCACTCGCCATTGCCATTGGATGTGTGAATCTCGCTGAAATTTTGGAACACCATGCGACTCGGGAAATGAAAGAGGAATGGATTCCAAAACTTGCCGCTGGAAAATTCGTCTGTGCGATGGGACTCACCGAGCCTGATCACGGTTCTGATCTTTCTAATCTTAGAACCAAAGCCACGAAAGATAAGAATGGAAATTGGGTGCTGAATGGAACTAAACGGTTCATTACACACGGTTGCGGGTTCGGCGACATCCCTGCGATTTTATTGACCCTGGCACGTTCGGGAAAAATAGGTTCTGGTGCAAGGGGACTTTCGCTTTTCCTCGTTCAAAGCAAAAATGTTCAAATTGCGGGAATTGAACGTAAACTAGGACTTCATTGTTCTCCTACTTGTGAAGTAGTCTTTGAAAATTCTCCCGGGCTCTTGATCGGTGAAGAAGGTCTCGGACTCGTTAAATATACGATGGGAATGTTGAATGGAGCGAGAATGGGAATCGCACAACAATCCACCGGACTTGCAACTGCAGCATATTATGAAGCTCTAAAATATACAAAGGAAAGAATTCAATTCGGAAAACCTTTGATAGAAATTCCTGCCGTAAAAAAAATCATCGATCGAATCGAAAGGGAAATGTATGCGATGCGATGTCTGACTCTGGAAGGTTCCCGGGTGATGGATCGTTATTATTGGAGAACGTTTCGTCTTAAAAAACAAGGAGCTACCGAAAGAGAAGCAAAAAACGACATCGTCGTGCACTATTGGGAAAAGATCGCAGATATACTTACTCCGATCAGCAAATTCTATTGTTCCGAAACCTGTTTGAAAGTGGTCAGCGACGCACTTCAAATTCACGGGGGTTCTGGTTACACCGAAGACTATGATATCTCTAGAATCTATCGTGACGCAAGGATCACTACGATTTATGACGGAACCTCACAAATTCAAATCAACGCGTGTATCGGTGGAATTACCTCCGGTTTGACTCATTCGTTTGGAGAATACGTTTCCGAGCTTGTAAACCGATCGGATTTTTCTCTTACTCATAAATTATTTCGCGAATTTCAAGAGCTGGTATTCCTTTACAAAAATTTTTCAAAAAAAGAAAATAAGGACATATACGCGGAAGAGGTCGTTTTTACTTGTTCCAGACTTTTGGCGGGAATCTTGCTTGAACTTTCCTGTAGAAGACTCCCGGAAGAGAGCAAACAAGTCCGACTTAAACTCACGAAAGATTATCATCTTGATACTCTTTTTTTTCTGGAAGGTAATCTTGCAAAACTAAAAGAAGCAAATCGAGTTTCTATTTAAACGAATCGTTTTCCAAGCTACCTATTCGTTGTTTAGATGTTAATAGATAGGGACAGGGCAGGGGAAGCCTTCCCCTATCGAACGACCCGTAGGGAGTGAGATATTGAGTTTCCTTCATACCGAGCTTGCTGTTTTTCTAATTTACAAATGTTTAATTGTATTTCCAAACTCGGCATTCCGTTACCCTTTCGCCGGAAAATTCTTTTGTGCTTCAAGGACTGGACCCGATTTTACCTTTGGTGTGGATTCCGTTCCGAAGCTTCTTTTATATCCAATTCAACTACCATTCCTTGAATCGGCCAATATCCGACTGGATAAAAGAATATATGCCAGAAAGCTAGAATTGTATATAACATATCTGTTTCTATTTCACTTGTCTTTTTAATAATTACGATATACTTTTTGTTCGGTTGCAAATCAACCTGGCGTATAAATTCTTTTTTCCTAAAATAATCTCCTTTTTCAAGCGTCGGCCAAACTCTTCCACGAAATGGACGAACGTAATCTCCAAGCAGATTTACTTTTAAATCGTAGGAACCGGAAGGTACGTTTGCAACGTACTCCTTTTCCGGTTCGAGTCCGCCAAAAGAATCCGTGCTGATGACTTTCTCTTTGTTTAGAGTAAGCTCGAAAACCCAAGTTCCCAAAAGATGTTTTTTTAATTCCTCAGGATTTTCAAGTTTTACCGCCACTTGAGAAACAAGTTGAGAAGTTTTAGAACTATTAACATCCTGCAAATCGCGAACAGTAACTTTACAGGATGGTACGATTATTATCGTAATGGCCCAGATGGCAATTTTCATTATTTTTTCTTTCATATTAACCTTTTTTATAATTATTAACCGTGATTCTGCGAAGTTTAATTCGTAGAATACAAAGTTTAAATATCCGTATCTAATTTATATTCCGAGGTGGTACAAAGTGAATTTTACTTAACATTATTGGCCTTTGAAATAGAATATTAATAAACAAACTCTATTTCCTCTTCTTGCCTCTGATCAACTATCAAGAAATCCGAAATGATATCGATACCTAACTTTTATTGAAGCGTGTTATCTTATAGTTTCTGTCTTTGCAACGTCCAAAGTATTGGCGTCGTATCTTGCAAAAATCCAAGATATGGAATCACTTCGTTTTTGCATTGAGTAATTATTGAAATCATATAATATTTATTAGGTGAAATGGTCTTAGGATTAAAGTGGAATAGTTATCTTCGAGTTGTTTCGCACAGCCAGTCCGGACCTGTTTTTGCTGTTTGAAAGAAAAAAATGGAAGGCAGTTTCTTAGAAACGTTATCAACTCTTCGATGATCGAAAATTCGTCTTAAATCACACACTTGTTAAGAAAAAAGAGAAGTCTGAAGGTTTTTTCTTATTTCATTGGTTTCACTTTTCCATTAACAACGACTATTGCCTCTCTTCAATCTTATTATTATTTCTAGAACTCTTTCGGAGGTGTAACTTCTATTCTGTCCTCGGTTTTTATTCAAACGATTATTTCCTGCGTTAGAGTAGAGTCAAACGATGCCTTCTTCAAATCTCTCTCGAAAAAAATGAAAAACTCTATTTAGGTTAAAGAGAAAATCGTTCGTACCATTCAAAGAGTTAAAGGCGACCTAGGATTCGAAAAAACATTAAGGGAATTTCATATTTCCAAATCCATTTCTCACAATTGTCAATTTTAAGTTCGTTTTAAATATAAAAGCTCTTTGGAAAATCTTTGTTACAGACGTTCTGTTGGTCAGATTTCAAAAGAAGAAGTTCTTATTCTCAAAAGTCTTCTTATGGAAAAAGTCACTTTGTTCTGACCTCTTTCCTCAATCTGGAGTTATGCTAGAAAAAATGATATTCTCCATTATAGTTTATCTTTTTTTACAAATGCTCTAGGCCCCTCCCTCGAACTCTTTGCAAACAAATTCAAAAAATTGAGAAAGGAGGGCTTTAAATCGTCTCGCGGCCGAGCGAAGTTTGGCATTGTGATATCACTCAGTTTGTTACTAAAGATAACGTCAAATTTTATATTTACGCTTTGATTGATAATTTCTCTAAGATAATTTTGGGGTTTAAGGCTGCTTGCGAAGTTGACGGCGGTGTTTGTGCTTCTTTGGTGGAGGAGGTCGTTTCCAAATACCAAAACTCTTTTTTCAAATAGTCCTATCGAAGAAATTTACAATATTATAAAATATCAGTTCATTAATATTTTATATATTTATAATATATAAAATATGGTTCAAAAGTTGTCCGAGTGGCTCCCGGTTTACAACGAAGAGTGCCCCAACAGAACGGGCCGTTATCTCCTTGCTCCTTCTGGGATCTTTCACGTCAAATCCGTTGATTTCGATTTGCTTAAGCAACAATCTAAGTATGCCAAAAAAAGATCCGATCTGAATAAAGTTTGCATCCTGTGAAATTTGTTTATTGAAAGATATAAAAACTACAAAATTTACTCCAATTTAATTTAAATTTTTATAATGTAATCTTTTTCTTTGTATCCTTGGTAATTTCGGTGCCGATTTGCTATTATGGACCTTTTGGTCCAGTTTTCATTCGGAATGTGCTGTTAATATATATAACGTATTATTCATATAATTTAAGTATGGATTAAAATCAACGTAATCTTGATTTTATTCTTTGTTTAAGGATAAAAAATACTTAATTTGTATCTTCTTTTCTCTGGAAGATTGATTTAAAGTATCGGAATATAAAAACTTTTTTATATGTCACAGTGGAGTTGGGTTTTGTTATTCCTCATTTCGCTTATCAAGTAGTCTGATTTCTGTAATCTTGATTTTAGGAAGTTAAGACGTTACATTGATCCCAAGTATGTAGGAGAAAGGGGAGTAGGAGGCATTGTTGTAGGTAAAGCCCGGAATCTGGCATCTAACCACTTAAACTATGTTATAATCTGAATTGAACTCTGCTCTTCTTGTTATTGTTCCCTCTCCAAAGTTATCAAACGAAAAGTTTTGGGCGGTTTGCACCATGTTTATTTTTATTCTGAGGCTGCTTAGTGGAGAGCGTTTAAGATTTGTTAGTTTTCGTTTTATCGCATACTTGGCAACGACGGTTTTTGAACTATGATTCCCGCATTTCCTCGCATTCTTTCGTATTTTAAGTATTGCTTATGTATACTCGGAATCGGCGGTGCACTGTTTTTATTTTAGGAAAACTAAGTCCCGGTGGAAATGAGTATTTAACTTTTAAAATTAGAATATCACATTATTTTT
>NZ_QAJG01000009.1:0-140000 GCF_003046425.1 Leptospira borgpetersenii serovar Javanica
TGTCCTGCCGGTTATAGGTCAGCCTATAAAAGGGTAAAAAGGACCTTACCTCCAAACTTTCAATTAAGCGATGATTGGATTCGGAGACTTTATGAAATAGCGGTTTCAGCTACACCCGAAGCTGCTCAGGTGGTGCATGGGATGTGCGGTGTTTGTCTACTTCAGAGCTTCCAGATGTTAGCAGAGCTGCAGGAGTATCATTCTCAAGGGCCTCTTCAGAGTGGAGGTTATTTTTTCGATACAGCTCGTGATAGGGATCCTTTTATTTCATTCGGACAACGTTATCCGTTATTGGACATGTTGCTGACGGATGTGCCTAGAATATATGGTCTCGACGGCAATACAACTAGACTACTGGGGTTAGCATCCGCTAGGACTGTGTTGCCTCAGTACGACTGGATTGTCTCTGATGAATTTCTTACTCGGCCTGAAATAATATCTCACATTAATTCACTCATCCATTCTCCTCCCGGAAGTATTTGGTTGGGGATGTTGGGGCGGCAGCGTTCCGATGGAATTTGTCCAGGCGCGAAATTGAGCGCACGAATGTGCAACAATTCGCAAACTTAAAGAGCTTGAGGGAGGCAATACGCATAAAAAAGCCCCCGAAAATCGGAGGCCGAACTTCAATTTCACCTTACTAAACTACTCCCAGCCCGAATTTATCTCGATTTGGTCAAGCTCCTCTATAGTGTTCGCAGATTGAAGCAATAATTTAAGCCGAGCAGAATTCTGCAAAAGACTGGTCTTGCGAATTGCGCCGTCATTCGAAACTTGTTTAAACTGATCCGAGGAATGTAACCTATATTCATTCACTCCATTTTTATCTGTGCATCGATAAGGAAAGGACTCGTTCAAGGATGCTAAACCGATTAAATTTAGCTGATCGTCACGATCGGATTTATAAAAATGGGGCACACCAAGCGCATTGGAAATGAACCCAGCAACAATTTTTTTCTCACAGACAGACTCGATAAGTTTCATAAATGAATCTCGTTTTTGTGTTAAATCTATGATCCAACCTGAATCAGAAAATACTTGATGAGCTAACATCAATCCAAATTCGTCTTTTAGCGGTGCGAATGGAGTCTCAGAATCTGAGATTATTGTATCATCCCAATTTTGAAGAATTCGTTCTGCACCCGAATTTTTGTTATAAACCGTTTGCTGAACAAATTCGATTGCTTGACCTTCAATTATATCCGCTTTAAATTTTTCACCGACCATCGGATTATAATTTAAAGCGAAAACCACTTCATGCAAATCTTGGTCAAAGTGTGTCCAAGCAGTTGATCCAGAAAGTCTGTCGGGATCTGAATTGATCCAAACCACTGATTTTGTCTCTTTATCAAGAATATAATTCACTATGCCACTCTCACTTTGTATTTTACAGCTACGTATGCTGGTGTAGTCTCATCGCCGAGTCGCGGCGATCCGTTTGATCCATTTGCGGCAGGTCCGCCAATAGCCGTTAAAACACCAAATGTGTTCCCGTCTGCCATTGCAGTTCCAGGATTCATTCTTAGATAATTACCCGCGGGTCCGTGGATATGGTCATGACCTTGATCCTGCCCCTCAAAACCAACCGCCCCTCCGTTGAAATTTCCATTCGCTGCTTTAGCGCGAGTCCCATGAACTCCAGCACCCCTCATAAAAATTCCTCTCCTATCAGGAACATTGAACGTTGTCGAACCATCTCCAAATCCATATTCAACATTCGTAATCATGTCACCTGATTGAGAAGCAGTAAGATCAATTATAGAACCGGTCGGAGTCGTCGAAATTTGAAAATCGTTTGCAGTTGGATTTCTAACATAGTATTTTGTCAGAGCAGTAACACCCCCGCCCGTGAAAGCAAATTTTACCAACTGGCCTTCTATACATCCATGAGCAATCAGATTTAGCCTGTCTGTTGCAGGAGTAATACTTGTAATAGTTTTGTGTATCAAATTCCAAAGTCCGGTAAAAGAAGTTCGAGAGATTGCCTGACCGTTCGCCTCTTTGAAATTCGAACTGGCTAACTGATCGATACTATCCTCAACCATTCCTCCAAGAGGAATCAAAAGTGAATTTATGAGGTTTGATAACGAAGTGATGTTGTTGGAATTTACATCAACTGCTCCTTTTAAAAAGATGTCGTTATCTAAAAGCCTTTGGAATTCTGTTTGTAAAAGAAGACCATCACGGGGCGTCGTTCTATCCCATGTACGCGAGAGAGTGTTATTGAAAGCCATTATTCTAACTCCTTGAAATTTTTCATGTATAGCGTGATCCCGATCGTAGCTTTTAAAATCTTATCATAAGCCTCGGACAAAATTACATTATCCGACTCGCTAATATCGATCTCAAGCGCACAGGACCGAACGCCGGTTGGATCGAGAAGTATAACTTGATGCCGTTTAACGTGCATGACGCGGAAATCGATTTGCCGTTTATTGAAAAAACGGAAGCAAGGAACATGAGGAGCATTAGATAAATTGTATGTTTCATATCTTAACCCTTCCCATCGTCAAAAAAAAGTAAAACATTTTTTCCAAAAGTATCTTTGTTTACCGGAAGATCTTCATATTCCGTTTTGGCAAGGTCACTCAATGACAAGGGGGTCAAACTAAAATCTGCAAATCCCGAAAGGCAATCGATCCCGTATACGAGTTTACATGAATGCAAGAAGCGAGTGCCTTCCTTAACGTAAAGAGAAATGAAATCGAAACGAGAGTTGTATCTGAGTTCGAATTCAAAATCCTTATTTCCAATCTGAAAGATTTTTGAAACGGGCAACTCTTCAAAACGAATCGGTAGAGATTGGATCATGTTCCCGCCTTTGCCGCAGATTTTATCTTAGGAGAAGAAGGAACACCCGTCTCAGTTGTTGGAGTTTTGCCTTTTACCGTCATCTTTTTGGCACCTTGAACAGTTTTCGCCTCGGTAACGATAATCCGATTGAGATCTATAGTTACCTCTGACGATTTGCCAAGTTCAACATCTCGACGATTTCGAATATTCCCGATCGCAATATTTTCGATCACTTCGTCGTCAAGTCCCATGTACAACGGCTCTTCTAAATCGTCATTGAAGAGCCCAGCCATTCCGAAGAACGAAAGCATTTTTCCAATAAGCCCACCTGTGCCGTATCCTTCGAACTTTACAATACTTCCAGTGCGTTGCCAAAAAATTAGAGTTTTTATTTTTTCTGAGATTGTTGTAACAGAAGTCAGATCAACATCTTCATCTAATATACAAGTCAAACTCATAGTTGGAGAACCCGGTATCACATGATCGGAGATATTTCCAGTATCAGGGTTTTCAGGGTCTTTCTCTACTGGATGCTCTGTAATTGTCACAGGATAACTTTGACCGAACGCAGTTGTAACGTTCAAATTGATCGTAACTTCTTTCCCGTTTTGAATTCCGGTAATCCCGATTGTTTCTCGACCAGTAAAAATACTCATCATATAGGAGCCAACCCGAGAGCGACACGGATCTCATTTTCGTTTTCCTTTGCGAGTCGTTTAAACTCCGACCAGAGATTTGTCGCCTGTTCCTGTGACGAACCTCCATGAACTTCAATCTTCTCGATGTTAAATGTGATCCCTTTTTCGGAAGCGGACGAAGAGGATGCGGGTTGAAACGAAAGTTGGTTATTTGGAATGATTGAACCAGGGCTATCAAACACTCGAACTTCCGGTCCTTTCTCACCGACTATATAGGGCTTTCCTGCTTGGATCGGACCACCTTTCTCACGAGCTTCAATGTGTGGGATCATAGGGAAAACGGTTTTCAGTAACGGAACCGACGTCATTGCGGTATTGATTCGATCGATCATATCGTTAATTGTTTTCGTGAAGTAACGAGTGAGACCGTCGAAATCAAAAAGAGAATTGATTGAATTCATAATCGATTCGAAAATCGATTTGGCCTGATTTTTGAGATCCACGATTTGATCGAGCCAAGGTTTTAAGAATGGAATCGATTGCATCTTGTTCCAAATCCAATCAAGAGCTTGGCCGATTTCATCTCTGAAAAGAAAAATTCCGGCAAGGGGGAAGATGGCAGTTACTAAAAGTTTCCCAGCAATAACCGCCACTTTATAAAGAAACTTTAATGTGGAATCCCAAGCGTCAGAAATCCATTTTGTAATCTGTCCCCACTTTGTATAAACAACTGTCGCCAATGTCACCAAGGCGAGTGTAATTGTCGCAGGCAAAAACGCGATTGCGGCGACAATTCCCACGATAATAAGGGCGACCTTTCCGATCATCTTTCCGGTGTCAGATTTTGCAAATTCAGAAATCGCATCCCAAACACTAGAAAGCATCACTTTGAAATCCTGGAATCCTTTGTGAAGGTCGCTTAACTCCGAATCGGTTAAACCGAACCATTTCAATAGTTCAGCAAAATAGGTTTCGCTTCCGTCCGCACCGTATTCGAAGAAAATATAAATGTCCTCAAGAACAAGATACATCGCGGTAAGAGAGGCGGCGATCGCAACAGCCATTCCGATCAACTCACCAAAAGCCGCGATCTTTGCAATCGCGACCGCGTCAAGACTTGCCTTCCAGGCAAGAGTTGCACCGACGAGACCGACTCCTATCGCGATCGCAAGAGCCGCAAGAGCAAATTGCATACGAACAGATCCGCGTTCTCCGTCCGTAAGAAACCCTAAGAATGGTTTTAGGACGAACGCGAAAAAATCTCCGGCTTTCGCGATCGTCTGGTCGAAACCGTCTTTTAAGTTAGATACGAGCCCAACCCAAGTTTTCGAAAGCGCGTCCATTCCGCCTTGAACGCCTTTAATTTTTCCGAGTTCTAAAAGAGCGGCTTGGATCGCGGCGGGCGTTTTTTCGACGGATTTTTTGAAATCCTTGAACTGGATCATAACCCGACCTCCGGCGGAAGACATTCGGATACCGAACTCTTTCATTCGTTCGAACTCACCCATTGTAGCGTCTAACGTGGCTTCGGTGAACTGGTCGAAACTCTTTCCTTGGGACGCCGCAATGTCTCCGAACCGAGTCATCATTTCCATCGTAGGTTTCATTCCACGGTTTGCGAATTTGATATACGATCCGGTAGCCTCAGCCATTTCGTAGGGGGTTGTCTGGGCAAACTTTTGAATTTCTCCGATTGCGGCTTTCGCGTATTGTGCGGAACCGAGAGTTGTCGTGAGAACGGTTTGATATTTTTCAATTTGACCGGCTTTGTCCAGAGCCGAACCGAAAAGGCCGGACAAACCCGCCGCGAGTCCCATCGCGGCAAGACCTTTCATAAGGCTCATCCAACCGACAGTTTTGATTTTGGACTCTTCTATGTGACCTGAAATTTTTTGAATCTCTCGATCGGTGAGACCGGCGGCTTTTGCCGTTTCTTTAAATTCATCCGCAAGGCGAAAATCCGTTTTTGTTTTTGTAATCAGTTTGTTTAGTTGAGTTTCACTGATACCGAGAGCCTTCGCCATTTTTTGAATTTGATCCGAAGTATCCTTTATACCTTCCGGTATTGTATCAGTAAGGGGTTTAAAGTTCTCAGCGAGCTTTCCTGTGTTTTTGGAAAGTGTATCCATTGATTTACCGGAACTTGCAATCTGAGGATCAAGTCTTAGAAATTGGCGTACGAGATTATCAACGACCTGTCCGAGACCGAGAACGCCGTTTTTTGCGTTACTCACTCCGTCGAGATCGACTCGTATACTCAATCGTCTGAGAACTTGATCGCTCATTATTTAGGTTCCATCAAGATAGTCTTGTATAACCGATTCTCTTGATATTCAAGTTTCCTTCTTAGAATTTCCTGAATCACAAGAAACTCAATCGGACTTGCTCGGTTTATTGTTTCTTCAGAGAAACTCGACAAACCGCATATAAAGAGATCGTAATACGTTTTATTCTTCTCTATCCTCCTGTTTATTTCCGCTTCTATCTCCGCTTTTTCCGGTTGTTTCGATAGATTCGGGAATCGTATCCCAAAGAGCCCCGTCGAAAAATCGAGGAATGAGCTTCCCCCAAAGCCCATAGAGTAGCGGAGGAATGTCTTCACGTTTTAAAGATTTTGTTGGGGTTTTGCCAAACTTATTGACGAGTTCTTCTTCAAGCGGAGTGGCCGGCTCGACTATACCAAACACACATTCTTTAAAGAATCGTTCCGTTCTTAAAGATGTTTTCAGCTCTAGGTCCCCATCCTTTTGACGCACCATTTCTTCGTTCCATACGTCCACTCGTTTATTCCCCGGATGTTGCAACTTCCAGAGCTGTTTTGGAAGTTGTTCTACACCCTTGAAGAATTGAATATACAGAATTTTGTCACCATCCTGCCCAACGATTTCGATCTCAGTTTTTGACATTTGCTTCTCCTTTATAAACTTAAATAGACTTCGGTGAAATCCACCATTAAGATTTTCCAAATGGAGGTTTCGAAACCCTTCGCTCCGATTCCGACATTCGGTTTTTCTAATACTCGACAGTTACTTGAGGCCCCTTGTATTTCGGTGCCGACTTGTTTTGAATGAGAATCGCAAAGCGGGTTCCTGCTTTCTTTAGAAGGTCCAACTTTGCGACTGCGGGAGCAGAAGGAAGATACTGCAATTCAAGCGAATGGACTTCGTTTAAATTCTTTATTTGTCAAAACTTCACCCCCGATTCCGACTTTATATTTTACAAGCTTTGGATCTTCTTTTTGAATTTTCAAAAACTTGTCCTCCAGGATGAGCCCGGCGGTAACATCAAACGGAATTGGTGCGATAAGCGTGATACTAAGTTCTTCAATATCGAAAAAACGCTTTTCATACCAATCACTTGCTTGACCCAAAATCTTTTCACCTATGAGAATTTCTGAACAGAATCCAAAAGTCTGACTTTGAATTCGTAATCGTTGAAACCTGTCTTACCGTTGATCGTGGTCTTAGGCTCTTCCATGAACACACAACGAGACGCGGTCAATTTGTACTTTGGCTCGCTATCGGAAGAGAAGAGAAAGCCGAAATCCTTTTTGGATTCTCGTAAATTTTGGAGATAAGGAACGGCGAGAGCCGACGGAAGATATTTCAACGTAACGATTCGGGAAGAATCATGGATTGAATTCGATGAGTAGCTTTCATCCTTAGTTCCTCTTCGAGTCGTGACCTCGTCTTTGTTTTCTTTTTCGGCTGAGAAAAAATCTCCATCTATTGAGAGACCGGCGGAAACATCTACAGGTGACGGGTCTAAAATGACTACCGTGTTTTTCGAGTTATCATAAATCTTATCCACTTTTTAAACTCCCATCGTTCCAGAAATTTCGATCTTGTTGATTCCACCGCCTACAGTACAAGTGAACTTGATCGGTGAAACCTTACGATTTGCTCGATCATTCATCGGAATGTCGGAAATCTTTTCAGGCATAAACAACTTGTATTGATAGTCTCCGAAATCGGAACGACTTCTTCCGTCATCGTCTTCAACCTTTGCGATCACTCCACGGCGACCACAATCCCTAAACACCTCTCGTAAGGCCGCTTCCAGAAGACGCAAACCGGAGATAGTCATCGAAAGGCGATCGTTATTGATTTTTAGAGAATGATACGCCTCTTGTAATCGGGCTTTGAGATAATAACGTCCGATCACAACGTCGATGTACTGGCCCGACATTGTTTTTCCTTCCCAGGTTACATTCACCCCTCCCATTTCACGGATCAGGTTTCCGTTTTTGGCGAGGATCTGAGAATGTTCCGACGTCGTTACGTCGGAATTTTTTTGTCCGTTTAACTGTTTTGAATCCCAGGCGATCGATCCGATAGGAGCGGAGCCGCATCTTCCGAACCAACCTCCGTCGGGAAATTCTTCCGCGTGATTCGAGATCGTTAGAATCGTATTCGCATGATCTTTAAGCTGATCGAGGGCGGTTTGATCTGCGGTTGCACAAATATACATTTTTTCTAATGCTTTCATGTATTCGGATGCGATTTTGATTTCGCTTAACGTCCGAGCTGTTGTCAGGAGCCAAAACCAACTATCGAATCCGTCATTCCGGAGGTCTGCAAGTTCGGAAGGAAGAGTCTCAAAGGAGCCGAGCTTCAAAACAGCTACTTTTTCCGCGCGTGGTGAACCGGAAAAAATTGCCTGAACGAGTTTGTATTCAGATGAATTCTGGCCGTATCCGATCGAAGGATCAAGGAGTTCATCCGCGTCTTGGATTTCGAGCGTGACGAAACCCCCGGCGTTTTCGAAGGAGAGCGATACGACGTTGTCCAAAGGGACATTTCAACGAATCATCTTTCTCACGTTCCTCACGGTCGTGCAGGCGAGGAGGTTACGATTCATTTGGACAGTGCGGACGATATAGGAATCCAACTCGACGAGGAGACAATGAGTAAACTAGGCAAAAAAACCACAACACAAGACGAAGATCCGACAGCTTTGTCGGAAGAACAACTCTCTAAGGGGATTCTCAAAGTCCTCGGATCACTATTCTCAAAGTTCATGGGTGGGTCCGAAAATGCGGAACCGGCGGCGGACGACAAAAAAAATTCCGAGCTTCAATCTCAAATCGATGCTCTCAAGAAAGAGAACGAAGATCTCAAGACGAAAGGAGCGACTAACGTGCAAAAACCTGATCCTAACGCACAAGAGCAAGACGCGGCACTCGAAGAACAAATTCAAAATGCCGCTAACGAAAGACTTCAGCTTATCGAAACCGGGAAGGCAGTAATCCCCGAGTTCAAAGCGGATGGACTCAGCAATCGCGAGATTCGTCTCAAAGTGATCGAAAAAGTTCTTCCAAACAAGAAAGTCGCCAAGGATGAAAAGGACGAAATCGTGAATGCGGTTTTCGATGCGGCAGTTGAAGTCGCAGGCGACAAATTTTTTGTCAGCAAGCCGGACGCGACTTCCGTTCGAATTGACGAGGCCGACATCGAAAAACTTCGTGTCTCTCGTCTCGATATGAGAGAGGTTAAATAATGAAGGTTGAATCTCTTTATTCCAAGAACCCTATCGGACTCGGTAAGCAACCTTACGATTATCCGAATCAGTTTGTCGAAGGTAGTAACCTCGCCGCCGGCGAACGAATTCCCTTTGGTCGTGCTGTCGGGCAAGACAGCGTCGTTGACGGAGTCGCGATCCTTAAACTTTCAAGTGCATCTCTTTCAAAAGTTTTCCGTGGAGTATCTGCATATTCGACAGATGCGAAAGACCAGGAAGGTCGTTCCTATGTTGAAGGTGATCCGCTTGGAATCGTAAGATCGGGAGTAACAACCGTTTATTGTGAAGAGGTCGCAAACGCGAATGATCCGGTTCGAATTCGAATTCAGAATCATTCAACTGATCTGACAAAACGTTGTGGGAACTTTTGCAAAACAGCAATCCCAGGTCAAACGGCGGCTCTCGACGGAGCCGAATACAAATCCGAAAGCTCGACAGACGGAAAAATCATCCTTTTCCTTTCCGATTACGTTCGAGTAATCGCCGACTAACAAACCGCATTTCATCAAGGAGATCAAAATGATAATTTCTAATAGAACGGCAAGTCAGGATCAATTCCTTACTAATAACGATTTGCTATATGTTATGAGCACCCTCATGACACCCAAAAAAGAGGAACTAAAACTTCGTAAAATCGCACGAGTAAAGTCGGATTTTCCTTCTTATGCTCGTGAAATCGGCTATGATGTCGACACCGGCGAAGGCGGCGCTGTAGTGACTGCCGCCGGGGCAAAACCAAAGGATATTCCATTTGTAAACGAGTCAGTGGACCGAGTCATTCAACCGGCTGTCGATTTCACTACCGCGATTTCCTACACTGACGATGAAATGGAAGCCGCAATGGCGAAACGAGCCTTGGGAAAAGGACCGGCGTATCCGCTCGATCAAAGAAGAGTCGAAAAGGCTCGTAGATACATTTCCGAAAAAGAAGATTATACGGGCTTTAATGGAAATAGGGCGCTCAAAGTTCCTGGGATGATTACGAGCGCGGGGTATATCCATCCGGTCTTTTGGAGCGGATAAGGCCTCTTTTAGTTGGCGGAGATCCAGAGGCGACAATTCTGCATATTCCCGGCGGACAGGCGGCTGAATATAACGGTGTAAAAGGTGGAATAACGTTAACAGGTTTTGGAATGAATGATCTGACCGTCGACTTGGATTCGGAGTGTAATCCTGATATCTTATGTGACGTTCGAAAATTATGCGACAGGGTTGTCGCCAAAGGCGACAACATTTATTTTTCCCCGCTCATTGAGAGATTCTTATTTGACAATGGCGACAACCGACAGGCGACACCGTTGACATTTCCGCGCCCGAAGGCCGCGATCATCGATCGTCCCTATTCTGAAAGCCACGCAGAGAACTACGTACCGGGAAAATCCTTTCTTCCTAACCTCAACAAACTGATCCGTGATACTTTTGAAATCATAGTTCCGTGGGGATTGGTCGGCGTTTTGGATTACAAATGGCCGTCACCTGGAAAAGAACAGTTTAAATGTATCGGATTGCATCCGGTCCTTACGGGTGAGAACAACGATATTCGACTATTTTCAATTTGGAAGAGACGGTAAGACAGAATGAGTCCAAAATTTAACCGAGAACGAATTATTAATCTTTGGGAAGAATTTATAATTAAACGCGAAATGATGACAAACGAATGGATAGTTAACGTGATCGCAACACAGGAATCTTGTAATGTTGATCAAATAAGAGCTATAATCGAAGAACATTATTTGGATGATAAAATAACCGATAGCCCAATTGATCGGATGGTAAAAACTATCGAAGCTGAGATAGAAACCCCATTGAGATTTTGGAATACATGCGATCATCTCATGCTCATCAATGCTGTATGTAAGTTATACAAGTTCGGCAAAATTCAAATTGAGCCATTTCTTTTAACTCCTAACGAAATTACTCAACTGATTGATGAGATTGACCCATCTGTGAAATCATGAAAAGGAACAAAATTTAATGGGATTTTGCGTTGGAATCGTCTACTTGAATAATACTGAATCCTCTCTCAAAGAAGAGACGGACTTTTCATATTTAGGACTTGCAGGAGCCCGAGAACTCTTTAAAATTATTTGCGATCACCCTCACCGAGATCTTGAAATTGATGATTTTTGGATCAAACGTCCTAACGAAGCCTCCTTCCCGATGATTAAGAAAAAGTTGAATCTTATGGATTCCAATGTTGAGATCTGGCGAGAATTTATCTCCAAAATTGAAAACGATCCGAGCGCATGGATAAATTTTGGGTAAGAATACGAGCAAGATTCTTGCCTGTATTCCCAAAAAACGAATCAAAAAACTAAATTTTCCGAAATTTGATCTTCATTTAATTGCACATTTAGAATTACAGTATTGCACATAGACAGGAATTGTGGTGGGGCATGCTGTTCCAATTCTTAGGACCTCTCAAGGGTTAGTGGTAATTCAAACAACCTCAATTTTGACACCGTTTGACCTTTACAGACAAGCTTTAACGCCAACCACGGATCCGCTCCAGGTAATTTATAACTTGGAAGCACCAGATAGGACTTTGACAGTACTGATAACTATGCAGTTAGGGGACGTTGACCGCAATACATTTAACTTTATAATTTCTAACAGGAATTGTACTGGAGAAGGAAACGACAGAAGAGGTACAGGAGAATATCCAACCAGTGGATCAGTGAATCAGTGTTCCGGGGAAGGCAGCAGCAGGTGCGCATTGCCGTTTTAACTCAATGAGCGATTTCTTGGAATTATAGTAGGAAGAAAAAAGATCGTTGACTCTCCCCTACTTCGATTGGGTTTCTGGATAAGTTTTAAATAATGTGAATTCGACATAAAAAAGTCTGGGTGAATCGCTTCCAAATTTCATAACTAAAAAAGTTCGCGATCGATTTGAAACACTTTTGTAAAAAGCGGGTTCATTTGAGTTTCTCAAACTAAAGTGCTGCTTCACTATGGATCGCAGTATAATAATCGTTTTGGCATTTGTTAATCCATGCTAAATACTATTTTTATTTTAAGGCTTTCTTATGCGTCTTTAATAGGTAAATTTTGAGGCGGGCTTTAAGTTGTTTTTACTGTCGACAATCTTTTCTCGGGATAGGATTTCTTCAGAGTGGAATTTGATACATTCTCCATTTTGAATATTCGAAATTTTTTGTTCTATTAGTTTACGGCGCGTCTCAAAACCCGCGGAGCGACCTTTAGGGAGTGAATGTGTTGAGTTTTCTGCTTTGTCGGAAAGATCAAGTTGCAAGGGTCTGTCCGAGTTTTGGGACAGGTTTTTATACATTTTCAACATTCGCGTCATAACGAAGCCATGTGTGCACAACGCGACGACTCGGCCGGAGAAGAGTTCTGTTATACGTAGTAAGGAGTGATGGATTCGGTAGTCCATTTCCCGTTTCGATTCTCCGTTTGGAAAATGAAGTTTGTCATAAGCCGGGTCATGATTGTTCCATCTTTCCCAAAACGATTTTCCGAAATAAAAATCAACTTCGCTTATTAATTTTCCTTGTCCTTCTCCCAGGAATACTTCTCTGAAGTTGGAATCGAAAATCGGATTTAGACCGAGTATTTTTGATACGATCTCGCTCGTTCTTTTAGCCCTTTTGAGATCACTGCTTAGTAGGATTTCAACTCCTTTATTTTCTAAGATTGAAGCGATGGATTCAGCCTGACGCTCTCCTGTCTCCGTGATGGGAATTTCTAAATGTCCTTGGAGTCTACCTTCTTTGTTCCAATCGGTTTCTCCGTGCCTAAATACATAAAGTATATTTGATTTTTTAAATGTGTTTTTCAATTTCTGAGCTTCCATTCTTCCCAAAGCCAAACAACGATTGAATAGATAAATACATAAAATCCTGCGGTTAAAATGGAGGATAATAGGACCAGCTTGTTGGCTTGAAGAATTTGTTCTATTCGGAGTTCTTTTTTGTTATCTCCCAATTTCGGTTTAACGTTCTGAATTCCGTTATAAAAATTGATCCCACCGAGTTGTATCTCTAACGCCCCGGCAACGGCGGCTTCGGTGAGTCCCGAATTAGGGCTTGGATGTTTTCTTCCGTCCCTGTGGAGAGTATACAATGAATTCTTAAAGTTGTAACCGAGAACCAAAGATGAAAAAACGAGTATGTAGCATGTAATTCTTGCGGGTAGATAATTTGCCAAGTCATCCATTCTTGCCGGAAAACTTCCGAATTTTCTATATCGATTGTTTTTATATCCAAAAAGAGAATCTAATGTGTTGATTGATCGATAAAACATCGCCCAAGAAGGTCCTCCGAAAACCGCGTAAAAAAGAGGGGCCGTAATTCCGTCTACAAGACTTTCAGCGATGCTTTCCACGCAGGCTCGAATAATTTCTGGTTGGTTTAAGTTTTTTGTGTCTCTTGCGACGATTCGAGAAACTTTTACACGAGCAAGTGAGAGATTGGTTTGTGCTAAAGCATCATAAACTTCTTTACTATGGTCGATCATGTCTCGGATTGCAATCGTAGTGTAAATTGTCATTATCGAAAAAAATGAGGCTAAAATCCAGTGAAGTTTGTTCGAAAATTGAATCAGAACAAAAGGTATCGAAAAAGAAAAGGTGTACACACAACAAGATGTTAAAATTCCTGCGAATCTTTCTGAATTACAGTGAGCCCTGAAGAATTTTTCAGATATCCTTGCAAATTTTCCGATTACTCGTACTGGGTGAAGTGTATTTCTCGGATCTCCGAATATCAAATCGAGGACAATAGACAAGGTTATGATCCAAGGCATTTTAGCCGAGCCCTAACGTTTGATAGATTAAATCCATATTTAAAGAGAGTCTAACGTGTTCGGCAAGTCTATTCAAAGATTTTTCCAAATCATAAGAAAATTGGATATTGAACAAAGGTGGTTTCCCCTTTCGAATTCGGATTTGATCCAGATATTTCCTGCGAAATTCGTCCTTGTCAAAAACCCCGTGGATGTATGTTCCCCAAATTCTTCCTGTTAAATCGCTATGTCCCAACTCTTCGGTTTTTCCGCTTAAAAAGATTACTCGTGTGTTTTCTCCAGTGGAAGTCGTTTTCCCGTGATGAATCTCGTATCCTTCGATTTCGCATCCGGTCGGAATATGGGTGGCGATTGTTTGTTTGAGGGATTTGTCTTTTTCTAATGTACTTTCAATTTGTAAAAGTGAAAGTCCTTTTGCGCTTTTTCGATCGGTTTCGATTTTATAGGGGTCGAAAATATTTCTTCCAAGCATTTGATAGCCGCCACAAATCCCTACTATGTCGGTTTTTTGGTTTTGCGCGAGTGTGATAATTCGATCTGCTAATCCGACATCGCGTAAATGATCCAAGTCGGTAATTACATTTTTACTTCCGGGAAGAATTACAATGTCCGGTTCTCCCAAATCTTTGCAAGTCCGTACAATTCTCACTCGAACGTCGGGTTCGGATTTGAGCGCATCGATGTCTGTATGATTGGAAATTCTCGGAATATCGATCAAAGCAATATCTATTCTTCCTTCCGATTTAGACGTATCATCTAACGCTCCCGATTTGAATTCAAGGGAATCCTCTTCTGGTAAACCCAGATTTTGAAGATGTGGAACGATTCCAAGAACTGGTTTACCAGTGTATTCTTCGATATATTCTGTGCCAGTTTTTAGGAATTCCTTTGCTCCTCGAAAACGATTGATAATAAAACCAAAAACGAGTTTTCTTTCCCATTCCACAAGAGTTTCCATCGTCCCTAAAATCGAACCGAAGATTCCTCCGTGATCGATATTACCAACAAGTAACACTTTCGCTTTCGCATATTCAGCCATTCTCATATTGACTAAATCGTTCTTTTTTAAATTTACTTCGGACGCACTTCCAGCTCCCTCTATTATAATTACATTATATTCGGATGAAAGAGAATCATAGGATTTTTTCACTTCTTCGAACGCGATCGATTTGTATTCAGTGTAATCTTTGAAACTCATTGCACCTACGGGTATTCCGTTAACGATTACTTGTGAATCTTTTTCACTTGAAGGTTTGAGTAGGATCGGATTCATCCTTATATCGGGGGGGATTTTTGCGGCCTGTGCTTGTAACGCTTGTGCTCGTCCAATTTCTCTTCCGTTCGAAGTGACAAACGAATTGAGAGCCATATTCTGCGATTTGAAAGGTGCTACTTTCACTCCTTCTTGTGCTAAAATACGACAGAGCGCGGCGGTTAAGATGCTTTTACCCACATTGGACGCGGTTCCTTGCAACATGATTGCAGGTGTTGCTTTTTTCGGAATTTTATGGATCTTATTTGTGCTGTAAAATATATCAGAAAACGCGTTTATAATTTTTTCATTTTCTTCCGGAGTGCGCACTGCAATTCGAATGAAATTTTCGGATAACCCGGAAAAGTTTCCGCAGTCTCGAACCGCGATCCTATATTTTTGGAGTAGTTCTTGTGTCAATTCTGTCGCACTTCGATCTTTTAATATTTTAATAAGAATAAAATTCGTATCGCTTGGAAATATATGAAGAAACTCTAAATTAGAAAGATCGAATTCTAACTTTTCCTTCCAGCTTAGAACTTTTTGTTTTGATTTTTCTGTGTATTCATCTTCTGTAATTGCCTTTTCGTAAACCGAGGCGGCGAGCGTGTTTACGTTCCAAGTCGGGAGTCTTTTTGAAAGCGAAGAACAAATTTGGGGAGAGGCAAAACAAACTCCAATTCTCAGGCCGGGAATTGCAAGAACTTTAGTCATGGATCGAATTAGAATCATATTATTGGTTCTGTCATTGAGAAAAGAAGTTCCTTTCGGACAAAGATCGATGAAGGACTCATCGATGACAAAAATATAACTCGAAAACTCGGAAACGAGTTTTAGAGTTTCGCTTCTATTGAGAGTAATACCTGTTGGATTGTTCGGATGTCCTAGAAAAACTAACGCTTTTTGATCTGATTTTGATTTTAAGATGTTTCGAACTTCATCAAAGTCTAAACGAAAGAAATTTTTCTCTTTGAGAACTATCTCCGTACAAGGAATGTCTTTCAATGAAACTCCTTCTTTATATCCGCTATAACAAGGGGTTGCGATCAAAGCGTAATCTGTGTTGGCCACAAAAGGGATTTGAAGAATGAGTTCGGACGCGCCGTTTCCAAGAACGATTTGCTCTTTCGGTATTTTATATTTTGAATGTATTGTTTCTTTTAAAGATGTATAATTTGGATCCGGATAAGAGACAAGATCGCTGATTTTAGAATTAATGAAAGGTCTTAACCATTCAGGGAACCCGAGGGGATTGACGTTGACGGAAAAATCCAAGATTTCATTTGGTTTACATCTTGCTTTTTGCGCGAGTTCGATAAGATTTCCTCCATGCCCCGATTGATTCATACTATTTTCGGGCTCCCTTTGTTTTCTTTTATCTTAAGCGGAATGCCGCTTACCATGAAGTATACGAAATTGGCGTTATGTGCTATTGATTGGTTACATATTCCCAGGAGATCTCTATAGATCCTTCCTATTTTATTTTCTGGGACGAGCCCAAGTCCTACTTCATTGCTTACGCATATCACATGTCTTGCTTCGGAATTTTGAATACTGTGAATGAGTTCCATACAATTCTTTTTAATTGTGGTTTCGTCGATTTCGGAATTTTTTTTGTTCGCCTGATACAAAAGATTGTTAATCCAGAGGCTGAGGCAATCGATTACGACTATGGAAGATTCGGACAAACGTCCTGGTTTGAATACATTCGAAAGATTGAATTCTTCTTCTATAGTTTCCCATGGAAGAAATTCCCTTTCTTTTTTGTGTTTTAGGATTCTTTGATTCGTCTCCTCGTCAAAAGCGGGACAGGTCGCGACAAAGTATTTTTTCCCCTGGATTTCGTTTGCTAACTTAAGCGCCAATCCGCTTTTGCCGCTTCTACAACCTCCAGTGATCAAAGTTATGTCGGCCATTTATATTCCTTTTTAATAATACATTGATCGATGAGACTTATGGGAAGAGCTTGTTTCATTTCCATAAAAATTTTTTCTTTTCCAATTTTCGAAATGAATTCCCTGAAGTTCCGAAAGGTGAAATGCTTCTGCATATAAGATAGTTTTTTCAAATCCCAGCTCTTATTTCCAATTTGTTCTCTTTCCAATTTGTAATTCCTTGACTAACAGACTCGTGGACGGCTTTTCCTATAAGATGGCCCGAAAGTGTATGTTTACCTGTGTAATGGATTGTCGAATTGCGTGAGGGAGAAGCAAACGCGATACAATCGGTTCCGGTTCCGGTTGCAAGATTTTGACCAGCTTTACTCAGTATTTTTGCCTCTAATACTGCAAGTGTTCTTGCTTCTGCGATCAGAGAAACCGCTTCTAAGGAAGTGTTTAGATTCATAGGTGCGGAACATTGCACGAGGATATTGATTGTTCCGTATGTTTTTAATTGAGAAGGCCGATCACCTATACGAACCGAATTTCCAAGTCCTGCGGTTACGATCGATCGAATTCGTAGATCTTCTTTTTGTAGGATTACTTCCGAATAATTTTCAAGAGAAACGCTAGTGAGAAAGCCAACTACATTTCTGGATTCTTCTTTTTGGAATAAACGTTTACGAAAATAATCGGTAGGATTAATGTCTGGTGTAAGATCCTCGTTTCGAACACGATGCCATAAAACACAATCGACTTGTTTTGTCCAACCTCCGCCAATTACTGCCCAACTTAGAACGTTATGCGGCTCTTCGAAGTTTGCAATAAGCCAGGATGTGGAATCGTTCGTAATAAGAGGGGTATGAATCATTTTAGCCCTTGTAGACAGGATCGGATAAATCCTTCCGGTAAAATAGGATTGGATGCCCAGTGAGCGTGTATATAGGAGGCAAGAACACAATTGTGAAAATATCCCTCTTCACTTACTTCGTTTCCCTTTCTTTTTCTTAATCCGTAGACGTGTTCTATAGAGTGCGGTTCGTCGAGTTCGAAATTTGAATAACGAAACTGGTGACCTCTGAACCTAAGCCCTGCTTCTCCAAAAAACGTTTTTTGCCTTGTGACGACTTCCACGTAGCCGAGGGCTTTTAATTCTTCGTTCATGATGGCGGTTCCCGGAATCAAACCCACCATCGGATAGGATTCTCCCGAAACGAGTCGGATTTTTTTTGAAAGATACATGAGTCCGCCGCACTCGGCGTAAATCGGTCGTTTTTTATATGAGAATTCTCGAATGTCGTTTAATAAGGATTTGTTTTTCGATAAGGCGGAGGCAAAAAGTTCCGGATACCCTCCTCCGATGTAAAGCCCGTTCACTTGAGGAAGTCGGGAGTCGGAGATGGGGGAAAAAAATACGAGTTCGGCTCCGGCTTCTTGTAGTAGAATTAAATTCTCTTCGTAATAAAAATGGAATGCGGAATCCATACTGATTCCGATTTTGCAACGGCCTGAAATTGTTTTTATTTTTGAAGCCGGGATTGAGATCTTCGGGGCTGAACCTGCAATTTTTAGAACGGAATCGATTTCTAACTGTTTTTCCCCTTCTTCTCCCCAAAATACAAATTTTTCTTCGGATAAATTTTCCTTTGAGACGGAGTATAAGCCGAGATGTCTTTCCGGAAATGCCTGTTGTGGGTGTTTTGAAAAACCACCAAGGATTGGAATTTCCGAGGATGCTTCCCGTAGAAGTTGGGTATGTGATTTACTTCCGATAAAATTGGTAAAAGCTCCTGCGAGGTTGAGATCTGGGTCGAAGGTTTTCAATCCTTTTAGAATTGCGGCGATGGTTCTTGCCATTCCGCTTGCGTCTATGACTACTAATACGGGTGAGGAGGTCCATTTGGCTATCTCGGCAGTGGAACCGGCTTCCGAATTCGGAGAGTGTCCGTCGAACAATCCCATTACTCCCTCGATGATCGCAATATCTGCGTTATGACACGCTTTATGAAGGACGTTCAAGACGGATTGTTTCCCCATCAACCATCCGTCTAGGTTATGGCATGCTTTTCCCGTTATGTGAGAGTGATACGTCGGATCCAAATAGTCGGGGCCGCATTTGAAAGTTGCGACCTTCAATCCCCTTTTTTGAAACGCTTGCGTGAGTGCAAGAACTACCGTGGTTTTTCCGACGCCGCTTCCTGTTCCTGCGATTACGATTCTTGGAATTTTGATTTCTGTATATAAAACGTTCACTAAAAATCGATTCCTAGTTGTGCGGGAATTCCGTCTCGATACGGATGTTTTTTGGCTTCGGTCACGCTAACTAAATCGGCGTAGTTCATCAGAGTTTCCGGACAGTTTCTTCCCGTGATTACTACGTGGACGTTTTTTGGTCTTTTGGCTAGGATCCGGATAAAGTCTTCGGTATTTAACCAGCCGTAATGAAATGCGAAGGTAATCTCATCAAGTATTATGATATTATAATTTCCTTTTAATATCATTCGGCGAGAGACGGACCATGCGGACTGTGCGGCGGCTTTATCTTTGTCCAGATCGTCGCTATCCCAGGTAAAGCCGGATCCCATGACGTGGAAGTCGAGTCCCGGAATGGTCCTTGCAAACATTCTTTCACCCGTTTCCCATTTTCCTTTTAGAAATTGGACGACTCCGCATTTCAACCCTCGTCCTAACGCGCGAAATAAGATTCCGAGTGCGGCAGTGGTTTTTCCTTTACCGTTTCCGGTATGAACGATCACGAGTCCTTTCGTTCTTTTTGAGTCTGAGTTCATAAATTCTTTTTTACTTTTCTGAATTTGTGCGAAAAATCGGCCGAGTAAAGTTTGGAGTCGGCAAAGTCGCGGCAGTTTAAAACTGGGCCGACAAAAATAATCGCAGTGGAGAAAATTTTTGCCGTCTTCACTTTTTGTACAATGTCGTTTAATGTTCCTATGAGAATTTTCTGTTCCGGCCAGGTTGCTTTCTGAACTACAGCTACCGGGCATTTCTCTCCGTAGTATGGAGTTAAACGTTCTACGACCTTTCGAATGTGTAAGGCGCTTAAAAAAAGAGTGAGGGTTGCCCCAGACTGGGCGAGAATTTCCAGTCTTTCTTTTTCCGGCATGGGCGTTCTTCCTTCCATACGTGTAATGATGACGGTTTGAGAAACTTCGGGAAGGGTTAGTTCTTTGCCTAAGGCCGCGGCCGCGGCGGTAAAAGAGCTGACCCCTGGAATAATTTCATATTCTATATTCAAAGAATCTAATTTTCTTATTTGTTCCGCAATGGAACCGAAAATAGAAGGATCTCCCGTATGAACTCTGGCTACGTCTTGATCGTTTTCTTTTGCTTTAAGAATTACGGAAATGATGTCATCCAGAATCATATTCGATGAATCTAATACAATTGCGTCTTTCTTCGCTCTTTCGATCACTACCTTTGGTACAAGTGAACCGGTATAAAGGACGACCGGGCAAGTTTCCACAAGTTTTGCCCCTTTTACCGTAATCAAATCCGGATCTCCCGGACCGGCCCCGATGATATAAACTTTCATAAACCCTGAATCTCTAACATTTTAGAATTACCCCCCGGACTAAATTCCAAACTTCGGAGGGAACGGTTCCCAGCCAGGAAATGTCCGTATATTCTTGTCCGTTTAAAAAAACTTTTTCACTTTGATTTTTTACGTAAGTAATAAGACGTTCGCTTACGGAGGAGTTTCTGTAGATAACGAGTTTCTCGTAGATTTCTTGGGGAGAAATTTCGTTTGGAATGAACATCAGGAATTCGAATTGAAGATTTCGAACTTTTTTAATCTCTATAATTTTTAATTCGAAGTACCGATCCCCATATTCCTCCGGGTCTGCAAAGCCATAGTCTTCAAATCGAATCGGAACTTTGATTTTTCCGACGATATAAAATTTTTCTAAACTCTTAAAAAGAATTCCCCCACCCAACCTACCTATGTAGGATAACGTGTTTTTTTGGAAATCTACAGACTTAGAATCCTTTTTAGCATTCTGTTTTTGAATTTGTGAAAGTAAGTTTAAGGACTCCACGGCTTTTGCCGCGGACGAATCCATGATTGTGGTGGATCTTTTAACGAAGGCCCCGTGAATTTTCGTTATGTTCAAGCTCAGATGGCGGTCCCCGTTATCTGAATTTACCTTGCTCTGTAAATCCCCCGTAGAACGAAGCGAAAACCCTTTTTTCTGCCCTTTTTTGAGACTTGAATCTTTCAGAGAATATTTGTTTGTATAACCTCTCGGAGTGATCATAAAATCTTCATAAACGAAAGTATTTGAGGAGCCTACGATTACGGTCGTGTTCATTCCAATTTCGTAATCTAAAAAATTGTCCAGATCCGAAAGTTGGACGTTTTGTTGTTTTCTATAAGCGCTTTTTACCAAAGCGACCGGAGTTGTTCCCGATCTATGTCGTTTAATAATGTTCACGGCTTCTACGATCTGTCTTTGTCTTCGTCCCGAAGCAGGATTATAAAGGGTAATAACGAAGTCCCCTTTAGCCGCGCATTCCAATCGATTTTCGATGACGGACCAAGGAGTCAAAAGATCGGAGAGGGAAATTCTTGCCGTATCGTGAACAAGAGGAGCGCCAATCAAGGAAGCGCAAGAACTATCTGCGGTAATTCCGGGAATCATTTTGATTTCGGGAGAATCTCCCTTTTTCCAGCCGGTTTTTTGCAGTATTTCAAAAACAAGACCTGCCATTCCATAGACACCTGCGTCTCCCGAAGAGATTAAGGTGACGATTTTTCCTTCTTTTGCCGTATCAATAGCTGTTTGCGCCCTACTCACTTCTTCCGTCATACCCGTTTGGGTCACTTGTTTACCGACTAAATGGTGTTTAACGAGACCGATATAAGTGGCGTAACCAATCACAAGATCGGCTTCCTGAATCGCCTGTAAAACTGCTGGAGTTATGTGAATGTCGTTGCCCGGGCCGATACCGACGATGTTCAACCTTCCTATTTGCATTCTTTCTCCTCCGTTGAGTTTATGGAAAAATCAGAACGTGTTATAGGATCGAAAGGTCGTTTCGGAAATGGAATTCGGGAAACTGCAATCGTGAGATTTTTACCGTTTGGTAATTCCTTATATTTCTGCTTCGAGACCAGGAGAGAGTTTGCACCGGATGCGAGAAGGCTAGCGGCTTCACTCACTGATTTTGTACCCACGAAATTTTTTACAACTTTCGAAGGTGATTGGATCCAGGAAACGCGATCTAATTCTTCCGGAGAAAAAGTAATCAATTCCCAACCGTATTTTAAAGAAAGTGAAAGAAACGCAGACTCATTTTTTTTTAAGTCTACAGAGGCGATTGCTTTTACACTTTGGATCGCGAGGCCGTTTTCGTTTAACACTTTGTAAATCCCGTTTTCTACGGTTTCTAAAGGGATATTTCGGTCGCAGCCTAGACCTAAAATTAAAGATTTAGGATGATATAATATAGAATTTTCATAATGTTTTTGATGAGTTTTTTGGAGATTGTTTCTGTCCGTTGCGATTAAAAGAATTTCATAATCCTCCGAACGAACTTGATTTAAAGAAGTGGAATATTCTACACCTTTGGGAAGATTTTTGTCCAAAGGCCACCAATTCGGTTCTCCCGTCTCCTGAACGAATAAAACTCTGGCTTCGTTGACTACCGCCGCGCATCCTCGAGTCACGTTTCGATCGGGATGTTCCAAAACCCAACCTAGTTCCCTACCTAGGATATCCACGGTTAAAGTCCCGGAAACGTCAGACGCGGTCGTGATCACTGGAATATTGGAAAGGGTTTGTGAGAGTTTTTTTGTAAAAAAATTCCCCCTTCCTATGTGTCCGGATAAAACACAGATTGAAAAGTTGGCCCGATCGTCTACACAAAGAACTGCAGGATCTACTTTCTTGTTTTCTAATAAAGGGGCGATCATGCGGACCACGGCCCCTACGCTGATGATAAAAATATGACAATCGTATTCTTGGAAAACTTCGCGTAGTGTATGATTCATAGGAAGGGAAAGAGGTTTTGAGTTTGGTGGCGCTTCCCGGATAAACTTGGAAGAAACGAAAAGATCTACTTCTTCCCAAGCGGATTGAATTCTATTGGCTATTTCAAGTCCGTGTTTGGTTATTGCAAAAACGGAATATGGTTTCCTATTCCGTTTCAATATTTTGCCCTTTTAATGCGCCTTTGCGCTTTCGAATGGAAATAATCACCATCGAAAAATAATCGCAGTTTTCATTTTGAATTGTTTCTATATTTTTCACGATTTTTTGACGATCTGTCGTACCGTAAGAAACGTAATTTGCGTTCTGTAATAGATTCAATTCCTTTAATATAGAAACAAGTTTTGGAATGACTCGGCCTACTTTTGTAAGAACTATCGTATCAAAATGTTGTATAAGTTCGGGAAGGTCCTTCAAACCGTAAGTTCCTGGAACCACGCAGAAACGTTCTCTTCCATCAGCAAGAGGGGTTTGAAGAATCGCGGGAATTGCGGTGATGGACGAGACTGCCGGAACGACTTCCACTTCGATCCCAGGCCAACGATTGTTTGCTTCTTCTAAAAGATAACTCCAGGAACTATAGACGGAAGGATCGCCCTGGGTGATGAAAGCCACGTTACGCTTCTTTTCCAAACGTTTCCCGATTTCTGAAAATGCCTTATCCCAAGCGGGGATGAGGATTTTCGGATTTTTCGTCATAGGAAAATGAAGAAACAATTTTTCTTGGGAAGAATTTTCTCTCACAATCGGAGAACAAACTCTCCAGGCGAAAGGTTCCAGATGTTCGCTACTTTTGGGAATGGCTAGGACTGAAACCGAATTCAAAATATGCACTGCTCTGAGAGTGATCAAGTCAGTGGCCCCTGGACCGACTCCAACTCCGTAAAGTTTTCCATATTTACCGGAACTCATGCGGAAAATCCGTCCGGTTTTGTGATTTTAAAAATATGAATTGGGTTTAGAGCTTCGTATTTAAGATAATTCGCAAGAGGTTGTCCTCTGGAAATGTTGAGAAGCGTAACTTCTGGAACAAGGTTTAGCTTTTTAAAGCTGTGATAAGCCTCCGCGACGTTATCCAGAGTGACTGCATTTATAACTAAACTTCCCAAAGAAGCGATTCTATTTAAGGAAATTCGAATAATATCATAAAGGTTTCCTTTGGAACCTCCCACAAAAATGCAGTCCGGGTCGGGAAGGGATTCTAAAATTTCGGGAGCCTTCCCGGGAATTACATATACGTTATCCGTTTTTCTGGAATATATATTTTGTTTACAAATTTCGATTCCTTCCGGATCGGATTCGATCGCGTATACTTTGCCGTCTTTTGCGAGTTGTGCAGCTTCAATTGCAATCGAACCGGAACCGGTTCCTATATCCCAAACAACGCTATCATTGCGGATATCCAAAAATGCAATGGAAAGAATTCGAATTTCTTTTTTTGTGATGAGTCCGTTTTTTGGGGTCCGTTTTGTGTAATGTTCTTCCGGAACATTAGGTACTATCGGAGGAGATCTCCAAGACGTATCGTTTCGAATAAGAATCAGGACGTTTAAAGGGTTAATCCCCTCCTCTTCGCTTAACGATTTAAGATCGAATTTGCGGACTTTTTCCTTTTTGTTCCCGAGATCTTCGCATACGAAAGCGGTCCATTCCGATTCCTCGAAAGATAATAGATAGGAAGCGATCGTTTTCGGGCAATTGAATTCATCAGTGAACAACGCAATCTTATGAAGGGATTGTAGTTTTGTGACGAGACCTTCGATGGGTCTTCCGTGTAAGGATAAAATTTTGGCGTCGTCCCAGTGAACTCCCACTCTTGCAAAGGCTTGTTGGATTGTACTCGGCGCCGGAATAAAATCGACGTGTTCCGGTCCAATTTTTTTACTGATTAAACTTCCGATTCCGAAAAAAAGAGGGTCCCCGGATGCGAGTACACATACCGAATGTTCGCAGGCAAGATCTGCGATTCTTTCGATCGCTTCCGTAATGTTCCCTTTCAATGCGATTTTTTCCCCTGAAAATTGGGGAAAAAAATCCAAGTGTCTTTTCCCTCCCGCAAGAACTTGTGCATTGGAGACGGCGTTTGCGGCAATGCTTGATAGCCCAAGGCAACCTTCGTCGCCCATTCCAATCACGGTAACCGCTTTCATTTTTCCCCTCTTTTGGAAGATAAAAGAAGAAGGGCGTGAAGAATCGCAACGGCGATCGTACTTCCTCCTTTTCGTCCTTTCGTGAGAATGTATGGCACCGAAAATGCATTAGAATATTCTAATTTTAGAATAACTTCTTTGGATTCGACTGCCGAAACAAAACCGACCGGAACTCCGATAATCAGAGCCGGTTTGATTCCTTCTAAACGGATCAGTCTTTCAATCTCGAGTAATGCCGTGGGGGCGTTCCCGACGATGATCACCGCTCCGTTCAAAAGATTGGATGCCTTCGCTTTTTGAATCGCTTCGATCGCTCGTGTGGAATTTTTTTCTTTCGCTTTTGTGATCACGTCTTTGTCCGAGATAAAACAGAATGTTTTACAGCCGTAAGCTTTGAGCCTGTCCTGATTAAGGCCGGCGAGTATCATCTGAACGTCGCAAACGATCGGACATCCTTTCTTTAGGGCCTGGATTCCAGAATCGATCGCTTGATAATGTATTTTGGTAATATCTTTGTATTCAAAGTCGGCCGTTGCGTGTATGATTCTACGAACCACTTCCCATTCTTCCTTGGAAAAAGGATGTGGACCCGCTTCTTCGTCTATGATCGAAAAGGATTTGTCTTCGATTTCTCTGCCGAGGGACGTCATTTGCCTCATATCATTCATGTGTCAAATTCCCTTTCGTAGTTTCGATTTTTTGCGAGAAATTTTCGCATTTGCCCAAGAGTGTTCCGTCAAAGTCCACCATATAACAGGAAATCGACATATTCGTTCCCGCGTGTTTAGAGCAGTTTCTCGCGACGATTTCGCAGATTTTGGTCGTGATAATTTCGTATCCGTTTTCTTTACAAATTTCTAATGCATGTCTTGCGGTATTTGCGTTTTGGATATCGATCGCAATTGGTTCGGGGATTCCCACGGATCTCGCGATATCTGATAACATTTTAGTGTTCACGGAAGAACCGCCCCTATGAGTCATCATTACGCCGTCGGCCATCTTGGATAACTTTCCGATCATACCAACGATGATCACATGACGTATAAATTCCTTAACGGAGGTTTTAATTCCTGTCCCAATAAAATCTCCGACTTGAATAAAAGAAAGTTCTTTCAGATTCGGAAATAGATTCATAGCAAACTTTTCGGATTTCCCACCCGTCGTGAGAATGACGGTATCAACTTCGTATTCTCTTGCCATACGAATCGCTTGGATAACGCTCGCTTTAAATGCGGCTGTGGAAAACGGCTTGACGATGCCGGTGGTTCCTAGGATGGAAATTCCTCCGATTAGGCCGAGACGTTTGTTCATCGTTTTTTTTGCCATTTCTTGACCGCCCGGAACGCTGATCTCCACTTCCGCGCCATTGAATGAACTTCCTTCCAATTCCTCCAAGATCATCTCGCTGATGTTTTTTCTAGGGATCGGATTGATCGCGGGTTCTCCCACTTCTATACCGAGTCCCGTCTTTGTGACGGTGGCGACTCCGTCTCCGCCTTTTAAAACGATTTTGCTCTCTTTTGTTAAGCGAACTCGCGCTGTAAGTTCCGCTCCGTGTGTACAATCCGGATCATCTCCGGCGTCTTTGACGACGCTACAAATTGCGACTTCTCCTTCGAGTTGACAGCGTTTGACAGGAAAAAGGACTTGTCTGTCGTTCGGAAGAGTTGTTTCGATTTCCAAAACGGGTTCTCCCTTTAGGAGAAGACGAGTCGCAGCCTTTGCAGCAGCAGCGGAACAAGCCCCTGTCGTAAATCCTTCTCTTAATTCTTTCGTAGACATAGTAAATCGTCTGATGACCGTTAAGTTAATTCTCCGATCTTCCAATGGAGTTGAAGAACGTTTCCATGCCAATGTCTTCTTCGTTCATACCTCGCATTAAGAGAATGTCTTTCAAGGCTCGGATTAATTTTCCATCTCCTGCTAAAAACGCGTTTGTGGGGAAAATGGAGGAATCTAATTTTTCAGTAAAGGAACGAATACATTCTTCTTTCCGGTTCGGATGATTGATTTTAGGAATGTGAATCACATTCAAAAAATGGAATTCTTTTGGGAGTCGTTGTAAAACTTCCTGAACAGGAACGGACTTCTCCTTTGGAAAAAGGAACCACAACACCGTCGTTTCCTTGAGTTTGGACTTCCATCGGGAAGAATGAAGAATCGAGTTGATCGCCGTAATTCCCGTATCTGTCGCTACGAGGAGAGTTCTCCCTTTTTTGGGCCAATCTGGATTTCCGATAAATTTACCCCAGGGACCCGAGAATTCGAGTACACTACCAATTGCAAGATTTGGAATATGATTAGACGCAGGTCCGCCTTGGATTGGTTGGATGCAGATCTGAAACTCTTCCTGCTGTAGGTCCGACGAAAAGATGGAATAAGCCCGTTTAATCACCTTTCCTTCGGGCGTTTTCAAACCGGAATTGAAAATTACGTACTGACCTCCTAAAAAATTCAGGGGCCCGTTTTTAGAAACAAATGTGATCGTAGCGAAACCGTCCGTTTTGACGATGTTTTTGACTTCGGCTCTTTTGGGAAGGGTTGTCATATCGATTACGCCGGATAAATTTCGTGAACAAAGTCGTGTATTTCTTCCAGGTCTCGAAAGAGATTTTGAAAAGAAAGAATGGAGTTTTTCAATTCGAGTTCGACTTTCTTGGTTAGGATTAGGAGAGAACGGTAATATGCCATTTTAGGATCGTCTTTTTTCGTTTTGGAGATCGTTTCTTCCAGATCGCTCAAAGAAGCTTCATAAAAGCGGATTAAAGATTCGAAGTCTTTGGCTTCCGACAAAGAACGAATCGGCCCGGGAGATTGTAGGGCATCCCCAATTTCGGCACGTTCGTGTAGGGTTGTTACCTCGTCCTTGATTCCGAGTACACTCATCATACCCAACCGTAGAGCGGCTATTTCCTGACATGCCATTGTATCCTCCTCATTTTACTGCATGATGTTGTCGACGAGTCTTGCGACCAATCGATCGTTAAACAAATGTTCGGTGACAATTTCTTCCGCGTCGTTTTCGTTTACTCTCTGATACCAAATTCCGTCCGGATACACGACCAAAGTAGGCCCTTCCCCGCATCTGCCTAAACAGGAACTTTTGGAAACTCGAAAGTCCGTTTGTTTTCCGTATTTTTTGATACAAGAACGGATTCGATGGATCAGTGAAATGCTACCTTTACTTGCACAATCCGTACTTTCGCAGATATACACGTGTTTTATCAAATTTCTGTGGGGGAACTCGTGAGGAGCGGCTTGAGTATGAGTTTCCAAATGTCTCATGCTCCAAAGAAGAGAATTGAGGCCTCCGACTTTGTTTTTTAGGCCCGGAATGGAAACTCGATATTCACAATTGTCGCAAGGAAGAGCATCCTTGCCGGAAAGAGCTTGGGCAATCCTTTCGTCAAGAATCGGATATAAAATCGGATCAGGTCCGAAATGGGAGGCGGTTTCGATTTTGATCCAAGGATATTTTAGGGAATATTCTTTTGTTATATAAGAAATTTTTCGTATTAACTTTCCGTTAAATAAAAAATACGGGAGAATCAACAGACGGTCCGGTCTGAGTTTTGCCGACATTTCGATACTTTCGTGTAAGAGAGGTTTGGTGATGCCGATAAAACTGGGTTTTACGAAAAGAAAAGAATTGGACTCCTCAAAAAACCGAACGGCCTTGTAGAAGTTACCGTTGGAATCCGCATCGGAGGTTCCTCGGCTCACCACGATCACTCCCGTTTTGGATTTGGATTCTTCTTTGAAGATGCCGCTTTCTTTCGAACGAATTGATAATAATTTTGTAATATTCTCATGTATTCCCAGGGGCATCGCGGATATAAATTGATGATTCGGAAACTTTTCTTTTAGGTCGGAAAGAATCAAAGGGATGTCGTTTTTGACGTGATTGGAAGCGAACAAAAACAACGGGAAAATTAAAATCCGATTCCGTGTTTTTGCGAATTCCAGAAGCGCCGTTTTAAAAACCGGTTCCGCGAGTTCTACATACCCGATGTCGATTTCGTATTCCGGATGGAGCTTGCGGTATCCTTCAACGAACGCCTCGAATTCTGCACTGGAGGAGAGGTCTCTACTTCCGTGTCCGACGATAAAAATTCCGAGAATGTTTCTACTCACTTTTTTTTGACTTGCGGACGTAGAAACGGCATACAACGTAATACTCCTCCTTTCAAAGTGAATCTAAAACCGATCAACTGACGGACGAACGGCATAGACTACACATTGGAATCTAACACATCTTATATTATGTTTTATTTAAGTTACGTTCACCTTGCTTCCGAGGTTTAAACGTATCTTCAAGATTTTCCTAGGATCGTATTCTGACTTTGAGATCTATCTACTCGACATGCCTTCCCAGGATTAAATCCCAGTGGCTTCCAATGCCTTTCGTCCCTCTTACAGCGGCGGATACCGTGACGGATTCTAACCGTCTTCCCACCGACGTGAAACGCCGATGAATCCCGTGAAAATGGATTATAAATCCAGCATATTCTTATTGATTGTTTTGAAAAGAATAATTTTTAATTAGAATACGAAATCTTTAGGATTCCTATCAAAATGAATAGAGTGTTGAAAAAAGTTCGGATTAACAAAATTACTTCAATCGACCGTAAAACAGAGGCAGATAGAGAAGTATTGGATTTTAGGATTACTTAGGGGCATCGGACTTGTTTTCAAACAGAATCAAAAGGTTTTGCTCGGACAAAACTTGTATTCTAAGAACTTGTCCTAAAACTGTCTTCTGTGGGAGCGGCATTGCCGCGACACTGTCCTTAGTCCTCTGAATGTAGGAGCTCCCACGGATCATGGCTTTTTGAACATTTACGGGCTTTCGAACAGATTTTATTGTTCGTTCGTGCACCTCTTGTTGGAGTTCTTACGATTCCAAGGTTTTGGACAAGTTCTAAGTAAAACGTCAACTTTTTTGGGTAGAGTCGATCTAAGATAGGGAAGTTTCGGAATTAAAATTGCAGGATTCTTAAAGTTAAAATCGTTTCAAAGAATCCTGCTTGACCTCAAAAGGAAGAAACTTATACATTTCGCATGTTTTTGTTAGGCCAAGCACGCCCAATTCTTGTCTGGCCGGAATTTTCTTGGATTCCTGTCATCAATGGAACTATCTTTGTGATCCTTCTATTGGTTGCCGGATATTATCTGGAAAGACGTTTTCGCAAATCGATCGAAAATCGCGCTGCGCTCCGGGCTAAGATTCTTAAAAAGTTACCTCTTACATACATGAACGGAAGGGATGTGATTCAGATACATTCCTTTTTGGATCACACCTCGGTTTCCGTTCTTCAGAAAATTGCGGAGTCACCATCTTGGTTTCAGGAGATTTTTCTTCCGGAACTCGCACTTTATCTTGCTCATCAAGGGGAGCTTCCTGCATGGAGAGATACGATCATATTCAAAAGACTGCAACATCTCGTCCGTGATCTTGGTCCTCATCCTAGAAAAATCACTCCGGTCGTATTTTTAACCGATGGAGAAGAAGCCTTTCCCGGTTTTTTGTATTCTAACCCACCTGGGTCTGACTTCGTTCAGAAGTCGCTCCACACGAAAGTATTCACAAAAAAACTCTACAATACGTTTCCGGTTTCGGTGGGAGATAAGATTCACGTTTTGTATTCGGGTGATGATAAGGAATGGATTCGTTTCGACGCGAAGATTTTCAACCTGAAAGGAAACGACATGGGTATTCAAGTGGAAACTGTTCCCGAAAAAGATCCGGAAAAAACGAGAGCTTGGGGGGGAATTCAAATGGGAGGTGCCGGAGGAATTCAGGAAGACGTCACCCTACCCGAAGAATTTCAAGGAAGTCTTGCACAAATTTTAAACTACGCTGAGATGAGCCCTTCCACCGCGGCTGAGATTCAAAAAAGGGTACACGCATTTAAAGAACATCCTGGTCTGGTCCGTAAGGAACATAAGCCGGAGGAAATTCAGACTTTTATAGAACTCTATTCCGCTTGTTATGCAAAATACAGATCGGATATCGTTCCCATTCCAAAACCGGTTCTACTATTCTTATATTTCTTTTATGTGGACGAGAACCTTCTTTCTCCCGCGAGAATTGTTCAACTTTACGGAACACTGGAAAAAATCCGAAGTTATACACAAGATTCCTCTCCATCCAATCATAAAATTGCGGTATATTTTTTACCGGAATGGTTGGGACTCATTCTTTCGGGCAAAAAAACGCCTTCCCGAAATCATCTAGCACAATCCTACGAACAAGTACGCGCTTCCATGCTCCGAAAAACAGGAACCGACGAATATGCGAGTGACAGCGGGATCGAGGACTTGTTGCATCTTCTCGATTGGGAATTGAGTAACTTATTATTCAACGGACTGATCGGTGTTTCTTCCAATCCGAATCTTGCGTATCCGATTCTTTCCGAAGATCAGATGTACGGAGAAACCGACGCGTTTTTGGTTACTCATGAAAAAATAAATGCAGTTGTAGATCACGTTCGTAAAATCGATAAACATCTATTTTACAGACAGGTTTCCTTTGAACCAGAACAGACTCCCGGCAAACCGGAACTTGCAATGAAAGAAATCTGTCCGGACTGTATTATACTTCCGGTTTTCGGAAATAGAGGGGTTCTTTGGCAGGAAATTACTTCCGGACTTGTATCGAGAGGACGTCTTGTATTCCCTCAGATTTTGAACGAGAATATGACTTTGGCGATAACGAGAACCCTTGGAGAATTCAAGTGGGAGATTGAACGGACGGTTCGAGGAAGGAAGTGGAAAGATTCCGCTCCACCTTCACTTACTTCGGAATATTATCTTTATCTGGAGAATTATCGAAAATCCCCTGCTCTCACTCCCGATGCGAAAAAAAGTATCGATCAACAACTTATCAAATACAGAAAAAATTTAAAAGATATGTTTGCTTCGGATTATTCCTATTGGATTCTTTTCGAATCGTCTGGAAAACTCAGACTCAACCGAGTGGCGAGGGACGTTCTCAATCGGTATGTTCCTTTTTCCCCTCAAGTTCGGACCGAATTACAAAAACATCCGATTCTAAAGGAATCGATGGATTCTTTTGAGTCCAGAAAAAGAAGACTTGTTTCGGGAATCAAAAAAAGATACAATCCCTACTTTCAGGCCGGAAACGTTCCCGTAGAGGTTTTAGAAACGATACGGTTTTTCGAAGAAATGTGAGAATATTATAATAGTCTTTCGAATGCCGATGCTCGTAAGTCTTTCGTCACGAAAAACTTGGCGTGGCATAGGGGACAACTGTGGTTTCCGAAATTTTGTATTTTCAAAAGATGAAAACAAATCGGACAATTAATGAGTGTGGGAGTATTTTCGGAGAAAGCGGAGGAATCGGTTGCGATCAAGTGTGATTTTGCGGATTCCCGATCTTTGAACACAGGAATTTCCTTTTCGTTTTGTGCGGAGATTTCGATAGGCACGGAACAAATTGCGAATTTGGATTCCGGAAAACGTTTCGGAAGTCGGTTTAATAACGAAACACCTTCCGGCGTGGCCGATTTGAGCCCGGAAGCGTCCAAAAGGATTTTACGTGGAAATTCGGATAACTCTTCCAATTTGGAAAGCAAAGCTTCTCCCAATTTAAAATCCAAATCTCCTTGGAGGTTGATGATGATCTCTTTCAAAGTGTCCTGAAATAATGATTTATCCTCTTATTGGAAGTGAGGCAAGAAAAGAATTTCTGCAACACATTTTTCGGTTTACCTAAAAATCGGAATGGTCTGTTTCAAAAAGGTTGGACTTTTAGAAACGAACGGATTTTATTTCCTACATGCTCGGTCGGTGGAATCGAAGAATGTGGATTTTTCCTTTAGATCTGTTGTTCATGGGAATTTCCTATTTTTTGGCGCACTGGATTCGCTTTGAGTCTTTTATTTTTCTCTCGTCACCGGAAAGATTTTTTACCTCTTTGATCATTGTCATTAGCGTCAGGGCCTGTGTTTTCATACTCTCCGATATTTACAGGTCGATTTGGGTTTACGCTTCGATACACGATCTTGTGGAAATCATCAAGGTCACACTTCTCTCCTCTCTAATTTCAACTACGGCACTCTTATTTTACAATCGTTTCGAACAACTTTCCAGAATGGTTCCCGTTTTGGACACACTCCTTCTACTCAGTTTTCTTTGTATTCGTAGTTTTTCCTGGAGAGTATTTCGGGATCAGTACATTCTCAAAAAATCCAAGGAAGAAGGTCTTCCGACACTGATTCTGGGAGCCGGAAAGATAGGTGCGACTCTACTTTCGGAAATTCGAAGACACAACGAACTCAAACTCAATCCAATCGGATTTTTAGATGATAACGTCCAGAAAATCGGAGCGCATATCCAAGGGGTTCCGATTCTGGCAAAAATCGACCAAGCGGAACAAATGATCAATCGTTTCGGAATAAAACAAGTCATCATCGCCATCTCCAATCCGGACGGAAAACTCATCAGTCGGTTGATTCGTTCTTTTGAGAGTACGGATGTGAAGTTTAAAATTCTTCCTTCTTTGGGCTCTTTGTTTTTTGATTCTCCCAAATTAAATCAACTCAGAGAAGTGCGGGTGGAAGACCTTTTAGGTCGTCCAGTCGTAGATCTTGAAGTCGAGTCCATTCGTTCCTATCTAAAAGGGAAATCGATTTTGATTACAGGAGCGGGAGGTTCGATCGGAAGTGAACTCTGTCGGCAGGTTGCCGTTTTTGAGCCGTCTCGAATTCTTCTTTTGGATGCAGCGGAAACACCGTTGTACGAAATCGAATACGAGCTTGGAAAAAAATTACAAGGACAAAATATAGAACTCGTTCCAATCGTCGCGGATATCAAAAATCTTTCCAGAGTCAGTTCTATTTTTGAAAAACATTCTCCCGAAGTTGTATTTCATTCGGCCGCTTACAAGCACGTTCCGATGATGGAAGTCAACCCGACCGAAGCAGTGATGAATAACGTGTTGGGCACGAAAAACGTCGCTGATATTTCCAGGCTTTCGGGGGTGGAACGTTTTGTTTTAATCTCCACGGATAAGGCGGTTAATCCCGTGAACATCATGGGTGCTTCCAAACGTGCGGCGGAATTGTATTTACAACATGTTTCCCGAGAAACAAAAACCAAGTTTATTACGGTTCGATTCGGAAACGTTCTCGGTTCCAACGGATCTGTGATTCCAAGGTTTAGGGAGCAAATCGCAAACGGTGGTCCGGTTACCGTCACACATCCCGATGTAATCCGTTATTTTATGACAATTCCGGAAGCGACTCAGTTAGTTCTCCAAGCTGGAAGTATGGGAGAATGCGGAGAGATCTTTATACTTGAGATGGGAGAGCCAGTAAAAATTCTCAACTTAGCGGAAGAGATGATTCGTCTCTGCGGTCTCAGACCTCATGTGGATATACCGATTCAGTTCACCGGACTCAGACCGGGGGAAAAATTATTCGAAGAACTTCTTTTAGATCTGGAAGGAATTAAAAAAACTCATCATCCTAAGATCAAAATCGCCGCGCCCTTGGAAAATCAGGAAGTGACTACTTTTGTTGCAAGATTCAACGAACTTTTAACTGCAGGAAGGATGAACAAGGATATTTTTCTCGCTTTTAAGGCTTTGGTTCCAGAATACAAGATCCACGGAGATTATTTGAATGAAGCCGTCACGGGAGTTTCCGATCAAAATTTGAAGAATGGATAATCAATATATAAAAGAAGAAATTCTAACCCTCAGAAGATTCAAACGTTCTTTGTTCGATCTTTACTGGGAAGGATTTGGAACCTTCTATCTACATGCTCTTCCCCATGGCAAATTAGTTATCGGCAAACGAGGGTTAGTCGGAGAGGAAAGAGAGACCGGAATCATTCTCGTATTCGGACCCCAAGGCGGAGTCCGTAATTTGGACGCGGGAGAAGAATGGATCTACGCCGAACTTCAATTCGGTTATACTTGGGAAGAAGTTTTTGTTCCTTGGGACTGTATATTCCGCTACTTCGATAAAGCTCAGACGACTTTGATTCATATGAAAGTGTTTGCGTCGGAACAAATACAAGAGGCCTCTCAGGGACTTGCACTCGGAGAAAAAACAACTTTAGTGAAAAAAAAAGAAGGTGATGTGAAAGGCGATCAGTCCAACGTGATTCAAGTGGATTTCGGGAGTAAATCGAAACAATGAGCCAAAATAAATTCAAATGGTTTGTGCCGGGAGATTTAGACGGATTTTTCGGTCTAATGATCGACAATCTGATTCAGATTCTCGTTCTTTCTTTTTTGTTAACTACCCTTTGCGGCGTTCCGAGCGAATTTGTATATAAAGTAATTCTTCCGGGAACGGCAATTTCTCTTCTGCTTGGAAATCTGTTTTATTCCTGGCAGGCGCATCGTCTCGCCCGAAAAGAAAACAGGCCCGACGTCACTGCTCTTCCGTACGGAATCAATACGGTTTCCTTATTTGCATTTACGTTCTTTATTATACTTCCCGTATATAAGAAAACCGGCGATTATAAAATAGCTTGGCAGGTAGGGCTCATGGCGAGTTTTCTTTCGGGTTTGATTGAAATGTCCGGTTCCTTTGTGGCGGAAAAGATTCGAAGAGTGACTCCAAGGGCCGCGCTTCTTTCCTCACTCGCGGGGATCGCGATTACGTTCATCTCCATGGACTTTTTAGTCCGCACCTTTCAAAATCCTCTGATTGCGTTTCTTCCTTTCGGAGTGATTCTATTGCAGTATTTTGCAAGAGTTGTGTTTCCGTTTCGTCTTCCGGGTGGATTTGTATCCGTCGTCTTGGGGACCTTGCTTGCTTGGTCAGCGGGAGCCTGGGGAAATCCGATTATGGATGCGGACTTGCTCAAGGGGGCCACGAATCACATCGGATTTTACTTCCCCACTTTGTGCGTACATGATTTATTCACCGCGTTTCAATTTGCGGATATGAGAGAATATCTTGCGGTTCTGATTCCGATGGGAATTTTTAACGTAATCGGTTCTTTACAAAATATAGAATCTGCGGAAGCTTCCGGGGATTCTTTCAACACAAGAGATTCTCTTCTTGCAAACGGAGTTGGAACCGTAGTCGGGTCTTTTTTCGGATCTCCATTCCCGACCACGATTTATATCGGTCATCCGGGTTGGAAAGCTCTGGGTGCCAGGGCTGGTTACTCTACCCTCAACGGAGTTTTCATGACGATCGTTGCTTTGTTCGGACTTCTCGCTTTTATTCAAGCATTGATTCCTGTGGAAGCGGGAATGGCGATCGTACTTTGGATCGGAATTGTGATCGGTTCTCAGGCATTTGAAGCGACTCCGAGCAGGCACGCTCCCGCTGTTATTATCGGGATTTTACCGGCGCTTGCGGGTTGGGGAATTTTACTGATTCAGTCTACATTCAATTATGCGGATCGATTGATCGTGGAAATTCTGGAAAATGCAGGAGTGAAAGAGACTGCACATCTATGGATGTCCGATGTCCCTCTTTCCCTTCCGTTTTTACCTTACCCTTTGGGAGGGCTTTTGAGTTTATCTCAAGGATTTTTGATTTCTTCTATGATCTGGGCTTCGATTGCGGTTTTTGTCATCGATCGGAATTTTAAAAAAGCTTTGATTGTTTGTTTCGTCGCGGCTGTTCTCGCATCCACCGGATTCATACACGGTTTTTCACTTCGAGGAAATGATGTTATCAGTCAGTTCGAACCGAGTATGAATTTTTTCGTAACCAGCTATATGTTCCTCGGAATTTTATTTTTATTAGCTTCTTTTTTTCGAAAGGAAACGCGAAAGGTATAAAAGGATAAGTTTGGAGCGTTTCGGATCAAAAAATTGATGAAATGTGTGCTGGGTTTCGAGTCGCATTTGAAAAAAACTCAAGCCAAACGCTTCCTATGGGGCGCGTTTTAGGGTAAAAAAACTGAGCAGAACGCTTCCTATGGGTCGCGTTCTGGGTCTAAGATCGTATAGATCTCAATAGGATTTTTAACGTCGTCCGTAGATTGCACTTATTGTTAGTTCATAAAATTCAATCTGCTTCTTCCTATGGGGCGCAAGATAAGGAGAAACTAAAATGTGGTTTAAACGAATTGGGTTATTTTTACTGACCAATATTCTAGTAGTTGTAACGATTTCGATCGTTACGAGTGTGCTTGGAATCGGTCCATATTTGGATGCAAACGGACTTAATCTGAGTTCCTTAGTTATCTTCTGTTTTCTCTGGGGTATGGGAGGTGCGTTTGTATCTCTACTTCTCTCCAAGTTTATGGCTAAGATGATGATGGGAGTGCAGATCATCGATCCTAGATCTGCGTCCGGTGCTGAAAGAGAATTGTATTCTAGAGTAGAAAGACTTGCAAGAGCGGCAAACCTTCCGATGCCCGAAGTGGGAATTTATCATTCTCCGGAAGTAAATGCATTTGCGACCGGACCTTCCAAGTCCAGTTCTCTTGTTGCGGTATCTAGCGGTTTACTTCAAGTGATGGACAACGCGGAAGTGGAAGGTGTTCTCGCGCACGAGTTGGCGCACGTTGCGAACGGAGACATGGTGACAATGACTCTGATTCAGGGTATTGTTAACGCTTTTGTAATGTTCTTTTCAAGGATCATCAGTTACGCTTTGAGTACGATGGTTAAAGACGAAATGCAATACACCGTACGTCTGATTTCCAATATCGTCTTAAGCATTCTGTTCAGTATTCTCGGATCGATCGTAGTCGCGTATTTCTCAAGAACCAGAGAATACCGTGCGGATGCAGGCGGAGCAAAACTCGTAGGACGTCAGAATATGATTGCGGCTCTTGAAAAACTAAGACGTACATTTGACGCACCTGAGGATGAAAGGGGCAAGGAAGCTCTTGCTACAATGAAAATATCCGGACATAACAAATGGATGGCCCTATTTTCAACTCACCCTCCTTTAGAAGCGAGAATTGCGGCTCTAAAGAACTCAGGATATTAAGAACTGTTTTCAAAAGGAAGACCATTCCGAGCAATCGGGATTTTTGGAACGAATGCTAAAATTCGTTTAAAATGGAAACTTCAAAATAAGCCCGGTTTTGCCGGGCTTTTCTCTATTCTGAACAAAAAAGAATTGTTTGAAATGTCTCTGATTTTTTGAATAGAACCGGTAAATTAAAAACCTGGGATGTAACACCTAGATGTCTATTGTTAAATCTAAAATCAGAACCATACCTGATTATCCAAAACCTGGAATCTTGTTTCGCGATATTACTTCACTTTTACTTGATCCGGAGGGACTTGCATTGACAATCGGAACGTTTGTCAATCGTTACCAAGATAAAGGAATCACAAAGGTAGCCGGAATCGAAGATAGGGGTTTCCTCACGGGAGCACCTCTTGCTTTTCAGCTCGGAGTCGGCTTTATTCCCATACGTAAAAAAGGAAAATTACCTGCCGAAACTGTGTCGGAAGAGTGCGACCTCGAATACGGAAAAGACGTGATCGAAATCCATAAGGACGCAGTCCAGCCGGGAGATAAAATTCTTCTGATGGACGATCTAATCGCAACCGGAGGTACTATGATCGCCGCAGTAAAACTTCTTAAAAAACTCGGAGCTCAAATCTACGAAGCTGGAGTCATCATTGATCTTCCGGATTTGGGTGGAAGTAAGAAACTTCAGGAAGAGCTTGAGGTTCCGGTTTTCGCGATTTGCGAATTCGAAGGGCATTAGAAAATTCTAAAATTCTTTTTGGAGGATTCATTGACGGCTATAGTATCTGGTTTTTTGGGGATCCGAATCGGTTTGAAATGTACGGTTCGTTTTTTTTCGCTTGGGTTGCTTCTTTGCATCCAGACTAAGATTTATTCCATTGAAAATCCTCTTTCTTTTGATGAACTTCGTAAAGGAGTTGTACAGATCCGGGTTTATTCCCAAGCGGTAAATCCGTTTTCTCCTTGGACGACCGATACGGTTCGAGCCGGTTCGGGAACAGGTTTTTTAATCGGAAATAAAAAAATTCTTACCAACGCACACGTGGTTTCTAATGCGAAATTCGTTCAGGTTCAGAGATACAATCAGACCGAATGGTACGGCGTAAAAATCCTACATCTCGCGCACGATTGTGATTTGGCGGTTTTGGAAGCTGAAAGCCCCGACTTCTACAAGGACTCGAGAGATTTACAACTCGGAGAAATTCCAGAGCTCAATTCTCCGTTGATTGTGGTCGGTTATCCGATCGGAGGGAATAAGGTTTCAGTTACAAGAGGAATCGTTTCCAGAAAGGATCAATCGGTTTATTCCCATTCCGCCGTCGACAGTCATTTAGTCTTACAAGTGGATGCGGCGATTAATCCAGGGAATTCCGGAGGTCCGGCGATTCAGGATGATAAGGTCGTAGGAGTTGCGTTTCAGGTTGCGATCAAGGGTGAGAATATCGGATATCTTATTCCGACAAACGTTATACGTCATTTTTTAACGGACATAGAAGACGGGAAATATGACGGATACGTGGAACTTGGAGTGAGAACTTTGAATTCGTTTAATATTTCTTTGAGAAAGGCCAAAGGAATTCCGGATCATTTGGAAGGAGTTTTTGTTTCTAGAGTTTTAAAAAATGGTTCTGCGGAAAATTATCTAAAGGAAGGAGATTTTCTCACCGAGATAGACGGGCAACCGATTGGAAAAAACGGAACCGTTATGCAGGATAAAGACGCAAGAGTTGACTTTGTCGAGATCGTGGATAATAAACACGCAGGGGACAAGATCTCTTTTAAACTGTATAGGGATGGAAAAGAAATGTCTGTTTCTTTTCCGGCGCGTCGTATGTCTGATTTCGATTTTATGAGAAATCAATACGATAAACAGTATGATTTCGAAATGATCGGCGGACTTTTATTTCAAGAAATGTCCCGAGATTTGATCACGAGTTGGGGTCGTGGCGGCAACACTTCCGGAGGAAGTCAGCTTTTATACAGATTTTTTTACTTCATAGAAGACGGGTTGAACCGGACAAAAAAAACCGACGTGGTTTTATACCGGAAACTTTCTGATCCGATCAATTCTTCCGCGGAATATTTTGTGAACCTTGTTTTGGAATCCGTTAACGGGATTCCTGTTACGGAATTGAACGATCTAAGAAAGATTTTAAAACAATCCAAGGATAAATATCTTCGTTTGAAATTTTTAGATATTCAGGTTCCTCTCGTTTTGGACCGCGAGGAAGCTGAAAAGGCGGACGAAAAAATCCGTAAAATTTACGGCTTGGAGTAATTAAGGAAATTATAATGTTAAAAATCTGTATCATACCGATATTTATCTGTTTTTCGTTGGGGGTTTTTGCGGAGAAGGTAGAATCAGATCGTGTTCTCATTAAAAAAAAATATTATAAAACGAAGAAAACGAATTACGATACGAAAAAAGAATCCTTGTCTTTAACGAAAACTTCCGCTTTATTCGGCAAGGGAATTCAGGAAATCTATCATAAAAGTATCGTTCAGATCAAAGTCACTTTTCAGGAGCCCGAATACCATCAACCTTGGAAGAAAAAAAATCCTAGAGTTCGAAGAGGAGTCGGGGTGGTCGTAGAAGGAAATCGAATTCTGATTCCCTACTCGCTTTTACCTGACGCGACTTTGATCGAAGTAAAAAAATATTCTTCCTATTCCGAGATAAAAGCGATCGTATTTCGTCACGATCCGGAATCTAATCTGGCTCTTCTTCGAGTCGAGAAAAAGAGTTTCTTCGATGATCTTATCCCCCTTACGTTTTCCCCGGTAGTCGTGTTTCCGAAGCAGGTCAACGTTTATCAACTTGATAACTCCGGTTCGATTCAGACTACAAGCGTGACTTTTTTGAGTATGGACATGGATCAGATGCCTCTTGGTCAGGTAGAACTTCCCGTTGTGGACGTGAGTTCCAGCGAGGGTTTGAACGGTTTTGGAGAAGTTGCGATTGAGAACGGAAAAGTTTCCGGTATTCTTTATGATTTTACTTCTGGAAAAAATTCCGGGAGAATCATTCCCTCTTTTGTCATTCAAAAATTCATCGAGACTCCGGGAGCGGACGTGTTTGGTTATAAAGGATTTCGTTTTCGTCCGATTACGGACGGCTCTGTAAAAAAATATTACGGTATGGAAAAATCAGATTCCGGAATTTTAGTCGCGGACGTCATTCCAGGTTCTTCAGCGAGCGGAGTCCTGAAACTTGAGGATATCATTCTCGAATTTGGTGGTAAGAATGTGGATTCGAAAGGATATATCGAACATCCTTTGTATGGAAAACAGGTTCTTTCCTTTTTGGCACACTCCGGAGATTCGTTCGGATATTCATTAGGAAAAGAAATTCCTATCCTTGTGCTGAGGGATAAAAAAAAGATTCATTTGAGCATGAAGTTGAAACCATTCCCTTATTCAGCGGTTCGAATTCCGTTTAAAAATATTCCCGCTTCCAACGATTTTGCCGTGGAAGGCGGTTTTGTGTTTTTGGAACTTTCTGAGTTCCTTCTGGAAGAATGGGGAAAGGATTGGAGATCCAGAGTGGATCGAAAGCTTCTCTATCTTTATGATTATTATAAATTTCACGAAAAAGAGGGAGATGTCGGAAAGGTTGTTCTTCTTTCTCAAGTTCTTCCAGATGAATCCAATAACGGTTTCCACGACCTTAGTTTTAAGATCGTGGAAAAAATCGACGGTCAAGATGTGAAATCGGTCCGGGATTTAAAACGAAATATCAGACAAGGTAAATCCGATTATGCATTGATTTCTTTGGACGACGGAACCGAGATTGCTTTGGATAGAACGAAATTAACGGAGATTAACGAAAGAATTTACAAGAGTTATAAAATTCGTTTTTCGGAGAACGGAAATTAAAAATTCACTTGAGATTCGAAAGTGCTCGTTTGGTTTCATTAATTTTACGTTTCAATTGAAAATTCGAATTTCTTGTTTTTTAAGAACTTTTTTCATTTATAGGACACTTTTATAAAGGATTTCTTTCAGAATTTCAGAATCGTAAGAACTCCTACTCGGTTTAACGGTAAAAAAGTAATTAAAAAAATGTGCAAACTTCCAAAAGAGACGTAATCTATAGAACTATTGCATTTTGTTATTAATGACTTAGAACTTGTCCCAATACTGTCTTCTGTAGGAGCGGCTATTGTCGCGGTCGCGACACTGCCATCAGTTCTCTGAATGTAGGAACCTTCTTGTTTTGTGAAAAATTCACGATGATATTTCTACGAAGTTTTGCTCCATTTTTCCCAATGGTATTGAAATGTCGTGTTTTTGATTCTCTGTTTTCTGCAATACTCTGTTTACGATAATCCGTCTTTGGAAATCCTTCAAACTTTTTGGGCCACCTATATTCATTTTTTCATCGAAGATAGTTTACCTGATTTTAAAAATTTACGGAAGGTGTGTTAGGCGATTATTTTAAAGTTTTGTTACGTTTTACATACTTCTATAGATGATGGTATCTATTCAAAAATATAAAAGTCAAAAAAACTGATCGGATAAAGAGAACAGAAAACAATTGGACTATGAATTTAAAATGTAACAAGGCTCTTCATTTCCAGATCTCGTAGGGAAGTGTTGAAGAGATAAATGTAAGTTTGAGCAAAAAAATGAAAACAATACTTCCAGTAACGATCCAATAAGCGAAATCCGAGATGGAGTCGTCCTCTAACTTCCAGAAGATCAAAAATGCAGTTGAAACTGTAAACATCCTAGAAACATTTTCATAGGAAGACCAATACAGTACGTAACCTGCGGAAAAAACGGAAAACATCACTAGAAAAAAGGCAAGCCGTCCTGCGATTCCCTTTTTCCAATTGCCGCTGCTAAGAATAAATAAACTGACGGTAAATAGAATAAAGATCGGAACTCTAGAAAATTTCTTTGCGAAGAGAATTAGGCCTGTTTCAAAATTGGGAACTTGTAAAAAAGATACTATGGCAGTACGGTTGATTTCTTTCCAATAACCGATAAGTCCGTCTAACGGAGTGAAAAAATCCGTGAATCTTGTCGGAGACCAATTTGGAAATTGGATTTTTAGAAAAACGGCCCAAAGAAACGGCAGAAACAGGGTCGAAGCGATTGTCGCCGCATCATTCCATTTTTTTTTCGAGAGAGATTCAATTCCGAGAGGAAAAAGCAGAAAAAGAGCTTGCTCCTTTGTTAAAATTGAAATTCCCCCGAACAAAAAAAACCAGATCCACTTTTCTTTTTTGTAAAACCAAAATGTGATTACTAAAAATCCGGTTAGAACTGCGTCACTGACTAAAAGAGAATAACTTCCTAAAAGAAAAGGCGAAAATAAATAGAGACTCGAATAAATGCGATACCTTTCACCGCAAAGATCTCTTAATAAGAACCAAGAAATCAAAATCAAGGTGACATTTAAGAAATACATTCCGAATACAGTTCCCCAGGTTCCGAACCAGCCGAAGATGGAGACAAAAAGTGGATAACCGATTCTAGAGGCACGAATGTTTTCTTCGAATCCTTTTGGCCAGTTTAAATTGAATTCGCTTAACATTCTGGAATAGTAATAAAAGATTTGTCCGTCGTAGCCGGCGCCTAGATCACCGGGACGGCCTAGAAACACGACCGCGCCTTTGGGAGTTTTTGCCGCATTTTGAATCGCGAATTGTATGCCGAAGTTGATTTGGGAACTCGGGTTCCAATCGTATTTTTTCCAGATCAAAAAGGAAGAAAGAGCGTATAACAAGATGAACAGAGGAAGAATGAAAAGAGGATTTACAAATAAACATCGAATTTTTGAAGGCAACGTATCCAATTCTGCTTTCATTATTTTTTCCGTGCTGAAACGTTTAAAAAATTTAGAATAACATCGGTATATAAAGCGGAACTGCGTATTGCTCCGTTAAAAGTCAGGTGATGAGGATCTAAAAACAATTTTTTGTTGGGAATCGCGTCCTTGAGATCGTAAAAACCGAATGTATCACTTTTGTGGGAACCCAAAAATTTAAGATAACCCTGATACCAGTTTCCATTTTTGTAATATTTGCTTTCAATCGGATTTTCGGGGGAATTGATGATGATCAATTTTTGACCGTTCGCTTTAAATTTGGCGATTGTCTTTTCCAAGAATTGAATTTCGGACCAAGCGAAATAAGGGGAATTACCCAAAATCACTTTGTTCTTCTGGATTTTTTTCAATCGGTTTAGTGCACCCTCGTTTTCGGGATTATAGTAAAGACGTCTTTCGTAGTCTTTCAGATAATCTTCATCGGACATGACTTCGATCCGATCATCGTCCAGACCGTGAATTCTTTCGTAAGAGATTCCAGTTCGAATTTCTCTTCTGCAAAAGTTTTGAGGCAGACGGATTCCATACGTCGCGGGAACGCCGAAAATTCTTGCATCAACTTCATTAGAACTCGTGGTCGGTGAAACTGTAAATTCTAAAGTTACAGTTTGCGGTATGCTCCCGGATTCTTCCTGAAACTCAAGAGTCAAGGGTTTCCAGCCTGCTTTCGGATATATTTCATCATGGATGGGTACTTGCGTTGAGATCCGTTTATCGGAGGGTGAGATGCGATTGATCCGAACTCTGATTCCCGGTTTCTGGGTAAAGATATCTTCCGACAATTTCCCGTCTTTGAGTTCACATTCGATTGTAAATTTTGGCGGAGTCCATCCTCTCAAAAAAATCCCTTCTTGGGGTATGGAACCTGTATAATAGTGATAGGAACGCATGGTTCTCGTATGATGCTCCATGTATTCTATCCAAGGATCGTATAAGAAACTTCTAAAGCGATTGAGCAAGATCAATGTTTTGGTCAATTGAGCGAAGAATTCCCCTTTTGTATAGCTTTTCCAGTGGTCGGCAAGGAACTCTCCCGGAAAAATAAAACGATTTTGATGACGGATTTTGTAGTCTCTCAATCTTGCTTGTTCGTCGAAACTAACTTCATAGTATTCTTTTTTTTGAATATAATCTAATTGCAAATCTGCCGGATTTAAAACGTAAAGCACGAGCTCCGGTTTTTTATTTAAGATATCATCGGAATAATAATAAAGATCTGTGGGAGATAGGGCAGGATGAGAATAAAATTCCGCTCTGAATTTTTCTCCGTCTTTTATGTTGGACGTTCTTACTTCATCCGTGATCTGTTGCGGATATGCGGAATAGAGAGCGACGCTACTCCCTGCGACGAGAATCCCCTTTTCGCCTTTTTCAAAACGAATGTTTCTTTGTTTATGAAGAAAGTTATACCAAGGAGAAGTGTCCCATTCTAACTCGTTTGGAAATTCAAAAAGAGCAATTGGAAACAGAACTCGATCTAAAAATAGGAATCCAAGTAATAGAAGCAGAGAGATCCAGATCGTTTTAATTTTTACTCGAGCCTCGGGATTCATTTTACCTTAGAATTGTAATTGGAACAGGTTCTATAAGAGTATGATCTCATAGGTATCCACACTAAAACCGTTCGGGCTTTTGTCCAGAGGAAACGAACGAATTTCAAAGCCTGTTCCGATCATGTTTTTTAGCAAACGTGATCATAATGAGAAACAACTTATTTTTTAATTTCATCTAAACAAACAGTTCAATTTTTACGTTTTTGTTGTCGTGTTTCTCTACAATAAGGTCTATTAAAATTCTACCTTTCTCATTGATAGGAACTCCTGCGGCGGCTTTTTTGATCCTTTCAAGATTTTACTTTTCCCGGGTTTTATTCGCAAATCAGTATCCATGGTCTTAACAATTCTTTGTTTGTAAGAGTTCCTACAAATTCCTCGAAACTCTTTTGGATTAATTCTTTGAAGAGTTTGAACTTTCCCAATAAAAATCGATCATTTTGTGTAAAATAAGTTTGATTCTCAGTATCAGATTAAAAGGATTGTCACAGTATTGTCAGGAGGTGCAAGATGAGTTTCGCAACCATCTTACGAGAAGGGACATCCGAAGAGCACAAAGCTGCAGAAGGTTCCACTTTCATTCGTTGTTTTATGAAAGGAATTTTGGAAAAAGGAACTTATGCAAAACATTTGGAAGCGTTTTATTTTGTTTATGAATCTATGGAAGAAGAATTGGAACGTCATACCGGAAATGTGGTACTAAAATCGATTCATTTTCCAGAGCTTTATCGAAAAGGAGCACTTTTAGAGGATCTTCAATTCTTTTATGAAACCTGGAAGCCAACCGATCACCAACCTAGCGCAGCGACTCAAGTTTATGTGAAAAGAATCCGCAACATTTCCGAAACTCGGCCGGAACTGTTGGCTGCACATTCCTATGTCCGTTATCTGGGAGATCTTTCCGGCGGACAGATCTTGAAAAAAGTTGCGGCCAGAGCTTTGAACCTTCCGGAAGGACAAGGGATTTCTTTTTATGAATTTCCCGCCATCCAGGATATCAATGGATTTAAACAAAATTATCGTGCCGCATTGGATTCTTTGCCCGTAAACGATTCTGAAAAGCAAGCGATTCTATCCGAATCTAAACAGGTATTTCTTTTAAATCAGGGAATTTTTTCTGAATTGGAACAGGACTTGATTTCTGCAATCGGTAAAGAAGTTTACGATACCGTTCTGGGAAAGGGTTGATTTGAAAAAGTCCGCCTATTTTCTGCCAGTGGCCGTTTTTTTAGCGATGCTTCCGGTTACGATGATCGTACCTGTATTTAAGGAAATTGTAAAGGATAGATTCCAATCGGGTAATGGAGAAGTCGCCTGGTTTTTGAGTATAGCGATGCTCGGGTCCTTTGTTTTTTCACCAATCGCCGGTTTTCTTTCGGATTATTTTGGAACTCGTAAAAAACTCATCGTTCTTTTTTGCGGGGTTGATGCCTTGTTTTTAAATCTTCTTCCATATGCGGAAAATCTCTCCACACTTTTGTTGTTTCGCTTTTTGGAAGGAGGAGCGCACGTATTTGTGGTTGGATTACTTCTTGCTTCTGTTGCCGACTTTGAACATGGAGAAACTAAACTTGAATTCGGCAATGGAAGTCTAATGGGGTTATCCGGAATGTTACTCTCTTTAGGAGGAGCCGTGGGACTTTCTTTCGGCTTTTTAGGGAGACAGGATCCAACTCTACCGTTTCGAATCGGTTCTGGGATTTTATTATTTCTCGGTTGGATCGTATATCGATTTGTTCCCGAAGAAAAGTTTAGATACTCGAAAAAACATTCTTGGAAAGAATCCGGCGTTTTCTTTTTAACTCACCCTCTCCTCTTGTTTCCTCTCGCATTTCAGTTCTTGGATCGTTTCACTTCCGGATATTTTATGAGTTCTCTGAATCTGCGTCTTCGGGAAAAGTTTTTTCTTAATCCTTCCGAAACCGGAAAAATGTTATCCTTGGTTTTTTTACCGATGGCTCTTTTGTCTTATCCTGCGATTTGTCTTTCCAAAAAAACTGGAAAGTATTTTCCAGTTGCCATCGGATCGTTAATCTACGGGCTCTCTTTGGTCTTTTCCGGAATGTTACAGTCGGTTCTATGGATCGGTGTTTCACTTCTATTCTGCGGATTAGGTGCGGGGTTGATGTTCAGCACTTCTTTACGGCTCGCCTCTTCCCTTTGTAAGCGTGAAAACAACGGGCTTGTGATGGCCGGTCTAATGGGATTCGGCTCGCTTGGATTTTTTTTGGGTCCGATCTCTTCGGTGGGGTTGGATCGGATCTCTACTACTTGGGCTCCTTTTTTGGGATCTTCTCTCACCGCATTCGTATTCGGGTCCGCGCAAATTCTAATCGTTTTGACGAGTATTCCCTTTTACAAGATTCTCAATAAGAAAGAGCTTTAGAATATTCTAAAAATATTTTATATTTGGAGTAATGCGACGTTTGGATCCGATTTGCCGTTGTATCTTTAACGTTCTTTCTTATATCAAATTCACGTTAGCATTACAGAACTGCCCCAAAACCAAAACCCCAGAATATGGAGACTCCTACAAGAGTTTAGTAAGAACTTGTCTCAAAACTGTCTTTTGTAGGAGCTATTACAATTTTAAACGATAGGAGAAAACGGCGAATGCGACGGTTTCTGTGGGAACTCCCACATTTTTTAAAAACTTACTGGGGTCCTTTAAAGATATTTTTCTTCGGGTTTTGAAATGGATTCTTAGGTTTTGGGACAAATTCGCAGTAGTTTCGAAAGTTCAATGAAATCTTCGGAAAAAGTGTCTTATGAATGTTTGAACAAGGAATTTAAAACTGAGCGGAAAATCCGCCGTAATAAAATCGAGGTCGGATTGGATTGTAGGTAAGTTCGTATTGATTAAGCACGTTATCCACTCCTAAAAAAAGAGAAAAGTGTTTATTGAAGAATTTCTGTTCGATTCTTACGTTCAGAATCGAAAACGGTTTTCCGTAAATCACGGGAGGATTTTCGTTCAATTTAACTTCGGTGGGAATAGAATCTTGTCCTGCTAGATTGTTCGTGGCACTATAGAACGGCCTTTTATCCAGATGTTTGCCTCTCAAGTTGAATTGGAACCCCCCAGGGGAATTATAGATGAAGTTTGCAGACGCCTGATGAAGAGCTCTTCCTTCTAAAGGTCTATCCGTATTTAGATCTCTTGTATCCGTATGATTATAACCCAATTCGAGTGTGAAGTATTTTAAAAATCTATACTGAACTCCGAATTCTCCTCCTCTCGTATATGCCTTTGCGATGTTTTGTAATTGAAATTCGGCAAATTCCTTCCCTTTGTTTGAATCGAATTTGTACTGAATTAAATTGATAATGTCGTTGCGGTATAAACTGAGGGAAAGTGTCAAAAAACTAAAAGGACTGTATTCCAAGTCTGAGTTGATCGTGATCGATCGTTCCGGTTTTAAATTCGGGTTCCCTTCCACTACGTAACCCACAGCCGGGTTTTCAAAACGAAGATACAATTCCTGAAAGCTGGGTGGACGAAAACCCCTTCCGTAGCTCGCCCTCCAAACTAAGTTCTGAAAAATATCGTAACGGACGGCAAGTTTAGGAGTCGTTTGATTGCCGAATTGAGAATCGTCGTCGTATCTCACTCCCGGAATCATTCGAATTCGGGGAGAACTGGAGATGATCCACTCGTCCTGAAAGAATACGGCCTTTCTAGTTCTATATACGTAGCGACTCTGTAAGCGATCCGATTCTAATTCATTCGCAAAGGATTCGGCACCTATCGTGATAAAATGCCTTTCGGAAGCTTCCATGTCCAATTGAACGGTTCCTTGGGAAGTGAGTTCTGCGTTCAATTGTTTTACGTCTAGTTCGTCCGACCCTCTTTGATTGTTGTAGTATTTGTTTTCCCATTTGGAAATGTTTCCTCGAAAGGAGATCAAATTTCTTTTTCCAAATCCGTATTCCAAGGAGCCTGTGGCTAAAAAATCGTGCGTTTTATTATTCCGGTCAAAAATTGCTTTGGATTGAGTCACGTCCACACCATTTTGATTCCTGTGTTGGTAAAGAATTCTAGTTTTACCTTTGAAGTTCCCGTCTGGGTTGAAGGTGAGATTTATTCCTGTGTTTAAATCCTGATATGCGTTTCCGGTCGTAGCCTGAGAATTCGGAACCAATCTGTAACCCGGATTTTTATTGTAACCTGAGGAAACAGAACCGCTGACGAACTCGTTTCTAAAACCCATGTTGGCATTTGTATTGAATTCCCCTTCAGTGTTGAAATTCTTTCGACTTCCGTTGCCGTAAGTGGTGCGCATTTCGTAGCTTAGTTTTTTATCCGCCTCTCTTGTGATGAGGTTGATGACCCCTCCGATTGCGTCTGCTCCGTATAATGCCGATGAGGCGCCCTTTACGATTTCGATTCTCTCTAAGTTCTGGACTTTGAATCTGCTGAGGTCCACAGCATTGTTTAAACGTCCTGCGATCCTTTCTCCGTCAATTAGAATCAGAACGTATTGCGAATCGAGACCGAGCATTCGAACTCTTGAACCTCCAAAGAACGGAACTACGTCGATTCCCAATTGGGTTTCTAAAACTTCGGCTGCGTTTCTTGCACCGCTAGCTTCTATTTTTTTACGGGAGATTACTTCGGTCGCGACCGTGGAATCTTTGAGTCTTCGTTCGCCTCTGGAACCTGTAACTACGATTTGGGATTCTTCTGGAATGTTTTGTCCGTTTTCTTTTCGAAGTGATTCGGTGGTTGTGTTGTTATTTTTCGTAATAATCCTGTTAGGTGATTCTTCCTCGACGACTTTGTTTCCAATTTTTGTGCTTTCATCTTGGGCTTGAATCGAGATACAAAAGAGAATCGGAAATAGGATCTGAATCGATTTAAATCGAAGGATCGAAAAGAACATACGATTAGTAAGGGATTTGCTTCCATCTTACGGTGGGATGTGCTGAGGTTCCCTCGGAATTATAATAACCGGTGATCTGAAAGAGGTAGTATTCGTTTCCCGTATTAGAACGGACTATAAAAATATTATAATTAGGCTGTAAAAAAGCGAAAGTGTAGTTAAACCACTTGTTGAGTACATTGCTCCCCACGTAGTTGGTTTGAATTCCACCAGCCGCGATTTCAGATACGTTTGTGTCGGGAGAAAAAAAAGCGTTTGTACAACCCAAAGCTCTAGAAGTGCTCGAAGCTGCGACATTGAAATCGGTGAGAACAGGATTGGTTAAACAGGCTCCTCCTTGTCCCTCCGAATAGGTCAAACCTCCGTTTGTTTGAAGCTTGAATCTTTGGAAACCCACGTCCCAACCTCCGGATGTGTCCGGAACAAAAGCTTGAGTTTTGTTTGCAAAGTTGTATTTGATCCATACATCATACGAGGCCGATCTAACTTTTGTGATAAACGAACCGTCTTCGTTCAATTCTGTGGAAAGAATTTTAGAACGATTCGCTTCTTCGATTTGTTTTTGTAAGGCGAGAATCGATTGTTTGAACGCAAGTTCTTCGTTGTCGACCGCGGAATGTTGTCTCGCGCAGAAAACAAGGAGCAAGGCTCCGAGTCCAAAGAGGAATAGCGGTTTGAAGTTCAAAAATGCGTTCATTTAAATCGGTATCTTATTGTAGTTGAAATGTAGTCGTAGGAGGTTCGGCGGTTCTACTCGCAAGATAGAAAACAAAATAGTAATTCCCGCCTTTTGTAGCATTTAGCGTATACGTATAAGGACCGTCACCTGCAACGGAACCGTACTGGCCTTCACTATTTGTAGTGTAAGTTGATCTTGCTATATCTTGAGCGACATCGGAAAGCGGGCAGGAAGAGGCATTATAGACCAAAGGTGCGTTTTCATTGTTGGAGCTCCCTTCGTCAAAATCCGCAACGTTACGCCCGGTCAAAACAATTTTAGTTCCATTCACTGCATCTGTAACTTTAACGGCTGCGATGGAATGATTTACGAATGGGACCTTGCCATAAATAAGTGTTTGAACGGAAGTAGTAGCAGTCATTGCAGGTAGGGAAGCGACCTTACCTTTGACGGTTGCGGAACAGTTGTAACTGGGGGTTAAACCGACTAAAGCCAAAAGAAGCATCGAAGCAACGCCGTCTTTTTTATCATCTTCTTTCTTATCGTTTTTGCAGTTTAAGAGTAACCCAAGAATGAGGCTAAAAGTAACTGCTATTTTTGCATATTTTTGAATATTTCTCATAATGTACTCCTTTAGTAATTGAGCCATCTTGAAATTGTGAATATGAGAGTCAAACTCAAAATCGTGCTAAGGAGAAGGAATTTTCTGCTTTTGTGAGTTGCACTTCAACACTTACAAAACCCTGTGTTGGATGCTGCCTTTAAAGTCTTAAGTTCTAATTCTAACTTTGAATCCTTAAAGTGTGGGAGCTCCTACACCGAAAATGTGCATTTCTCTTGGGCTTTTTATTTTAAAAATTGGCTTCTTTTTCTTGGATCCTAATTCTCAATCGTACCAAGCTATGATTCGGATTTGTTTTTTTCCTTTATCCAAGATTTTGATTACCAGTTTCTGCTTTTGGATTTTTTCGTGTGCTCTTTTGGAAAAAGAATCTGTTTCTGGTGGAGTTCCCGTGTTTTCTAAAGAAGGTAAAATCCTTAGATATTATCCGTATCAAATTCGCTGGATTGGATTTGGTGAGAGTGAATTTCCGGATATGACCAGATTGGTCGATTTCAAAAATCTCTCTTCTTTGGAAATTTCCCATCCGGAATTTCAGAATTTAGAAGAACTTAGTTCCTTAAAAACAATCGGTTTTCTAAATGTAAGCGGGACCAAAGTAAAGGATCTTTCCGTTTTATCCAAATTGCCCGTTCTACACAGTTTGTATCTAAATAAAACATTCGTGGATGAGCAAGATCTGAAACGATATCCCGGAGTCGGTAAATTGACTAAATTAGGTTTGTATAAAACCAAAATTCGCGATCTTTCTTTTATTGGTTCAGAGTGCAGACTACAACAACTCGATATTCGAAATACGGAAGTCTCTTCTTTGGAGCCGATCGCAAATTGTAGAAACCTTTTAGAACTCAGAATTGGACATACTCATATCAAAGAGATTCGTTCTGTCTATGAAATGAGGGATCTACGTTATTTAGAATGGTCGGGATTAGATCTTTCCCGGAAAGAATTAGATCTAGTTAGAGAGCAACTCCCCTACCTCAAGTTGGTTCCCATGCACGTAGATTCATTCTAATATTCATTTTTTTAATATGTAAGTGGTCCAGCTTCTGAGCGATTGTCGTAAAGGAGGATATCTTCTTTTTCTATGGGAACTCCTTCCACTGTAACTTGCCCCGTGGTTTCTACGATTCTCAAAGCGTGGACCGGATATTTTTGTCCGTTTTCTTTTTCCAATACGATGGTCGCGTTTTTTCTCACCCTGGAAAGCCTTAGTCCCCAGACTTCTAAAATTTTCTCTTCGCTTTCCAAAACGAGAGCACTAATTTTGTTTATATCCGAAGATGCCGCTTTTTTATAAACTCCGCTTGGGTTTCCAGGTATAAAGTCGGGCTCGATAGAAATCGAATTGGATTGGATTGATTCGATTTGAAAGGAAAGATGATCACAATCATAGGCGCGGACTAAGGCCCATCGGTTTCCGGATTCTCTGTTTGTAAAAACTCGGCAGGATTCCGGAATCAATTGTACCCCCTCGTTTGTTGTTTTTACGATTCCTTCGACTCTGGTTTCTTCTCGATTTTTGCTGAGGGTTACGCTTAATTGAGCAAATATGAATTTACTCTGCTTTCGGGTCATGTCCAGAAATAACTGTCTCACAAAATAACCTTCTTCCAGTTTTTGAATTTTGGAATAATATTCTCCGGATAACACGGGTTTGTGAGTAGGAAGGTTTTTCGTTTTTGAGTTGCCCAAAGAACAAAATCTGGTTGTGAAAATACAAATTATGAAAAATACGAAAAATCGTCCCTTTTTACGATTGAACATTGGTTTTATGAGCGTTGATGATTCTTGAATGTACGGTATGCAAAATGATTTTTTACAGTTTAAGAGTTGGGAAAAAATCTTCAATCAAGTATTCTTTCTTATTTCTAAAAAAGTGGAAAAGGCATGTGTGCGTACATCGAGTTTGATTTCGAATACGGATGAAACTATTCAAAAATACTTTATCTTTACTTAAAATTCTGATCATTTTAAGATATTTTTGAGATAGAGCTTCTATTGTTCGAAAAAAAATACAGCTCTGAAAAACGAATCAATTTGAAATTCTAAAGTTTTAGATAGGACGTTATATCAAAACTTGTCCCAAACCCCGAGTGTAGGAAGGGAACATTCCAACACTCGGGCTCATTCAAAAGCCTATAAACTGCCAAAGAAATAATCTGCGGGAATTTCTTAGTTTATGAAAGTTCACCATTATATTTCTATCTAACGTGAGTTCGGCGGTTGAAAATAAGAAAGAATTTTCTAAAAGTAGGAGTTCCTACAGTTTTAGAATTGTTCGTAAAATCGTGATTTGTGGTAGTTCCACATTTTAAGAATAGATTTATAAAGTTCAGGTTCCAACTTGTTTTTAGAAAAATGAATCATGGATTCTTACACCGAACTCACGTTATCTAAGGTTTTGGAACAAGTATTTAATACGAGAAGTGAAGAGGAAACTCACTCCATTCCCATCATTCCGCGGAATTCTTCCATTCGTTCTTCAGCCGCATTCTGTGCAAGTTCAAGGGAACGAGATACGGCCTGTTTGATGCTCTTCTGTAAAAGTTTTTTATCGTTTTTTGCAAGAAGTTCGTCTTCGATCAATATATCTTTGATGTTTAACTTTCCGTCGGAGATACAAGTTACTAAGTCGTTTTTGGATTTTGCTTCGAAGGAAAGGGCTATCAAATCCTTCTCTACCTTTTTCATCCTTACTCGCATCTGATTCATTTGTTTTATTGATTCTAACTTGTTACCGAACATATTAGATCTTCCCTTTTAGAAAATTTGAATTGAGTATTTCCTGCGAACCGAAGCGATTGATCGAAAATTCTCTCTCGATCAAATTCTGAAAATGTTAAAAATGGGCAACCAGAAAAGAAATCAAAAGGAAAGTTCCATGCCTAAGGAAGTAAAGTATTCCGTATAATACTGAGAGAATGCCGGAAGTCTAAGCGGACCCACATCCGTATAAATCACACCTTTGGAAAGGTTATTCCTGAAGTTCATAAAAAAGATTGCACTCTGGAAACTGGTCTTTCCACGGAAACTTGCAGAAAACGAACGCAGAGGTTCGTCTACCTGAGTATTAATTCCGGAAGGTCTAGAAGAAAGAAGATTGTAATAATTGTTTCCAAAAAATAAAGAATATCTCCCTGCCGGATCCAAAAGCATTGTAAATCCTAAAGTGGTCGCGTCGGATTCCGGAGTGATATAAAGTCCGTTGTTTTTTGCGGTCGGGTCTGCAGAATAACTGTACCGCACATTGAGGATGATTTTTGAGAAGTCGATGAACATCGAAAAACGAGCGGCTTCCGGGTTATAAAGTCCTTTTTCTTTTTCCTTGTTTAAAACGGAAGTTTGGAACAAAAGACGTTTTACAGGTTGGATACTCGCTTGCCACTCGATGACTCTTCCACCTGTGTTTCCCAGAGCCTGATTTCTAAGAATCGGATTGGTTCCGACGTTCGGATCTATATTCACGGGCTGTATATTTGCGGAATGCGGAGAATAGGAAAGTCTGTTTGTGGATAAACTCGCATTTCCAAAGGAACTTCCGGAAACAATTTTCGTACTGAGATATTCATTCGGTTTAAAGGAGAATCCCGCCATAGAATAACCCTGGTCTTTTTGATCCGCCGTGTAAGGAAGAGAATTACCCGTTTTCAAAATCGCTTCCACTCCTGGTAAAATCGTGTAACTTAATTCAAAGGAGTCTAACTTAGCCTGATTGATTCCGGTTCTATCCATATTTCCGATAGGATCCGTTTTTCTCCCCTGCATAAAGGGGGCTAGTTCCGAAAAAGGCACGAGAGGAAGAACGGAGGTCATCATCTGAATTTTATTTTGTTTACCGTCGAAAAAGCGGGTTCCCACCCAATCTGAGTTTAGGTTGTTGAAGAGAATATCCGATTGATTCTTTTTTAAATTATTTCTAGAAGGAAATAGAGTCCAAGTGTTGCCGATTCCTGCAAAACCGAAATCCTTGATTTCCATAAGTTGCGGGTCTTTTTCCAATTCGGTTAAGAGATTCGATTTTTTGGAGCCTAGGATTCGAAGTGTTTGAATTTCTTTTTCTCGTTTTCCCATCAAGGTCGGACTGGACTTGAAAGAGTCCTTCTTTTTTTCGAAAGGCGAAAATTCAGTTTCTTGAGAATGTTCGGGCGTTTTGACTTGTACAACGGATAAGAGAACCCCTAGCCCAATTGCAGGCAGGCTACTGATAAACAAGGAAGATTGGATATTGATCGCTCCGATGATTCTCATATACTAAATTTATTATCGGTAATCAAAATTGAAGGAACAGTCGCAAATATAGGTCCGATTTAAAACGAAAATTTCCAAAAAAACATTCAGACAGAAAATCTTTTCTCCTACCAAAAGATCCGTTTAAAATTATTCGAAATTTTAAAAAGTTCAACGATGAGTAACGACGACTCAAAAAACGAATCCTCATTTTCTTTTCCAGCTTGAAAGATTCTAAACACTTCGGAAAGAAATTTTTTCTAATATTTTGTCGCATTACTTTCGTAACTTCGATTTCTTATTCGTGTTCTTCTTCTTTTTTTCGATCGATTCTCTCCTCAATTAAATGGAACAAACTTCCTTGTGGATATTTTCCGTTTTTGCCGAATTTTCCAGCCGGAATTCCAAAAACTTCCGGGATCAGTTCCTCTACGTGAGAACAGGTAAAAATCTGAAATTTTCCTTTGTCCATTGCCTTGCGGATGGAAGAAGGCAGATTTAAATCACGCAAATTCGCCGTAGGAATATAAACCGTATATTTGTCTCTAGAATTTCCAACGATCTGAGTCACCTCGTACCAAGCGGCGATTTTAGTGTTTACGGAGCCGACCGGAAGAATTTCCCCATATTGGGAAAGCGCCCCTGTGACCGCAATATTACAAGGAATTTCAAGGCCGCCAAGAGCGGAAAGTATCGCAAGAAGTTCGGCGCAACTTGCCGAGTCTCCGTCGATCGGCGAGTAATTTTGCTCGAAAAGTATCGAGGCATCCAAGCCGAAGGATTGTATATGAGAGAACATTCCTTTAATATAAGATTGTAATATAAAAACTCCCTTATCGTGCAGGTCTCCGGAAAGATTCACTTCTCTTTCTATATTGATGAAGTTTCCCGAACCGAGAGCGACCCGTGCGGAAACTTGATTCACCTGTCCAAAGTCGGATAAGGAAGAATGCAGTAAGATGACGGAGAGCCCGTTGATCCTTCCCGTTTTTTTCCCTTTGAGCTGGATCGTGATCAGACCTTCTCTCACACTTTCCAAATATCTTCTTTTATAGACTGCGATTCTTTTTTCCACCAATTCGACTGCGGATTCGACCTGGCTTCTCGTAATCGGTTTTTTTTCCTTTTTGTATAGTACGAGAAGTTCGCCCACAAAGGTTCTAAGTTCCGCGAAAGATAAGGAAAGTCTCGTTTTGCTGTCGTTCCATCTAAGTCCGATTTCGAGTAACGTGTCCACGGCGGAAGAATCGAAGCTCGGATATCCCGGCTTTTCCCAGGAATGGATTAGGCCGCCGAAAAGTTGAAGATTTTTTTTTGTCTTCATCACCGCTTCGTATGGAAGATGAATCTTAAAGGAAAAGCTATCGTAAAAATCGGGATCAACTCCGGAAATAAAATCTACTTCTCCTTCTTCTCCCGCGAGAATAAGCCGAAAACGGGTATTGACCGAAGGATGAAAACGATTCATTTCTTTAGATCCGGTCATTTCGGGAAGAGTGAGAAAATCTATCTTTCCGGTTTGTAATACTTCTTTTACGAGAAAATATAGATTGGGATCTTCTGTAAGCGCTCTCATTGGAAGTAAAAGATAACCCCCGTCGGCCTCGGCCATTTTACCGGGACGATATTCCGTGTTTCCTGGAAATCCCGCAAGCGTCAGAAATCCGGGATGAGGATCGCAGATGACTTTGGTATTTTTTTTTAAGTCTGAAATATATTCCTGGAGCAAGGTAAGATTGGATTCTAATCCTGGGCCCGTAATGAGAATGTTTGAGAAAATTCCCGGATTTTCCAAAGCTCTCGGTAAGGAGCTAAGTTCTTCCCTGTGAAATGCTAAAAAATCGGGCAGGCCATTTTTGGGTCTTTGTTTGCCTGCATGTAGTTTGATTGCCGATTGATTGGACGTTATTCTTTTAATCACTAAAAACGATTCTCCGTCGGGTTCCTTGTATGATCAATATATTAATTTGACGAAACATCATATCGATTCTCGAAGAAGTATGGATGGGTCCGTTCAATCATCGTTTTCCTAAAATCAGCATTGCGTCTCCGTAAGAATAGAATCTAAATTTTTCTTGAATCGCTTTTTGATATGCTTTTAAAACCAGTTCTTTTCCCGCAAATGCGGAAACGAGTAAAAGAAGACTCGAACTCGGTAAATGAAAGTTTGTGATTAGGCATTCGCAGCTTTTCAGTCGATCTTCCGGTTGAATAAAAAGTTCCGTGGTGCCGCGTCCCGAACGGAAAGAATTTGTTGCGTAGTCATAAGCGGATTCGAGCGCTCGCAGTGTTGTGGTGCCGATCGAAAAAATTCTTCTTCCTTCTTTTTTAGCGAGATTCAAAATTTCCGTGCTCGATTTTTCCAGAAAGAATTCTTCCCGATGCAATTTTTGATTTTGAAAATTTTCTTCGGTAAGGGGTTGAAAGGTTCCGTAACCGACTTTGAGCTCCAAAGTGCAGAATCGAATCTTTTTCTCTTTCAGGGTTTGAAAGATGGATTCTGAAAAATGCAAACCTGCTGTCGGAGCGGCAACGGAACCAGGAGTTTTTGCAAAGAGTGTTTGGTATCGAATTTCGTCCTTGGGGTCTGGATTTCTTTTGAAATATGGCGGGATTGGAATTTCTCCTATTTGCTGAAAATCTTCTTCTTGTAGAGTTTGTTCCGGTTTTAAAAAAACGAATTCACCTTCTTTTTTTTCCACTGTAAATGAGATACGTTGCGTTTTTTCGTCGGAAAGTTTTGTTCCTACTTTCAATTTTTTGGAGTTTCGAATTTTACATTTCCAAAGTAATTCTTTTTCTTCGAGAAACATTGTTTCGTGGGTGCGAATTTGCGTTTTTAAATAAACTCTGCGTTTGCTTACCTTAGTATGATTGGCCACTAAAACGTCCCCCTCTTTCAAATAGGAAACAAGGTTTTTAAACGAAGATTCGCTGAAGATATTTCCAACATTCACGTCGAGAACCATCAACCTGCTTTCGTCCCGATTGGCCGCCGGATAACGAGCGATTCTTTCTTCGGACAACGTAAACTCGAATTCTTTGAGATCTTCGAACAACATCTATTTGCAGTGGATCCGTAAACGGTTTGCAGGAGAATCTTTTTTCTGTCGGGATGGAAGCGTCAGCAAACTGCCGGATATCGCTTTCGCAGAAGATAATTTCGTGACAAGTTGTATTTGTAGAAGAAAGTGTTCGGTTGGAAGAATTTTATTGGTTGGCTTTTCGAGTGCGTTTGAAAAGCATTTCAGAATGCAATTGAGAGACCGAAAAACTTGGATTCTTGTGGGAACCATTTTGTTTTTCTTACTCCTCTTTATAAATGGGATTTCAAAAACCGGAAACCGCTCTGACTTCAGAGATTATTATAATGCTTCGGTTCGATTTACCCAAGGAAATAATTTATATAACTTGGATCAGATTGATGGGATTCTCGGGAAACTTCAATCGGGAGAAATTAAAATCGAAGAGGTTTTTACTCCGAAGGTATTTTTACAACTTAAAAGTATGATGGAAGGGCTTGGCTCTTATATCTATCCTCCCACGTTCGCCTTTTTACTGATCCCGATTTCTTTTTTTCCGTACGAGATTGCATCCGCGGTTTTTCTTACATTAAATTTCCTGGCATTTCTCGGTTCTTTGTATATTCTTTCTCTCCGTTTTCATAGGAAAGGGCATCTCGTTTTTTGTGTTGTTCTTTGTCTCCTCAATCTGCGATTTTTGGAAAATCATCAGAATAACAATCAGGTCGGTTTTATTCTGATCTTTTTGATCTTAGCTTCCGTTCATACAAATAAGGATTGGTTGTCCGGTTTTTTACTCGCACTCGCAATTGTGATTAAGTTGACTCCGGGAGCCTTTGTTCTTCTCTTTCTGATGCAAAAACGTTATCGGGCGGTTTTTTATACGTTCGTATTTACGTTATTCTGGATTTTTCTTCCTTGTTTGTATGCTCCTTCGTTTACGATCGAAATGACTTTAACTTGGAAACAGTTGATTCTTGACAACTATCTAAAGTCTCCTCTATTTCGAGCCTGGAAGAACAATCAAAGTTTAAACGCAACTCTTGCGAAATATTTTCTTAATTATGCGGATATTTTGAATCAGTCCAGGCTCGGGTATCCCATCCTAGAACTGAGCGAATGGATCGTTAAAGGAATGTATTCCGTTTTTTCCTTGATACTTATCGCTCCTTTTTTTGGGAAAGTATTTGCAAAACGAAATGTGGAATCTGCTTTGGGTTGTCTGTTCGTTTTTTCAATCGTTTTCAGCGGAATTTCCTGGGTGCACGCTTTCGTTTTTCTTTTGTATCCGTCTGCGATCTTACTGGATCGAGTTTGGTCCTTTGTGGAGTATGCGATTTTACCCTTTTGGAAAGCGGATACGGGCTCTCTTTCGAAAAAGGGGCTATATTCGATAAAAAGAATATTTAAAAATGATAAAGTGTCTTTTTGTTTTATGGCGGGTTCCGTTTTGATCCTTTTTTGTAACCGTTCGATTATTGGAAGCGTAATCGAGGAAAAATTAATGATGGCCTCTTATCTTTTATACTTTGCCATCTTTCAATATGTTTTGCTTTTGTTCGCTTTGAAATATGAGCCTGAGACTCGGAAAATAAGCTTGAATACGACTGGAACTGATGCCGATCCGAACCAACGAACTTAAATATAAACCTAGAGTGGGGGTGGATGTTCGCCCTCTTGCTTATGGGATTACCGGGAACTCCAGGTATCTCGCGGAAGTTTTAAGAAGATTGATTACAAATGAATCTCCTCTGGAGTATTATCTTTATTCGAACAAACCGATTCATAGCGTATTTTATGATATTCTTTCAAACGTAAATTCCCGTTTTTTTATGGCCGGTAAACTCCCCGGATTTGCCTGGTTGAATTGGACGATTCCTAAACGGATCAAAAAGGACAGACTGGATCTCTTTTGGGGAACTCTTCAATTACTTCCTCTTTCTTGTGGAAACGTTTTAACCGCCGTGAACTATCACGATCTTAACTTTCGTTCCGCACCTCAAACGATGACGACCGCAAATCTTTGGCAACATAGGATTTTTTCACCGAAGACGTTAAACAGAGCCGATCTTGTGTTTTGTCTTTCCGAAAACACTCGCCGGGACATCCTAAAATTCAAAACGGATCTAAGTCCAAAATTGAAAGTTGTATATCCCGGAGTGGAATCCTTCCCTTCCATACGTGAGCCTCTGCGTCAAATTTTTGGAAATTTCTTATTTACCATTGGAACTTTGGAACCTAGAAAAAATTTAAGAACTCTGATTGATGCATATCGAAAACTCAAAAAACAGAATTCTTCCTATCCTTTCTCTCTTGTGATAGCCGGCCGTTTGGGTTGGAAATCGGAAGGGCTGACCCAACTTTTAAAGGAAGGAAGCCTGGAATCGGAAGGGATCCTTTTTATAGAGAATCCTACGGACGAGGTGCTTGCTTGGCTTTATAGAAAATGTTCTGCTTTTTTATTCCCATCCGTTCACGAGGGTTTCGGTCTTCCTTTGTTAGAGGCGCTTCGAGAAGGAAAGGTCTGCATCGCTTCCGATATTCCGGTATTTCATGAAATTTTGGAACGAAATGTGGATTTGTTTGCGGAACCTTTGGATGTAGATGCCTGGGTTTCTTCCCTGTCGGAGTTACAACATAAAAAATTACAAAGATCTTCCGTTTGGGATGCGTCTCAGTGGACTTGGGATCTGACCGCGAAAAGAATCGAAGAAGGTTTGATCGATCTCTGGAAACATAGAAAGGAACTGTGCCACTAAGAATATGAGACAGAACGAAAAAAGAATTTATTCGGGATGGGAGCTTTTAAATGCAAACGAAATTTCTTCTGGAACTCCGATTCGTCTGAAAATCAATCCGCTTCCTGCGATTTTTGGAACTTTGATCGTCTTTGCAATGTTATACGGTTGTTACTTAGGAGGAGAAGTTTCCGCTTTTTATCTTCAAAAATTTACGGACTTTTTACTCATTCCGAAAGTGTTGAATCTTCCGATTTTACAGGATCGTGGACTTTATTCGACGGTCGGGTACCTTGTTTTCGGTTATATAGGTTTTGCTTTTTTTCTGGATTGGGTCCGTTTTATCGAAAGGACTTGTTTGACAGCGGTTTTTCTCAAAGGGGATATTCTTTCCTTGGAAACGAGGGGTCTTTTCGGAAAAAACGTATTTCGGTGGAATTGCAGACAAAGCGGAATTCAAATCGTATATAAAACCGGTTTATTCAGAAGATTTTTCGGTTTGGAAAGAATCGTGATCGTTGCCACCGATCTAAGATCCGAAAGAAGTAACTCGGAATTCGGATTGTATTCTCCGTTTTTCTTTCGGGCTCAAAACCGAAATTTGATTCGGGGTTTATTCAAGAATTAGAATATGGTTTCTCTAAAATTATGGCTTTTTCGGTGAAAATCCCGTTTCGAGGATTGATGTTCGAATAAGTATTCTGTTTTTAGAAGTCGCGACTCGACAATAAAAACGACCTTTTTAAAATTCGGTCGTTTAACAAACAAAAATTCGTTTCGAAAAGTTTTGGGGATTTTTCGTTTTATTTGTTTTGATAGATAATTGTAAAAGATGGATTGAATTACGGATGATTTTCAAAAACGCTCTTCAGAATAAGATTTTTTTCGGATTTCTAATTCTATTTTTCTTTTCAATTTTTCTTTTCGATCTTCGGTTCCTTTCTAGACATTACGACTGGGACGCGATTGTCTACGCATACAATATCAATTCCGATCTTACTTGGAGAATTTTTTATAATCCTCACCATCTCGGTTTTGAAAGCACCGGTTATCTTTATCTCAAATTTTGGAGGGAATGGTTCGGGAAAGAATCGGTAATGTTCGGACTTCGTCTTCGTATTTTGGGATCGGCCCTTCTTTTCCTATTTTGTTTTATCTGGATGTATCGTAAAATTTACTCGGACACGTTAGGCGCCATTTTATTGGGTCTGGCTGTCCATTTCTCTCAGGGATTTTGGTTTTACGCACAACATAACGATACACCTCTCATTCATTCCTGTCTAACCGCGGTTTTATATCTGTTTTGTGTCTATTTTGCTAAAAACGGACACTCACCGATTTCTATTTTTATCCTTTTTGCGGTTCAACTCTTCGGAGTGTATTTTCATCAATCGGATATTTTATTTTTACCTTTGGTGCCGATTTCGATCCTATTTTCCGGGACTTGGAAAGGGAGGGAATTCAGTTTCGCTTGGAAACTACGATGTACGTTCATGTATTGTTTTCTTCTTGTGGGAATTCTTACTTTATCCTATCTTTACGTAGGTTTTATTGTGTTGAATCGAAATCTTTCTGCTCCTTTGGACAGTGAGAGGAATTTTGCGAATTGGCTTTTTTTGTATGCGACTAAGGACAAATGGGGAAATTCTCCCGAAGCGAAAAATTACGTGATGAATTTTTACCGTGGGATCGGAGATGCGTTCCTCAATTTCGAAGGAGTGAAAAGCGGTTTGAGAGTTCGTCCGCTTTCTTGGGACGATAGAGGATCTTTGCCTTACAATCTCAATCTCGCGTTTTGGATTTTTATCTTTTCTCTTTTTCTTTTAAATCTTAGAAAAGTATGGAAACGTTTCCGAATCGAAACGGTTTTGCTTGTATTCTGGCTTGTCCCTTCGATTCTTTTTTACACTTGGTGGGAAGGTTATTTTTTCGAATTTTGGGTTGGGACATCGATCGGAATGATTCTACTCGCAGGTTTGACTCTAAAGTCTTTGGAGCTTCGAACGTTCGCGTTCGGTAGTAGGGCTTTTTATCATTCGATTCTTTTTGTTTGGTGTCTTCTTTTATTTTTAGTCAATTTTTCGTTTTCCACCCTCCCCCGTTCTTCTAAAAAAACGGTGAGTTATATTGAGGGGATCGAATTCAAATTGGAATCCATCCTTCCCGAAAAGGTTTATCTCCCCTTCGAGTCGGAAAAACCGGTATTTTTACCGAGGATTTCAAATCCGTAAATTGAAGTTGTAAGGATATTCCGTCTTGAAAAACTGCTCTTCAGATCTTTAAGATCCGATTTAGACGAAACATGCTTTTTAACTCGCTTCACTTTTTGTTTTTTTTTCCCGTTGTACTCGTCATCAATCATTTGCTCAAGGGGAAGATCCAAAGGATTTTTCTTCTCGGAACTAGTTTTTATTTTTATATGTCCTGGAGAAAAGAATTCATCATTCTTTTGCTCTATTCGATCGTTATCGATTATTTTGCTTCTCTCAAAATCCAAGCGGCGGCTCCTGGTTCAAAAAAAAGAAAAATTTGGCTTTTGCTGTCCCTAGTCACAAATCTGGGGTTACTCGCCTACTTTAAGTATACGAACTTTCTTTTAGGAGTTGTAAACGATCTTACTCCCGCCGCCGGATTTAAGTTTGCGTATTATGATATCGTTCTTCCGGTCGGGATTTCTTTTTATACGTTTCAATCTTTGAGTTATACGATCGACGTATATCGGGGACAAATAGAAGCGAAAAAGTCCTTTTTGGATTTTGCTCTTTATGTTTCCTTTTTTCCTCAATTGGTCGCGGGGCCGATTGTTCGTGCGCAGACATTCTTTCGGGATTTGGAATTTCCTCTTCCGGTTCGGAAGGAAGACATACAAATTGCGTTTTGTCAGATTCTAATCGGGTTTACGCGTAAGATCGTTTTTGCGGATAATCTCGCAAAGGTCGTGGACTCCACGTTTACAAATTATGCGACTCTCAATCCGATTGAAATTTGGACTGGAGCACTCGCATTCGGTTGGCAGATTTACTTCGACTTTGCGGGTTATACGGACATTGCAATCGGTGTGGCTCGTCTTTTCGGATATAAGTTCGATCCGAACTTCAATTTCCCCATGGTCGCAAGAAACATCACGGATCACTGGTCTCGTTGGCATATTTCGTTTTCCACTTGGATTCGGGATTATATCTTCATTCCACTCGGAGGATCGAGAGGAACGACGCTTCTGACTTATAGAAACATTTTCATTACTTGGTTTTTTGCCGGAGCCTGGCACGGGGCGGCCTACCATTTTATTAGTTGGGGACTTTGGCAAGGGGTTATGATTTTTACGCATAGGGAATATGCCAAAACAAAAATTGCCGCCTTACTGAACGAAAAGGGAGGAATCGTCTACGATATCTGCGCGAGAATTTTTACTATGTTTTGCTTAACGTTTGGATTTGTTATGTTTCGTGCTGAAACAATGGAAAAGGCCGTTTTGATGATGAAATCTCTTCTCTTTTTGAGTTCGAACGGATTTGTGGGGGTTAAAGAATATTCGAATTATACATACGGAATTTTTTTGTTTGTTTGTTTTGCGGCTTCTTATATATTCGAAAAAAATAATATAGAAAAAATCGTTCGAAGTCAATGGAAATTCATTCTATTCTTCCTTGCAAACGTCTTTATGCTTTTGGTTTTCGGTATTACGGAAAGCCAGAGTTTCCTCTACTTTGCGTTTTAGGAAAACATCCGTTATGAAAGAATACCTTGCATTTTTCAAAGACCCAAAATTCTGGATTCCGGTTTTAATTTTGATTTTTTTAGAGACCGGAATGCAATTTGGTTGTTACCGGCCTTTTTTAAAAAAGAATTCCTATGCAGCCAACGTCTTGAGAATTACGAATCACGTTCTTGATAAACAAAAAGAATTTGATCCGGATATTTTGGTTGTCGGAACATCGGTAGCCTATCAGGGTTTGTCCATTCCGATGTTAAACAGGGAACTTGCCCCTTTAGGTAAGAAGATTCAGTCGATTGCGATTCCTGGAACGGAGCTGATCGTCCAAGACTTAGCTGTTTTGAAAACTCTTCCTCATTTCAAAAACGTAAAGACGGTGATTCACGTATTCGAAATTACGACTCCTTGGGTTGGCCAAAAACTTTTGAACTTACATACGCTTGCGATGATTTCCGAATTCGATCGTTCGGAAGTATATCCTAGAATTTACGATTTCGGTTACGATGTAAATGCCGACGATCTTATCTATATCACTTTGAAGTCGATTGCGTATAGAAGGGATATTCAGGATCTGATTTTAAGTCCTTCTAAAAGAATTAAAGATATAGGGAAACGTTTTAAAACAAGGAATCATCATCCTTGGGACTACGAAAATTCTTATCGAGAAAAGATCAGTATGTATCCGATTGTAGACATTCCCGATTGTGTCGCAAAGACCGATCCTGCCAACGGTCTTCCGATTCCGGAAGGTTCGGATCGATTTCATAAAAAGGCGATCTTCGATACTTGTATCCTTGCAAGTAATCCATTGACCCATGCGAATGAAGACGAGGTCACAAAACAATACTTCGATCGACTCAAAATTCTGCACGATGAGATTCGAAGAATCGGAAAAGAGAACGGTCAAAACATTCGGATCGTCGGGGTTGTCGCACCTTATAGCCAACTCATTCAACGATGGAGGCTTCCGGAACGAAACGATGTTTGGAAAAGGGAACTTTCAAGAATCCATCCTTACGATCCGGTGCAGTTACTCGATTACCAGGATATTTTGGACGGTCCGAATAACGGAGACTATTATTATGATTTGATTCACCTCAATTCGATCGGGATGCAAAAGTTGACGATTGCATTTGCAAAAGATTTGAAAGTCCTTTTAAAAGAGGAAAACAAGTGATTTTTACCTCTACTCTCTTTCTTCTGTTCTTTCTTTGTGTTTATGTACTTTATTGGGCTTACGACGGGAGGAACTATCGGGAATGGGTGATCGTAATCGCTTCTTTGGTTTTTTACGCGACCTGGAGCCTTCCGTTTCTATTTCATTTATTAGGAATTCTTTATATTAACTATTTGGCGATTCGGAGTTTATTTAAAAGGAAAAGTCTCGGAGTTTTAAGGGCGATCGTTGTTTTGGATTTGATCAATCTTGGCGTTTTCAAATACTTCTATTTTTTTACGGATAATTTCTACGTTTGGACAGGATGGAGTTTTTTGGACCAGAGAAGTTTCGGGTTTCAGATTATTCTTCCACTTGCGATCAGTTTTTATACGTTTCAGATCATAGCGTTTGTCGTGGATGTCTATCGCGGTAAGATTACGAACGATTGCGGCCTTTTTCGATTTGTTCTGTTTATCCTTTTTTTTCCTCAGCTGGTCGCGGGGCCGATCATGAGGCACCAGGACTTTTTCCCGATCTTGGATAAGGTAAGAATCAAACCCTCTTACGTTTATGCGGGTTTGTATCTTTTAGGACTTGGAATCGCAAAAAAGATCTTAGTCGCCGATAATATCGCTTCTTTGATAGATCCTGTGTTTCGGAACCCTTCTGAATATGACGGTTATTCCCTTTTTATAGCCACCCAAGGATTTACTTGGCAAGTTTATTGCGACTTTAGCGGTTATACCGATATCGCTCGAGGTTGTGCTTTTCTTTTAGGTTTTAACATTCCCGTAAATTTTCGTGCTCCGTTTTTTAGCCAAAGTATTCAAGATCTTTGGAGAAGATGGCACATTACTCTAGCTACATGGCTTCGGGATTATATATATATTCCACTCGGGGGTTCTAGGGCTTCCGAGCCCAGGGTATATCTGAATTTGATCATAACGTTCACGTTAGGCGGCTTTTGGCACGGAGCCAGTTGGACTTATGTAATTTGGGGATTCTGGCATGGCTTGTGGTTAGTAATTGATCGACTTATGGATCGGATCGGTATTCCTAAATTACCGGAAAAAGGATTTGTGTGGTGGCTTATTCGGGCCTTTGTCGTGTATTCTATTTTTATGATAGGCGCCGTGTTTTTCCGATCTCGCTCTTTGGCGGACGCTTGGCATATCTTATTTTATGGAGTTCGATGGATAACCGAGCCCTCGAAGTTGGTTTTGAAAACCAGCTTACTTGCTCCTTTTTTAGTCGCGGGGATTTTGCTCCATACTTTGGAATATTTCGAAAAAGGACTTCGGTTTTATTTTAAATATCAGAAAATTCTAATTTCTGTTTTTCTAATTTTATTAGTACTGCTTCTTTCCAATTATGCCGGCAAGGGTCAGGACTTTATCTACTTTCAGTTTTAAGGAGGGAGAATGAGTATTTCAAAACGACAGAGTTTGATCCCTTTGTTTCGTAAAAAACTGTTAACGGTCCCGCTTTTATTTTTTATCTTCGTTTTTTCTTTTGATCGTCTTTTGTCCTCGCGGTGGGTAAGGCCATACACTGAAGCCGGGGCGGAATATTACTTTTATGAAATAAAAGACAAGATACTTGCAGCCTTAATTAAAGAGAAATCCGCGGCAAAAAAGGACAAAAAAATTCTGATTTTTTTCGGAACTTCTCACATGGGAGAATTCTCTCTTGATACGATTCGCAAAAAAAGAGCGGATCTAATCGTGTATAATTTTTCCGCCCCTTCGGCTCCTTTTTCGTATCATAACTATAATCTTGAAAAGATACTTTCCACCGGCATAAAACCGGACTACGCGATTTTGGAATTCTATCCCGATTCTATGACCGATTTTTGTAATCGTTATCCCTTACGTTATTCTTACGATCTTCCGTATTTTCTACGTTATGCGAACGAGTTTTCTACAAATGATTGGGACACGTTTTTGAGATCCAGAGTTTTTAGAACCACTGTGTTTCCACCGAGATTCAAGGAAGCGATGGCAAGAATCAAAGACCCGTCTTCCAAAGATACAATGCTTAAAATTCGAGATCTTCTGATGAGCGAATCGGATAAATTCAAAGGAGGAATTCCGAACGTATTGTTGACGAATACTCCTCCCGAAAAATTAGAGGAGGAATCTGAAAGGTACTACAATGACGTTTATCGTTATATCAGGATATCTTCCGTGCAGAGAAAATTCCTGTTTCAGTTTTTGGAAACCGCGGAAAAAAACGAAGTCAAAGTCGTACTTTGGTCCCCTCTTCTTTATGAAGGATTGGAAAAGAGGGTTAAATCCGCGGAGTTTTATCCTAGCTGGGAGAAACTTCGTAAACAAATTATATCAGAATTTAAGAATGTATATTCCCTGGATATGAACGATTTCCGTGCTGAAGTGAAATGTAGAAAATACATTGATCCTCATCATTTAAGCGGGGGTTGTTATCCCGAACCGACGGCAATCTTGATTGATCGATTGGATCTACAAAGATGAATGAAAATGAACTGTCTCTTAGCCAGGCTCAGAAGAAAGTGGACGAGTGGATTTCCGATTTCGGGGTTCGGTATTTTTCGGAACTTACGAATCTTGCGATTCTTATGGAAGAGGTGGGAGAATTTGCGAGGTTGGTGGCGAGAAAATACGGGGATCAATCTTTTAAGAAGGGAGAGGATCCGGAGGGAATTTCCAAAGAAATTGGGGATATTCTTTTTGTCCTGATATGTCTTGCAAACCAAATGGGAATTTCCCTGGAAGATGCGTTACGTGCCACTTTGAAGAAAAATACTGAAAGAGATAAGGATCGTCACAAAGAAAATCCGAAACTTCGGTTCTAATACTCTTTTTTGATTGCGAGATGAAGTTCTTTCAGGTTTGAGCTTTTTAGACTGTTTAATACGAATACGAACTTCCCGTAACTAATATCTTTGTCTCCGTAAATCCAGACGACTTGATTTTGAAATTCTCCTTTGGAGACGATCAGTTTCCAATCAGCTTCCGTAAAATCTAACTCCGCGTAACGTATATCTCCGTTTTTTAGAAGAAAGATCTCTTTTTTGATCCCGCTTTCGCCGATTTCCGCCTTTGCTTTAGGAAGAACTACTGGTAAGGAATGAACTTCTTTTTGAAAGCTCATTGCGACCATGACGAAAATTAAAAGAATAAAAACGACATCCAACATACTCGTCATGTCGAGAGGAGAGTCGTCTCCTTCTAAAAGGTTTTTCCTTTTTTGTGGATTCTTTTTCATTTTTAGGTTTTTATTACACCGACGTTTTGTCGTTGATCGAAGATTTGAGTTCTATTTCCGTTTTATGAAGTATAACTTTGAGGTATTGAAATCCAAGAACGGAAGGAATAGCTACGCATAATCCTTGGATTGTAGTATTTAAGGCAAGTCGAATTCCTTCGGAGAAAATTTCCAAACTTACCGTGCCTGCGCTTTTCATCTCTTCGAAAGCAACCGAGATTCCGATTACGGTTCCGAGAAGTCCGAGCATCGTAGCGATTCCGGCGAGATTTCGAATCCAAGAGATCATAGTTTCCGGAACAAAAAATTCTCTCCGAAAAAATTCTTCTGAATCTTCGAGAATGGATTTTAAGTCCGGGTTTTGTTTTTCTTTGTTTCCGTTCGGATCGTTATCTTGGAGTCTCAAAAGAATGTTTTTTTTGAGGATCGGAAGAAAGGTGCGAACTCTGATAAAAAGTCCAAGATTGACGAAACTTACGATTAAAATGAGAATCGAAACCCATCCTCCTTTTGCAAATAAAACTTCCACAAACCCCCCCGAGAGTTTAAGAGCAGATTGTCATTCCCTTCTCATTTGTCATTCTAATCTTTCAGTGTTGCTAGGTGGTACGAGCTTTCTTATAGTTGGGAATCATAAAACTACTCAAAAACAGGCTCGTTCAATCTGTAAGAGCTCTTACATTTCAAGTGACGATAGGTTAGCGGTTAGATTTAGGACTTTACATACATCCACGGATGTGGGGAAAAAAGGGCAACGTCTCCTAAGCATGAAAGTCCTAACCACTGACATCTAAAAAGTTTCTACATTCTGTTTTGGGACAAGTTCTAAGTTCTAACCACTCGCAACTTGAAGCGTCCGTTTGCAATCGGATTTCTATAAAACACTTCTTGCCATCGGTAAACGTTTTCAAATCATTTCATTAAAGTTATGTTTCAAATGCCTCATGTTGATACCAAAGCGGATTTTGTTCGAAAGAATTTTAACAAGATCGCGAATAAATACGATCGATTCAATGATTGGAATAGCTTTTTGCTTCATCGGATTTGGAAAAACCGGCTAGTTCGTGAAATTGAAGAAAATCTTTCTGACCGCTTACATGTGATGGACCTTTGCTGTGGAACCGGAGATATTTCAGTACGTCTGGGAAATTCTCCTCGGATCGATCATATTACCTGTGTGGATTTTTCAGAAAACATGCTCGAAATCGCAAAAACTCGACTTAAAAAACAAATCGAAAAAGGTCGAATCCATTTCGAGCTAGGAGATGCGACAGAACTCAAAAATTTTCAGAATTTTCAGTTTCATGCGGTTTCAATCGGCTTCGGTCTCCGCAATGTAGATGATCTCTCCAAAGCGGTTAGGGAAATTCTCAGAATTTTAAAACCAGGGGGATTATTTCTCAATTTGGACGTTGGTAAGGTTAAAAATCCTTGGATTCGTTGGATCGCGGATTTTTATTTCTTTAAAATAGTTCCGATTCTCGGTTATATTCTTTGGGGTGGGAAGAACGAAATGTTTGATTATCTTCCGGTTTCTTCCCTTGTATATCCAGATCAAGAAAATCTAAAGTTGATTCTTGAAAAACTGGGTTTTCAAGAGGTGCGATATAAGAATTTTGTTTTCGGAAATGCGGTTTTGCATATCGCAAAGAAACCTCTTTGAAATGCATAAAAATTACCTAAAATTCTGTTGAATCCCTAAAAAAGTTTTGTTGAAATCGAAAAAATCTCCTATAATTCCTTCCCCGAATGGTATTTAAGATTTAATACTATTCGTCTTTTATTCTGACTATAAAAGGGATATGGGAATTATGAAGAAAATTCTAATATTATTGATTGTTTCGAATGTTTTGATTATCAATTGTAGCCATAAGAAAAAAGGAATATTATTTCCGTTTTTGACGCTGCTAAACCAAAATGCGAGTGCATCTACATCGGGGACGAAATCCGAAACGAGTGCGGGAACTGCGACAGCTTCTAATGGAGGTGCGGTCGTAATTGTAGACAATACGGGAAGTGGAAGTAATACTTCTCCCAATAACGGCAGCAATTCTTCTTCGAATCCTTCTTCCAATTCTCAATCTTATTCGTCGGGAAACAGTTCTTCCAGAGATTCCGTCTCTCCCACAGGATCCGGATCGAACAACAATTCCAATTCGGGAAGTGATACGAATGCAAGTACGAATGTAGGAAGCTCCGGTTCCGATACAGGACCTAGTCCCGGATCCGGTTCTAACGATAGTTCCGGATCTTCTACAGGTGGTAGTACGAATATAAGTGCAGGTGGTTCCAATTCGGGAAGTGATACAAATACGAATGTGGGGGGAAATTCCGATACCGGATCTGGATCCAATGTTGGGTCTGGCTCTAGCGCTGGAAACGATACAAGTACTACAGGCTCTGCAGGAACGGATGCGGGTTCCTCTTCGGGTTCTTCCGTAACTCCAACTCAGAAAATTACAGGCGTGATTACCGTAAACGATCAAATAGGCAGTATTCCTTTTACGTATAACACAGTGCAGACGATCCCTTTGAATTTAATCGTAACGGATAAACAATCCAAGCCGATTTCTGGGGCGACTGTGATCGTTTCCGATAACGAGGGACATATTCTTTTTCAAGGAATTTCAAATAGTATGGGAAAAGTTTCCGGAAGTATCACCGTGGAAACCGCGCTAGGACAGATTACACTTGAAATTACGGCAGGGGGAGAATCCATTTCCAACATAATCAATTTGATCAATGTAGTCGGAATTAATCGGGAAATTAAGTACGAAATCTTATTACCGGTTGTGGCCGTTCCGGTTGACTCGGATAAAGATGGAGTTCCGGACACATTGGATACGTATCCTCAGGATCCTACCCGTTCCGCTTTGATACGGACTCCTACGGAAGGTGTAAGTACCGTAGCGTATGAGGATTTATATCCGAGTGCAGGTGATGCAGACTTAAACGATTACGTTCTTCACATTCACAATGAGGAGGACTTGAATACAGCGGGAGATGTGATTCGTTTGAGAGGAACTTATCAACACGTGGCCCGAGGCGCCGGATACAAACATACGTTCTTTTTAAAACTTCCCGTATCGATAGGAGCTACGTTTTCGAGAAAAGTGGTAAGGGAAGACGGTAAGGTAGTGACGGAATTGACCACTAAAACTGTCTCGGCATCGGATCTCAACCAAGGAATCCAAATTCACGAAGAGTCCAATAAAACCACATCTAATCCTAACGTAAATCCAGGCGGAGTCTACAAACCGGGGCATATCGCCACGATCGAAATCGTATTTAACTCTCCGGTGAAAAAATCGACTCTTGGAATTTATCCCTACGATATTTTTATCAAAGTGACTAATACAGGGAAAGAAATTCATTTTCCGGGACTTTATAAGAATTCAAATGGAACGGACAAGTATTTGGATTCCAACAATTTTCCTTGGGCCATTTTGGTTCCGGGAGCTTGGAAATATCCATACGAGGGTTTGGACATTCGTAAGGAAACACAAACGGGTTATAAGGAGTTTAACCTTTGGGTAGCGTCGAATGGCGCGTCTTACAAAGATTGGTATAAACACATTACGAATCAAGCGAAAGTGTTCCCGGTTCCAGATGAGGATTCCGAACTGATGGGATTTCTACTGCATTCCGTGAAAAAGAATGCAATATTTGTAGCGATCTTGTTGATAAGTGCAGGGGCAATAGCCGCATATATTTTGAAAAGAAGAACTCTTTCCCGAGCTTAACTGATTAAAAGAAAGTGAGTATATTCCGATACTTTAAAGGAATATGCTCCTTTACTTAAAATTTGAAGGATTCTTAATTACCTTTTTGAAGTTCGGCACGGCGACTTCCGCCGCCGGATTTTATTGGTTTTTTTATCGCAACACCTACTACCATCCGAATCGAAAGAGTTTCGATTTCTCGGCGATCTTCTGTGGAATTTTGACCGTAGGGTTGGCAATCTTTCCAGAAATATTAGCAAAACAATATATAGACGAAAACTCTTATTTCGAAAGAGCCTTCCAAGGTAGTTCTCTTTTGGAGGAAGTTCCGAAACTGATCGTCATCCTTTGGTATTTCAAAGGACTAAAAACGGTTTATAACACTTCCGATGGAATTTATTTCGGACTTACATTAGGCGCTTCTTTCGGACTTCTGGAGAATTTTCTCTACTCTCCGATTCTGGACTTTTGGCCCTTGTTTTTAAGGGCGGTTACCTCCCTGCCGATCCATACGTTTACCGGAGGAATTTACGGTTTTGCGACGATGCAATACTATCATTCCAGGCCCTCTTCGTTTGATTTTTTGGGAATCCTTTATAGCCTGTTCGGATGTTTTTTGTTGCATGGAACATTTAATTATATTTTACTTATAAACGGAAATTTTATGATCTTGCTTCCGTTTATCCTTGCGGCGGGGTTTTTTGTTTTAGAATATCTACTCACAATTTCCCAAAACATCCTCCCGATCGAAGTTCTACAATCGATTGGATTGTTTAGTGACGATTATCAAGTGATTTCCAGGTTCACCCGTTACGATTCGTGGATGCGTTCCAGTCAAAGTCGGAACCAAAAGCTCGATCCGATTCCTTTGTTGCGACAGCTTCCCAAAGGAAAGATTTTTATATCCGTTTTTCTTTTTTTAATTCCATCTTTATTATATTCTATTTATTTAAATTTTCCGGAAAGAGTTCCTCTTCTTCTCGGGGGGATTCGCACTTCCGAGTTCATCGGACTTTTTTTGATTTATCCGATCTGGCTCAGTGTCTTGATTCTTTTCAGGGGAATTTTCAATCCTAAATTCTTTCGGGAAAGAGTTCTCAAAATTCCTTTGTTTATCGCTGTGTCTATCGTTCAAGAGGAAAGGGAATATCATTCTTTGGCGTATTCGCTTTCCAGAAAAGGATTCTATTCTCCGGTCGAAAAGACGTTGAGCATAGGAGATCGTGTATACGTGACTTTTTACGTGGCGGGTAAGGAATTTCCTAATATTCTTGCGATTCCCGTTTGGTTGAACGTAAGGGAAGATGATCCTGAGTTTGAATCTGGTGCCGTTTTTATTTTCGTAAATCCGCCTTGGAAACTTCTTTTTTGGAGATCATTGGTGCGGATAAAACAACAATTTCAGAATCTAATTCATCAAATTGCACATCCGATCGGTTCATCTCACTCGGTTTAAACCATCGAAGTTTTCCGCAAAAATACCAAATTCTTTTACGTGGATTCCGAAAAAAGAATCAGAAAGAATTTCTGCTTTCAAGTATTTGGCGTTGTTCGGAACGGTTAAACTGACCGTGCTCGGGTTCGTAAATAAAGGCAAGGTCTTGGATTGGATTTCGATCCAGTCCGGTCCGAGGAAAGACCAACGTGCGTAGATCTTATCATGCTTGGAAAGTTTTTTCTCTTGAGGAATGAACGCTTTCAAGTGTATCGCGGACTTACTCGTTATAACCCAAATTGCACCGGAGGAAAATTCGTGATAACGAATCCCGTTTTGAACTATATTCTGCCGTTTGGCCATAATTTGGTAGGACTTTAGTTCCGCATAACGGAACTCGGGTCCACGTAGATTCGGTGCAATCCCGACCAAAGAGTAAGACAAAGAAAAAGAACCGAGAAGTAATACGAAAAGGTTGAATCCTGCTACGACAGTTTTGTGTAATTGTCTTGTTTGAGGGAAGGAGGATGTAACGAGCCAAAGACAGAAAAAGGCGGTTGTTCCGCTACTTCCGATCCAAGGTAGAAAGAAGATCGATATTGGCAGAAGTAGAAGCAGAACTTTCCAATGACCGCGTAACGCGATTTCCAAACCGATCCATATTAAGAAAACGAGAATTAGAAAGATCCCTCCGTCATGTAATAAAAAAAGAAAGGAAGGAAGTCCGAGTTCCCGAATTCCTCCAGGCGGTACTGGATTTGTGGATCTGGAGTCGATCCAATTGAGTACAAAACTTCCGGCTCCGTTACCCATCCAAATTGATTGTTTGATCCAGTTCCACGCGGATCTGGTTTGGATCCATCCTTCTCCCCAATAAAGATCCAAAAAACGAGAGAAGCCTCCACCCGGACTACGATAACTTTTGGCCCAGGTTTGATAAAGTTCCTGCCAGGGTTCGGGTGACCAAGCAAATGATCCCATCCATAAGATCAAAACCGTAAAAACGATCCATATGATCGTACAAGCCGGAATATACGATAATTTCCACCAACGGTTTCGGATTTTAGAAAAAGCTGTGACGGAATATCCGTATATCAAAAGGGCAAGAAATAAAATCCAAGAACCTGCGCTGAAATGTTTTCCTAAAATGAAAAAAGGAAGGACAAGCCCTAAGGTCAAAACGATCTTCGTGTGGAAACGCCAGCTTCTGGAATGAAGATAATAAAAGAAATACGCGATTAAAAGAGGGAAAAACCAATTGAGAGAACCGGTATCCGCAAAAAAGCCGGAAACAGAATAGGAATCACCGACCATAGGAGTGAAAGGAATCACAGAATGTTTCGTAAATCCTTGAATTAAGAATAGTATAATATTTAAAAATACTCCCGCAAACAATCCTTGTCTCCAATACTTAATGGGGGAATCGCTTTCGTGAGAGGATGATTCCTCTGCAAGAAAATAAAGAATGATGAGCATCCAGGAACCAAGAAAGTCTAGGCTAAGACCGAATGCGTATCTCGAGCTGATTCCTGGCAAATAAACGGTATCTAAAATACCGAAACCCTTGAACGGAGGAGCGTTGAAATAAACGAAAAATCGTTCCAAAAGAAGCAGTGCGAGAAAAATCAAAATTCCGGTTTTAGGGTTTTGATGGAATGGTAAAGATGATTTGTAAGGTCGATTAATATAAAAAAAACGGAATATAGGATCTTCTTCGTTTACCGTTTGTGTATGAAAAGTGGAAATATACTGTCTCAGAAAAATTCCGAAAGTTGCTCCTGCAAAAAGTCCGCTTAAAGAGCTGAACATTGCGGTTTTATCATAGAGTAGTCCCGGTAGAATAAAAGCCCCCGCCATTGTGAACATTCTTCCGGGTTTACGGTGATAGAGATTCGGTATAAATCCGAAAAGAAATTGAATCGTGCCGATAACAACGACCCCTGCTCCTTCCGTTTCTCTTACGAAAAGAAAACTTCGGAACAAAAGGTAAGAAAAGACAGAACAAAGAATGAGTCCGAAAAACGTAGGGGTACGAAGGAGCTTTAGTCTATTGAATAATCCAGACACGAATGAAGAGGATTTTGGAAAAGATTCAGATTTCAATCGAAAAACGGTTGAAAATATGACTTCTGAGAAATCGAAAATTCTCTTCCTTCTTTAAAAAATAGTATAACTTAGATGATGAGTTAGAAGGAAAGAGGAATTGAGATTCAGTCGTCCATCGAATCCATATCGGATGGAATTTTATATGTGCCTGTAAGATTTCCCGCGTTATTGTTCTTTCGGGAAAAACCCTTACTTTTCGAAAGAGTTTCCGCGTATTCTACGGTATAACGGGTCCAAGGAATCGCTTTGAGACGTGCGATTGGGATTTTTTTGCCTGTTCCTTCGCAAACTCCGTAAGTACCACCTTCGATTTTTTCCAATGCGGCATCGATTTCGCGAATCGTTTCTATTTCCGCTTCGGAAAGAACAGAGCTCAAAGTTTCTTCGTTGATTTCGGACGCGATATCCGCAATGTCTCCCATTTCCTTGAGACCGGAAGGTCTACTATTATCTTCCCAATGGGCGTATTTTTCCAGGAGGGCATTTTTCTTCTCGTGGAGGAGCTCGGCGATTTCTTGAAGAGCTTTTTTATCGTATGCCGGAGCTGTTTTTTTTGCAGTCATCCTAGTACCTAGAAACCTTAGACCTTGGTTTCCTTGTATTCGGTGTGTTTTCTGCAAAATTTGCAGAACTTTTTAGTAACTAATTTTTCCGTTTTAGCTTTTTTGTTCTTGGTGAGAAAATAGGTGCTTCTTCCCTTGGAACAGCCTGGTTCCTGACAAACGAGCTTGATAATTTCTCTCATGGCGCTAATGTCTCGATTTCAATAAATTTCTCTCAGTAGACGGAATAAATCGCATTTTTAAGTCCAACTTCTCTGAAAATTTAGAAATAGACTTAAAAAACCCTACTGTTAATTGTGCTAGAAAATGGGAAAGGGCTTAAAAATCAAGGAGGATTAGAGAAAATTCCCGAAAAAGAAAGAGTTTTTCGAATGAGTAGAGTGATTTGAGAAGAATCAAAAAAAGGAACTTTTGTGGGAGTTCCTACGTTTCAAGTTGTTAGGTTTTAACGTGAATTTGGCATGACCAATGCGAAAGCAATTATTATGCTGTGATCTTTAGATGAGTATGATTCTTGGGCGTAAGACAGTTCCGAATGTGATATTCTTGATTCGACGGAGTCAAGAAGGCCGATAGAGGAAACGAAAACATCTTCGCTCCCGTCGGGTCGTTCGATGGATGGATTGATCTCTCTGAAGAACTTGAGGCATAATGCTCCCTATCATAATCAACCTACAATTACTTGGGTCTTGTCGGAATTCCGACAATCCTCCGGAAATAGGCTCGGCCCCACCCTGCAGAGAGACTCGTAGGAAAGTTCTGCTCTGAGTTCTTCAGAGCAACCCGTAGGGAGTCATAACCTTACCCACAAGTTAAGAAGGCTTTTGGGATCATAAGGATCAAAAACTGATATTTTTCAAGTGTTCCGACAAGAATGAGGCTTTTTACTTGCAAGAAGTATGATTTTGTGGTAAAGAAAACCTCCCGAGTCTTCCCACCGCCTCTCCCCTCCACCCAAAATCAGGGTGGGGCGTAAGTTTCACAGAGGATTTGTAGTAATTCCGACAGATTTATCTTCAGATCCAAGTATTTGTGGGTAAGGTTATGGTAGGGAGTGACACATTGAGTTTCTTTGGGTGGAGAAACTAAAGCCGCGTTCGCTCCCTATGAGTCGCAAAGAAAAGCGATGGGAAGAATCCGGTGGTTTTTCTCTATTAGAAAATCATACTTTTTGCAAGTAAAAATCCTCGCTCTTTATGAATCGCTCGATAAGAGAAAAACTATGAAAAGTCAAGATAGCAAATATGTGGGAATTGATTGCGGTAAAAAAGTTAGAGGTTGTTCGAATCAATTCAGAGAACTCGCTCGAATGTCGACAGTTCAACACAACGGGAAGCGGTATCAACAGTTTACTAAAATGGTTAACCTGGAATGATATCGTAGGATTGGAAACAGAATCTCATAGCTTAAGAATCGCAAATCAATATTAAACAAAGGGATTCAAGTAATTGTCCTGAAACCCGGCTCTTAGCTACAATCTATCAATCCTTAAAAAAGACGGATAAAGAAGACTCGCTCAAAATTGCGAGGCCCATGCTTCTTTTTCCAATAGAAAGATTGCCGGTCGTTCCGATTCCACAACGTGCCCTATCTCGCGACCCATCGAAAGCGAGATCTGAGTTCAGCAAGCGTTGTGTTGAGTTTTCCTGATGAAGAGAATAATCGAAGACTTTGTAGCGAACAGGCGAACTAGACAAAGCAACTAACGCAGGTAAAAATCGGCTTCGCAGTTTATTCACTCAGGTCGGTTTGACTGAAATTATAAAGAAACATTTACCAACAAAAACGAATAGAGAAGTTTGTGTGGCTTTGCTTCCTGAACGATACAAAAGAGAAGTAAAACGAATCTTAAAAGTTTCGGATTTAGTAGAATTAAATCTAAAACAAATAGAAGAAAAAATTAAAGAAGCTCCGAAAAAAATCAGAGTTACGTTCAAACGATCCTATCCATGTCCGGGATCGATATGATTATTTCTTTGGCGATCATAAGTTGCATGCGTGATTGTAAACGATTCTCTTCGGTTAAACAGGTCGCTTACTACGTAGGTATTGTGCCGAGGGTTGATATCTCGGACAACTCCGTCTATTACGGCAGAATTGTCAGTCGTGGTTGTCATTCAATTCGAAGAATGATCGTTCAGGCGACCTGGAGCCTTGTCCGTTGTCAATATGGCGGAAAGATAAAAGAACTCTATCAAAAATTGTATTAAATCGAAAGTTAGCTCAATATGGTCTTATGTAATAAAATTCGAAGGGCTTGACACAAGATACATAAAGGGAGTAATGCGGCTTTAGTTTGAAAAATTCAGGTGACGCTTTTTGCGAATATGCTGAACTCACGTTACTGTAGTTATTTTAGCAAAACAGATTATAAGAATGTCCTGTCAAAATTCCACACTCCTTCAGAGATTAAGAAAACTCCAAATTTACGTTTTACATATTCCCTAACTGTGAGGTTCGGAAAGAAACAAATTATTCTTGCGGCATTCGTTTTCTCCAAAATGCCGCAAGTAAACTTCCGATCAGAGAATGTACGAGACTGGAAATCGCCGCTGGGATTGCAACCAACGGGTCCTGAAAATTATTTCTGGAAAGAACAACTCCCAAACCTGAGTTCTGCATCCCTACTTCGATTGAGATCGTTCGGGATATTTTTTGTTTTCGGATGAATAACCAGGATAAAAAGTAGCCGAACAAAAAGCCTGAAACGTGTAAGCTGATGACTGCGGCGATCAAAGTTCCCATAGATTGGAGAATTTTATCTCTACCTGCTCCTAAGATCGAAGCGACGATCATCGTGATCAGTAAAACGGCGACGAAAGGAGATATGGTCTGAATTTTTTTAGAAATTTTTGGAAAATAAAAATTGAGCAAAATTCCAAACACTGTTGGTAAAATGACAACTTGAAACGTATCCAAGAACAGTCTGCTCACGGAGACTTCGACGCCTTTACCGATTAAAAGAAGGGTAAGTAACGGGGTCATAAAAACGGAAAGAATTGTTGAGGATGCGGTCATAGATACGGAAAGGGCTATATCTCCTTTTGCAAGATAAGAAATAACATTAGACGCAACACCACCAGGACAACAAGAAACGACGATAAGTCCTGCTGCTAAAGGAGTCGACAGGCCAAATATAATTCCGATTCCCCAACCTGAAAGTGGCATCACAGTATACTGTAAGGCCACTCCCAAAACAATGGGAATTGGTGTCTGAAACACGTTTCGAAAGTCTTGGGGTAAGAGTGTGATTCCCATACCGAGCATCGTAAAACCGAGACCATAAGTGATCCAAATTCCGGTAAACCAGATAAACCATTCAGGAAAGAAAAAAGAAAGAATTGATCCGGTTAAAACCCAGACCGGAAACAACAACGTGCCGATTTCTCCGATTTTTTGTAGTTTGTTTCCCACCAAATTTTGATTACAACTTTTCCTAAAAACTAAGTTTTCTACCGCCAAATGGAATTTGAAAGAAAAACTTAGAGTTTGCTCCAAAACTCCAGTAGAAATATCATCGCGAATTTTTTACAAAAGTCTAGAAATTCGGTCCCACGTTCAGAAGACTGATGACACTGTCGCGGTAATGCTGCTCCCACAGAAGACAGTTTTGGGACAAGTTTTAAAATCTTCGAATGTTGAGATAATTACATTAGAGTTGTTGAAAAATTCAAATTAATAAAACTGCTTCAATGACAATTTTCATGAAACAGAAACGAATGGAGAATTAATTTTTGGGCAACTTTATTGTATTTCAAACCGGTGAAATTATACTTAGAGTTCGTCTCAAAACCCGAAGAAAAATATCTCTAAACGATCTGGCAAATTTCTAAAAAGCGTGGGAGTTCCCACAGAAACCGTCGTATTGACGGTTTTTTTCTGTCCTTTAAGATTGTAATAGCTCCTACATCCTAAGGTTTTGAGATCGGCTCTTAGTTTTGTTTAACGTGGAAAAGAACTGAGTAATGTCACAACTCGATCCAGTTGATCTTTGCGGTTATAGATATGCGGAGAAAATCTCACTTTCCCGAGGCGCAGGGCGCACATGACTCCGTTTCTTTTCAGGTAAGAAACGAGTTCGTCCATAGAAATTCCTTCCTTATATCCCACCACGATTCCAGTTCGATTGTCGGGGAAATGATCGAGTTCTATTTGAAATCCGACGTTTTTCATTCCTTCGGAAAGATAATCCGCAAGTTCATAAATTCTTTCCATGACGGAATGAAATCCTATTTTCTGAAGCATTTCGAGCGTGGATTGAAAATATACCCAGTCGATAAAATTTCCGGTGGAAATTTCATAACGGTCCGCTCCGGATTTTAGTTCGGCGCGATAAGGTAAGTAAACCTCGTCGTTGATTACGGAGCCTGTTCCTTTAAACGGAAATGAAAGCGTATCAATTTTATCTTGTTGAATGTATAACATTCCCAAACCAAGAGGACCTAAAAGCCATTTCCAAGCAGGGAAAGCGATGTATTTTAATTTCATCTTTCTAACATCAACTGGAACCAAACCTATTCCTTGAGCGCCATCCAAAACGAACTCAATCTCTCTAGAATCTAAAAAAGTTCCGATCTCTTCCAAGGGAAACGGCATTCCTGTACACCAATGAACGGCAGAAAGAGCCACGATTCTGGTTTTAGAACTGATGGAAGATTTCAGATTTTCTAAAAATTGATCCGGGGTAAAGGCCATCGGAATGAACCCTATCTTAATTCCTTTTTCTTTCCAATGTTCCCAAGGATAAATATTACTCGGATATTCGTTCTCTAAGAGCAGAATTTCATCTCCGTTTTTCAAATGAAAACCGAGAGAAAGAAAATTCATCCCTTCATTCGTGTTGTGGATGATACAAAGTTCTTCCACGTCACAATTGATGAGCCCTGCGACAATCTTTCGAATCGATTGTTTTACGGAAGCATATTTACGTACTTCCGTTAGGCCTCCTTTTCTAGAGTAACCTTTCAAGTATTCCCCGACCGCCTGGATTGTATTTAGGTTACAAGGAGTTGTTCCACAATTGTTCAGCCAGATCATTTCCTGATTTACGGGATAGAGATCTTGGATTTCTTTCCAATCGATGATCGTGGTGAATTGCATTACCTTTTTTTCTTAGCCTTTGCCGCCGACTTTTTTTTAGGAGTCGATTTTTTGGGAGAAACCTTTTTGGCTGCGCTTTTCTTCACTGCCTTTTTCGGTTTTGTGAGCGCTTTTTTGGTCGTCACTTTTTTCTTCGGGGTGGCTTTTTTGACTGCTGATTTACTTGCAGCTTTCTTTTTAGGAGTCGCTTTTTTTGCACTCGTCGTTACGGCGGATTTGGCAGTCGTAGCCGGTTTTGGAGAAGTTACAGTTTTAGTTGTAGAGGTCTTTGCAACTGGAGTTGAAGCAGCGGGTTTTGCAACAGCCTTCGGTTTTTTCGAAGTCGGAGTTTTTTCCGATTTAGACTCTGCCTTAGCCACTTCTTCCGCTTGTTCGTCCCAAAAAAAAGTTCCCTGACCTGAACCGGATTGATCCAATCCGTTCAGCTCGGTTTCCAGAAGAGATTGATAGTTTTGACTGTAGTCTTTTAATTTCGTGAAAAGAGATTTGATGTTCACGTCTTCGAACTTGTTTGCGAGTTTTTCATAGAAAGAAACGCTGTTTTCCGCTTCTCGAATCGCAAGTTCAAGAGCTTCGTGTGCGTCTTTGCTTCCCGGACCCGCGATCGTCCTTTCCACCTTATTCATCAATTTTTGAAGAGTCGAATCGTGGAACTTATGGATTGCGGTGAGTTGTTTAAGATTCGGGAGTTCGGATCCTTCCGCTTGCTCGTACAATTCCGTAATAAATTTGATATGATCGTCCACTTCTTCCGCTAGTCTTTCAAAAAGTTCCTTGGTGTCCCCGGGAGGAAGTTTTTCATACGTGTTCATATAAAATTCGAAATAATCTTTTTCGTGCTGAATTGCCGCGGCAACCGCTTCTAAAAATGTGGTTTCTTTTAAAGGTTTAATATTCATGATAAAATTCCTCCCGATTTCTTTGCTATCTTAGTTACATTACCGACCGAATCAATAATTATTTAATTTTCTGCCATAGATTCATAGATGAGAAACTGCGCTGCATAATAAGTTGTCATGATCCAAACTCCGATCCAAGGAATCGGAATCGTTGTGAACTTATTCATCGCGATGAAACTATCGGATAAGATAAAAAGTAGAGAGCCCGTCAAGGATTTCCGGAATGCTGAACTGGGACATTCTCTAGACGCTGCTCTCCAACCCATTGTACAAATCGCGACGATATAAACCGCCACCGGAACGTAAAGAGAAACCTCGATCCCGGAAAAAATCCAAGCGTAAAAGAAAATTCCAAATGCAAAGAACGGAATGGATCGGACAAGATGTACCGGATTTCCGATTGAGAATCCAATAGAATATAAAATCTGAGCCATAAGAAAGGACCCAAGCCCGAACACGAAATAATTTCCGGGAAGAGCTAAAAAAGAATCCCCGAACAAAGAAAAAATCAAACCTGCGAAAATAAATCTTCCGGCTTTGTCTTTCCAGTTGCCTCTAAAGAAATAGAGAAAAATCAAAATGAGGATCGGTAGGATTTTACTTCCTAGTTTGAAAACGACTTCATCGGGAACGAAATACAAAACCAACAAATGAGTAATAGAAGCAATGGAAAATAAGAGTGGAATCATATGGGGCCTCTTTATGGGAATTGGGATTGTAATTTTGTAAAGAGACGGTACTTTTGTCATCTAAGAATCGTAGAAACAAAGAGGGAATATGGGGCATTGGAGTTCGGGAGAATTGATTTTAGCCGTCGTTTTTACCGTGGTTTTAGGTTTTCTCGTTTATTTGGACCTTTTCGTTCTCAACAAAAAAGCCCATAAAATTCCTTTCAAAGAATCGATTTATTGGTCTCTTTTTTGGTTCAGCCTTGCGATTTCTTTCGGTATTTTCATCTACGTAATGAATCAATCATCCGGCGACCCGACTCTGGGAAAAACCAAAGCCCTTGAATTTATCACCGGTTATTTTCTAGAATATTCTCTTTCCGTGGATAATCTTTTCGTCTTTATTATGGTCTTTCAGAAATTTCGGATAACGCCTCAATATCAACCTTTGATTTTAAAGTGGGGAATCATCGGAGCTTTGTTTTTTCGTGCAATTATGATTTTCATCGGAGCGGAATTGGTTTCTCAGTTCGATTGGATTCTATATCTCTTCGGGATTTTTCTTCTGTACACCGCAATGAAAATGTTCACTCACCGTGAAGAGGAGGATTTTCACCCGGAATCTTCTCTCGTAGTCAAACTTGCGAAGAAGATTCTTCCAATGACTCGGAACCATTACCCGGAAAAATTCGTTGTTTTAGAACACGGAAGATATTTATTCACTTCCACATTCATTATTCTTTTGATCGTGGAGTTTAGCGACATCCTATTCGCTCTCGATTCAATTCCCGCGGTTTTTTCGATCACTACGGATGCGTTTATCGTCTATACTTCCAATATCTTTGCTATTCTCGGACTTCGTTCTCTCTATTTTATGCTTTCAGGTGTGATGGAGCTTTTCATTTTTCTCAAACGGGGAGTTTCAGTCCTTCTCGCGTTCGTAGGAATCAAACTACTGCTTCCTCTTTTTACTCCTTACATTTTCGGATATGAAATTCATATTCCGATTTTAGTTTCTCTGGGAATCATCTTGGGAACGTTGGTTATTTCAATTTTGGCTTCGGTTCCCCACTATCTCAAAATTAAAAACGGAACTTAAAAGCGGGTTTTTGGCTTTACACCGGAGTCTTACAAGGTTCCCTAGAAAGGGAACCTTGTAAAAGTTTTCCCAAAAAAGAGAAAAATCAAAATGGCCGATCAAAAACTATTTACGGACTTTCCTCCCATTACTCGGGAAGCCTGGATTGCACTCATTCAAAAAGATCTCAAGGAAGCGGACTTTGAAAAGAAACTAGTTTGGGAAACGGCAGAAGGATTTAAGATCCAACCTGTTTATACGAAAGACGATATCGACGATAAACAATGGCTGACTTCCAATCTTCCCGGAACGATTCCCTTTGCCAGATCCACTCGAAAACTCGTTCAAGACTGGAGCATTCGCCAAGATTTCGATTCACCTTCGATAGCCGAAGCCAATCGATTGGCAAAGGAAGCGGCAACTAACGGTGTGACAGCGATCGGATTTATCATCGAAAATAAAACATCTTCCCAAGCAGGAATTCCGATACATTCTTCCAAAGATTTGGAAAACCTCATCGAAGGACTTCCTTTCGACCAAGTAACTCTTCACTTCATTGCGGAAGAGAGATCCCCTGAAATTTTTTCTTGGCTTCCCAAAGATAGAGTGTTTATCGGCGGACTCGGATACGATCCGTATCGGATTCTTCTCAAACAAGGAAAATCGGGAAAACATTCGATCACGGGGCTCAAAAAAATTTTGGAAACGATCGCTTCTTTTTGGCCGTATTACAGAGGTTTGTCGGTAACGTCATCCACGTTCCGGGACGGAGGCTCTACGATCTCCGAAGAACTTGCGTTTACGTTAGCCTCCGCCGCAGAGTACGTGCAGCAACTGCGGGAAGCGGGAATGGACGTGGATACAATTTCCTCCCAGTTGATGTTCGAGTTTTCCATCGGTCCGGATTACTTTTTGGAAATCGCAAAGTTACGCGCCGCGAGAATTCTTTGGGCCGGGATTCTCAAAGAATTTTCCCCCAAGAAGGAAAGTTCTCTCCACGCTTTCTTAAGCGCACAAACTTGTAGATACAATTACAGCGCCTATGATCCAAATGTGAATATGCTTCGCGCAACAACCGAAGCCATGTCCGCCGCAATCGGTGGTTGTGAGGTCATCGCCGTTTCTCCGTACGACAGTGTTTTAAAAACTTCCGATTCGTTCTCCTTGAGAATCGCCCGAAACATCCAACTGTTGATGAAACACGAATCGCACTTGGATAAGGTAGTGGATCCTTCTGCAGGTTCCTATTATCTCGAGTCGCTCACGGATTCACTCACAAAAAAAGCTTGGGAAATTTTCTGTGAGATCGAATCCGTCGGAGGATTTTTAGAGGCCGTTCGAAAAGGAATCATCCAAAAAAGAATCGTTGAGTCTAGAAAAAAGAAAGAAAAGAATCTTGCTGACCGCAAGGAGATTCTTCTTGGAACTAACCAATACCCGAACGGAGAAGATAGAGTCTCTACTCTCAATCAAAACAAAGCGTTAGGCGATATTGATAGTGTTGCAGGTGAAATTACTTGCGAAAGGATCTCCGAATTTAGAGCCGGAGCCGGAATCGAAGAGATTCGACTGAAAACGGAAAGTTTTTCGAGCAAAAACGGGAAGGTCCCGACTGTTCTTCTTCTCCCGATGGGAGATCTCAAAATGAAAAAAGCGCGCGCCATTTTTTCACAAAATTTTTTGGCTTGTGCGGGCTATAAGGTGATTGATCCGGGAAGTTATTCCACCCCCGAAGAAGCGCTTCAAGGTTTGAGAGAAACAAAGGCGGACATCGTCGTATTCTGTACGAGCGACGAAGAAATAACCGGTTTTGTGGATTCTACTTTTGCGGTTTTGAAAAAACAAAATCACCATCTGGTCGGAATCGTAGCGGGAAATCCAACAGAACAAATCGATTCTCTGGGATCCAAAGGAATTGAATTTTTCATTCATGTCAGATCCCAACATTTAGAAACACTGAAACTCATTCAGAAAAGGCTGGGCATCCGATGAAACGTCCGAATTTCGACCCGAAACGTTATGTGTCACAGGGAAGCGAAAATATTTCCAAATCCGACTGGGAAAAAGCCGCTCTTGGAGATTTAGGCCTTAATTCCATGGAACAAATTCTGTGGAATACTCCCGAAAAAATTCCAGTCAAACCGGTTTATACAGCAGAAGATTTGGAGCACATGGAGCACCTCGATTACGTTGCGGGAATTCCTCCTTATTTACGCGGTCCTTATTCCACAATGTATGTTCAGCAGCCTTGGACCATTCGTCAGTATGCCGGTTTTTCTACTGCGGAAGAATCCAACGCGTTCTATCGTAGAAACTTAGCGGCAGGACAAAAAGGTCTTTCGGTGGCGTTCGATCTAGCGACTCACAGAGGATATGATTCCGATCACGAACGCGTCGTAGGCGACGTCGGAAAGGCCGGGGTTGCGATCGATTCGATTCTCGATATGAAGATTCTATTCGATCAGATTCCTCTGGATCAAATGTCCGTATCGATGACGATGAACGGTGCCGTAATTCCTATATTAGCGTTTTATATCGTCGCCGCAGAAGAACAAGGCGTAAGTGCGGACAAACTTTCAGGTACAATCCAAAACGACATTTTGAAAGAGTTCATGGTGCGGAACACATACATCTACCCACCTTCTCCATCGATGAAGATCATCGCCGATATTTTCAAATACACTTCCGACTTTATGCCCAAGTTCAATTCGATCTCGATTTCGGGGTATCACATGCAGGAAGCAGGAGCGACGGCGGATATCGAGCTTGCTTACACTCTCGCGGACGGTCTGGAATATTTAAGAACAGGAATCAAAGCGGGAATGGACGTGGATACATTCGCGCCTCGTTTGTCTTTTTTCTGGGCGATCGGGATGAATCACTTTATGGAAATCGCAAAAATGAGAGCCGGTCGTCTTCTCTGGGCGAAACTCGTAAAACAATTCCATCCTAAGAATTTAAAGTCCCTCGCGCTCCGAACCCATTGCCAAACTTCCGGTTGGAGTTTAACCGAACAAGATCCGTTCAACAACGTCGCACGAACCTGTATCGAAGCGTTGGCCGCGGTACTCGGTCATACACAATCCCTTCACACAAACGCACTCGACGAAGCGATCGCGCTTCCAACCGACTTTTCCGCGAGAATCGCCAGAAATACGCAGATCTTTTTGCAGGAAGAAACAAACATTCATCGTGTCGTGGATCCATGGGGGGGCTCGTATTACGTGGAATCTTTGACACATTCTCTTGCACATCGCGCTTGGGAATTGATCGAAGAGGTGGAAAAGTTAGGCGGAATCGCAAAGGCGATCGAAACCGGAATTCCCAAAATGAGAATCGAGGAAGCCGCCGCTCGCAAACAGGCTAAGATCGATTCCGGGAAAGATGTGATCGTAGGAGTCAACCGCTACAAGACGAAAGAAGAAAAACCGTTAGACATATTAGATATCAATAATACTGCGGTGAGAGAGGCTCAGCTTCGCAGACTCGCCGAGTTAAAAAAGAATCGGAACGGCGCCGACGTTGCCGCCGCACTCGACTCGATCACAAAATGTGCCGGAGGCGAAGAGGGAAACCTTCTAGCGCTTGCGGTAAATGCTGCTCGCAAACGAGCGACTCTCGGGGAAATTTCCTACGCTATGGAAAAAGTATTTGGAAGATACCAAGCCACAATTCGTTCTATCTCGGGTGTTTATTCCTCCGAGATAGAAGACGATCCGGATTTCAAAAGAGCAAGAGAACTTTCGGACCGATTTGCGATTTTAGAAGGACGTCGCCCTAGAATCATGGTGGCCAAGATGGGACAAGACGGACACGATCGAGGCGCGAAAGTGATTTCTACAAGTTTTGCAGACATGGGATTTGACGTCGATATAGGCCCCCTTTTCCAAACTCCTGCGGAAGCCGCCAAACAAGCAGTGGAAAATGACGTACATATCCTAGGAATTTCTAGTTTGGCCGCAGGTCACAAAACCCTTGTCCCACAAGTCATCCAAGAATTGGAAAAACTTGAAAGAGAAGACATTATGGTTGTTGCGGGTGGAGTGATCCCCCAACAAGATTATGACACTCTTTACAAAGCAGGAGTTACTGGGATTTTCGGACCGGGAACAAAAATCTCCAAAGCTGCCGTGGGTATTTTGGAACTTCTCATTAAAGATTTAGAAACTTCTAAAGTAAACGCCTAAGGGAAGAATGAGTTCTGAAGAACAATCGGGGATTTCTTCTAACGCAAGCGGAGGAATCCGATCCACCGGGATTTCCAGAAAAGTTCTCCCTAAGGTGGAAGAATTCGTAAAAGGAATTCTTTCCGGAAATAGAGCCATGCTCGCTAGAGCGATTACACTCGTCGAAAGCGCGCGTCCCGATCACAAAGAACTTGCAGAAAAAATCATAGATGCTTGTCTTCCCCATTCCGGTAAATCGATCCGAATCGGAATCACCGGAATTCCCGGAGTCGGGAAAAGTACGTTCATCGAATCCTTCGGGATGTACACAATCTCTCAAGGAAAAAAATTAGCCGTATTGACTATCGATCCTTCCAGTCAAATTTCGGGAGGAAGTATTCTCGGAGATAAGACTAGAATGCCCGAACTTTCCAGAAACGAATCCGCCTTTATACGCCCTTCTCCTTCCGGAGAGTCCTTAGGAGGAGTCGCTCGAAAAACGAGGGAAACGATCTATCTTTGTGAAGCGGCAGGCTTCGATACGATCTTTGTGGAAACGGTCGGAGTCGGGCAATCGGAAACGGCGGTACATTCCATGGTGGATTTGTTTTTACTTCTTCTGATTGCAGGAGCAGGAGACGAACTCCAAGGAATCAAACGTGGAATTATGGAAATGGCCGATTTATTCGCTATAACAAAAGCGGATGGAGATAACAAGACAAGAGCCGAAATAACCAGAACCGAAACTCAATCCGCAATTCATTTTTTTCCGATCAACGAAAGCGGATGGATACCAAAGGCGTTTACCTGCTCCTCTCTTTCTGGAGAAGGGATTCCTGAAATCTGGAATCAAATTTTAGAATATACTAAAATACTGAAGTCAAATGGTTATTTCGAAACTCGGAGAACGAATCAAGCAAAGTATTGGCTGGAAGAGACCGTGTCCGAACATCTTATGGAAGATTTTAAGGCTCAAATGAAAGAACTCTACAAAGATATGAAAGACAAGGTGAGCCGCCATCAAATTAGTTCTTTTCAAGCGGCTGAGAAATTGATCGCAGAATATCGAAAACGTATTTAAGAATAGATCGATTTAAATTTCAAAGTTCTTATACAAGTGAATGTCTTCTTTATCATTAGAGTTGTTGAAAAATTCCATGATTCAAATTAACAAAACCGTTTCAAACGCCCATTTTAATACAGCAGAAACGGATAGAGAATTCATTTTTCAACAACTCTATTTTATGGAATTATTTTTTTAAGTCTTTTACTGAAATTTAATTATATTCTTGATTTGGAATAAATATATAGATAAGGGAATTGTCTTTTGTTTTATTTTCTCAATGAGATATAAAAAATGAACTTACTACTCGGACGCATGAAAATGGTACAGAAAATTAACAGGCAATTTTTGTAAAAATATAGAAGTCCTCACAAAATTGCATCGAATCCAGAAATGGTCTATTTTCCAGGAAGATCAACATTCTAACTTTTGAAACAAACCTTTACTATGGCATTCTTTTCATGTGTTCAAGTAGTAAAAGGTAATCCTGGTGAGTAGACGTCACCTCATTCATCCGAAAATCAATTCAACAATCGAAATCTATAATATTTAATATTTAAACCTAAAATTCTTCTTGCGCTGGCGTATCCCATAAACAATACCAGTAGATATAATGTTCTATCAAATAATTGAGACGCAAAACTAATTGGAAATAAATTAACTAGGGTTGCAGGCGGGTAATTGTGAAAACTTTTCAAATTCTTTCTTTGTTTTTTCTATCTTTGATTCTATTCCATTGTGCAACTTCTTCCGCAGGAATTGCGACAAGTAATATCCCGGTTGCGGATCGTAAATATAACGTAATCGGCCCTGTGGAAGGACATAAACTTTGGAGTACATTTGACATTGCAATTGTAGGAATCCCCCTCTCTGAACCTCCGATCGACAAAGTAGTAACTACGATGTTGACTGAAAAGGAAGCGGATGCTTTGATTAATATCCGTTATTGGACGGATAAATACATTTTTCTTTTCCTCACTGTCAATAGGCTCCATATCAATGCGGAAGCGATCAAATTCGAGGATCAACTCAATGGCCAGAACGCCAAAAAAAGAAAATAAGAATCTTATCATTGGGTTTTTAACGATCTTAATTTTTTCCGTTCTCGGAAATTGTATGGGAGCTACCTTATTCAAACCAGGTGGACGTGTGCGTTCACCGGCTCTTTATGATTCAGCAACGATTATACGAACTTCTGAATATGATATTTTAGAAAAAGAGTCAGAGGGTGAGTCTTCAACATTTTTTATCTTTGGGCTCATGCCAATCACAAATCCGATTAGTATCGATTATGCGCTCAGCCAAGCGGTTCAAAAAGTTCCGGGAGGAAGGAGTCTTATAAATATTAAAGTTTGGCACGAAACGCATGTCATGTTTCCTCTTGGAACCGTTTCCGTTTTGAAGGTCAAAGGTAGCGTCATCGGAAACAAAGAGGAAGCGGAAAGAGAAAAACTCAGGTTAGAATTACAAAAGAAAGACGCCGCCGCCCCTCCCCCTCCAAAAGATCAAAAACAAAATCCGACTCTTGAGTCCGGAGGAATTTCCGTGGGAGGCAATAAAAAGAATTAATATGTTAGAATATTCTTCAGTAGAAAATAAAAAGAATACCTTCGGACAAAGACCGATACTTTTGCAACGTACCGTTTTGAGACTTATTTCTATTTTGGTACTGGCGGTACTTTTGCAAAATTGCACAAAATCCGAGGTTGTTTCGGCGGGAGATTCTCAGAGTCAGATTTACGCCGCCGCAAATTATTTGAGCAATAAATGTGGAAATCCGATTCCCACTCCGATGCCGTTCACTGTACAAGGCGTTAAACAAAGAAATTTGGACATTTGCACGATCGCAATTACCCGTTCGGAATGTCCTTTTGTTTCGTATCCTTTGGCTTGTGTTCTAATCTATGTGGATAATCCCATCGGCGATATACCTTGGTATATAAACTTTCAGGAAGTATTCGTAAAAATTAAATTATAGTAAGGCGACGATGAAAATCATTAAAACCATATTAGTCATTCTTCGTGCCGTATCAATTGAGCGATTCGTAACGTTGAAAAAACGAATTTCGTTTTTATTTCTTATCTTTCTTACGGTTCCGACTATGGAAGTATTTGCGGAAGTCTCTTTTCGTGCCCGTGTTTATTCTCGTAGTAAAAATTCGGGAGAGGCAAATGTAAGGGTTCTGCTTTTTGAAACCAAAAAGTTCTACCAGACCGATGTGGAAGGATATTTTCAAGCGGTGGCCCCTTCTTCCGGTGTTTATACGTTTCGCATTTTAAAAGATACAGGGGCTCAGGAAATTCGCAAAGAAATCGGAGAAGGAGAGGAACTTGTCATTCTTGATTCCGATCAATCCACCAAAAGTGGTGGCGGTGGATCGAAAGGTTCAATCAACGTAACCGGAGAGCGGGAAAAACAACTCATGTCTCGCACCAAACTCCGCTTTGAGGAAATCAAGCGAATGCCCGGTACTTTCGGAGAACCGCTCCGTTCGATCGAAACAATTCCTGGAGTGGTTCCTGTTTCCGCTTTCGGGGGTGGTGCAAGTAACTACTCCTTCCGAGGCGCAGACCCGACTACGAATCTTTATCTTTACGACGATCTTCCGATTTTATACCCGTTTCACTTTGACGGTTTGACCGGTACGATTAACGGAAACTTAATCAAATCGATGGACGTTTATACGGGAGTTCTCCCCGCAAACTTCAACAACGCGTTAGGAGGGGTAATCGAAATCGAATCTCCCGATAAAGTGGAACGATCCAGCGGAAATTTTTTGTCTTCTCTCTGGGCCGCCTCCGCAAATTACCAAACCACTTTTGCGAATGGAAAAGGTTATATCCTAGGAGCTGTGAAAGTCGGTTATATGGATAAAACATTTGAGACTATTGGAACAATTACAGGCGTTAGTTCTCTTCCAGACGGGGTACGCTTACCGCATTATACGGATTCTCAAGTAAAAATGGTTTATAACTTTAACGATCAGCACCAGATTTCGTTCTATTCTTTGACTGCAAAAGACGATACCGCATTCAATCCTCCCGTAAAAAGATACAACGACCCTACCAAAGACCAATTTGCCGAATATTCGGGCGGAAATCTTTCAGTGGGCCAAGGTTATCGTACTCAAGCCTTACGTTATATTTGGAGACCTTCCGAAAAATTCGTAAATCGGATCACCTTGATTAGTTACGATCCGTTTGTGGATTACAACGTTTTGTTCGGTTCTCTGAAAGCAAAACAAAAAGCGAGCGGTGCTTACAACGGGATTCGACAAGATGCTTATTGGGATCCAAATAAGCACTTAACTTTGGAATTCGGTTCCGAAATGCGATTTCTCAACTATAGTACTACAGGAAATACGATCCAACAAACCGATTCGAATAATCCGGATCCGAACCCGTATGATACGGTAACTCCCGATTTTAAAACCGTTTCGGATAATAACCGAGTACGAAGCAAATACTACAATGCTTATACGACGATGAAAATTAAATTCGGTGGATTACTCATCGAACCCGGAGCCAGATACGATTATATTCCTTACATCAAAAACGGCGCCCTCGGTCCAAAAGCACAAATTTCTTATAAGTTTGAAGAAGGTCTCCTCAAAGGGACTACCGTTTTCGGGGGTGCGGGAAATCATTTTAACTTTCCATTAGACACTCGTTTTTCCGAACAAAGCGGAAATCCTCACCTGAAATTTCAAAAGGCTTTTAAATACGGCGGCGGAGTTGAACATCAGCTCACTTCCAATTGGCAAGCTAAAGGTGAAGTTTTTAAACAAGAATTCTCCAACTTGATCGGAAGTGATCCTTATATTACGGAGATTATCGGAACGAATCCGGATCAGTACGGAAAAGTCTTTCAACCTTACATTCTCAATAAACCTCTCAATTATTCGAATAATGGAACCGGGCACTCTCGAGGTTACGAACTCTTAATCCGTAAAGTTGCGACTCCTGGAAAGAGAGATTGGTTCGGTTGGATTTCTTACACTTGGTCTCAAACATTTAGAAATCCTAATATTTATAAACCTGACGGAATGATAGCTCCTGTTGCTACCGGACCGGAACAAAGATTGCTCGCTCAATCTTATCATAACTCGAAGGAAACCTTATATGATTACGACCGTACTCATATCATCAACGTAGTTTTCGGTTGGAAATTCAGCCAGAATTGGCAACTTGGCGGAAGATGGTCTTACTTAACTTCCATGCCAATCACTCCAATCGTAGGAGACGACGGCGGTAGATTTTCTAATCCGGCGAACAATCAAACAATCTGGGCGCCAGTTTCAGCAAACAATCCGTATCTTGCCGACTATGTCAACACGAAACGTCTTGCGGATTATCATAGATTTGATATTCGAATCGATAAATTCTTAAATTACGAATGGGGCTATGTAAACACGTTCTTCGAAATTATCAACGTCTACATGAGGCAGAACGTTTCTGGAGAAAACTTTAACGTTACACGTCCTTATTCTTCTACAAACCCGAAACCGAGTCCGACATTCGGTACCATTACATTATCGGGCGGGGTGGTTATCCCGTTCTTTAACATAGGGATTGAGGTGAAGTTCTAATGAATAAAGAATCCGTTCACTATTTTGTGGAAGCACTTTTCGTATTTCCTACTTATATTCCTTTTGATTTTGGATTGTAATCTCCCAAACGAAAGCAATAGTTTCAATAGAGAAAACGAAAAAAGAGTTCTCCTTCAATATCTACTCTTATCTCCGACGGATCCGATTGATTCCTGTGTCACTTCTCTGCAAGCAGCTCAAACTTGTCTGAACAAAACTTCTGACTTACCAACCCCACTTTCGGAAAGAGCTATCGCTGTCTTGTTCAGTAATGGGAATGCATCAGTTGAAACATTTCAGGATTTTTGTAGTATTTTGCTAAACTCCTCTACGTTCGCAAAATTTACGAATAGAGCCAAAACCTGTGTAATGAATTGCAATCGGTCCTATTGGTTGAATAAAGATTCTGCGGGAACCTGCGGGGAAAGCGGGCTTTCTCAGATTTCTGGATTATCTACCGGAACCTTTTCTTGTACAAAAACTTGTGTGAGTATTTCCGGGGAATAAAAAATATTGTTTTAAAGAGAACAATTACAGTTTGAACCTTAATGGTTTTATAAAATAAAGTATATTAGAGGATCCAATTATGACTATGTTTTTAGTTGAATACGGCGAGACGTTCATTTTTATTGTCATGCTCGTAGCCAGCATTATCGCTCTTGCAGTAGGAACAGAAAGAATTCTAATTTTTCGCAGAAATCTTAGAAATACTGACGTAGTTTTGCCTATCTTAACCTCTGAAATTAGAAAAGGAGATTTTGGGGCCATAAAAACCGTAGCAAGTGAACATCCTACAAATATATATGCAAAGTTTTCCCAGTTTTCCACAGAAAATTACGAAGTCGGGCACGAAGCCCTTGCAGAATTGCAAGAAGGCAAAATCATAGGAGAAAGAGTTGAGCTCGAAAACCATCTTCCCATTTTAAACACTTTAGGAAATAACGCACCTTTTATTGGCCTACTGGGAACGGTGCTTGGTGTGATCAAAGCCTTCTACGGATTAGGAACGTTAGGAAGTACTGGAGCTGAATTCGTAATGAGAAGTATCTCTACAGCTCTTCTTGCAACCGCCGCTGGGTTAGGAGTTGCAATTCCGGTCGTAATGGCGAATAACTATTTTACTCGTAAATTAAAGGTCATTCAGGCAAATTTGGAAATTCTTTCCAAAGAGTTTCTTGCAAGTCTTTCCCGTAAGAAATAAACTTATAAGGAGAAGGTAAAACATGGCAGGTTCTGCTCCCTCCGGCGACGGAGAAGAAATAGGTAATATTAATATCACTCCGATGGTGGATGTGATTCTAGTTCTTTTAGTGATTTTTATGGTGACCGCTAACTTCTTAAAAAAAGAATCCATCAACATCAATCTTCCCAAGGTTGCGGCGGCAGATCCGAACGTAGCTCAATCGGTTCAAGTCGCTTTGACCAAGGACGGAAAAATTCTGATAGAAGGAGCGGAAGCTTCTATAGAAAAACTACAAGCTCAACTTGAAAGAGATTCTAAAATTAAACCGAATATGCGTCTGACTCTTTCAGCCGACTCTTCTCTTTCGTATGGGAAAATCGCAGAAACGATGGGAGTGATTCGTAAAGCTGGAGTTACTAGAATTGCGCTTTCGGTAAAACGTTAAGGGAAACGGGACAGTAGAATGGTAAACGTTTCTGAAATTAAACAAAAGATCATTCGATTCGGCTTGTTCCGATTTTGCCTGATCGCGTCTTTTACTTTGCATTCACTTTCAATCGGAATTTACTTCATCGCGACCTATATTCCCGATGCGGAGATCTCTTCCGAGGATTTGGATGCTCAGGACGTGGAAGTAGACCTAGAAGACATTCCCCCCGAATTGATTGGCGGGACCTCTTCTCCTGCTCCCGTTGAAAAGCAGGAATGGGTGGAAGGTTCCGACAAAAATGCAGATGATCCGATCGATGAGGATTTGAATCCGAACGCTCTTTCTGGAAACGGAACAGACAAAGACGGATTTTTATTCTCCTACAACGGAGATAAAACTCCGACTCCGATTATCGATTTTGATTTGAGAGATTTTTTTCCGCCTCAAGCAAAATCCGCCGGAATCGTAACAAAACAAGTTGTTGTCGTTGTTCAAATCGATGAACAAGGAAACCTACAAGGAGCAAAAGTCGCTTCCGGAAAGGCAGGCTTTGGTTTTGACGAAGCGGCACTTAAAATCGTCAAACTGGCGCGCTGGAGTCCTGGATACGTCCAAGGCAGACCGACAAAAATGTCGCATCGAGTTCCGATTCATTTTAATCTCGAAGAGTGATTTTATTTCAAATCTCAAGCTCTTCGAGATTTCCATTCGAACTATATTTCGTTCTCCATTCTTTTCAAGAATCAAAAGTTCTCTTCTTTGAAATTTAAAAAATTCCTTGCGGAGTCAAATTGTAAGTTCATACTTCATTTTTGGCTGAAAGAAATCAGCCGATGGAGACAAAGATGAATTTGAAAGCGTTTGCTTGGATCGGTTTACTATTTTTTACTTTGCCGCTTTTATCGGTACCAACTCCCCCTACCCTGGAACATCAGGTTAAAAATTCTGATTACATAGCCCTCACTCGAATCACAAACGTTCGCGAAAAAAAAATTTCCGAAACTTCGATTTCCGTAATAGCTACAGTTGAAATTCTAAAACCCTGGAAAGGTGGAGAAAAACTTCCCACTAAGTTTGAAATCGGATTTATGATCTTTCCGGAGCTTTTAGGAAAATGGCTGAAAGCCGCTCCTCCTGAAGGGGATTATATTTTATTTTTAAATCAAAAAACGGTTAAGGATAGCAAAGGAAATGAATCACAATTGATTACACTCTACGAACCCCATCCCTTTGCGTTTAAGGAATATTCCAGAGAAACGGAAGATAAAATCCGGGAAATAGTTCAATTCCAAAAAGGGAATTAAAAGGAAAAATATATGAGAATTTTAAAATATTCTATTCTAACATCGATTCTTTTTTCACTCGCTCTCAATCCGGTTTTTGCACAACCGTCGACTCGTTCTTTGGGGATGCAACGGGAATCCTCCGAACTTCTTTCCTCGTTAAGGGACACGAATCCGTACGGAATTTCTCACAGAGGGCTTGCTTCGAACGTGGATCTTTCTCCTTCCATGCCTCCTGTAGGAAACCAGGGAGAACAAGGCAGTTGTGTCGCTTGGTCCACTGCCTATGCAACTAAAAGTTTCCAAGAATATATCGAAAGAAAAGGTTCCAAGGATTGGTCTCTCAGAACCCCCGAAGGAAATCCGAATTACAGCAAAATCTTCTCGCCCGCGTTTATCTATAATCAAATCAATGGAGGAAGAGACAACGGATCCTTGATCTCCGATGCAATGCGTGTGATCGTGGAAATGGGGGCAGCACCTTGGGATACTATGCCCTATAATTCCGCCGATTACAGAACCCGCCCTTCTCAAGCAGCAATTGACGCCGCTTCCAAATACAAAGCTAAAGAATTTTTAAGAGTGAAAACGACGGACATAACCGAAGTGAAAGCACAACTTGCGGAAGGTAAGCCGGTTGTCGCAGGAGTTTTGGTTTATGAGAATTTCTTTAATCTGAAAGGAAATCAGATTTACAAAGAGGGTTTGGGCAAAACCTACGGAGGGCACGCAATCGCGATCGTCGGTTACGACGATTCTAAGAATGCCGTAAAATTCATCAATTCTTGGGGAACGGATTGGGGCGACCAAGGTTACGGCTATATAGACTATCGTTGGTTCATTCGAATTTGTCAAGGCGCCTTCGTAATGATCGACCAAGTTGAAACCGTCAGCGATCAAGGAAAGCCGGATTCCACCACTCCCGAACCTACTTTGGTGGTGAGTGATTCCAATCCAGTAGCACCCTCTTCTATTACCGCTTCTCAAGGAAGTTTTACGGATAAGGTTTTAATCAACTGGGAAGTCGTTCCGAACGCAGTCGGATATGAAATTCACAGAAAGGGTCCAGGAGATTCTAATTTCGGGAAGATCGGTTTGGCGAGCACAAATAGCTTTAACGATGACGGAGTTCAGCCGAATCTCGCCTATAGATACAAGATTATGACTTTAACGGATTCTTCCGTTTCCGATTTATCGCAAGGCGAAGTGATTGGGTTTGCAAAAACGGAAGAGCTAAAACCTCCTCCCAAGGTTTTGGGGGTAAAAGCGACACAAGGTCAGTACGACAACAAAATCGAACTCACTTGGGAACCGGGAGGTGCTTCTTCCGAATATCAAATCTTTAAATGGAATAAGGCTCAGAAGAGATACAATCCGATCGGGAACTCCAAGGTCAACAGTTACGTGGATCATTCTGCGGCAAAAAAAGGTATTGTGGAATTCTATGTGGTCTCCGGAAAACTTGGCGGAAAAACTGGAGAACCTTCTGATGCAGTGAGCGGTTTTACGGCCCAACCTAAGACCCCTCCTGCAAAGCCGTTGGGATTAGTTGCAAGTCGGGGTTCTTATCAAAATAAAGTGGAATTGAAATGGCAGAAAGTTTCCGGAGCTTCCAAATATTTCGTATTTCGATATGTAAAATCCGGTTGGATTGGAGGAGGAGCTTGGGAAAAAATTTCCGAAACGGGAGCGGAAGAATTCATCGATGAAAATCTGCCTGCTCGATTCGCATACTATTCTGTAACGGCCGTAAATTCGGAAGGGAAAAACGGTCCGTTCTCAAGTTTTGCCTATGGATATACCGATCCCAACAAACAAAGAGGGGTAAAAGTCACTTCTCCTGAAAACTTAAAAGGTGTTATAGATATAAAAGCGGCTAAGATAAGTCTGACCTGGGATAAAACGAAAGAGGCATCAGAATATTATGTTTTTCGTAAGAAAAGAGGAGAATCAAAATGGACTTTTCTCGGTTCTGCGGGAAATAAAAACGATTACGTGGCCGCCATCCCGGAGAAGGAAACTTTATTTCTTTATTCTGTGACCTCAAAAACCGATCTCGGAGGAGAAAGCGAAAATTCCCTTCCCGTGTCGGCCGTAATTTCTACCGCAGTTACCGCTCCTAAGAAAAGAACGTTCGGTGGAGATTCCACTTTGGAAAAATTCAAGGGTCCTTGGACTGCAATGGCCTGGGACGGAAATAATGGAGTAAGCCAAGTACTTTTAGAAATCGAAAGCGAGGATAACGTCACATATGCCGTAAAGTTCAATAAGAAAAAAATCTTCGAAGGTAAATATGTGGAAGAATCACCGATTATCGATAAGGACGGAAAATTCAAAATAGAAATTGAAAAATCAGGGGATGCTCTTTCGGTCACAATGAAAGACGCATCAATTGTAAACCAAAAGTCCAACTTATCTTTTCTAAAAGAATGAGGAAATCGTTGATTAAAAGTTAGCAATATTCTATCGCACTAATCTCTCTTAAGCCGGAAAAAGTGTTTGAAATCGTGGTATTAAAAATGAGCAGTGCCTACAAAGGGAACTTTCTGTTTACAAAATCCTAATTTTGTAAACAGAAAAAAATTACAGGAGTTCCACCATCACCTCTTCTACACCCCACGCGGGTGATGGCGGTTAATGCAGAACTTGGAGCTGCGACGGAAGGCAACAAGCGGAAGCGTTTGTGGATGGCCCGTCGTATTTTCGAAGAAGCGCTGTGACCCGTAGAAAGCAGCACTTTAATCCAGAGAAACTCAAGGTGAAACGCTTGTTACGAAAGCGTTTCAGATCGCGAATAATTTTAGCCATGAAGTTTGCAAGTGATTCGCCCAAACTTTTTTATATCGAATTCACGTTAAATAAAACTTAACTCGGAAGGTAAGCGTATAAGATTTTTAGATTCAATTCTCACATAAACTTTTATTTAAGAAACAAGTTCCAGTTCTTTTGCAAGTTTGAAGATATTTCCTTTTTTACTTAGTCTGAAAAGAAGTTCTTCTGAACTCAAAATTTGATTTACGATCGTTTCAGGAAGATTCTGCATGTCCTTAAAAATTTCCTTATACTCTTCGACGGAAATCTTCTTACAAAATAGATTCGTTTGAAAATAATAAACTTGGTGTGTAATTAAGAAGTTCAAGGAATCTATGTCTTCCAAAGCCTCGGCTGTGATAATCGCTTCCCGATTGTCAGAAAGTCTTCTGCAATAATCTATAAATGCTAAGTTATCCAAGAATTTGGTAAGATCCTGATTGGCCTTAAATTTAAAACTGATGGGATCAAGTTTGAATTCTTTAATCATTTCTCCCAAATCCAAAACGATCTGATGGCTTTGACTTTTAACTCCGAAATCATCCGCCGCAAAACTGATGCCGAAATTCCAAAATCTCTTACATACACTCTTGAGTGTGACATCTACCTCTTCGTACGGCTTTTCGATTAATTCCATTCTTATGAGAGCCGGATTTAGATTTTGATTGAGAAGAAGATTATGAAAACGAGTTACCTTTTCGTCTGTATCGAACGTATCGATAAGAGTCTGTGGAGAAATGTTGAATTTTAAAAGACCAGGAGCTCCGTTACAGCACACCGTCAATTTTTCCAAAATAAGAAGTTCGATTCGATTTAGATCCTGATCGTGAGGAATATCCCGAATAAGATCTGCATAACCCGAGTATGCTTCTCCTCCGACAAAAACCTCCCCTCCTTTCATAGAATACGTATGTGTCTTGTGGTTGTAGTAAATAATCGGCTGAATGACAGCATCCGCTTTTTCGCCGGCAAAATAATCATTGACCCGATTGAGATAAGTCCAACTCCAACGGATGAGATTGTCCTGCAAATTTTTGAGTGAAGAAACTTCCAATTCATGAAAAATTTCGTCCACATAAGAAATATAATTACATTGGGTTCTTGCGATTCCGAAATCGAAATTCATAGAACCGTTTTTGATTGAAATTTCTCTGAATCGTCCAAGAAGCGAATCAAAGTTTAAAAATCCGTTTGAGCCGCCGCTCATTTGACTCGGAGCAACTCCGATCAGCAGATTCTTTTTATCTCCATAACAATAATAAGAATAGTGATTTTCCACACCGGGACACAATTCCGATATTTTGATTGGAACAAGTTGTAAAAAATCGATAAAGGATAAGGATTTTATATCTTGAAATCGAAGAAGAACAATCGGCTTACCTCTGTTTTCGTTGATAAAGACATTCTTGAACTGTTCAATTTCACCTTCGTCAAAGGATCGAATCTTCAAACTTTTAGAAGTTGTCATTTTAACCTTATTCAAAAAATCCGTCAGTCTAAAATCTGAACACCGATTCGTTCCAATAATTCCAATAAGAGATCCTCTTTGTAAAGCCTTAAAAGGAATATTTTCCGGACTCTAAAACTCCCGATCCCAAGTCCGATATTCTACGAAGCCCGGAACCGGTGTTCTGGATCACTACGTCACCTATGATCGAGACTTTTTGATCGAATAGCACTTCTCCCTGAACGATGAGAGAAGCGCAATGCACCAAAGAAGGGATCTCCGGAAAAAGTCGATTGAAGTCTTGGATTTTCTTGTAGTATTTTTCATCCAAAGTAATCAATACTTCGCCTAACCCCGATTCCTTCCTTGCGTCGGACATCGTCATCGAGTAGTTTTCCCAAAGATAATACGCGTCGGATCTTCGGGCAAGATAATCCTCACATTTTTTTACAGGAGTAAATCGATCCCTGGGAATAATGATCCCCTTGATCTTATTAAAATTTCGGATCGCAGATCCCATTGCGGTTTCAAGCTGAAGAACGTCTTTTCCTTCAATTGTTTTCGGATTTACGATCAGAGAAAGTTCAAAATTACCTTGAAGAATTTTTTCCCGAAGAGCAATTAAATCGATCCAGAGGTTGTTGGTCGAAAAAGTTCTAAATTTGCCCAAACCTTCAAATTCGTGTATGTGTTCTTGAGGAACTTGAGCCGTTTCGAGAAGTTGGTAATTCTCCAGTTTTCCATGAACGATTCTTTTGTAAATCGCCCCGCCTTTTTTATCGGCAAGAGTCTTCGGAGTCATTTCCATACAGAATTCCAATTTTTCTTTCAACATATAAGAAAGAATTCCTGGATGCACCGTAGCTCCTAAATTATCTCCGTTAGATACGAACGCAACTTTATATCCATTTGCAATGAGAGTGTCCAAAAATCCCGTCTCTAAAAGAGAAATCCAAATATCTCCGTGGCCTGGAGGACACCATTCGTCATCAGGATTTTTGCACACAATCGGCGTTAGATTCTCTTTTAAAAGACGAGGTACTTTATGCTGTAAGAAAGAAGTCGGGAATTTTTGTCGGAACCCGATTCTTTTCAGTTCCGCCTGACTTTCACTTTGTGTATTGAAACTGTCCATCAGAATCAAAGGAACAGACACGTTATATTTCTTTTGAATGAATTCGGATTGTTTGGCGACGATTTCTAAAAAAGACATTCCGTCTTTCAGTTCAATCAAAGATTTAGGACTGGAAAGCCCCATCGAAGTTCCGAGTCCTCCGTTCAGTTTGATAATAACCAGATTCCTAAGGATCGACGGATTCGGGGCATTTTCTTTTTCGATTTGTTCGAGAGAGATCTCGTCCGTAACCGGATCCAGATCGCCTACTTCTTCCCAACGAACAATTCCAGTTTCTCCATTTCGAACCAGATCCGTTTTTTTCAAAAAGTCCTGGATGAAAGCGGGGGACAAACCTTCCGCAGCCATTTTTTTTTGGATGAGCTCATCCACCTTTAATTTCATCGAATCCATCGAACCACCGATCTGCTATTGTATTGTTCGTCGAACTCGGTAAACTCAATCAAGAATTTCTCGGATGGGTTCGAAGGTTCATAAAAAAGCTTTACTCTTACTTCTTTTCCTTTACCGGGAATCGCCTTAGGGACTTCTTCGTTTTCCGAATACAAAGGAAGAAAAACGAGATATGTATAGATATAAACGATAGTTTTCGGAGTTTTTTTATAAACCAAAACTCCCTTACCCGTCAAATCGTGTTTTAAAATTTTCGTATACGGAACCGGAAACGACTTTCTCCAAGTTTCCTTGAAATTTTTTTCCATACCGAAATGTGTCGGAATATTTGAATAGACAACGGAGGGTAGAATGAAAAAAATCCACAGGAAGAGAATCAGCTTCTTTGTTTTCATGAAAGACTCTGACAGTCTTATCTTTTCACTCCATAACTTCAAGCCATTCTCATGAAAAAAATCCTACCTACTCTTAGAACGTTTTTTTATTTCCTTTCCGAAATTTTAGAATTCATGTTTTCTTTAATTTCTTCGTTATTCCCCTCGAGTGCGGATCCAAGTCTTTCCAAAGGAGATATTTACATCGTAACCGGTTATCTTTCGGGAACTTTGTTTTATTCCAAGCTACACAAGGCTTTAGAATTGAAAGGGTATCAGCCTAAAATTCTGAGAATCCCTCCTTTTTTGTTCAACACGAAAAAAGCCGTGGAAATTCTCGCAAAACAGATGGATCAAATTCCCTCTAAATCCGTTCTACTTGCCCACAATACGGGCGGACTTTTGACTTTGTTACTTCCGGATCGAAGCCGTCAGAAAATCCGAGGACTCGTAACTTTAGGAACTCCGTTTCGAGGAAGTTATTTGTTTTCCATTTTTCCCTTAAGCGGTTTATATTACGGTTCCGAGTATTTGAAAGAACTCTTTAAAACTTTTTTATTCATGGACCGTTTTCATCCTCTTTCACCTTTAAAAGAATTTATCTTTCTCCCAGCTTCTTCTTCCATTTATGGCGAAGGAAGAGATCTTTGGTTCGATATCCCAGGAAACTACAACCAAGTTCGCAAAGCGGAAAATATTCGAACGATTTTAGAATTTCTTTCGTTCCATTATCCGAGTGCGGTCGCGCAGGAATTCGAAAAGCAAACGATTCCTATAACAAAAGCCCAGTTACAAATATTTCAATCCGAAACTTTAAAAGGAAATCTTTCGGTAAAAAAGAAATCGGCGAAAAAACGTAATTTGAAATCAAAACCACCCGTTAAAAAAAATGTTACGGCAAAAGATCAAAAGACCCCCAAAGGAAAAACGAAGTCCGTCGTGAATCCGCAGGTTGTTCGCTCCAAAACGAAAAATGTGTCTAGAAAAAAGCCGGTTTCGGTTTCCGGCAAAAAGAAGTCGGTAGCGAAAAAGAATAAGCGTTAGGCGAAATATATGAGAGAATAAGCTCCGAACATTGTCTGTTATATCACGAGAAGACCCGAAGGGTGGAGGTTTTACCCTATGAACTTTCTAAGAGCTGGTCTCAAAACCTTAGGATGTAGGAGCTATTACAATCTTAAACGACAGGAAAAACCTTCAATACGACGGTTTCTGTGGGAACTTTCACGTTTTTTAAAAACTTGCCGGATCGTTTAGAGATATTTTTCTTCAGGTTTTGAGACCGGCTCTAAGGAGCCGTAGTAATAGAACGATACTGACTGTAAAGAGTATCGTCCGAATCAAAGACGGATTCCGACAAGGCAAGAATTTCTCCCGACTGAAGAGATACGACTCTCAATTGAAGTAAAAATGTCTGATCGTTGAATTGGACCACTCCCAAAAGTAGAAGATCCGTTCCCGATAATTTCCCGATCTCCGAATTTTGATCTGAAAGTACCAATCCGGACTTTTGAAAACTTTGCTCGTTGATGAGTCGCCCCAATTGAGACTTTTCCACAAGTGCAATCTTTTCCGGTTCATACATTTGTGGCAGAAGTTGAGAGGAAATCGTGGTTCCTAAAACGGTAACCAAGCCGTTTTCATTTAACAAAGGGAGAACCGTAAGTTTTAACGCGCCTTTTTTTTGGGGAAAATAAGTTTGTCGGTTGAGGTTGATCTGTTTTTTGAGCGCGGTGGAAACTTCCTGCAAGACCACGCCTAAAGGTTTCGGAAGATTCTTTTTCGAAGAACGTCCTGCAACCGTACAATCTACGAAAAATAACAAAAGAAATAATATTACAAAAATAAAATGTTTCATTTAGAAATACTTAACCAAGGTAACTCGGTTCCCTGTAGAATTGAATTTCACTACGTCGAAAGTGGAAAGTGCAAACGCGATTCCTCTAGTCCGTAAAGTCGTGTTTTCATTCGTTTTAGAAAGAGCATTCCGAACAATTCTCGCGTGATTGAATCCTTTCCCTTCATCCGTAATTCTATAACCCACCTTTTGACTGGAGAGAAAATATTCCACGAGAATTTTTTTATCCCTGTAATGTGGATCATTCTGACGAGTTAGGATAAATTGAAAATAATTTCCACTTTTTAAGGATCTGGTCTTATCTTCGTCGGATATATTAAGATTTCCGTGCTCAATCGAGTTGACGAGTATTTCTCTAAGGCCCGTCCGAATCGAAAAAACCACAGCAGGATTAGTAAAACGTATAAGATTAAACGTAAGTCTCTGACTCAGAAGTTCCGCGTTTTGAAGAGAATTGTCCATTGAGAACACGATTCTTTCCTCATCTAGAAATCTCCCTATCAGATCCCGATCCGGTTCAAAAGCTCTTCCTAAGATATCGCGACCGTATTTGTGTTCCAAAACTTGAAGGCGAACCTGTAACTCTTTCGGCTCCTTCAGATATTTCTGAACGAAATCGACTCGGAAATAAACTGGTTTTCTCGTGGAATACAACTCTTCCATCTTTTCCATTACATACAATTTCTTGAATACGTCCTCCAAACTCCCTGTTTTATACACTAGATCAAAAAAATTTTTACCGATCACATCCTGCGATTTAAAACCTAAAAACGTAGAGATAGACTTATTACTTCCTGTAATCGTTCCGTTGAAATCCAAATCGAAAAGAAAATCTTCCTCGCCTTCGTATAAATTTTTATACTGAACTGCAGATTGTTCGTGTCTTTGCTTCAAAAGGCCTAAACTAGTCATTTGCATTTCTAAAGTTAAGGAAAGTTGTTTGATCCGGTCTGCCAATCCCAAAGAAAGAAGAGCGACTTCAATCGCGGATCCAATCTGCAAGCCCCATTGAGTAAAAAAGTTATCTGAAAACACTCCAAAGGCACTCATCGCGTACAAAAAACTCCCCAAAATCAAAACGGACCAAGCCATTAGGAAAAATCGAGCTGGGCGATGTCCTTTCCATACACATTGAAGACTGTTGGTCAAAAGCAAAGTTAAAACAATCAAAAGAACGATAATACTTGAAATCACGCTGAACGTATAAGTGAAAAAAGTCAAAGAACCGGCACAACCGAACCCACAAATCGCTATGATTGGATAATAAAATTTGTTCGTGATCGGAGTCATTTTAGAAGATTCCAAAAAGGATTTTCCAAACAAACACGCCGCAAGAAGCGCGGAAAACATAAAAAACGGAAGGCTTACGTTCCCCCATCTTGGATTATTAGGCCATAAAAACTGAAAGGACAAACCGTTCAGAGTCATCTGGAACAGAATATCAAAAAATATGAATATACTATAATAAAGATAACTTATATCTCGAATCGTAATCAAAAGAAACAGATTGTAAATAAACATCACAAACATCGTTCCGTAGTACAAACCTAGGACGGTATATTCTTTTGCGGTTTGCTCCAAAAATTGGGTCCGTGAATACGCGGATAAGGGAACAATAAGCGAATTTTTGGATTCGATTCGAATATAATAGTCATTTTTGGAAAGAGGAGGTTCGCTCAATTGAAATGGGAAATTCCGATTTTCTGCAAGTCTCGTTGCAAACGGAAGTTTATCTCCAGAAACCACCAGAGGTGAAAGCCCGTTTCGAACGGAATAAAACTGCAAAGAGTCGATCAGACAATAAGAGAATAGAAGAACCCAATTTTTTGTTCTCTTTTCCGAATTAGAAACCGGAATCCGAACCCAAATCGCTGCATCAGAGTATCCGAGGTTAGTATTGAACAGCGGAATCGATTTCCCAGACCGAAAGATACTTTGAATCTCGGAAAAAGAAAGTTCCCCCGATTTGTCTTCGTAATACGTTAGATACGGTTGAAGATTCCATCCTTTCATTACCGCATTCGGTTCGAATTCGGCGGACGGTTCGGAATGAATTGCGAAAAAAGCTCCGGAACAAGCCAAAATCAAAAAGAAAATGGCCTTAGATTTCCGAAGCTCGGAAATCACATCAATCCCTTAAGAACTCGGAATAAGTCTGCAGTTACAATAAACGTACCGATACTACTCCCTATTTGAGGAAGCATAAACACAAGAAAGATACGAATCACGTTATTTTTCCAATATCCTTTCCAGTGTTCCGAATCCTGGGCGATTTTTTCGAAGTCTTCGACAAGTGGTTTGCGCAACCAAGACTCGCATAACGCGGCAACCCAGCCCGGCTTGATAATCGGATTAAAATTACCTACGGGAGCCGCAAGAAACGCAAGGATCACGGATAGAGGGTGCGCGAGAGAAATAATAGCACCTAATGCGGCAAGCCCGCCTTTGACTAAAATCCAACGAAGAACTAATTCCTGACCTTGTTGTCTGCCTCCGAAATAGAAAACGGTTAAAATCAGACCGAAAAAAATTCCCGGAATCAAAAGACCTTTCCAACGATCCAGAGCCGTTTTTCGAGGTAAATGATCGAGACTGGAAATATCCCTCTCTTCCCAGACGTGATTCATGATACCTTGCAAGTGACCCGCGCCGACTACGGCAAAAATTTTCTTCCCTTCCTTTGAGGCGTCTCGAATCTTTTGAGCGAGATAGGAATCCCTTTCGTCGATGATTACGTTCTTAATAGACTCGTAGCGTTTCGGAAGTTGGGAAAAAAGATCCTTGAGAACATCTTCCGATTTCATCTCTTCGATTTTTTCCTCGGAGACGTCCTCTTTCACAAAAAGAGAAGCCAACAGCGCGGAAAGAAGAAACATACGATTGAAAATTCCGATGTTCCACCAGGCTCTTTTGAGAGTCGTTGAAATTTCTCGATCGATTGGAACGATTCTAGCGCCGATTTTTTCACCTTCGCCGATCGCCATTCTCATCTCGTCCCCGGGGCGAATAGAACCTTTACCGAGTTTTTTTTGGAACGCGGAGAGAATAAGGCTTGAAAGGAGAAGATACATCTTTCTTTCTTTAAAAACTTTGAATATATCTAATTTTTTCCAGTGTTCGTTTTCCTTAAGGGAACGCATTCTGGAGTTACAAAGTTCAACGCAAACCATGTCCGGCTTTTCTTTCCGGATGATTTTTTGAACTTCGTCTATACTCTTTTGACTGATATGTGCAGTCCCAAGAATCGTTACGTTCGTCTTGTCCAGTTTAAACGTTTCAATCGGTTCCGAGCCGGAGACGTTTTTTTTGTGTTCGGATTTTATCTTACTTTTAAGTGCCGCTTTTACCATTCCAAAGGCAATATATGGAATTAATATCCGAGAGTAAAATGAAATTCTGCCGTTTTTAGATTCAAAAGCATCTACTTCTTCAAATTGTCTCAAAAAAGTATTGAAGAATTCGAGAGCCTCCTATAAAGTCTTGTTACACTTTTATAACTAAAATGACCGGGAAACGGGATACAAATGCTGACAAAAGGATCAAAAGTAGTCAACGTAGGAATCGCCGATATGCAGGGAGCACAGTCTCCCGAAATTTTGAGAACCACTCTGGGTTCTTGCATCGGGGTGGTATTTTACGCTCCTGACAAAAAGATAGGAGCAATGGCTCACTTTATGCTTTCCAAAGACCCAAGCGGAAAAGATTCACAAAAGAATCCTTTCAAATACGCAGAGACTGCAATTCCTCTCTTGATCAAAAAAATGAGCGAAATGGGCTGCAACCACGGAGAATACTCGGTAAGACTCTTCGGAGGTGCCTCCATGTTCAAAGGAGTTCAATCCAGTTTTTTACAAAACATCGGAGAACAGAACATTCTTATCGCCAGAACTATTTTGGAGCAAAGTAAAATTCCTTTAATCTTAGAGGATGTCGGAGGGAACGACGGTAGAACTATCAGCTTGTATTTGGACGACGGCCGGGTTCTTTTAAAAAAAGGCGGGTTTGAAAAGTATCTCTACAAGGTCAGGTAAGAAAAGATGAAAGAAAAAATAGACCAACTTTTTTTAAACGACGCTCAACTTCCTAGAATTTCGTCCGTAGTTACGAAAGTAATGCAAATGGTGCAAAAACAAGATGTAGCGATTCCGGATCTAGCAAAGGAAATTTCACACGATCCGGGTTTGACAGCCGATGTAATTAAACTTTCCAATTCGGCCTATTATCGAGCGGCAAAACCAATCAAAACCGTACAAGAATCTCTAATGACTTTAGGAATCAAAACGGTAAAGGATATCATCCTACTAACCGCGGCGAGAGGAATTCTTAAAAAAGATCTGAAAGGTTATCAGATAGAAGCGGAAGATAACTGGATTCATTCTCTCACAGTAGCGGAACTTTCCAAAAGGATCTGTGAGCAGAAAAAACTTAAAATCGGATTGGACCTCGCGTTTACTGGCGGTCTTTTACACAATATAGGAAAAGTGATTCTCGCCGATTTTTTTCCCGCCGTGATCGCCAACCTTAGGGAAGAATTAAAAACTCATTCTGTTTCGTTCGAAGAATTAGAAAGAAAACATTTCGGATATTCCCACGAAGAAGTGGGTGAGAAATTATTAGAAAAATGGAATTTTCCAAAAGAATTGATTCATGTGGCACGGAACTACAGCCAACCCGAAAATGAAAAAGAATTTCAGGAATTGGTATCCGTAGTTCATGTAGCTCATTCGATTTCCATAGCAGCGGGAGTAGGAATTGACATTGCAGGCTTATCCACCCCGATTTCCAATAAGGCCTTGCAAATAATAGGAACTACCGACTCTGATGTACAAATGTACTATACGGCCCTTCCGGAAATACAGAAACACATCCGCGAGTTGATTCAGGCTTGAGAAAAAATTTTGCTCTGATCGGTCCGAGAGGGGTCGGAAAATCCAAAATTTCTCGCAAGCTTTCTAAAATAACAGGAATGCCCGTAGTATCTACGGACATGATTGCAGTTTACGAGATGGGAGGAATTTCCATTCCGGAATTCATTCAAGAAAATGAAGGAGATTGGAAAACTTTTCGAGACTTAGAGTTCCAGATCTTAGTAAAACTCAAAACCTCCCGTGGAATTATCTTAGATTGTGGAGGTGGTATTCTATTTGATTTGGATACCAAAGGGAAAGAGGTCCCTAGTAGCCGCAAAATTGATCTTTTAAAATCCATTGCGGTCGTTTTTGGGCTTTCCAAGCCCACGGAAATTTTAGTGGAAAAGATTCAAAACGACCCTACTCGCCCTCCACTCAGTGCAATTAACTCTTATCGGAGCATAGTAGAGAATCGATTGCCCCATTATCGAAGTGTTTCGGATTATTATCTTGAAATAGATGATTTGAAGGTGGAAGAGGTTTGTTCTAGAATTCTGCACAAAATCGAATATTGAATTGACACATTTTGGCGATATTTGGTTCCCTTTTTCCAAAGCTTTTAGAAAAAGAATGTTAAAATCATATAAAAGCAACTCACGAGTCTCATTACTAAATTGGCAGGGAAGAAAGATGGCAGAATTGGACGTTCCAAAAAAGAACAAACACTCGGTTGAAAGACTAATAAAGATTATCCGCCAGAGAAATTATAAAAAAGCTACGGCTTATACTTACATGAAATATAACTTAGATTTTCTTCATTTTGCGGATAAACCCGCAGAAAAGATCACTGTGAAGGATTTGAACCGTTATATGGATCATTTAAGGAAGAGAAAAGTATCTTCTTCTACCATTCAGATCAACGTAAGTTCTTTGAAAATGTTTTTCGAAGACGTAATGAAAATGAATCTATTTCAGGATTTTCAAAGACCCGTACGAGAATATAACAATCCGAATGCAATTACTTATAAAGAAATGCAGAGTATTTTAAAAACTGCGTCATCTAACGCGAAACACGAGTTAATGTGCGGCCTGGTGTATTTCGGAGGCCTTCGTGTCGGTGAATTAATTACTCTTAGATGGGCTCATTTGGATACAAAAAGGAAATCGATTCACATCAAAGTTCCGGTTCTTTCCCAATCTAGAACTGTAGAAATCCCTGCAGAATTAGGGACTCTGATCAAGAAATATGAAAGAGAAGTCATCTCTTCCTCGAGCACATATCTGTTTCCGGGAAAAAGTTTAGGATCTCATACGACATCTAGAAACGTGGAAAGAATCATTTCCGAAATAGGCAGAAACTCCGGGATTTCAAGTCCAATAACCGTTTTCACTCTCAGACATAGTAGAGCTCTACATTTGATCGCCGACGGTTCGTCCTTGAATCACGTGAAGGATTTTCTAGGACACAAAACTTTGGCAAGTACTGAATCTTATTTACCGGTAAAAAGGAACCTAAGATCTTCGGTCAGAGAAAAATCAAGGCAAGAAGCCCTTAAAAATATCCGTAAAAAGTTTAGGACCAGTTAAATTCTAAATCCATTTTAAAAAAGATTCCGAATTTTCCTACATCGTTCTTTGTAAAATGTGTATCTAAAAGTTTGTATTGAAACCTGAAGAGAAATCACAATTGTCAAGTCGCCAATAGCAATATGTAGCAGTTCCTACAGATTGTGTTTCTCTTTTTTTTGGAAAGTTTATGGATTTTTAAACTGTCTTTTCACCGTTATAACTCGGATGCATGAAAAGAATATTGTAATAAGTTTATTTTAAAAGTTAGAATGTTAGATCTTTTTCAAAAAAGCCAACAACTCTATTATGTTGCGCCCATCAAGAAGTATGATTCTTGAACATAAGGCGGTTCCGAGTATGATATTCTTGAATCGACAGAGTTAAGAATGTCGGTGGGAAAACTAAAACAGCATTGCTTCCTACGAGTCGCAAAGCGAGGTGGTGAAAAGGCTTGGTAGTTTTTTCTCTATCAGAAAATCATACTTTTTGTAAGTCAAAAGCCTCGTTTTTTGCAGTAAGCTGGCTGTGATAGTCCGCTTCTCGCTAATTCTTGAAATCCGTTTGCCCAGTCGATTCCTGTTTTTTTCATTCCTGTAGTATATACGTTTAAACATATATTGAAAAAATGTTGTTCGTTGGGCGGTTACTTTCTAACTTCGTCGCAAGTTACTCTTAGAGTGAAACTCAACCTGTAACATGACCCTTAAGATACATTACAGGAATTATTTATATAAAAAATAAAGGGTTTGATATAAGAAACATAGAAGAAGCGAGATACCTTGAGTTTCACAAAAATGTAGAAATTACGACGGAAATTTAACAACGGAACTTAGAGCCCGTCTCAAAACCTGAAGAAAAATATCTCTCAACGATCCGGCAAGTTTTTAAAAAACGTGAGAGTTCCCACAGAAACCGTCGTATTGAAGGTTTTCTCCCGTCGTTTAAGATTGTAATAGCTCCTACGTTCCTAAGGTTTTGAGACCGGCTCTTATTCGAAAGCTAATAAATAACGTGAGTTTGAAGTAAGAACATTTATTTTTCTAAAAACAAATTGGAATCTGAACTTTGTAAATTTATTCTTAAAATGTGAGATACCGCAAATTATGATTTTATGAACAAATTCAAAAGAGTTTGTTCCAAAACTGTTCCGTCTTCTGTGGGAGTGGTATTGCCACAACACTGTCATTAGTCCTTTAAACGTGGGAACTCCTACATTCTTTTAAAAACTTACCGGACCGTTTAGAAATATTTCTTTTCAGATTTTGAGATAGATTTTTAGTTTTTGGTATAAACAAATTGTTTTTTTAGACCTTTTTTTCGGAGAATCGGGCCCAAGATTGCGGCAGTTGCAGGGAATAGGTTTCCGATCTTTGCAAGAATACCACGACCGTTAGGGATCAAAATTTCAAGCGGCCTTTTGGCAAGAACCTTACCGAGGATGATTTTAGAAACCTCTTCCACCGTTAAAATCCTACCCCCGGAAAAAGTCATCGAGGCCTGTTTATAATCCTTTTGTAGGTCCAGCATCGGAGTTTTAATCGCGTCAGGACAAACGACCGTAACATAAACATTCTTTTCTCTCAATTCTTGAGCAATCGCAAGGGAAAAACCTCTCACCGCAAACTTGGAGGTAGAATATAAAGAAATTCCGGAAATCGGAGCAACTCCCGCCAAGGAAGCGATATTTACGATATGCCCCGCCCCTGCCTCTACCATTTTAGTTGCGGCCTCCCTCGTTCCGTACATAACTCCCTTTGTATTGATATCGATATGCCGATCGATATGATTCGGAGGGACTTCATAAATATAGCCGGGCAACAAATAACCTGCAACATTGAGAAGTACATCGATCTTACCCCATTTTTTGATCGCAAGATCCATTACTTTTTTCCAATCGGCAGGAGAAGTTACATCAAGCTTGGAAACAAGTACCCGATTTTTCTCATTTTTCCAGGGAGCCGCGAATTTTTTAAGTTCCTTCTCATTGATGTCTGTGATTAAAATCGAATGCCCGGCGGTAAAAGCTTCTTCTGCTAATTTTTTTCCAAGGCCACCCGCACAACCTGTGATGAATAAAATCATTTTTCATTTCCCTTAAATCACCGGAGAACCGAAAGACAATCTTCCGAAACTAAAAGTAGGGGCCGTCCCTGGAAACAACCAGTAACTTGTCATTTCCGAAGAAGGCATAACGTTGTAAAAGTCCGAATTCCTGGAAGAAATTCCCGCCATTTCTTTTTCTTGAACCATGGAAATATATTGCTCCAACCCGCTTTCGAGCGTGTTTCCGTTTAAGATGACTTCCATACCGGTCGTCTTCGCGTATTTTTTTACTCCCGGGATCCGGGACTTTAACGGAGAATAACTATCTGCACTAACCCCGTTCTCGCTCGAAACAAAAATTCCCTCGGGAGTATGAGCCACAAGAGAATGGTTTCCCGCAGTATGTCCCGGAGTACGTATCAAAGCGATTCCTTGTCCCAACGAAACGTCTCCGTCCAAGACCAGAATCCGATCACTTGCGACTCCTCCGGTTCCATTCGGACAATACCAATCGGCTTGCGGAGGAAGAAGTCCCTGAACCGAATCCCATTCTTGTTTCATTACCAAAAGTTTTGCGTTCGGGAAATAGCCTTTTTCTCCGTTTGCTCCCAACCACTTACGGATATCCTGTGTATGAAGGTGATCATAAGAAATATAATCGACTTTTTCGGGAGAAATCCCCGCGTCTTTCAGACATTCTTCCACTGTGCTTAAAATCGGTGCGATGATCTTTCTTCCGATGGATTGAAACGGTCCGAAAGATTCGGAAAGTCTTTTAAAAAACGGGGTCTCCGTATTTCCATCCAAATCCGAAGGAGAAAATAAAAGCGTTTTGATTCCTTCCTGAGTTTTATACTGGATGATGAATAATCGATTGAGAATATGCATGTACGGAGTTGGAAGACTGTAAGCATTTAAAAGTGCATAACGTGTAGGATAAGGAACTCTGATTAAATCGTAAGACCTGTAAAAAATCACTTGAGGACCGGAGAGCATTTTCTCCCGAAATTTGCGAGCTCTTCTTCGAACGTCTTCCAGACGATCTACCGGATGAGGTAGATCCCTAGAACCTAGAAAATCGTTGATGGATCGAATCGAAGTATCTTTCTTTTTCTTGGAAATCCCTTTTACCGTGGATGTTTTTTTTGCCATATTTTTTAATCCCCTTAGATGTTTTAGATTATACTTCTTAGTTTCATTTTCGAAGGTGAATAGAAATCAAAACGGTTTGTAAATTGCGACATACACTACAAGAAGGCCAAGGAGAGGAAATCCGAACCAAAATATTTTTCCCAAGGCAGGTTTTTTATAAACCACCGTCAAAAGCCCGCCGTACGTCAACCAGATCGCAAATTTTGCAATCACCCACCCCGGCCAAGGCCAGATGATCCCAAGTCTTGCCAACATTCCGAATCCACCTAACAAAATTAAAAAGAGGCCGATTCCATGTGTAATGGCTACAATTTTGCGATTGGAAAATTCTTTCGTACCCCCATTCAGAACATGAAGCGTAATTCCTCCGAGAGCGGTAAACAATAGAAGAATTCCAAAAATATGAATCATTTTATAGACTGTATAAGAAATCATAGGCCGGTTTTTTCCTCAGTTCAAATTGATAGTTAAAAAGATTACTCAAAAGCTTTCTGTTTTATTTTCCGAAACACGACCGACAACTCAATATAAAGAAAACTTTACACTGTCGTTCTTAACATAGGGAATTCCACAGTAAATTCCGGGTGCTATTTTTCCCGGACGGATTTTTAAAGACAATATCGAAATATTTCTGCAAGAGTCGAAATCCCTTAAGAAGCGTCGCATCACGGAATCCAATCTTTAAGGAAGAAGGGACTTTGGCAACGATTGTTTATGTTCAAAACCTGTCGTAAGACCGTAGAATTCAGCATTCATAATCCTTGTCCCGAAATATTTTTGCTGAAAAAACGCTTGAAACCGGATTTTCGAAGTCCGTTCCCCGGCGAGGATTGCGAAAAATTATCCCCTTTGAAAAACGAATTTTCAATGACGGCTTTCAGTTTTTGGACAAACCCTTTCCAAAAAGATTCCGAAAACTACTACTCGTCACAAAACCCGAAGAAGAATATCTCTAAAGGATCCGCAAGTTTCTAAAAAACGTGGGAGTTCCTACAGAAACCGTCACATTGGCGGTTTTCTCCTGTTTGTAATAGCTCCTACATTTTTGTAAAACTCAAGCCGCCACGATTCCCAAGAGACCCGCGACAGGATTTTAAAACGGGCTTTGATTACGGTATTCTTTTTATGTGACCGAGTAGTAAATCTGGGAACTTTTGTACAAAATCTAAGAATTGAAAATCATATCCGGTTGGACAAGATTTCCGATGCCGATTTTCCCCGAACCAATAAAATTCCTAATACGATTTAGCAATTACATTCCTTCCAAGTAAACCCCGTCTTTAAATCTTTCATACTATTTTGAAAAGCGGTTGCATCTCACCTGAACTCGATATTCTTACTCCCGGAGGAAACTTGAATGTCAGATTCAATGTTAGGAACAAATCTGCCCACGATCAGTTTGGAAAGTACGGAAGGTAAAAATGTCAAACTTCCAGAAGACATCGCCGGTTCTTGGACTCTTCTCTATTTTTATCCCAAAGATGATACTCCGGGTTGTACCAAACAAGCCTGTAGTTACCGGGACAATATAGGAGAATTCAAAAAAATCGGAGCCAAAGTGTACGGAGTAAGTCTGGATCATTTAGACTCCCATAAAAATTTCATTCAAAAATATTCTTTGAATTTTCCGCTGTTGTCCGATCCGGATCACAAACTCAGCGAAGCCTTGGGAGTTTATGGTGATCAGGAATGGAAAGGTAAGGTTTTCAAGGGACTTTCCAGGGACTCTTTTCTAATTTCTCCGAATGGAAAGATTCAAAAGGTTTGGAGAAAAGTTGACCCGACGACTACGGTGGAAGAAACTCTCCAAGAGATTTCCAAAGCTAGCGGTACATGATTGTCTAAACTTCACTTTTCCATTCAAGAATATCAACTTACTGGACATTACCTTCAAGTGGAATTGGAGATAATGTCCCCCCGAAAAGAAATCATTCTTTCTCTTCCCGTTTGGTCCCCCGGATCCTATATGGTTCGAGATTACTCCAGGCATATTCATAAACTCGAAGTCTCTGCTTTAGGGAAGAATAGAAAACGTCCGGAAGTTTCGCAAATTGATCTCGATTCCTGGAGCGTCCTTTGTGAGGGGACATCGTTTCTCATACGTTATGTGGTCTATGGTTACGATTATTCGGTTCGTTCCAATTATTTTACGACCGAGTTTTGCCTTTTGCACCCGCCCGCCTTGTTCTTATATCCAAAAGACGAAAAAGTTTCCGAAATCACATTAGAGATTTCGAATTCCCTTCCCTTTGAATTTTGTCACTCGGGTTTAGACGGCAAAGGGAAAAAACGTTTTTCCAAAAATCTGGACGAATTCTTGGATGCTCCCATTCTTTTATCCAACCGCGCAGCCATTCCGTTTCATGTGGGAGAATGTGTTCACGAAATCGTACTCGAAGGAGAATTATCCAAATCTGTTCAGAAAACCCTGATCCCGGATTTACAAAAAATTACGGAAGAACAAATCCGTTCTTTCGCCGGCTCGCCGAATAACCGCTATCTATTTATTCTAATCTTATCCGAAGGGGCTTACGGAGGTTTGGAACATCTCAATTCTTCCGTAAATATGTACGATCCTTTGAAGGCGATTTCAAAAGACGGATACCTAAAACTTTTGGAACTTTTATCCCACGAATACTTTCATCTCTGGAACGTAAAGCGCATTCGTCCCATTGCATTAGGCCCTTTCGATTATCAAAAGCCGAATTTAACAAGAGAGTTATGGATAGCGGAAGGAATCACTTCTTTTTACGACGCATATTTTTTAGTCAAAACCAAACATCTCAACGCGGAGTCGTATCTTGCAAAAGTAATGGAAGATTTACTGAGTCTGGAAAAATCGGAAGGCGAATCTTGGATGAGTCTTGAAGATTCTTCGTTTACGGCTTGGACCAAATTTTACAATCGCCTGAACGATCCGAACGCGAATAACACTGGAGTTTCCTACTACGTCAAAGGAAGTATTTTAGCTCTGGCCATGAATCTTCACCTTTTGTCCGAATCCTCAGGCGATCATTCTCTTTTAGATGTGATGAACGAAGTATATCAAACCTTCCATTTAGGAAAAAATCGGGGGTTTACAAAAATCGAATTCTTCGAAGCGGCAAAAAAACGTACCGGAATCGATTTAAAATCAGAATTCGGCGATTATCTCGACAAACCGATTCCGATTCCGATTGAAAAATACTTTCACAAAATCGGCGTTAGACGATCCGATTCGAATCCGGAAGTAGAACTCGGTTTCGGAACCAGGGAAGATAAAGGAAATCTCATCATTCATAAGATCGATTGGAAATTTTTAGATCCCTCTGTGGATTTGAGTCAAGGAGACGAGTGGATCGCATTGAACGGAACTCGAATTCATTCCGGAAATCGAAAGAATCTTTTGAAACAATTTAGGGCGGGTGAAAAAGTGGAACTTTTGATCGCAAGAAAAGGGAAAATCCTCAAAAGGAAAATAAAACTTTCCAAACGATTTCAAACGAGCCAATTTAAATTCGAAGAACAAATATCCGAGAAGCAAAAAAGATTACGTAATCTTTTTTTCGGAATAAAGTAACGTAAAATCCTTAGAGCGACGCACTTTAGTTTTCTGCTTTATCAGAAAGATCAAGCGGTAACTAAAGCGTCTCGCTTCTATTGGCGCTCGACGGGTTCTTATATGAAAATATCCTAAATTTCAAATTCTTCAAACCGCAGTGATCCCGCCGTCAACGACCCAGTTTGCACCGTTGATATAGGAGGAGTTTTCGTTCAACATAAAAGCAACGACCCTCGCGATTTCGCAAGGATGCGCTATTTTGCCGGACGGAGTCATGGTAATGATTTTTTGTCTATGATCGGAAACTTGATCTTCCTGAATTCCCATCGACGTTTCCATATAACCCGGACTGACCGCATTCGCAGTAATTCCGAAAGGACCCCATTCATCCGCAAGAGATTTTACAAAGCCGATCAAAGCGTGTTTCGATGAGGAATACGCGACTGAATTTGCAGAACCGATCAGCGATAAAGAAGAGGCGATAAATACCAATCTTCCTAATTGCAAATTTTTGAATATAGGCAAAAGAAACTTCGCAATCTGAAAAGAGGAACGAATATTTATCGAAAAAATACGATCCCATTCCTCCAGACTGACTTGAGTGATTTTATGATAAGGCCCTCCGTATCCGGCACAGTGAACAAAACCGTACGGAATCTGATTTTGGGTAGAAATCGTATTTTCCCATTCGGAAAGCGAGGAAATAAGTTCTTCATCTTTCGTAAGATCCGTATTCAGAAAAAGTTCTCCCGACAAAATTTCCTTCGGAACTTGAATATCTAAATTGGTCACGGAATATCCTTCGAATACAAGAGATTCAGCGACGGCTCTTCCCAAACCTCCGCTTCCTCCGGTAAGGATCACATTTCTTTTTTTGTTCGTTTCCTGATTTTTCGGAGACAATCTATAACCTCATAGTAGGCAATCTATTACTCTCTATTTCTAGATGACAGAGGAAGACACAAGGATTCTTTTGTTTCTCATGGAAAAACTTTTGGAAAGAGTCAATCATATCCTAGAAGCCCTTCCTTACATCACCAAATATTCAGGCAAGACGGTCGTGATCAAATACGGCGGAGCCGCGATGGCTAAGGCCGATTTAAAAGAATCTTTTGCTAAAGATATCGTTCTTTTAAAGTATGTAGGCATCCATCCCGTAATCGTTCACGGAGGAGGACCTGAAATCAATCGCCTCTTGGATAGCTTGAAAATTCCGACCGAATTCATTCACGGACATAGAGTCACCGACACTCAGACAATGGAAGTTGTGGAAATGGTTCTCACCGGTAAGGTAAATAAACAAATCGTTTCTATGATCAATTCTCAAGGTGGAAAGGCTGTCGGAATTTCCGGCAAGGACGGTAACCTCGCAAAAGCGGTCAAAGCTCCGATAGAGATCGAATTGGAAGGAAAGGAAAAACAGCTCTTCGATGTGGGGCTTGTAGGAAGAATCGAATCCATAAATCCAGAAATTCTTCATAACCTCCAAAAGGAAGGGTTCATTCCGGTCATCTCCCCGGTAGCGGAAAGTGTGGAAGGAGACAGCCTAAACATCAACGCGGATACTTTCGCCGGTGAAATCGCAGGCGCTCTCAAAGCGGAAAAACTGATTCTTCTTACCGACACGGAAGGGATTTTGATCGACGGTAAATTAGCGACCGGACTCAGCCGAGGTAAAATGAAGGAATACATTCGAAAGGGAGAAATTTCAGGCGGAATGATTCCTAAGGTGGAATGTTGTCTGGCAGCAATCGACCAAGGAGTGAATAGAACTCATATCATTGACGGAAGAGTTTCTCATTCCATCTTGATTGAAATTTTCACAAATCAAGGCATCGGTTCTTTGATCGAATCATGATTGACACGATTCCTTTTTCGAAGAGGGTACCATCATGCGTTCGATTAACGTCAATTTGTCTCGTTTTCCCGAAGTTTTCGATTCGTTGAAACTCCTTGACAAGGGAAACTTTCCTGTGTTCAATGATTGAATTCCTTCTACAAAAAAATCCCAACACCCCTTTATGAGTGAAAGGCAGTTATCCTTATCTTTAATTTCCAACATTACGGCGAAAATTAACTCGACCGACAACCTGGAAGAACTTCTTAACATCATCATAGAAACCACAAAAGACGTCCTCAACACAGAAGGTTGTTCCCTCCTTTTGTATGATCGGAACGAAGATTGTCTCGTTTTCAATATTGCTAAAGGCACAAAAGAGAAATCCCTTACGGAACTGAAAGTCCCAAGAGGGAAAGGGATTGCGGGAATGGTTCTGGAGACATTGGAACCCGTAATCGTGAACGACGCAAAAAACGATTCTCGAATTTATAGAAACATCGACGAGACCGTGGGATTTGTTACCTATAATCTTATCTGTGTTCCGATGAGCACTCAAGGGGAAATCCAGGGTGTATTGGAAGCGGTCAATTCTCTAGAAAGAAAAGAATTTACGAACAAAGACATTAAGATTCTTCAATATCTTTCGGATCTTGCCGCAATCGCAATTCGAAATCGAAGACTGATTCGAGATTTGAAAAGCCGCGCGAACGAACTTGATTGTTTGTTTCAACTCAGTCAGGCGATCTCGAATATCTCGGAGATGGATCAATTTTTTAATCTCACCGTAAATTCCGTTTCGGAAATTATGGGAGCAGAAAGAGTTTCTTTAATCTTTTTCAATCCAAAGAACGGAAAATACGAACTCAAAAAAAGTATCGGCTTCAGTCTTAAAGAAGAAGAACATTTCATCAACGAAAAAGAAGGCGTAATCCGCAAGGTTATCGAAACCGGTAAACCGATTCTAGTCCAAAACACCTCTTCTATCATGGAAGACTGTGTTCGTCCCGAAAGGTACAAAACCAAATCCTTTATTTCCGTCCCGATCCGCCAGGACGGAAAGATCATCGGAATCCTAAATTCTGCGGATAAAAAATCGGGAAACAACTTCGACAATGCGGATCAAAACGTTTTGAGTACGATTTCCAACCAGATAGCGGAAGCTTACAATTCCCTTCTTTCTAAGGAACAAAAAGAAAAACTCAATTCGATCCACAGAGATATGCAGATCGCTTCCCAGATCCAAGTAAATTCCTTACCAAATATTCCTAAGAAGATCCAAGGTTTGGAATTGGAAACGAGTTACATCGCTTCGAAAGAAATCGGAGGCGATTTTTACGATCTAATCTATCATAATCCGGACGAAGTCAGTGTTCTCATCGCAGACGTTTCCGGAAAAGGAATCGCCGCCGCGCTCTTTATGGAATTTTCCAAAACGATCATCGCAGGAGAAGTTTCCAGAAATTCCTCGACTAGTATCAGTTTGATGAGTGCAAACCGAATTATCCAGGAAAAATCCGGATATTTTATGTTCGTCACAGTAATGCTCGCAAGAATCAATATGGCGAAACGAAAGATTCGTTATTCTAGTGCAGGCCATAACGAACAACTCCTTTATAAAGCCAAAGAAAAAAATGTCGTCAGCCTTTCCGGCAAAGGAATGCCTCTCGGAATTAAAGAATCAGAGATTGACGAACACGAGCTCGATTATTATCCCGGTGATCTTTTAATTCTCTATACGGACGGGGTCAGCGAGGCTATGAACGAATCGAACGAGATGTACGGTCTTGAAAATCTCACTAAGCTCATCGAACGAAATGGAGATATGCCTCTTGGAGCTTTAAAGGAACTCATCATCGATACGACTGATGCGTTTCGAGGAGATGCAGATCCACACGACGATTATACATTGTTTATGATTCGTCTTCCGTAACAGAGGACTGAAGCGGCAAAGCCACTGGGCTTCCCTACGGGAAGCAATTGTAAAACGATATTTCTTAAAATATCAAATAATTCTGACGTAATTTACATTTCTGTCCTCTGAATGTTTGGCCAACATATGCGCGGGCTGACCCGTGGAAGCCAAAAGAGATCTCCAAAGAGTACTTTTGTCCGGTTGCAACACTTTTCTTTCCTGAATCGCAAGAGAAATCGGAAGATGTATGAATACGTTGTTCCACATTCCCACAACCATATCGGTTTTACCGGCCATCGCCGCGTGAACCGCATTTTGAGCCAAAAAACCACAGAATACGGAATCTTCCGCGTTAGCCGGAATCGATCGAATGATATAACTCGGATCTATGTATTTGATGTTCACTGGAATGTTTTCTTTTTTGAAAAACTCAGTCATCGTATCCTTGAGGAAAAGACCGATATCCCCCAGTTTCAGATTCCCGGAAGGGTCTCTTTCTTCCGTCGAATCGAAAAATTTCTGCCCGGCTCCTTCCGCCACGATGATAACCGCGTGTCCCTTCTTTTGGATTCTTTTGTTGAGATCGTCCAAAAACGCTCCACTTCCATAGAGGTCAAAATTCACTTCGGGAATTAGGCAATAATTTACGTTTTTAGAAGCGAGAGCAGCATTTACCGCGATGAATCCGGAATGACGTCCCATCAGTTTGACCAAGCCGATTCCGTTCGGCGCTCCTTTCGCTTCCACATGTCCACATTCCACCGCTTCCATCGCCTTGGAAAACGCAGTAGAAAAACCGAATGTTTTTTGTACATAGTTGATATCGTTGTCGATCGTCTTCGGAATTCCAATGACAGAAATTTCCATCTTTCTTCTGGTGACCTCATCCACGATCTCCCGAGCACCTCGAAGAGTGCCGTCTCCTCCAATACAAAAAAGCATCTTTACTCCGTAAAAGCCGAGACAATCCACCATTTCGACCGGAGATTGATTTCCTCTGGACGAAGAGAGCATAGACCCACCTTCATCCGCAATATGCGCCACTTTTTCAGGCGTGAGTTCGATCGGTTCGTAGGAATATTTTTTTACAAGCCCTTGATAACCGTAGGGAAAACCTAAAATCCTGGAAACTCCGTAACGATAATAAAGCTCCATTACTATCCCTCGAATCACGTCGTTGATTCCGGGGCAAAGACCTCCGCAAGTTACGATTCCGGCGGTCACTTCTTTGGGAGAAAAATATATTTTTTCCCTAGGTCCGGCCTGTTCGAAAAAATCGGGATTACCTTTCACATAAGAATTCCAATCCTCTTCCGATTGAAACACAGTTTTAAATATCAATCTGGAGGAATCACTCGTGTAATATTCATAATTCGCGGGACTAGGTATCGAACATTGACCAAAATTTTGAATTCGTGTTTCCATAACGGGGTCCTCACACAAATAGTTTCGAGAATCCCCGTAAAAATCACCTCATTTTGCAATTTTATACTGACAGTTCCGTTCTATTTCCATAGTCTTACAGATGGAACATTTTATGAACAAAAGGAGATCCTTCATTCTATTTTTGTTTTTATTCGGAGTTTCGATCTTTTCGGTCGAAGATCCTTTGCCAAGCCCGTTCGAACCTTATCATCTTTCCCGTGATTTCGATCTCAATCGACAGAAATACCTACAGGTAATTGCAATTCCCTATAAGGACCCAATGGAACTCAAGCTCGGACCGGAAAATGATTCCGTTCCCCAAAACAAAGCTCCTGAGATTACTTTTATCAAAACTCCCGGACTTTCTTTTTCAGGAATGTTCCAACCATTCTTATTTTCCGTGGTCCCTCAAGAAAGCGTTCAATTTTTACCCATTTCCGAAACCATTCTCGTAGACCAGGTTCCTTCCAGGAACGGCAAACTGGCATCGGGAGCTTTTTCCGAAAAAAGGACCATGGATCGGATTACCGATTCCAGAAATCAGATTCCGGGTTTCGGTTTGACTACAAATTCTCTACAAAACGGAAGTAATTCCGGAGTGATGTTTCTTTATATGAAACGTCATGCGGGCTTGGAAATGGACTTTAATGCGAGAATGATCGGCAACCAAGCAGGGCTTGCATTTTTAGAATCTGCAAGATCCACGATTGCATTCAACTACTCCGTGTTTCCGGAAATCGGAGAAAGTTCTAAGATGAATTTTTTTCTTCAATTTTCCAGTATCAAACGTTTCCAGGATAGAGGTTCGGCTTATAGCGGAGAGCCGGGAAATCATTTTCGCGGCATGAAATCGTACGAATACTATTTGAACCCCGGAATTTCCTTTTCCTCCCGAAATTTAAGTTTAGAAGGGATGGTAAGAGTTCCTGTTCCGACCGCGGGCCAACTCGGGGGAGAACAACATCAATGGATGCAGGATGTTCAGGGAATTCTCGGGATTAAATATAGTTTTTCGGAAACTTCCTCTAAGTAACAACATTAGAAAATCATAACGTTTTGGTCTAAAAGTTTGGAGAGTAATCTTCAATTCAAGGATCGTTTTGTCGTATCGTAACTTTTCGACGTGAGAACGATTCCACGACACTATATTTAACGTGAGTTCGGTAGAAGAAAATGAAAATGAATTTTTCATCGGACGACCCGAAAACGGCGATCCATCTTATAAATTCGACCTTAGAATCTACATTTTAGAATTTTATAGAGACGCTCTAAAAGTATGAGTTCCTACAATTTTAGAAAAATGAATCTCCAACCACCGAACTCATATTATTTATAGTCACTGTTCGGAATATTACAACTGTTAATCAATAATCCCTTGTTTTTTGAGAGAGAAAGTAAGATCCATCTTATTGATTAAATGTTTCGCTCTTCCAAAGCGAATCATATACTTTGGCTCGGAATCTTGTTTTGAATAAAAGACTTCCAAACAAGTTTCGATCACAGGACAAGAATGATCCGTACAACCAATTTCCGTCAGTTTTAAAATTTCGTTTCCCTTGAGTTCAAGAGGCTCTTTGAGCCAAGAAATCAATGTAGGATGAAATGAAAATTCTTCGGTTGCATTTCGAGTCTCAGAATACACCGGACCGTGATCGTGTACCAAAAAATGATTAGGAATGTTCGGTTCCATAATTTTCTACTCTAATAAGACGAATAGAATCGAAATTAGGTTCGAAGTTTTATCGGACCACCGAAACCGCAAGAGGATCATAGGCAAGATTCGGAGCCAGCCAACGTTCGACTTCTTCGACACTCATGACCTTTCGTTTTGCGTATTCTTCAATTTGATCTCGGTTGATCTTTGCGACCGCGAAATATTTTGATTTAGGATGCGCAAAGTAGAGGCCGCTGACTGAACTTGCAGGCCACATCGCAAAATGTTCGGTAAGTGTGATTCCTGTATTTTTTTCAGCCTGCAATAAATCGAATAAAATTCTCTTTTCGGTATGATCGGGAGAAGCCGGATAACCCGCCGCCGGACGAATCCCCCTGTATCTTTCACGGATTAGATCTTCGGGAGAAAGATTTTCATCCTTGTCATAACCCCAATATTCTTTTCGAACCTTGTAATGCATGTATTCCGCAAAAGCTTCTGCAAAACGATCTCCTAAAGCCTTCGCCATAATCGAGTTGTAGTCGTCTTGGTGGTTTTCGAAATCTTTCGCGAATTCCTCGACTCCGTGTCCGGCGGTAACAGCAAATCCGCCTATATAATCGATCCTCCCAGAATTCTTCGGAGCGATGTAGTCCGCCAAACAATAATTCGGCTCCGATGAGTCTTCTTTTTGAATCTGCTGACGAAGTGTATGAAACACTGTGAGAAGTTTAGAACGGTTTTCGTTTTCATAGATTTCGATGTCGTCTCCGACCGAATTTGCCGGAAAAATTCCAATTACTCCTTTCGTCTTAAAAAGTTTTCCGTCCACGATTGTCTTCATGAGTTTTTGCGCGTCCGCGAAAAGTTCTCTCGCCTGTTTTCCAGTAGTTTCACTTTCCAAAATCGCGGGATATCTTCCCTTGAGTTCCCAGGCGGTAAAAAACGGAGTCCAATCAATAAACGGTATCAACATTTCCAAAGAAATTTCTTCGTCAAAAATCCGTATTCCTGTAAAAGAAGGTTTATCGATTGTCGCAGCCGTCCAATCGATCTCTTCCCGATTCTCTCTGGCTTGTTCCAAAGAAATTAATTTTCTTTCCGCCCTCGTATTGAAATAATTCTCCCGGGCCGTTTTTTGGTCTTCTTTGATCTTTTGAGCATACCCCTCGTTTAAATCCGGATGTAAAAGCTGATTTACCACGTTTACAACCCGAGAAGCGTCCACAACATGTACTACAGGTGGATTATATACGGGCGCGATTTTTACCGCAGTGTGCGCGGAGCTCGTGGTCGCTCCTCCGATCAAAAGAGGGATTTCGAAACCGGTTCGTTTCATCTCGGAAGCCACGTGTACCATCTCATCGAGTGAAGGAGTGATAAGCCCGGAAAGACCGATGATATTAACGTTATGTTTCCTTGCTTCTTCCAAAATTTTATCGGAAGGTACCATCACGCCTAGATCGATCACTTCGTAGTTATTACATGCAAGAACGACTCCGACGATGTTCTTTCCTATATCGTGAACGTCTCCTTTTACGGTCGCGATCAAAAACTTAGGACGGGCAGCCACATTCTCCGATTGATTTTTCTCTTCTTCCATAAAAGGAAGAAGATAGGCCACGGATTTTTTCATGACTCGAGCGCTTTTTACCACTTGAGGAAGAAACATCTTCCCGGCACCGAATAATTCTCCTACGATTTTCATTCCGTCCATCAGAGGACCTTCGATGACGGTTAACGGACGTCCGTACTTAAGCCTAGCTTCTTCCGTATCCTGATCGATATACTCCACGATTCCCTTGACCAGTGCGTACGAAAGCCTTTCCTCGACCGTAGTTCCTTCTCTCCAAGCTTCCCCTTTTTTTTCAGATTTGTCCCCGGAGGATTTTATACTTTCGGCAAATTCCACAAGACGTTCAGTTGCGTCTGGTCTTCTATTTAGGATTACATCTTCAACATATTCTAATAAATCTTTCGAAATTTCTTCATAGACCGCAAGCATTCCTGCGTTTACGATCGCCATGTCGAGTCCTGCTTGTATCGCGTGGTATAAAAAAACGGAGTGCATCGCCTCTCTCACGGGATTGTTTCCTCTAAAGGAAAAAGATACGTTGGATAATCCCCCCGAAACTTTCGCACCCGGACAAAACTTTTTAATTTCACGGACAGCTTCTATAAAGTCCACTGCATAGTTATTATGTTCCTCAATTCCGGTAGCCACGGTCAGAATATTAGGATCAAAGATAATGTCAGTCGGACTGAAATTCGCCTTCGTTACGAGAAGGTCATATGCCCTTTTGCAAATACGAACCTTCTCATCCTTGGTCGCGGCTTGTCCTTGTTCGTCAAATGCCATCACGATCGCGGAAGCTCCGTATCTTTGAATTTTACGAGCGTGTTCTAAAAATTTTTCCTCTCCTTCTTTGAGAGAAATGGAATTTACAATCGGTTTTCCCTGAATACATTTCAGACCTTCCTCCAGAACACTCCATTTGGAAGAATCGATCATGAACGGAACTTTTGCGATATCTGGTTCGCCCGCGATGAGATTTAGGAAATGTCTCATCGATGCCTCGCCGTCTAACAGCGCTTCATCGAAATTGATATCGATGATATTCGCTCCCGCTTCCACTTGTTGCAACGCAACAGAAACCGCTTCTTCGAAATTTCCTTCGATGATGAGCTTTTTGAATTTAGGAGATCCGGTAACGTTGGTTCTTTCCCCTACGAGCAAAAATCCTTTATCAGAGGTGACGTTCAACGGCTCCAATCCAGAAAGTCTTGTGATTTCTTCGATCTGAGGAAGTACTCTTGGCTTTTTTCCTTGGACCACTTTTGTGGCAGCGGCGATATGTTCGGGAGTGGTCCCGCAACATCCGCCCGCAATGTTCAACCAGCCAGAACTTGCAAACTCTTGAATATAAGCTCCGAATTCCTCCGGAGTCTGGTCGTAACCTCCGAACGCATTCGGCAATCCCGCATTCGGATAACAACTGATATAGCAGGATGAAATTCTTGCAAGTTCTTCGATATAAGGACGCATTTCGTCCGCACCAAGCGCACAATTGATTCCCACCGAAAGAGGATTACAGTGTGCAATGGAATTGTAAAATGCCTCCACAGTTTGCCCGGAAAGAGTCCTTCCCGAAGCGTCTGTAATCGTTACGGAAAGACACACAGGAATTCGAACTTGAAGATCCTCGAATACTTGTTCGATCGCAAAGATTGCCGCCTTCAGATTCAAAGTATCGATATTCGTTTCGGGAAGAAGCAGATCCACCCCCGCTTCCACAAGAGCGCGCGCTTGTTCGTAAAAAGTCGCAACCAAATCGTCGAAAGTCACCGCACGAAACGCAGGATTGTTTACATCCGGAGAAAGTGTCGCAGTACGAGTCGTAGGCCCGATTGCACCGGCCAGAAAACATGGATGGTGGCGATTTGTCCTTTTAAACTTTTCAATCGCGTTACGCGCGCATTGAACCGCAGCCTTGTTCAAATCCACGACGAGAAACTCCGTTTTATAATCGCCTTGAGAAATCTGATTCGAACTGAACGTATTTGTTTCTAAAATATTGGCGCCCGCTTCCAAAAATTTAATGTGAATCGCTTCAATTACGTCCGGTCTTGTCAAACAAAGAAGTTCGTTGTTCCCCTTGAGAGGATGCGGATGGTTTTTGAGAACCTCCCCTCTAAAGTCGTCTTCGGTGAGAAGGAATCTTTGAATCATCGTTCCCATCGCCCCGTCTATGACTAAGATTTGTTTTTCGAGGAGCCCTAGCAATTCCTGGGATGAACGATTGGTATAGTTCTGAACTTTATAAGTCATAAGCAAACTTCTTTGATAATTCTAATAAATAATATAACATTAAATCCTAATATTCCGGATTTATACATCCCTCTTTTTTGAGAGGAACTTTCACGTCTATGATAACGGGAAAATGTTTCGCTTTATGGACATTTTCCGCGATCCAGTCACGCCAGATAGACGGAACTTCGTAATCCGGATAAATCGCTTCTACCGGACATTCCGGTCTGCATTTATTACAATCGATACAGACGGTAGGCTCGATATAAAGACAATTAGCCCCCTCTCGAAAAGCTTCCACAGGACAAACTGCCGCGCAATACGTGTATTTGCAATTTCTGCAAGGTTCTGTGACAACATAAGCCATTCGAAAAGTCCGATCCTTCCGAGACGGACAACGAACCGTAAAGTTCGAAGTCCGCACTTGGAAAGGCTTGTAGATTAATATCTATAGTTCTCCGGCTTGAAAGGTCCGTTGAGCGGAACTCCCAAATAGTCGGCTTGTTTCTGGTTCAGTTTTGTTAAACGAACTCCCAACTGTTCGAGATGAAGAGCAGCCACTTTCTCATCCAAATGTTTCGGAAGGGTGTAGACCCCGAGTTCATATTTGTTGTTGTAAAGTTCGATCTGAGCCAATACCTGATTGGTAAACGAACAGGACATTACGAACGAAGGGTGACCGGTTGCACAACCTAAGTTTACAAGACGTCCTTCCGCGAGAACGACGATGGATTTACCGTCAGGGAAAGTATATTTGTCCACCTGAGGTTTAATTTCTTTTTTGGTTACGCCTTTTTCGGAATTTAATCTGGACATTTGGATTTCGGTATCGAAGTGTCCGATGTTACAGAGGATCGCACCGTCTTTCATCGCTTTCATGTGTTCGAGAGTGATGATATCGTCGTTCCCGGTCGCGGTTACTACGATGTCCACCTGTTCGATAATGTCTTCCACACGAAGAACCTGATAACCTTCCATAGAAGCTTGAAGAGCGCAAATCGGATCGATTTCGGTTACGATCACTCTCGCGCCGAAATTACGAAGAGAAGCGGCGGATCCTTTACCTACGTCTCCAAAACCGCAAACGAGAGCCACTTTACCTGCGAGCATAACGTCGGTCGCTCTTTTGATTCCGTCCGCGAGAGATTCACGACATCCGTAGAGGTTGTCAAACTTAGACTTGGTAACAGAATCGTTTACGTTGAACGCGGGGACTTTCAATTCCCCCTTTTTGAGTAACTTGTAAAGACTCTTGACACCTGTGGTCGTTTCTTCGGAAATACCACGAATTTCGCTTAACAATTTAGGATACTTCTCGTGAACGTAAGCAGTGAGATCTCCTCCGTCATCGAGTATCATGTTCGGTCCTTTGTCTCCGAAGAAAAGGGTTTGTTCGATACACCACCAGTATTCCTCTTCGGTTTCTCCTTTCCATGCAAAAACGGGAATCCCGGCCTTAGCGATCGCAGCGGCGGCATGATCTTGAGTTGAAAAGATATTACAAGAAGACCAGCGAACCTCCGCTCCCAATTCCGTCAGGGTTTCGATCAAAACCGCGGTCTGAATCGTCATGTGAAGAGATCCAGCAATTCTTGCACCCGCCAAAGGTTTTTTACCTTTGTATTCCTGTCTTAACGCCATAAGACCGGGCATTTCTTTTTCCGCCAGGATGATCTCCTGCCTTCCCCACTCAGCTTGGGAAAGATCCTTTACTTTATAGTTTAAACCTTTTTCTTGTGTTATTGCGGACATTTTTAGTCCTCCTTTTTCTTTGCTTGAATGATCAAAATTTTGAAAACGTTACCCGTATCAAACTCCTCGTAAGAACCGACCCTAAAACCAGAAAGTTCCAACCAATCTTGTAGAAGAGAATAATCAAATCCCAACCAAAGGTCGGAGAAATTATCCCTCATAAACTCTTGATTGTGTTTTTTCAAATCCACAAGACAAAAGGTTCCGTCGGGTTTTAGAATTTTATAAATTTCACGAATTACTGCGGGTGGATTGGAAAGATGATGAAGCACCATGGAGGCAACGACCGCATCAGCTTGCTCTCTCGCGTAAGATGCCACGTCTTCCAAAGGGGAACAGATCAAGGATACGTGAGCATTTCCCGTAAATGTTACCTCCGCCTCTTCCACCATCTTAGGAGACGCATCGACTCCGATCACCTGATCCGACTTCGTTAAAAGATAAGGGATCAAACCTCCAGGACCACATCCCAAATCGTAAACTAAGGAGGAAAAATCAGGCAAATAAGAAAGAATTTTTTTACGATAGATTGCAGGATCCAGCACATCCTTTTGAATCGATTCCCAATCGTGAGCTACATTATTAAAATAGAATGTACTTTTTTGGTCCCTTCTGGAAAGAATTTCGGCAATCTGAGCTTGATCTATCGTTCGAAATGGCAAATCTTCTTTGTAGGAAAGAAGAAGCTCGGTAACCTCGGAAGAAAAAGCAGAGGCCTTTTTTTCCTCTGGAATTCGATAGTATACCCAGGACCCTTCTCTTTCAGGAATCAAGAATCCCGCGTCGGTTAAAATTTTAAGATGTCGAGAGACGCGAGACTGGCCCATTTTTAAGACTTCTGTAATTTCCTGCACATTCAAAGGGGATAAAGAAAGAATATGAAGAATTCGAATCCTTGTTTCATCCGAAAGCGCTTTTAGAGCAGAAAGAATCTGCTTCGGACCATTACCAGAAACAATTTTGGCTTCTAAAAGCTTCATCCGGCCAAGATATCTTGATATCTTGATATCTGCAAGTTTTTTATGAAGGGGAAGGAAAAAGTTGGGAGAAGAACCGGTTTTTGGGTGGGGAAATTTCTCTGAGAAGGGTGATTTTTGTAAGAGCTCCTCCTGTTTGGTAGTAGGGGATTTCGTTAGTATTCTCCCACTCTGCTAAGATAGTAAAAAGGAGACAACGGGAAACACCTAATCCAAGAGCAAGGACTCCCAAAGTGACCCAATCCTTTTCATTTGGACGAAAATTCATCTTTTTTAGTTTTAAACCTTTTCTCTGATAGCTCACTGCAGGGAAACTTCTTCCTAAAAATTTCTTTTCGAGCGCGCATTTCTGATATTTCTTTAGGAGAAAACTCAATTCTTGACTCAATTTATTTGGCTTTAATTTTCTCAAGTGTACAATCTGCTCCGGAATGAGGAGAGTGACAGGTGTTCCTTTTTTTCGGAAGGTGATTTCTCTTTTCGAACTAACTTCTTCTTTTAATCCCATACCTAAGCGGTTCTTTCAAGTAATCAGTAGAATTGGTTAAATTCGAGTTTTCGGGATTTTTTGAGGTTTCTTGAAAAATTTTTCAACGAGGGACGTCGATTCCTTTAACTTAATGTGAATTCGATATAAGAAAGTTTGGGCAATCCAATTCCTCCGGAACTTCCAAACTAAAGTGCGCTGCTCCCTACCATAACCTTACCCACAAATACTTGGATCTGAAGATAAATCTGTCGGAATTACTACAAATCCTCTGTGAAACTTACGCCCCACCCTGATTTTGGGTGGAGGGGAGAGGCGGTGGGAAGACTCGGGAGGTTTTCTTTACCACAAAATCATACTTCTTGCAAGTAAAAAGCCTCATTCTTGTCGGAACACTTGAAAAATATCAGTTTTTGATCCTTATGATCCCAAAAGCCTTCTTAACTTGTGGGTAACGTTATGGCTCACTATGGATCGCAGCATAATAATCGCTTTCGCATTTGTTAACTCACGTTAATTACAGAATTCTTTAGAAATTTTGTAAGAGTTCCTACTCCAAAACCCCTTTCTCAGTAATATTCCTCTTTTTTTGTAAGATCTCCTACAAATTCTCCTTATATTCTAAAATGATCAGCCGCTTTATACTCCAAAAAAGATGAAACTCTCTTCTAACGCAGTAGAAACCGGAATTTACCTCCTGCGAAAAACCGGACCCGTCGGAATCCAAGAGATCGTGGACCCTTCCAAGATTCCCAAAGAATCTTTTTACAATTACTTCTCACTTTCTCTTGGAAGTCTTAGAAATATACGAACCGCAATCCAATAGAACAAATATGTCTTAGAAGAAGGAGGACTTCCTTCTCTCCGCTTTCTCTACGAAAAAAAGTAGATTTAGAAAAGAATTTCCTCCAAGAAGAACTCTCTTGTCTTATCATGTTCTCTCTCACATCATCTCAAGAGGAATTATTGAATCTCTTCAAAGTTACTTGGACGAGGCTAGAATGAGAGACTGGGGTTTTTCCATGGAAAGATTAAAAACAGGGCTTTGTACCGATGATTTTTTCGATTCTTCTTCTTGAATGAACTACGACTCTCAAAGGAGAATTGTAAAACTTCTCAAAATTTTACATAGACCAACAGCTAGTTAATGTAAGTTAATTAATGCGCAAGCGATTGAAGCGTAGGGAAACTCAAGTTATCTCGCTTCTATAATAAATTGTAACTAAAGACGAAATATCGCATTACGTTTCTTTCATCCAATTTATTGACTGGATCTGAAAGTGCAATCCCGTCTTTACAGCATTGAACTCATATCCTACTTTTCGGTTTGATATTTTGAAACAGTTTTATAATTTCTGAAAAAACGGAATTAATGAACTTATATTTTCCCAAATGGCATCGGGACGAACATTCGAATCTTGCAATATTCCATTCCGATATTTCCCGGTTTTTACGAGAACCCCCCGGATCCCACAAACTTGTGCACCACCCACATCCGAATCAAGATCATCCCCGATCATAATTGTCTCAGACGCTTGCGTGGAAATCATTTCCAGAGCAGCCTTAAAAAACGCCGGAGAAGGTTTTCCTATGATCTCGGCTTTGACACCCGTTGCATATTCTATTCCGGACACGAAAGCCCCTATATCCAACATCAACCCTTCTTTTGCCTGCCAATACTTTCCTTTATGAAGAGCGATCAATCTGGCTCCACCCTTCACTTTTTGAAAGATATCATTTAAAATCCCATAATTCCATTCTTCTCCGATATCTCCGATTAATACGGCTTCTGGAATTTTCCGTTCGAAATTGATTTCTTTCAAATCCTTTTTAACTTCCTCTCGAATGACGAAAAAAGTTTTTGGATTTCCTGTTTCTCGGATATATTCGCCGGCAGCCCGGGGAGAATTCAGAACTCTTTTTTCCTCCACGGGAATTTTTAGATCGTTTAGGAATTCGGAAATCCCCTGTCTCGATTTCGTAGTCGTATTCGTTAAAAACAGATGAGGTATATGATTCTCTTTTAAATAAGAAACCGCCTCCCGTGCCCCGGGAAGAACAGAATCTCCCGTATACAATACTCCGTCCAAATCCAACAAAACACCTCGAATAGGCGTTTGTATTCTTTTTTGCAGAATGGTATTTTCATTCATATGAAACCCAATTCTAACGCATTTTTCTAAATTTACGACCCTCTATTTTGAAAATCCTTTTCATCACATTCCATTCTTCTAAATCGTATTTTCTTCCATCAGAAAATCTTCTTGAAATCAAAAGTATACCTCCATTCAACCGCACAAAACCAAAATCCCGGAATTTTTATCCGAGATATTGGAATCGCTGACATCACTCCGAAAAATATCAACTAGCGATTCAAACAAGTTTGAAAATCCTTATCAAATCTACCGAGCATAAGTTCCTAACTTATGCTCGCTTTCGTGAAAAGTTTCCGAGTTAGACATGTCAGTAGATAAAGTCATTTTCCACAGCTCTTGACCAAAACGCTTCAGACACGTAAAAAACTCATTTCCATTGTTCGTAATATTATTTTATGTAGATTCTTTACTATTGCCGGATATTGTAATTTTTGCAACCTCTGGTCTGACGTACTTTTAGAATCTCTAATTTTTACATTTAAAAGAACGCGGGGATAACTTCTCGTCTCGAAACAAAACCCAAAGAGGCAAATAAAGTCTGTATACTTTTTAAAACCGAAATATCGTTTCTCCTTTCATACCGTCTGGAATCCATTCTTATAGTCTATATCGACTTTCCTTTAAAACTGTTTCAAATGCGACTACGAAACGTAATCCTTCATTTCGCTTATCAGAGGAAGTTACGGCGAGGCTCGAGTGAATTGGACCGCTTCAAATTCACAAAAGTGGCAACATGATAGTAAGTGTTTAATTACTTCAGTGTACTTTCGAAGATAAGAAATACATTCGAGAAATTCTTTCCAAATTCGGAAAAATGTTTTCAAGTTAACCATATTGTGGTAATTATAGTTTCTAAAGTTTGGAGAGTTAACGCTCTCCGGAAATTTAACGAGCGTAAAACAATATGGAAATCTACGAAAAAGAAAAACGAAAACTACTTTCAGCATCTACACCGGAGCAGTACATCGAGTTATCCATCAAATCGAAACTGACCGGGCCCAAAAAATCTAGTATTACGTCGGAATGGCTTACATCCACCGGGTATACAATTGAGGATATCAAATATGCAAGAAACCGTCACCCCTTCTGGAGAAAGAAGAGGAATCAAGGCTCATACGAACGTAACAGTAAACGTTTGGAACAACATAATTATTACCGAACGGATCGGAAGATCGTTTGGGATAAAGGCAAACTAGCGAAGTTCTTCGACCTCAACTCGAAAGGGTTAGCTGATCACGAGTTGGCAAAAAATTTTAGAACTTCGATTCCAGCTGTGAATCATATACGTAGAAAGTTTCGCTTTGCCTCTCAGCTTCTACAACTCGAAAAACAAAAACCGGCAAAGGGTGGAATTTTAAAACTTTGCACCCATAGTGAATCGGTTTTAAAAAGGTTGATCCGAGAGAAAGGAGGACAATAAATCTCTTTCGGAGGTTCTTTGGTTGGTCCCCGGTCTTAAATCGAGATTTATATCGATTTTTATTTTTTTCCTAACTATTACGCTGTTTTCTGCCTGTTCTTTCAAACAGGAGAAAACAAAGGAACTGGTTTTCATCCGCAAAACCGATCTGAATTCCTTTCAAGAGGGGAATTCTAAATTCAAGAACGGGGACTATTTGGAAGCGATCGAGTTTTATTCAAGAGATCTGGACGTCAATCCGGACAATCCGGCCTCACTTAACAATAGAGGACTTGCCAAAAGCAAATCCGGTAACAAAACAGGAGCGATTTCCGATTACGACCAGGCGATTGAAAAACGAGAGAATTACTCGATCGCTTTCAACAACCGAGGCTGTGCAAAAATGAAAGTTTCCGATTATCGAGGGGCGATCGAAGATCTTTCTTTAGCGATCCGTTTGAAACCAACTTATGCGAATGCACTCAATAACCGCGCTGCGGCAAACTGGACAGTGAAAGAACAACAAAGCGCTTGCGAAGATTGGAAAAAAGCGGCAAACTTAGGGCATAACGAAGCCGAAAAATCCTTTGTAAAATTCTGCAATTGAAAACCTCGGGAATCGCTTGCCGGGGAAAGCGGTGTTAAAACACTAACCGAAGACCTTTCTCCCGGATTTCAGAATGCAAACAAAACCATTTACAATTCGTTTTAAAACGTTAATTTCCTTTTATCCAAAAAAATGGAACACAATGTTTTGTTTTCTCACTAATAACATTATGCGCAATATCCTCATCACTCTCACAATCTTTCATCTCTTAGTATCTTCGATTCTTATCGCTTCTCCTCTGAACGATTTCCTCAACCCTGAGAAGAAAAAGCTGACTACTTCATCTTCAAAAAAAGATAAATCTTCGTACACTCTCGCAGATTCCTCGCAAAAAACCGTTTTAAAAAAAAATCAAAAAGAAAGAACGGAATCGACTAACGTAGGCCCTGATCAGTCCGAAGATAAAGCTTCCCCTAAAAAATCTGCAGTTAAAAACCGAAAAGAACCCGATTCAAAATGGGAAAATCTCGACATTTCCAAGAATTCCAAAAAGAAAAAATACGAAGACGCGCTTCCAACCGTTAAAGAAGATACTCCACCTACTCCTAGTTATACGATTCAGGGAGTCGAATCCGTTTCCGGAGGCGGGATTCCCGTTCTTTGTTATCACCACTTAGCGCCCGAGGGTGGACCAATGGGAGGTTATAATCTCCATCCGAACCTTTTGGAAGAACAATTTAAGTTTTTGAAAGCTACAGGTTACAAGACGGTTCGACTAGATCAATTCTATGCTTATATTAACGGTAAAAAAACTTCCGACTTTCCGGATAAACCGATCTTACTGACATTCGACGACGGCTCCAAAACACATTTAGAAGTTTTAGTTCCTCTTTTAAAAAAATATGGTTTCACCGCTTCTATCTTCATCTATCCCTCGATTATTTCTTCGGGGAAAAAATACTACATGACTTGGGAAGAATTAAAAAGGGCTTTGGACAGTGGAGTTTTGGACCTAGGCTCTCATACTTTATACCATCCGAAACTTCCGATGATGAGTCGGGCGTTAATTCGAAAACAACTCGCGGAATCCAAACAAATCTTAGAATCAAAAACAGGTAGAAAGGTAGTCGATCTCGCGTATCCCTTCGGTCTCTTCGATCCGAGAGTAATCGAGGAAGCGAAAGCAATCGGCTACAGAATGGCGTTTACGGTCAACCCAGGTAAAAATCTTCCGGGAACCCCCATTTACAACATACACAGATCCTTAGTTCCTTGGGGACAATCTCAGCCAGCATTTAATTCCATTCTTACAATGGCGCCTCCTCCAAAGATCTCTATTTCCATCCAAGACGGATCTTGGGTAAAAGCGGGTCAAGAATTTAAGATCCACCTTGAAGGGGTTCAATCCGAATCGGTTAGTATCAAGATTAAAAGTAAGAATGTACTCTTAGAAAATCAATCTCCAGATTATACGGTAAAGATCCCAAGTTTCGCAAAAAAATCCACATTTCTTCCCCTGATGGTGCAAGCTAAAACGAAGGACGGTAAACAAATCCAATATCAGTACCTTTTTATCAATCAAAAGGAATTTCAAAAACATCCGGACGGTGATTTTTAAATTCCTGATTGAAGTCATATTACGATCTTTGAAAATATCAAAGCATGAATTTCAAAGACCATTTTTCTTCTTATTCCTCTTCTTACTCCGAGTTTAGACCAGGTTATCCGCTTGAATTGTTTTTATATCTCAAGAACCTCGTTCCGAACGCAAAAACAGTCTGGGATTGCGGGACTGGAACGGGTCAAGCCGCAGTTTTTCTTGCAGCAACTTTTGAAAAAGTGATCGCTACGGATCCGAGCACAAATCAAATCTCAAACGCCGAACCTCGTAAAAACGTCGAATACAGAGTCTGCAAAGCGGAAGACTCTACATTAGAAAATCATGAAGCGGATTTGATCACAGTGGCTCAAGCATTTCACTGGTTCGATTTCGAACCATTTTACAAAGAAGCCATCCGAGTTGGACAGAAAAACGGAATTCTTGCGATTTGGGGTTATGGTCTGCATAGAATCTCCCCCGAAATCGACGATGTCGTGGATAAACTTTATAGAGTAATCGTCGATTCGTATTGGCCGCCGGAAAGAAAATACGTGGAAGAAGAATACAAAACGATTCCCTTTCCTTTCGAAGAGATTATCCCTCCCCCGTTCAGCATGAAGGAAGAATGGACCGTAGATCAAGTATTAGGTTACCTCAGAACCTGGTCCAGCGTCCAGAAATACATTCAAAAAAATGAATCGGATCCGGTTCTTTTAGTCGAGGCGGAAATTCGAAATTTTTGGGGTTCAACCCGAACCAAAATCGTGGAATGGCCGCTCTTTTTTAAAATCGGGAAACTTCCAGCTTGATTCCGTCTTTTAAAGAAGCGATTCGTTTTTGGTTCCGACTCGGCTGGTCCAATTTCGGCGGCCCCGCGGGACAAATCAGTCTGATGCACAAAATGCTCGTCGAAGAAAAGAAATGGATTTCCGAGGATGAATTTTCACACGCCCTAAATTACTGTATGTTTTTACCCGGTCCGGAGGCGCAGCAGCTCGCGACCTACTTGGGTTGGATTCTACACGGAACCAAAGGAGGAATTTTTGCAGGCCTATTTTTTATTCTTCCCTCCGTTTTGATTTTTTTAGGAATTAGTATATTCTATTTTACTTATGGCTCCGTTCCTTACGTGACCTCGTTTTTGAACGGGATCAAACCCTCGATCCTCGCGATCATTCTACTTGCGTTCGGGAACCTGGTCCGAAAGAGTTTAAAATCCGAACGCCAAGTCCTTTATTTTGTTTTGACTACGATCGGAATTCTGTTCCTCAACGTCTCATATCCGATTCTTCTTACAGGAGCGATACTTTTAGGAACCTTTTCCTTTTATGCCGCAAAGAAGAATCGTACTCTCGTTGACT
>NZ_QAJG01000009.1:145000-147500 GCF_003046425.1 Leptospira borgpetersenii serovar Javanica
GATAAAATCGAATGGTTTTGGGACACGCTCTAAGAAAAAATTACTCAAAAAGCCTAGAAGCATCAAAAGACAAAATCTGTAGGAGCTCTTACAAATTTCCTTTGAGGTTTTGAGATAGGTTCCAAAGCAACTCACCCGATTGAAGAAACACAAGCGTTCGCGGATCGAATTCCGTCCATTGCGGCGGATACAATTCCTCCCGCATAACCCGCACCTTCTCCACAAGGATAAAGACCTTGAATTCGAATATGTCGTAGAGTACGCGAATCCCTAGGAATACAAACGGGAGAAGATGTCCTCGTCTCCGGAGCGTGAACGACCGCCTCATTCGTAAGATACCCTTTCCTAATACGATCGAATTCCCGAAAACCCTTTTGCAAGGATTGATAAACGAAATCCGGTAAAATTTCCCGTAACACAACGGACGTAATTCCCGGAGCATAGGAAGTTTTCGGAAGATTCGAAGACACCTTTCCTTCCACAAAGTCTACGAGCTTTTGCGCCGGAGCTTTTTGTGTACGACCTCCCGCAACCCAAGCCTTTTGTTCGATCTCTTTTTGAAACTCCATCGCAGCGAGAGGACCGTATTTGGAGAAAGATTTAAAGTCTTCCATCTTTAATTCGACTACGATTCCGGAATTTGCAGAAGGCCTTGCCCTTTTCGACGAAGACCAACCGTTCGTGACAATCTCTTCCGGTTTTGTGGCACAGGCCGCAATTACTCCTCCCGGGCACATACAAAAAGAATATACACCCCTTCCATCCACTTGCTTTGTGATACTGTAAGGAGAAGGTGGAAGATAAGGATTTCGAACTTCACAACCGTATTGAATGGAATCGATCAAAGACTGTCGATGTTCCACTCGAACGCCGACGGCAATCGGTTTGAGTTTTAGTTCGATTCCTTTCCGGTACAATAACTCGAAGATGTCTCGCGCTGAATGTCCGGTGGCAAGAATTACGTTTTTCGAATGGAATTTATCTCCGTCTTTGGTAAGCACACCTTGAATTTGATTTCCGTTTAACAGGAAGTCGGTCACTCTTTTTTCAAAGTGAACCTCTCCGCCCATCTCCACGATTTTTTCTCGAATGCTTTTGACGATTTTGGGAAGTTTATTGGTTCCGATATGAGGATGCGCTTCCACCAGAATGTCTTTGTTTGCGCCGAAACCTACGAGTAGCTCCAGAATCTGACGAACATTTCCTCTCTTTTTGGATCTTGTATAAAGCTTACCGTCCGAGTAAGTTCCGGCTCCACCTTCTCCAAAACAATAATTCGAATCTTCGTTTACGTTATGATGAACGTTTATTTCTTTCAGATCAAAAGGACGTTTCATTACGTCCTTACCTCTTTCCAAAAGAACCGGTTTGAAACCGGACAAGATCAACTGAAGAGAAGCAAAAAGCCCCGCAGGGCCGGCACCAATTACGATCACCTCTCTCGAACGAGATACATTCGGGAAATCCGGAAGAATGATCGGCTTCTCGACAAAGTCCTCCCGAATAAAAACCAAAACTTTTAAGTTAAAATAAACGATCCTTTGTCTTGCATCTATGGAGCGACTCAATATCTCAATATGACGAATCTCTTGTATGTTGATCTTTAGAGTTTCAGAAATATGCGCCTTGAGCGCCTCTTCCTGTCCCGCGATTTCCGGAACGACGCGAAACTGGAGTTCTCGTACCATAAATATACTTGTTTTTGAGGAAAGGGCGAAAGAACAATCGCAATTTATCAACCCAAAGTTAAGTTAGACTAGAAAAACAAAGTGAAGCTTCAAGTCCTCGTTTTTCTTCAGAAAGAAGTACTTTGATATTTCACTAAAAGTCTGTCCCAAAACCTGAAGAAAAATCAGTTACAATCAGTCCGTAATAGATCATCGGACCCGACGAGCGTTTTTTGAAATTTTAGATCACTTTGTACTTTGACTTAGAACCTTGATTCAATATCGTTAAATCCTATCATTTCAATAGAGTTGTTGAAAAATTCCATGATTCGGATTAACAAAACCGCTTCAAACATCCATTTCAACAAAGCAGAAACGGACAGAGAATTAGTTTTTCAACAACTCTAATATGTATTATTCTATTTGGATTTTAAGAAAAAAGCCGCTTTTGCCCAATCCTTTTTTAGATATTCGAAAATTTTATCCTTGTTCAACTGGGCATCCCGTTTCCCGAGTTCATAAGCCCTCCTCACTCCGTTCGGATCCGTATAATCGAAGGAAGTAATCGGCAAAGGTTCGGAAGGAGTTTGTAAATAACATCTTTCTAAAAGTTTAGGATCTTTTCCGACAATCGTAGTCGGTTCATAATAAACTCCGATCGTCTTTTTATCCGGAGGGAACACCTCCAAAAGAAGATTATTAGTAAGTCCTCCATCGAAATAATATTCCTTTTCGTGACTCTGAACGGAAACGACGGGAGGAACCGAAGAAGAATTGAGAATAATCTGTTCCACCGTTTTTTCATCATCGAAATCCTTTTTCGTAAATAAAAC
>NZ_QAJG01000009.1:150000-164393 GCF_003046425.1 Leptospira borgpetersenii serovar Javanica
ACCGCTTCCTTTCCGTCTTGATTTTCTTTCGGAACCGTCTTCACTTCGTTTTTCTTTTCTTCGGCATACTTATCTTGCCAAGAAGGACAGTATACTTCCACGGTCCTCGCAGTATAAAAAGGTCCCGCAAAAAAATGAATCAGGGTATCCGGGATCGTACGAACCATCTTCACTTCTCCGGGCAGATCCTGACAAGAAGCCTCTTCACTGTCCGATAGAGAATAAACCCCGAAAAACGTATTCGCCTGTTTGTTTCTTTTTCCCGGAGGCGCGTGAATCGACGATAAAGGTTTGGAGTTTTCCTTATGAACGATCACTGTGGAATGACATTCTACACAAAAACAAATCGTTAGACACAAACCTAACATTCTGATTAAGGATAACATTCCACCTCCAAGGTTTGGGGAGAATAGATCGTAAGAGTCAATTGTTCCCAAACCGCGTCCCAAAAAGAAGTGAACTGATGCGCCGATCTCGGTCCCACTTCCGGACAGTATTTCGTTACGTCGACTATCTGTTCCGTAGGCAACAATCCGAAAAAATAGTACTTCTGGTGAATCGTATGGATCTTTCCGGGTTCTTCCTTTCTTGCCCTTTTCTCTTCCATCACCCGCTTACATTCGTTCGAATTTTGATAGCCCTGACAGGCCTGAGGAAGACTTTGCGGAAATCGAATCCATGCGTGTCTGCATGTTCCTAAAAAAAGAATGAATAAAATGTATATTAGTAATTTAAAATTTTTTGTTTTCAGAATGCTCTTCATTTTGAATTCTCCTTCTCCTCAATTCTGTTGACGATACGTCCGAACCGGAACTCCGTTTTTCCCAGCGCTGACGTAGATGTAGTTGATGCTTCCCGATGGAACCGAGACCGCCGAATAGATCTGTTGGACGTTTGTCGCATCCGTCAGTCCGCTGCCCGCGATCTGGCTCCAAGACGCTGACGAAGATCCGGGATTGGCCGTGTTCGTTCTGTAGATTTTGATTCCGTTCGAATTGTCGTATCCGATGTAGAGATACGATCCGTTTTTCATCACCATCGTGATCGTTCGGTTGTTCGTATCTCCCATATTCGTGATTCCCGTTCCGTCGTCGCCTACCACGGACCAATCCGCTGCGTCGCATTCGCTCGTGTTTCCCGATACGGTCGGATCGCATTTCCAGAGTTGCGCTCTTCGGTTCGTGGTCGTTCCATCCGTACAACCCGCGACGGTTCCCGGCACGCTTCGGATTCCGAGCGCTTGCGAACTTTGAACGCAGACAGTTCTCGTTGCATAAAGGTTGTTGTTGAACTCGGCGAATTGTGCAAAAGCTTTGTCCCCGGGAATCAAGTTGTAAAATTGACTCAACTCTAAAGAGAACCAATTGTTCGTCGGACTATTATGCCATTTCGTATTGGTTCTTGGTCCAATCTCCACCCAGTTCGAACAAGAATCGGGTCCTGTACAAGCCGCCGTAGGATCGGCCGTGGTAGAACGTATGATAGATCCGTTATGCCCTACCGCGTGTAATCCCCCGTTTGCAGCGTAGATACGATTTTTAAATACGAACATAGAATCGACTCCGATATAATACCCCCAATTCGGATGTGCGTTATTATTGATTCCTAATAAACCCGTTGACGGTCCTCCGAAGTAAGGAAGGAAATCGATCCGGACTCTTTTGCCTTTGGTTCCGTCAAACGCATCGCAGTTGGAACCGGGAGTACAGAATCCGGTTCCGGAATCCGCAGAGTTGAAGGTTACGAATCCGAAATCAGGTGCGTTTAGTCCCCCGAACAATCCGACCCCGTCGTTACTAGATTTCGCAAAACCGGCAAACACTCTATTGTTGAGAACCGTCAACGAGGAAGTTCCAGCGGTCAAAGCCCCCGTGATCGAGCCGAGATCCATGTATTTGAAACTCATGTTGGAAGAAGGATCTGCGGAATAATACAGATAATCGAAAAAGTATTGTCCGAGTCCATCCGCTATGGTTCTCGCTCCTGCGACAAAAAGATAAGATACACCGGAAAGAACTCCCGTAACGAACACTCCTCTTCCACTTTCGTTATCCGGACCGCATCCAAGAGAAAGGGTTCCGTTGTTTGAGGTACATCCGGAATGTCCTAATGTTACGTAAGGCGGAATCGTGATCAAATTCTCCCGAGAAGAAGCGGTATTCAAACTTACATTCGTCGGATCACCATCCTGGGCGGTCGTATCCTTTTCAAAGGAGAATTGAACCGATTCGGGAGCGCTTCCGTCATAAGCGAACCTGAGTGCTCCGTTTCCGGAATTGTTCGGCCCCGAATAAATTTTAGAATTGAAATCCATGAGATATCCGAACGTGGACGAGTTCGGATCGATGGAAACCGGTCCATCCGCAAAGTTTACGGGAGAAGTTCCACATCCTAAGAAGGAAGCTCTATCTCTCGGAGAAGATTGAAGATTCTCCGTATCCAAAGAATTTCGAATTGATCCCCAACTTGTGTTGTCAAATCCATCTCCGGCTACAGAATCTGCGGCAATGATAGTATATTGTGCGCCCGTTTGCACTAGATTGTGTACGACGCAGACTTTTGCGGAATCGGCTGTCGCTCCGTTACAAACAATTCCATCCAACATCTTAACGCTATTGATCGTTCCCAGATCGCTTGCGCCGATAATTTTGTAACGACTCGCACATTCCGTAGAACCGGTACATTCCACAGAACCTGAAACGTTATTTCCGGACTTAGGGGTTTTGGAGAAATTCAGGATTACCGAGTTGGAATTCGCACAGGAAGCGGAAACGATTTTGATCTGCTCCTGTCCTAAAAAGTCACCATAGTTCGCACAACCCAAATTGTTCGGACTAGTGGAAAGATCCTGTACCCCCGACTTATTCACTATAATCGTATAAGGAACATTAGACGTTTGAGAAGACCCGAGTGTTAAAACGAATACAGACCCGCTTCCGCTCACAGAAGAGACGGTAATCACGGAAAAAGTAGAAGTAAAGTTACTGTTGTCCGAACAACTTCCGCTCACAGAGGACGTAAGAGCCAATTTGTAATTGGCCGCAACTTTAGCCTGAACTTCGTTTACGTTTTCCGAATATGTGATCCTCACCGTAGAAGGAGTCAAAGCCACTACGTTCGCGACCGTCGGAGCAATCGCATCCAAAAAGATCACGGACAAAGAAGTATTTCCGCTAATGCTTCCGAGAATTGAAGTGATCGTCACGGCTCCAGCCGCAATTCCCGTGACCTTACCTTCCGTTCCGAAAGCGTTGCTCACCGTTCCCAGAGTTGTGTCGGAAGAAGTCCAAGTCACTTGGGTCGTCAGGTCCTGCATCGTTCCATCGGAGTACGTTCCCGTAGCCGTAAAATTTTTCGTTTGTGTCATATAAACAAAGCTGTTCGTAGGACCTACTGAAATAGAAACAAGTACGGCGGCTGTAACGGTTAGGCTTGTAGAATTGGAAATCGCTCCCAGAGTCGCGGTAATCGTGGTCGTTCCGGTAGAAACGGTAGAAACGAAACCTTCGTGACCGCTCGCGTTACTGATCGTAGCAATGGAAGTATTCGAAGAAATCCAAGTCACTTGAGACGTGACGTCTAATGTCGTAGAATCCGAATACACACCGATCGCAGTGTACGCCTTCGTGTTTCCTTTTGCCATGCTGATATCAGCAGGCGAAACCTGAATCAAATTCAAAACCGCCCCCGTCACTGTTACGTTCGTGTTCGCACTCGACGTTCCTCCTAAAGACGCGGAAATGTTAGTAGAACCCGTATCGACCGCCGTCATTCTTCCTTGAGTTCCGCTCGCGTTGCTAATCGTAACGGCGGAAGTATTCGAAGAAATCCAAGTCACTTGAGATGTCAGATCTCTGGATGAACCGTCCGTATAATGACCCGTCGCTACAAAGTTTTGATTTAACCCCTTCGCGATGTTGAAAGAAGAAGTCGGAGCGATTGTGATGCTCGTTAAAATTGCGTTTGTAACTGTAAGGACGCTCGGATCGGAAGTCACCGGGCCCAAACTCGCGCTGATATTAGTCGATCCCGCTTGAAGCATCGTCGCCTTACCGTTCGATCCCGAAGCGTTACTGATCGTCGCAACAGACGGAATAGAAGAAGCCCAAGTTACGGAATCGGATAGATTCTGATTGCTACCGTCCGAATAAATACCCGTAGCGGTAAAATCCTGAGTCAAACCGTTGGCAACGCTCGGATGAGTGGGATCGATCTGAATGCTGGCCAAGTTCGGAGCAATTACGGTAAGATCGGCAAATCCGCTCACCCCACCGAGAGTTGCAGTGATCCTTGAAGTCCCCGTGGTACTGCTTCCGTTTGCGGGAGAATTCATCAGTTTCTTTTTAGGACCGGCTTCTAAAATCCCAAGCTGGATCACATTTGTTTGAGAACTATCCCAAACAACTTGATCACTGATATTCAAATTGCTACCGTCGGAAAAAACACCGGTCGCGATTGCCCTGGTAAATGTACCTTTCGCAATCGGAGAATCTTCCAAGGTCACTTGAATGGAATCCAAAACTGCGACGGTCACCGTAAAATTGATCGTAGCGGAAACTCCTCCCAACGAAGCGCTGATTTGAGTTGTTCCCTGTGTGACACCGGTTGTTTGTCCCTGCCTACCCACAGCGTTGTCTACGGAAGCGATGGAAGAATCCACACTCGTCCAGGCAACAGAAGTAGTTAAATCCTGAGTATTTCCATCCGAATAGGTTCCCGTCGCGGTAAGATTCAAACTTCTTCCACCTGCAATCGAAGGAAGAGCCGGAGTGATCGTGATCGAATTTAAAACCGCATTTGTGACAGTAAGAACCGTAGAGGAAGAATTAATAACGCCTAACGTGGCAGAAATATTCGTAGTCCCAGCAGAAGAACCTAAGGCAATTCCTTCAGAACCCGAAGCATTACTAATCGTGGCTCGATTTGTGCTAGAAGAATTCCAAGTCACTTGAGACGTTAAATTCTGATTGCTACCGTCCGTATAAACTCCTGTAGCAGTGAAAGGAACCGTAAGACCGGTCGCAACCGAAGGATTTGTCGGAGAGACTTCAAGCGAAGTTAAAGTTGCCGCAGTTACCGAGATATCCGTATACGAGGAAATCGCTTCCAAAGTAGTCGTGATTCTTGCCGTACCCAAACCTCCAGAGGAAGGAGACTGCATTTCTCGTTTCGGAACCGCATTCAAGTTCGCGATTTGCAAGATGGAAGAATTAGAACTACTCCAAGCGACCTGATCGCTGATGTTTTGAGAAGAACCGTCCGAGTAAACTCCGACCGCCTGAACGAACGTAGACGTGCCTCGGGCAATCGAAGAAGAATCGGAAGCCACCTGAATCGATACTAAAACAGCGTTCGTGACATCTAAAGAAATAGTACTGTCCACTCCTCCGATCCCCGCGGTGATATTTGTAGTACCAACTCCGATTCCTGTAATTCTACCGGCTAAACCCGCGGAGTTATCCACAGTAGCGACACTCGCCAAAGAACTGGACCAAGTTACTTGATTTGTGATATCGGAAACCGTACCATCCGAAAAAATTCCAGTTGCGGTCGAAAACAAAGTTCTTCCTTTAGCAACGCTTGGATTCGCAGGAGTAATCGTAATACTTGTAAGAACCGCCGAAGTAACGTTAACCTGGGTTTGACCAGTAATCGCGCCTAAAGTGGCCGTGATACTCGCAGAGCCTGGAGATTGTGTAGTGAGAAAACCTTTGGAGAACGCAGAGTTATCCACAGTAGCGACGGTTGTATTTAAAGAAGCCCAAGAAACTTGATTTGTCAGATCCTGAGTGGATTGGTTACTGTAGGTTCCAATTGCGGTATACTGTTGCACTTTACCGAGAGCATAACTAGCATTTACAGGAGTCACGGCGATCGAACTTAAGGTTGCGGAACTTACCGTAATGGTCAAACTGGAAGTGATACCATGGTACGAACCAGTAATCGAAGCGGAACCTGGAGAAATTCCTGAAACAAGACCAGTGGAATTCACTCCAACAATGGAAGATTGAGTGACGTTCCAAGACGTATCGGGATCGGAAGTCAAAACCTGTGTATTTCCATCTGAAAAAATTCCTTCTAATTTGCATTGGCGATCGATTCCCACCGGTAAGATATTTCCCTGATTGACACAGGTAACGATCAGATTGGACAAAACAGAAGATGTAACGGTTAATGTAGAAGAAGCGATCTTTCCTTGAAACGCAACGTTTACGTTTCCGGAACCGAGATTCATCCCTTTGAACTGAGATAGAGTTAACAACTTGAGAATGCTTGAATCCGTAGAGGACCAAACTCCTTCCGAAGAAATATCTCGATGAGTATTGTTTTTATAGATAGCGATCGCATTTAAATACACAGAGGTTCCCCGAGCCAAACTCGAAGAAGGGGATGAAATTTCGATTCGATCCAATTCAATTTCGGCTTGATCCGATTCAAGCAGATCGTTTACTCCTAGAAAGAGCATCCAAAAAGAATTGTTGGCTCCTCCTTTTTTACCCGCCAGTAAACCGGGAGCGCCTGAAAAAATCGGCCAAGCCGCGCAAGTTTCCAAAAAGAATAAACTGAATGTGAGGAAAAGAATCGAGGTAAGTTTAAAGAAGAATCGTGTTTTTTTATCTTTGGATTTGTTAATCTTCTCAGCCATCGCCGTAACCCTTTAATAAAAGACTTAAAAATACGACATGAAGCGGAGATAACGCATAATATCCGCAATCAAAAACAAATAATACTTCTGCACTGCAAATAACAAATTATCATAATATTTCTGCAATAGAATAGAACGCAGGGCACACTTTAACAAAATAATAACCACAAATAATACAAAGTAAATAATTTTTTGACAAAAATTGCACAAAGAGATTGCAAAAAGAAGTTCGATAAAACGTTAAACACTTTGAACGAGCAAGAGATTGTCCAAAACATCGCTATAAATATAATCGCAAATTTTTCACAAACTAAGAGATTCCCGCAGTTCATGTCCCTTTGGTAGTTTATCGGCTTTTAAATGGGTCTATCGTTGGAACACTCCCGTAGGAGTTCTTACATTTTTGTTAAACTCAAGCCGTCTCGCTTCTATTGGCGCTCGACAGGGTTCGGGACAAACTATAAGAAAAAACAGCAGACTCGTTCCGTATTTTGACAAACGACAAAGAATGATTTTAATATTAAAAGTACATAAAATAATAAATAGACTTAAAAAAATGGATAAAATTACAAGAATTGAATATATTTTAGAAAAAATACTATGAGAAGTAAATCAAAGAATCAATTTTAGTCTCATTTCTCAAAAAAGCAAAATAGAGTTTTTGAAACTTATCCCGTTTTGGAGGTGCCGGGAATAAGAAGCATACCCAACGAATGAACATCCTTATGAAATTGGACATCTGGTACAGTATTGTTTGAGAAACCCTATTGAGAGAATCCTTTACAAAACATCGATACGGATATTGCAACGAACATCAAACATACTTTCTTCTATGTTTGTGTCGGGCTCTCCCACTATATTTTACATAAGATCGTACTACAAAATATAGCAAAAATCGACTCTGAACCTCACTGTTTTAAAAAACCTTGTATCAATCATTATGAATCATATCATATATTTTATCCTACAAATCTCGGCTATTCAGATCTCGTGAATTTTAGTAGAAACCCACCTTTTAAATGTAGAATTCCTGACACCTTTTATATCACAGACAGTAAAACAAACAACAAGTATCCGACACCTTTTAAAATCCAGCTCGATCAAAAGATTTGTGCCTAAGTTTATACAAAGGCAAAGATCGAAGAAATAAATGTAAATGTCTTTAATAGGTTTGTAAAAGATTTAATTTTTTCGTAGCATTTCTGGAACGCAGATAAAAACAATTAAGAACAAGAACATTCAAATTCACCTATCTATTGCCCGGAAGTAAATTCCACACAGACAAAACAAAATTTGCAAATTATTGTTCCGACAACAAACATCGTAGTAGAATACTTACAACCCTACCCTGGGATACGGGGAAAATAGGAAGAATTTCTTGGAGAAAAATCGAGTTTTTACGATTTATCTTTTCAATGGCAGAGCACAAAAACTGACTTCCAAAAAAACAATTTCGAAATTTTTAGCATCCAGTTTTATTATTACGAAAATGTAATATATACTTGAAAATTTACACAAACAAGTTTTCGCTCTGAACGATCCTTCGACTCTTGGAAAAACGACTCCTCAATAACTGCAAAGATTCGTCCTATTATTGACTTTACGGATAAATTCCATTCTGCATTTGAATTCTAAAATTTTAACCTTAGAAAACAAATCTAAAGAGAAACCCGCACATTGTACACTTTTTAAGCAGGTGTTACAATATCAATGAACCGGAAATACACCCTTATGTATAGAAATACAAAATTGTTTTTAAAATACTGTAAATCTACATCGAATCAGAATGGCTAATAAATTGCTTTCATCCGTTCCGCTTCAAATCCTTTCAAAACGCAATGGAACTTGAAAAGAAATAGAGTGACGAACCGTATCTTGAAAAGACAACCGTCGATCTCTTTTTTAATACAACGTTTTAAAAATTATCCAATATTTGTTCCGGAAACTAAAGGCTTCACTTTATAGTATGCAATGATTTTGGCCCGCGAAACGGCGATAATCAACCTTGACCATGAAAAAATCGCTCCGACTACAGATCATAGTTATTTATACGATTCTAACCGTTGTAAATCTTACTTTCGTAGCGGTCATGATTTTTGAAAACCAAACAGATCTTCTGATTTCCAATTTTACTTTGGAATCAGATCGGGTTGCCCGGGAAATACTTAAAAAAGTAGAATCTTTCGGAAATACAAACTTCGAGGATTCGTCTCAAGCCGACGAATTTCAGAGCAAACTTTTAAGCATCGGGCTCACAAATTTCTCTGTAATTGCAGCCGAAGATAATTCTTTGGAAAAAACCCGCACGCTTCTTTCAAACGGCGCTACAGCCTCTATCTCCGATCTCAAAACAAAACTTACGAATATGAGTAACGCCAAAGCGGCTTTGAACACTTCGTATGATATAGAACTCGACACTGATCATTTTATCGTAAACCTAATCTTCTATCTCAATCCGAAAACGTTCTTAATTTCCCAGATTAAGATGAAAGAAATGGTGGATAGGCTCAGATCCCTTTATATACAGCTCGGATTGTTGTTAGTGTGGGGTTTTGCGTTTCACATCCTTTTCGGAATTTTTCTTTATCGAAAGATTTTCGTCCGCCTTTTTCTTTTGAAAGAAGTCAGCGAAACTATGGCTACCGGAAATCTGAACGCAAGAATATCCTGGAACGTTTCCGCTCACGACGAATTGGACGTGTTAGGCAATACGTTCAACGGGATGGCGGAACAAATCTCCTCCCAATTCGATACTCTCAAACTTAAAAACGCCCAAATCCAGACAGAGTTGGAAATCGGTAAAAACGTTCAAGAATGCTTTCTTCCCGAAAAAAGAAAAAAATTCAATTTGGTCAACGTAGAGATCGTTTACCAACCAATGCGGGAAGTCAGCGGAGACATCTATGATATTATAGAAATCAGCGATACAAGAACCGCGTTCTTTCTAGCAGATGCAACCGGACATGGCGTCTCCGCTGCACTGATCACTTCCATTATTCACTACAATGTGGAAAACATCATGAAAGAAACCGTGAATCCGGCACATATCTTTAATCGTCTTAGCGATAATCTTTTTGAAACTTTACAAGGAACTTTTTTTGCAACCGGAATTTTCATTCTTTTTGAAAAGGAAGAAGGATACGCCTATTTCTGTAGCGCTGGACACAACCCAATCTATTACTACCGCAAGGCACAAAATAAAATTGTAGTACTCGAATCGACGGGATTTGTTCTTGGAATTGGTATTCCGGACGAGTACAATGTTCTAAAAATCAAAACTTCTCCAGGTGATAAGATTCTTGTTTATACCGACGGGGTCCTGGACGCAACTAACGAAACGACGGAACAATTCGGAGACGACCGTCTTTTGAATACTTTTCAAAAATACGCAACTCTACCGACGGAAGAACTAACGGAAAAAATCCGAAACGAAATCCACTCTTTTGCGAACGTTTTTCCTGATGACGTTACTTTCGGGATTTTAGAGATCACTTAAAATGAAAAAGAGTCTTTTCATCGCAATTCTTGGATTTCTATTGATCGTTGTTTTCGGTTTGATTGTACTCGATACAAAACTCTACGAGTTAAAGGTAACTCTTGAAAAAAGAAAACTTTTTAATTTTTCGTTCTCAAGCGAAATTCTAAGGTCAAAGTTCGAAAGTATTCTTTCCAACAGAGAAAACATCAGAGCGGAGATGAACCTGAACAATCTACAGAGTTCTTTGATCGAAAGTAATCAGTTAGAAAAATTCAGCGTTGGAATTTTACAAAACTTCGGGTCTGTTTTGATCAATTCAGTTCGTTTTGTCACGGGCAAACCCCCAATAGACTTCGAGATCAGTTCGACCAAAATCCGTCTTTTGGAACACTCCTTTACACTGGAAAGAAATCAAGCCTACAAAGAAGCTTATCAAGCTTATGGAGAATCATTAAAAACATTTGCCAAAGGAACTGACGAGAGCGGATTTATTCTTTTGCATCAAGGTTTTTGTCTCGCGGTTCAGGGAGAATTTGACCACGCACTCAAAGATTTGGAATCAGTTTTGGAAAACAATCCCGGAACCGTATTCGCAAACGACGCAGAGATTTTAATTGCGATCGTACAAAAATCAAAACAGAGCGCTAAAGAAATTGAGGAAAACTTCGATAGCCCTGAATCCAGAGCAAGGGCCTACTTCGCAAAAGGAAATTACCCTAAGGTTTTGGAAGAATTCGCAAAATCAGAGATGACTTCCGCAGAGATGAAGTACATCCAAGCATATTCTTTCGAAAAAACGGGAAATCAAAACGTAGCAATCACCGAGTATGCAAAACTTGCCTTTTCCAATACGGACAAGGAAATTGCAATCAAAGCAAATCGTAGACTCATGATGTTGGGTCATTATTACAACGCGGGAAATGAAATTGTAAAAATCTCCGACAAGAATGCGGAAAGACTTGGAGACAGAAGCGAAGCCGCAGAAATCAAGGCTTCTTCCGAAAAATTAAAGCGAGCAGATGTGGAAGACAATCTATCCAATCCGGATAAAACCAGTCACATTGACGAAAAGAAAAGTCTTCTGAGTTCCGAAATTCAAGAAGTCGTTTCCAAGTCGGAAGCATTTTTAAAAAAGGCGGAAGAGGAAGCGAAAGTCGAGGCTAAAAACTATATTGCAATCCAAGTCTCCGATTCCGTTCCCGTTTATGGAGACAAGATCATCATAGATGGAGACGAAACCAAACTTTTCTCGGCCCATTTCCCAATTACCCTTGCCACTTATACGATCGACTCGATCACCGTTATGAAGAATTCCATCAAAAATTCGCGTAAACTTTTATTGATTCAAAACAAGGAAAAAATCCCATTTTTAAAAGCGATCTTTGAAGACGATCAATCCATTACCTTGATCGAAAAAAATTCCAAAAAGAAGCTCAGTCTGAGTTCTCCGATTCAAATCGAGTTGTCGAAATGAGAAAAACTCTAATATATATTTTATTATTTATTTTTTTAACAGCCCAACTTCAAGCACATCGGGTGATCCTAAAATCGGGGGAACAAGTTTCGGGAGATCTTAAAGAAACTGAAGGAACATCGGATCATATCATCATCTCAACGGAAGGAGAAGACATCAAAATTTTCAAAAAAGATATAGCCGAATTATTTTTTGAAGAAGCGGGAAATCATCTTTGTATACATTTTAAAGAACAACCGGAATCGAAATGTAATCTCAAACTTATCAGGCTCAACATTAACACACTTTATTACATCGATGAAAACAACCGCTATCTCCGAGCTTCCTTTAAAGATTTGGAATCGATCAGTATTGAGGAACCGTCTACGAGAATTTTAGAGCAACTTTCCAAAACCCGTTTCCAAATACGGATTACTTCTAAGGACAAAAAGGAAATTCTGTCCCCCATTCAAAGTGTAAAAGACGAAACGATTTCCGTTCAAAACGAATCGGATGCAACTCCGACCCTTATTCTAAAAGAAGAAATTGCATCTTTGTTTTATAAAACCACCGAAGAAAAAAAAGATTCTCCGAAAGAAAAAGAAACCCAACCGATCACAATTCTGGATTACTTAATACCGGGTTATTATCTCAAGAAACAAGGACATACAAAAAGCGGATTTACATTGATGGGATTAACCGCAGTTTTTGCAGCGGGAAGTATTTACGAATATATAGAAGCAAAAAATGCGCAAGGAAAAAGTCCGTTATTGATTCCTCAAAGTGACGGATCCGTCCTTTGGGCGGAACAATCGAGTGGGGAATTTAATAAACATAAAAATTTAAATCAACTTTTTCTAATATCATTGGTTTGCACTTATTTGTTTAACGCCGCATTACTTACTTTCCCGGCTACATTTTCTTTTTTCTTTCAGGAAGTCCCTGTAAATCCGGCAAATCCAAACCTACATTCGATAGAAAAGGATCAAAAAATTGAAATGAAAATCAACATTAACTTTTAGGAAAACAAAAATGGAAGCAACAAACAATTCAAAGGACGAGTTATCCGTAGAGGTCATATCGAATTCTCACGTAAATCATCTACTAAAACCGTATGTTACGATTGTAAAAACGAACGGGGAAATAAATATTTTTTCTTCAAAAAAACTTAAAGATTTATTCAATGTGAAAATCGACGAAGGGGCCAAAGTCCTTTTATTAGACTTATCGGCTACAGCTCATATTGATTCTTCGGGACTTGCAGTCCTTATCAGCACACAAGCCAAATTGATGAAACAACTCAAAGGTGCCTTGATTGTTTATTCGATTCCGAGTTCGATTGGCAAGATTTTTGAACTAACTCGATTAGATAAACTCATCACCATGTCAATTGATTTAGACGAAGCGGTTGATAAAGCGATGACATATTAATCGCATTCGTTCACCCAGTTTTCTTAAACTCGAAACAACTTCGAGTTTAAGAAAGATCACTGTAGTGAGTTTTATAATTCGGTCTGATAAATTATAGAATTTTTCTATTTACAAGGAAATCAAAAAGGGAAAGTGTCAGCAAAACTGTGTAAATGACATTTTTTGAAAAGAATTCATTTTCAACCGATCAGGGAAAATGATGGAAAACTGGTTCATCGCTTGAACTCAGCGGCTCGCTCTCTAACATAACGTTACCCACAAATTAAGAAGGCTTTTGGGATCATAAGGATCAAAAACTGATATTTTTCAAGTGTTCCGACAAGAATGAGGCTTTTTACTTGCAAGAAGTATGATTTTGTGGTAAAGAAAACCTCCCGAGTCTTCCCACCGCCTCTCCCCTCCACCCAAAATCAGGGTGGGGCGTAAGTTTCACAGAGGATTTGTAGTAATTCCGACAGATTTATCTTCAGATCCAAGTATTTGTGGGTAACGTTATGGCTCTCTAAGGATCGCTCGCCATCCCAATCTTGAATGGGCATCGTCCATTTTTTAGACATATTATTCAATGCTAAATAGAGAAGTTTGACTGCCGCCTCATCCGTTGGGAAAGGATCCCCGATTTTTGATAATTTTTCTTAGACCCATATTCATAGATTCGATCGCGTTTGTTGTATATATCGCCTTACGAATATTAGGCGGATAAGCCAAAAAAGGAATCACCGATTCCCAATTGTTTCTCCAGGATTTACTGATCATCGGATACTGACTGTCCCATTTGGTTGAAAAATCATCAAGGCTTTTCTTTGCGATCTCTTCCGATGGAGATTTGCAAATCGCCTTTAAATCAATCATCAACTCTTTCTTCTGTTTGTAAGAAACCCATTTCAAAGAATTCCTTACCATAGGAACGATACAAAGTTGAACTTGTGTTTTAGGAAACACAGATAGAATCGTATCTGGAAATCCTTTTAATCCGTCAACACAGACAATTAAGATATCTTCAACCCCACGATTCTTTAAATCGGTTAAGATTTGAAGCCAGAACTTTGCTCCTTCGGTTTTCTCCACCCAGATCCCAAGAATCTCCTTTGTTCCCTGTAGATTGATTCCTAAGAACTTGTCCCAAAACCTGAAAAGAAATCAGCACAATCACTTTATAAGTTCTTAATATATTGTGGAAACTCCCGCAGATTGGTGATTTATGGATTTCTAATGAATTGTATCGTTGGAACACTCTCGTAGGAGTTCCAACATCCGAGGTTTTAAGACAAGTTCTGATATGGCGCCCCTATCCGGAGCAGTAAATATTTTTTCGCATTTTTTTTAATCACCCAATAATTTAACTCGTTAGAGAAAAGCATTCGCGACGATTGATCAGACTGATA
>NZ_QAJG01000010.1:0-70000 GCF_003046425.1 Leptospira borgpetersenii serovar Javanica
TTAACCGATTGATGAATTTCTTGATCTGCACTTCTTCCTATTTTATTTGTTGCTCTTTCAATATTTCCTTTGAATTGCTCGTTAAATACGCGATTCTGATCGTTTCTTTGTGGACATCCATTCCTACATATAATTTTCTTTTCATTGCGTTCCTTCTGTTGGTTTTCTTGTTTTGTGGTAAATGCTCGCATCTAACCCACGCTTTTCAAGCCCAGAAGGGGCGCCATTTTGTCTAAGACATTTCGTCCACACACATATTTGCATAATATTGGATCAGATCATGATCCAATACCTTTACGTTCTCATTCTCCAAAAAGACTATTTTTCTTTGTTTTAAAATCTTAAGTCCTCGTTTTAAAATTTCGTCGGAATCCCGAATGAGATAATTTCCCTTTTTAGTCAAAATCGTTTCCTTAATCAAATTCCTCAACTCGTCCATCTTTACTTCCGTTCCCGTTTCCACGATCAAACGCGCTACAAGTTGATTTGGTAAAATCCTCCTGTATTTTCTCCAACCTTGTGTAATTTCAAATCCAATTACTCCCACCGGATCTTCTTCATGTATATATCTTGAAACTGGAATCGGTTCACAAAGATCCATATATACTTCTTTTCTCTTATAGAAGAAATCCCTAAAGCCGGACTTCTTACCTTTTCCGCAAAACTCCTCATCCTCCGGAACGTTTTCATAAGATAACACAATCGGAACTATGATAACTTCGGAGCCGGTATGTTTATAGGCATCCACGGAAGTGGATAAAATTCCGGTTTTAATCGGAAGAATACCTCCCGTTCGAGAACGAGTTCCTTCCGGATACACCAAGGTCGGAATTCCAGCCTCCAACATCATCGTAGAATACTGTGTCAAACATTCCAAATATAGAATATTCCGATTTCTTTTTCTATCCACCATGTAAGCGCCGAGGGACTTCAATACGTTGGCAAGCCCAGGGGTAGCCATTACCTTTTTATCGGCGGCATATCGCGGTACTGGAAGTCCAAGCCATTTTAAACCGAAAGCGACTTCTAGCGAATCCAAATGCGATCTGTGAGTCGGCGTATAAAGAATATCGTATCTCGAAGCAAGAGCTTTCACTTCCTTGACACAACCGCCAATCTTAGGCAATCCAGTTCCCGATTTAAAGCCGTTTAAAATGTAACGAATTGGGATGATCAGATTTATGAGTGTATCACGCAAGAACGGCTTGTAATCATCTGCAATTTCAGAAACATAAAAATCTAATATTTTTGTTAGATCCTTATTTCCCTTTTCCTGAAACTTCTTTTCCACCTCGTTCCAAAGCTGTATCTCTTTTGGGATTTGCAGGAGATCCGTAATATCTTTGGATTCTTCCGCTTCTTTATACCTTTTTTCCAACGATTTCACAAGAAGCGAGGATTGTTTAACGATACGCTCCGTCATTCCCGGTTGACTGTTGATATGTCTTAATACATTTTTACTCAATGCTTCCTGAAACTTTTTACCGGAAGCCGTTCCCAAGCCGGAACGTTTTGTGGTGGTTTTAGAAATGTGACGAACCTCGTCGGAAGTAGACTTGGAAACGAAACGAATCAATTCTGTCGGAGAACCCTTCCTAGTAAGTATTTGAAAAAGAATACTATAGAGTGGAATATCGACATCCTTTTCCTCCGCCAAAGAAATAATCGAAGCAAGCGCAAAAGCTCCCTCTACGTGGCTTTCACTCTGACTGACTTCTTTTTGAATAAACTCGGCAGGATTAAAAAACAATTCGATTCTTTCAATCAGATTAGGCCGGTCTTCCCCGGAAATCAATTTATGTACAAATCTATGGCCGTATGCTTTGTTTCGACTATAACGGGAAGTGCAAGAAGCAATCAAATCCGCAAGGCCGTATTCTTGTACAGGTCTGGTAGGAATTCCGAGCGCTTCCAAAAGAGTAATAATTTCCGAATAACCGAGGCTGATAAGCTCTCCTTCAAAATTACTTCCGCATTCGGGAATTCCCGAAGCGATTCCGCAAGCGATTGCGATCGGATTTTTCATCACCCCGAACACTTCTAAGCCCATGAGATCTTCGTATGTTCTGGTATGACTACGAGAATCGCCGAATAACGTTTCAAAAATTTCGACCGATTGAGTTCCGGAAGAAGCCAAACAATAAAAACTATGATGACCCCGTTTTAATTCTCCCAAAATATTCGGGCCGTTAACCGCGGTGTATTCGATATTTTTTAATTCTCCCGTAACGGAAAGTTTATAAATATATTCAGAATATGTAATGCAATTTGTTTTTCTCCTTGTGGAGATAGATAAAAGTCCTTTCGTAAACGCAAAGACATAATGGGAGGAATTTTTATCCAGAATTTTGATCAATTCATCCAAAATGCCTTCCATCAATCTCGAAGGCACCGCTATCACAAGGACCCAAGAACCGCTTTTTAAAAAGTCAAATTCGCTTTTGACGTGAACATTCTCAGGAAGCGCGATCGAATCTTCGAGAACCGAGGCTATTCTTTCTTTTTCGATTTTTGCAGCTTTTTTTCGATCATCGTACCAAAGAAAAATTTCTTTTGCCTTAGGAGAAAGATACGTGGAAAGATAGATCCCCATCGGCCCGCCTCCCAAAACTGCGATATTAGCAGATATAATTGCGGATGATTTTATTTTTTCCATTCTGATTGCTATTGAGACGCTAAGAATTCGGGAAACAATCAGAAAATGGATCTTTTGCTTTCTTTTTCCGGGTTGCCTAACCGACAAATTACAAGAGAGTGGGTCTGTGACTTTATCGAGTGCCGCTAAAAAACACAACGGATTCTTTCTTTTTTTTCTATTCTTAAGTTATTTTCTCATCAGCTTCATAAACTGTGCCACATATTTTCAAAATAGGAAAAACGATCTAAAAGACATCTTTACCTTGGGAGCAGAAACTCCAGGTTATGGTGCAGGACTTAGAATCGGCCCTTTAGCGGCGGGTTTTGTTTTTCAAGGCGGAGAATCCGCCCCAGGTAAAAGAGATTTAGGAAAAGGTTACGGACTTCGCAGCGGTTATTTCGGTTTATACCGATCTCAACAATTGATTTTCGGAATTTTGGGAGGTGATACCTTTTTTCCTTTGGAAGCAGAAACACAAACGTCCGAAACGGAAGAGACATCCGAAACAATTTCTCCGGAAACTGCAGAAGAATTAAAAAGTTTGAAGAACTCGAAAACACCGGGAGATCTGGTCCCCGAGTTTTTAAATGAAAGATACAACATCAAAAGTCAAAAACTCCGTTATCTTTCGTTTTATAATATTCCCGTTGCGGAAAGACGAAAGAGAAAAAAGGAAGAATTTTACAAAAAATTCATAGAAGAACAAAATTTCGATCGGAACGATCCCGCGGTACAAAACGCATTACAAACTTTTAATAAACGAAAAGACGGTTATCCGAAAAGTTTTCTTTATCAGATCGAAGTTTATTTTGGTATTTACGTGGGACTTAGAATCGGATTTAATCCCGCGGAACTTCTCGACTTTTTAGTCGGACTCGCGGGATTGGATTTACTAGAAGACGATACTGCGAATTAAACTTTTTCCATTAGAGTTTATATTCCATCTTTTTGATCACACCTTTCTTATCTATCATAAGTCTGATGAACTTTGTATCTTCCGATATCGTTTCGGGCTTCTCAGCCAAGGTCTTATAAGAATTCTTTTGATAATCAGTGGAAACCAAATACCACTCTAGAATCGCGCCGTCTTGCGTATTCAGTTCCACCGATGGAGTCCCCAAAACGGCTTCCGCTTTAATCCGTTTATCTCCCTCTTTTATCATCCCTACTTCGAACATCCTAATATCGGAATTAGGCTGATACTCTTGTCTCGGAGGTTGCTTTTTATTTTCAGAACTGCAAAAGAAAAGAACCAAGATAAAAACTAAAATCGAAAACGTTGAAAATATCTTTTTCACCGTTATGCTCCTAAATCTAAATTTCAATCCACAAAGTACGATTTCTATTTTTAACCGTCGAGAGTAAAAATAAAGTTGGAATTCAAAAAATTCTTCTTTATCCTCACCAAAAAATCAAAATGGCTCCATGAACGATAAAGGGAACTTTATAAAAACTGTCCTAGTTACCGGCGGCAGCGGTTCTTTAGGTCTGGTACTTCTTCCAGAATTAGTTAAAAATTACAGAGTAGTTTGTATCGGAAGAAAACTTTCCTCTTTCCCCGATTCGATTCGATTTCACTCCAATTTTGTTTTTTACGAGGTTGATCTTGAAAACGATCCAGAATTTTCCATCAACGAAAAACCGGAATTTATCATTCATCTTGCAGGAAAGGTAAGCGGCCAAGCGTCTTCTTTAGAAGAATACAAAAGAGGAAACGAACTTTCGACCCAGAAGATCCTTCGATTCGCTTCTAAAAGTCGAACAACCAAGATTTTATTTTCGAGCTCTTCCTCCGTCTACGGTTTTTCAAATCAACCAGTTACCGAAACTTCGGTGTTAAACGGAAATACTTTTTACGCGATTTCAAAAATAGAATGTGAATCTCTCGTACGAAAATCCAAAAATCCTTTTGTGATTCTTAGAATCGCATCCATTTATGGACCCACCAGTAAAAGCTTTCTAAACAAACTCTTAAAACTATTTCAATACGGAATTCTTCTCTATTCCGGAAATCCAAACTTTAAAAAATCCATGGTTCATTCTTCCGATGTTGTCGCAATTATTTTGATTATATTAAAAAAATGGAATAAAGCATCCGGAAAAATATTCAACGTCGCATATCCGAGGGCATTATCTTCAAAAGAAATCGAAATTCTTTTTTTAAAATTGAAACCCGGAAAAAATTTTTTTAGATTAAAATTCAAGGGTTTAATCCTATTTCTATTTAACCTAGCGAATAGTTTGTTAACTAATATTTTTAAAAAGAAAATTAACTTGGAATATATTCAAGAATCTTCGGTCGTAATTTCGGACCTTATTCAAAAAGAATTAGATTTTCAATTCAAAATGGATTTCGAAGAAGGAATCCAAAGTGTTCTAAACAACACAATTTAAACCCGTTCATAAAACAAAATCGTCGAACCAATCTGAATGTTTGATAAAAAAGTAAAATTTCAACTACTCATCTCTACATAATAGAGTGTCTAGAATTCCGTGTCTAAATGTTGGATTTGTGCTCAAATTAACGGTACTCTATTTTATAGAGATCAATAATACTGAAACGTTTTTAAAATTTTCCGAATTAAAAACTCCATTTTATGATTCAATAAATTCAGAAAACATTCTGAATAAAAGATTCATTCGGTCTTTTCGGAAAGGATAAGCCACAATCGATCCAAACTATTCTTTAAATCGATGAGACTTTTTTTATCAACTTCTAAAATTTCAAGAAGTTTGCTCGGAATACCAACCGCTCTTTCTTTTAATTTTTTTCCTTTCAAAGAAAGAAAAATTCGCACCGAACGTTCGTCTTTTTCGGAACGCTTTCTAACAACGAGTTCTGAATCCTCCAGACGTTTCAGTAAAGGGGTCAAAGTTCCGGAATCCAAATACAGTTTTCTCCCAATTTCTTTTACACTACATCCATCTCCTTTCCATAATACCAAGAGAACGAGATACTGAGGATACGTTAGACCCAATTGGTCTAATATAGGACGATAGAGCGAGGTTAGCGCCCTAGAACAAGCATAAAGAGGGAAACAAATCTGATTTTCTAAAAAAAGATCTTTTGTACTCATAAAAAACCTGTTTCATTTTATGATATGAATTCGGTTTTTATTTTTTTAAAAGGTCTTGGATAACTTTTTCGATCTTTTCCGGCGTGGTAATGGGAGAATAACGTTTAATTACATTTCCTTGTTTATCTACTAAGAACTTCGTAAAATTCCATTTGATCGAGTTTCCGAAAAATCCGGAAGCTTTCTTTCTCAAAAACCGAAACACCGGATGGGCGCTATCTCCATTCACATCGATTTTTTTAAAAATCGGAAATTCAACTCCATAGTTTTTTTGGCAAAAATTCTTAATCGTCTCATCCGAACCCGGTTCCTGATGTTTAAACTGATCGCAAGGAAATCCGAGAATTTCTAACCCTTCCGTTTTGTATTTACCGTATAAATTTTGCAGGCCCGCATATTGAGGAGTAAAAGCACATTCACTCGCAGTGTTTACGATCAAGAGAACTTTTCCCCTATAATCTTCCAATCTCTGCTCTTTACCACTATTCAAAGTAGCCGTTAAATCGTATAATGTTTGGGTCATTTTAACCTCTATTTAGATTGTGCACAATTTAATTTTAAAAGATACAATTTTTTTAGTCAGGAAAAATTTTTGAGGCTCATTTCATTATAGAAGCTTAATCCTATTCTACAAAAAATTTAAAATCCGATCTTATCAAATAATCATAATACAATCAAAAAAATGTCGAACTCAAAAGTAAGGCGTAGAATTGAGTTAAAATTGATTCTATAATTTTTGAACAAATTGTGAATTAGAAATGAAAATCCTTAAGGTGTTGATTTTTTTAGAGAAAAGTTAAAATCATCCTATGACCCCTAAGTACAAAATTCTCATTCCCTTACCATCCGCTGATTTTGATCCATCTGAAAGCTCCATTCCCTGGAAAATTCTAAAAGAAAACGGCTATGAAGTATTCTTTGCAACCCCTAACGGCAAACCAGGATCGGCGGATTTTAGAATGCTCACCGGCAAAGGCCTCGGAATTTGGAAGCCCCTTTTAATTGCTCATAAAAAAGCGAGAACGGCCTACAATGAAATGATTTCCGACTCTCATTTTCAAAACCCACTTTCTTATAAGGACTTAAAACCAGAAGACTTTGAAGGGCTAATTCTTCCCGGCGGACACGCCCCCGGAATGAAAGAATACTTAGAATCAAAGGAGCTACAAGAATTTGTAGGTTCATTTTTTGCAACCGGGAAACCTTTAGGGGCGATTTGTCATGGGGTCGTTTTAGCAGCTCGAAGTAAAATACCTGGAACGGATCGATCCATCCTTTATGGAAAAAAAACGACGGCACTCTTGAAATCGCAAGAGATGGCGGCCTGGAATCTTACAAGACTGTGGTTGGGAAATTACTATCGAACTTATCCCCAAACCGTAGAAGAAGAAGTAAAATTGGCCTTAAGGGATCCAAAAGATTTTCACTTCGGCCCAAAACCGATTTTCAGAGACAATCATAAAAAACTGAAAAGAGGTCATGCAGTTACGGACGGAAATTACGTTTCTTCACGATGGCCGGGAGACGCTCACTCTTTCATAATTTCTTTCATGAAATTGTTTCCAGATCTCAAGAGAAAAAGTTCGGATTTAAGTATTCGAGGATAAAGAATGCAAGATAACTTACTTGTGACTCTCATCGTATTTCTTTCAGCAGCAGTCATTTCGGTTCCATTCTTCAAAAAAATCGGATTAGGTTCCGTCGTAGGTTATCTTATCGGTGGAATTATTATCGGCCCTTGGGGAATCGGTCTGATAACTAATGTGGATAGTATTCTTCATATTTCCGAATTTGGGGTTATTTTACTTTTATTTTTGATAGGTTTGGAGTTAAAACCCCAAAGACTTTGGATTTTGAAAAAACCCATTTTCGGTTTAGGCGGGCTTCAGGTAATTCTTACATTTTTTTTCTTCTTCACGATCCTTTCTTTTTTAGGCATGGAAAAATCCCAAGTAATCGTGATCAGTATTAGTATTTCATTATCTTCTACTGCTTTTGCCCTTCAGTTATTGGGAGAGAAAAACGAACTCAAAACTATGCACGGAAGAAGCGTTTTCGCAATTCTCCTGTTTCAAGATCTTGCCGTAATTCCGATTATGGCGATACTTCCTTTTTTAACGGAATCAGTCGCCGATCCAGGATCACAAGGAAGTATAAAACAAGTTGCAGTTGCAACCGGAACAATTCTCACGGTTATTTTAGCAGGAAGATTTTTAGCGAGACCTTTGTTCAAACTCGTAGCCTCCAGTGGGAATCATGAAATTTTCACAGCATTATCCTTACTGATCGTAATCGGAGCTTCATTACTTATGGACCAGGTAGGACTATCGATGGCACTTGGATCTTTTTTAGGCGGTGTGATCCTTGCAGACTCAGAATACAGGCACGAATTGGAATCAAATTTGGAACCATTCAAAGGCCTTTTTCTCGGGTTATTCTTTTTAGCCGTGGGAATGTCGATTAATCTTAGTGAAGTTTTAAAAGATCCGATTCTTGTACTTTTCTCTGCGCTCATTTTAATCCTCGTTAAAGCGACAGTGCTTTTTTTCATAGGAAAAATCTCTAACCATTCCAACGAAACTTCCTTAAATCTCTCTGTGACAATCGCCCAAGGCGGAGAATTCGCATTCGTAATCTTAGGAGTGGGCGTTTCCTTGTCCATTCTTCCAAAAGAAAGAGCCGACTTAGTCATTGCGATCGTCACTCTCTCCATGGGCTTAACTCCGATCCTTGGAATTTTCAAAGATAAAATTGCGGAATTGATTTTCAAAAAAGACCAAAATTTCAAAGAAGATACGATCGAAGAACAGAATCGAGTCATCATAGCGGGATTCGGACGATTTGGACAAATTATTGCAAGGATGCTTTTCGTTCACAGAATCGGTTTTACCGCATTAGAACACAATCCGGATCAGGTCAACGTTGCAAGAAAATTCGGTTATAAGATCTATTACGGAGACGCAAGTAAGTTGAGTCTTTTAAGATCAGCGGGCGCCGAACAAGCCGACCTATTTATATTAGCAGTTCAGGATATAGATATCTCCATAAAAGTCGCCGAGTTAATAAAAAAACATTTCCCGAATTTAACGATTATCGCAAGAGCGCGAAATCGAGAACACGTTTTTAAATTGATGGAACTCGGAATTCAAATCATTCGCAGAGATACCTTCGCTTCCGCACTTGAATTAGCGGGAGAAACTCTGAGAAAATTAGGTTTTATGGACTCGGAGGTGGAAAAGAAAATTAAAAAATTTAGAGCCCACGACGAATTAACCCTGAAAGGGCAGTTTCAAATTCGAAACGACGAAAAAGAATTTATTAAATTTTCAAAGAACTCAATGCATCAACTGGAGGTCGCTTTTGAAGCAGACCGCCAAGAAAAAGAAGGAAAATTATCAGATCAAAATCTGTCTTCTTTATAAAATACAATCGTCTCATTCTATAGGAAGACATTTCATCGTACTCAAATTAGTCAATAAATTATTTCAATTCAGATCTTATAAAAACTAACAAAAATATAACAATATAATTTATTTTTCTCTGTATTTTAGATCCAGTTCGACAGATATGTCCATTATAGGAAGCTTTTCCATCTTAAACTTCGCAAGAATTCAAGGTGGGAAAATCCAATTCTCTTCACTATTCTCTGCGGAGTGGCTTTTTACAAAGCCGCTCCGATTTTTTGAAACTTTTTCCAAATTCAAAAATTTTAAAGTGATTTTAGAATTTCTTCCCGTTTCTTTTTAAATTCCTCTTCGGAAATTAATTTCTTATCGAACAAGTTTTTCAGTTCTATGAGTCTTTTCTCGATATTTTTCGAGTCCTTTTCTTTTTGCGATTTTTCTACCGTAGCCTTTTCTAATATAGAAGGATGAATTTGAAAAACGACGTGAAATTTTTCGGATTTTCCTTGAAAATCCTTATAATAAGATAAAGCTCCGATTGCAGAATCTGGAATATAAACTTCCAGGGAAGGTCGAATATTCGATTCGGACAGAGAGTAATTAGACCAATCTTGAAACGTATAAGGTATTTGAAAATCTATGAATTGATTCAATTCAAAAAAGACGAAATGAATCGAATCGACTTTCGGATAAAGCAAAAACACCGTCCTTCGAATTCTCCGCCCCGGATTGATTGTGTCCTCTTTTTTTAATATCCAAAGTTGGTATGTATGATATGGAGAATGTTCAAACTTTTCATAAGAACGCTCAGCGATTTCCTTACTCAATTCCTTTGAAAAAATTCTAAATGCAGAATCGTTGATCAGAGAATCATTTTTGTTTCCCATTTGATATAAAGCACTTGCGATCAGACTTCTAAAATTATTTTTCTCTTCATTTTGAAGATAGGTAGCACTACGATCCAACCATGAAGGAAGTTCAGGACTGTTCTCAAAAGAATAGAATGCAATCGAATCAGAGAAATAATTCAGTTCTTTACGGATCCCTGCAAAACAGGAAAACGAAAGAATAATAAAAAACAGAACCATGACTTGACTCATAACAAACTCAACGAACGCTCCCTTTTCACCTACAACCATTTTCAAAAATGGGACTTAATCTGCAGGAATTAACATAATTTATGAGTGGAATTCTTAAACTTTTGTGAATTTCTCAAAAAATGAAAGCAGCCATTTTAAATTCAAGCTATTCAATCCTTCTTTTATAAACTAACTACGGTATAAATCGATACAAATATCGATTGTAGTAGTTCCCACAAGCTACTTCCGCCAAACTCTATTCCAACTATTCTGTGTTCCATTTAGTATTGCGTATTTATCTTTGAAAGAAGAAATAAAAACTTATCCGACTTACAACATATTGGGAGCGGTTTTTTGGAATGGGTATTGCTTGTAAGTTGGTGAAGCTTCTGCGAATACTTTATTTCTTTCACTTAATTCAATCAACATTCTTCCCACAAATGAAATTTTTGATCTCAAAAGAAAGTTAAAGAAACTGAAGTATATAATCATAGAAGGAACAGAAAGGACAACGGATAAGATTTACAAAAAGATTCTATTCCGAAAAAAAGAAAAGACATAAGATTAAAATTAGAACTTGTCCCAAAACCTCGGGTGTAGGAACTTCTACGAGAATGCTCCAACGATAAAATCCGTTAGAAAATCCATAAATCACCGATCTGCGGAAATTCACACGCTCTATTACGAACTTATGAAATGATTGCGCTGATTTTTTCTAGTGTTTTGGGACAAGTTCTAATTTTGACGAATAAAGATAAAACAATCTTATTCTTATCAAACACGATATGGGATAAAACGCACGGTCTTAACGTTGCAAAGAACCATAAAAATTAAGCGAACTATTGTGACGACAAATCATGATGAATACAGAAATCAAAATGGCAATGACCACAAATTGAAATAAGAGCCGGTATCAAAACCTAAAGAAAAATATCTCTAAACGATCCGGCAAATTTTTAAAAAACGTGGGAGTTCCCACAGAAACCGTCGCATTGGCGGTTTTCTCCCGTCGTTTAAAATTGTAATAGTTCCTACATTCCTAAGGTTTTGAGACCGGCTCTAAGTGTAATAGCCAAGATAAGACCTTACACTTCGTTCCTGTAAGTCTATTAATCGTTTATAAACTCTTAAAGTACCGTCAGCCTTTTTTCCCGGAATCCTTCTTTTTTAAAATGTCTCCGATCTTACCAAGATCTTCCGGTTTAATTTTTGTTTCCGCCGCCTTTCTATTTTCCTCCTGAATGTCTTTGTAAACTTCAGCTCTATGTACCGAAACGTTTCTTGGAGCTTTAACTCCAATTTTCACTTGATCACCTTTTATATCTACAATGACAATCTCTATGTCATCACCGATCATAATCGATTCGTTGGTTCGTCTTGCTAAGACCAGCACTTAATCCATCTCCACTGCAGCTGATGCAAGAATTTTTTCCCGAACAGAATGAGATTCATTTCTTGAAATAAATTGTTTTCCTAAAAGAGTTTCTTTATTAATTAAAATCGGACCTTGCATATTCGCGGTCATCAAAGCCGGATCTTCCCCCGGAACCGTTACGATCACCAACATCAAGCCATCTTCGAGATCAGTAATTCCTATCCCTTGTAATTCCTGTTCCGGGATCAAAGGTTTATATTCCTTTTTAAAAAGGGAAGGCGGAATGACCACGAATGCAAGATCCACTTCTTCTACAGATTGAAGCCATTTAAAAACGGATTCTTCCTCCTCTTCTATGAGTGCAAATTTTTTATAATCTTCAAATCCGAGCAAACCTTCCGGAAAGGAAAGGATTTGTTTTTCGGATATTTGCATTTTTCCAAACGGTTTTGTTTGAATCTCGATTTCCATTCTAAATTTTTACCTTCGAATTTCCCTTCTGAATATTTTACGGCGGATCATCAAAACCGAACTAACTTTAAAAATAGAATCAAAGTTATAAGAACCTGAGACAGAACCTTGCAACTTGATCTTTCTGACAAAACGAAAAAACTCAAGCCACGTTCGCTCCCTAAGGGTCGCTCCGCGGGTTTTGGGACGCGCTGTAAGGCCCAACTCATTTTTGATTACCTCAGAAAATCCATCAATGTCGGTTTAATAATTTTTGATCCGACGTTAAGAGCATACTGATGTACGGTTTCCAACCACTTCATATTCATAATGGTCTCCGGAAAATCAATCCCTTCGTTTTTGGAAAGAAGTTCCGTCATATAAGATTTATCAAAGTCAACTCTTTGAGCGTGTTCTTCCATTCGGTTCATTCTAGCGCCTACGACCGCACGATAACGAAGAATATTTTCCATCGCTAAATCCAAATCCTGAAGATCACGTCCAGAAATTCTTTCTTGATCCTTTTGAATAAGGTCGTTTCTGAATTGAATCATCACATCGAACACGGAAAGGCCGGTTACAGTGGCGGATTTTGAATAATTATTCGGAGGCTCAGAAGTAGCGGAATCCACAAGACCGATATCCCTTAATATCGTTCCTCCTTCTATGTCCTCCATCCAAATTTGATGTGGAGCCGTTGAACTCAAACTGATGTTATCCTGAGCAAGTTTGTTTGCTTTCACTTCCAAAGGAGAATTGTTAATCTTGTCGATAATATCATCAATTGTATCTCCAGCCGAAACGTGAATTTCAACTCCGTCGATTTTAAATTTTTGATCCGAAGAAGTCACGTAACCGGAATTATCCACTTTACTCGTGATACTCATGTTCGTTCCCCAGAAAACTTTGTTCCCTGGTACGGTTACGGGAATGTATTCTCCCTTTTCAATCTCTCTCAGTTGTTCTCCAATATCACCTCGATACTCGACACCGATATATTGGTTTTTTAATTCGATTCCTTGAAGACCTTTAATCTTGGATTCTATCGGTTCGAACGGAGGTCTTTCAATCACATGACCGCCGAATAAGGGACGCCCGGTCGCATCTCTTGTGTTTGCAATGTCGACTAACGCTCTTAGAATTTCGTCGATCTCTTTTCCAATCGCAACTTCGAGTTCGAAACCCTTATCGCCTTGATAAATACCGTTGGACGCTTGAACGGCCAGAACTCGCGCTCTTTGAAACAAAGAGCCGATCCGATCCAATTCTCCGTCGATCTGTTGAAGACGGGAATTTCCGTCGTCGATGTTTCTTTGGAACGTATCGAGTTCATTCAAACGAGAACGAAAAAACATCTGATTTGTAGCACGACCAGGTTCATCAGAAGGAAGACGAATTCTTTGTCCTGTGGAAAGCTGATTTTGCGTCTCATCCATGTTGAGCTGATGTCTGTTTAAATTATGAATCAGACTGTTGTTCTGCATCATGTTCGTAATGCGCATCATAAACTTTTCTCCTTATCCGCTTATATTATCGCGAGATTAAACGCCCAATCGATTGATGATCGTATCCAAAATTTCATTCATAGTGTTAATCATCTTTGCGGATGCATTGTAAGAATGCTGGAACTGAACCATATTGGCCATTTCTTCGTCCAAGTTGACTCCCATGACCGACTGTCTCATGTTTTCAAGTTCAGTCATGAGATCGTTTTGAATTCCGAATTCTTGTTTTGCCTCTCTCGCTTCCGTTCCCAGTTTCGAGATGAGAGTATTGTAGAAATCATCGGTCGTTTTAGAATAATCAACCATAACCGGATTATTTCTCAAAGCGGATGCGACCATCAAAGCGTTTCTTCCGTCTTTATGGCCACCGGGCGAATTATAATCTCCGGTTCCACCCACGTCCTTACCTCGAGCGGCGGCGATGTTTGCAACGTTATTCGCTATTGAATCCGCCACCCTAAAATGGGAAGAAGGATGAAAGTGAGGAGTTAGCGTGATATCTTCGGAACGCGCTTGCAGCTTGTTGATTTCGCCAAGACGTTTATAATCGTAAGCGCCGGAAGGGCCGGACGCCATTAAGATACCGGTCATTCCCACAAGAAGGTCTCCCGAATCCTCCAAATGTCTGAGTATAAAATTCTTATTGGGATGATCATCGGCAACCGTCGCCTTCAAAGCCAACTGGTTATCGTGATTCATATAAGCCACAACACCGGAACGGGAAGCGTTGATCTTTTTAATGATTCCGTTTAATGTATCGTTGGAAGAATAAGGAATCAACACAGAAGCTTCTTTAACATCCGATTGATTGAAAGTAATCGCTCCGTTGATTCCGATCGGCCTGTCAGGATCGATTGTATTTCTACCGGTGACTCTAAAAATCGCAGTGATATCGTTTTGCCCGTCTCCATTGGAATCGTATTCCCCGAATGTGTTGATGGATAAGGAGCGAATATTAAAGAAAGCTTGATTTGTATTTCCATTGATCCCGAATCCGTCTTTATGGATTTCGTTCACAGCGTCCATTACGTTGATGGAAAGAGAATCCACTTGATCAATCTTCTCGCGAATGATCTTATCACGAACCTCGATGAGACCTTGCAATCTTCCTTTTCTCAAAAGAACCGGATCTCCTGTCGCCGACCAATATAGATCCAAAAGCCCGTCTTTGGAAGGATTTCCTATAATATCGATCTTGTTCGCCTTATTACCTTGAACGAGAATTTGCTGGCCGATAAAAACCATCAGTTCATCCTCGTCGGAACGACCAATCGTGACATCAACTAAGGAAGAAAGTTCCTGCAAAAGAGCGTCTCGTTTGTCGTAGAGGTCGTTCGGTTTATCACCCAAGGCTTCCGACTTACCAATTCTCTCATTTAAAGTACGAATATTCTCGGCGATCGTATTCATGTGATAGGCTTTGGTTTCAATCTCACGATTTGCCTGATCACGTAGTTGCGCAAGCTTACGATACACGTCTTCGGTTCTACTTCCTAGTCCGTTCGCTTTTTCAAGAACGACGGAACGATGTGCGTTATCTTCGGGATAATTCGCCAAATCTTCCCAAGAAGACCAAAACTTATCCATCAAAGTTCTGAGGGTGGTTCCGTTGGGTTCATTAAAAACGGTCTCTAATTGATATAGATATTCGTTACGTGCCGCCCAATAATCCTTATTCCCTGAAGTTTCTATGATTCTATCATCGATAAAGTTATCTCGAATTCTTTCGATCGAAGCGATTTCAACTCCCTGCCCGATTTGTCCGGGAAGATTGGCACGATTTAAAGAAGGATCATACAATGGATCCATAGCGGTCATCGTAACTCTTTGTCTCGCATAATGTTTGTTATCCGCATTGGAAATATTATGACCCGTCGTTTGAAGCGCTTGCTGGTGTGCGGTTAAACCCCGTTTTCCGATTTCAAGTCCTGAAAATGTGGAACCCATGGTTTCCTCCTATTACGAAAATTCCGATCAATTTAGGCCGATGCGTTAAGCATCAAAGCTTGTCTTTTAGTTTGTTTTCGTTCAGGATCTTTCCCCGAACCGTATGTGTTTATACCGGATTCCATCGCTTTTTCTTTCATTGCGTCGATCGTTCTGGAAAGAATTTCTTGACGAGTCAGAATTAATTTTTCATTGGATTTAATTTTTTCTTTTAAACGATGTAGTACAGATTTTAGTGAGGAGCCATATTCTTTTAATTTAAAATTGGAATCTCTGTCGAGTCGGTTTAAAAAATCGGATAACGTAATCGTTCCGGTTTCCGGAAAAGCAAAGTTTTTGGAACGATATACGTCCTCGATCGATTTCATTCTAACTCTTTCGATTTCGGCGGCCATCACAAGCAATTCATATGTTTTTTTAGTAATCGCTTCGAGAGACTTTCCGTCGGCTTGAACGACTGCAATCGATTTTTGAGTTTCTAATTCCAAAACATCCGTATAAAGACCTATCTCATCCTGAAACAGTTTCGTAAGTTGCCCCAGCCATTCCTCTTGTTTCATCGTTTTATCCGTTTCCCGCTTTCAAAGATCGGTAAAATCGAAAATTTGCTTAGATACTTTTCAAAGAAAATAGAGAAATGGCTTTTAGATATAAAAAAGATTAAATTATGTTTTCGATCCCAAAACTTAAAATCTTGCAGCAAATTCAAAACTTGTCTCAAAATCTTTGTAAAAACTACGACTACGCTCCCTAAGCGATTCATAATAAAATGGTAGTTTCGACAAATTACGTCTCTTTACGGATTTTCGAACCAGATTTATCATTGTTTAAATTGAATTCGATATAAGGTTCTGTCCCAAAACTAGGACAGAATCTTGCAGCTTGATCTTTCTGACAAAGTAAACTCGGGTTTTGGGACGTGCTGTAAGAAAGTTTGGGCGAATCGTTCGCGAGCTGAAACTAAAGTTCTGCTCTCTAAAGATCGCAGCATAATTGCATTCGTTACGTCACTCACGTTATCATAAAAAAATTTTTCCGAACCGAATATTCGTTTTTCACTCAAAGCCCGCCTTTAAGCCCAACGTGAGTTCGGCAGTTTTCTTTTATACATTCATTTTTTTCATAAAAACAAAATAAGAGAATCCATGCTTCAAGATCTGAGTAGAATATTACAGTTGCACATTCATTTTGACTTTGATAATTTGAAACACTGCACCCCCACAAATTACGTCTCTTGAGTAGCATAAACCCTTAAACGCATCTTTTTCGTTATTAAATTTTTATGGAGTTTTATATTTTAACATTTAGAGTAAGTTGCTTAATATAAGCCATATGAAAGCTAAAAAGCAGGTTCATAATTTATTTCCAAATCGTTTTTAGATTGTACTTATTGAACATTTCTAAAATTATAGTAGGATACGATGCAAAAATATTTTAGAATTTTTTATATTATTTTTCTAACTCAGTTTTTAAATACTGGAACGATCTCCCCCAAAGATAAGCCCGGAACCAAAACAAAAGAAGTAAACCTTATAGACACCGCCCATTACAGCTCCAAGAAAGAAAAATCAAAAAAAAATCGAAAAAAAGAAAATTACGAATTCGAAATCATCAAAAAGAAAGAAACTCTCTTTTTCTTTTCCATTCAAACCAGAAAGTTCGCGCAAGGCGAACTGCTATTTCTCAAGCTTATCCCTAAAAAAACGGTCCTTTCCAAATTGGATAGAATCAAAATTATTTGGGAAAAAAAAGAAATTCCTCACACAATGAGTGATTTCATTCTATATGCATGGATTCCGGTTTCTCCAGAATTTAATAAAAAAAGTGGCATATTAGAAATTCATAATAAAAATCTTTTTAGAAAAAACGACTATAAAGAATATGAAATTCCCATCCATAAAACGAACTTTTCTGAAACAAAAATTTCTTCTCTAATGATCGATAAAAAATATACCTCACAGGAACTTTCTCAGGAAACTTTGAATTTCATCGCCGCTTGCTCTCAAGCAAAGGCTGAAGCATTTCAGTCAAAAACCGACTTACAAATTGTATCCGATTTCATTTACCCAGTTCAGGAAGTTCACTTTACGAGTCCATTTTATAAAAGACGTATTTATAACAAAACCAAAGGAAAACCTCATGGCGGAGTTGACTTTAAAGGTGCAGTGGGAACCCCAATTTACGCGATCAACGATGGAACAGTAATTTTGTCCAGACCGATGTATTACGAAGGAAATCTTACTGTAATCGACCACGGCTTAGAAGTTTATTCTTTATATATGCATCAATCCGAATTAAACGTAAAAGTAGGCGACAAAGTAAAAAAAGGAAGTCAAATCGGTAAAGTGGGCTCCACAGGAATGTCCACAGGCCCTCATCTTCATTTAGGTCTACGAGTTCAAGGAACGATGGTTGATCCACTTTCTGCAATTGGTCAAAAATTTTTTGATTAAAAGTTTTTGAGTATTTTAAAATTATTACACGATAAATCGACGAGCAATTTTAATAAGAAGTCGCAATTAAACGCAAAATTTAAAATACTCTGCAATCTAAAAAACTCCTATCACTACTCAGAACTATAAAGAATCTTTCTCAAAACCTTAGAAAGAATTATTTCTGAATCTTCAATCAAATGTAGGAGTTCCTACGCTTTTATACGACTACTAATCCTTATAAAATAAATACTGACGTCGATTTTTTGTTGCAACAGACAATTTTTGTAGACAACAAAAAATCAATCCTTCTTTAGTTCTAGGAAAAGAGATCTCATTTGTCATTAGGATTTGTGAGTTCTGTTCAATTTGAAGAAGATGCTACTTGAAAAAGTACCTAATAAAACGTTACTATATCAATTGATGACAGATATTTATAAACGTTTTTGTATTTTTCTTATTCCCCTGTTTTTTATAAATTGTCTTACTACCTATCTGAGGGAGTATCAAAAGGAGATTAGCTCACCTTATAAATTTGAAAGCCCTCTTTACGATGGAATGAGAATTCTACAAAAAAATAACCGTCCTATATTAAAACTATCGTATTTAATCAGACAAGAAAAGAAGTTCCGTCATTATTGCTTGACTCTTTCCGAAATAAATGGGAATCAAAGTAACGAATATTCCTATGAAGTTCAAAATCGCAAACTGAATCAAGAATGTGAGTTCAAGGCCGGAGATTCCAATCTCAACGCTCGAATTGAAAATACAGAAAAAAAAATTATTTCTTTATGAGCTTGGAACGGCGATTCATTTAAATTGGAAGAATAAGGATAGCGGAGGGCTCTTTATCTACCGTGGACAGCCAATTCGAAAAAAAATTTCCGATGTTCGGGAAGCCTGGACCGTAGACCTAAAACAAAGTAGTTATTTTGATCGTAAACTTTGTATTTCGGATTCGAAAAATAGAATTGTTGCATTGGATTGTTCTAAAGGAGAAATTGACAACGACTTTTTTTTTGCGATATACTTGCACACAAACTGAAATCGACTGTTCGAAACAACCAAATACAAGCTCGCTTACTTTATCGGAAATTCCAAAAACCTCTCCGACTTATTTTATGATTAGTTCTAAAAATGTATATGCGATAGGGTATTATTTCTATAACGATTACCGTAAAAATATTGCGGTTTGGTTATCCGACCAAACCTCGTCGCAGACTACTTCACAAATCCTACAAATAGAATTCAATCCCCAGTCTAAAACGTTCGACTTGGGGAAAGTAGTCGTCTATGGAGCAAGTTATTTGATGTATCCGGTTACGATCGCAATCGATATTTTTTTCACCCCCTTCGTATTATGGCGGTATAATAGGGATAGGGCTCAAGACCGGGACTGACGGATTTTAAAATTTATTACACCTAATGAATTATTCAGAGTATGAGTAGAAAGTAACTGCTATGATAATAGAGTTGTTGAAAAATTAATTCTGTCCGTTTCTGCTTCGTTGAAATGGATGCTTGAAGCGGTTCTGTTAATCCGAATCATGGAATTTTTCAACAACTCTAATGTAGAAACTCGTATAAAAGCGAGAACAAGAAAGGAATTCCCAAAAGACGTAAATTACACAGTGCGACATAGTTTGTAGGAATATCATGTTTCAGTAAAACTTTGCCTAAAAGAATTCTCTATAAAACTAAACCTATATATAAACCTCCGTTTCTACATCAGTTAAACATTCATTTTATATGGTTTTCTAAACAAAAACGAATAAGCAAAAAATATTAAAAATTAAATCATTCAAATATTCTAATACTTTTTCTAGCTCAAGATCATACCCATAACGTTACCCACAAATTAAGAAGGCTTTTGGGATCATAAGGATCAAAAACGCACATTTTTTCAAGTGTTCCGACAAGAATGAGGCTTTTTACTTGCAAGAAGTATGATTTTGTGGTAAAGAAAACCTCCCGAGTCTTCCCAACCGCCTCTCCCCTCCACCCAAAATCAGGGTGGGGTGTAAGTTTCACAGAGGATTTGTAGTAATTCCGACAGATTTATCTTCAGATCCAAGTATTTGTGGGTAACGTTATGATCATACCCGGTCGCTTCGGATCCGGTCCAATTATACCCACCAATAAATTGTCGTTTTTCAAACCCGGAAGCCAACGGTCCATAAAATTCTGAAAGGAAATTTCATAAGTTTTAAATAAAGAATATGCATCCACATGATCGATAACCGTTTGCACCCGATTTAGGGATGACCAAAAAGGCATAGCTCTTTTTCCGGAAACTGTTATAGGACTAGGAAAACCACTTTCATCCTGCAAAGTCCAAACCTTTTTGTGTTTTTTTATTTCTATAAAAAATTGATGAAATTGAGCAGACGATTGATTCCCCATAATTTTTAGACACTTGATAATCGCCTCAAACTACGATTATCCATTTGAAATCTCGGTCGTATAACATAATATCAATGAAAGTAGAATTACTGAGTCATCCGCATTGAATTTCAAAATTGTTGTTTTACTTTCTCCAAAAAAATAAGTTCTTAAACACAATAACAGTCATAACAAAAAATCAACCGACAAGAATCATATATTAAAATTTCAATTTTTTTAAAAATCGGAAAACCTTAATTATTCTCTTTTAAAACTTTGCAGAATTTTCTCCACGGATTCCTCGTGAACTCTTCCTTTAACCAAACTTTCCGAAATATGAAATAAAAAAGAATCCGGAAGTTTATCCCCTGAGGCTATAAAAAAACCGGTTTTAGCGTACCTGGGTCTTAGGTTATCGTAATAAGTCCAAAAAACTCCATCCATTTTCCTTTCAAAATTTTCCTCGCCAAGCTCGTGAACTTCGATCACTTCTCCTTGATTGACAGATAAATTCAAAAATTTTATGAACTCGGATTTGACCTTATCGATTTCTAAAAATGGTTCCGGAAAATAAAAAATCCGAATCGATGGATAACGATTCGGATCAGTTTCACTGGAAGAAATAATTCCCGCGATTTGTCCAGTTCCGGTCTGATCCTTTAAAGTTAGATTCTTAGGATTGTGAAAGTAAAAATCCTCTGGTAAAGAAAGTTGGACTTGAATATCTAAATTTTTCAGAATCTTGGATTCCGAATCGTAATTCCAATTTGTAAGTTCTTTTTGTTCCCAAGTCGGTTTAAAAAGCAGATAGGAGGTTAATATCTCGGCTTGTTGAAGCGCTTTAAAGCTTAAAAGTCCGGCCGTCAGAACCATGAGGCCAAGCAAAGAAATTCTATAAAAGACTGTACTTTCTAAAAAGCGAAGAATAAAGCCTATGACACAATAAACCGTGATAAAGATAATACCGGATCGATTGGAATAAAAATCCGTAAAGAAAAGCGATAATATACAAAAAATGAATACGGTTCCTTCTACGATCGGATTTAAAAAAATTCGAACTGTATCGTAAGCCGTCGCAGAGTTAGGACCTATTTTATATTTTTTAATAGGCTCTTGCTTAAGAAGCTTTCCAAACGCAAAAGAAATCACAAAGAAAAAAATCGTTGTAATTAAATAAGTTCCGGTGACCAAAAGCAAAATAAAAAAAATAGGAAGATGACTTTCGTGCAAGATAAGAAAAGAAATTCCGATAACGGAGTAAACCAGATAAAGCTTTCGCAAAAAGGAAAGTTCTTGCAGTTTCATGAGGAAAGCTTGGAATTTCTTCCAAGCTGGAATTTTTAGGAGCCATTTCATGAGTCAGATTACCGATTTTTTTTTAGATTTGAAAGCGAGTTTTAACAGCCTATCTCAGTCGATCCAATCATTTCTCGACACTATCGGAACGATCACTTCTTTTTTAAAGATTCTTTTTTCCATCGTTCCTTTGGATTTATTCCTGGTCTTGATCTTTTCTTTGATTCTAGTATTTTTACTCAACACGATCTCACCGACCACAAGTCGTCTGAATTATACCTTAAGCGTATTAGTCGTCTCAACACTCCGAGTGTTCTTCCATAAATCCATTTCTCAAACTTGGAATCTCGGACCTGTATTTTTAACCGCGATTTATCTTTTAATTCCTGCATATTCTGTGCTTTTATTTCGTTTTGTTTTTTTCTCATTAAAAAGATTTTACAAAAAAAGACGGGAACTGAGTCCGAAGGATTTCGAAAACGGTCTGATGAACATTCAAGAATCATTTCACAATTTGATGGCAAAAGGTTACGAGGAACTTCATTCCACGGATAAAAAACTCTACCTAGACGGTAATGTATTGAAAGAACAAGTTAGGGACCTAGAAAGAACGATTCAAGGTCTGAAAAATTTTCTCGATTCTAAAAAAGAATAAAAGTCGATTTCAAAAATTCATTCTGTCGGTTTAAACAAATCCTTTATGGCATCTTTCGCCTTAGACTGATTGAAATCATCCCGATCGATCAATATTAGATCAAGATTTTCCTTTTCAAGGCGACTGAGAATTTTTGCGATTTCAGTTTGAGATTTAGAGTTGGTTGCCAAATAACGGAACTTCGTTTTACATTCGGGACAATTTTTATCTTTCGTATAATTTAAACCAAGATGTTTGCAGTTCCCGCAAGTCCCATACAAGTCGTCGATTAACATCAATTGGGAAGAAACCTGGGAGACGCTTAACTTCTTCCAAACTCGGACGTATTTTTTATCGTCAGTTTGCATATCTCATTTGGATAATGACAATCTTTTCTTAGTCAAGACAAAACTGGATCGTTAACTCGATAATATTCCTAAACCTCGTTCATTTCATTGATAAAAATGATAATCGGCGACAAATCGAATTGTGTAATTATAAACAATATTTGTAAGAATACCTAAACTTAAAAATTTTCTATAAATATCATTCGTTAAGGATTTTTCGTTTTTTATTTTAACTAACGTGAATTTGATATAAGAACCCGTCGAGCAACCATAGAAGCGAGACGTTTTAGTTGCCAGCTTGATCTTCCCGATAAGACAGGAAACTAAAATACCGCTCTCTACGAATCGCTTCCGCAGATTTTGGAAAGGGTTCTAAATCCATACAATGAAACTATTTGTTTTGTACTTGGATTTAAGAAGATACGTTCTTTTTCGAAAAAATTCCACTCATTCAGAAAGAAATCCTTCGGCATTTTATTTTTTCCCTTCGAAGATATGTCATCGATTCTTTTACCTTGACTTTTGATTTCTTAAATTCAAACTTTTTGAAAATTTCAAAACGATTTAGGAATGCAAAATGAAGCTATTATCAATGAGAATTTATTTTATTTTTTTTACTACGCTGATTACAATCGGGAACTGCCTTTACACAAACGTTAAAACGCCCGGTTGGTTTTATTCCCAAAGTTACACTGATGTTCGCGGAATGGACCCTATCGGAAAACTTTCCGGGCAGGCCTGTGGCGAAGGTTGGCTTTGGCTTGTTTATACAGGGGATGAAAGTTATGAAGCCGCGGTCCAAAACGCAATTCAGGACAAAGCAGATCTTCTTTTCGACGTGCAAACTGACTATTATGTCAAATCAATATTTTTCAATCTCTACTTTTATAAGTGCACGCGGGTAACGGGAATCGGCGTTAAACTTCCGCAACGGCTGATGAAAAAAGAGTAAAAAATAAGATGAAGTCCCAAATCAAAATCTTTTTCTTATTTTACTTAAGTGGGATTTTATTCTTAGGATGTGCGTTACCGATTGGAAATCGTAGAACTCTTGTTAAACGAAATCCAATGCCCTACCCGACAGATGCAATCCTATCGCCCGAAAACCGTGTGTCCATAACGGGAACTTATTTTAGAGATCCTTCAATTCACTATGGAAATGCTTCTACCCGATTGCGTTTGTTTGGATTCGACGGATTTATACATTCCACCTCTTCTCTTCCGCATAAAGATATGTTTCACGGCTCATTGGATGATTGGGACTGGTCTAAACACAGGATTATTCGTTTTGAAGGGCAAAGCCAAGGTTGCCAAAGAGGAGTAACGTTGATTCTTCCTTTAAGACAAGGAGAACGGGAAGCTTTAGTTCCGGTATCCTTCGTTTTTGGAAAAACGAGTTTCTACGACGAGCTCAAGCAAGAAATGAAAAAAAATAAAATCAAAGCTCTTTTCGATTCCAAATTAGACATAGAACAAACGGCTTATTTATTTTGGCTAATTCAGAAAAAATGTATTCGATTTAAAAGTTATGCTATTCAAGAATTTTGAATTGAGTTCATTGAGTACATGACAGGAAAACAAAGAACAATTCTTATACTTTCATCCTTATCGGGATTTTTCGGAGTCGCTTTAGGCGCATTTGGCGCTCACGCTTTAAAACCGATTTTAACTCCCGAATTATTCGCAATTTATGAAACAGGAAATCGATATCATCTAATTCACAGCATTCCCCCTTTGATTTTAGCAATAACGGGATACATAAATAACAGTCGACTTATCTGGTTTTCTTCTATTCTATTTCTCATAGGAATTCTAGTATTTTCAGGATCTTTATACACATTGGCAATCGTAGGAATTAGAGCGTTAGGAGCAATTACTCCAATTGGAGGAATCGCATTTTTAATCGCTTGGGGACTTCTTAGTTTTTACGCGGTTCTATCGAAGAAAACTAACGTTTAATTCCGTAATAGAATTTACCTTTTTTTTCGATTAATCTTCTCGTAATCAAACCCTCCGCAATAATCAAAAGACCTTGGACAGCGGATTCTTTTTTGGCGATTTCCGTATCTTTTTGTTCGGCCATAAGTTGATGCACATATTCCCTTCTTTTTCCTTCGAGAACCCCAAGCATGGAACCACAAACCTTGTTATCGCCGATAAGAAAGGCTAACGCGAGAGTTTGGGGCGGAGTTTCATTACAAAGATAATAAAGAGCTAAATTATCAAAGTAAGAAAATTCCCCAAAAGATTTGACTGTAAGCTCTTCTTTTTCATCCATGATGGATCGATTCCTGTTCAACAAGTTTTTTCTCAAGATATTGTACCAGATAAAAAGAATCCGGATCGGAGCCCGTAGCGGAACGAATTAAATCTTTAGCGGAATAAAATTTTCCCTTCCAGTGAATATTTCTTTTAAGCCAATTCAGGAGAGAAGAAAAATCCTCTTTCTCTTTCACTTCCAATCGAAAATTCGAATTTTCTTTCGAAAAAGCCTGAAAGAGTTGAGCCGAGTAAATATTACCCAGCGTATAAGTCGGAAAGTAACCAAAAGCCCCTGCACTCCAATGAACATCTTGCAAAATTCCTTCTTTATCGGAAGATACCGTAATTCCAAACAGTTCTTTCATTTTAGAATTCCAGACTTCCGGAAGTTCCGGAACTTGTATTTTACCGTTGATTAATTCTCTCTCGATCTCAAATCGGAGAATAATGTGAAGATTATACGTAATTTGATCAGCCTCCACCCGAATTAAGGAAGCAGAAGACTGATTGATATAAGAAAAAAGTTTGGAAAAAGACAATTCAGATTCTTTAATGTTTAAAACGTTAAGTAAAATCGGATAATACATCTCCCAAAACTCCATAGATCTTCCCACTTGATTTTCCCAAAGTCTACTCTGCGATTCGTGAATGCCCAAAGAGACGGAATCGTGTAAAGGGGAAGGGCCGCCGACAATTTCGGATATTCCAACTTCGTAAAGAGAATGTCCCGTTTCATGCAAAATACTGAATATAGAAGAAAGCGGATCTTTTAGATCATAACGCGTAGTGATTCTTTTATCCTTACTTCCAAGAGAAGCAGAAAAAGGATGCTCACTTGCATCCAAACGTGAAACACGAGAAGACAACCCTAAAATACCGGGAAGAGCTTCCCCTAATTTCTTTTGAAGAAGGATTGGAATTTCTTTTAAAAACGGATTCGCGACTTTTTTTCCTTTTGCAATTAAAGGTTTTAAACTATTCTTTAAATTGAAAAATAATTTATCTAAATCTTTTGCGGTTTGACCGGGCTCATAATTTTCAAGTAACGCGTCGTATGCCTCCGTTTGATAGCCGTAACATTCGGTTTGTTTTTTACTTAATTCAACAATCTTAGAAAGAATTTGTGCAAAATCCACAAATCGATTTTCCCTTTTCGCTTTAGCCCAAATCGAATGCGCTTTACTTGTAGTAACAGAAAATTCTTCGACAAGTTCTTGGGAAAGACGACGAGAACGATCCAAGTCTTGAAATAATCTTTCAAACTCGATTTTTCGTTCCTCTCGACCTGGAAGATTTTTTTGTTCGTTTTCTTCTCTCGCCCTTTCCGCAAGTTTGTAAAAACTTTCACCGGCATATTTCGAATGGATCAACCCGGAAAGAAGTCCGATCTGGAAACCTCGTTCCACTCTTCCCCCTTCAGGCAAAATAATTTCCGAGTCCCATTGAAGCACATTAAGAACATTCCTAAGGGTCCAAATTTCCTGGTAAGCGATTCTATATTCCGTAAAATACTTTAACTCGTTACGAATCTGCTCGGTAAAAAGGCTTTCATACTCTTTCATCTCAGTGGATAGTAAAAATTCTTCTTTTAGATTGACAAGTACCCTAACCACAAAAAAATGATTTTTGCACGAATCGCGGGCATGGTGTAATGGCTAGCACTGTAGCCTTCCAAGCTTCCAGTGAGGGTTCGAGTCCCTCTGCCCGCAAAACTTCCCTTAAACACAATAAAATTCTGAAATTACTATTTGATGACTCGAACGCGAGCTTTGGAAAGCATTTGTAGCGACCGTAGGAGCGTCACAAATGCGACCGAAGCACACGAAGTGCCGAGGACAAAGCGAAGTGCCTCGAAGTTAGTCGAGCAAGGATGCGAGACTACGGAGAGGGCGAGTCCCTCTGCCCGCAAAACTTCCTTTAAACACAATAAAATTCTGAAATTACTATTTGATGACTCGAACGCGAGCTTTGGAAAGCATTTGTAGCGACCGTAGGAGCGTCACAAATGCGACCGAAGCACACGAAGTGCCGAGGACAAAGCGAAGTGCTTCGAAGTTAGTCGAGCAAGGATGCGAGACTACGAAGAGGGCGGAGTCCCTCGATTTCAATTATCTTAAAACATTTTTAAGATAATTCCTAACGAATAACTCGAACACAAATTCGAAAAAACCAAACAACGACCCAACTTGGTGAAGCATTCCCGAGCAAATGTTGTGTCTAGAGGTTAAAGGAAGCCGCTTTGAAGTAAAGTTGCCATGATAAAAAAGGCGGAGAATTTTTTCAATTTTCCTATAAAAATGGATAATAAAAGTAATAAGCTAATTCATATAATGCTTGTTAAACGAAAATACGATTACTTTAAAAAATTTTATAATTTTGATAGTTTGCAAAGCAAAAATATATTTGTCGTCAATGGAATCGGTTTTTGCAAAACTTTAAGTACTGATTTGAATTGAAGCGATTTTGATACGGTGATACTCAAATATTCTTAAAAACGGTCGATGTATCTTTATATAAAAATTTACCTAAAACAAATCATCCAGTCCGTAAGAACTATCCCAAAACTTAAGAACTTGTCCCAAAACCTGAAAAGAAATCAGCACAACCATTTTATAAGTTCGTAATAGAGCCAGGAAATTCCGGTAGATCGGTGATTTATGGATTTCTAACGAATTGTATCGTTGGAACACTCTAGTAGGAGTTCCAACATCTGAGGTTTTGGGACAAGTTCTAAGCCTATTGTTGGAATGTTTTCATAGAAGTTCCTATGATTCTAGAGTTTTGAGGGGCCTTGAAGGTAAGACAATCGGTTCCATAAGGAGGAACCGATCAAGATTGGATTCTATCTTTGAATTGAACTCTTCGATCTATTATTTTGAATCTCATTCAAAAAAACAATATTCTTTGTATCGTTTTCTAAAATGTTATCGGCAAGAGCTTCCAGCAACCTTCCTATTTTTTTACTTTGGGAAAAATCCGGCTTACGGGAGATTTTGTCCGGTTTATTTTCCGGGTTATCTTCGTTTGCTCGGGAATACAAGGGAAATCCTCCAAATAAGATGTAGAAAAAGAATGCTTTCCAATTTCAAGTCCTGTCAAGCTCATTCCTTTTCTTCTACTTTAATTCCAGCGTGTTTTTCCAACTCTTTGATTCTTTTGGCCCATTTCTGGAAATTCACGAGATTGTGAATATTTACACGAACTTTTTGAAATTCGGGAAAAGTTAAACCGTAATCCCAACCTACGAAAATTTCTTTTTTCTTCGGGGAATTTCTCAAAGAAGTTCCACCCGCAAGGATCGTTCCCGCCGGAACATGAAGATGATCCGCGACCGCACAAGCTCCTCCAATAATCACGTCGTCTTCAACAATCGTACTACCAGCAACACCACTTTGTCCAGCGATGATGATGTTTTTTCCCAATACACAATTGTGAGCAACGTGAACCATATTATCAAATTTGCATCCGTCTCCAATAATCGTGTCCTCCAAACCACCTCGATCGATTGTACACAAAGATCCTATTTCAACGTCGTCTCCTATTTTTACTCCGCCCACTTGAGGAATTTTATGGTGTTTACCATTTGCGGTAACAAATTTAAATCCATCTCCACCGATCGAACAATTTCCGGAACAGATAAATCTCTTTCCAATCAGGACTCCGTGTTGAATGGAAGAATTAAGACCGATGTGAGAATCTTCTCCAATGATTACATTTCTGGAAACCTTAACTCCGTCCTCAAGATAGGTGTTCGCTCCAATCACAGAGTTTTCTCCGATCACCACAAATTCTCCTACCGTAACTCCAAAACCTAGTTTAGCAGTCGGATGAATAGAAGCAGTGGAAGAAATTTTTCCGGAAGGAACGTAAGAGGGATAAAGAACGTTAAGAACTTCTGCAAGACTTAGTTCCGGATTAGAAACCACAAGGCAAGGAATAGACAATTCCTTTGCAAGTTCTTCGGTAGTTAATATCACGCTGGAAATAGTTTTTTTGGCTTCGTTTAACATTTTTTTATTGGAAAGAAAACTTACGGAATTTTTTGCTCCGGGAAAGATGGAGACGATTTTCTCTAGAATGATCGTGTCCGGTATCTGGGTGTTTATAATTTTAGACCCGCTTATTTTTTTCGTTAATTCTGATAATTTGATCTGGGACATGTTTCCTCGTTTTATTTCGTTATTACACGGAGAAATGGACAATTCCGATCGTCACGCAAAAAAGAAGAAAGGTTGTACATAGAAAATTATCGATTTATAAGAATTACTATTTCGTCGGAAATACGATATAAATATCCCGTTTGACGAAATGGTCTGTCTGAAAACCATGTAGGAAATTCAAAAAATTTTTCATTTTTAGGAATTGTATCCGCTTATGAAACCGATTAGAGAACCCCAGATTAACTTATTTAAAAAATCCAATCCCTACAAAGCCAAAGTAATCAGCAACGTTCTATTAACTCCAGAAGCCGGAACCGGGAAAAGACCCAAAAAAGAAGGAGAAGCGCTTGTTCATAGAATAACTTTAGCGCTCGATCATTCCGCTTATCCATACTTAATCGGACAAAGCGGCGGAGTAATTCCTCCAGGTGAAGATCCTGAAAAAAAAGCGAAAGGTTTAGCCGATGCGAGTTATACAGTAAGACTTTATTCCATCGCTTCTCCAAGTTATTCCTTTGGAATGAAAGAAGACAATATCGAATTCATTATTAAAAGAGATAACGTATACGATGAAAATGGAAACCTTCAATTCAAAGGTGTTTGTTCGAACTATATGTGTGATCTGAAACCCGGCGACGAAGTCATAATGACCGGACCTTCCGGAAAGAAATTTCTTCTTCCCGCCACGGATTTCGAAAAAGATATTATGTTTCTTGCAACAGGAACCGGAATCGCTCCTTTCATTGGAATGAGTGAGGAACTTTTAGAACATAAACTTATCAAATTCACCGGAAATATTACTCTTGTCTATGGAGCGCCTTATTCCGATGAACTTGTAATGATGGATTACCTTAGAGGTTTAGAATCCAAACACAAGAATTTTAAACTTATTACTGCAATTTCCAGAGAAGAAAAAAATCCTTTCGACGGCGGAAGAATGTATATCTCCCACCGAGTTCGTGAACAAGCAGAAATAGTAAAAAAGATTTTGAACGGTGGCGGGCGTTTCTATATTTGCGGCGGACCGAAAGGAATGGAAAAAGGTGTAATTGAAGAAATCCAAAAAACCGCCGAACATGCAGGAACGTACGAAGAGTTTAAACATCACCTGGAAGGTGCCCATCAGTTATTCGTCGAAACATACTGATCGCATTCAATAGAGTTGTTGAAAATTCCATAGTTCAGATCAACAAAACCGCTTCCATCCATCGTTTTCATAAAACAAAAACGGATGGAGAGTTAATTTTTCAAAAACTCTAATTCAAAAAAGCCAAGGAAATTCGATTTCTTTCGGCTTTTTTATTTTATAATCCCAAAGAATATTATAAAAAAAATTCGAGGAAATTCGTATCCCTTATTTATATTGGTAAAAGAATTAGTTCCATAGGTGATATTGCTCTGAATTTAGCAAGAGGAGAGCATTAGCTTTACAACTTTTGGTCCTTTTGTATAGAAGATTTGAGTTTTGAGATAATTATAAATTTTATCGGGAGAATTAAATATGGGAATCATTATTCGTGACGTAGATAAAGGCAGAGGCGAAGTGATTCGGGTGGAAGTTTCAGAATACAAAGGGATTAAGTACCTCAATCTCCGAATTTGGTACACAGATAAAGACGGAGAAAAAAAGCCGACTCAGAAAGGAATTGCAATTCCACCAGAACTCTACGACGAAATCAAAAAAGCAGTTATCGAAGCCGAAAACGAAGTAAAAAGCTAAAATTCACTTTCATGCTTGATACAAGCTTTTTCATATTAATTTTCCAAATAAGGTAAAGCGAATAAAAGATACGGCACTTTCCCGAATTTAAGGAATCAACAAATCCAACCGCTTTTTAACGATAAAAAATACGATCATTTGAAACGAATCGTTTCGTGCTGTTACGATAAAAATTAGAATATTTGAAAATGTCCGAAGAACAATATTCATGGGTAGATGGGCAACTTAAAGAGATCGAAGAATTCAAAATATTAACTTTATGTACAAATCTTTAAATGATAGGATTCTCTCCGATTTTTTTAAAAGTATGAAAGACTTACTCTTAAAAGAAAGAGAAGAAGTTCCCAGTTTTACGAGAATCTATCAAAAAGAAGAATTGATTAGTGAAACGTTTAACAAAGTCGAGAAACATTTGGATTCTTCCTTTCACAGCGAAATTCTTTGCATTCGTGACGCGAAAAAAAAATTAAAAACTCGCTATCTTACAGATTGTACACTCATTACCTCCTTGGAACCTTGCCTCATGTGCACAGGTACAATTCTTCTTTCAAGAATTCCGAAAATAATTTATCTTTTACCTGCACGACAAGGAGAAGGAATTTCGTCTCTCAGTATGGAGATGATTTATTCACGAAATTTTTTTCCCGAACTGATTTGTATTCCAGCTGAAATTTCTAAAAATGCATTCAAATCGTTTTTCAAAATCAGAAGAAAGAAATTCAATTGACATACAACCTCTAGACGGAATTTCTGAAAGCTACAGGAGAAGTGTCAGAGTGGTCTATTGTGCATGCTTGGAAAGCATGTGTGCCAAAAGCACCCCGGGTTCGAATCCCGGCTTCTCCGACTCCGTATTATGGCAGGAACTCACGAAGTCCTTTCTCGGAAATACCGCCCGCAAATATTTCGGGACGTAATTCATCAAGACCTTGCCATAGGCGCTCTTCAAAACGCACTTAAATCCGGAAAAATCGGTCATGCATATATTTTCTTCGGTCCTAGAGGAGTCGGTAAAACGACGATCGCGAGAATTCTTGCAAAACGATTGAATTGCCGAAATCCGATCAATAATGAACCTTGCAACGAATGTAGTTCTTGTACCGAAATCACTCAGGGGATTTCGAGCGACGTTCTTGAAATCGATGCCGCGAGCAATCGAGGAATCGAAAATATTCGTGAACTCAGAGACAATGTTAAATTCGCCCCCATGGGCGGAAAATATAAAGTTTATATAATAGATGAAGTCCACATGTTGACGGATCAGTCCTTCAACGCTCTTCTAAAAACTTTGGAAGAACCCCCGGCTCACATTGTTTTTATTTTGGCCACAACTGAGTTTCATAAAATTCCAGAGACCATTCTTTCCAGATGTCAGGATTTTATCTTTAAAAAAGTACCCTTGTCCGTTTTACAGGATTATTCCGAAAAACTTTGTAAGATCGAAAATGTCCAATACGATCAAGAAGGACTTTTCTGGATTGCGAAAAAAGGCGACGGTTCCGTAAGAGACATGCTTTCTTTTATGGAACAGGCGATCGTATTTACGGATTCCAAATTGTCAGGAACCGGAATTCGCAAGATGATCGGTTATCACGGAATTGAATTTTTAACTTCGTTCATCAAAAGTCTTATCGATCCCGACAATCATTCAAAAAGTTTGGAAATCATCGAATCCCTCTATCAAGAAGGTCAAGATATCTACAAATTTTTATGGGATTCCATAGAATTTACTCACACTCTTAACTTGATCCGCGATTCCCTTGCTGATTCCGAATCCGTTAATTTTCCCAAAGAAGATCTGGCAAAAATGAAATCTGATTTTGAAAATGTGGATTCTTCAAAATTGAATTTTCTTTCCGGAAAACTTTTTGAAATTTACGAAAAAATCAAAACGATTCGTTTGAGAAACTCTTTTGAGATTAAAGTATTCACGGAAATTCAAATCAAAAAACTCGTGGAAGAACTTACCTATCCGAGTTTGGCTGGTTTGGTCGATCGAATCAATCATCTGATTCTTATGATGCAAGGTTCTAAAAATTCCACTCTCGATACGGAACACGCTAAATCACTTCCTATATCCAAAAGTGCGGCACAAGAAGAATCTTCTAAAAAAAAAGATAATTCGTTTTCCGACACCTCTTTAGGATCCCGCTTCGAGTCTAATCAGCAGGATTCTTCTTTGAGAAACGATTCCTTGGAAATAAAATCGACCATAACTTCCGAACCAAATTTGCAAAAATTCGATACGAGTACCGAAATAAAGAAAAAATTTCTCGGAACCGAAGTAGATCAAAGTAAAATCCCTAAATTGGATTCTTAACGTTATGCTTGATAAAATAAAAAACCTGTCGGAACTTCTCTCCAATATGGGAGCCCTCCGAGAAAAAATGGAAGACGTAAAAAAACGCATCGCCTCCATTCGAGTAGTAGGAGACGCGGGTGCGGGAATGGTAACCGTTACGGCTACAGGGGAAGGACAAATCATAAACGTGTTCATCAATAAACAACTCTTCGACTCAGATGATAATAAAATGCTCGAAGATCTTGTTATGGCCGCGACAAATGACGCCCTCAAAAAAGCAAAAGAAGCGACCGCTTACGAATTTCAAGCTGCATCCGGTGGTTTGGACTTTTCCGAAATTTCCAAAATGTTCGGCGGAAATTTTGGCTAATCATCTTCTTGAAGAAATGGTGGATGCTCTCTCTTCGCTTCCGGGGATCGGAAGAAAGAGTGCTTTTAGAATCAGTTTTCATCTTTTAAGACTTGAACAGGGTCATTTTAATCATTTCATTCACCAACTCACGAACACGAAAAACAAAATCAAATTTTGCAAACGATGCGGTTCTTATGCGGAAACGGAAATTTGCAACATCTGTACCTCGGAAAAAAGAGATACCCACACATTCTGTGTCGTGGAACAACCGGAAGACATTTTTTTTATCGAAAACACAAGAGAATTTCACGGCAAATATCACGTGTTAAACGGAGTAATCTCCCCTTTGGAGGGAATTGGACCGAAAGATCTTAGAATCAAAGAACTTTTGGAAAGAATCGAACCAGAACAAATAAAAGAAGTTTTGGTCGCCACGAACCCAACTCTTGAAGGAGATGCAACCGCAGATTATTTAGCGAGTCAGTTAAAACCCCTTTCTGTCGACGTTACTCGAATTGCTTACGGGATTACGGTCGGAGGCTCGATTGAACTTGCAGACCAATACACTTTGGGGAGAGCCATTCGTTCCCGTCTTCAGCTTTAACTTTAGAATCTATGTTCTGCAGTTACAAAAAATTCCCTAAGAATTTTCCCGTAAGTCGTATCTAAATAAGCCTTCAATCCATCCCCCGCTATAAAATAACCGGATCTCATCAAAATTTGCATATCTCGAAATGCATTCCATCTTAAATTGATATTCACTTCGTGCCCGAAGAAAGTGCTTGTTTTGTATCCATTATCAAAATTGAAGTAACGATTGTTTTCAATATAAGGTGACTTTGTTCCATACAATCGATAATATCCTAATGTTAGGAGCAAGGGACCATAAACTACAAAATCTCCGTTAACTCCGTATTCGTACAAACCGCTCGAATCTTTTCCGGAAAAAAGTGCGTACCCTCCCGTAAAGTCGTGCCCAATATTCGATATAGAGTAACCGGGCATCAAAGTTTTATAACCTCCACCTCGAAGATTCGCCCTTGTCCCATCTTTATCAAATCCAGGACGCCCCGTAGTGCCAACTCCTATTAAGTTGAAGGTAAAATTTTCGCTATAACGATAGGAAAACTGAAGATCCAACATTCCGCCGGATATATTGTGCCTACTAAATCGGTTATATAAAACATTTCCGGTATTGTCTCGATACGGTTCCAAAACATGAACGGTTCCGTGATTATAAATCCCATGAACCACAAACCCGAAGTTCGATAGATTGATCTCGTTCATAAAGCCGTGCCAAAACAATTGGCCGAATTCGCTATCCAAAGCGATTACAGTTCCTTTTGCGTTAGTCGTCTTTTCTATGGATTTAATCGTATCATCTAAAAAGTAGGAATAAAGTTCATGTTTTACATTGTTAAAGAAACTCGTTTTGATTCTGTAAAAATAAATATTCGTTCCTACATAATTCTTATCGGCGTAAGCGTTTTTATCCAAGTCGAGTTGAGCGTTTTGTCGCGCCACAAACCAACCGGATTCAATTGTAGTGTTCCACAATCGAAAGTCTTTGTTAATCGTAATTCCGGTACCCGAAGCAAAGATCACTCTCCCTCTTGGGGAAAAAAAGAGTTGCTGACCTACCCTCAAACTGAAAGCGTCCTCTGGAAGTTTAAAATTCAAATATAAAAATGTAGTCTGTATGTTTACCGGAGAAGTGGAGTTCGCTTCTCCACCTTGCCCCGGACCGGTTGTTGAGTTTTGACCGAAACCTTTTCCACCGAAAGTAATATCACCGACTTGAACACCCCAAAGCGCTTCAAAATATTTCGAAGTATTAAAATTCATGTTTACCGTCATTCTAGTATCAAAATATGAAATGTCTTCCTTTTGGGGAGACAAGGTGCTAGGATTACCTTTCAATTTTTCTGTAATTTCAGTTTCGGCGATATTCTGATTTCGTTGTTGTTGTTCGGTTTTAAATGCGCCTTTATCGTAAGGAGTGGCAGAAGTTTGACGAGACGTGTATATATCTCTTGCAAGATTGAATCCACGCACCCTATAATTTCCCTGAAAATCGAATTTAGTTTTCTCTTCAACTTCTTGGGAAAAAATCAAAGATGGAGATAAAATTACCGCAAGATAATAGAAGCAGTAAGCCTTTTTTGAAAGGTTGTTGAACACGAATCACTTTACCCAGCTGTTTTGATTAAAGTATCGGTTTTTTAATTCTTCCAAAAGACCGGTCCGTTTCAATTCCTTGATGAAGAAATTTAAATTATCTGCAAAAATCAAATCATTCAACGGAAGAGCCGCACTGATATTTTCCTCCTGAACTGTACCCAAAAGAGGAAGATAATTTGCCTTCAAAGAGGGATTTTTTTGAAGTAAAGTAAGAATAAAAAAACTGTCCGCCACAAAACAAGTCACATTGTTGCTGATAAGATTATCGATCGCGATCGAATCCGAAAGATAACTGTAAATCGGTAATTTAGAGAATTTTTTTTGAAGATAAATGTGATTCGTAGTATTAGACCTTACCGAAAAACTCACAAGACCGCTTAAGTTTGCAAGATCCGAAAGGCTCATAAATCTTCTGGAAATAACTATATTCCCTTCCGGTTCCGGTGGAAGAATTTTCTTGCTAACAAGCCCCGCAGGAGTCGTAACAAGATAAGGATCGGAAAAAGTAACTTGTTTACCTCGATTTAAATCGGTGGATATTCCGGCAAATGCAAGATCGATTTTACCGATACGAATATCCTCCGCAAACTGTCTGAACGTTTTGAGAGGTACAAGTTTTAAGGATACTCCAAGATAATCCGCGTAGAACTTAGCCAATTCCGCATCGATACCTGGATATCCATCTTTCGGATTTTCGATATAAAAGGGTTCGTAGTATTTATTTACACCGACAACGAGTTCCTTTTTAGAAAGAATTCTTTCTAATCTGGAACCGGCATATTCCGACTGAGAAAATAACACAGCCGGAAAAACCAAAAACAAACATAGAATTCTTATCGCGAGCATGAAACAAATGCTGGATTAATCCTTATTTTTTTCCAGAGGATTTTAAAAGAAAAAAATAATTTCTAGGGACTTACAATCTGAAATTCGGTTCTTCTGTTTTTATAATCCGTTTTCGGATCTTTTCGAGGAACGATCGGTTCCGAACTTCCCTTTCCATCGGTTACGATTCTGCCCGAATCGATTCCCTTTCTAACCAGATAATCTTTTACTGCATTTGCGCGATTATGACTAAGAATTATATTGTCTTGGTAATCCCCATTGAGATCCGTATGTCCTATGATTCTAATTTTTATACCTGGATTTTCCCTCAAATAAGAATTCAAATTTTCTAAAATTGGAAAAGAATCTTCGAGGATTTCATAAGATCCCAAAGCAAAATGAATACTGTCTAAAGAAATCGATTTACCTTTTTCTAATTCCTGAAATGGATTAGAAACAATAGAATAAATATCATAATCATGCCCGCTTCTTCTACAAAAATAAAAAGTAGATCCATCAGCAGCTTCCAAATAAAAAGCCTCATCGCCAGCCGTATTAATGTCGGGTCCAAGATTGATCGGTTCTGAAAAATCTCCATTTGCAAGCAAAGTGGATTTGTACAAATCATAGCCACCAAAGCCTCCAGGACGATTGGAAGAAAAATAAATCGTCTTACCATCCCTGCTAATCGTCGCCGCAATTTCGGAATAAACCGTGTTGATCGGATCAGGAAGGCTTGTCGCCTTTTCCCAAGTTTTGTTTCTATAAACCGAAACAAATATATCCGCTTCAGAAACTTGTCCGAACGGATAGCGAGTAAAATACAATCGATTGCCAAATAAAAACGGATTTTCTTCGATCTCTTCCGTGTTCACCGTTCTAGGAAGAGCTATAGGTTTGATCCAGGAAGAATCTATTTTTTTAGAAAAATACAAATCTCTGGAAACTCCGGTCTTCCCATTAGAAAGTTGAAATTCAATCGATCCATCCCGATTGGATGAAAAAATAATCCCTTTTTCTTGATTTAAAATAAAAGGACTTTGATCATCATAGTTCGAATTGAGATTTTCAATTTCCTCCCCTTGTTGCCATTTATCTCCTACGCGAGTCGATTTGTAAAGATCGGTATAAATTGAATTTTCCCTTTTAGAATAAAAATAGAGGACATTTCCGCTATCCGTAAGGCTAATTCCAAACTCATTTAGATTTGTATTGATAGAACCTTTTAATTTTTCCGGTTTTTGATTTCTGGAGCCCTTAATTTCATTCAACTCCTGAGAGCCAACGGAAAATATCGGTAGTAAAATTAAAAAAACTGCATATATTAACAAAAGAACGAATTGATTCGAGAATAATTTGACGATATCTTTTTTCGAACTTAGTGCCCCATTTTTAACGGATTTTATTACGAAATAAGACGACAAATTTTTTTCATACTCCGGCATTTTGTCAAAGATATCAGTATTCCATTTTTTTCGATAAAGAAATTCAGCTCTATGAAAAGCAGGAAAATACGATAATTTTTTTATACCGCGAAAACCGGAAAAAGATTTAACAACTATCCTAAAATAGGAACGAAAATTGGCATAAAAACCTGTCCAGCCGCGGGTTTTGGGTGTGTTGTAAATAAACGTGGAGCTAAATTTTTTAACTCGATGTTTTTGATATAGTAAACGTAAATTTTTAGACACGCCATTCAAAGTTAGAAAAAAAGAATACATAACAACCCCAAAGATTTCAAAAAAATCCCTATGCTTATTATCCGTTTTTTTGATAAAAACCTGAGTTTAAAAATCAGAAAAATGAAAATCCGAAAATTACTTTAGAGCTTGTCCCAAAACCTTAGGTAGAAATAGAATTGTGAACCTCTCGCAAACCAAGGGATTCCCGCGGATCATATCCCTTGTTCTTATGTATGTTTGTAAACCCTAACATTTATACACTGATATTGACGCTTGAGGAAACTAAAGCCGTCTCGCTTCTATTGGCGCTCGGGTAACTCAGCGTCTCGCTTCTATTGGCGCTCGACGGGTTTGGACAAGTTCTAAGCAAAACTCAGAACAAAATAAATACGATGCAATATATTCAACTGTACTAATAAGATTGAAAAATAACGAACCAATCTAAAAATAAGATTTTAACACTTCCGGAATATGAACTGTTCCGTTTGCATCTTGAAAGTTTTCCAAAATTGCCGCATAGGTTCTACCAATGGCAAGTCCAGAGCCGTTGATTGTATGAACGAGCTGATTTTTTCCGTCTTTGGATTTATAACGAATTTTTCCCCGTCTCGCCTGAAAGTCCCTGAAATTCGATACGGATGAAATTTCCATAAAACGATTCAAACCCGGCATCCAAACTTCAATATCATAGGTAATCGAAGAGTTTGCGGAAATATCTCCCGAACAAAGAATGATAACTCGATACGGAAGTTTCAACTTTTTGAGAATATTTTCCGCATGAGAAAGCATTTTTTTATGTTCTTCCTCAGAATCTTCAGGCTTACAAAATTTTACAAGCTCCACCTTTTGGAACTGATGTACCCGAACGAGCCCCCGAGTATCTTTTCCATAAGATCCGGCCTCTCTTCTAAAACAGGAAGTATGTGCTGTTACGGAAATTGGCAACTGATCCTCGGGAATAATCTCATCCCGATATAAATTGGTAAGAGGAACTTCCGCGGTAGGAATCAGATTGAGTTCGTCTTTTTCGATTCTATAAAATTCGTCTTTAAATTTAGGATATTGTCCCGTCGCCGTCATGGATTCGTCGTTCACCATCGAAGGAACCCAAACTTCGGTATAGCCGTGTTCTTTCGTATGAACATCCAACATAAAATTCATCAAAGCTCTTTCTAATTTTGCCCCATCTTTCCAATATGTATAAGCTCTTGCCCCGGAAAGTTTTACTCCTTTTTCAAAATTAATCCAATTCAGAGCTTCACCGATTTCAAAATGAGGTTTTGGAAGAAAAGAAAAAGAAGGAATTTTTCCGACTTCGTATTGAACTACGTTATCATATTCAGATTTCCCATTGGGAACTTTAGGATCAAGAATATTAGGAAGTCCTAAATTAATATTGATGAGAACGTTTTCTTCCTGTTCAAGTTTGGCTTCTATTTCCTTGATTTTTTCTCCTACGAGTTTTACGGATGCGGATATTTCGGTAATGTCTCCGCCGGATTGTTTGATCCTTCCTACTTCTTTGCTGACTTTGTTTCTTTCTTCTCTAAGAAGATCTACTTCCCTTTGAAGTTCACGTTTTCTTTGAATGATCGACTTCAATTCATCTATAATTCCGACCTCTTTAAATCCTCTCAGCTCTAAAACTTTTTTCAAGTCTTCTGTGTTTTCAGTAATATAATGCAAATCAAGCATTGTGATGATACGCCTTACGATTCATAAATTTAATACTATTTTCAAAAAGTTTATTTTCCACTTCGATGTTGGACTCTGGTCTGAGCGAGAACATCTTATCCAAAATAAATTTCATATAAGCAGGTTCGTTCCTTTTTCCCCGAAAAGGGGGAGGGGCCAAAAATGGAGCATCGGTTTCAATTAATATACATTCAAGGGGAAGTTTGGAGGCGGCCTCTTGAATTTCCGTTGCGTTCTTAAAGGCGACGATCCCAGAAAAAGAAATATAATAGCCGATATCAACGAGCGCTTTGGCCGTAGGATAATCATAAGTAAAACAATGAATCACTCCGAATGCCCGATCACGGAAATTTCTTAAAATAGAAACAGTATCTTCTTTCGCATCGCGCGAGTGAATAACAACCGGTAATCCGGTTTTAAAGGAACATTCTAAAAACGATTCCAGAATTTCTTCCTGCTGTTTTTTGGTATCTGCGGTGTGATAATAATCGAGTCCTATTTCTCCGATCGCGGAGAGTTTAGGATCATCTAAATTTTTATAGATAAATTCTAGAATTTCACCTTTATTCGGAAATTCGTGAGTTTCCGTAGGATGACAACCGATCGAATACCGAATCTCTAAAAAATCATTCGAATATTCGTTTGCAATGGACCGAGCCCTCAAAGAGCTTTCAAGATCAATGCCGATTTGGATGATTTTTTTCACTCCCGATTCGGCCGCATTCCTTAAAGAATCTGCAATTTTCAAACCTTCGGATTGTATAATATCAAGATGGCAATGTGTATCGACGATAGAAACCATTAGAAATCCGGTTTTAGTGAGTCACTTTTTGTGAATTCGATTGACTGAAAAGAGATTTTTTAAGATCTCTTCAGACAAGTAAAAAGTATTCGGTTAAAGAGCAAGTTTCGGGACATAAACCGTGGATATTAAAGCAACTTCTGCACTCATCTATTATAGACTTCGTTACAAGTACCAAGAATACAAGCTCAAATTGGATTTAAAACTTTCCGAGCTCAACAGAAAAGGAAAAGAAAGACTTACCGTGATGGTAATTCCCCATTCCGAGCAAAAGACTATCAATTTTCACATTTCTTACAGGGCAATTTCAATCTTTATAGGAACCGTTTTTATTCTTCTTATCATCAGTTCGATCAATGTATTAAGTCATAGTGGTTCTGTTCATCAGCTTACGGAACTTAATCTTTCCAATAAGGACTTTATTCGCCAATCGGCCAAAATGAAGGAAGAGATCAATTCTCTTCACGAGTACGTAGAATACTATTATGGAAGATTAGCTAGACTCTATATAAGATTAGGCGGTGATCCCGCAAAAGTTTCCAAAGGAATCGGAGGGGCGGAACAACTTTCCACACAACCTCCTTCTATTATAGAACCAAAGCCTATTAATTTTCAGACGGATGATCTTCCGGAAGGTGCAGCCGTTTTCAGACTGAAAGAAGATGTTCACAATCTAAAAATCAGTAATGAGCTTACACAAGATATCATTTCAATACTTAAAAAAAGAAAAAATATTCTCAAACAAACTCCCTCTATTTGGCCCGTAAAAGGTTACGTTCTTTATCCTTATGGTTCCTATTTTAATCCCATCTCGGGAAGAAGAGAATATAACAATGGAGTTGATATCGGATCTTTTGCCGGCTCGGAAGTTCTCGCGACCGCACCCGGAACTGTATATGAAATCGGTTATACAAAAAACACAGGTCATTTTGTAAAAGTTTCTCATAAATACGGATGGAAGACAATTTATTCGAACATGGATCGATTGAAAGTGAAACAAGGTCAACAAGTCTCTAAGACTGAAGTGATCGGTTTTGTCGGAAAGACGGAAGCTTCTCCGAATTATATGCTCCATTATGAAATCCACGTTGGAACAAGAGCAATCAATCCGTTTGCCTTCCTCAATCAAATTCAGGACTGAATGGCAACAACAGAAGAACACTTAATCGTAAATAGTATCATTGGCGAAGGCGCCGAATTCAGCGGAGATTTCAAACTCACCGGGCTTTTGAGAATCGATGGAATTTTCCGTGGTTCCATAAAAACCGAAGGAAAAGTCCTAATCGGCAAATCCGGAATTGTCGATACGGATATCAAAGCTCGAATTGTCGTCGCCGGCGGTGAAATCAACGGGAATATTTACGCAAGCGAACGGGTCACTTTACTTGCTTCCTGCAGAATGAAAGGAGATATTGTATCTCCTAGAATCGTAATGGAAGAAGGGGTACAATTTGAAGGCAATTGTAAAATTAACCCAGTTGTGCATTGAAAGTATTCATACCACCTTACCAACCTCCGCATAAAGAAACCGAAACCAGACAAACTTCCAAAGGTAAGAAAAATGGAATCTTTCCTTTAAACGGAAGTAATTTTTCAAATCAAGCCGAAGTAATTGAACCGGCAACCTCATCTTCTTTTTTAGATATTTTGGAAGAAATCGTTCCATCCGACTCAGAAACGACAAAGGATTTAAACTCCCTTTGGAGAGATCTTCCGCACATAGAAAAGAAATTTTTAGATCTCCCTTCCATCGGCAATTTAGAAATTTATCAAAAACATATCAAATCGATCACAAAAGCGGTCATCGATCAGAACATGAGGGTGGAAACTCTCGCGAAAAGAATGAAAGGAGAAACAAAGAAGATTTATCACGTAGTGAAAATTATCGACGAGAAAATCCAAATCTTAGCGGAACTCATCATGAACGAAGGAAATTCCGCATTTAAACTTCTAAAGTCTCTCACCGATATCAGAGGTCTTCTTTTGGATATTCAAGAATAGGATCGATTTTCAGTTTTTCGAATATATCCGCGATCAAAACTGCGATCCTCGAACGAATCTATAAATCTAGTATATTTAGGATTTTTTCTACCACCCCGAGTTTTAGAGACTCAATCTTATCTTTCCTTTTGCCAGATTTTGATTAGGAATGATTTCAATTTTTAAAGGAGAAAATTTTTCCTTTTTATTCAAAATTAGTTTGTTATAAAATTTTTTTTATTCTTTGGGAACCTCTATAAAATCAAAAAACAACGGAGCGTTATAAAGAATTCTTATGAGAAACCACTGTTTTACGACATTCGAGAATTCTAAAATCTATTTTATAGAGGTTCCTCTTTATTAAACATTCTTTGCTTTGTTTATGCAATTGTTTGTTTTGTACAAGTAGAGAAGATATTTTTCTCTAGAAGGAAAGAAAAGTTGATTAAAACCGCACAGACACAAACAATGATAAAAAAATAAAACACTCTTACTTTTTTAAAACGCATAGTCAATTGAAGATAAGAAATAAATATCAGACTTAAAATAAAACCCAGTAACGGCGGACCAATGTTTCCGCATTACCCGACGGATTATAAATATCGGTCAATTGAATATACAATAGAAAAGGCGTTAGGATCAAAATCAATAAATCCAGCCAATAATTATGAAAGAAATGTAAGAACTTCTTGTTATTTCTTTTTACGACCGGTGATTTCACATATAAAGTGAGAAAGAATATTACAATAAGAAGTGCTAAAATAAAATTAAAAATGCGTTTCCATTCGTCGAACATGACATATTTCTCCCTACTATAAGCAAAAACTCTATTTCGTTGCGTATATTTTTATCTATCAGTTAAATAGGGTATCTTACAAACCCAACGCATTCAAAATCTTTTCCATCGCTTCTAGATTCGGATAAGCAATCGTCATTTTACCTTTGCCAGAACTTTGGTTATGACTAATTTCGATTTTCATAGAATATTTTTTTCTAAATTTGTTTTCCAGTTCGACGATGTTGACGTCTTTTCTTGATTTCTTTTTTTCCGGAACCGAAGAACGTTCTTCCGTAAGATTGGAAACTAAATCCTCCACTTGTCTTGCTGTCAGTCCTTTTTCGGCGATTTGATAAGCAAGTTGTTCAATTTTCTTTTTATCAGCCAAAGATAAAAGAGGTCTTGCATGACCTTCGGAAATTCTTCCATTCTTGATTAAATCTTGAACCGAATCCGGAAGTTGTAAAAGACGAATCAAATTCGAGATCGTGGAGCGATTCTTTCCAACACGTGTGGAAATATCGGTGATTTTTAAATTCAATTTTTCGGAAAGAGTTTTGTAAGCGATCGCCTCCTCGATCGGATTTAAGTCCTCTCTCTGAATGTTTTCGATAATCGCCATTTCCATGGACTGATTTTCGGAAACGTTTTTAACGATCGCGGGAATCTTTACGAAACCCGCGAGTTTGCACGCACGATAACGACGTTCACCCGAAATAATCTCGTAGCCTACGTCTAACTGTTTTACTACGATTGGTTGGATCACACCGTGAGCTTTGATCGTTTCCGAAAGTTCCCTTAGAGATTCTTCCGAAAAAGTTTTTCTAGGTTGACTTGGATTCGGACGAATTTCACTGATCCGTATATCTCGAAGCGCCCCTTCCGCAGAAGAGTTAATTGGGGTTTTACTTTCGTTAACCGGAATTAAATTTCCAAGACCTCGTCCGAGGGCTTTGGGTTTGATTGCCATTTTTAACTCTTCCCTGCAACTTCCAAAGCGAGACTTCTGTAACTCTGAGCACCGACTCCTTCAGGATCGTAACTCATAATTGTTTGTCCAAAAGAAGGAGCTTCGCTCAACTTGACATTTCTTGGAATGATCGTAGTATAAACTTTATCTTTAAAATAAGACTTAACGTCTTCGGCAACTTGATTCGCAAGATTGGTTCTTTTATCAAACATAGTCAGAAGAACTCCTTCCAATTCTAAAGAAGGATTTAATTGATTTTGAACGAGAGAAATAATTTTCATCAACTGAGTCAAACCTTCCAAAGCGAAATATTCGGTTTGGAGGGTAATCATAACGCTGTCAGCAGCACAGAGTGCATTGATCGTTAAAACTCCCAATGAAGGAGGACAATCGATCAAAATATAATCATATTCGGAGCGAAGTTCGGAGACGGCGTTTTTTAATCTGTATTCCCTTTGATCTTCTACAAGAAGATCCGCCTCTGCACCACTCAAATTGATATTAGAAGGAATAATATGAAGATTGGAAACATTTGTTCTTTGAATACATTCGTTTGTGGAAGATTCTCCCAAAAGTAATTCATAAGAAGTTTTTACAAGAGTATTGATTTCAATCCCAAGACCGGACCCGGAATTTCCTTGAGGATCCATATCAATGATCAAAACCTTTTTTCCGATGGAAGCAAGATTGGCTGCAAGGTTGATAGAAGTTGTCGTTTTTCCGACGCCACCCTTTTGATTACTAATCGATACGATCTTTCCCATTACCGCTCTTACTCTCCTTGCTGATATCCTTCCAAGTTCTTGGATAACCATGCCTTGGACTAGAAATCTTTTTCAAGAATTTAATATGTCGCATGCCTAAAAATTCAAGAGAAGATAAATCTTCGGAAGATTCCAAACGAAAACCGGAATAAGAAAGAACTTTCTCTTCCAATTTTACATCAATATCATGTTTTCCTAAAAATGGGACATAAGTTCCTCCGATTTTTATAAGATTAGAAACCGCTTCCACACTGTAGGGATAGGGAATAAAACCTCGTGATACGACATAATTTAAAGACAATTTAGATTCTTCTGTACGAATAAATTGAAACTTTAAGTCGGTAATTCGATTGGAACGAACAAAACTTTCCGTATGAGAAAGTTTCCTTTTTTGCGAATCGATTAAAACGACAACTGGATGTTCTTTAAGACAACGAAAAAAAAATCCAGGAATTCCGGGTCCGGTTCCGGCGTCTCCTAATTGTGTTCCTTTCCAAGATCCTATTTTTTTGGTAATTCGATAAACGTGATAAACCGATTCGAGAACATGACGATCTAAAATTTCTTTTGAATCTTTTTTTGAAAAAAATCCTCCGACTTCGTTTTTTTCTTTTAAGAATAACGTAAACTTACAAATCAATTCCAAATCAAAGAAATAAATTATTTCATCCATTTCCTTTGGGAACCGCTCTTTTAATCTTTCTTTAATTGATTCGATTGAAAACTTTTCGGGATCTTGCATGATGCTAGGATAGAATTTTTATCCATTCTGTCGTCATAGATTCTTTTTAGGAATTGGAAATTTAATAAATACGATTTCGGAATCATTTTTGAGGATTTATTTTTCAATTCGAAGAATTTCTTTTCTAAACTCGGAAGTCTTTATTTTTAAACAAATTGGTTTTCTTTTTATCGAAATGATCGCACGTAATCACATTGTACGTTTCATATCAAGCTATTGCCGATGCTATATGGAGTACCATAAATTTTGAAACGAATCTCAATTTTAAAAACAGAATTCTAAACATTACTTTATGGGATTCTTGAGTAAAATGTCAGCATATCTTGCGTTACTACAAATATTTGGGTTGCAAGATATATTCGTCGGAATTACGACAATCCTCCGTGAAAAGATTGACTCCGCCTGAGTTTAGATGGAGGAGTAACCAGCTACCTAAACGCGATCCTTAGAGAGCGTTTGCTGAGTTAACGCGATCCTTAGGTTGGTATAATTCTTAAACATAAGGTAGTTCCGAGTAGATAGATATTCTTGAATCACCGGAGTCAAGAAAGCTGGTGGTTTTCTCTATCAGAAAATCATACTTTTTGCAAGTAACAAGCCTTACTTGTCAGAACACTATAGTCTATCATGAACTTGTCTTAAAACTTTGATAGAAATAGAATCGTGAACTTTTCACAGACTAAGGAATTCTTGCAGAGGACCCTTTGACAGTTTTATCAGTTTTTGAATAGGCCTACTGTTTGAACACTTCCGTAGGAGTTCCTACATTCGGGGACTAATGACAATGTCGCGGCAAAGCCGCTCCTACAGAAGACAGTTTTGGGACAGCTCTTAGTTCTTTCTGTTGGTTTTCTTGTTTTGTGGTTAATGCTCACATTTAACACACGGTTTTTAAGCCCGGAAGGGCGCCATTTTGTCTAAATAATATTCGGTTAAAATTCACTCAGTAGAATTATTGAATTCTATCACCGTTTTATGAAGAATTTCAATCCCGGTTTTTAAGTGCTCAACTGTAATACTTTCGTTCTTACCATGAATTCCATCAATCTCTTCCGAACTCATTAACGAGGGAATCAAACCATAACATTTGAAACCGATCATTCGCAAATAAGAGGAATCCGTCGTTCCGGGTGATAAAAAAGGAGCAACTATCGCTCCCGGAACGACTTGTTGAACGACACTCGATAGAATCTTAAAATATTTTGAATCCACCGGTGAAATCGTTCCCGCTTCCAAATGTCTTGCAACAACCTTAACATTATACTTTTCTCCGAGCTTCTTTACTTTATTAAAGATTTCTTTTTCGTCGAAACCGGGGAGAATTCTGATGTCTACAGTTCCATCTACTTTCGATGTAATCACGTTAATCCCCGTGCGGTGAGTATCAATTCCAGTGATGCTCACGGAATTGCCAGTCATCGCTCTCAAATGTTTGTTGGACCGGATTACTCCCCCTAAAATGATCCCTAATAACGGGTTTCGAGATCTTTTTAATACGAAAGAATTGGGAAAAGGACTTATCTCGCCCATTTGATAAAAAAAGGAAGCCGTCTCGTCTTTGATGATTACGACTTCATTCATTTTTTTAAGTTCCGTAAGAAAATCCACAAGATTCAAAGCCGCATAATGATTCGGTGGAGTACTTCCATGACCGGAGATGTCATCGGACTCCAAATCCAGCCAAACAGCTCCTTTCTCAGCATGTTGAATATTAAATATTTTACTTCCCTTTACGACAATGTCTTTAGTTCCGACACCACCTTCATTGTGAACAAACTCATATCCATCAAAGATGTCTCTATGTTTTGCGATTAAAAATTTCATCCCGAACTCGGAACGACTTTCTTCATCGGCCACCGCAAGATACATAAGGTTCTTTTTAAGTTTTATTCCAGAATCATGAATTAAAAAAAACGTATAGAGTTCCATGATTCCTAGACCTTTTACATCCATTGCTCCACGGCCATAAATGCGGTCGCCTTTTCTCACTCCCGAAAACGGAAGTTGATCCCACTCATTTAAGTCAACTTCCACTACATCGATATGATTTGTGAGAATTAAGCCACCTTGGGAATCCGTTCCTTTAATTTCGGCCATGATATTTGCTCTCTCCGGTTTTCCTGGAACGTTAAAGATCTTAGTTTTAATCCCACGTTTATCAAAAAGGCTTTTTAAAAACAAAACCGCTTCCCTTTCGTTTCCTCGAATCGTTTTTATTTTTAGATAAACTTGTAAATCTTTAGAAGCTTCTTCTGCGAGTTTTCCATAGTCTTGTTCTTCAAATTTCGTGATAGGTGTTGAAATTTGGATTCCTTTTTCTGTAACGAAAATCGTATAGAGCAAAAACAAAGCCAAAGCGATTAAAAAGACCAACATGCTCTTTTTCAAACTCATTTGCAATTCTCCTCGGTGCGTAAGAAAGTATTGAACCCCATTTTCCTTTCAAGGATTTAGACAAAAAGATTTGTTTGTTTTTTAGCTGCGCTTTTAATTTACAGAGTTAACCTTTTGGATCGTTTTCCGATGATTGTAATGTAGAGGTTATACTATGATTCGTGTTTTACTTATTTTTCTAATCTTTCCGGGTCTTGTCTTGGGAATTACCCCGGGAAAATGGTCTCATATCGATAAATATATTTTTGGAAACAATTCAAATGGACCTGTTAAAGAAATTGTTAGGGATACAAATGGTAAAATTATTTATTCAGCATCGTATGAATATGATTCTTCCGGAAAGCTGATTAAGGAAAATTATTTGGATGCGGAAGGGAAGGCGGACGGTTCTACCGTCTTTCAATATAAAGACGGAAAAGTGGTTAAAGAAGAACTCTTCGATAAGAATAACACCCTACTTGAAACAAAAACTTTTCGATATAATCCCAAAGGGCAAATCAATCTCGTAGAAGTTTTCAATAAAGAGAACAAACTTCTTCTAAAATCAAATATCACTTCTTGGGACAAAGATTTCGTGAAATCGGGACAAACCAACTGGTCAGATTCAAAAGAGATGGAGATGTTTATTTTAACTCAGGATGAAAAAAACCCAAAAACATTGATCCAGAATATTTATAACGAAGAAAAGAAACAAATTGCTTCCACTAAGTTTGAGTATGATGGAAAAGGAAAATTGCTTACTCGAACCAACGTCCAAGGTGAACAAGAAAGGAAAAATCAACTGAACTACGGCTCAAATAGCCAACTCCAGAGTTTTACGTTTCACGTGAAACAAAACAACAAATGGGAACTTCAAAAAACTCACGAGCTGATTTACAAATAATTTGTTTCTGATAACCGTCTTAATTTTCAAGTCCGGCCTTTTCTTTCAATCCTCCAAAATTTGTACAGCCCTACTTAACGTGAATTTGATAAAGAAGCTTGGGCGAATCGCTCGCAAATTTCATAACTGAAACGCTTTCGTAAAAAGTGTTTCAGCTGAATTTTTCAAACTGAAGTGCTCTCGCATTTGTTATTCCAATCCCATGTTAACTTACAAAATTTCAAAAGCATTCGCATTAGGGTAAAATTCACTTTCTATTGCTTGTCTCAAAATCCTTCAACCAATGAGTGAAATTGTGTTTTAAAACGACTTCCTTTGTATGAATTTTTACATTTAAAATTTTAAAACCTTAGGTAGAAATATCATCGTGAATCCTTCATAAAGCGAAGGAGCTTTTACAATAGGCCACTTGGGCAATTTATCGGCTTTCGAATAGACTTTATTATCGTTAAACTCCCATAATTCCAAGGTCTTAGGGAAAGTTCTGAGCTAAAAATACGCCTCAAAAGAAGGTTCTCACTCTGAGTTAATTAACGGGGTTTTAAACTCACAAGACTAAGTTAACATTTGTAGCATTTGATAACTGATTTCATCGGGATCTATACCTGATTCTTCTTTTTGTTTTTTTAAACGTTTTTCTAAAATCATTTTTGCACTCTCTCCGTCTTTGTTTTGCGCTTGGAGATCCACTCCTAGTTCTATTAACAATTTTACACATTCCAAATGCCCTTGTCTATTCTCTTGTATGGCCGTCATAAGAAGGGTTACACCTTCCGCATTCTTTGCATTAGGATCTAATCCTCTTTTCAGAAAAAAATCCAATATGTTTGCTCTACCATATAGAGACGCTAAGAAAAGATGTCCCATATGGTGGTAAGAACGATGAGGACGGGCATCCGGATGTTCAATCACTGCTCCACTTTCTACTAACAATTGAACGATCTCGAACAATCCATTTTCTATTGCAAAACGAAGAGGCGTTTCACCGTTGCGATCTGCCGCATTCACATCGACTCCAGAATCGATCAGTAATTTTACGATTTCATAATCCGGCTCGTCGCCATCGACCGCGTAAATCAATAGAGACATACCAGCGAGTCCTTTGGCATTTGGATTTGCGCCCTTTCCAAGGAGTAAGGAAGCCATTTCCAAATTTCCTTGTGAAACTGCCCACATCAAAGCGGTTCTTTCCAACTCACCTTTTATCTCCAGATCCACTCCATTTTGTTCCAACAGCAACTCCGCTACTTCCAAATTGTTCCATTTGGAGGCAAGTATCAGAGGAGTGTTTTTATCTCGATCTTTGAGATTTATATCCCCTATTTCTTTCAGTAGATCCTTGACTAAGTCGACATTTCCTTTTTTTAAAGCTTCCTTGAACGATTGATTCATATGGTTTTCTTCCGTTGTAATTTGTTTTCTATGTTGAAATTAATGATTTTCAGATTCAAAGATTAACCCACAAGCAATATTATAGAGAGAATCAAAACGGAAGGCTTGTTAGGAAATTTCAGATTTTATAATATTCCCTAAGACTTAATCTTATTTTACCAAACGGGTAGCCTGTAGGAGACCACACACCGTTTTTTAATCTTCGGTCTGTTTAGAACCGTGAGATAGATTCCATCCCGTTTTTGGGCAGGATCTGGTGAATCATCGGTTTCCAAATCATTTCATTCTTCTTTTACGCGGCAGTGCCAATCCATTCGGCAGAACTACTTAAAGCTAAATCAAAATTAATATAAAAGAGATACACAGAAGAAAAATCTTTGATCACGATAATAAACACTTCATACAATTAAAAGTCCTTCTAAAAGTTGCTTTCTATAACCAAAAATAAGATCAAGATTTAATTTTAAGTTGGAATTAGAGCCACGGCTCGATGAGTAAGAGTGATCTTTTTTGAAAACATCCTTTGGAAAAATTCTTCACACTCAAAATCGGAATTCTTATCTCGATGACTCTGCTTATGAACAATCTTTGATAGTCTATCTTCAAATAAGAATCTTCCACATTCATATCAAACGGACAAATCTACAATTCCACACTGGAGTATAAAGTCTTAAACCTCGCAAAAGAAATTTCCCCAAACGCAAAAACTCGAAAGTAAATCACTCGTTTCAATTTTAGATACAATTTGAAAAATCCAAAGCTGTTCTTAGATTTTTAACCTGTCATCAGCAAAAGGTCGATGATCGAAACAAACGCAAGTTTCATGAATCAACGATCGAAGAAATTAACAAATATAGAAAAAGTTTCCAATAATAAGCACTTTGATTCGAAAGGAAGGTTCTAAGATCAAAAGGTTACTTTAAAACTCAAATGCTCGATATCTTCATTTTGTCTTTAGGACGTTTCGAAAAAATCAAATCATTATAAAGCACGTGCTCATTGTTGATTCAAAAGAAAATAAGATCGTGATCCGTTAATCAACGTAAACCGGCTGAGACAATTTACTTCGACTCACTCAAAACCTTAAGCAAGTCAATCGCCTTCCTACATGTGAGCCAACATTCAACTCGATCGCATTACATTTGCTCTCTAAGAAAACCCGGTGCAATTCTGAGCTTTTGAAAAACGTTTCATGTGAAACGCGAATAAGAAACCAGAACCTTGTCAGAATTCCGACCGCAATTTTTAGGAAAAATCTCCAACCGAAGTAGGAGTTCCTACAATTCACCTCGTGAAAAACAGACCATGCTCAAGATGCTTCCGCTTCTTGTTTTCTTTTTCCTTTAATGTGATACAACAGCAAGTCGACGTCGCTCGGATCCACACCGGAAATCTGTCCGGCCTTTTCCAAAGTCATTGGCTTATGAGTTTTTAATTTTTGAATCGCTTCTTTCTTGAGTCCGGCAATCGATTCATAGTTTATATCTTCCGGAATCGCAAGATCCAAATATTTATTCTTCCATTGAATTGTTTCGAGCTCTCGTTTGATGTAACCTTCATATTTGATTTCCATCTCGAGAATATTTTTCTCCGACTCCGACCAAGAACTGACTTCAGGAAGCATGAACTCTATGTCTTCAATTTTAATCTCGGGACGCTTCAAAAACGAATCCAACTTCATACCGAACTTGTAGTTCGTGATCCCTTTTTGATCCAAAAGATTCTGAAATTCGTTCGAAGGTTTAAGTGGGATCTGATAAATCTTTTCTCGAACCGAGTTCACTCTTTCGTATTTATCTTTCATACGATCGTAACTTTCTTGATCGACGAGACCAAGTTCGTATCCATATTTCATCAGTCTTTGATCGGCGTTGTCTTGTCTGAGAAGAAGTCTGTGTTCTGCGCGAGAAGTAAACATTCTATATGGATCTTCAACACCTTTATAAACTAAATCGTCGATCAAAACTCCGATGTACGATTCGCTTCTCTTAAACAACAACGGATCTAAATTCTTCAAAGAATGAAGAACGCTATAAGCCGCAACCAAACCTTGCGCGGCCGCTTCTTCATAGCCGGTAGTTCCGTTGATTTGCCCCGCGTGATAAAGACCTTTGATCTTCTTCGTTTCGAGAGTAGGTTTGAGTTCGGTTGGATCAACATAGTCATATTCGATCGCATAACCGGGTCTCACAATCTCCGCATTTTCTAAACCCTTGAGAGAACGCACCAACTTCCATTGAACTTCTTCGGGAAGGCTTGTGGAAACTCCATTGAGATAGATCTCGGTTGTTTCATATCCTTCGGGTTCGAGAAAGACTTGATGTCTTTCTCGATCAGCAAAACGAACCACTTTGTCTTCGATCGAAGGACAATAGCGCGGCCCAGTACTTTGAATTTGTCCCGAATATATTGGAGACAAACTTAGATTTTCGTGAATGAGTTTGTGAGTTTCAACATTTGTATAAGTGATGTAACAAGGAATTTGTCTGCGGGTGATCTTCTCCGTTGAAAAAGAAAAGGGAGAAGGATTCTCATCACCGTCCTGAATCGCAAGCACACTCAAGTCGACCGAGTTCTTATGAATCCGAGGCGGAGTTCCTGTCTTCAGTCTTCCTAACTTTAAATTGTATTTTGCCAAGGACTTAGAAAGACCTTTGACCGTTGGCTCGCACATTCTTCCGTTTTCATTTTGATATGTTCCGATGTGAACGAGAGAAGATAAGAATGTTCCGGTGGTTAAAATGACATGGTTCGTATAAATCTCAAAACCACGACCGGTCTTCACGCCAATCATTTGATCGTTTTCAATGAGAAGTTCTTCGACCGTGTCCTGTCGCATTGAAAGATTCTTTTCCGCTTCCAGAGTATGTTTTACTTTCAGTTGATATTCTTTTTTTTCCGCTTGAGCGCGTGGCGCCCAAACGCTTGGACCTTTGGAAGTGTTGAGCATCTTAAATTGAATTCCGGTATTATCAATCACCTTGCCCATGATACCGCCGAGTGCGTCTACCTCCCTCACCATATGCCCTTTAGCGATACCACCGATCGCTGGATTGCAAGACATCTGACCGATCGTATCTAAATTCATCGTGATAAGAAGAGTTTTCGCTCCTCCTTTCGAAGCGATGTAAGCCGCTTCCGAACCTGCATGACCCGCACCTACTACGACACAATCAAAACGATTCGGAAAAAAAGATTGGTTTTTGGATTCGATCATCGAGATTCAACTTCCTAAAAATAAATTACTGATTTAAGAATGAGATGTTTCACAAGTATTGGCCTTTGATCGTAAGATGAATCGACAACAGACCCGATATATTGATTCATGGAATTATATCACTTATCAGGTTCCTGTTCTATGGCAGAATCCATCAAGAAACTATCCTATTTTGAAGGAAAAATCCTTCCAGAATCAGAAGCGAAGATCAGCATTCAAACTCACGCACTTCAGTACGGAACCACCGTCTTCGGAGGACTCCGCGGTTATTACGACAAGGATACGGATAATATCTATCTCTTTCGTATCTTAGATCATTATCAAAGACTGATAAACTCGACTCGAATCATGCAATTGAAACTCGACAAAACAAAAGAAGAATTGAGAGACATAACTATTGATTTGATTCGTCAGTGCGGTTACAAAGAAAACATTTATCTTCGTCCTTTCGTTTATACGTCGGCGTTGCAACTTTCACCTCGTTTTCACGACGTTCCCACCGAATTCGCAATTTATATTCTTCAGTTGAACGATTACCTGGATACCAAGCATGGATTAAAGACTATGGTTTCCAGTTGGAGAAGATTCGATGATGCAGTAATACCGACCTTGTCGAAAGTTTCCGGCGGTTACGTGAACTCGGCGCTTGCAAAATCGGAAGCGGTTCAAAACGGATTTGATGAGGCGATCTTTTTGGATTCGAGAGGATTTGTAAGCGAAGGTTCCGCGGAAAACATTTTCTTAGTTCGCGACGGAAAGATCATTACGCCAGGTATTAATTCTTCTCTGCTCGAAGGAATTACAAGAAGGAGTGTTCTTCAAATTGCAAAAGATAATGGAATCGAAGTAATCGAAAGGGATATTTCCAGAAGTGAACTTTACATATCGGATGAGGTTTTCTTTTCGGGAACAGGAGTACAAATCGCATGGGTTTCTGAAATCGATCATAGAAAGATTGGCAATTCAAAGATGGGACCAATTACAAAAAAGATTCAAAGTTTATTCTTCAATCTTGTAATTAACAAAGAAGAAAAATACAGACATTGGTTGACTCCGGTTTATTGAAAAAGAATGTTTCGCTCTGCGTTTCAACTCGACGATATTTTAGGACAAGAGGTCGCTCTTACTTTTTTAAAAAGGTATACGTCAAAACCGGAGACAATTCCTTCTCTTCTTATCTTTCATGGCCCGGACGGAACCGGAAAAGAGTCTACTTCGGAGCGGTTTATTAAAAATGTATTATGTTTTGAAGGAACTTCATGCGGGACTTGCGCTTCCTGTAAAGCTTTCATGCGAAATTCTCATCCGGATTACATACGTTTTCCGGAAGATCGCGGAAAAATTATAGCGATTGGAAGCGAGGATAATCCAGAAGAATTTACAATCCGTTGGTTGATTCGTTCGCGATTGAATTATCGCCCTCATCTTTCGAAGTTTCGTTTTATCGTTTTCCCGGACGCGTCCCTCATCGGAAACGAAGCAGAAACAGCCTTATTAAAATCCCTGGAAGAAGCTCCATCATTTTCAAAATTCATTTTTATCGTAAATAACATAGACACACTCAAAGAGACAATCATAAGTCGGGCAATTTGTGTTCCATTCCAATATTTAAACCAAAATGACTTGAAAAAAATCAATACGAACTTAGGACTTTCCACTCTTCCATTTCAAGGAGGAAGCCTCGCACCGTTCGAATGTCCGAAAGAAGTAATCGATCTGGTTCAGGAAAAAATTAAGGATAAATTAGAAACTAAACTCGATCTTCTAAAACTAGAGTCGTGGATTTCTTCTTACAAAAACGAACATCCAGAGTGGAAAGAAAATTTCTCTTACAAGGAATTTTTAGAGTTGGTAAGTCTTACTTTAGTTTACGAGTATACGAGAACCGATTATGAAAATAATCTCTCAAAGATCGAGGCAATCTTTCAATTTAAGGCAGAACTCCATAAAAGAATTGTCGGCATCGACGCAATCGCACTTTCAAGACTATTTTTTCAACTTTCTCTTTAATATATATTCTAAAAATTGAATATATGTTCTCATAAAAATACATCGATACACGTTAACAGAAACACAAAAATAAGCGGGTTTCACATTTGAGACATAATTAATTATTCAAAACATAAACATCCTCTTTTTTTGAGAGAGAATTTCGATTTTGGAATTTTCATTTGAGTACAAGGCATTATCAAAAAACACTGTATTCTCATTCATAAGGTATCCAGGGTTTTAGATCCGAAGTGAGAAGATCGTTTTATTTGATTGAATTGGGAAAATATCTTCAATTTAAATTCGTACTAGTCTTTTCGGGAGAAAATTTTATGTTTTTTTATTTTTGGAGGATGTGTTGAACCTAGTTTGGAACAAAATCTTGGAGGAAGTATCTAAAAAAATATCCCCTCAATACTATGAACGGTTCATTGATACTTTGAAATTAGAAACCCTTAACTCCGAAAAATGTACAATTATTGCTCCTTCTGCTACGATCAAAACTCATGTTGAAAGAAAATATCAGAGTATAATCGAAAATGCAATCTTAGAAGCCTGCGGCGATAAAATTCCCGTTGAAATTCTGATCGAAACCAAGGCGACTTCCCCTCTTCAGTCGTTTCTCGAAAAATCCTTTGATCAAAAAGATTTTCAATTTAATCCGGATTATACATTCGAAACCTTTATCGTAGGCGATTGCAACCGTTTAGCATACACGGCCGCAAAGGAATGCGTTCGAAAACCTGCGGAAATAAATCCCCTTTATTTGTTTGGTAGCGTAGGAGTGGGAAAAACACACTTACTTCATGCGATCGGATCCGAACTTATTAAAAAAGACCCTTGGAAAACAGTATGTTATATTGATATTTCTTCTTTTATGAATGAGTTTCGTTTTGCTCTTCAATCCAGAGAACTTATCGAAAGTTTCAAGATAAAATATCAGTCTTATAATTGTCTTCTTGTGGATGATATACAACTTCTTTCGACAAATGCCGAAAAAACTCAGGATGAATTTTTTGCACTGTTTAATTTTCTTTTCGAAAGAAAAAGACAGATCGTAATCGCATCGGATCGCCCAAGTTCCGAACTTACGATTCATGAAAGATTGAAATCCAGATTTGTCACAGGTGTTCAAGCCGACATCCAATATCCCAACAAAGAGATTCGAAAAGGAATTGTAACGTCCCATTCTAAAATCATGGATCTCGGTTTAAGCGAAGACGTATTAGATTTTTTGGCAGATCAAATCGAAGAAGATACGAGACTTTTACTCGGCGCACTCAACGACATTTACTTATATAAAAAATCCTATTCGCTTCTTTTTTTAAATTTAGATAAGGTAAAGGAAATCGTAAAAAACCGTCTTTATCGTAAAAAAAACGTGGAATTTTCACATGATCGGATTATTGAATCCGTTGCTAAAGAATTCAATTTGGATGCCGCCGAGATTATGGGCAAAAGCAGAAAGAAAGAATTAATCATTCCACGTCATATTTGTTTTTATTTGTTACACAATGTTTTTAACGTCAATAAATCCCAAGTCGGAAGACTCTTTCAAACTCAACATACAACAGTAATTCATGGACTTCGAAAAACCGAAGAACTTCTTTCTGACAATAAGGAAATACGTTTTCTAGTGGAACGAATTAGTTCGAAGTACAAGCTCCAGTAAAATATGTACTTTTAAACAAAGAATTTGTCCCAAAACCTTAAAAGAAATCAGTACAATCATTTCATAAATTTGTAATAGAGTGTGGAAATTCCTACAGATCGGTGATTTATGGATTTTCTAACGGATTCTATCGTTGGGACACTCTCGTAATAGCCCCGCATCTGAGATCTTGGGATAAGTTCAAAGTTAATATTTCATCTTTTTAGAATTTGTTTCCAAAACCTTTATTTTGAAATGCACTTTTTATAAGATTATGAATTATTTTCAAAATCAGATTACAGTAAGATGTTTTCTACTTTATAGCCTATTTCAAAAATACCTTATCTTTTCTTGAAATGTGGATGCCAATTATTCTAAGATATTTTTGAGATAGCTTTTAACCTAAACAATTTGACAAGTTTTTAAAAATGCGAAGATTCCACATTTTAGCAGACGGAAGTTAGACTTTTTATTTCTCATTTCGTTTATCAAACAATTCGATTTCTGTAAATCTGATTTTAAAACTTTACACCTTATTCTTTTCCTTACACGTGGGACTGATATAAAATCCTAACCACTAACATTTGCGTTCAAAGAAATTCAGTTTCGTTTATAGGTCGCTTAACGGGTTTTCGGGACAAGTCCGTACATTTCTTATTACAAACTTACCGAATAATTAAAATTGATTTCAACGATAGAAAAATTCCTCAAGAGTAAACAAAAGGTCTTTGAGATGATTCATAGTATAGATTTCACATGTAAATAACTTGTTAATAAAGTATAAATTTAATATCTAAAAAGTTAAATAAATTTGTAAATAAGACATAATACAAAATTACTGTCGCTTTTAATTCGAAAATTGACTAAGAATTATGCCAGAAAACAAAATTCTCTTTTCAAAAAAAATGAGACATATTTCAGTATTCTTTAGGAATACAATTTTATGTACATATCTACAGGTACTACTTCTACAACTGTACAATAATAAAAATTTATTTAACTAATAAAAACTAGGAGAAAAAATTGAAAATTAAAGTTAATACATCTGATTTTTTAAAAGCAATTCATGCAGTGGAAGGTGTAATCTCTGCACGAGAAATTAAATCTATATTATCAAATCTTAAAGTAGAAGCTGAAGAAAAGGAAGTTTTTCTTTCCGCTACCGATCTTGAAATTTCCATTAAAACATCACTATCCGCAGAAGTAATCCAAGCCGGAAGTATTTCTTTACCCGCTAAACAACTTTCCAGTTTTTTTAAAACGATCCATTTTGAGGAAACCATTTTGTCTCTAGAAGAATCAGACGGAGACTCTTCCATCGTTTATATCACGGACGCTTCCGGCAAAAATGACTATAAGTCCAAAATCAGCGGAATGGATGCCGAAGAAATTAAAACGATCTCTAAAGTGAGTCCTTCTCAAATATCCTCTTTTCCAAGTAATTTGATAAACGACATGATCCGTAAAACTTCCTATGCTATCGCGCATGAAGACCAAAGGTTTATTTTTAACGGTCTTTACATGATTCCCGACGGAAATAAGTTGACTTTTGTAGGAACGGACGGGAGAAGACTTTGCAAGATTGAAAGAACTCTCCCTTCTCCTTTACAATTTAAAGATTCCATAATTGTTCCTGCAAAGGCGATCCGAGAAATCTCTAAGATGATCGCAACTTCGGAAACCGGTAATCTCGGTTTGATCGATAGCCAAATTTATGCGTCTGCAAATAACATAGAACTTTTATGTAAATTGATCGAAGGAAATTTCCCAAACTACGAACAAGTCATTCCGAAAAATACTAAATTTTCCATAACAATCTCAAAGGAAGAATTCCAAGTATCTCTTAGACAAGTTTTAACTGCGGCGGAAGAACCTTCCAGACAAGTAAAACTCACATTCGGCAAAAACAATTTGAATTTATTCGCTCAAACTCTTGGTGCTTCTGAAGCAAATATCAATAGGCCGATCGAATATTCCGGAAATGAAATTGCAATCGCCTTTAAAGGGGAATATCTCATGGATATTTTTAGGTCAATCGACGACAACGAAATTAAGATCGAATTTTCCGATTCAAGTTCTCCGGTTATTTTCAAGGATCCGTCCGATCCTGAATTTATCTCTGTGATTATGCCGATGAAACTGTAATGTTCTTAAAACATCTTACTCTTCAAAATTTTAGAAGTTATGAAGAACTGAGCTTGGATTTCGATTCCAGGCTTATTTTTTTTGTAGGTGATAACGGGGAAGGAAAAACGAATCTTCTCGAAGCCATTTGTATGTTATCTTGGTTGAAAAGTTTTCGAGAGTCCGAGGACTCAAATTTGATTCGATGGGGTTCTGAAAATTATTTCTTGAGAGGGAAAATTAAAGGGGATCAAAAAGAATCAGTATTGGAAGTCGGATTTACCGCAAAACCCACGGTTAAAAGGAAATTAAAATTCAATCAAGAGGAAGTAAAAAAAAGAACGGATCTAATCGGCAAATTCATCACAGTTTTATTAACTCCGATGGATCTAAAAATCATAGAAGGCGGCCCGGCGGAAAGGAGAAAATTTATCGATGCGTTTATCTCTTCCTTTGATCCGTTTTATCTCGAATGTTTATTGGAATATAATAAAATCTTAAAGCATAGGAATGCACTTTTAAAAACCGGTATTTCTGATGCTTCTCATTTGTCGATTTGGGATAGAAAGCTCATCGAAAAGGGTGTTTTGATTCTTAATAAAAGAAAAGAAATTGTTTTTGGATTAAATTCCTTCTACCAACCGAATTTAAACAAATTGAGCGGCGGGAAAGACGAACTTGAAATGATTTACGGACCGAATGTGAAAGACAAGGATGAATTTGTGGAAAAACTCAGCCGAAATTTAGGAAGAGATTTAAGACTCGGTTATACTTCTGTGGGAATCCACAGGGATGATCTTTTTATCGGAGCTAATAAACGTGACATTACTGAATTCGGGTCACAGGGCCAGAAAAGAAGTACGGTGATTGCTTTGAAAGCTGCAACTTTTAATTACTATAGAAATGTTTTAGATACCATGCCCGTTTTATTGATTGATGATGTGATCCGGGAATTGGATGTTAAACGAAGAGAATATTTTGTGGACTTAGTCATAAACGCAGGACAGGCTTTTTTCACGACAACAGACTTGGAAGGGATTCAAGATTATGTCGGTAAACTTGAAGATCAAAAGCAGATCTTTCTGATTCAACAAGGGAATATCCAATTTGCAAAATGAAAGAAGATTTGATTCCATCTAAAAAAATTGAAACCTCCGAATTCAATGTCATATTGAGTCAAATGGGAATCACGGAAGATAATCTACGGGAAAGAATTTTTGTTCACACGCTTAGAAATCGTTGGAAAGAAATTGTAGGTCCCGTTTTCGCTTCTCATTCGGAAATAGACTCGATTCGATCCAATAGACTTCGAATTCTTGTTTCTCATAACGCTTATAAACAAGAATTACTATTTTTACAAAACCGAATCATCCGAGAGTCTGTGCGATTTGTGGGAAAAGGAATCGTTCGTTCGATTGAAATTTCAATCGGTAAACTAACAACATTTTATTCTCCCGTATTACCTGAGACTAAGGAAAAAAAAGGCCTAGAAGGAAAAGAAGACTTAATTGCCATTCTTGAAAAGGAAACGGACACTGAAATTAAAAAACGTTATTTAGAGATTCTTCAATATCTTTGATAAGCTGATGAATTTCCTTGCCTCCCTACGGTTTTCAGGAAAACTATTCCTGAGGTCCGAAAAAAATGAGCCAAAAAGAAACAAGCTACAGTGCTGGTCAGATCAAGATTTTAGAGGGTCTGGAAGCTGTTAGAAAACGTCCTGGGATGTATATCGGAACCCAGGATGAGACTGGACTTCACAAAATGGTCTACGAGGTGGTTGATAACTCTGTAGATGAAGCAATGGCGGGGCATTGTACCGAAATTAGAATTAGTATTTTGCCGAATAATATCATCGAAGTTAAAGACAACGGTCGAGGGATTCCGGTCGACATTCATCCCGATAAAAAAATTTCCACGATCGAAGTCGTAATGACCATTCTTCATGCGGGTGGTAAGTTCGAAAACGACGCTTATAAAGTTTCGGGAGGTCTCCATGGTGTAGGGGTTTCCGTAGTAAACGCACTTTCTGAATATCTTGAAGTCGAAGTTCATCAGAAAGGAAAAATTTATACTCAGAAATACGAGAAAGGTATTCCGGTTTCTCCGGTGGAAATTAAGGGAGATTCTTCGGAAAGAGGAACCATCGTTCGATTCAAACCGGATGCTACTATTTTTACCACAGTAGACTTTCAATTCGATATTCTTTCCGCTCGATTTAGGGAATTAGCTTTTTTGAATAAAGGTCTTGTGCTGATCATTGAGGACCGCAGACGAGGGGCGGAAGGAGAAAATCTTCTTCGAAACGAATTTCAATTTTCCGGGGGAATCGTTTCTTTCGTCGAGCATATCAATGAAAATAAACATCCTATGCATAAGGTAATTCACTTTGAACGGAATAAAGACGACGTTTTGGCGGAAATTTCGATTCAATATTCGGAAACGTATACAGAGAACATTTTTTGTTTTACGAACAATATCAATAACAACTTAGGCGGGACCCATTTGGAAGGATTTCGCGCGGCTCTTACAAGAACCTTAAACGACTTTCTGAAAAAAGATACGACTCTTTCTAAAAAACATCCGACCGGTTTGTCCGGAGAAGATGTAAAAGAAGGATTAACCGCGGTCATCTCGATCAAAATTCCTCAACCTCAGTTCAACTCTCAAACAAAAGAAAAACTAGTAAACGCGGAAATTAAAGGGATTATGCAGACCTTAAGTTCGGAAGGTTTGACTTTATTCTTTGAGGAAAATCCGAATATCACTAAAAAGATATTAGAAAAATGTATTCTTTCCGCAAAAGCAAGAGAGGCGGCCCGTAAGGCGAGAGATTTAACACGAAGAAAAACGGTTCTTGAAGGAGGAGGGCTTCCAGGGAAGCTCGCTGATTGTTCCGAAAAAGATCCTGCGTTTTCCGAACTTTATCTCGTTGAGGGCGATTCTGCGGGCGGTTCTGCAAAACAAGGAAGAGATAGAAATACACAGGCGATTCTTCCTCTGAAAGGAAAAATTTTAAATGTTGAAAAGGCGAGGTTGGATAAAATTCTTTCCAGCGAAGAAATTCGAGTTTTGGTTTCCGCCCTCGGAACCGGGATCGGCGAAGACGAGTTTAATATCAATAAAATCCGATATCATAAAATTATGATAATGACAGATGCGGATATCGACGGTTCACACATTCGTACATTACTTCTTACATTCTTTTTTCGTTATATGCGTCCTGTAATCGAAAAAGGTTATCTCTATGTGGCACAACCACCTTTGTATCTTATTAAACATGGCAAAAATTCAACTTATGCTTATTCGGATAAGGAAAAAGAGGAATTATTGAAGAACGTAGGAACTGAAAAAGTTGTGATTCAAAGATACAAAGGTCTAGGTGAAATGAATCCGGAACAACTTTGGGAAACCACTATGGATCCTTCGAACCGAGTCGTTTTGAAAGTGAAATTAGACGATTTCGTGGAAGCAGAAGAAACGTTTAACATCCTTATGGGTGATGAAGTTCAACCTAGAAAACAATTCATCGAAATTAATGCCGCCAAGGTTGCAAACTTGGATCTTTGATCCTAGAGGAATTCTGAAATGAGTCAAGAGAATGAAACAAAAGTCTTAAACTATAATATCGCCGGAAAGCCCGATATTGCGGATGCTCTTAAGAACGGTATTAGAGTAATCCCCGTGGAAATCGAAGATCAGATGAAAGAAGCGTATCTTGGTTACGCGATGTCCGTCATTGTAGGTCGGGCACTTCCGGATGTGAGAGATGGATTAAAACCGGTTCATAGAAGAATCCTTCATGCCATGAACGAACGAGCGTGGAGAAGCGATCGTCCTTATGTGAAATGCGCTAAGATTGTGGGGGAAGTGATTGGTAATTATCACCCGCACGGAGATGCGTCTGTTTATGAAGCTCTTGTAAGAATGGTTCAGGATTTTTCCCTGCGCGTTCCATTGATTGATGGGCAAGGAAATTTCGGTTCTATAGACGGCGATAACCCTGCGGCTTATCGGTACACCGAAGCAAGACTTGAAAAAGTCGCGGAAGAATTGTTACGCGACATTGAAAAAGAGACCGTTAGTTTTTCGCCTAATTACGATGATACAAAACAACAACCGGACGTATTACCCGCAAATTTTCCGAATTTACTCGTAAATGGATCTTCCGGAATCGCGGTGGGAATGGCGACGAATATTCCTCCTCATAATCTGAAAGAAACGATCGATGCAGTAATTGCCGTGATTCGAAATCCGGAGATTACAATTCCGGAAATTCTTAAAATTATTCCCGGTCCCGATTTTCCGACTTCCGGAATTATCATCGGTGGAGAAGGTCTTATCTCTGCATATACAACCGGAAAAGGATCGATACGAATTCGCTCCAAAGTCGAGATTGAAGAAAAGAAAAACGGAAGAGAAGTAATTGTGGTCACCGAAATTCCCTATCAGGTGAACAAGAAAGTTCTTTTGGAAAAAATCGGAGACATAGTTAACGAAAAACAAATCGAAGGAATTTCTGAAATCCTCGATCTTTCGGATCGAAAAGGGATTCGAATAGAAATTCATATTAAAAAAGATGCGAATGCTCAGGTTATTTTAAACCAACTTTATAAAATGACTCAACTTCAAGTGAGTTATGGAATCACGATGCTCGCGATTCTGAACAATAAACCAAAAATTTTTAATATTAAGGAAATATTAACTGCCTATTCTGCGCACAGAAGAGATGTGATCATAAAAAGAACGCAGTTCGATTTAGATAAGGCCGAAAAACGCGCTCATATTTTGGAAGGATTAAAGATTGCCTTAGAAAACATTGAGGACGTGATCAAAGTCATTCGGGCTTCTAAAAATCCTTCCGAGGCAAAGCAACAGTTAATGATTCGTTTTAGTCTTTCTGAAGTTCAATCGGATGCCATTTTAGAAATGAGATTGCAAAGGCTTACTTCTCTCGAAGTTCAAAAGATCATTGATGAGTTGGAAGAGGTCAGAAAACTCATCGTGGATCTAAAGGATATTCTCGCAAAACCTTCTCGCATAAACGACATTGTTTGTACAGAACTTCAAGAAGTGGGAGATAAATACGGAACAAAAAGAAAAACCGAAATTTCCATCGAAAGTATAGAAAGTTCTTCTTTTAATGCGGAAGATTTGATCGCGGACGAAGAAATGGTAATCCAAATCACATACGATCAATTTATCAAGCGCCTTCCGATCGATACTTTCAAAAGACAAAAACGAGGTGGAAAAGGAATCCAAGGTCTTTCTCAGAAACGTGATGATGTGATTAAAATTATGAAAGCCGCAATGACTCACGATAGTATCATGTTTTTTTCTAATATAGGAAAAGTTTACGTGATGAAGGCTTATGAATTGCCAATCGCATCCAAAGAAGCACGTGGGAAATCCTTAAAGGCAATCATCAATTTGAGGGAAGATGAGTATGTTTCTTCTATCTTTACTTTCAGGGGACAAGATATGGATAAGGATCTCCTCTTGGTCACTAAACGCGGATTTATCAAACGGATTCAACTTAAGGAATTTGGAAACGTAAAAAAATCTGGAATCATAGCGATCGGACTCAGAGAAGGGGATGAGCTGATTAAAGTGGAAGCTATCGAGGATAAGGATGAAGTTATGATCTTTTCTAAGAAAGGGTTGGCTCTTCGGATCGAAGGAAATATTATCAGAGCTCAAGGAAGAACGGCGAGTGGTGTTACCGGAATGCGGCTTGCGGAAGATGACACAATTGTAGGCTTGAGTAAATACAAAGAGGGAGAGGATATATTTGTAGTTTCGGAAGAAGGTTATGGAAAACGTCTCGGTTTTGAGGAATTTGCTGCGAAAGGTAGAGGCGGAAAAGGAATGGCCTACTTAAAAGTAACTGAAAAAAACGGATTTTCCGTAGGAACGGGTTCCGTTGGGAGTGAAGATGAAGTCATTCTCATCACTCAACAAGGAATGACGATTCGGATTAATGCATTCGATATTTCTAAACTAGGCAGAACCGCAGTCGGAGTTCGTATTGTGGATTTAAAAGATAACGATAAGGTACAGGATTTTACTGTTTTGGGAGAAAATTGATCCGAATCGGGAGCGTAACAATTCCGGGAAGAATTTCACTTTCTCCAATGGCGGGGATTTCAGATTCTCCCACTCGAAGAATTTGTAGAAAATTCGGAGCTGCCTTTTCTTATACGGAATTTGTAAACACGGACGAACTTGTTCATAAAGCACCTAAAGCATTTAAAATGTTTCGTTTTCATCCCGAGGAACGTCCGATTACATTTCAAATTTTTGGAAATCGTTTGGAGATCATTTCAGAGGCGACCGAAATCATCCAAGAATTAGAACCGGACATCATAGATTTTAATATGGGTTGTTCCACTCGTAAAGTTTCCTTACGAGGTGCAGGTGCCGGACTTTTACGTAGGCCTTTGTTAGCCGGAAAGATTATAGAAGCTATGAAAAAACGAGTGAATATTCCCGTCACAGCAAAAATAAGGATCGGATGGGATGCAACTTCTCGCAACTATCTTGAAGTTTCAAAAATTTTAGAAGAGTCGGGTATAGATGCTCTCACGGTTCACGGTCGTACAAAGGAAATGGCTTATACGGGGTTTGCGGATTGGGATGCAATCGGAGAAGTAAAAGTAAATCGGAAAATTCCGATTTTTGGAAATGGGGACATTAAGAGTTTTCAGGAAGCGAATTCTAAAATCAATAAATACTCGTTAGACGGAGTTTTGATCGGTAGAAACGCGATCGGAAATCCTTGGATTTTTTCCGAAGTTAAAAAGGAAGAACTATCTTGGTCTGAGATTTTGGATATAATTTTGCAACATGCACGTTGGATGATTGAGGATTATGGAGAAGAATTCGGGCTCCTACTTTTCAGAAAACATCTCGTAAAATATTTAAACGGTCTTGAATTTGATCCCACATGGAAGATGGAATTGTTGGAAATCAAAGAATGGAATCGTTTTGAAGATATTCTTTTATCGGACAAAAGACGAAATGTTTTAGCGGTTCCATAAACCTTCTCCATTATTTCTTGACTAAATCTTCTGCGAACTTGAAAACTTCGAGAAACGAACGGAGAAACCATGTATGAAAAGTATAGAGTTATTTTTAATTCTTTCCTTCGCTCTTCTAATGATCGGATGTAAAAAGGAAGAAAAAAAGCCGGAAGCTCAAATTTTAGGAACTAGATTTGCAAATTTCGACCAATGGATTTATAAGGTTCCGGGTTCCGAGAAAAAAGAAGATCAAGTCAGTCTTGTGTACGGAATGGAAGAAGTAACGGGTTTGGAAACCGTAGATATGGAAGTGACTACGAAGAAAGGCAATTCAACCGTTACTTTCATTAAGGTCAAAACCGTAGAAAACAAAGAGGGTTATGCACCTATAAAAAACTTCTCGGAAAACGTTTATTTCGTTTTGAACGATTCGGATGATGCATTCGTCAAGCCGACGATTACCGCCAATACAAAGGGCAAGTTAAAAAGAGGAATGTATTGTTTAGAGCAGGAAGTGATAAGAGAATTCTCTAAAGTCACCTGTTACGATTCTATTTTAACGGAAGATAAATTGAATAACTATTACGATGTTTGGATCAAGACGGTTTCCGTTTCTTTGAGCAAAGACGCCCTTCTTGGAGAAACCGTAAAACTTTTAAAAAAATCCAGCCAAGAACTCGCGAAGTATAATTCCGCTTCCGATGAAGAAAAAAATAAAATCCTTCAAGTTGCTACGGAATCTTTAAAAAAGGCGGCAGCGAAACAAGATGAATTTACCGCAGACGTAAACGCTCTTGCCGGAAAATTTGGAATTGTTCTGCAGTAAGATTCTTTCCCTTATCCAAATAAAAAACCCCGTTATAAAAACGGGGTCTGTAGACAAATAAAGTCTTCAATAAATGAATATTTATTGTTTGTTGGAAACTTCCTGTGCTTTCGCTACGAGAGCGTCTTTTCCGCCGGGAAATTTTGCGTAAATTACACACTGGCATTCTTCCCAATTGTCTTTGGAAACGTCTTTTGGATCGGAACCGGAACCGATCGCTTTACATTCATAAACTCCGACCCCTTTTACGACACCTTGGGATTGGGAAACAATTACGGATGCGGTTGCTTCACCGTCGGATACTCCAGAAGCCGACTCTACAGTTTCTCCAACCATCTTTTTTACAACGTCAGACGCACCTTGAAGTCTAGAAGCTTCACGACAAGTGGATTGCATCATTGCTTGGCTTTTCTTAGCTACCGCTTTAGCAGATGCTCTGGAAGAAAATTTAATATAGTACCAGTCTTTTGGATTCGTATCTCTTGGTGTTTTTCCATCGTTTCTTTGTTCCGGAGGTCCACCCCATCCTTCAAAAGTCCATCCACCGTCACCTACAGTTGTTGCGTCTTTTTGTCCGGTGTCAGTGCTGGAGCAAGCTGCAAAAATCATTGTTGCTACAGATAGAGCGATAAGTCTATTGATCATTATTTTCTCCTTGATCTACTAAATGAAAAAAGCTAATACTTTGCCAAGTTTGTGCAACTCATTTTTTAATCGGTTGCTTTGAATCCTGGATTTCCTCATATTAACTTAAAAACCCATTTGCGTCGCACAAAGTTATACATGCTAAGAAATTTATTTTTTTTTCTCTGTTTTACAGCTCAGCCGGTATTCTCTACAAATGTAATTTTTCTTCCTGGGAAGGTAGAGGGAAATTTACCGGCGACTTTGGAAAGAATCGGTGACAGATCGCAGGAAATTTCCAAATTTGGGGCTTTTTATGCAAACTTGTTACTAAGAGCGAAAGTAAGTACGATCGAGAAAATCAAGGATAAGGAAATTTTTAACAAATTTCGAAACTCTCATTTTAGAAAAGAAGACTTTGCAAAAATTTGCTCCGAATTTACCGCTGATTTTTTAGTTCGAGACGAAGTCGGTTTTCAAAACAGTATTTCTCTCGATCGGATCGTATACAATTGTGCGCAGAAACAACTGGATGAATTCCATCTTTCCGAAAAATCGGATCTTTTCTTTTTAATGCGATCGATGACGGAACGCTCATTTCCTTGGGTGCCTTCTAAAAGAAAACAAACTGCTACTTCAATATGGAAGAAAAGTACGAAAGAATTAATTTTTATCGTCGATCTATCCCCTTCTTTCCAAAGAGAAAGAGAAGAGTGGGCGCAATTCGTTAAAAATGCGTCTTGGGATTCCATGACCGGGATTCGGATTGTTACTTTTTCGGAAGGAAAAGTTTCTATTCTCCCCAAAGTGAGTTCGTCGGCGGAATTAAGAAAACAGATTGGGAGTTTGAAATCGTTTGGCAAATCGAGTTTGGAGGATTTATCGGAAGCGTTATTGCGTACGAGACGTTCGTTAATCCAATCCGGGAATAGAATTCAAGGTGCTCAAGACATAATCATTCTCACAAATGCGAAAGGGAAAATTCCAAACCCTAGTTTGTTTTCCACCGTTCAAGGTTTACAATCTTCCGGTTATCGAGTTCAATTATTTACCGCGCCGTATTTTTCCGTTTCTCAAACTCAGTTTCTCAAAGGAATTTTTCCTAAAGAAGATTTTTTTGAAATAACGTATTTCAAAAAAGTCAGCGCTTTAAAAGATTCAAAAACTCTAATATTTAGAGGGAGACAAATTTATTTCACATATTCGGAAGTTTCTCCAAAACGGATTCCACAGGAATCCTTTCTCAATAAGGTTTCTTATTCGGGAAAATATACGGAATCGGAATCGATTAATCCTCTGAATTTTACGAATATATATGCCGAGTTGACGGGGGATAAAATTCTGGCTTCGGATTCTTTACAGGACAATCTTTCGTTTTTGCTTTCTCAAAGTCTATTTAAGGAAGAGTTTAAAAGAGAAAATGAAACTGAAATTTTGGTAAAATCCGGGGAAAAAGCCTTTTGGGTTTCGCTTCCATTCGGGGTTAAAATCCCCCAAGTTGACGAACAGATCCTATATCAAACGACTTATGTTTCATCAGGAAACTCTGCGGACGGAGTCGCAAATGTCGCTAGCCTTACGGAAGAGTACAAACTTTCCCCTCCTCGGATTTTGGAATGTACACCGATTCAAGTAAGAAACTATTTTCAGAATACGAATAAAAGTTCTTTTGATTGTATAATCCGAGGTAGAGTTCTGCAAGTCAAAGGGTTATAATTTTTCGAGAAGGGATCCACATTTGAATTCCGAAGAACATATTTTTATCACCAACGCTTCGAATTCGATTAAAGTATTAAATCGACTCAAGTCTTTATCACGAAATACATTACCCTTATTTATTACGGGAGGTCCGGGTAGTGGGAAGACGTTTGTTTCCAATCTAATTGCCGATTTATCCGGTTTAAATCCTCGCGTTCTCATTTTAGATTCCGACAACATCGAGAGCGAAAGGGGTTTGGAATCGATACTTTCCGAGGGAAAAAATACGTATTTTATTTTTAAGAATTTCCCCAATTTTTCAAAACAGATCCAAGTTTATCTTCTGAAAAAAATTCGTGAAAGTCAAAGCGATTCTCGTTTCATTTTTATTTCTGATAA
>NZ_QAJG01000010.1:72500-127500 GCF_003046425.1 Leptospira borgpetersenii serovar Javanica
GAACTCCGTCGAATAAAGTCGGCTCCGCAATTTGTGTACTTTTTCTCGTTTGTAACGTTTCTACCTTTTCGCAAACAGTCCCGGGTGAACCTAAAGATTCAAAGGAAAAATTTCCATCCGATCGGGAGTTAATCGAAACGGGAAAGTTGGAATCTATTCGAAAGAAAACTTATCTTGGATTGAAAGGAATTAGAGTTTCTCTTTTAAACTTTGGAAAAAAACAAGATTTGGATAAGCTTGCCGCTGATTACGGGCAAGCTGAAACTTTTTATATAAAAGCGGAATACGGGAAAGCCGTGACCGCGTTTGAGGATATTTTTAAAACGATTGTTTCTTTGGAAGATACAATTCGTAAAGACTACGAAAGTAAGACAATTCAATTGGGACAGGAATTGATTCCTATAATTGTGTCAATTCGGTTAGATGAAAAAAGCAAAAATAGATCGATCCTTCCAGTGTTAGAAAAGTATTATACTCGTTTCGGAGAAACGTCGAGGACTTCTTCCAAAGAATTAGAAAAGGGAGAAAGGACTTCGGCTCTTTATTATCAAAAACAGTCTCTTCTTTCGCTTTACCAAGCTAAGATACTTTTGGGTAGGACCGGGGACTCTGGACTTTCTTTTTCGGATAAAATTTCCAAGAATAAAATTCTCGATTCCGATTACCTAAAACCGGAAGAAGTGATTTATTGGGATGATGCGCAAGGTCATTTGAATACGGAGGCGGAGGAAGAAAGAAAAAAGGATAGAGCGAAAACTTTAAGGTGGTACGAATTAAAAACGGGGATTTTTTCCGAAAAATCACAGAAAAGGAATGAAGCTAAAAATTAGGATTTTCCTTCCTCAAAGTCTTATTGGTACGAATAAAACTAGAATATTTGAAATACTGAATATATGATTCTTTTTTATGGAAAATGTTTGTCCAGTGCTCGCATCGTAAGAAGTTATTTTTTTACTGTAGTTATCCCATTTGTATGGTCGCTCTATAAGGAGAAGATCGTGCAGCTTGACATTTTCGGTAAGATCCGAGAAAACGTAAGACTTTCGCTTTTTTTGAATCGTTTGATAAATTTCAGAACGTTCCGTAAAAAACTTTGGATTTGTTTTTTGATTTTTCTTGTGTTTCCTTCCTGCAGGAGAGGAAGTTTTGATCGAGTCAAGGAATCCAGTCTTCAATATCTTTGCAAAAGGTATCTTCTTTTTTGCGATCGTATCGTCGTTAAGATTGATATGTTCGACTGTGATCCCTTGCACAATATGTATAAAAGCGATGGAACTCATTATATCGATCGAGAAATTCTAGTAGATGACCTCACTGTGGAAAAAGAGGAAAAAGAGATGGAATTTTTCGATCCGTATTCCGAAAAAAAAGCTAAAAAAGAAAAAGTAAAAGATACAAGTTCTGATTTCGGAAAAAACATTCGGATCGATTCTCGCAAACTCGTTCATATTTTCGATACGGAACGTGGAAAAAAAACGTCAATGGCAAGCGATGAGAAATCCATCGAGGAGATTCGGCCTTGTTATCCGGTAAGACCGCAGTACAATCAGGAGTAACTTGTTGAACGATTTATTTAACGTAAAAGGCAAAACGGTTTTAGTGACCGGATCCACTCGTGGGATCGGAAGACATCTTGCAGAAGGTTTTAAAAACGCGGGAGCGATCGTTTATGGAACGGGTTCTTCAGAAGAATCGGTCAAAAAATTTGACGGTTCCGGCATTAAGGGATATACCGCGGATATTCGTCAACAGGATGTAATGGCGCCAATCATGGAGTCCATCGTTGAAAAACACGGAAAACTTGATGTACTTGTAAATAACGCCGGAATTGCTTCGAATAAACCCGCCGCTTTTTTAAAGGAAGACGAGATCCAATCTATCGTTCAAACGAATTTTACGGGCGTATTCAGAGCGTGTGCGGCTTATTATAGGATTCACAAAAAGAAAGGCGGGAATATCATTAATGTTGCTTCTATTCTTGGAATGAGGGGAACGAAGTTTGCCTCCGTCTATTCCGGGACTAAGGGAGCGGTTATTAATATGACTCGCGCTCTCGCTATTGAGTGGATAAGTTCCGGTTATCGTGTGAACTCGATTTGTCCCGGTTTTATCGATACGGATATGACGGAAATGATCAAAGAAAAGCCGGACGTTTTGGAACAAATGATGAATTCAATTCCAATGGGAAGACTCGGAAAGCCGGATGATCTGGTAGGCGCCGCGATTTTTTTTGCGAGCGATGCGTCCGCTTATGTTACCGGACAAACAATTGTAGTCGACGGAGGGATTACCGCAGGACTTTAAAAGTAAGTCTAATCTTTAATGATTCTTTTTCTTCATCCTATCAATCCCGAAAATAGAAAACTCCAACAGATTTCAACCAAATTGTTGGAAGGGGGCGTTTATATTTTTCCGACGGATACGGTTTATGCTTTGGTTGCGGATTCTCAATCTAAACTCGGTGTTGAAAAATTATATGAATTGAAAAATATTCCGAAAAACCAACCGCTTTCTTTGATTTGCCCTAGCATTTCAGTTGCTTCCAATTATATCGAGTATCTTTCAAACGAAGCATTTCGTTTGATGAAAAAAATCACCCCCGGGCCGTTCACGTTTATCACACGCGCCAACAAACATTTACCGAGAGTTTCTTTTTCCAACCAAAAAGAGAAACAGATCGGAATTCGAATTCCGGACGCGATTTATTTGCAAAGTTTATTGAAGATTCATCCTAATCCTTTGACTTCCACTTCCGTCTTTGCAAACGATGAATTCATTATCGAAGTTGATTTATTGGAACAAATATACGGAGCCCGTGTGGAAGGAATTGTCGATGGAGGAATCGTAAAAGTGGAGCTTTCTACGATTTTAAATATGACAAACGACGAAATGACGATCATAAGAGAAGGAAAAGGATTTGAATTTTTGTAGTTGATGTCGAATTAAAAGTTTCTTTGGTAGATTCCTGAAGACTCCGATTCAAAAAGGTATAAAACTAAATAAGTTTCCGTCTTTTTACCTAAGACGCTTCTATTTTTATAAAAGGTTATTTGGGTGCGTTTGTTATGAAACGATTTCCATATTTTTTTTGTGTCTTTTTTCTTTTTTACAATTGTGCCGTTAAACCCGTAGAAAACGCCTGCGACATGAGCGGTTCTCTTTTTTACAGATCTTTATTACTGAACTTTCTTGTAACTTCGGGACGAGGTTCGGTTTGTGGAATTAACGCTAAATTATCTCAACCGACAATCCTTAATGTAAAATCGAAAGGCCTTTTAAATACCGGATTTTTAATCGGAGAATTAGATTCCTCGGCATTGGGAGTTCAAGTCGCTTTGGATTCGGGTCCGTTCGTGGATGCGCAAATATCAGGAACTCAGTGGCGATTTCAACTTCCCGCTGCGGGCATTCCGGCTACAATTCCTACGACAGGTGTTTGGAAGGATTGGAGTTTGCATACGATTTCGGTTCGATCCATTTCCGGAGGATTGACTTCTTTTCCGGTCACGATTGACGTTCAAAAGGGATTGAACAAGGACATAAACGGGGACGGTTATCCGGACGCTTTGATTGGTTCTCAAGTTGCAAATCGTGTAAGGGCTTATCTTTCTCTTGGAAAATTAAAAGGTTTAGATTCTGCTCCGGTAACTTTGTTGAATGGTGCGGGTGGTTTCGGTTATTCCGTTAAGTTAGGGGATATCGATGGAGACGGATATGCGGATGCCGTTGTTGGAAGCGCGTCGAATACATTCGAGGTTTATCTTTCGCTGAGATCAACAAGCGGGCTTTCGACTACACCGGTCAGTTCCATTCCTATCGGCACCGGTGGCTTACTCAATGTGGATGTAGGTGACATTGATGGGAACGGTTTTTCAGATGTTTTAATCGGCGCGCCGTACGATTTGGGGAACATCGGGCGGGTTTATTCTTATTTGTCAAATTCGGTTGTGGGACAAGGAATTACGTTCGGCCAACAATTGAGCAATCCGGGAAATGCGGGAAGTGGTTCGTTTTATGGGTATGCGATCGCATTGGGTGATGTGAATGGCGACGGCAGATCGGATGCAATTGTCGGAGCTGTGGGCTCTGCACAAATCGGTGCGTCTTTTGTTTATCTTGCTCAAGGAGCCGGAACTTTTACCACTTATTCTCAAACAATTACGGGTTCGGCCGTAAACGAATGGTATGCAAATTCAGCCGTTGTAACGGATGTAAACCGAGACGGTTTTGTGGATTTATTTGTGGGCGCTTATCAGGAGTCTGCTGGGGCCGGTAGAGTACATTTATACTTATCTAATTCTGGCGCTTTTGTTAATACAATCAACGGCCCTGTTTCGGGAGTGCCCGGATCTCAAACGGGAACTTCGGTTACAACCGGAGATGTCAATGGGGATGGGTTTTTGGATCTTCTTACGGGAGGCTATTCTTATACCTCTACCTATCCGAGTCAGGGGCATGCGGTTACGTACTTGACTACGGGTAATATACTCGGCTTAATTACGAGTTCACTGAATTTTTTAACAATGGCGGTTAACGTAGGAAATATGGGAAATTCGATCGCATCGGGGGATATCAATGGGGACGGTTTCAGTGATGTTCTAGTTGGAGCTCCTAGCTCGGTCGGTGGAACCAATTTTGGAAACGTTTATCTTTATTTATCTGATGGAGCGGGTGGATACACAATATCTTCACAAATATTTTCCGAACCTGATATAAACGGAACATTCGGAACTTCCGTAGATTTATGATCTATGAAATCCACTTTTTCCATTCTTCTTCTTTAAACCCTACAAAACCGAAGCCATCCCCAAGAACAAAAGGGCGTTTAACCAAGTTTCCGTTTTTAGAAAGAAGGTCCAGTTGTTCCTCAAGGGACAGGGATCTGAGTTTGTCTTTGAGACCTAATTCTTTATAATCTCCGCCGGAAGTATTGAAAAGTTTTTTCGATTCGTTGCCCACATATTTCAACATTGTTTTAAGTTCCGTTTTTTTAGGAGGAATTTCCCGAATCGGTAATATTTCCAATTCCACTTTTTTGCTGGAAAGAAATTTGAGCGCATTCCTACAAGTGGAACAGTTTTTATATTCATAAACTTTCAGTTTCAAAATTATTCTCCTGTTTTGATGATTTACGGTTCTTCTTTTGGGTCAAGTTTTCCTCAGGTTTATGATTTCCAAAGAAGAATAAAGTCCATTTCAAAAATAGGCCATAATATCCTGAAACGGTGTTTGGAAAGCAAGGTAGAGAATTTTCAAGATAGTTCTAGTATTTTTTAACATGAGTTCGGCATAACAAATGCGGAAGCGATCCGTAGAGAGTAGTGCCACTTTAGTTTCTTTTGGGACAGGTTCTGATAAAGAAGTGGAAAAATATCCGACTCAAGGGAGAATTTTCCGCCATAGGCTGAAAAATCTTTTCGTTGAAATGCGTTATTTTAACCGATAGGATTCTTACGGGAAGCTCCTGGCGTGTTGAATAAAAAAACAAACCTAACCGGAAGGCAAAAAGCTGCGGTCTTTCTCATTGCAGTTGGAAGCGAAGTATCTTCCGAGATTTTCAAACATCTCCGAGAAGACGAGATCGAACAAATCACGTTCGAAATTGCGCGACTCGATAAAATTACTCCCGAAGACAAAGAAAAAGTTTTAGTGGAATTCAACGAGCTAATGATGGCTCAAGAATTCATCTCCAATGGAGGAATTGATTTTGCTCGAGGTCTTTTGGAAAAGGCGCTCGGAAACCAGAAAGCAATCGATATTATCAATCGACTCACTTCTTCCTCACAAGTCAGACCGTTTGACTTCATTCGGAGGACCGATCCTCAGCATTTATTAAACTTTATTCAGAACGAACACCCACAGACAATTGCATTGATTCTTTCTTATTTGGATCCCCAAAAAGCTTCGAATATTCTTTCCAATCTGCCTCATACCATTCAGGCGGAAGTCGCAAAACGAATTGCAACTATGGACCGGGTCAGTCCGGACGTTCTTCGAGAAGTGGAACGAGTTCTTGAAAGAAAACTCTCTACTTTGGCTTCCGAAGATTATACGTCTGCAGGTGGTATAGATTCTGTGGTTGAGATTTTGAACCTAGTGGACCGGGGAACGGAAAAGACGATCATCGAAGCTTTGGAAGAAGAAGATCCAGAACTTGCGGAAGAAATCAAAAAGAGAATGTTTGTCTTCGAGGACATCGTTCTTTTGGGCGATCGTGCGATCCAAAAGGTTATGAGAGAAGTGGACAACTCGGATCTTGCAAAAGCCTTAAAGTCGGTGGATACAGAAGTTCAGGAAAAAATCTTCAAAAATATGTCCAAACGTGCGGCAAACCTCCTCCGAGAAGATATGGATTTTATGGGTCCGATTCGGATTAAAGACGTAGAAGACGCACAGCAAAAAATTGTAAACATCATACGTAAACTTGAAGACGCTGGTGAAATTGTCGTCGCCCGTGCCGGTGAAGACGAACTCGTTATGTGATCTAATCTTTCGTTTTTGGAAAAATTTCCTTCGCTTCTAATTCTTTTTGAATGGAATTTGGTTGAATGATTCGGACCCTGAAATTTTTTGCAGTTTTATCGATTTTATCCGTTCTATTTTCGTGCGAATATGATTCGGATTCGGAGGTTTTGGATCTCACACACGTTGAATGGAAGGCGAGTTTAGGAAACCATCTCAAGACTATATTAGAAAAATCGAATATTTCTAGTTCTTTTTCTCAGAATAAAAAAGGAAAGGAGCCCAAGAGTTCGGAAAATTGGAAATTGATTTCCAATTTTCCGGTGAGCTTTAATTCTCTTTTTGAAATACCGGAGCGGTCCGGGTTCCACGAAGTGACTGTAAAAACGGAATTTTCTATAAATCCGGATTCTGTGCTCTTGAAATTGCCGACCGCGATTTATTTTCCAAGCATAGGGGAAAATTGGGAGCTTTATCTCAATGGTTTTTTAATTCGAAAAGAAAAATTTCTAAAACAGACTGATGGGAAAGATGCGACTCCTGCGATTCGAAGATCCCTAAGATCCATAACGTTACCTATTCCTTTCGGTGTTTTAAAGCAAGGCAAGAATACCATTCTTTTATGTATAGTCGGCGGATCGAATCAGACTCCTTATATTCAAAACGATCATTTCGGATTTTATCACGCAGACGGATATAAAATTTCATTACTTCAGAAAATTTATCAATCTAATTCCGAACATTTTAATGTTTTTTTATGTGCAATTTATCTTATATTTGGGGTTTATTATATACTTTTTTATACGATACGGAAGCATGATTTGTATTATCTCTATTTCGGACTATTTTTATTTATTTCTTCCGTCTATTTTTTTTCATCCTCGGATTTAATCTTTAAAAAATTTATTAATCTAAATTCTCAAATGGATAGCTCTCCGTTTTTTAGAGCCGAATATTCTTCTTTGACTTTAATTCTTCCTTTTTTCTATTATTTTTTGAAGCACTACTTTTACTGGAAAGAAAGATCGAACGTAATTCCAAACTTTTTCGTAGTTCTTTTGATCGGATTGTTTTTCGCGATTCTTATTTCCCCGTTTTCCTGGGTGCAAGTTGTTCTTAAAATCTCTCAAATTTCGATGGTTTTCTTTTTGGTTTATATTCTGTTCTTTTTGGTTCAAGCAGTAAGAAAAAAGAAACAAGACTCAGGTAAGATATTAACGGGAGTTTTCGTATGTATCATTTTTGGAATATGGGATTTATTGAATTCGATTTTTGAAATTTTTGGATTTCATTATTCTTTTTTTCCGATCGTTTATTTATTCTTTGTCTTAACAATCATAAACATTTTGATTTTGAAGTACGTTCGACTATACAAGGATATGGAGCTTATTAACGAAGAACTTTCCAATCAAAAAAACGCTTTTTATCGGTTTGTTCCCGTGGATTTTATCAGAATTATAGATAAGGAATCTCCCATATCAATTTCGATCGGGAACAACAAAGAAAAGTCGATGACTATTTTGTCTTCCGATATTCGGAATTTTACAAATATTTTGGAAACGATTTCCTCGAATCAGACGATCGCATTCTTAAATTCTTATCTATCTGAGATGGAGAAGATTGTTTATGAAGCCGCCGGTTTTGTGGATCAATATTCGGGGGATGCAATACTTGCGCTTTTTGCGGATTATAGCGAAAGGGTGGAAAAGGAGAATTTCAATTCCGCCGACAATGCCGTTGAAGCTGCGCTAAAAATGATGAGTGTGGTTCGATCGAAAAGAATACAAAAAAGTTTTTCGATTCCTTGGAATTTGGAAATCGGAATCGGAATCAATACAGGTTCTTTGATTTTAGGAACGGTGGGAAACGAAAGAAGGATCGATACCAACGTGGTCGGTGATGCGATCCACCTTACATCCAAACTTCAATCTCTTACCTATTTGTATCAAGGTAGAATATTAATTTCTCATCATACTTATCTTCGACTTCATAGAATGAGTGAGATTGGAATTCGGATGATCGATTCGGCGTTTCTAAAAGGAAAAAGTCGACCCGTGGATATCTACGAGGTGTTTGAATCCGATCCGGAAGAGATAAAGGAATTTAAACTGAGAACATTGGATCTATTATCTCAGGGAATTTTTGAATATAGATCCGGAAAATTTAGGGAAGCTACTAAAATTTTCAAACAACTTTATCATGAAGAACCCAGGGATAATCTTTCCAAAATTTATCTAAAACGTTGCAAATTATATTCTTCTAAACCTCCGGAAAAAAATTGGGATGGTATTTTTCGATTTCAAACGAAATAAAATTAATTTAGAAGTCTATCTCAAAAGTTTCCTACTATCTTAAAAGATCGTTTGCGGACTCATTATGGTTATTTTCAAACAAGTTCTAAAAACAATTTACAGCGCGTCCCAAAATCTGTAGAAGCGATCTTTAGAGGCGGCACTTTAGTTTTGTGCTTTATCAGCAAGATCGAGCTGGTAACTAAAGCGTTTCGCTTTTATTGGTGCTCGAGGAAACTCAACGTCTCGCTTCTATTGGCGCTCGACGGGTTTTTGTACCGTAATGAAAGTTATCAATTAAATGGGATAAAAAAAGAAATAGGGTAAAACTTTGAAACAAATTTTAGGTATTCTGAAAGGGAAATTACGGATTAGTTTTTTGATTTGCCTTAGTTTGACTTTTTTTAAGATGATTTTTTTCCTCACTTTTTTTTTGTTAGCGGTTTCCGTTTTTTCTTCTGATCTTCCCCATTTTCAGCTCAAAGATCAAAAAGGTAAAATTTTGAATTCTAGAACTTTAAAAGGTAAAACCGTATTTCTTTTAGGTTGTTCGTATGTTGATATCGTTCTTTGCAGAAAACACGGTAGGAAGATTTATTGGAGAATGCAGAATTTGATCGACGAATCCGAAGATTTCGTCGAATTTGTAGCGTTTGTCGATTTAAGAAACGCGCCGGGTGCGGTTCAAACTTATATCAACGAGAACAAATCCAAAAACTACGAATCGATTTTATTAGATCCGGAAGGTATTTTGTCTTCCGGAATTCGACCTAATTTTTCATGGTTAAGAATTTTTTCCCGAAGTAAAAAACAAATTTTTGAATCGTATTACAAAGAAGTAAATGATCAAACTGTGGATTCGCTTTATGAAATCGTACGAAAACAAAGAAAATAAAGTTCGATTTTTCATCTACGTTTTGATTTGTTTTTTTCTTTTTAATTGTGTACAAAAGAAACCACAACAAGCCTCTTTTTGGAAAGAATACCTTTCCCATCAAAAAAATATTTTCAAAGAATATCCGACCGGAGGAATTAGAAATGCCTTATTCGGAAATCTAACTTCGGCGGACATACACTTCTTGCAAGAAAAAGACGATATACTTTCGATCGACTTCTACCTTCAAAAAACGAATCAAGGGTTTAGAAATGTAATTACAACGGAAAAAATTCCTGAGAACGTTCCTTATCGGATCCACGTGGAATATTTTCCGACTTTTTTCAAAGATCAAAAAACGTTTCGAGTGAAGCGGGAGACCGTTTCTATTCTTCCGACATACGGTTATCTTGATTTTTTTCATCACATAGATCGGCTGCAAAATTTCCTTCGCTCCGATTCGAATCATTCTTCCAGACTCGCTTCGATTTCGGATACACATCGTTATCTTTGTTCTGTTTGTCATTGTGATTCGGGGAGAGTAAGGAATGCCTCCTGGCTTCTTTATGAACTGAACGAATCCACAAAAATAGCCTATCCGCAATTTTATAAACGATTCAATAAACTTCTTAATCAAGTGTCATATCGAATTACGATCTTTAAATCGGGAGAATTTCTAAACGGGATCGAATTATATAATGAAGGAACTAAAACCTTCTTAAAAATTCCCGATACTCCCGAAGGTTATTGGAGTAAGCCGGAGATGCTTCAGATTCATGTTTCGTTATTCATCCGGGTTTATGGACTTGAAATCGATATTAAAAATTTGGGATATAAGCTTCATTTTTATTCTTCCAAAAATTATGCAAAAATTACAGGAGGATTTTCGAAATTTCCGGAAAAGAAAATCAGCGGGCGCTTTCTTAATATTTTTCCGCCCGGCATGGTAAATTGGTTCATTCCCGGAAACATGGACGAATACTTTGATGGATATTTTCTTCTTCTTGTGTACGGAAGCAAAGGTAATGAGGGAAACAGGTTCGAATCGGAATTCTTTCAAAACGGAGACAAAATGAAAGTGATTTTTAAATCTCAAGCTGAAATTTTTCAAGATCGTTTTACTCCATTCCATTCCTCGAATGAAAAGGACGACGAACCTTCTTTTTGGGATATGCTACAGAAAAATTTAATCGAGGATTTATCTTGAATCGTACTTAAAGTTCATTTTACCGAAATTTGTATTTTATTTTTTCTCAAAAATTAGAATCTTTCTAAAGTACTTGACTGAGAGCCTAAACTTCAGGATTTATTTTTAATTCTGGTGCTCCTTTTTTTAGAGTACACAAAATTATAATTCAATCGATGAATTGGAGGTATTATGGAAGGAATTGCTCTTTTTACAAGCCAAGGTTTGTATTTCATTTTTAAGTGGATACATTTCCTCGCAGGTGTCGCTTGGATCGGACTACTTTGGTACATTAATTTTGTACAAGGATCTTTTTTTGCCGAGACGGATGCAGATACAAAGAAAAAAGCGACTCAACAATTGGTTCCAAGAGTTCTTTGGTGGTTTCGTTGGGGTGCAATGTTTACTTTTTTTAGCGGCTGGGCGATGATTATCTATTTGATCGTTAACGGCACTACTCTTTCCACCGGTCAATTGCTTGCGGTAATTCTCGGAGGAGGATTGCTTGGAACTTTAATGTGGTTTAATGTTTGGTTCGTCATTTGGCCTGCCCAGAAAGTTGTGATTGCGGCCGCAAAAGGTGAAACTACGGAAAACCCTGCTTCTCGTGCGGCTAGAGGTCTTTTGGCTTCTAGGACGAATACTCTTCTTTCCATTCCTATGTTGTTTTTGATGGGCGCTGCAAGAAATCTTCCGATTTCTTTCGAAATAACAAGTGCACAAGCACATACGTTTTTAGGTGTGATTTTAGTGATTCTCGCGATTGTAGAAATAAACGCGTTAACCGCAACACCAGAAAGCGCCACTTTCAAACCGATTAAAACCGTAAAGGGTGTAATTACTTCAGGTTTTGTTCTTTCTTTGATTATTTATATTCTTCTTGAGGTTCTCCTTTAATCAATGGGGATCCGTAAAAATCGAGGCGGGTTTTCCCGCCTCTCATTCATTTTTATTTTTTTTATTCTCGTTTTTGCAACCTGTAAAGAAGAAGAGAATCTTTCTCCGGAGCAAAAATCGATTTCTCAAGGAAAAGGTTTATATTTGGCAAATTGCTCCGCTTGTCACAATCAGAATCCTGCGGTGGATGGTACTATCGGGCCTGCAATTCAAGGTTCGAATTTCGAATTATTAAAGGCGAGAATTGTAGAAGGAACGTATCCTCCGGGTTATACTCCAAAACGTAAGAGTCGAATCATGACAAAGCTTCCTTTAACTGATGTTCAAATTCGAAACATAGAAGCATTTTTAAATACTCTTCGATAAAAATAATTTCTTATTTTTACTATTAGAGTTGTTGAAAAATTAATTCTTCATCTGTTTCCGTTTCATGAAAACGGTCGATTAAAGCAGTTTTGTTAATCTGAATTATGGAATTTTTCAACAACTCTATTAAAATTCGGATCTAATATCGATTAGTAGCTACTTTAAATTTTGACTATTGGTTTTCTTGTCTTGTGGTAAACGCTTACATCTACCTACGTTTTTCAAGCCCAAGAAGGGGCGTCATTTTGTCTAAGGTTTTGGCATAAATTCTTAAGAGAGCGGCAATGAAATTCGAAAAAATATTCCAACGAATACAGAAAGACGGACTCGAAGCGCGGTGAATTTTTTAAAATTATTCTTAAGATAAATTTGATCTAAAAAAAATTGAAAAATCTTTTCTAAATAAAAAATTGTATTCCCTGAGTGGTAAAGGAATTTCTAAAATAAAAACTTTTACTTTTGAATCATTCGATTATTTTTTTCTCCGAACTGATTTTCATCCTTAGAACTTGTCCCAAAACCTTACGAAATTCAGTGCAATCATTTCATAAGTTCGTAATAGAGCGCGGGTTCTCGCAGATTGGTGATTTATGGATTTTCTAACTGATTTTATCGTTGGAACACTCTCGTAGGAGTTCCTACATCCGAGGTTTTGGGACAAGTTCTTAATTTTTTCCGATCGAATCTCGAACGTTTCTCATAATGTCTATGATCTGAGAATGAACTTTTCCGTTCGATACGACCACTTCCGAGTTTCCAGAAAGAAAATGTTTTCCGCTGAAATCCGTTAATTTGCCTCCGGCTTCGGCGAGAATTACCGAGCTTGCCGCGGTGTCCCAGAGTTTAACTCCTTTTTCCCAGATGCCGTCAAGTAAACCTTCCGCGACCCAACAAGTATCCAAAACAAAAGAGCCTGTTCTTCTCATAGATCTACCACAACTGATGAATGCTGTGATATCGGAGATGACTTCGTTTAATATTTCTTTTCTGTTCGTTGGAAAACTCGGAACGAGCATTGCACGTGCGAGGGATTCCGTATTAGAAACATCGATTCTGAGTCCGTTTTTGAAGGCGCCTTGGGAAAGAATAGCCGAATACTTTGTATTAAGACCCGGAACAAAAACAACACCTGCAACCGGAGATTCTCTATGCTCAAGCCCGATCGCAACACAGTAAAGGGGAATCCCTCTTACAAAGTTCATAGATCCGTCGATCGGATCCAATACCCAGCGAAAAGAATTATTGCCTTCGTGTTTATAATTGTCTTCGGAAAGGATTGAATCGGAAGGAAAGTTTTGTCTGAGATATTCTACAATGAATTTTCCCATCATCTCGTCGGCCTTATGGATTTGATCTTTCTCTTCGGTTTCCGTTGAAAAGGAGAAAGTTTTCAAATCTTTTTGAAGCTTTAGCGCCGACTCTATGAAAATACCGGAGACAGACTGAACGGATTTAATCCTGCGTTTGACTTCCTCTAAGGGAAAATCAATGGGAGGGGCGAGTGGATGGTCCATGGGTTTCTCTTTAAGAAAATTACTTTCGTTTTAAGATTTTCCAAAGCATATTACCGGAGGGCGTTATACCCCTTTCCGTTTCGAAAGAACGAAGCCAGTCGTGCAAAGGTTTTTGTTTCACTGAATCTATAGTCATGCTTTCCGGGGACAATAAAAGATCAATCAAATGCCGAAAGCTTTCAAATTGGTTAAAAATTCTCTCTTGGGAGCCGTCTAAAAATCTAGAACTGATCGTATAAAGTTCCACGTCGATTGGTTCGAAAATCTTACCGGGCTTCCAAATTTCTTTATTGATGTTTAAAATCGAATGAATCATCGAAATCTGCTTGGAATAATCCACGTCGTCGAAAAGTTCTGAATACGAATGTTGGGCTTTATTAAACGAAGAAATCGAATCGACATCGACCATAAATTCTGTCTCTTTATATTTCCGGGTTACGAAATCGACCAAAACACCGTTTTTAAATTCGAAGGACTCTAGGGGAAGAATTCTGGCTGAGAAATAAATTCTCTGAGTTCGAACCGTTGCCGTTTTTCCTTGTACAGGTTGTTTTACGATCATTGGGGTCGGTGCGCCCCCTAAATAAGTAAGTATAAAACTTACTACAAAAACGAATTTTTTATTTTCATTTTTTTGCGAAGAGGGAATCTCTTTGACCAAAAAAAGTTGATTCGATTTTTTTTTCGGCTTTGCGATTGGAAGTACATGACATCCTCCGATCAACTCCGGGATCAATTGTTGTGCTTGTAAAAGAAATTCTTTAGCGGCTGAAAAATCCACTTCGTAAACCGAAGTAGACGGGAGGATAAAACTATCTTCGAATTGGAAGAATGTAGTATGCAAATTATCTACGAAAATCTCGTAAGGACGGTTTTGTCCGGAAACGGATATAAGAATTCGATTCAATTCTTCAATTTGATTTATTTCCAAAAAATTTGTACCTGTTTCATTTTGTTGGAGTTTGTTCCAAAATCTTAAGGGCGCCTACCTCTATAAAATCAACAGAACGTTATAAAGAATTCCTATGCGGAATCGCTCTTTTACGACATTCAAGAATCCTAAAATCTACTTTATAGAGCTTCCCTTGAAATAAATCATTCGGTAAGTCCCATAACAAAATGTGAGTCTCACAATTGTGTTTCTTTGAGTGGTTCATGGGATTTTGAGGTTTTTTCGCTGTTCAATTCTTGTAGTAATCATTCTAGCATTTTGAGCAATTCTAAAGAACTCGATAAATTTCATGAAATTTTCGATTTAGAACCCATTTCAAAACTGTCTTCTGTGGGAGTGTGGCATTGCCACGGACACTGTCGCCAGTTCTCTGAAATATGGGAGAGTTTTCATAAATTACATCGTATTGGCGATTTTTTCCTGTCATTTAAAATTGTAATAGTTTCTATATTTCTAAGGTTTTGAGCGGGCTTATGTAGGAACAAATTTTTCAATAGACTATTCTTTTTTGAGAAATTACCGATTCCTTTATTTTTTTTTAGGAAGAATCCTGACTTCATAAGGATCTAGAATTTTTAAACCTGCAAGACTTTTCTTTCCGGAGTGGTTAATAAAGATTTCGTAATTTTGTTTTCTACCGATTCGAAAAATCTTTTCTACATTTTGTCCGTAGAATATGAATGGAATTTTGGCTTCCTTTAAAATACGGCGATAGAGAAGCACAAAACTCAAAGCTTCTAAAGAAGACCCCACGTAAATTACTTTTCCTTTGTGATAGTAGTTTGCTGTGATTACCGGGGAGCCTTTGTAGAATTTTTTTCTATCGGTGTAACGGGCCCAAACTTCCGCTGTGGTCGGTTCTAAAATTTCACAGATCTTTGAACAGATTCCTGGAAAATAACGGAACTGAAACTTTATCTTTTGATTTCCGACCGCTTCGAATTTGCGGACCTTGATTCCGGCCATTTTCGTAAACGGACCCGGAATCGGAGAGTCGTACATCCAACCATCCAAATTTTTAGCGCCGGTTCTAAAACCCAAAACTAAAATTCCGCCTTCCCTTACAAATTGTTCCAAACGCTTAAAAATGACGTCGTTGGCCATCGTGTACATCGGAAGTATTATGATTTTGTAATCCTTAAAATCAGTTGTAGAGGCGGGACGGAAATGTGTGTTGACATTCAATACGTTCATTCCTGAAAACCAAGTTGCCATTTCGACGTCATATCCTAACTGTGCCCACGGCACGGGAGAGAATTTTAAACCCGTTGAAATCGGTTGGTGTTTCCAATTTCGCGCGTTTTCGATGTCATGTACGATTGCAACCTGGGCTGGAAATAATTCTTCCGTGAAATCTTCCGCGTGTTCTTTGATTTCTTGAATTCCTTTTTGTAATTCGTAGTAACGTTCCGTTTTTTCTTTGTCATGATCTAAGATTCCATAACAAAGTTGTTCCTGCCCGAAACGTGCGGTTCTATATCTGAAAAAATAGATCGCATTCGAACCGTGGATAAGGGAATGTTTCATCCAAAGTTTGGTTTGCCCCGGTGCCGGAAGATAGCCGAGCAGGTCATGTCCTTGAAAACCGGAAATTTGTTCCATCACGGTAAAGGGAAGATTTTTCAGACCGCGGTTGTATTGTTGCATTGCTGATAGGAAGGGATGAGGGAAAGGAGCTTCTTGTTCTCCCCAAGTCGGATAGTTATCCCAAGAGATATAATCGAGGTAAGTGCATAATTCCGCCATGTCGATGATCGGTAGAAATGGGGAAGGGTATAAATTTGTAGTGAGCGGTCTTCCGACGGAAAATTTCCTGAGAATTCGGGCCTGAAGTTTTACGAAGTCTATGATCGTGTCGGAATGGAATCGATAGAAATCTTGAATCATAGAAGGGTGAAAATTACTCGCAATGTGTGGTCCTGGAACCGGAACCTCATCAAAAGAGTTATAAAGCATCCCCCAAAAGACATTTCCCCAAGATTCGTTTAAAGCTTGGATCGTTTTGTATTTGTTTTTTAACCAAACGCGAAACGCTTTTAAAGACGTTTGAGAATAGTCTATGTCGGAACCTTCGTGCCCTATCTCGTTATCGATTTGCCAGCCGATGACCGCTGGATGATTTCCGAAGTGTTTAGCCATAGCGGTTACGATTTTTACCACTGCTTTTTTATAATTGGGAGAAGAAAAACAAGCTTGTCTTCTCGTGCCGATCGTTCTTTGAATTCCGTCCCGTTCTTGAATTATGTCGGGAAATTTTTTAACAAGCCAAGGAGGAAAGGTCGCTGTCGGAGTTCCGAGGATCGCTGTCATTTCGTTCTTTTGGATTAAATTCAGAATGTGATCGAAAAAAGAAAAATCGTATTTTCCTTCCTTGGGTTCCATAATTGCCCAAGCGAACTCCGCGAGACGAACGGAGCTCAGGCCCATTTCTTTCATGATGGAAATATCTTCTTTCCAATCTTTTGGGGTCCATTGTTCGGGATAATAATCGGCTCCGAATATCATTTTATCCTTCCTTTCGTTTCGAAAGAAATCTCATCAAAGGATGGATCTGAAAAGAAAGAAAACCGTCATTCCAGGTTGTCTAAGCGAAAAAATACTGTCTTTTCCGGGGAAGTTTGAAAGGATACGAATGACGTAAATTGCAACATCTAATCAATTTAGAGACTCTCATTTCTTGCCGCAAAAGGATTCCATGCAGAACCAAGATTCATTGATATACGGAGTTTTACCGGATATTCACTTCCGGTATTCCGTTGCTGAAATTTCATACTCTCTTACCGCAGCTTCAAACCTGCATAATTTGGATGATTCAAATACGGAACTTCTTGCAAGGGCAATGATTGGCGCTTTCTTTTTAGCGGATCAAATCAAAGAGGATACGAAGGTGAGTTTGCAGATTCAGTTTAACGAAGATTCTCCCGTACATTCGGTACTTGCTTACAGCGATCGACAAGGGAGAATGAAGGCTGTCCTTAGGGAAAGACCCGAAGAAAATATTGAACCCAGTAAAATGATGGAAGATTATTCCGGAATCTTGAAAGTATTCCGTTGGAAAGACGGGGTTTGTATTTATCAATCTGTAGTTCCATATCTTAATAAAAGTTTCGAGGAGAATTTTCAAAATTATTTAAACAGTTCCGAACAAATCATCTGTTTCGTAACTCTTTATATTCGAAAGAACGGATTTCATTGGGATGTGCGTGGAATTCTTTTGCAGTCCTTACCGGAAGCAAAAGAAGAACACATTCAAAAAATAGCAAGTCTTTCCCGACAAATCGACGCGAACATAAGCGAATTCTTGGGAAAAGACGTTTATAATTGTTTGAATAAAATCGGAGAAACGACTCGTTCTGCCGTTCAAATTTTGGAGGAAGGTCAACCGGAATTTCGTTGTGATTGTTCCGAAAACAAAATCAGAGAATTGATTCAGACCTTAGGAAAAGAGGAAGCGATGCAAATTTTGGACGAAGTTGGAATGATCGAAGTTACTTGCGAATTTTGTACTTCGGTTTATCGTTTTGAAAGAAAAAAGGTGAGCGAATTATTTTGAGGAAGAATTGGAACTCGAGTTTCGGAATCTAAAACTGGAAGAATTGGACAAACCTGCCGAATTTCTTGCGTCTTTGATTCTTTCCTCTTTAGGGCAAAACTTTCATCCTATCATTTTACTTACAGGCTCGATGGGAGTGGGTAAAACGACCTTTGCTTCTAGAGTGGTAAAAAAGTTTTCACCGAATACGAACGTCAATTCCCCTACTTACACTCTCATAAACAAGTATTCAATTTCATTGGATAAAAGTCGAGGATTCTCGCCACAAAATTTTTCCCTCGATAACAAATCCAGTTTGGAAGAACTTAACTTTTATCATTTCGATCTTCATCGATTGAAATCTCCGGAGGAATTGGAAGATTTAGGTTTCGAGGAAATTTGGGGAAGGGTAGGAATTTCCATTATCGAATGGTGGCAGATCGCAAAAGAGGATTTGGAAACACTTCCGCTAAAAATCGAAGTACAATTTAAAACCGTTTCCGAAAATGAAAGAGATATCATATTCAGAAGTTTTGATGTAGAAACCTTTCCCGCGCTGGAAAAATTATGGAAAGAGTTGAAAAAAAAACCGACATGAGAAAGGTTCTATTTTTTGACGCGACAAACCAATGGATCATTGTAGAAACCTTTCATTTGGACAACGATGGGAAATTGAAGGCAATTGCCTCTTATTTTGGAATTCATCCCAGAGAATCTTCCAAATTTCTAATTCAAGAATTGCAAAACATTTTAAAAAAATCGGATTGGAAAGCCCCCGATTTGATCGTAAGTGCGCTTGGTCCGGGGTCTTTCACGGGGCTTAGAATCGCGGTCTCGACCGCAAGAAATTTATCACAACTTTGGAAGATTCCATCGATCGGATTTGACAGTTTGAATATTTATACTTCGTTTTATCACCAAGAAACCGGTGATCCGATCGTTGTTGGAATAGAAGCCAAACAAAAAAAAATTTATTTCGGAATGGAAGATACAAGAGGATTTTTCGGATCTATCGATATAAAACCGAACGATATTCTTGATAAAATTCCGGAAGATCGTTTACAGACATTCTTGACTTCTCAAAAATATTCGGATAATCCTGAGTTTTTTTCGGGGAATTCCATATTAGAAAATCTTCCTTCCGCGTCGGCGATCTTGAATCAAAACGTCGATTTAATTCATGAAGCTTTAGAATTTACGGATCGATTTCCATATTGGAAACTGACGCCGAATTATATACGTGGAACCTACGTCGACGACAAACCGACGGTTTAGTAATTATGAATATAAAGAAAAAACAAACAAAACAAAACAAAACCGCAAAACCGGATACGAAAAAGAAAATCTTCGGCCGATCGAATAAGAATAAAAAAAACAGATTTGCGGGAAGATCCGAAGGATTCCCGGAAAGTGAAATCGGCAGGAAAATCCTCAGGTATCTTCGATCCAGAGCCGGTTCCGTGATCCAATTTAAGGATCTGACCGCAAAGATTCTTAAGGAAGAAAATCAAAATTCTTACGGTAAAAAAAGAGAGAAATGGCAATTTGAAGAAAGAGAAAGGGAAATAACCGAAATACTTCAAATTCTTGAGGCAGAAGGGTTGATTGAATTAGAAAAAAGGAATATTCTCGTCAATTCGAATCAAAAGCTGTTAGGGACGATTTCGACCAGTAAAAAAGGGGACGGTTTCGTGAAACTTCCTTCCGGAATGGAGATATTTGTTCCAGGCCAATACGTACAGTCGGCGATTCAAGGAGATCTTGTAGAAGTTCAGCCGAACGCAATCGGAAAAAAAGGAAGATTGGAAGGAGAGGTCACAAAAATTCTCAGAAGGGGGCGTGATCTTTACAGAATGATCGTCATCGAAAAGGATCCTAAATTTATTTTTGGAAAACTCTTAGACATAGATGGAGAAGAAAAGGAGGGGTATCTTCTTCGTAAAACTATTCTTATGGATCTTCAAGATGAGATTCAACTCGGGGATGTTCTGATCGTAAAACTCAGAGAAGAAACGGAACACGAAAGAAATCTCTACGAAGTTCAGTTTCTACGTTTTGAATCTGACACCAAAGAAGATTTAGATCTTATGAGAATGTTAATGAAATACAATTATAGCATTCTTTATCCTGAAAATATAGTACTGAATCTTCCGGAAGAAGTGGACGAAAGCACCGTAGATGATTGGGGATCTCGCGTGGATCTTAGAAATTTGAAATGTATCACGATTGACGGAGAATATTCCAAAGACTTCGACGATGCGATCAGTTTTGTAGAAGAAAAAAGTAGGATTCGATTTTACGTTCATGTTGCAGACGTTTCTTACTACGTAAGACTGGGAACCGATTTGGACGAAGAGGCGTACAATCGAGCGACTTCCGTATATTTAGGAAGTAGAGTTGTTCCTATGTTACCTCCGGATTTGTCCGAAAACCTTTGTTCTTTAGTTGCGGGGAAAAATCGTTTAGCCTTTACGGTGGAAATGGAAGCTGATTGGAAAGGAAAAATCACTCATGTTAAATATTATAAAAGCGTAATTAATGTTGCGGAAAGATATACGTATAACCGGGCGGAGTCCGAAATCCTATCAGGTGACCCTGGTAATTGGATTTTCAGAATGAACGAATTCGCCAAAGCGCTTCGAGCCAGAAGGATTGAAGATGGAAGAGTGGATTTAAATTTAAAGGAAAATAAAGTAGTCACTGATTCCGAACACAACGTAGTCGAAATCTCCGTACAAAACAGATTGCAAGCGCATATTCTCATTGAAGAATTTATGCTTTCGGCAAATATTAAGGTTGCTGAATCGATTCGCAAGAAAAAGCATCCCACCTTGTATCGCATTCACGAGCCAATGAACGAGGAAAAGCTCGAGTCTCTCAACGCATTTTTGCAGCTGAACGGAATTAAGATTTTATTGAAAGATTCAAGTTACGAAGCGATTCGGGCGGTTTTGAAAGAATTGGAAGGAAAGCCTGCGGAAAGGTTGTTCAATATGTTTTTGCTCCGAACGTTTATGCAGGCTTATTATTCCGGAGAATATCTCGGGCATTGGGGTTTGGGTTTTGAGGATTATTGTCACTTTACTTCTCCGATCCGAAGATATCCTGATTTAGTTTGTCATCGGGTTTTACAACAAATTCTTTTGGGTAAAAAACCTCTTTATGGTCCGGAAGAAGTGGTGACTTTGGGTTTGCATTGTTCCCATCAGGAACGAAAGGCGAGTGACGCTGAACGAGATTATTACAAACTCAAAGCGTGTCGTTATTTGGAAAAAACGGGCATCAAAGAGTTTTCTGCAACGATTACCGGTTGTAAACCGCATTTGATTTTTGTGGATCTGGAAAATCCTTCCGTAGACGCTTGTTTAATTTCTTCTGAATTTACGGACGAAGGTGAAATTCGATTGGAGACGGATTTTTCGTTTTATTCGAAAAAATATTCTAAAATTTATACACTTGGAGACAAGATCGAAGTTGAACTTGATCGAGTCGATTATGAGGAGATTAAAATCTTTGTGAAAATGAAAAAATTCCAAAAAAAAGTATAAGAACCTGTCGCTCTCTAAGGATCGTTTCCGCTATGAAGTTGGTGGGCAATTCTCCCGAACTTTCTTATATCGAATTCACGTTATTTGCGGCTTCAATTGACGTCAAAAGTGTTCTTTTGTTGCTCAGAAAATCACATTATAATTTATCTCAAAAATATCTGAGGATGATCGGAATCGACGTTTTAAGTAAAGATAAAGTATTTTTGAGATGCTTTCTCGCCACTTTTTGATTCCTTTTTACGGATCGAAACAATTTCAATGGTCAAAAAATATTCCAACATAAGCGCCGAATGACGGTAAAAATATACTTCAAGGAGATACAACGCGGCCTAAGCCAAACGAGCTTCTTCCCGTGACGGGAAACTCCGTTTATAGTGGGCCATAGTACCAAATTCGGTTGATTCTTGGAAAAGAAATCAATCCAAAAAATTTGCTCATAAGTTCCGTGTGTTCACATGGATTGATTCGAACAGCAGATTCCACCAAAAAAAGAGCCTTAAAATCCAAACATGGAATTGTACGACTATAGGGACATTTACATAATAGGTGCTTTCGTATCCACAAATAACTACGATGGATTTGGTACTTCACGTTTTTAGCCTCGCGTTAAAAAGATCGGAAAAATTGAACTTATGACAAAATAGTTTATAATCTGTGAACATGTTTAGGAATAAAGTAAGGTTTTTTTGGGGAATATATTTTAGGAAATTTATTATAAACCAAAAAGAGACCACAAATTCACTTTTAAAAAAGGTTTCCTTTTCGATATTTGGTTTTATGGCTTTTCGAATTTTGTTTTTTTCGATTGTTTTGTGTTCTTTCTTAACTTCGCTGTATGCGGATTTGAAAGAAGGTAAAAAGGCTTATGCGAAAAAGGACTTTTCCAAGGCCATGAATGAGTTCCAAAAGTTTAACGATGCAAATCCGGCTTCCGGTGAAGCTTGGATGTACATGGGTTATATCTACGAATATAGAAGGGATTATCCTAAGTCCATTCAAAGTTTTAAAAAAGCAGTCAGTCTTAGTTTATCTAAAAAGGATTTAGTCAATTGTTATCAAAAGATCATTCTCTATTTCAACTATCAGAGGGATTATCATGAGGTGATTTCTTACTCGAATCGGCTTTTGAGAATTGATCCGGATTTAACTCATATTCAGAAAATAAAAGCTACTGCGGAAGAAAGACTTTCTTCCGGTCACGTGGTGCATCATCGTTCTAAAAAACATGCGGAGGAATCGGAGATTGATGGACCGAATACGGAAGAAGATTATCTTAAAATTCTTAAGAAAGAGCCAAATGACGTTTCCGCTCGTTGGAATCTTTCTCTCGTTTATTCAAATCATAAAAAGTTTCAACAAGCGGAAAATCTTTTGGAAGGACTTGTGAAGGACTTTCCCGAAAAGGATGATTATCTTTACAAATACGGTGTTACTCTCATTCGTCTTGAAAAATACTCGGAAGCTCTTGAGGTTTTAGATAAACTCGAAGATAAGATCGGAATGAATAATCCTAAGATGTTATATTATACCAATTTAAACCAAGCAGTTGCATATCATAAAATGAAGCATTATGAAGAGGCGATAAAGTATTATAAAAAATCTTATGCTGTAAATGGTACAATCCAACCTTTAATCGGACTAACAAAACTTAAATACGAAATTAAAGATTGTGAAAATTCAATTAAAACCGCCGAGAAGGCGCTTGAGTTCGGTGAAAGGACACATGAGATTCGAATGTATTTGGCTCTTTGCAAAATTCAAAATAAGGAAGAAAATGAAGGATATGTCATATTAAAGGAAATCGCCTCCAAACTGGAAAAAGAAAATCCTGAGTTCAAAAATTTGCCAGATGTTTACAACGATGGAATTTTAAAATTAGCCCGTTACTATACGAATCATGGAGAATACACAAAGGCCCTTCGTTATTTTCATTCCGTTCAAGTTTCCGAGGAGGAGGAAAGAGAATATCGTTTTTATCTGGGTAAGGCTTATTATTATACCGGAAAGGTAGATCAAGCAATTTTACTTTTAGCAAAAGTAAACGGTTCTTCAGGTGCATATTATTTATTAGCAAAATGTTATGCGCATAAGGATGACCTTGAAAAAACCATGGAATATATACGTAAAGCCGCAAATATGAAACCGGAAATTTGGTCGGCCGCGGCGGAAGAAAAAGAATTTGACCGATTTAAGGAAAAATCTTCCTTTAAATCTTTTTTAGAAACTAAGGGATCTGATCAAGAAACGAATCAGAGTTCTCGAGCTTTGGATAAGACTTAAATTTATTTTAGGGCCCTCTTAAAAATCATCCTTAAAATTATATAGAACCCGTCGAGCGCCAATAGAAGCGAGACGCTTTAGTTACCAGCTTGATCTTTCTGACAAAACAGAAAACTAAAGTGCCGCTCTCTCCTATGTACTTGTGTCAAGCCCTTCCGCAGGTTTTGCGGACTCGCGTAAGGTCTCTTTCGGGATGACTTTCGTTATAAATAGAAAACAAACGAATTTACATTTGTAAATTCTATACGGGAAATAATCTTATAGTTAGATTCTTTTATCGGAAAATATCTTAGGTAAAATGGACCCTTGAGGGCTTAAAAGAGATGGGTTGGATATAAGCATTTGTCCCAAAACTTTAAAAGAAATCAGCTGCAATCAGCGGATAAGGAAATGTGTTAAAGTAGATTTCTCAGTCGGATTAAAGAGTTCAAATCCACCTGACCGGGCGCTTTCGGTTCGTTCAAACAACAATAAGTGAAAATAGAGTCAAAGGAATCAGGGAACACTCTTGAAATTATTCCTAAAGGTCCCATACAGATTCCTGTAAAAAGTATATTTGATTTTTTAAACTCGTTTGCAATCTTCCTAAAAGAGAAAAGGAACTCCGTCAGTTCGTGAATGGAACTCGGAAATACCGCAAATTTATAAACTAAAGGAAGGATTGACCCGTACTTTTTTCTCTCCAAGTAAGGATCCTTACGTACCCAATCTCTGATTTCTTGTTCCGATAATATTCCGTCAAATTTATGAATGGAGCGCACCAAGCCGAAACCACCGTCTACGTGTATTTTAAAAAGATCGTTGGAACGATTTAATTCCAAATCAAGATAGTGATTTTTCGGATCGATTTTAGAAACTATTTGATAAAAGTCGAATTCTTCTCTTTTAGATGACGTAACTTGATCCGTATCACCTGCTTGTCTGTAAGTGAAAATACATTTTGCATTCAATTTGTCGATTTTATCCGCGAGCTTTTGTCCAATATTTTTCGGAGAAAATAGGTCGAGGCGAATTTCGATCCAATCGCAAGCAGGATGTTTTTCAAGAGAAAAAAACTCGTCTTCATTTATCGTAAGAACGATTTTAAATTCTCGAATATTCATAGGTTAAAGACCTTTTTGCAAAAGATCGTGAACGGAAACGATTCCGATCAATTTTTTGGAATCATCTACGATCGGTGCGACCGAAATCGGATTTGGTCTGGATTCCATTTGTCTTAAAACTTCATAAGCGTTCGATCCAGATTGAAACATAGTCGGATTCGGATTCATCAGTTGCTCCGCCGAAATGGAAGAATCCAGTTTACCCTCTTTCAATTTTTTACGAATGTCAAAGTCTGTAATGATTCCCAGGAGTTTTCCCGATAAGTCCGTAACTCCCGTAGCGCCTTGCCTCTTTACGGTAATTTCAGTGAGTATATCTTCTAATTTAGCATCCGGTAATACTTTTGCTAGGTCTTTTCCATTTCGCATAACGTCGTCTATTTTTAAACTCAGACGTTTACCGAGACGTCCCGCGGGATGATAAAGTGCAAAATTTTCTTTTTTGAAATTTTTCAACTCCATCAAACACATGGCGATTGCATCTCCCAAAATCAAAGCGATCGTAGTGCTGGAAGTGGGCGCTAATTCGAGAGGACAAGCCTCTTTTAAAATGGGAGTGATTAAAACAATGTCGGATTCTTTTGCAAGTTTAGATTCGACATTAGCTGTCATCGAAATTAGTTTTGCTCCGATGTTTTTGATCGTAGGGATTAGATTTAACAACTCTTCGCTCTCACCCGACTTGCCGATTGCGATGATTACGTCTTCGATAGAAATGATACCCGCATCTCCGTGAGCCGCGTCGGCAGGATGTAAGAAAATAGAAGGTGTTCCTGTAGAGGATAACGTAGAAGAGATTTTTTTACCTACGTCCCCGGATTTGCCAACACCGGTCACGATCAGTTTTCCTTTGGATTGGAGGATTAGTTCGATCGCTTGTTTGATTGAAGGGTCTAAATTTTTTCTAAAGTGGAGGATGGATTCTATTTCCGTATCAATTGCTTTTTCTATCTTTTCAAAAATTGGATCCAAGGGTCTCCTCCAACTTCAACGTTTTTATATCCAAAGTTACCGAAGTCATCAAATTCATTCCAGGAAATTTGACGATGATTTGTTTCTCATTTTTTCTTTGGATAATTTCGGCTTTAAATCCTGCAAAAGGCCCTTCTTGAATGAGGATCTTTTTGCCCGGGAGAAGCCTTTCCTGGATTTCAACTTGAATTCTATCTGGATACGTTTCCAAAAAAATCCGAATTAAATTAAGATCTTCGTCTGGAATCACATAGGGTTTTCCACTATAGAATACAAAATGATGCGCTCCGGGTAATTGTAAAATTTTGACTCTGTCTTGAAAGAATGAAATTTTTACAAAAATATAAGAAGGATACATCGGCTCTTCGACGACTTTCCAACGATCGGACCATTTTTTCTTTTTGGAAATTAAAGGAAGAAAACATTCGATTTTTCTTTCTTGGAGTAATCGTTTTAATTTTTTTTCGGCTCTAGGATTGGTATAAAGAGCATACCATTCGTTGACTTTAGAATTCTCTATCATATACTTTAAAGGAAACTGGAATGATCAGGCTTGTTCCCTCTTTAAGATCGAATTTCCAAGTTCTCAGGGCCCTGTTGAATTCGACTTCGAAGATCGAATATTTACAAGGGTGAAGAGTTTTAAAAATTTTGCCCTTTCCGTCAGATTTTATTCTTACTTCCCAAGAACAATCTGATTCCAGTCTTTGGTCGAGAGCTCCTTGCGGAAAGTGAATTTCATTCTTAAATTTTTCAATTTCGTTTTGTAAGGTCCCCGCGTTGTTCGAATTTTTAGGCATAAAAGATTTCGAATTTTTCCCCACACCTTCCTCTAAAAAGCTCAGAGTTACGTTTTGACTTACTCCTTTTTTGAGATGGATTTTTAAATCCTCAATTTGTGGAAATTTAAAGAAAGTCGTAGAAAAAAAAAGAAATAATAAAATATGAAATGAACCGGAAATAAAAAAAGAAAGCTTAGCGCTCATAAACCTATCCTTTTGATATAGATCAATATTGCAAATATCTATGAAAAGTTTTATTTGAATTTAGAGTCTGTCCCAAAACCATTCGATCTTATCGGAATCCTCGTGGATCACTGCAATTGTTCCTACGTTTTGGGACAGACTCTTAGATATTTTATCGAACATCACAGGCGGGTTATGAATTTGTTTTAGAACTTATCCGATCGGAAGAATGTGTCGTTTTGTCTTAGTAAGTGAAATAAATAATTGCTTGGTTGATCATATCTTTGAAGAACTCAAAACATTTTATTCACCACTAAAAACGAGTTACCAGAGCTCGGTTTGTTTGCAACAATATTGAATGCTGAATTGTTTATTATAATTATATTTTTAACGTAGATTGAACTCTTTTTAAGGAAAATCAGTCAATTATTTCTCTTGCGTAATCGTTTTTCTATAACATAGGATCGTACTTTTATTGAAATAACCGCTTTTGTTATGACTCTATTTTTACTGTAAAGTCTGTCCCAAAACCTTAAAATAAATCAGTTATAATCATTCGATAAACTCGTAATAAAACCTATGTATTCCCACATTCTGAGGCTTTGAGACAGGATCAAAATTTTGATACTTATCTTTGTAAATATGGGCGGTAAGTAACTTGCAAAAATCGGTGGAATCATTTCAAAGCGTCAACTTTTTATGAATCAACATTAAAAACTTCGTAGAAACTAATCAAAGTAAAAAAGTCCTTCAGGTTTTTATATTTAACGTATCAAATCTGTGAAAAGAACTTTAAGAACACATTACGTTAAAATTAAAACAATGATGATTCAAATCAAGAGAACAGCGCATGTCGTAAAAACACACTCCTTGAGGGCCAGGGATGTGTATATGATTTTGACAGATTACATATTTTAACTACTTAAATATAAGAAATGAAAACGAATTTTTAGTATATTCAATTTTATTAATTATCTCATATGACTTTTATTTGTTCCGGTTAACTTTCTATGTTCATTTCTTTTCCGTAGTTATTTGAAATTTTCCTTTTAACTACTTGGTATTTATTTTTTATGTAACGAATAAGGATTTTGAATGAGAAAAAATCTTCCGATTACAAATCAAGAGATAGAAATATCTGCCAATGCGGTTCTAATTTCACGTACTGATACTAAAGGAAGAATTTCGTATGTAAGTCAGGACTTTGCGCATATTAGCGGTTTTTCCGAGAGAGAAATGGTGGGTGAATCTCACAATCTTATCCGCCATCCGGCCGTTCCTCCTGAGGTCTTTCGAAAAATGTGGGAAACAATCAAAGGAGGAAATCCTTGGAGTGGAGTTATAAAAAACCGAGCGAAGTCGGGAGATTATTATTGGGTGGATGCTACCATTACTCCGGTGATGAGTGAAGGTGTCGTATCCGGTTATATGTCTGTCCGGAAAAAAGCGACTCAGAAACAAATCAAAAGGGCGGAAATTCTTTTCAACGATTTGCGGAATACGAAGTCGTTTTTCTGGAAACTAAAAGCAGGCATTCGAACGTTACTCAAAAAATTAGGAATTTCCGGAAGGATTTTTTTATATGTTTCATTCGTTTTTGTCCCTTTGTTGTCAGCAAATTTCGAGTGGATCCGAAACGGTTTGTTTTTTTTACCCGTCTTTGGTATTGTTTGTGGGACGATCGGAGTATTTCTTTTGGTAAAAACGATTTTGAATTATCGAAAAGAAATCCGAGAAGTCATTTCAATTCAAAAAGAGATCGTATCCGGAAACTTTCTCATAGAAGTTCCCGAAAAAAAAGGAAGTTCCGAAATATTTGAAATTTATTCCGGCCTTCATATACTTATAATCAGCATTTGGGGATTGTTGGTTCAGATTAAAGAGAATTTCGAAAAGAACCAAGAACTTTATCGATATCTTTCCCAATCGACCGAACAATTTCAATTAAAAACCCATAACCAGGCGGCTTCCGTGGAAGAGACTGCATCTGCGTCGCAGGAATTGTCCTCAACTTTGGATGGGATTGTAAAATCGATTCATTTACAATTGTCTAGTTTGACGGCAATCAACGATGGGATTGGAAAAGTAAACGAATCAATTCAAAACGTGTCTAAGTCGATGGATAGCCTTGCTTCTCAGACCACTTCCGTAAAACAAAAGGCTTTTCAAAGCGAGGAAACATTCGAAGGGGCGATTCTCGCAATGAATGAAATTAAAGAATATTCTAATGGAATTTCAAAGATCGTCGAAATTATCACTTCGATTTCAGAAAAAACGAATTTGTTGTCATTGAACGCATCCATAGAATCTGCAAGAGCGGGTGAAGCGGGAAAAGGTTTTAGCGTGGTGGCGGAAGAGATATCAAAATTAGCGGATCAGACTCGAAAATCGATTAAGGATATTATCAATCTAATCGACAATACTACGAAAGCAGTCGACCTTGGGGCGGAAAAGTTTCAAAAATCTCTAACTATCATCAGGCAACTTACGGATTATATTGGCGAAGTGAATTCTTCTGCAACGATCGTAACAGCGTCTCTGTTTGCTCAAGTGGAGAAATTAGCTGAAATCAGAAAAAGTACGGATCAAGTCAATCGACTCGGTGAAACTGTGAGTGAAACTTCCGGGTTTCAAAAAACCGCTTCCGAGGAAATTTCTTTATCGATGCAGAATATTGCGGAAAATTCCGAATCCATTGCTAGAACTTCAGAAGAGATAAAACAACTTGTGGACGAATCGATTCTCAAAGCCACGAAATTGTATGAAATTCTAAAACATTTTAAAACGTCTTAGAGTTTATCTCAAAACCTCAAATAATATCTCTAAACTTTCAGCAAGTTTCTGGAAAAATGTAGTAGTTCCTACACTTTGAGATGGGTTTTAATTTTCTCGGAAATAAAAAAATCTACCGATAAATAGACCGATGGGGAATCGGTTTCTCAAGCTGACGATTTTTATTTCCATAGTGCTCACACTTTTTTCTTTTTGGGATCATCGTCTTGTCGGTTATTTAAAAGACTTTATCGTTTTTATCCACGAAATCGGTCACGCGGTTGCCGCTTTGTTGACCGGAGGTTCAGTTCATACGATCGAACTTCACGGCAATGAATCAGGAGAAACCATAGCAATACCAAGTTCCGGAACCGGTTCTTTTATTTTCGTAGTATCTGCCGGATATTTGGGATCTTGTTTGATGGGAGGTTTTTTATTAAATCGGGGTTTTTCCGGAAAGATGATACGTCCGACCTTGATTTCCTTCGGAACGATTCTTTTGCTCATGACGATTTCTTATTCCAAACCCGGAAATCTCGCTCAATATACCGGAATTCTTTGGGGTTTAGGATTTGTAATACTCGGATTTTTCAATCTTAAAATCAATCAATTCGTTCTTGTTTTTATAGGAACGAGCATTTCTCTTTATAGTTTGTACGATCTTTTGGATTTTACCGGAAACATCGCGTACACGGATGCGGGGATTATGGCGGCGTGGATTACAGGGGCAAATCCTACACAAGAGGTTCCGAAATCCGTGATTGTCTTGGGATATTTGATTGCTCTCCTTTGGTCTTTTTTTAGCTTATCCATCATATTTGTATCTATTAAAAAAGTTTTCCAATCGAGTACTCAAGAACAAGAAGTTCCACAAACAGAAAATTCTTTCCAAGAGAACGGAGATGCGGAAGTACCGTTTCCAGGAGAAGTAACTCCCGAAGTTATGGAATGGTTTTTCAGTAAGGGACTTGATTTAAACGGAAAACCCTTACCGACGGAGTTTTTAGAAAAAGAAGAATTATGAATCAACGAAGAATATTAATCACCGGCGGTGCTGGATTTATCGGATCTCATCTATGCGAAAGACTTTTGAAAGAGGGTAACGAAGTCATCTGTTTGGATAATTTGCATACCGGAAGAAAGAAGAACATTCAAAAGCTTTTCAGCGATCCCAAGTTCGAATTTATCAGACACGATATAACGGATCCGATCAAACTTGAAGTTGATCAGATTTACAATATGGCTTGTCCTGCAAGCCCGATTCACTATCAATCCAATGCGATTAAGACGATCAAAACGAACGTCTTAGGGATGATGAATACCCTCGGTCTTGCAAAAAGAGTGAAGGCCAGAATTCTTCAAGCGTCTACTAGCGAAGTATATGGGAATCCATTGGAACATCCGCAAAAAGAAACATATTGGGGAAACGTAAATCCGATCGGAATTAGAAGCTGCTATGACGAAGGGAAACGAGTTGCGGAAACTCTTTGTTTTGATTATCAGAGAAATCATAAAGTGGATGTTCGTGTGATTCGAATTTTCAATACATACGGACCTAAAATGCTTCCGAACGATGGAAGGGTGGTTAGCAATTTTATCGTACAAGCACTCAGAAAAGAAGACATAACATTGTATGGAGAAGGCGAGCAAACCCGTTCTTTCTGTTATGTGGATGATTTGGTTGATGGGATCATTCGTATGATGAACACCGAAGGTTTTAATGGTCCGGTGAATCTTGGAAACGATGGAGAGTTTACCGTTCGTGAATTAGCCGAGTTGGTTTTGAAGGAAACGGGCTCTGCATCCAAAATTGTTCACAAGCCATTGCCTCAGGACGATCCGGCGCGTAGAAAACCCGATCTAACTCTTGCAAAACAAAAGCTAGGGTTCGAGCCGAAGGTTCCTCTTGTGGAAGGGATTCGGAAAACCGTCGAATACTTCAAAAATAACTTGGATTAAATTTATACAGAGAAATTCTGGACGTACTTTATTAAGCGAGTCCGGAACAACGAGCTATTGATCACCGGGAATGAATTATGAATATTGGAATTCTAAAAGAAGCTAAAGAAGAAACGAGAGTATCCTTAACTCCCGACATCGTAGATACATTGAAGAAAATTGGGGCGGTTGTCCTCGTTGAAAAAGGTGCTGGGGAACAATCTTATTATCATGATGAAGATTATAAAAAAGCCGGAGCAAATCTTGTATCTCGCCAAGATATTATTGGCAAATCCAATATTATAGTGAGTATTCATCTTGCGGATCCTGCAACATTAGCAAAGATTAAACCGGGAACGATTTATCTCGGGATGTTCCAGCCCGCCATAAATGCATCAACCATCCAAAAACTCGCGGCTAAAAAAGTGGAAGTTTTAAGTTTGGATGCGATCGCAAGAATTACAAGAGCTCAGTCGATGGATGTTCTTTCTTCCCAAGCGACCGTTGCTGGCTACAAAGCAGTGTTACTTGCGGCTTCTCATTTGGCTAGATTTTTCCCAATGCTTACGACTGCAGCTGGAACGATCACACCTGCTTCTGTGTTGATTATTGGAGCCGGAGTCGCAGGTTTACAGGCGATCGCTTCTAGTAGAAGGCTGGGTGCGGTAGTGGATGTATTTGATACAAGACCGGAAGTAAAAGAGCAAGTTCATTCTCTTGGTGCAAAGTTCGTGGAAGTGGAAGGCGCCTCGCATTCCGCTGCGGCCGGTGGTTACGCAGTAGAACAGACTGAAGAATACAAAAAGCGTCAGCAAGAAGCCATCGATAGATACGCTCAGAAGGCGGACGTAATCATAACGACTGCATTGATTCCGGGAAAAAAAGCCCCTTTACTAATTACGAAGAAGATTGTGGATAATATGAAATCCGGTTCCGTAATTGTGGATCTTGCGTCTTCCATGGGAGGAAATTGCGAATATACAAAACATGGACAAAATGTAATCACTTCGAAAGGGGTAACGGTAATCGGTCATAAAAATCTTGCGGGCTCAATTCCTGCAGATGCTTCCAAAATGTTCAGTAAAAACGTTTTAAATTTTCTTAAACTATTGATTAAAGATAGAAAGATTAATCACGATTTAAGTGACGAAATACTTTCTTCCACAACGATCGTTCATAAGGGAGAAATTCGTCATAAACTTACGTTAGATGCTTTAGGTTCGAAGTCAAGAGCAACAAAATCTAAGAAGAACGTTACCAAGAAATAAACCGAAAAAACCGAAAGCTGTTCCAATCATCCAGCCGCCGATTATATCGCTTACGAAATGATGGAGAGAAAGCAGCCTTCCGACTCCGGCTAAAAAACTGATCAAAATCAAAGCCGGAGGAAATTTAAACAAAAGTACAAGAATTAAAACCGCAGTCATGGAATTCGCCGCGTGAGCGGAAGGAAACGAATGTTTCATGTCCGGGTTTGAGTCCACCTTTCCGGCGACGGTGATCAATGGTCTTTTTCTTGCGATGAGTTTTTTCAAAAAAAGAACAAAACGATCATTTGCATAAGTCACCAAACCCGTATAAATCAAAACCCAATACCAAATGATCGGGAGATCGTTTTTTAAAAAAAGAAAGGGAAGAAGGATAAATAGAAATATTTCTCCCCGATTGATTTTGGAAAGAACATGACTCATTTTAGGATTATGGAGTTTTGTCCGAATCCAAGTAGAGAGTGAAAAATCGATTTGGTCTACAATATCTATCAAAGTCGAAAGTCTTTTTTGAGAATGTCCGAAAGTCCTTTTCTTGGAAGACTTTTTTGTTCTCCGGAAACTAAGTCTTTGATTTGAACCGTTTCCGTGCGAATTTCCGATTCTCCAAGAAACAACACGTAACGATAACCTTTTTTTTCCGCGACCTGAATTTGTTTTCCGATTTTTGCAGAGTCTAACATCGTTTCGGTGAGAATCCCATTTTCACGAAGTTCTTTCGAAAGTTTGAAAGTATCCACGAAAATAGATTCGTCCATGATCGGAAGGAAGAGGGTTTTTTCTCTGCTTAGATCCGGAATGAGATTATGATTTTCTAAGAAACTTTTTAAAGTTACGTCGCCTAGTCCGAAACCGATTCCGGATAATTGTTCCTTGGAAAACAATCCGATAAGGTTGTCGTACCTTCCTCCTCCGTACAATGATCTTCTATTTTCCGGATTGGTATCGAATACTTCGAAAATACATCCGGTGTAGTAGTCGAATCCCCGAATGATGGATGGGTCAAATACAAGTTGTTTATCGATTCCAAGCTCGCCTAACTCTTGAAATAAATTTCGAATAAAATGAATGGAATCCGGGTCGATTCCAGGGATTGTAGAGACGGTTTCTAAATTGGAGGCAAGATAGGTTTCGATAAGAGAAAATTGTTCGTTAAAATTGTTCAACAACGGTTTTATTTCGGCTTCGAAAGTTTCCGGAGAAATTTTGGATTTTTTATCTAAAAGTTTGGAAACTCCGTGGACCTGGTGGTCGCTGAGTTTAAGGGAATTCCTTAAAAAACTGTCTAAAAGTTTTCTATGAGAAACCTTAATCTGATAACTTCCCGTAGGTGCTCCGAATTTTTTTAGGATCGAATCCGCGATCAAAAGAATTTCAAGTTCAGCACGGTGTGTATCCACTCCGAAAAGATCTACATTCAATTGCCAATGTTCTCTTAGTCTTCCTTTACCCGGTTGTTCGTATCTCCATAAGTTCGGAATAGAAAACCAACGTACAGGTCTTGGAAGATTACGAAGATTTCCGGCTACCATTCTCGCAAGAGTGGGAGTCATTTCCGGACGGATTGCGACTCTTCGTTCTCCTTTGTCGATAAAGTCGTATAATTGCCGTTCCACGATTTCTTCTCCGCTTTTGGCCTTATAAAGATCAAAAGATTCTAGGATGGGTCCGTCATATTCCTGATAACCGAAGGAAAGTACAGTCTCCCGCATAATGGAAAACATCCAGTTTCGGAGACGCATTTCCTCCGGATAAAAATCTCTAGTGCCCTTGTAAGGGGCTGTGGTTAAAAAGTTTTTTTGATTTTCCAAAGCAAATTACTGAGTCTTAATGAAGTTCATATTTTTCTTCAATAGAGTCATATTTGCTTTAGCATCGTTGGAGCCAACTATTTCTGCTCCTACGTGATAGATTTCTCCGGCTTGGGAAATATGTCGGATATGAAATGCGAATCGCAGAGGGGCTTGCATCTTAAACGTAATATCCGCCGTAAAAACAGGTTTGTGTAAAAAAGATTCGATCAATTCCGGATCTGTTACTTCAAGAAGAATTCCTCCTTCTGATATGTTCAGGATGTTTTGCCTTTTGTCCAAGGATTTAGTATTGGAATCTCCCATTCTGGAATTGAAGATTTCCTCCATTTCCTCGTAGAGTGGAATGACTTTATCCGAAATCGGACCTTCGCTCGATTCGATCACTCCCATCGCGAATATTTGAGTTTCTCCCTCGCTCCTGAATAGGATCGGGTATATAAGAAGGGAACGAGTTTTGCTGCTTTTGAAAAAACGAAGTCTATCTTCCAGAATCAATTCTTCTTGAAGGGTTTCTTTGATCGGGAGTAAATTTAAATTTGCAAATCCTCCTTCCGACATTGAGTCGAAAGTAGATGTATCTCGAATGTAGATCGGTCTTTTATATTTCTTTACCAACTCTTCTTCGGGTGTAAGTTCTTTGGAGGAATTAAAAACTAGTCTGGAGGATGGATAAATCTGTTTTATCTTACGATTTAAATCGTTGAGTATGATCTGTCCCGAGGTCCCCAGTACTTTAGTGATATCTAATTCTTTTCTGGGGATTAAAAATTTATGAGCTATGACTTTTCCCATCAGTCCTTCGATGCGAGGAGACACCCTTTTTATTTTTGCGATTTTTGCGAAGATCGGTTTGCATATGATTTGAGTATCGGTTTTTTCGATCACATCAAAACTGATCTCAATATGTTTGGAAAGGGTTCTATACAGTACGAGTTCGTCATTTACGTCGGTTAAAGTCGAATCGATGGGGAAAACAAAGGTGCCATCTTCTCGAATTTCTATCGGGTTTAATTCTTGGTGAAAAGGGGACTCCTTGACCAGTAATCCTTGAAAGTGAATATATTCCTTGAGAATGTATTTGATCTTGCTCAGGTCTTGGATCGTTTCCCAAGACCTTTGAGCTTGTAGATGCGTTTGGAATTGTGTGCTCATGAAAACTCCTTAGAGTTTTCGAAAACTAACTCTTCTATTTTTTGCTCTTCCGATTTCTGTTTCATTGTCTGCGTCCGGTTGTGAATACCAGTAAGCCCTTATTTTCATCCGTTTTTCCGAGATTCCTTTTGAAAGAAAATATTCGTAAACGTTACGGGCTCTTTTGGCACTCAGTCTAGTATTGTATTCTTTGGAGGCTACGTTATCGGTATGTCCCCCGATTTCAATTTTATCGGACGCATTTTTCAAAAGATAGTCTACAAGTGGATCTAATAACTTTTTATTCTCGTTCGTGATTTTTGTTTTATTAAATTCGAAGTAAACTCGTAGGTTATAGATTGGGTTTACGTCGTTTTCCGCTCTGAGATAAATAGTCACAATTCCGTTTTTAGGAATATTTTTTTGAATAATGTTGATACTTTCGGAAATATATTTCGGAGCTGTAGCAAATAATTCAAAATCACTTTCGGGTAATCGGTTTATCAAAAAGGATTTTTTGTCTGTAACGAGGGATTCTCCCTTTCGGTTTGTCGGTGTAAAGAGAGTAACCTTCGCATCCGGAATGACTTGTTTTGTGGATGCGTCTGCTACGATTACTTTCATGGCGGCCGAACTAGGTTTTTGATTGTCTGCGGGTTCAATTTTCGTTTCTTCCGCTTTACCTTCTCCGATTTGAATCGGTAGAAGGACGTATGTCCTGTAGATCTGTCGATTTTTGCCTATGTTTCCTCGAAGGTCTAGAATATCTTCCTGTGGATGAAAGCCGGGAGAACTGATTTCCACTTTATAAACTCTTCCGGTTTGAAGAGTTGTAGCAAAATTTGAGAGTTTTCCTTTGGTCAGATCGCCTCCGATTCTTTTCGAAGTAATTACGTTGGCCGGTTTGGTTCCATCATAAATTTTTAAAGTAGAATCCAAGCCGATCATGGTTTTTTCAGAACCGTCTAAAACTAATCCTTTGAAGTTCAAAATGTAAGAGTTGCGAAGAGATTCCGGAACTTGAAAACGGTAGATATCGAATTGGCCTTCCCCGCCTGCTCGGTTGGAGGAAATATAAGCCCAAATTCCGTCCTTGTCAAAACTGATTCCCTCATTATCGTAAACTTCCCATTTATCCGTGTTAAACGGTTTGGGAAGCAGCAGCAAAGAGGATTGATCCACTTTTGGAATCGGAGTTTCGATTTGTTTGGATTTAAGGATTTCTTCCGTTTCCTCTTCATCTTCCAACATGTCGTCTAACGCGGATTTATATTTTAAGAATATTCTAAAAATCTTGAATTTTTTTCCTTCGTCTTCTCGATTAGAGCTGAAATAAAGTTGTTCTCCATCTTGATGGATAAAAGGAAGAATTTCACTTTCCGAAGAGTTGAGGGGAGAACCTAAATTTTTCGGCTGAGACCAACTTCCGTTTTTCGGATTTCGAACCGAAATCCAAAGGTCGAAATCACCATAACCTCCCGGGCGATCCGAGGAAAAGATCAAAAAATTTCCATCGGGAGAAATAGCGGGCATCTTCTCGTTGAAATTAGAATTAATTTCGCTGAGATGTTCTGGGTCGGTCCATCTTCCGGTTTTTTTATCCTTAATCGTTCTATAAATATTCAGGCCCTCGAAACCGGAACGTCCGATTGCGGGATTCAACGTCGAAGTGAAATAAATTTCTGAAGGAGCATTGTTTGAATCGAATAATATGGAAACACCTCCTTCGAATGCGTTTGAATTGAAAAGATTCGGTTTGCGAACTCCCGGAACGGGAGGACGTCTTAATTCTTCCCGAATATTTTGATTCATGTTTACGGGTTTAGTCCATTCCGCAGGTACCTCCTTATCTAAAAAGCGAACATTCTCAGAAATCCAAAGATCCATTCCGCCTTCTCCGCCCGGGCGATTGGATTGGAATACTATAAATCTTCCGTCGGGGCTAATGATCGGATTGTATTCGTCGTTTTGTGTATTAAGAGGTTGCCCGAATTGTTTTTCCGGAAGATCCGGCAAAGGTTGAGAAAAAACGGGTGTAAAAATGCAAAAAATAAAAAGAAAAATCGATTTAGAAAAAGGACGCATGAATCGCTCCGAAAAGAAAGTAGAAGAGTTGCCGTTTTTAGTTTAATTCCAGAATCTCTTTTAGAGTATCGGTTTTGTATCCGAGTTTTTAAAGATGGAAAGTAAGTATGATTTGAATTCTGGGATTTATTTCCCTACGATCTTCGGAGTGTTAAACATTACCGAGGATTCGTTTTCAGACGGAGGAAAATATCTCACTCTGAAAGCTTCTTCCGAAAAAGCAGACTCCCTTCTGATTCAAGGTGCAAGTGTAGTCGATATTGGCGCTCAGTCTTCCAACATTCAGGCAAATCTAGTCGGCTCCGAAATCGAATGGATGAGAATGAAAGATCTTATACCAGACTTACTCGCAAAGGGAGTCCGCATTTCTGTGGATTCATTTCAGCCTAAAGTAATCGCAAATTCTTTGGATGCCGGTGTGGAATTTATCAACCATATTCGTGGATTTGTGGATAAAGAATCCGTTCGAGAAGTTTCAAAATACGCAGGAACAAATCGAAAGTTTATCGTGATGTATTCTCATAATCATGCGAATCGTCCCGACACGCAATCTTATCTGACTTCACAAAATGTGATTTTCGAGATCGTAAAATTCTTTCGAGAAAGAAAAAAGGTTTTATTAAACGAAGGGATTACTCAGGAACAGTTGATTTTCGATCCTGGTATGGGTTTTTTCTTAAGCCCCGATTTTCAAGTGAGCTTTGAAGTTTTGAGAAGGATTCAGACTCTCAAGGAAGAATTTTCTCCAATGATGGTTTCGGTTACGAAAAAATCCTTTTTGGGGAATGCGCTCGGGGGTTTGAAAGTAAATGAACGGGAGATTGCCACTGTGGTTGCGGAACTTTATCTTTCCATTCAAAATGTGGAATATATACGAACTCACGAGCCGAAAAATTTGAAACAGGCTTTAGAAATTTGGAATTTACTTCGTTCATGATATCGTTTACGGAGTCAAGGACGCTACAGTACACACTGGAACCACCAAGCCACGGATTTTGTTCCGACATCCAAAGCATCATTGAGTCGTACTCGCTGATTTCCAGGATTTTTTTGACTCCAACTGTCACAGATCTCATTTCAATCGATATCACTTTATAACGGCAGGAGTCTCCGGGCTTCCTGTCATTTAAGGAGAAAAATAAACTATGTATATTCAATTGGCCGCAGGAAGAGCAAAAGGTGAAGTCGATGAGCAAATGTTGGCTGCATGCTCGGGATGTTGTTGTGTCTCACACGCGAACAACGGATGGTTTTCATTCTCGGAGAATTTTTTTCTCTTAAATCTGATGTCGCTGGTGAAATTTGCGGCGTCAGCGCTGAGAATTATCGGGAGCAGCTTTCCCGAGCAAGGAAGGATCTATATTCTTTCATGCATAATAAATGTGCTCTCGTCAATAAAGCGAATCCTGTCGCTGCCACCGCAAAACACGAGGATTTTCAAGGCGGGTTACGTCGATCCGTAGAATATCCGCTTCGCGGCGCATCACTATAAAAATGCGTGAATCTTTTCCGAAGAACATGCAGATGCGATGTGCGATTTGGATTTTTACGAACTTTTGGAGCCGATTTCTTTTCTCAGGTTTTGGGACAAGTTCTTAATAAGAATTTCATTAACCTTTGACGATTCCTTCCTAAATCCAAACGAAGGCTATCACGGGATCTTAGATAGTCTCTTACTGTTTCGTCCTCTTCACTCGGTACATGAATCGATTCTAAATCCACGCTTCGCATTAATCTAGCTAACTTGATCGAGTCTCTCTTGTCCGTTTTGATCTTATCTGAACTTTGCCTTGGGATCTTTCCAGGGACGACCAGAATACAGCTCACTCCCAAAGACTTTAGATATCTGTAAAGTGGATAACCGGTTACTCCTGCCTCGTAACAACAATATATCTCGTTCCATTCTGTTTTTAGTTTTTTGATGAATTTCTTGATTTGAATCTCATTATGTTTTATCTGTTGTTCCTTTACTATTTCCTTTGAATTGCTCGTTAAATACGCGATTCTGATCTTTTCTTTTTTGTCTCTGCAAGCTGCATTCTAAATTCTTGATGTATTATCTCCCTCGTTTCTTTCTGTCCTCCGTCTAGAACGAGCAAAGTGAAGTTCGTCTGTCCTCAGTCCTCTGAACGGCAAGCTCTGAGTTCCTTCTGTTGGTTTTCTTGTTTTGTGGTTACTTGCATCTAACCCACGCTTTTCAAGCCCAGAAGGGACGTCATTTTGTCTAAGAATTTGCGCTAAAAACTTATCCCAAAACCTTAAAAGAAATTAGTTACAAACATTCAGTAAGTCTGTAATAAAACGCAGTAGTTTTTACATTCAGAAAACTGATGACAGTGTCGTGGCAATGCCGCTCTCACGGAAGGTAGTTTTTGGTCCGACTCTTAGTCTAATTTGAAAAATAAAATATAAATCAACGACCGACCTTAATGTCTTCCATCGTTTTTTTTCCAGAAGAGTTAAGAGTCGGTAAAATATCTTCTTCCCGAATTTGCAAACCTTTGGATTGCATTTTTTTGATATAAGGGAGGATCGGATGTAGGTCCGAGGTTGGGTTTAGGGAAAGTAAAATTCTTTTCCAAAGTTCTACGAATGGAAAAGTTTCTCTTTCCGATTCCGGTGATTTTCGGATCCATTCCAAGGCTTCAGAGTAATTTCGTTTTTCATAATATGCTTTTGCAATATAATAGTTTAAATCGGGAATCTTATCATCCGTAGAGTGAAGATTCATTGCGAACATCAAAAGGTCGTCCCATTTTTCCAAATCATGAGCTAACAATACCATGGAAGCGCGCGCGTTTTTATGATACGGGTCGATCTGTAGGATTTTTTCCAAATAAAAATACGCTTTTTCGTAATCTTGCCTTTCGAGAAAATATGCGCTTAATTCATCCCAAGAAACGACTTCCATGCCTGGAATTTTAGATTGGACATCCAATAGCAGAACCGTTTCTTCTCTTCGATTTTGAGTCGTAAAAATTTTTCGAACCTGCTGTATTTGATCCTTTTTTGCGTTCTTTAGATAAGTGGTGATTTCTTTTTTGGCAATTTCATACTCATCAATTAGATAGTGCATTCGAATCAGATTTGAAAAACAAACCGGATGATACTCTGAAATTTTCAAACATTCTTTCCACGCGAGTTCCGCGTCGTCCAGAAAAGAGTTTTTTGCAAATATTATCCCTAAATTGTTTTTATCCTCTGCACTTATACCTTTCCCTTTAAACTGCCTTACTTTCCAAATCGATGTAATTTTTTCCAATTCTGCTTGGGGATATTCTGTGGAATTTAAATATAAGAATGAAGTATCGTTTTCTAATATTTCGGCTTCCCGGATCGGATAAATACAAAAATTTAAAAGAGAAATAAACCCTAAAATAAGTAAAAATGTTTTCCAGTTCAATTCGAAATTTTTTCTTTTGGAATCATTCTGATGAATTTTAGATTTTGAGCGATGTTTTTTATAGATCGTATTACGAACCGTTCTTTTTTGCTTTGTAAATAACCGACGCAATGGTTCTGTTATTGTTCGGTAATCTCGCTTTCTGAATTCCGCGTAACGTTTCCTATGGAGAAAGTCACAGATCGTTTGATTCCTGTGCATTTGATTCTTCCAATTGTTTTTGGGCGTAGAGCATGTACTTTAAAGCTTGCTCTCTATCTCCATGGAACAAATACATGAGTGAAAGATCAAGTGCATCCTGAGGATTTGGAGGAGCAAAGTCTTCCGGATTTTCTTTGTTCATTTCAAATTTAGATCGGAATTCATCCAATTTATTCTTCGTAAGTTTTTCCAATGAATCAAAGAATGCGGCTTCTTCCGGGTTTTTCTTGGATTCTTCAACCGCATCCGAAAGCCTCGTAAACCCTTTTGATTGAGCTGTCGCTTGCTTAAGAATTTCAAAAGACTGTTTAAAATTTCCAAGACGTGTATGCACTTCGGAAAGAAGTACCTGCATCCTGGAATCGCCGGGATACAACTTATTTACGTTGTCTGCCGTTTCAAGACATTCTTTCCAACGCTCTTTCTCAAAATATAAAGTCGCAAGAGCGGTAAGGGCCATTTGGTTTTTAGGATCAAGTCGAATTGCATTCGTGAAGTAAAGTTCCGTTTTATCGTCTTTCTCGAGTTGTCGATAGCAATACGCGAGTAGAATGTGCGATTTTAGAAATTTCTTTTCAATTTCGAGGGATTTTTTCAAGGATCGAATCGCCGTTTCAATCTCTCCGATTCTGTAGAGTTCTACTCCGATATTGTAGTAAAGTTCGGGAGTTTTACCGATTTCGAGGGCTTTCTGGTAAATTTCGATCGCTTTTCTAGAATTGCCTTGTTTGGAATAAAGCGCTCCCAAATTTAAGTAGGATTTCTGGTGTTTCGGCTCGGATTGGATCAGACTTTCATAGAGTTGAGCAGCTTCCGGGTATTTGCCTTCTTTTTCCAAAGCTAAAGCTCGATTGAATGTTTTGCTGATGTCTATCCCGGTCATGGAACAACTATCGGAATTATTTTGAACTTGGACGACTTAAAAAGTTGTAATGGTTTTTTCCGATTCCACCGATTTAAAAAAGGAATTGTTAAAACCGAGGAAATCATGAAACAAGTAGCAATTTTAACCACCTTGATCATTTTTACGTCTTGCGCTTCGGTTGAATCTAAACGAAATATCAGTGCTTCCGGAGATCCGTCAGAGATATTTTTTGAAAAAGAAATTGCACCGATGGATAAAGCTGGTTCGAATTCCGTTTCTCAAAAACCCGGACGTAGATCTTTTGAAGAGGAATTGAGGGTTGAAAAATACGCAAAAGCACAACCTCCCGAAAAAACGAATTCCGGAGATTTTGACGAAATCGGAATGTCTTCTTGGTACGGAGCTAAATTTCACGGAAAACCGACTGCAAGTGGAGAGAAGTTCGATAAAACAAAATTAACCGCAGCCCATCCTACTCTTCCTTTAGGTTCCATCATCCGAGTTCAAAATCTTGAAAATCAAAAAGAGGTTTTAGTCCGCGTTAACGATAGAGGGCCTTTCGTAAAAGATAGGATCATCGACCTTTCTGAAAAAGCAGCGGATACTTTGGATTTTAAGGATATCGGCATTGCGAAAGTGGGTATCAAAGTGGTAAAACTCGGCGGAACTGCCGGTGAAGAATCGGAAGATCTCGAAAACGCCGATGATGAGGAAAATGCTCTTTTGGAAGACGAAAAACCTGAAAAGTTAAATCCTCAAAAATCGGATTATTCAAACAAATCTCTCTCCGATGGAAAATATGCGAAAGGTTCTCCAAAGGGTTATACGGTTCAAGTAGGAGTATTCCGCGACCAAACCAAAGCGGAAGCTTATAAGTCCAACCTTGGACAAGAATACGGTGAAAAGACCTTTCTATTTACTAGAGATGGTTTATTCGTGATTCAATTGGGCGATTTCGCAAGTAGAGCTGATGCCGAATCGCTGAAGTCGAAATTAAAAACTGACGGAATCGATTGTTTTATTCCAAAAAAGTAATCAATTCGTTAAAAAATTTTTCTTCATTAAAGGACCCTCGTAGAATTACGGGGGTTTTATTTTTAAAGATACATTTTATTAAAGTATTGATTTGTATTCCATAAATTTTGTGAGATTGAACATAATTGATCGTGAAAAATTATTTCTGGAAAACCTCTATAAAATCAAAAAACAATAAAACGTCATAAAAAATTCTTACAGCGCGTCCAAAAACCCGCGGAGCAACCCTTAGGGAGGAATGCGGCTTTAGTTTCTGATTTGTCAGAAAGATCAAGCTGGACGGAACCTTATAAGAAATCACGGTTTTACGACATTCAAGAATTCTAAAATTTATTTTATTGAGGTCCCTTCTCTTAAAAAAGGTTTCAACCGAAGCTCGAGTTTTTCGGATTCGAATCAATAAAAAATATTTTTAAAAAAATTCGAACCTTGACTTTTTAAAATTTCGTTAGGACCTAATGAATCCTAAATTTAAAGTTTATCTTAAAACTGTCTTCTATGGAGCCGCGGTATCGTCATTAGAGTTGTTGAAAAATTAATTCTCTGTCCGTTTCTGCTACGTTGAAATGGATGTTTGAAGCGGTTTTGTTAATCCGAATCATGGAATTTTTCAACAACTCTATTAGTCCTCTGAATGTGGGGATTTTTCCATTCGTTTTGTGAAAAATTTGGAATGATATTTCTACGGAAGTTTTGGTACAAACCCTAAAATTTAGATTCCGCTACCGTGGATGAACTCGTCCAAAATTTCTTCCAAATTATCCCTTTCCTTTTTTAACTGATTGTGATCAATTCTACTCTTGTCCATAGAATGTATTTCTTTTTGAAGAGTTTCGATTTTTTCGATTAAGATTGAGAATACCTTCGCAACCGGATCAGGAATTTCATTATGATCCAGCATGTGCTCACCTTTTTCTCCAATCGGCATTTGGGAACGAACTATCTTTGCAGGAATTCCGACCACGGTTGTATCATGTGGAATGTCTCGCATAACGACGGATCCTGCTCCTACTCGTACGTTTTTTCCAATCGTGATATTTCCAAGGATTTTGGCACCTGCACCGACTACCACGTTCTCAAGCAAAGACGGATGACGTTTCCCGGATTCTTTTCCGGTTCCGCCAAGAGTCACACCTTGATAAATCAAACATCCTTTAGCGATCGTCGCTGTTTCGCCGATTACGACCCCGTGTCCATGATCGATCATAATTCCGTTTGCAATTTGAGCTCCCGGATGGATATCTATTCCGGTGATAAATCTGGAGAAAGTATTGATCATCCTTGGAATTAAAGGGAGCTTTATCCGATAAAGAAAGTGAGCCAGTTTATGGAACCAGAGCGCATGTAGGCCCGGATAACAAAGTACGATTTCCAAATAAGATTTAGCGGCTGGATCATACTTCCTTATAAATTTAACGTTTTCAAACAAGTGTCAATCTCCGGTCTTTGCAGTAACTGTAAAAGTCTTTCTTAAAGTGGTTCACATGCGTTTTCGAACTCAATGTTTGCTCTCAATGGATTCTGTCGTAATGGATTCGATGCGACAAAAACCGGCAGATGTATATGTCTACTGTAATCCATATTACACTTGAGTTCCACAGCTTTGGCCTTTCGGTGAAAGAAAGTTTTGTTTTCAGTAGAATGCTTTAAGGAAAACATTTAAAATTCATGGTAAGATGTAAAGAGGATTCTTTTCAAAAATAGAATATGCAATTGAAACAATCTAGATTTTCAACACACATAATTTTGTTTATCCTGACCTTCCTAACACTCACGTTTCAAAGTGAATTTTTTGAATTACCTTTCCTATCTATTCAATCCCTAAAAGAGCTGTTTTTTCTTAGACTACCTTATTCTCTTTCTTTGATTATAATTCTTTCGGCTCATGAGATGGGCCATTTTTTAGCGGCTCGTTATTACGGCATTAAAGCGACTTGGCCCTATTTTATACCGATTCCTTTAGCTCCGATCGGAACTATGGGGGCGGTCATTCGAATCTTGGAACCAATTCGGAATAAAAAGCAACTTTTCGATATAGGAATTTGGGGTCCTCTGATGAGTTTGATTCTTTCCGTGCCTTGTTACATTGTAGGAATCTATTTGTCTTCTTTGGTTCCGATTGATTCTGTGAGAGAAAATCCGGGAATCATTTCTTTTGGAGAATCCATTTTTACGATTGCTATGAATCAGTGGATTTTAGGGCCTTTCGATCCGGCTGCTCAAGACGTTTGGATTCATCCTTTGGCGCAGGCCGGTTGGGTTGGACTTCTCGTAACCGCCATCAATTTACTTCCGTTTGGTCAACTCGATGGAGGGCATGTAATTTATTCCGTTTTTGGTGAAAGATATAGAAACTGGATTTATTATCTTTTTACAGCTTTTTTGCTCTTATGCCTATGGAATTTTTCCTGGTTATTGTGGGGTTTTCTCATTTATTTCATCATAAAAGTAGAACACCCTTTTGTCCCTGACCCGGCGGCTCCTTTGGATCGAATTCGAAAAATTGGCGGTTTGTTGGTTTTATTTACGCTGATTTTTATTTTTGTACCTTCTCCGATCCAACTTGGAACGAATATGAATCGACCGGGCCTTGCCGAGGAAGTATGGATTTCGCTCAAGTCGGTTTATTCAAGTCTCTGATCATCCTTCTTTTTGTAGTTTCGACTCCTGTTTTCGACCAAGATCAGGAAATCAAACTTACGGAAAACGCATATGGTCTTACATACGACGGTACAAATTTTTGGTATCTCGATTCCACACATAGATCTTTGTATCGAGTCGATCCGAATGGACGGCAAGAATCGTTTTCATTGAACATTCCTTTTCTCACCGGAATCAGTTTTGATCCGCGGGAAGGAAGAATTTTTGTCGGTGCAAGAAAGCTCGTTTTAAAAGTGGAACCCAATACAGGCGGCGTTACGGAAAGAATTCCGGTTCCGATCGAAAAAATAGGAGGAATTGCTAGTCAAAATTCCTTACTTTACATTCTCGATCAAGAAAACGGAAAAATTTCTATCTTAGATAAAGCGACCGGAAAACTGATTGGGGGTTTTTTAACGGACCGGGCTCAACCGAGAGATTTGGTTTTTGCAAGAGATTCGATCTGGGTTTCCGATTCTTCCGACGGGAATATCTATCGATACGATCCGGATAACGGAGCGATTACCGGCTCTATCAAAACACCTTCTAAAGAAATCAGAGGAATGGTTTTTTTAGGAAGTAAAATTTTTATAGTCGATCGAGCCGGAAAAGAAGTTCGAAAGATTTCTTTTGTCGAAACGGATCGTTTTATTGCTTCCGGAGAGAAAATTCATCTTATAAAGATCCGGGTTACTTTTTCGTTAAACCAGCTCTCGATTGCAGGAGGGTCGCTTGGAATCTTTCAACCTCCAACGACTGAGCATCAAAGAATTCGAAATTTAAAAATAAACCAACCCGGATTTAAACAGGATTTTATCGGAAATGAAAAGGCCTTCGTAAAAATCCTCGGAGTGGACGATTCCAAAGGAAAACAAATTTTAGAATATTCTTTTGAAGTGAGGACTCAGAATATTCGTTATTATGTGACCGACGAGTTTTTGGAAAAGAAGGAAAGTATTGGAGATGATCTAAAACCCTTTCTAAAAGGAGAACCTCTGGAAACCCAAAGGAATTCTTACTATGTGGATAAGATTTTTGATGCGAGATTGTTTCGGAGTACAATATCCGCTTTGAAAAAAAACCTTTTAGATTCGGGTGTTCCAGTGCGCTCTCAATATACGGTTTCCATTTCTGGGTCCGATTCTGTTTCCTTTAAGGATACGATAGACGTTTACATTCCCGGTTTCGGGTGGGCTCCTATCCAAAATGTAAAACCTTCTTCGGATGAATCTTCCCGAGTATTTAAAAAAGGAGAAGAAAGTATCGATCTCTTTCGAGCCGAAAACCGGAACGACATTCAATCTCCAATTTTTTACAAAAGCAGAGATTCGGAGGAATGGAAAAATATTCCGGCTGAGATTCAGGTAATTTTAGAGTGATTCCGTAATCCTTTAGAAAAAGTCGTAAAGAATACAAAAGAAAAATGAATTATGGATTTCTCCACGAATTCACGTTAGTTTACATTTTGTAGTTTAGAATTTCCAAAAAACTTTTTTGCTTGAAAAGATAAAGTTAAAGTCCTACCAACCATGAGTAAAACAAGAGAAAGCCAAAGGAGATGATTGTCTTGTTTGATTTTTCCGAGATATGCAGTGGGTAAAAAGAAAAAAACGGTACTGACCAACATCGAATTACGGAGAATTTTTCCTTGTGTGAGCCCTATAAAAAAACCATCCAAGATAAATGCGACGGCTCCGATTTCTAAAACAGGAAACAACCAAAATCGATATTCTTTCAACAAAGATAAAACTACGCCGCTGTTTGTGATCATTCCGAATGTGAAATTCGGAAATAGAAAAACGAATCCCAGAAAGATCGAAGTAAAAAAAACACTATTGTAAAGAGCCAGGTAAAGAAGTTCTTTCAGAAGTTTCCAATTCTTTTCACCGCGGATATTTCCGGTTAGACTTTCCGTAGCAAACGCGGCCCCGTCGACTAAATAGGCACTTACAAGGATCAGTTGAAGTAGAATCGAGTTCGCCGCTAAAATTTCCGTACTCACCTCCGAACTGAAATTTCGAAATAAGCTAAATGTAAGAATTAAAAACAAAGTCCTCAAAAAGATATTTTTGTTCAGATGAAAAAGAAAGGAGAAGCCTTGAATGGAAAATAGGTTTTTGTCTTTCAGAAAAGATAATTTTAAGCTAGGCTGAATTTTCAATTCTCTGAGAAACGCAAAAATAAAAACGATCAACATTCCAAACTGACTGATACTGGTCGCTAAGCCGGCTCCGTATGTTTCCCAACCTAAATTAAGGATAAACCAAACGTCGAGAATCACGTTGATTCCGTTTCCGATAACGGTTGCGATCAAGACGGTCGAACTTTTTTCTCTTCCTAAAAACCAGCCTGTAAACACGTAATTACAAAGAACCGCAGTAGAACCGGGAATTCTCGCTTTAAAATAAGTAATACCTGCTGCTTTGACGTCAGCGTTTCCGTGTAGAATTTGAAATCCGATTTCACAAATCCAAGGAGAAAAAAGAACGATCATCATTCCGAAAAAACAGGATAGAGCAATGGATCGAGTCAGAATAAAAAGAGATTCCTTTTCGTTTTTTTCTCCGGTAGCTTGGGCGGTCAATCCCGTGGTTCCCATTCTTAGAAAACCAAACATCCAGAAAATGAAATCGAAAAGAATTCCGGATAATGCGGTTCCCGCCATAAAAATATAAGTATCAATATTTCCTAATATACTTATATCGATTAAGCTAGTTAAGGGTACTGTAATATTGGCGAGAATGTTATAAAACGTAAGTCGGTAAAATTTATATCTCAATCAAGTTATCCTATCCATTACGCAGGAAGCGGTAATGTCTCCGGTAACGTTGACAGTTGTTCTACACATGTCCAAAAAACGATCCACTCCTAAAATAATTCCGATTCCCTCCGTGGGAATTCCTAACCCGGAAAGAATCGTAGCTAAAATCACAATTCCGATTCCGGGTGTACTCGGAGTTCCGATCGAAGCTCCGACAGTTGCAAAAAGAACAAAGACCAGCTGAGTTGGACTTAATTCGATTCCGAAATATTGTGCTAAGAAGACTGTTGCGACTGCTTGGTAAAGAGCGGTTCCGTCCATATTGATCGTAGCTCCGACAGGAATGATAAACTCCGCGATATTTTTTTTCACTCCTAGGTTTTCAGTCGCTGTCTGAATTGAAACCGGCATTACCGCAGCGGAACTCGAAGTTGAAAATGCTAGGAGTTGTAAACCTGCGATCTTTGAGAAGAAGCCGATCGGATTTCTTTTCGCTAAAAATATAAGAATGATCGAATATACTCCGAGTATTGAAACGAGTCCGAGTAGGACGACGCTCATATAAACGCCGAGAGTGATGAGCAGTTCCACGCCGATAGAAGAGATTGCCTTTGACATTAGACCGAAAACGGCAAACGGAGTTAAAGCCATCGCCCAATTTACGATTTTCATGCTGATTTGAAAAACCGAATTCAAAATTTCAAGAATCGGTTTTGATAGATCTTTTGAAATTGAAAGAATCGCAATTCCGAGCAAAATAGAAAACACGATTACGTTTAGCATTTCTCCCTGGGTGATCGAAAGGAACGGGTTCTTGGGAAAGAAAGACATAAACAACTCGGGATATCTGTCTAGAGTCGGAATCTCAGTTGGAGATGGAATGTTCGAATTCACAGTAGTATTCTTAATTTGAATCGTTGATTTTCCGGGCTCCAGCCAGAGTGATAGCGCAATTCCGATTGTAACGGCGATGAAAGTTGTAAAAACAAAATAAATTAAGGTTCCGATTCCCAGTTTTTTAACATTCTCTATATTTTCAGCGGAACAAATTCCGAGAATAATAGAAGAGCAGATCAAAGGTATCATAATCATCTGTAAAAGGTTGATGAATATAAGTCCCGGCATAACAAGCCAAGAAGTGGTAAGTTGCGCGACATTTCTATTGACCAAAGATAAATCGGAACCGAGTAGGATCCCAGTAAGAATTCCGGTTAACATTCCAACGAAAATTTTTAACCAAAGTTTTTCTTTTAAATGTGTTATAATCTTAACGTTGAGAGAATTTAGTTTCTTGAAAACTAGCATATTGGAAAACTCCTTTGAGTCCTTATTTTTTCTATTGATTTTTAGTTTTAGTGTGAATTATTGAAGCCGTTTTCGAGATTTTTTAATGAAGTCTTACTTTTGCGAACAAATAAAGAATTAAAAAAACGGAATTGGGGATTATGGGATTAGATTTTCTGAGATCGGATTTAGTTTTATTCAATTATTATTCTTTTGGAAGTCTTCTAGTAACGATTACGACCTTTTTTCTCGCCGTTTTTTTTCTCAGTTTAAAAAGGAAGACTGTTGCTACATATCATCTCGGAATTGCTTTTCTCGTGTTTGGTCTTTTTGAGATCGGATATTTTATGGCGGCGTTTTACTATCATCCAATTGCCGCTTATCACAGGTGGTTGACCGGTTGTTTGATTTTACCTACGATCACTCACTTTACTCAGTTTTTTATTCGTTATCCAAATAACTACAATAAGAAATTTGGGTTTTGGATGATGGCCTTTCAACACCTTCTCGGATTCGTCGTTGCTTGCTTTTTTATTTATCTTACTTTTATTTCGGAAAAGATCTATCACTTTACTGCGCATCATTGGGATTTCAACGCTCTGATCGCAAGTAAATACCTTGCATTACTTATCGCTCTTTATTCCGTTATCGCTTTTATCATTGTTCCATCTTGGAGAATCATTACCGATAAAGAAAGGAAAAGGTTCGCAATCTTTTTATTTTCTCTCGGATTTATGATAGCGGCTTTCTATCCGAATATCGCCAACGTTTTGAGCCGAGATGGTTATATGGAGAGATCCACATATATGACTTCGAACGTCATTTTTTTTATTGCGGCGTTCTCGGTTGTGGTGATCGTTTTTATCAATAGCAGCACCGAAAAAACCACCTTCATGGTTAAAATTGTAGGGGTCACCTTATTTACGATCTGTTTGATCATGCAGGCTCTCGTTTTTATTTCTAATCAGGACAAGGAGTCGGAATACGATAGTTTGCATATCGTAAATAGTGAAAGAGTTTTGGAAAGTGGTCGAAGTAATGGTGATGTGCAGTATGCGCTTCGGTATGACGGAAAAACCGGCGAACTAATCACCGATAATTATGACTCCAAGTATGGATTAGATCTTTCTCTTGTAAAAGTGGATTTACAAAACACTTTGATTTATGAAGAGATTGCCGCTCTGAAAGAAAATAATTTCCGTGAAAATCTTAAAGTCATTTTGGATGGCTCTCCGGAATACTTTGCGGGTCATAGGGACACGATTTACAAGTTCGTAAAAGAGAATTCTTCACTAAGTTCCGGAGATCTTAAAAAAGCTCTTTTAAAATATGCAGAAGACTTGAATAGAGATGCTTTCGTAAATACCAACAAACTACAGGGAATCAATTCGGATTCTTTTTGCGAACAAGGAAAGTCTTATTTGGAAAAAAATAAGGACTTGGAATCGTATAAAAATGGGATTTTGAAAAATTTGGAAGAATGTATCCGGAAGGGAAAAAAAATTTCAGGTAAGGAATTAAAAGCGGAGTTTTTGAAATACTTCAGTTATTTTAAACCTGCGGAAACAAGACACTATAGAAGAAGTGTAGACGGCTTTGGACATCACGTTGCGTTTATGAAATACGTTCCTTCTAAAAAGCAGGTGGTGGAACTTGGATTCTCTTATAAAAAATATAGGGAATTTGTACATCCTACTTCTGTAAAACAAACGATCATTCTTTTTGTAGTGATTTTCGTGGTTCTTGTATTATTCCCCTTGTTTTTTAAGAGCAGTCTTGTCAATCCGTTGAACAATTTATTATCCGGAGTGGAAAAGGTAAACAAAGGCGATCTTGACGTCCGCGTTCCCGTAAAGGTAAGAGATGAGATTGGATTTTTAGCTGATTCGTTTAACTCAATGGTTTCTTCCATCAAACAAGCAAGAAGGGAACTTCAGGATTATGCGGAGAACTTGGAAGAAAAGGTAAAAGAAAGGACTCAGGAAGTTCAGGAAAAAATGGAAGAAGTCCAAAGACTGAAAATTCAGCAGGACGGGGACTATTTTTTAACTTCTCTTCTTGCAAAACCTTTGAATTACAACGCGAACAAATCTACTCGGATTTCCACTCAATTTTTACTCAGACAAAAAAAGCAGTTCGAATTTAAGGGGAAACAAGCTGATTTGGGAGGAGACATTTGTATTACCGGAAATCTGTGTTTAGGAACTTCTTCTGATTATAAACGATATGTCTTTGCAATGAACGGTGATGCGATGGGTAAATCTATGCAGGGTGCAGGGGGTGCTCTAGTTATAGGGGTTATAGTCAATTCGATTCTGACCCGTTCCGCCGCAGATGATCGGATTCTGGATATTTCTCCGGAACAATGGCTTACGGAAATGTATGAGGAATTAAACTCTGTATTCAAATCTTTTGATGGAAGTATGGTAGTTTCAGCTTCTTTTTTCCTAATCGAAGAAAATTCCGGTAAAACGTATTATTTTAATGCGGAACATCCTTTTACAGTTTTATATAGAGGAGAAAGAGCTATCTTTTTGGAGTCTTCTTTAACACTTCGTAAGATCGGTTTAGAATCGGAATATGCCTTTCAAGTTTTTACGACGACTTTAAGAGAAGGGGATGTTCTTATCGTTGGTTCAGACGGTAAGGATGATCTGAATCTTACTCCCAATAAAGATGTAAGATCAATCAACGAAGATGAGACTCTCTTTTTAAAAATTGTGGAGGCTGGAAAAGGAGATATCGAACAAATCGAACAACTGATTTGTAAGAAAGGGGAAATTATCGACGATCTTTCTCTTTTAAGAATCGAGTACGGAGTTCCTCAGTTAAATCCAGAGAAAAATTGTTTAGGAACCGAGAGTGAGGGAATTTCCGATTGGAATATATCTTATTCTCATGCGCGTCAATTATATAGAAATGGAAATGTAAAAGAAGCAATCGATAAACTTATGGATCTTTATTCTAAAACGCCGGAGGACTCAAAGGTAATTAAGTTACTCGGGCTTTTGAGTTTTAAGGATAAAGACTACGTCACAGCTGTGGAGACTTTAGGAAAGTATCTTGAACTGAATTCCGAATTAAGTGAGTATTGGTATTATTTTTCCATCGCTAACAAAAAGTTAGGAAGGTTTTCTGAAGCGATTTCTGCCTCGGAAAAGGTCGCTATAAAACAACCGAATAATATAAACAATCTTGTCAATCTTTCTGATTTGTACCGACTTCAACGTGAGTATGTGCGGGCTAAAGAGATTGCGATTAAGATTCTAGATTTGGATCCCCAAAACGAAAACGCAAAAAAAATTCTTAAGGAAATAGAAAATAAAATTTGAGTAAAAACTCTCCGTTGAATTTATTCGGAGAGTTTTTAATTTTGCAAAAGAAGATCTTTTATTAATTCCTTTGATGGAAAAGTTTAGAGGCTTTATTTTACTCTGGTCCAGGTGGATTCTTTTCCGATCATCATAAAACCTACTTTATAACCGCCTTTCAAATCAAGAGTATCTGCGGTTCTTAAAGTAAGTCTACCGTCGTAAGTTTTACCTCCTTTCGGATCGTAAACTCTTCCTCCGGCCCAAACTTGTTCGCCTTCATAGGAAAAGCCAGTGAGGAAAAGCAATCCCATAATGGGGCGAGTGCGAAGGCTTTCGTCTTTATTATGCACGTCTACTTTTGGGCTACCGGGAGTTCCTTCGGTACTTCCCGCAGGATAAACTGGTTCCTTTAACCAGACAATCTTTCCGCAAATTTTCGCTCCACATTTGTGTACGTCAACTTGAGCGTCTTTTTCTTTATTCCACCATTTTCCGAGAATTGCATCTTCTTCACCTGCAAATACAGGCACCGAAAGACATATAAGCACTAGAAACATTGCGATTATTCTAAACTTTATCATTCCATACTCCAAAAAGTGTTTGAGGTCAAAATTCTCGGAAGGATGCAAGTAAAGTCAACAAAAAAGAAAATTTCTACTTCTCGAAGTCTTGGTATAACATAGAAGGCTGAATTCCCTGATTAGCTTGGTATTTTCCGGATGTATATTCCGTTATCTGTCCCTCAAGAGTATGATAAAAAATCTGACAGACTTCCACTCCGGGATATACGATGAGAGGCTGGATGACAGAAATTTCCAAGGTCCAAAATCCTTTAAAACCTACGTCTCCGAATCCGGCAGTTACGTGAACAAGCATTCCCAATCTTCCGATGGATGACCTACCTTCGAGCATCGGTACTAAATTATGAGTTTCGGTGAACTCTAAGGTTCTTCCCAAATACAGTATGCCAGGTTTTAACAAAAGGCCCGATTCGGGAATAATTTGTTTTTTGGTGAGATTTGGCTTTTTCATATCCAGAGGAAGTTCCGTATAAATTAGAAGTTCCTCATGAAGCCTTAGATTATAAGAGTTTGGGTTAAGCTGTTTTTCTGAGTAGGGAGTAATTATAATGTCTTTACCGATTCGTTTTTGAATTTCTTTTCCTGTAAGAATCATTTATTTTCCTTTAAAAATCGGTTTTCGTTTTTCTTGAAATGCTTTCAGTGCCTCCAACCGATCTTCCGTTTTTAAGGTTTCGTTGTAATACGTGTTCTCCGTTTCGAGAGCCTTTTGAATATCCTGACCATAACCTTCCGAAATCGCTTTCTTTGCAAGCTGAAGTGCGAGAGGTGCACAGTGAGACGTCATTTCCTCCGCTAACATTTTTGCAGCAGGTAGCGAAGAATCGTGCCAGATTGAATTTGCTAGACCATAACTGAAAGCGGTTTTTGCATCGATTGTATTACCTATAAAAATCATTTCTTTCGCTTTCGCGATTCCGATTCTGCGCGGAAGTCTTTGAGTTCCTCCACCTCCGGGTATAATTC
>NZ_QAJG01000010.1:130000-145000 GCF_003046425.1 Leptospira borgpetersenii serovar Javanica
TTACATTTGTAATCGTAAATGAAAAATCGGAATTGAAATAAACAATCCCGAAAAACCAAACCACCCAAGTATTAATTACGAGTAGAATTTTTCCTAAAGGCAATGAACGATATCTTATGAAATAATATGTATGAATCAGTATATAAAAACAAAACCACGTTTGTTGAAACCAAAGTAATACGTTTGCTAAATAAGGAATTGGATATTCCAAAAAATCCCCGTTTATAAACCAAGAGAATTCTCTCTTTTGGTCCGTGAGATGCCAATATATGATTGGAATACCGCCCATTAAATAGATTGTCATTTTATCGAATAAAAATGGGATTTGGGCGGACGTGCTTTTTTTTCGATAGAGAGCCAGAAATCCGAACTGTTGTCGTATAAAATGAAAAACTGCAATGTACGACATGATTCTCCAAAACCAAATTACTCCGTAAGAATACAAAAGGACCGAAGATAAAAAACAAACGATCGGTACAGTAATCAAAAGAGTTTTTTTCTTTTTCCATTCTTCCTCGTTAAAATAGGAGCGAAAGAGAGTAGAGTATACGTGTGCTACGTCGATCAGTAAAACCGTACAAAACCAAGTCCAAGGATTAATTTCGGAAGGGAGTATATCCAATTTTTTTAATGTAAATAAGAATAGTACGGAAGCAATTCCCGGAAGGATGATGAATGCAAGATCCACGGACGGTTTAAAAATCCAAGCCCTGGAATTCACGTTTTTTGATCTCTGAGAATTCTATGTGCGGCATCGTAGCCCCGAACCAGAGCTTCTTCGAAGATGGAAATTCCGCTTAGATCGGAATGTGCAAAATAAAGATTCGGGTAAGAAACGGAAAGTTTTTCCCTTTGTCCTCCCCAGATAAACCCGGGAACGGGGCGGATCATCGCGTGTGCGTAGATCATAACGTCTATGTTATAGACTCTTTTCTCGATATCCGGGTGAGCCTTTTTTAAATCGAATAAAATCGATTCTTTCCAAGAGGACCAAGAAGTTTTCATCATTTTTTTGCGGGTGGAAATTGTGTCTTGTTCACCGAATGCTTTGTAATATGTGAGAACAGATTCTTCCCTACTGCTTCCGTGCAAATCTTGGTGTGTGGAAACGATGTAACCCAAAGAAGGACTTTGATAGATTACATTATCCCAACAAGGAGAAATTCCTTTGCCCGTCGGGACTTTGTCAACACTTAGGTTAGCGACTAACCAAGGAGAATAAATCAAACCGTCGGTGATTCCCGATTTTTCTTTTAGAATGTACTTTCGAGTAAAAGACGGGAGGGAATAAACAATCGAATCACAAAGAATATCCTTTTGTATTCCTGTGGAAGGTGTATAAATTCGGACTGAGAATCTACCTTTTTTGGAGTCTGCCGGTTTTACGTTTTCTACAAGTGTTCCGGTTTGAATTTTGGATCGAATTGGAGATCTCAACTTCTCCACTAGAAAACCGTTTCCTTCAGGCCAAGTGAGAAGACTCAAGTCCTCTCCGTTTTCATCCACAGGGCGAGAACAAAAATAGTGAAGCCCGATCCAAGCAGAGACCGTATCTACAGAACCGCCGAAATCGTCGCGGACGGAATAATCCAAAAACCAAAAAAGTTCTTTTGTTTTAAATCCACATTCCTTAATATATTCAAAAAAATTAATTTTATCTAGTTTTAAAAATTCAGGATCTCTGGAAGAAAGGTCGATCGGAATCGAAAAGGCTTTTTTACCATCTCTTCCAATTTTTGATCTCCAATTTTGGATAAATTTTTTGAATTTTTGCTCTTCGTTTGCGGCCTGCGATCCGGGATTGCCTATGGGATATAAACCTTCGTTCCATCTTCCTTGATAGAAGATTCGTTCCTCGGGGTCGAAACAAAGATATTTTTCGTTGTAGATTGGTTTTCCATTTTTATCTTTACCTACGATGATTTCGTTTTCTTCCAAAAACTTACGGACTAGAACCGCTTCTTCTCCGGGTTGTGGTAAGTAATGAGCCCCCCAAGGATAATTGCCGATCGAATTCTGTCCTGATCTCGAGTTTCCACCGGAATCGTTTTCTAATTCTAAAATTTTGAACTCATCAAATCCGGATTTATGGAGATAATAACCTGCACTCAATCCGGAGATTCCTCCTCCTAAGATTAACACTTTTACTTTTTCAGAAACCGAGAGATTTATGTTGAAGTCTACGTTTGGATTATTCCGAATTCTATGTCCGACTTCGTGATTCAAACCTAAAATTTTTCCAGAAATTTTTTGTCTGAATTTTAAAAACCAAATTCCGCTTACGAGTGCTGAAAAACAAAAACCTAAAATTGCAAGAAAGGATTTCCGGGAAATGGTTTTTGGGGTTTTGTCCATACTTGTAGGAAGATTTAGGAGAATCTCCAATCATGCAAGGAAAAATGGATTAAAAGAATTGCATCTGGAATTGAAAAGATTCTTTTGCAAGGAATGGCTCTTTTTTTGGACTTTGATAACACGCTTTTAGATTCGATCGGAATCTACGAAACCACGATTCAGCAATTTTGTAGAAACGCAAAAGAATACGGATTCTCTTCCGCAAAAGAATTTTCGGAATTCTACGAAGCTGCGAGAAAAGAAACAAAAATAGAACTGAAGGATTTTCCTTCGAATCGGCTTCGTTTAATTTACTTCAAAAAAATGTGCCTGTCAAAGTGGGGAACTTTGGACCCGAAATGGATCTTAAAATTAGAAAGAGATTATTTCCGAAACTTTCAAGATGGAATTAAGGTTCGTAAAAAAAAATACGAGAAGGAATATAAGGAAGTTTTTTTACTCTTAAAAACAATTTCAAAAAAACATAAACTTCTTTTTTGTACTAACGAAAATCTGAAAACTCAATTGATTAAGTTCAATCTTTTATTTCCAAAAATTTTTCCTTACGTAATTTTAAGCTCGGAAGAAGTCGGAAAGGAAAAACCTTCGGAAGAATTCTACTCCAGAGCGAACCGGCTTGTTTCCGAAGAAAAAGTTGTCTCGATGATAGGCGATTCGTTAAAAGACGATATCGAAGGGGCGCTTCGTTATGGAATTTCAGCGATTCACATAACATCTATCTTTTCTAAAAAACAGGGTAGTCTGAAAGAACGAACAATTTCGTTTGAAGTCGATTCTGATGGAAAGCGAGAATATTCCTACTTAGAAACAAACGATTTAAGAACCGCTTTGAAATTATTTCTTTAAAACAGCGAATAACGTATTGTTTAAGTTCATCGTTTTGAAACTGAGTAACCAAACGGCTTTAGTCGCGTAATAATAAACTTTTTTAAAAAGAGGACCAAAACTGCTGCCTTGGCTTCCCGAAATGGAAGCGATCGGTTTGAGAATCGTGAACTTACAGTCTACAAATCCTGTTTGTTTTGCGAGCATTCTCATTGTCTTTTCGGTGTAATCGTTGATGTGATCTTTTGCTTCAAGATAATGCCCGTTTGGTTGTATACCTTTCAGGGCGACTTTCAATTTTGCTTTAAAAAGTTGGATTGGAAAATTTGGAGTTTGTAGAAAAAGAATTCCGCCCGGTTTTAAAAGAGAGTATAAGTATTCTAGCAAGTTATGAGGTTTTGGAATGTGTTCGATCACGTCCCAAAGAGTAATGATATCCAGAGAGTCTTTTGCGATTCCGGAGTTTTGGACGATTCCTGAAAAAACGTTTTTCAATCCGTTTTTATCTCTGGCAAATTGAACCGCTTTTTCGGATATTTCGTAACCTATGGTTTCCCAGCCGGGTTTTTGATTTTCAATTCGCTTAACAAAAAAACCGAGTCCACAACCAACGTCTAAAATTTTGCCTGAAGGAGCTGTTAAAAATCTCTTGATGAAGTCCTGATAGATTTCTCTGTGGGCGTAATCCCACCAATCGAGATCATAAGAAGAATCGTCGTCCCAATAACCTTCGTAGTGTTCTTCCTGTTCGTAAGTGGAAAAAACGTGACCACAACTGGAGCAACGGACGATATCGATTCCATTTTCTACAAAAACTGTGGAATTTTTAGTACTAGAACAAAGATAACAGGTTTGATTCAAAAGAGCCCCCAGGGGAATCGTCGAATTTTCAATATCTTCGGTTGAAGTCGAAAAAGCCAGAAAAAAGTACATGACTTTTTCTTGTTTTTGAATTCCCTCGGGTAATAGTCTAAAAAAATATAGGATTCAATTCATCCTAGGAGTTCTTGTGGCCGCGCTTAAGTTTACAAAAATGGAAGGAATTGGTAACGACTATATTTATATCGATTCTACTCAGGCTAATATTCGCCTGACTCCGGAGCAGATTCAAAAAATATCCAATCGTAATTTTGGAATTGGGAGTGACGGGGTTATCTTTATTCGTAATTCGAAACAAGGCGATTTTATGATGGACATGTACAATTCGGATGGAAGTTCCTCTGAGATGTGCGGAAATGGAATTCGTTGTGTCGCCAAATACATCTACGATCACGGCTTAACGAATTCTAAAAATCCAAAAATCGAAACCGGCGCAGGTGTTTTAGAAGTGGATCTCAAGATTGGATCGGGTAATAAGGTCGATTTTGTCAGCGTTAACATGGGAAAACCGATTCTTGTCCCGTCCAAAATTCCTGTCAATTGGAAGGATGAAGAAGCGATCATCGATCAAACATTTGAGATCGCGGGAAAAAATTTAAAATTTACCGCGGTAAGTATGGGAAATCCACATTGTGTAATTTTTGTGGATGATTGTGATCAATTTCCCGTAACTGGAATTGGGCCTTTGATCGAACGGCATCCTATTTTTCCGAAACGAATAAATGTGGAGTTTGTTACGGTTCGCGGAAAGGATCATTTCTATCAAAGAACCTGGGAAAGAGGCGCGGGAGAAACACTTGCGTGTGGAACCGGAGCCTGTGCAGTGACGGTTGCCGGAAATTTAACGGGAAAATCGGGAAAGGAAGTGAAGATCGATTTGAGAGGTGGGACTCTTAGAATCCAATGGCAGGAATCCGGAAACGTTTTGATGACCGGGCCTGCAAAAGAGATTTTCTCGGGGGAAATAGTAGTTTAGAATTTTCTAAACTACTTGGGTTCTTTGCAGATTTTCCATTCTCACTCGAACTTCATCCGAAAGTTTTTTTAAATTATCTTCCAGTTTTCCCTCGAGATAAGGTCTATGATCGATTTTAGGTCCATAAAGAACGCGGACCTTTTTGTAGATCGATCTCCGTTTGATATCGCAGACTTCTTTAGGCATTCCCATAAAAGAACGAACTAAAGAAGGAATCGGAATGTCAGAATAACTTTCTTCAATTGGAACGATTACAGAAGGAAGAATATCGACTTTGTTTCGAATTGAGAATGCCGCAAAACCTTCGTGAAATCGTACCATGGGAGCGAAAAAGTCGTTTTGAACCATGTAATCGTGACCTTCCGGAAAAATTCCCAAAACACCTTCTCTCTTAAAAACCTGTTGTACCATTTTGATACTTGCCATAGAGATTTTTCCGTCAATTGCCATCGGAATTCCTCCGGCCAATTTAGCTAGATCTTTAAAAATCGGAATTCGGAACGTATAGTCTGCGGCGATCCAAGAAATATATCTAGGGAAAGTGTAGGAAAGAATGAACGGATCCATGTCGGATCTATGGTTGCTTACAAGGATTAACTTACCTTCCTGGGCAATATGTTCCGTTCCATAGGCGTTAATGTTCACGGCAAAACCCAAAAAAGGGGCCACAAACTGCTTCAGTCTGAGATATGTCTGAGCTTCCTTTTCCATGTATGTTCCCTCGTTTAGGATAAGGGAAGTTATTTTATTCGCCGGTAAAAATAGACCACCATTTCTTTTTTTCCTCCAAAGAATTTATATTTCTTGGAGAGGGTTCCGATTCGTGGGATTTACCTCTCCCGAATTCTTGAGGACGAGAGAGGTCCCTTCTTTTTCTGTCATTCTGCGGTGTGGAACGTCTTAATTCTTCCAATTCTCTTTGTGCAGAAGCACTAGACTTGATATAATTTCGTATATCAGCCCATTCAGGATCTTGTTCATTTCCGTAAACTGCATAATTCATAAGATCGATCGAATCAAACTCAGGCATAGAGCTTCTTTCCAGGTTTATTTATGTAAATGGGTAAAATTCCCACAATCTCATATAGTCTTCTTAGGGAGAGATGTTGCAAGAGTTTTCATATCATGGATTCTAAAAAATGCGTTTGAAATAACGTAAATCAAATTTTATGAAAAAATAATTTAGAGTTAAGTTTTCTTTTTTATAGGACTTCTGAAGATGGTTCATCTGAAATCCGAAAGTATTTTCATGGAGAATGTAGAAGACCAATTCCTAAAACGACATAATCTAAAAATTGAGGAAGCAGGACCAAGTGAAAACGCGAAAAAGAGTGAAAGAGGCAGAATCTTAAGGTTTCCTAAAAGAAGTATCTGGAATACTGAAAAAATGCGAAAACTTTGTGAAATGTTATTTTTTCAGTGAATGTTTGCTTGAACGTATTTAAAAAATCTGTCTTTTTTTAAAAATATAAGAAATACCTTCATACTTTTTTAATAGTTGGTATATGATCTTTTTAAAAGAATAGCGGTGATTTTGGAGTATTGATGGAAAGTGAAAGAGATGGAAATTTTAAAAGAAGACTATTCTGTTGAAGCGAAAAAAAATCGGGGGAGAATTAAAATTTCTGGGACCCTTCGTTTATTCAATGTGGAAGAATACGATCCGATTATTTCTGCTATCGAAACAATGTTGGATAATTCCGGAAGAGGAAAAGCGGTTATTGATATTAAGAGTTTGGATTTTTTAAATAGCGCAGGGATTGCGAGTCTTTCCAGATTTGTCGCCGCTTATGATAGAAAAAGTATTCATAATGTGGAGATTAAGGGTAATAAAAATAAATACTGGCAGATTAAATTCTTGGAAAATATTAAAAAACTCAGATCAGAAATTAAAACGAGTCTCGAATGAGAGTTTGTTTTAAAACTTCAAAAGTGTAGGAACTCCTACACTCCGGAGGACCGATGACGGTATCGCGGCGATGTGGTTTCCACAAAAGACAGTTTTGGGCAAACCCTAAACATCCAAAGCTTTGAGTTTTGTTTTTACAACTTCGTTCAGATCCAAATAAGCTCTTACGGTCACATCGTAAGTACCATGGGAAACTTCATTGATTAAAAATCCCAATCGAACGGGGAAATCCTTCGAAAGAAGTAAAAGACCGATTCCGGAGTTCGCTTCGTTTCCATCTCGGTTTTTAAGTTTGTTGATGTAAATTTCATCCGAATTTCGATTTATGAGAGTAGAGATGGAATTTTCCAACTTATTCTTATAAATTTCATTCGTTGAATTTTTAATTTCAATTTTTAATATTTCGGAATAATATTTAAGATCTAAAAGAATTTCTCCCTTTCTATCTTTGGAAAACTTTGCCGCGTTTTCTATCAGTTCATTTAATACGATTGAAATAGTATTAGAAGAATCCGGATCCAGTTTTTCCTGACAAGAACAATAAAGAGAAACGTAATCCGCAGTGATCGAACAGCGTTTCCATTGGACTCGAAGATCCATAGGTCGTAGTTTCAACGCGAATTCACTTTCACAGGGAAGAGTATCGGGTATCAGATTGTAATGGCCATATTTAACGGGATAATTCATAATACTTTTCGAATCTTTTAAATCCAACGAATTGTATTTAAAAAATAGAAACTTGTATTTCCGATAAGAAAAGTAAAAAACGACCTCGGATTAAAAAAGTTTTTTTAATTGATTGAGATACTCGTTTCGATCCGAATCCGTTTCGGAAGGGGCCCAAGGTGCAAAATCCTTGTCTGTAGTGGGATCGTAAGGTCCCGATTTTCCTTCAAAACAAATTGCATTTTCAGAAATGCAAACGAGAGTATGATATACTCCGGGTGCGATATCAATTCCATATACTGGACCGTCGGAATTTAGATAATGTGTTTCTTGAATCGAGCCGTCTTCATGAAAGAGTATAAATCCTAAACTTCCTTTGAGCACCAGAAATGTTTCCGGCTTAGGGGGAGATTTATGTCTATGTGCCTGGATGTATGTATCTCGAGTGAGAACGTTTAGAAATCTTTGATAAACTTCTGAAAGTTCATGAAAATTATGGTTGGCTCTTTTACGAGGGGAGGCATTCGCCTTCTGCAATACCTCCAAAAAAAGAGAATCCGTAAGGAGTTGTTTGTGCGGTTTGGAAGAGTTCAAATCTAGATTCACAATACTCAATAAGATATGACTTACAGGCTGTGCAAGTATTTCCCGCATTTACTCTTTCTATGATTTCTTGATAATTTACACCTTCAAGCTTTGCGGTTTCTACAATAGTTTCAAAGGTTACTTGTGCGCAGTGACATTTATCCATTTTTAAACCTAGCTCTTAAATCAGGGTCCTCATGCAATGGAAATGAGACTCAGTCTTAATGTCAAATCGTACACTGGTTTTTTTAAATTTTTAGAAAAGATTCGAGATTCTATGGTCTCTTTATTGTGACATAGTTTGAATAAGATTTTTAGTCGATTTTGAAGGAAAAAGGCCTGTTTTTTGCCGTTTAGAACGATTTTCAACAGAGTGGTAAGAAAGAAATTTAAAGACTAAATGGAGTTTTCACAAAACAGATTTCAAAGTGGATTTTAATTTTGACCCCAATAGATTCATTCGTATGGTTCTTGGACATAAGACAGTTCGAAAAAGTGATATTCTTGAATCGACAGAGTCAAGGAAGGCCGGTGGAGGAAACGAAAGCATTTTCGTTCCCGATGGGTCCCTCGATGGATTGATCGCTTCCTTGAACTTGAGGTATGGTGCTCTTTCCCCACAATCACTAGGATTCTTTTGTCGGAATTCCAACAATCCTTCGTGAAACAGGCTCGGCCTCACCCGCGTTTGGCGGAAAACTAAAACCGCATTGTTCCCTAAGGATTGCAAAGCGAGGTGGCGGAAAGACTCCGGTGATTTTTCTCTATCAGAAAATCATACTTTTTGCAAGTAAAAAGTTTTGCTCTTTGTGGATAGCGGAGCGCTTGAAAAGATGTGCGTTTTTAGATTCTTACTATCCCAACTCGAACTTGTGGACCTCTGGATCGCTATTTTCCAACTTCGTTGCAAGCTACTCTTAACGTGAGACTCACTCTTTATAAATCTTTCATCTTAAGTTTCGCTAAAAGTCTTCGAGCAATTCAACTTGCAGAGCGACCCATAGGAAGCGTTACAAAAGTCACTGACTTTTATGGTCGCTCGGTAGTGTTCCGCTGGTTACAACAATCTCCTTCTACGGAACGGCGTTCAGGAGTCGTTGCACTTTGTTTTTTTATTCGCCCGAACTTTCTTATATTGAATTCACATTACTTATGAGATTTAAAAAAGAAATTGGCGCGCCCAGAAGGAGTCGAACCTCCGACCTTCTGATCCGTAGTCAGACGCTCTATCCAGCTGAGCTATGGGCGCGGATCAATGGATATAAGATTCTAAATAAGAAAGATGTCTTTCGGGAATCTTAAGTGCAATCTTTTTTGTACTCGTGTAATTGTATAGCAGTAATCCGGAGATCCCAAGATAAATCAGAATCCCTACAAGGTGAGCAATATGTCCAAGCCAGGGGCCTGCAACTGGAATCCAAGAGATTAAGGTGCTGACCAAAAGAAATCCGAGAAAATAAAGAAAGTTTACGAAAGAAATTCCGGAATATTTTCGAACCATTGGGTTTTCCCAAAAAAAAGTGAATCCTATTAACCAGGTTCCGAAAAAAGGTAGAGAAACTAAATAAACTAAAAATTTTTCCGATCTCAAAAACTGGTTAGCAGTTTGAGGAAAGTTATGGAGAGCCGGTTCGTATTTTTTTAAATATTTTTTGAAGTTCATTTTCCATCTCCGGGAAGAAAGGCAGAGTAGATTCTTTCTCTTGATATGCGTTCCAGGCTCCCAATGCGCTATAGCCTAAAAATACAATCCAAGAAATATAACTAATAAAATCAGTGACGATCGGGTTGACTCGAATCAAAGATAAGATCCAGCTAATCACCGGAAATTCTCTTAGAAACCAAACCACAGCATAAATAGCAATAAAACCTACGTTGAGTTTCAATGCTTGAAGAATATGAAAAGATGCGAGTTTTTGATTCTTGCGAAAGATCCAAACGAACAGCCATCCGAAAAAAGGAACGTAAGAAATGGCGGCGATTAAACCTGGGAGTTCTTCACTTTTTAGAATTCTTAAGGTTTCTTGAATAAACTCCTGGGTTTTGAAACGCTCAGAGGACATAGGGGTGAGAATTCCAGTCATCGAATAAAATGAAAGCAAAATCCGGAGACGCAGGGATTCGAACCCTGGGTACAGTTACCCGTACGACAGTTTAGCAAACTGCTCCTTTCGGCCACTCAGGCACGTCTCCAAAGCTTGTCGACGGAGAAGGTAGGATTCGAACCCACGGTGGGATTACCACGACGGTTTTCAAGACCGCTGCTTTAGACCACTCAGCCACTTCTCCTGACGGAATTACTTTACCGTGAGAAAACCCTCTCGTGTCAAGGTGAATTGTTGTTTGCGCTTGGGGATTCCTGAAAACAACTACTAAAAGAGATGAGATCCGGATCCGAGGGACATAAAAATCGTCCGAAAAAACGAATTCGCAAAATTTCTTCGGATAAAATTTTGCTGAAACCTCGGTCCTGGGTAAACTTAGGTTATACGATCGCAAATTCGGAGGAAGCGACTTTTTTTTTGAAAAATGCGATACCGGGAGAAAAAGTTTATACGGTTCCTCTTAAAAAATCCGGCTCTTTAATTTGGGGAGTCGTCTCCGAAATCGAAGTGATTTCGCCGGAAAGAATTCCATCCGATTGTAGTTCGTTTCCTCGTTGTGGAGGATGTTCTTATCGTCATATTTCTTATCAAAATGAATTGAAGATCAAAAAATTCCTTCTTCAAGAAACGCTCGAACGTTTTTTATCGAAAAATCATATTCAAATTCCTGAAATCGAAATTCTCAGTGAAAATCCGAACGGATATAGAAATACGGCACAGATTCAATTGGGATTTGTAGGTGGTAAAAGACTTGCAGGTTTTTATGAGGAATTTTCACATTCGATCGTAAATCTTCCCGAATATGGATGCAAAAATCTTCCGGAAGAAATGAATTCGGTATTCTCTGATCTTTTGAAAAAAGAAAAAACAGAATCTATGTTCGCCTCAGGATCAAAAACTATTTCCTTGCGATTAGAAGGAACGAAAGTTGTTCCCTACAAAAAAGAGTCGGTTACGTTTCGGGAAAAAATTTCCGTTCCGGAACTCAAGGAAATCGTTTGGGAAATTCAAGCCGGAGGGTTTTCACAAGTAAATCGATATCTTGTCGCCTCTTGGCTCGAAAAGATCTTCGAACTGGTTCCGGAAAATCAAGATCGAATATTAGAATTATATTGTGGTTCCGGTTTGATTGCAATTGCTCTTCAATCTAAAACCAAAAAATGGATCGGTTACGAATTTTCTTTAGATTCCGTAAAACAGGCGAAAAAAAATGCTCAACGAAACGGGTTTTATTCCTGCGATTTCAAAACTTTAAACTTGGAAACAAATTGGATCGATTCCGAAGAGGCATTGTATTCTTCTTTTTGGATCATGAACCCTCCAAGAGCGGGTTTATCTAAAAAAGTTCTACAAACACTGATAGAAAAAAATCCACGCGGATTTTTATACTCAAGTTGTAATCACACAACTCTTGCGAGAGATCTCTCTTTGATCTTGAACGGCAATTATAGACTTTCGAACGTGACGCTGGTCGATTTTTTTCCAAGAACCAAACATTTCGAAGTCATCGTAAAAGTTGAAAGAATTTAGACAAAAGGCGTCTCTTCCGGGTTTGAAAATCGTGGGTTAGATACAAAGTATTTCCCACAAACAAGAAAACCAATTTTAATCTTTTTATTATCACTTCTTTATCTTTGTAAATTGACTTTGCTTCCTTTCGTTTTTTCGGGATGATTTGTTTCCAATAAGTAGAGTTTTTAAAAAATTAATTCTCCATCCGTTTCTGTTTTATGAAAACGGCCGATCGAAGCGGTTTTTTGATCTGAACTATGTAATTTTTCAACAACTTTAATATGTGAATCTTCAATGAAATAACGCTTTCGATTGAATTTATTTGATGATCAAGGTGGTTGACGGAATATGCATTTGTTCTTAAAAATAAGTATATTAAAATATTAACATTCATTATGTTGTTGTATTATTTTTACAAATTAAAATATTATAAAAAAGATTCAAAGTGAAATCAAGGAGAGCTGCTTATTTACTTTGGGCAGAGGGCTTTTGGGGACGGTTTGGGTTGCATCGATTTTATATATGTAAAGTTGGAACAGAATCTTTGGATATTTACCGGCGGACTATATGGATTCGGTTTATTTTCGTTGGGCAGCCGGGTAGATGCTGTCAATACAACAAAAGAATTAAAAGAAATTCAAACTACAGCTCTGGCAAACATTTCTAACAGAAATATGCAATCAAATTGGGAACCTCTTGTATCCACATTTTTTGCTCTTGCAATCTTGTTCATTCTATTTTGTTTCCCGTTTCTATTATATTTTTGTTATAAAAAATATAACAATACAATAAACTATATAACAAGTATAAAGACGTTATTGATCTAGAAAAGCATGAGTCAGATATCGTAAAAGAATCAAGTGATTTAGTTTATGAAAGAAATGGCCAATTGAATGAAATTCAACTTCAGATAGACCGGGTAAAAACGGACTATTCGAAAAAAAACAGTTATCAGAGAGCCTAATTCATGAAGTTGCAATTTTTGAAAATAAGTCTGAAGTTATAAATCACGGACTGTATGAACCTCATTTCGATTTCGATACTTCGGAACAATATAAGGAAGCTCTTTTATCCGTAAGAGAGTCTTGTAAAGAAATGATTAGATTAGGAATAGCAGTTTCCACCTCAATTGCTTGGACACTAAACGGAAGTCTTGCGGAAGGGAAAAAACAGACAAAACACATATTAAATTAATGCTACGTGCGTTTAACGGTGAGTGTGAGGCAATGATAGCTGATGTGCGTTGGAATAATATTTTAAAAATGGAAGAACGATTAACCAAGGTTCATGATGCGATAAATAAGTTAGGGGAAACACATTGGATAGAAATTACAAACGATTACTATAGATTAAAATTAGAAGAATTACGACTTACCCATGAATATCAAGATAAAATCCATCAGGAAAGACAGGAGCAAATTCGAGAAGAAGAAAAAGTTCAGAAGGAAATTGAAAAAGCTTTAAAAGAATCAGAAGACGAAGAGAGACTTTATATTAAAGCTTTAGAACAGGCAAAAAAAGAATTGGAAAATGCACAAAGAGCAAAACAAAAAGCTTTGTCCTTGGCCCAACAAACGAAAGTGGGGCATATATATGTAATATTTAATATAGGTTCGTTCGGCGAAAGCGTTTTTAAGGTAGGAATGACAAGGCGATTAGACCCTATGGACCGAGTGAAAGAATTAAGTGATGCCTCTGTTCCATTTGAATTTGACGTGTATGCAATTGTTTATTCCGAAAATGCATCCGAATTTGAAAAGTTACTCCATAAGGACTTTGAACATAAACGGATGAACCTTGTAAATAGCAGGAAGGAATTTTTTGAAATTACCTTGGATGAGATAGAGCAAATTGTAAAAAAGCATAATGGCAATGTACAATTTACAAAAGCAGCTGAAGCAAGGGAATATCGAGAGTCTATGAAAATTAAATTAAATCGTCAAAATACGAATGTTCTTACGGCGCCTAATATTTTGGATGCCATGCCGCAAAGTATATAGAAACAGTAAAATTTATTCTGGAGAACGTCAGCTGAATTGTGTAAGTAACTCGTGAATTATCGTAAATTAACAATGGTAAAAAGCGATATGAGCAAACCTAAAAATCGATTGAAAGAACTACTCTACGAGTTAATCGAAGAAAGTCCCTCCAGATATGATCGGAAACGATTTTATGGTTTTTTCGAATGCACAAGTTCCACTTTGTATGATTCAAAGGCGATATACACCACGAATGCCATCAAATCTATAAATATGGGTTTGAGAAAAATTATTAAAAATCGGGGATCATTCCCTACGGATGAAGCCGCAATCAAACTTCTCTATTTAGCTTTAGATAATATGTCTAAAAAATGGACGCCGCCGATTCAAGATTGGGATGGCGAGCGATCCTTAGAGAGCCATAACCTTACCCACAAATACTTGGATCTGAAGATAAATCTGTCGGAATTACTACAAATCCTCTGTGAAACTTACGCCCCACCCTGATTTTGGGTGGAGGGGAGAGGCGGTGGGAAGACTCGGGAGGTTTTCTTTACCACAAAATCATACTTCTTGCAAGTAAAAAGCCTCATTCTTGTCGGAACACTTGAAAAATATCAGTTTTTGATCCTTATGATCCCAAAAGCCTTCTTAATTTGTGGGTAAGGTTATGTTAGAGAGCGAGCCGCTGAGTTCAAGCGATGAACCAGTTTTCGATTCTTTTTGGAGATCGATTGAAATTAGATTCATTTTAAAAAATGTCATTTACACAATATTGCTGATACTAGCGAGAAATTCTCGATTGACTCTTATCGCAAAAACCGGGGATTCATTTCCGGCTCTTTATTTTTTATTCATATTGTCGTTTGTGTTTTTAAAATAACGGTCGCAAATCGGTTTGAATTACTTTTATAAAATTCACAAACAATTTAAAACGAACATTATGTATTTTTTAGTAAGTTAGGATCACTTTGGTATAGTATTTTATTCTTTAATACAAATTCATACTTTTAGACATCTTTATGACAAGCACTTAAGGATAAACTTTCAACTTATTACTTTTATATCTAATACTTTACTTATATATGAAAAAAAAGTTTTATATTGGATAAAATTTTGCAAATGCGGTTGACTGATTTTTTTTTTCGTACTTAGGATTTACTATATATAGTTAGCTTTGGATCGGCGAAAGATGAAAGGTTCGATCAT
>NZ_QAJG01000010.1:147500-161725 GCF_003046425.1 Leptospira borgpetersenii serovar Javanica
TCCTCCTCTAAAGCGATTCTTCCTTTTTTGCAGTCTCAAGATTCTACTTTGAGATTAATTGCGGTTGATGCTTTGGTCCGCATCGGAGCTTATTCTTCCGGTAAGTCTATACTCGACCTAGCCAATAAAAACAAAGATCCCGAACTTGCAAAAACGTATGCGATGGCTTTAGGAAAGCTTAAAGTTCGTTCTGCGGAATCGTATTTGATCAAACTCGCGCAAACAACTGAACCGTCTCCTACATTGGCGGCTTCTTATCTTGCGTTGGGAAGAATTTCGAGTAAAAAAGCGATCCCGATCTTAGTCCAAGGACTTGCAGGGGATTTTGATAAGGGAAGTGAAAATTGTATGAACGCTCTGATCGAGATAAACAGTTCAACAGCGATTACATCTACAATTCCAATTTTAAAACATAAAAATCGGGACATTCGCTATCGTGCCGTGAATGTCCTTTCGGAAATTCCTTCTTTCGAAACGGGACCCAAAGTTCTGAAAATCCTTGAAGGAAACGATCCGGACGCAGTTGCGCCCGCCGCTTTGGTTTTAGGAAGAATTCATTTTAATTCGGCGCGCGTAGCGATCGAAAAGAATTTGACAAATTCTAAATTACCCGACCGAGAAATGATTGGGCGTTCTCTGGGTTATTTAGGAGATAAAAAAAGCATTCCAGTTTTGTTGAATGTTCTCAAAGAATCGGAAGGCGAAGGTAGGTATGGAGCGGCCTGGTCTTTGGGCATTTTACATGCGATCGAAGCTTTGGATGATTTGATTGCCGCTTCCAAGTCCTCTGATCCAAAGCTTTCTTCTATAGCTGTGGAATCGCTCGGATTATTAGGTTCTTCGAAAGCGCTCCCTACTCTTGTTGAAATTGCGGAAAATAATCCGGATTCCGCACTGGTTGTTGTTTCTACGATTGCGTCGATTCCTGGAAAAGAATCCCGTAAGATTTTAGAGAATTTTGCGCAGAAGAAAAATATTTCCTTACAGCAGGTTGCAATTTCTGAGTTAGGAAAACGAAAGGAACAAGCAAGTATTCCCGTTTTGATTAAAATTTTGGAGGAAAACCGAGCTGTAAGTTCTAAACTTTTGATGACTTCTCTTTCAGCGATCACAGGAAAGAACTTTTACTCTCGGAACGAATGGCTGAACTGGTATAAACTCAACTCGAAGTAAGTCACATTTATGTTTCATTCTAAAACGATCCTATTTATTTTGATGGGATTTATAGTTCTCGGTTCGTTCTGTAAAACCTCCCCTTCAAAGGATCCCTGGATTGTTCCTTCTCTTGAGGAAAATGAAAAATTATTTTTAGCTCCTTTGAAAATCGATGAATTCAATTCTAGAGATTTGGGAGGTAGGCATTATCCTGCATCGAACGAACTTAGAATCGATCTTTTCAAACCTTATATAAAAAATTTAGAAGGTGGTTATCTCGGAGTTGGAACCGATCAGAATTTTACCTTCATTGCTTGGGCGAAAAGTAAATACGTATGGTTAATGGATTTTGATTATACGATTTGTCTGATCAATCGGATTCATCTTTTATTCTTTAAACTTGCTTCCGATCCGGAAGCGTATCGGGAACTTTGGTCCCGAAGAAATAAAAGATCCTCCTTTGAGCTTATAAAGAAAGAATGGGAAAACGATTCCGAATGGCCTTTGATTCAAGAAGCATGGGAAATAGCGCATAGAGGTAAATCCGATGTTCCTCAAAGATGGAACGAGCTCGATCGAACCTCTGAGAGATTCGGTCTTAAGACTTTTATCCATTCCAAAGAAGAATATACCTATGTTCGTAATATGATTCTTCAAGGAAGAATTCAAGTTTTGAAAGGCGACATCAATGCCGGAAAAAGCATGAAATCCGTTGGAGAAAGAGCGGCAAGGTTGAATATTCCGATTCGAGTCGTATATTTGTCCAATATCGAAGATTATTTTTCTTATACTCAGGGCTTTCGAGACAACTTGCTTGGTTTACCCACGGATGAAAAAGGAATCGTTTTAAGGACGATGCAAAACGGGACAAAAGAAGAATATGGATCTCCGGACGGAGAAAAAATTCCGGTTGATTATCCTTTGCATTATAATATTCAGTCTCTGAAAAATTTACAGGATTGGATGTTGTTGCCAGGTCATCTTCATAAAGGAATTTTAATGCAGTTTAGGACTCCTATTCAAAAAGGTTTTTCCAGGATTCAAAGTGAACCCGTAGAAACGTTGAAATGAAATCGATTGGTTGGAGGTTTTTGATTTGTTTTTGTACTATTTTAAGTTTTATAGACTGCCTTTCGAAAAGTCAAAATCCGAAACGAGACGCGAATCGTTCGGAAAAAGTTGCATTAAAAAATTGTAATTCTTTATTCGGTATATATGCTTTCACTTACGGAAAAAGCCCGTATCCGGATCATTTTTTAAACGTGAAAGAAGATGAAGGAAGTCGTGAGATCGTTTATCTTTTCTATTTGATTCGGATTCCTGGGAAAAGGATTTTAATTGATTCAGGTTTCTTAAATGAATCTTACAAAAAGAAATTCGGTTTTACAAGTTTTGAAGAACCGGATCGTCTGTTGAAAAAATGCGGAATCGACCCGAAAGAAATTACGGACATTGTACTAACGCATTTTCATTTTGATCATGCGGGAGGAATTTTTTTGTTTCCTTCCGCAATTTTACACATTCAAAATCACGATTTGGACCTTCTTCAAAAACAATCTTATTTTCCCAATCAGTCCGTTTATTTAAACTCTTTGATAAAGACCGGCCGTATTCATTCGTTTGACGGAACGTATTTCTTATTGCCGGAAATGAGGATTCTTTTTGCGGGTGGACATACTCCTGGATCTCAGGCATTGGAATGGGTTGCGACGTCTGAGAAACGGTTTTTATTTACGGGTGATGAGTGTTATCTCGTTGAACCGTGTAAGAACGGAATTGGACTTACAAGCGAAGCGGCTTTTTCTTTAAAACGAAATCGAGATTTTATAGAATATGTTCGAATCTTGAGCGAGAAAGGAACCAAAATTCTTACCTTGCACGATCCTGCAATTTTACTGGAAGGTGAAGAAATTGTTCCAGGTGTTCGATTGATTGAGTTTTTTTGATACGGAACGCGTTATTTGTACTTTTATTTAAAAAACGTGAATTTGGCATAACAAATACGAAAACATTTCAATTATGGAGTTTGCGGGCGATTCACCCAAACTTTCTTATATTGAATTCACGTTAATTTAGAGGGAATCTGACGAAATCAGTTACAATCATTTGGTAAATTCGTAATATAATACAGGAGTTCCCGCATTCAGAGAACTGATGACAGTGTTGCGGGAATGCCGCTTATACAAAAAACAATTTTGGGACAGGTTCAAAGTAAAGTTCATTTCTTTTCGTTTAACAATTCGTCTTCTACAAGTTTTTCCAAAATGATCAAAGGCAAAGACCCACTGCCCAAAACGACCGAGTGAAATTCTCGAATATCGAAGGTTTTCTTTTTATGAATTTTTACTTTTTCTCTGAGTTCGAGAATTTTTAGCATCCCGATTTTATATGAACAAGCCTGACCCGGATACACAACGTATCTTTCTATCTCCGCAGTTACGTCTTTTGGAGCCATTCCAGTATTCTGCATCATATAATAGATTGCTTGTTCTCTAGTCCATCGTTTATAATGTAATCCGGTATCCACTACAAGTCGAACGGCTCTGAACAATTCCGCTTGAAGTCTCCCTAAATCTGAATAAGGGTCCTGAAAAAAATCGTAATCCTTTGCAAGGCGTTCCGCATACAAAGCCCAGCCTTCCACATAAGCCGTAAACGTAATTGTATTTCTAAAACGGGGAAACCCTTTGAGTTCCTGCATGATTGCGATCTGAAGGTGATGCCCCGGAATGGTTTCGTGATAAGTCAAAGTTTTCATTCCGAACTTTGGAATCTCTTTTGTATCCCTAAGATTTGCATAAAAAATTCCGGGTCTTGAACCATCTAACGCAGGTTCGTCGTAATATGCTCCCGGTGCGGTTTTTTCCTTAAAGACAGGAATTCTATCCACTTCCACTTTACTTTCCGGCATTTTAAAAAATAAAGATTTCGCTTTCTCTTCCGAATCCTTTAGGATTTTCTTATATTCTTCCAAAGCCTGCAACTTACCTTTCTCATTGTCTGGAAATAAAAATCGGGAATCCTTCCTGAGTTCGGACATTGCATTGGGGATGGATTGATTTTTTCCGAGATTTTTCAAAATCGTTTTCATTTCGTTTTGAATTCGAGAAACCTCAGATAAGCCGATATTATGGATTTGTTCCGGATTTAATTCAGTCGTGGTATGTTTTTTTAATTCGTGGGAATAATAAGTGTCTCCATCCGGAAGTTTCCAAACACCGGCTTTTGAATCCGCGCGTTTTTTTTGTTCTAAAAATAGATTTAGCAATTTTGAATAGGATGGATAAACTCCTGATTCGATCGATCGCTGAACACGCGTTAAAGATCGATCCTTTAAATCCGAGGAGATAGAGCTTATTTTTTCGATTTTTTCCCCGAACGAAGTATAGAGAATATTCTCCTTTGCCGGAACTCCGATGAAACCTTCTACTTCCGAGATCAATCGATCCAAAATGAAATCGGGAGGAATAATTCCCTTTCTATCCCTATATAAAATTCCTTCGATGAGTTGATCAATTTTTTTAGGAACGACTTCGAGTCTTGCGATGTAATTTTCCACATCTTGAGAAGACTTGATCGGATGCTGAGTTGCTAAAAAAGTCGGAAGTTGACTTTGAACCCCGAATAGCTGATTTGCAGGATAATCGTGAAATAAAAACTTTTCACCGGAAACTTTTAAACGAAGAGACCATTCTAAAATTTCAAAAGAAAGTAATTCCTGTCCCGATAAATCTTCTTTTCCATACGATAGAAGTATTTCCAGATTCTTCTTTGCCTTTTCCAAATCTTGTTTTTGTCTTTCAACCGATATATTGGTAAGTTTCTTTTGATAACCTTCGATTCCGAAATTGTTCAAAATTCCAAGAGAAGTCAGATATTCCGGATCATTTAAAACAGATTCCCAAAAGATCTTTTCATAAAACAAGGCGAGTGTTAGAGGTTTGAAAAAAATCGTATGTAGGAACAGAATTAAAATTAAGGAAAGTAAGGTTAAAATTCCAAAAAGAATCCTTTTAAAAAGAGAAGATTCCGACATAGTAAAACAAAATAAGAAACGTTCGAAAAAATGAAAATTTTATTTTTGTAAAACAAATCAAAATCATAAACTTTTACGCTCTAACACTTAAGAAATCAATAAAAAAGATTCAATTTTCGAACTCCAATTTCTTTCAAAATTCCATTTTATTTGTAAGAATTCCTACCAGGGCGAATTTATAACCTTGTGCTATGATCCGTAGCAAAAGCACTGAGTCCAGAAAAACTCAGGTGAAACGTTTTTTACGAAAGTGTTTCAATTATGAAATTTGTGAGCGATTCACCCAAACTTTCCTATATTGAATTCGCGTTCATTTAGAGAGAATTTGAACGAAATTAGTTACAATCATTTGGTAAGTTCGTAATATAATATAGGAGTTCCCACATTGAGAGGACTGATGACAATGCTGCTCCTACAGAAAACAGTTTTAGGACAGTTCTTAAGATCAATATTAGAGTTGTTGAAAAATTAATTCTTTATCCGTTTCTGCTGCATTGAAATGGACGTTTGAAGCGGTTTTGTTAATCTGAATCATGGAATTTTTCAATAACTCTATTGTTCAATACTCAAACAATCACTTTATAAATTTTAATCGAATGAACATCATACAGTTTTAAAGATTGAGGGCATCTCTATAAAATGAATTTTTCATCGAACGATCACCTTGAAAACGGTGATTCATCTAGAAATTTAATTTTAGAATCTGCATCTTTGGATTTTATAGAGATGTCCTTGAGGTAATTTATAATTTTTTAAATTAACGGAATGATAACTAAAAGAATAAAAGAAATCAATAACGTCCAAATTCCGGCGGAAGACAAAGAAAACCAAAGAGAATTCTGCCATTGTATCAAAGGCGTCGCAACGAATAAGATCATTCCTAGGTAGGAAAGTGCGGGAGAACGATCGTAGAGGTGTTTTTGCCATTCGATAAACCCTTCTTTAAAATCTTTTACATCTCCCCGAAATTTTAGGTCCAAGATCAATTCTCCGATCCAACCTGAGATAGAAAATATCAGAGCCCACAAAAAAAATAAAATCGAAACATATAACGGAATTGCTTCGAACTTAAGAAAAATATGAACTACGAAAAAAAATAATCCCAAAAACGGCAAAGCAGGATAAAGAATTTTGGTTCTGAAAAATTTACTTTCAGTCGCAAAACGAAAAAAAGAAATCGAATTCCGAACCTGAAACGATCCGCAGAATACGCACTGGATCGACTCCACTAAGATATGTGTACCACAATTCCTGCAGAATCGCTTCTTCTCGTTCTCCATTTGGCGATAAAAGATCAACTCTGATTGATAAGTTGATAGATCAGCCGACGTAAAAAGTCAACATCCGGAGTTCCACTTTTTGGAAAAGGTTTATTATTGATGAATAAAGTCGGAGTGGAATTAATTTTCAGTTTTTCAGCCTCGTCTACTTCACGATTGATATGATCTCTGATTTTGGTAGAACTCATACAAGCACGGAATTGATCCATCTTCAAACCGCTCTTTTCAGCAAGACGAGTTACAGTTGCTGCAGTGTGCATTACACCCGCCTCATTATCATCATAAAGACCTGTGTAAACCGGATAAAATTTATTTTGCTGATTTGCACAAAGTGCTGCGCTAGCAGCGATGCAGGAACTCGCCTCCGGGGATTTTCTTCCGACAAGACGATTACAATTTCCGTCCAATGGAAAATTCTTATAAGCCACTTTGATGATTCCTTCGTATTCGTTTAGAAAAGATTTTAGAATCTTACTCGTGTGCATGCAATGACCACAATTAAAATCCGCATATTTCACGATCGTAATCGGCGCATTCAGATCACCAAGAATGGGTACGTCTTTCAAATCAATTTGAACCGTCTGAGCCGTTTCAAATTCTTTCAACTGCTCGGGAATGGATTTTTCACCATCTGCACTGCCGGAAACCAGTCTAGTTCCACCCGTGGAAATTCTTCCTCCATAAAAACCGAGGACGAAAAAAGAAAGGATCACAATAAGAAAATTTACGAAACTTCCACTAAACGAATTCAGAACCGCCCGGATCGATTTATCGGAAAGGGATTTAAAAACGGGAAAGTTTACCGCAAGAAGTGCGATCGTTATGACATAAGTCGCAACACAAAGACCGCATAACGCTTTTATTACTCCTACGGAAAGAAAAAACAGTCCTAAATCGGCTATAAGTCCAAGAATCAAAACATAAAACGCAAATCTTAGATTTTTTTCCGAGGTTTCTTTTTTAATTTCGGAAAACACGAAAAGAAAACCCACAAAACCGTAAAAAACGAAACCAAATAACGCAATCGGAAGATCTCCAAGACCGGGAACATTTCGAATCGCAGAGTAAGCGCTTTCGGAAACCTTATCGCAAGAACCGGATTCGCTGAGTACATTGCAGAGAGTTTCTCCGACCGAAGTAGGATCGCCGTAATATTTTTGGATAAGCAAAAAAGAAAAAATCAGTCCTAATGCGGAAAGAATGATCGATATTTTATTTTTAGATAATTGGCTCATGAATGTCCCCGATCCTGTAAGATCAATTACCTTTATGTATAGTTCCTTTCCAGGTGAAAAGAAAAATCTAATTTACTCTTTAAGTTTCCTTAAATGGAAGAAATCGCTTTTGCAAGATCCAGTTTTCCTTCGTACAAAGCTTTTCCCGTAATCACGCCGTAGAGTGGAATTTTAGTTTTGAGAGAAGAAAGATCCATAAGATCTTTAAGAGAGGAAATTCCACCGGAAGCGATGACTTGAAACGGATAAGAATTTAAGATTTCTTGGTAAGCTTTCAAGTTTGGCCCGGCAAGAGTTCCGTCCTGAGCAATATCCGTAAAAACAATATGTTCGATTCCCGCTTTTGCGAGACGATCCATCAGATCTCGATAACGAACTCCCGAGTCTTTCTCCCAGCCCGCAATTTTTACGATCCCATCTATTGCATCTACCGCGACGACAACTCTTTCTTTTCCATAGTTATCAAGTGCAAATTTTAAAAGATCCGGATCTGTTACGGCGGCCGTTCCGAGAATAAAACGATCAATTCCAATTTTATCGTAATAAGCCAATTTTTCTTTGTCTCTAATTCCACCGCCTAATTGTACTTTAAGTGAAGTCGTTTTACGGATTTTCAAGATGGAATCTTCATTGATACCGAGTTGATTTCTAGCACCGTTCAAGTCCACAAGGTGAAGTAAGGTCGCTCCGTTTTTAGCAAAACCTTCCGCAAGTTTCCAAGGTTCGGAAGAATAAATTTTCTTTTCCTTGTAATTTCCTTTGAATAAACGAACTGCACAATTATCGAATAGATCGATGGCCGGAATGATAATCATACGAAATGAATGAAATTCTCCAATAGTTTAAGTCCGTGAGTATGAGACTTTTCGGGGTGGAACTGAGTTCCGAAAATATTATCCTTCTCCACAACGGCCGGAAATTTCTCTTGGTAATAATCGCAAAGTCCAGTAATCGCATTTCCCTCTGCGCTTGTCGGTCTGTAAGAATGGATGAAATAAAAAAAAGACTGATCGCCGATTCCCTTTAAAAGAATACTTTTATCTTTTCTACGAATTTGAAGTCGATTCCAACCGATATGAGGAACTTTAAAATCTTTTCCCTGAAATTTTTTGACCTTTCCTTTGATATATCCCAAACCTTCAATCTGCTCTTTTTTAGTAACTTGAGTAGTTTCTTCTGAAGACTCGAAAAGAATTTGAAAACCTATACAAATCCCGAAAAGAGGTTTTCCGGAATTTACGTGTTTATCGATCGTTTCTCGAAGTCCGGTCGAATTCAAATTCTCCATAGCCCGATCAAAATGCCCATCACCGGGTAATATTAGAGCTTTTGAATTTTCGATTGTTGTTTTATTGTTCGTATAAACGAAATCTTTTGTATAAAGAGATACGGCTTTGATACAGGAATGAATGTTTCCCATTCCGTAATCTAGAATAGCTATCATTCCAAAACTCCTTTTGTGGAAGGAATCACGCCTGCAGTCGCCGAGTCTTGTGCGATCGCCATTCTAAGAGCTTTACCTAGAGCCTTAAAAATAGATTCGTGAACATGATGTCTGTTATCTCCGTAATGAACAAATACGTGCAGATTCATCTTTGCATTTAATGCAAGTTTTTGTAAAAATTCCAAAGAAAGTTCCGCATCATAAATTCCGAACTTACCCGTTAGCTCGGGACCGGTGTATTTAAAAAAATACCTACCACCTAGATCCACGGCTACGGTTGTAAGAACTTCATCCATAGTAAGAGTAAAATGTCCGTATCGAAAGATCCCGGCCTTGTCACCTAACTGTTTGTGAATCGTAGTTCCCATTAAAATCGCAGTATCTTCTACGGAATGGTGACAGTCGATTTCGATATCCCCTCTCAACCAAAGATTTAGATCAATTAATCCGTGTTTGGAGATATGAGAAAGCATGTGTTCAAAAAAAGGAATCTCTGTATCGAATCGATACTGACCAGTTCCGTGGAGATTCATTTCTAATTTGATCTCGGTTTCGGAGGTTTTTCTTTCTGCTTTCATTCTAACTGGATCATAGAATCGGATCAACCTCCGTGTCAATGAATTCCAAAATAATGAATGACGGAAAACCCAAACCTTCCGAGATTGTAAGAGCGGTTTCTCACTGTATTGCCGAAGTGGCGGAATTGGTAGACGCACTGGCTTCAGGTGCCAGCGATCGCAAGGTTGTGGGGGTTCGAGTCCCTTCTTCGGCAGCAATAAATTAAGAACAGAAACATGGACTCGAAGCTTGCGAGCGAGAGAGTTTTTGAGCTTCCATAAGAAGCGAAAAACGCGACCGAACCACATGGATGTGGTGAGGCAAGTTCGAGACGTCGTGGAGCTTAAATCGCTACGATGGCGATCTGCGTAGCGACGAGTCCTTCTGCGATCTCTTATTTAATACTTAAAGTTTCTATTCGTAGTTCTGCAATTTCAGTTTTCAACTCAAATTAAAAATCCCCATCTATGTTTTTAATTCCGCGGGAACATCACATTAGTTCTCTTCTGATCTTGACAGCCTCTGTTTCTGTCCCGGTTAAACTCCAAAAATTTTAGAAATGAACTTCGCTAAAATTCGTTTTCATTTCCCATAGATCATACTTACTCCGTATTGAAACTTTTCTCATTCTCCCGAGAAGTTTGCCTTGGTAGTTCAATCGCAGAATAGATTTGTGAGATTTCAGATTTCAACATGATTGCAAATTCTCTTCTAAGGTTGAGCTTTTTAAAATCATAATAGAGTTGTTGAAAAATTAATTCTCTGTCCGTTTCTGTTTCGTTGAAATGGATGTTTGAAGCGGTTTTGTTAATCCGAATCATGGAATTTTTCAATAACTCTAATGTGAATGCAATTTCGAGGTAAATGTAGGGCCTGAAACAATTCGTCTTTGATGGAATCTTTTCTTGAATTTATCCAATGAAATCTATAATAGGGCCAGATCGCTTATAGGAAACGGAGATTTGAATTGGTTTCAAAGAAAGCGACCAACGTAAAGAAAATTGCAAATAGTGAATCGGGAAAAAATGCAGATCCTCTCAATCCTAGGAAAGAACCTTCTCGAAAAAGATCCATCAATCGAGTTCAAAGGATCTTAGACGTGGTCGTCGGACTTTTGGAAAAGAATGGGGTTGAAGCAATTACCACGAACATGATTGCAGCCGAAGCAAGTATTCCGATCGGCTCCTTATATCAATATTTCCCGAATAAACATGCTGTTTTAAATGCAGTCGGTCAAAGACATTTGGAAAGAATCAATTCGATGCTTTCCGAAATTTTTCAATCCGACCTTAAGGGAAAATCTTGGGAAGATTTGGTCGATTTAGTAATCGATTCTTTTGCAAACTTTTATCTCACAGAACCCGGTTTTGCCCCTCTTTGGTCTTCGATGAAGCAAGATCTTAAGTTGGTCGAAATCAATCAGGAGAATAATTTAAAAATCTCCGAAAACGTTTCTACGATTCTTTCTCAATTTAACGTGAATCTTGCCGAAAATAGAATTATCTCAAAAATTATCGTGGAAGTTACTGACGCAATTTTAAACCTCTGGATCCGAGAGCAAAAGGATAAGGGATTTTCGGACAAAATAATCATCGAATTAAAGATCATTTTAAAATCTTATCTGACTCGATACTTCCCCGGAGGACAAAACTACCTTGATTCGGATTCTTCTTTTTGAATTTCCCTTAACTACTTTTTTCGTTTTTTTAATGGTCGTGACTTTTTTTATCGTGAACATTTTTCTTCCGGAACATCTGATTCGACAATATTTCTTAAATCATCCCGGACAAATTCAACCCGTATCTTGGATCGGAGCCGTATTTTATCATGGAAGTTTAATACATTTATCCGGGAATATGTTTTATCTTTTTTTCCTGGGAAGAGCCGTAGAATACAAAGCAGGAAAAGGAAGATGGCTTTTGTTCTTTTTTATGGCCGCTTTAATTTCTTCCCTATTGGATTCTTTTATTCGTGGAGTCATCTTGCACGATTCGACTCCGGTGGTCGGTGCTTCGGGAGCTATCTCGGGCATAGCCGCAGTAGCCGCATTACTTTCTCCGTTTTCTCTTCGTTTCAACCATAAGAATATTCCATTTCCGGTTTTTTTAGTAGCATGGATTATGGTTTACTCGGACATTACGAACGTTTTTACCGAAGACGGGGTTGCACGTTGGGCCCATTTAGGCGGTTTTATCTCCGTCATTTTTGCGGCCTATTTTTTAAAACCTACGGAAAGAAAACAGCTTCATTCCGGTTTTATTCTCAACTTAATCTTTATCATTTTGGCTTTAATCCTGGCGTTTTTCTATTCAAGCCGCTGATTTTTTTTAGCTTGTAGGTCGGCTCAAAACTTAAAATGTATGAGTTCCTACAATTTTTTAAACGGCAAGGAAACGTCTCACAAAAGCGATAAAGCCGATAGGGCGTAATCTGCGGGCCCTCTTGCATTTTTTAAAACTTGTCGAATCGTTTTTTCTTCCCAAATCCATTTTTCCATTTCTCGTTTTCTTTGCTATTCGAACGCATAGAAATAATCTATGTAGTAAGTTTTTCAAACTTACCGAAGATCTCTTTTCAGGTTTTGGGAAAAACTCCTAGATCAAATCCATATCAGAACAACAAATCGAAAGCATACTTAAGTAAACGATTTCATCTTACATATTTGTTTATAACCAACCTTACCGGCCGAAAGCTTTGCAACCGGGATAAAAATGATTGTCAGCAAGGAAAAAGTATCAGCCCCTGTTAGGAAATTCGGAGAACCAATCATCCTTGAGCAAACACGGTTTTTTTCAAATCACTCAAAAACTTTTCTTGAGAAAAGGAGACGAACTTCTAATTCTCAGAGACCGTAAATCCGGCCTGGGAGACCTTCCCGGTGGAAGAATGAACGAGGATGAATTTTTTGAAGATTGGAATCTTAGCATAGAGCGCGAAATTGAAGAAGAATTAGGCCCGCAAATCAAAATCAAAGTTTTTCCGAAACCTTTGTTCGTTCACAAACATAAGGTCAACGAGGGAAATTTCCCCTGCATTATCATCGCCTACCACGCCAACTTTCTCGGAGGAGAAATTATCCTTTCTGACGAGCACGATTACATTGCCTGGAAAAACGTTCGAACGTTCGAACCTAATCCTCTGTTTACCGAATATATGCTTGATGCGGTAAATTTATATCTTAAGGAGTATGCCTCTTTAGTGCGCTAGAAAATATGTCTCCATTTTGGAAAAATGCAACCGTGTCCTTGATTTTAATACCGGTGTTTTTAGGAATTGCTTATATTTTTTCCGGAAAACAAATTTCATCAGAACAGTACAATAAACTTACACAGAAGGAATATCAGGTTCTCTCAAACGGTTACGATCGAAACGCCGGAAATATCGTTGTGATACAACCGGAATGGAAATTAGAAAATTTTTCCTCTGAGGAAAGATTCCTCAAATCGATCGAACTTCCTCTCAAACAAGCCAGACAAAAAGGGTTTCTGAAAAAAAGCACCCTTGTTGTTTTTCCTCCACATACGGGAAGTTTTCTGTACTTTTTAAATTCTCGCCAGGAAGTTTTCAGAAGTAACACTTTGGAAGAAGCATTCAATTTTATTAAATTAGAAATTTTTCTTAAATCCACGATCGGATCGAATACAACAAGAAAATCGAATCCTTATGAGGAAGCGAGCGCAGCCTATTTAAGAATTTTTTCCAATCTTTCCAAAACCTACGGGGTTTACATTTTGCCGGGCTCTATTCTTATGCCGATTGGAAAAGTAGATCCGGAAAGTCCTAATCCTGAAGTTTGGCAAGAAGTTGTCTATATCTTCGATCCGAATAAACAAATTTCTCTTAAAGATAACATTCTAGCTCGAACTCCCACGGCAATGTGGATGAAAAATTTAGCGGCTTTGAGATCTCCGGAAATTGCGAATGCTTCCGGCGTAATGGAAGACAAATCCTTAACAATCTATCAACTTCCGTTTGCAAGATTTGGAATCTTTTATCTGGACGATTTTAAAAATCCAGAATTTCAAGAAAAAGTGAAAAAAACTTTTGTTTCAAGGTTAATCGCTATTGGTGAAAATTCCTCCGAAACACAATTAAAAGAGTGGGCGACAAAATCCAATATCGAATCCACAATTCGAACAATTCCTTCGGGTTCCTTTTTAGACAAAAACTACGGCGGAGGAAGCTACATCAAAACTAGATATGGTTTTCCGACCCCCGGCGTGAATAGTAGAGAGCCTTTGTTATTAAATCTGTTTTTATAAATTAACGTGAGTTCGGCATAACAAATGCGAAAGCAATTATTATGCTACGATCCATGGATTCGTATGATTCTTGGGCGTAAGACGGTTCCGAATGTGGTATTCTTGATTCGACGAAGTTAAGAAAGCCAACTTTAAGAAACGAAAACATCTCGCTTTTTATCATAACCTTACCCACAAATACTTGGATCTGAAGATAAATCTGTCGGAATTACTACAAATCCTCTGTGAAACTTACGCCCCACCCTGATTTTGGGT
>NZ_QAJG01000011.1:0-2500 GCF_003046425.1 Leptospira borgpetersenii serovar Javanica
TCATTGCGTTCCTTCTGTTGGTTTTCTTGTTTTGTGGTAAATGCTCGCATCTAACCCACGCTTTTCAAGCCCAGAAGGGGCGCCATTTTGTCTAATGCCAAATAGAAGGATTTGTTTACGACGTGATTACCATCTCTCACCTTTACGACTAACGCGTCCATGATGAGAATCGGATTACCTTATCCAACGGGCGGTTCTGCCACTCGATCACCGTTTCCATTACGGAATCCGTTACTTGAGAAATTAAATCCGATGAAACCTCAACTTGATAAATTTCTTTGAGATGTTCGGATATTTCTCGAGTTGTCATTCCCCGTGAATACATCGAAATAATTTTATCGTCGAAGCCGATAAATCGAGATTGACCTTTCTGGATTATCTGTGGTTCGAAACTTCCGTTTCTATCTCGAGGAACTTCCAAATCGATTGTTCTAAAATCCCCTTTGAGATTTTTGACACTTGTTCCATTCCGAGAATTGCTTGAGTTATTTCCAGACGAAGCGTTCTTCTCGTAGCCCAAGTGGTGCGTTAGCTCTCCTGGGCGCCGATTCATAGAGAGGCGTCCGCTGAGTTATCATCGCTCGTTCCACCAACGATTTTGTTAGTTGCTTTAAAAGGCCTTCGTTTCCCAGTAGTTCTTCAGGACTCTTATCTTTGATTAATTCATCCAGTAACTCTTCTACTCGATTTTTGGGGTGCTCATCTCTTGGTTTTATCCTTGTTACTTTTACTTTATTCACAAGTCATTTACACAATCGAGCTGACACTCTCTAAAAAGGATAGTGAGAAATTAGTATCCGTCTTTGATCAGATAATCCAGATGCAATCGGATATCGGGTTCGTCGTTCGCATCTCCCAGAAAAACGTCATTTGGAACTTTTTCATTTAAAATCTGAATCAGTTCCGTATCGTTTTTAGCCAGGTAAACCCCATTGAAGACAGAGTAGTTTTCGATCCACAACTCCAATTTCTTACACTTAGATAATATAATACAATTATGATTCGTACGAATAGAATCCGAGAGCATTTTTCTAAAGTTAGTTAGGTTGATAAATTCCTCATTCTCAATCTCATTCAAATCCAAAATATAAAGCTCGGTAAACTCATCTAAAATCGATAAAATAACATCACGAACGTTCATGATAGAACGATTATCAACGATCCCCGACAACTTAATCAACATCACCTTGATATCTATTCCATGCACATTGAATGCAACGAACTCATTACTGACCTGCATTGGTACCCTCATATTTTAAATTTTATAGCTGTACACATAAGATATAATATATAATTTCGAATAGTTACACAAATCTCGTGCCTTCTACTCTGATTCGAAGTCAAATCAAAACAACTTATTCCCACAATAAAAAAATAATAAGATTAAAATTTTGAACTTTTATCTACGATTAAATCGCGTTATTGTATATTCAATCCACTTCTAAAAACATACATTTATTCCGTCTTGCATGTTCATTTTCCTCCCATCCACTCTCCTTTTTTTGTTTTAAAATTCAAATTTTCGTCTTCATAAACTGGATTAAGACTGAGGATTAAGTTCATATTGATTTTGAACTTTTAAAAATAGAAAACACATTCAGCCCTTTAATTGGAGTGATAAAAGACCGAAGATACTCAACACTTTAAACTCCAGTTATATTGAAAATAGATGCCCCCAACCAATCGTTCTACATTCATTAACAATCATTTCGAAAATCAGAACCAATATGTGGAAAAACTTTTTGAACCGAATGTTTTAAAATACAATTTTATCAAACCTTTCAAACTTTAAGACAATTCGAAACACTCGGCATATTTATAGTTTATAAAATTCATTTACCTCATTCGCTGCATCCTATAAAAGGAACACTTTTTTATTATTGGCTCTTTTGAATTTACAAAAACCTTATACATTTAGGATTTTATATTTTTCTAACTTATCAATTCGAATTTGTAATTTAAATTTTGATACTTCATTTTGATAATTCTGTAAAATAAAACAATTTCATCACCCTAACTTTCTTAGATAACGACAAGACACTCAAAATGAAGTAGAATTCTATAAAGCTTTTTATCTAAGATTGAGAAGATTTAAATGTGAACATTTACCACGAAACCGAGAAATAAAAAATCCATTATAACCTAACGTGAATTCGACGTAAGAAGAAAACTCTTACACGAAAAAGCCAGATCGCGTATTAAACTAATCTACAGCGAAAAGGGTTAAATATGAATTGGCATTAATACTTTGGCATAAATGATTTTTGTAGATAACAAAAAATAAACTTGAATTCGCAAATGTTTTTGAGTTGTTTTTTGAAATCGGAAATTTCAGTTCAGCCTGAGTGAAGTTGTAACGAATTGTAGTTTATTTTCATCTTTCCCATCAGAGAGAATTTAAAAATTTCTATTCGATAGAAATGAATCTGAAATCAGAATTTTCTAAAGCAGTAAACTACAATAGTTTTGTTGAACCGATGCTGAATACGTTATAATTTCC
>NZ_QAJG01000011.1:7500-92500 GCF_003046425.1 Leptospira borgpetersenii serovar Javanica
AAAGTAATTTTTCCGCAAGAAACCGATCCAAGATTGATGAAAGACCCCATGTTTTTAGGAATTTACTTCGGTTTAGTTCTTTATGCCTCAATTGCGGTTTTAATCTGTATAATGTTCATCCTTGACGGTTTGGAGAATCCTTGGTATTACTGTAAAAGACTGACCGTCGCCATCCCAATTACAATGGTAGGTGCATTTTTTTTACCGGGCACGATTTACATTTGTTTTTGTGATTCGGCTACAGTTCTAATCACCCTTTACGCGTCCGGATGGGCCATCTTCAAAATTCATTCTTCCAAAAAAGCAAATGTATTTTTCAACTTTCCATTTATCACACTCATTATCACTTCTTCATTGATTTTGGATTTGGCCGGAACCTTGACGAGTTCTACAAAAATGCTTATGTTCTCAGAGCTCATTCCCGGGTTTATGATCGCCTATATTACCTTAATTGAACGTTTCTTTCCTGTTCTTTTCAATAAAACTTACGTTGAATCTAATAAAACACTCGCAGACAACCAAGCCCTTTCGGATTTTCCGGTGAATAATTTAATTGAATCCGAAGAAAACCAAACCGAATTTACTAGAAATATCTTGGAAGGTGTGGAATTGGACAAGATCGAAGAAAGAATCAATTCTTTTCTCCAAGTGAGAGGTTATGCGGATGAAGAACTTCGTTTGCCTGATTTTGCTTCTTATCTCGGACTTTCTACACACCAAGCCTCCTATTATCTCAACAAACACATGTCTATGAAATTCGCGGATTTCTTGAATATGAACCGGATCGAAGATGTAAAACGGAACCTTCGCGATAAGTCACACATGAATTTATTACAAGTTGCCTTAGAATGCGGCTTTAACTCCGCCTCTTCATTTCATAGAGCTTGTGTTAAATTCACAGGAAAATCTCCGAGAGAATTTAGAAAAGAACTCATCAATTCTCAGAATTAAAATCCCGTTTTATCTAAGAATCTATCCCAAAATTGTCTAATGTGGGAGTTCCTACGTTTTATTGCGAATTTCTAGACGATTATAATTGATTTTTTCTCAGGTTTTAGGACAGATTATAATATAAGAAGAATGAAATTTTTTTCAATCCCGGCAAAGTAAGAGAATTAAGTTTTCAATCACAACAAATACAAAGCTACTCATGGTATCGAATTTTGTGATAATCTGTAATCCCATTTATCTTTTTTATGCCATGCGACCTTTGTTTGGGAAATTACCGTGAACATGAATCAAGTACCAAATCGTACTACAAGATCCATTATTTAACGTGAATTCGATATAAAAAAGTTCAGGCGAATCATTCGCAAATTTCATAGCTGAATTTTTCAAACTAAAGTACCGCCTCTACAAATCACAACATAATAATCGCTTTCGCATTTGTTATACCGAACTCACGTTATTTTAGTTAGTAACTTCCAGAATAGCCGCAATAAAAAGATAAATCTTTAATCTGATTTTTAAGGTAAGATAAGGTTCTAACTTTTTATCTTCAAGACGAACTTGTTTTTATAAGAATTTTTCAATTTAGAAAAGTTTTAAACGGAACTAGAATTATCATAAAAGTTTATTTCTTTAGAAAAAAAAATTCTAAAGAAACGACAAAGCCGCAATGTCGAGATTAAAACACATTTATAACATAAATTGAATGCCTATCTGACATAGGGGAAACTGATTGTCAATTTTTTAGTTTACTAATACTACGCCTTCCAAGACATGGCTAATAGAATCATTTCTTAAGGAACGCTCAAGACACATTATTCTTTGATTTAAATGATTCAAGTTATAGAAGAACTGTTCATATTAATATGATTTCATTGCACTTTAGAAAAATTTGCATTTTACAAACAATCGAATTGTTATATCGAAATTTTTTAATTCTAAATCGATTCTTAAATTATATATTTCACTGTTTGCAAATTAGCAAAATAAAACGAAAACTTATCTCTGCATTAATAAAAAAGATAAATAAAAATCAAAGTAAAAAAGACGAGACCAAGCCAGAGGTTCTCGATTTGAAAATTCAAATCCTACAACACTAAAGAGCTCATTGTTCATGAATACACTCATCCAGAATTTCCTAAACTACATGTATAATTTGAAAATCTTATCGGATTTTGAAGTACGAATCTTTTTAAAAAAATTCACTCTACAAAGATTGATCGAAAAAAATATTTTCTTCACGTTTGTATTTTTTTTCGTCGTTTATTTAGCGATCTGGAATCAAACAATTCCAGAAATAGCGACTTCCGAAGATCTATCTAAATTTAAATTGATCTCTCTAATCTGTGGAATTTCGGTTTATTCTTTTCTACTACTTCGGCTTGTCATACTGACGATTCTTGGAATCCAAGTATCCTGCCAAATCATCCTTAGAAACGCGGCATTTGCGATCGTTCTCTCCTTTTTATTTCTAATGTACTTTGAAAAATCCTTTTCTATGGTAATTACAGGGGAACTTTTTTGTTTCGGAGTTTGCGCTTTCACCGTATTAGAATCGGGTTACCTGATCCATTTCCGAAACTTCAAAAAAGAATATTATTCCTTGCTACCAATCCTTGGGGGAATTGGGTTTGGAGCTTTGTTAAATCTAATTGGAACCTTGTTTTATAACGTCTATTGGAATAACATTTCATATTATACTTATATGTTTTCCATTTTTATTCTCTATCTTTTAAAAAGAAAAATAAAAATCCAAAATGAGACGGACGTGCAAAAACCGATTCTAAACCCGGAAATTCAAGAGATCATAGAACAAACAAACCCAAAATTGGAAATGGAAGTTTTCGAATCTAACGAATATGCAGTGGAAGAAAAAAATCTTCTTAAAGAAGACGATCTAAAACGTGCAGAAGATAGAATCAAAGGTTTTATTCAAGAAAAACTTTATGCAGATGATAGCATTCGCCTAATTGACCTTTCAGCTTATTTAGGAATTAGTTTACACCAAGCTTCCTTTTACTTAAACAACTATAAGAACATAGGTTTTTCGGATTTCATCAATCAAAATAGAATAAACGACGCAATTCGACTTCTCGTGGAAAAACGGAATATGAATTTATTGGATATCGCTTTCGAATGCGGATTCAATTCTTATACGTCTTTTCACAGAGCTTGTAAAAAATGGACCGGCTACTCTCCAAAAGGACTCAGAATAAATACTTTTCTAACAAACGGATCTAAGAACGAACATCTGAACATACCTATAAATTCTCAAAAAGTCGAAGCATTGAGTAATAATTTCAAGTCGAATGGCTAGGATACAAAATAATTTTTTAACATGATTGAAAAAATTCTAGAAAAAACGATGCGTTTATTTCTTTCTGCAGGTTTTGCCAAAACAAACACCGATGAAATCGCAAAACATATAGGAATTAGTAAACGAACACTCTATCGTTATTACGATGCGAAGGAGAAATTGATCAACGCCGTATTCAATTTTTTGAAAGAAAGAATTACAACTCAACACGAAGCAATCATCAAAGACAAATCCAAAAATCCCAGAGAAAAACTTAACGAGATTCTACTCATCATCACCGAACTCGGCTCCAAAATGGGGAAACCATTTGTAAATGACATACAAAACTTTCGCCCCGATCTTTTTATGATGATGAAGGAATTTCGCAAAGAAAGGCTCAGAAGACTAGCAGACATAATAAAAGAAGGACAAGACAGCGGAATTTTTCGAAAAGAACTCAATCGAGAACTAACGATCGACACGCTCATCGCTGCTTTAGACGGAATTGTCAATCCAAAGTATTTATCAGAAACCACCTTTTCCATTTCGAGTGCTTTTGATACGGTTTTTAATATTTTTATACACGGGATTGAAAACGAAAAAAACAACTCACAACTTAAGAACCCAATTTTACATTCTCATCTGGACACGGATGCTCACATCCTTTTTTTTCAAATCATGGATTTCGACACAGAGCAAGAAATATCATCTAACGGGGCCATCGATCTTCAAAACATAAGAGGCAAAAAAAAATCTATTTGGTCAACAAATACAAATTAACCAAATAGACTCAGTGCTTTGTTTATGGAGATATAGGAGCTAATCAACTAACCGAGCAGTTGTTATACGTCTGCGAAATTTTTATTGCGTCTACTGTAGCAAAATTTCAGATCTGAATCTCCCCTAGTTATAATCTGAATTCAAGAATCCAAAGATGCTTTGTGTTCAGACTCTTTATCTTTCTGAAGAGTTTATCCGAAAGCGATGACGAGTTTGTGCGTAGAAAGGTTGATTCTTAATTTTTCAGACAAGTGGTTTTATTAAGAAATCATTTGAAATTAAACTTTAAGGCTATTAAAATAGATTCGAGCAACAAATCATTTTCCCTTAGTATCATTCAGTAAGCTTTTGATTTCAATTTTCCAAATTTTAAAACAATCTATGAAGTAGTATGCTTCAAACAAATAGGAAACTTTTTAAATCAATCAAACACAAAGAAAAGACTTTAATGGGTATTTAAATAAATATACAAAGAAGAAACTTATTTTTGAAAATGGAAAAGATTTTAAAATTATCTATCTGGCTCGTTATTACGAACGAAACCAGATAGACGAGTGTAATAGAGTGAGTTCCCTTCTACAAGAAACATCATAACTTATTCTCTAAAAGTGTTCTCTTCAGAATATAAGATGAATAAAATTATCTTGAAATGAAATAACTTTCGGATTTTAGAATTCAAACTCCTGAATTAAAGAATCTAATTCCAAAGCCTCTTTGAGTTCGTCAAAATCTGTCACCGGTTTGACCTCTCTCAGTTTATTATAATTCATAATCCAGTTATAGATTTTTTGATCTGCTGTTATGATAAAATATCGAGTAAATCTTTCGGAAATGATATGTAAAATTCCAGTAAAAGCCCGCACAAATTCCGAATTGAGATTAGTCACTTTTCTGATGTCCAATACCAACATTCCCTCCATCTCATAAAAGATCGAACTTAGTTTAGCCGGAATTCCCCTTAAAGTTTCATGATTGACCATACCTGCAAATTCGATTACTAAAAGTTTATAACGAACTGTATTGACCTGTAGTTCTTTTAATTCGTGCTCGATTGTTACAGCCTGACTCATTCTTGACCCCCAAAACAAAAGAGATTTTTTAAAAGCCTCTTTGTGTTTATAAGGAGTATATTTGAATCGATTACAAAATGCTTTTCAGCTTATAGTATGAGGGGGTAAAATTAAAATTGCAAATTCACTGAATTTTAATTTTACCCAGACATGAGGAAACACCGAGAAACTATTTCGTGAAAATCAATTAGAAACTCAAACTAAGTTTAAAACCGTTTCCGCATAAACGATTTCTTCCGCAGGCTCCATTAAATAATACCCTTGTGAATAGTCTATATCCAAAGATTTCACCGCTTCCAACTCCTCTTCTTTGGATACGAACTCGGCAACTACCTTAGCACCAATTGTATGAGCCATTTCCGTTATCGCGGCTGCCAATCGATATGAAGTTTGATTTTCATGAATTCCCTGTATAAATTTGCCGTCTATTTTGATAAAATCCGGTTGAATTTCCATCAGTCTCTCAAAGTTGGAACGTTCCACTCCGAAATCATCAATCGCAATTTTACAACCGATTTCTTTCAATTCTTGAAGAGAGCGAGTAGAATTGGAGGATCCGTTCCAACGATCGTTTTCTAGAATTTCAAAAATCACCCGATCCGGAGATATTCTGTAATGCAAAAGGCGATTCATCACCCAAAGTGGAAACCCTTTCTTATCCAAATCGGATTCGGAAATATTGATGGAAAAAGAATATTCGGAATGTTTCGAAAAATATTTAAACGTCTTTTCAACCATTAAAGGAGTGAGCAATCGAATCAATCCCGTGGATTTTGCAATTGGAATAAACATCGCGGGATTATAAATCTGCCCTCCTTCCATAATTCTCGCTAAACATTCGTATTTCGTAATTTTTTTGAGCTTGTTATCGTAAATTCCCTGAAAGTAAGGAATAACATTTCCCGCATTCAAAGCCTCATTGAACTTCCTACCCAACTTAAGATTTGCATAAATTCGGTCCACCTTGTTGGTCGCCTCCGAATAAGAAACATATTCAACGGAAGAATCATTGCTCGCAGTCATCATTGCAAGTCTTGCCTTATCATATACGTCCGATTGATCCGATGAGACTCCGATCGAAATTTTAACCTGAAAAGAAATCCCATCCACTTCGATGCATTCGGATCTAAGAAAGATACGAACGGCGCTAAGTAAAGAATAAAATCGATCCTCTTCGATCTTCGCCAGAATCGCAATCATGTTGTCGTAAATATGAAAAATTTCTCCGTTGTAACCTCTTACAAAACAATTGAGGACGGATAAGAATTCGGATAACACCTTACGATATGTTTCGATTCCGAAATTTTCAGCGATGGAACTAAAAGACTCTATTCGAATGAGAGAAAGACTAGAACTTTCGTTTTCAATCAGTCTTTGATCGATTCTTCGTTTTAAATTTTCAAAATTCGGAAACAAGGTTTCACGATTGAACAGATACGTTTCTTCCAATTTAGAACTAAGTTCGGCCACCTTTTGATTTTGAAAGTAAGCCTTTACCGCTTCGGAAATAGTCAGAATCAAATCCTCGGAATCCCAGGGTTTTGAAAGATATCGATAAAGATTTGCTTTATTCAAAGCATTTCCAAGAGTTTTTGCAGAAGCATAACCTGTAAGCATTACTTTATAGATCTGGGGATATTCCTGATGAATTTGAATCAGCAGTTCATCTCCGCTTTTTTCACGCAGCACCTGATCACAAATGACTAAAGGAACGTCGATTTGTTCGAATTTACATCTCTCCAAAATTTCCATGGCAGAATCTGCATCTTCCGCGATTTCTATTTCGAACCGACTTCCAAAACTGAGTTGAATTGCACACTTGATACTCTTCAATACAACAACTTCATCGTCTATTATCAATATAACCGGCTTGATATTCAAATTTGTATTTTGAATGAATTCGTTATTTCCCATCGTACTTCATCTTTATTTTTATTTTCATTCTCTCTAGTTCTTAAAAAAAATCCAACAATGCTAACTTCAAAACAGATACTTCCCTTAAGAAGAATCAATTTATCTCTTGTCGTTACCAGACCCAATTGCGCAATTATTATGATACAGAAGTTTCTATCAACTAACATTGAATTTAAAAATTCTTTTTCTATCAATTGTGCGTTAAAAACTTTGGTTATTTTTTATTTTGGATCTGAAATTAAAAGGAAATTCGATGTCTTAATTTTTGTAGAGTTATAATCTGAATTGAGATTATTGATTTACAGAAAATCCAAAACGAATTTAAATTCCGATACAATTTAATTCTTCAAATCCGAATGGGAAAATACTTTCGGATCAAAAGCACAAACCCGGTTTCTCCCCGAAGATTTTGCTCGATATAACGCCTGATCTGCATTTACGAAGGCTTCCTCTAAATCCAACGTTCCTTGTGAAACTCCAATACTCAACGTCACCGGGTTTCCATCGTCCAAACGAACTTGATTTTCCACTTCTTTACGCAGATCTTCGGCGATGTCGGTAGAAGCCTTCTGACCGACTCCGAATAAAAAGATCGCAAACTCCTCTCCGCCCCAACGACAAACCGCATCCGTTTGGCGAATCGAACGACTAAGCACTTGAGCGACTTTTATCAAAGTTTTATCTCCGGTATCATGTCCGAACTTATCGTTCACCTGTTTGAAATGATCGATATCCACCAGCAAAATCGTCCAATCCTTTCCGTGCCGATTTCCAATGGTAAGAGATCTCTGGGTCAATTTTAAGAAGCCCCTACGATTCCAGATCCCGGTCAATGGATCCGTATGAATCAACTTGGCCACCTGATTCATCGAAGAGCGCAACTTGACATATAATATGAGCACAATAAAAAACGTAAATACGAGCACCCAAAAAGGAAGAAGATTTTTTATTATATAAATAATATATTCAAATATTTTAATTTCATGAACGAGCCAAATTTCCTCATCCTTAATTTTGTTCCTAATCCAAAAACTTCCTTTTTCGAGGAAAAACAAGTCCTGCGGTTCCATAATCATGGTAATCACCGGAAGAGGAAGCCTGGTATCCAATTTAAAAGTTCCGGATTTCGCTATGATTTTTCCATTTTCATCGATGAGCATACTTTCTCCGATACAATCCCCGCTTTCCAAAATTCTTTGCATAGCGTCCAAACCTATATCGATCGAAGCGACGCCGATGAATTTCTCATTCACATAAACGGGTTCGGAAATTGTTATCATCAGCCCCTTTCCTGCAAGGTCATCGTAAAGATCGGTTATAATTTGACGTCCGGTCGGATTGATTTGAGGAGTCGCCTGAGTCCAATACGGACCCAAATAAAGGTCATCGGTAAAATAATAATTTTCATCCTTAAACTTCGGAGTAATATAAAGGAATTTTTGTTTAGATAAATAGTAAGCCCAAACAACTTCGCTTTGTTTTTCAGTCAAAGACTCGAATTGTCCTCTTAAGTTCAGAGCGGCCTCAATTTCTTTGAGAAGAGAAGGATTCAATTTATAAACCGAACCTATTGCGGTAAGAGTTCCCGAATCGGCTCCTTCCTTATTTTCCCGACTGATATGGGGGATTCCAAACCTGTTTATATTCGGATAATTTTTGAATTTTTTAACAAGACTTGGATTTGCCAATGTATCTTCATAAAAGGTTAAATAATCCGAAATCGATAACCCAAGTGCCCTCGTTTGCGAACCGACCCTACGGATGTAATCCTTCATCACGCGGGTTCTCATACCAACAACTCGGTCAATTTCTTTTTTCATTCTCAGATTTTCATAAATCAGAAAAAATAACAGCAATACAAAAATAATTGCCAAGAGCGAAAAGAGTATCCTTTTCTTAATTTTTACGTTTTCAACTTGTGCATTCGTGTAAGTTTTGAATTGCAACTTGATCACCTCAATATCATAAATGGATAATAGCGCTTTAATGATCGATGATACAAGTTCTATCGAAAAAGAAATCCAAATTCTTTTTCATTACTTATCAAAAGCAAACTTGAAAATCCATATTGTAAAACGTAGTCGATTTGAACTTTTTAATCCAGTTTCTAAATACAGAATGAAAAAAATACGAACATTTGACAAAAGCAGTTTCTTTTGCTATTCAAAAAATATAATTTAGTAGAAGAACTTACTGCTTATATGAGTGTACACATAGTTTAAAAGGCTATTTCGTAACAAAAGTAATCTCATTTGGTATTTATAACATCTTAAAAGTCATCGAATCACACCAATAGGACTTTTCACTTTATAATAAGAAGAGATTATGCTCAAAATAAAATAAAACTTGATAAGAGTGTTTCTTTTATAGGGACAAATATACGAAGTAATTTATTGAGCGGAAAGATTCTTCAAATCTAGAATCAAACCGCTGCTTTACAAACCGACCCGAAAGGCCTAAACTTTAGGTCGCGTTTTTCAGGTGAAGTATTAGAGGGATTCTAGTTTCTTTTTTGCCAACTCGTTTATGATCTGCAACTGCTCGAAAGTCATTTGGTTTTGACCGCCCAGCGGGGAATCTTCGATTTCACTGTGATTGTGCACATAAGGAACATTCAATTTTTGTAAATCACTCGGAGTGATATAAATCGTTTTATCCCCTTTTGTTACGGATAAATAATCGGAATCGTTGATTTTTTTAGTATGATTTTGCCTGTTTTCCAATTCTATGTGACCTGCACAATGGCAAATAAACGTCATATTTCCGTAGACCGAAGTATAAAATTTTGTTCCTCTCACTCCCGCAGTTGTCGTCGGAGTATGAAGACTCATCCTCTCCCCTTTCACTAACTTGTTCGTTAGGATCCAAGTACTTCCTTTGTCTTGGAAGAAGGTTTTTTCATCGGCCTCTTCCTTTATTTGAAATCGGGAATCCGATTGAACTTCAATCAAGTAAGAATTTCCGCCGAAATCAAGCGAAGCCACCGACTTAGATCCCGTAACGACGATATCTCCATTTAAGATCTCCTGAGAAACGGTCGCCTTTAAGCTTTGCTCTCCCCTTTGAATGGAAACGTCCCCTTTTATAAATGCAATCACTCCTTTTGTCCGACTCGGTTGATTTTTACCACAATGAAAACCTAACCCACTTACACAGACGACGATCAATATCATCGATATCTTTTTCATAAATTCTCCAATCCAAGTAATTCTAATTCAAAACGAATCCATGGATGTTTTCGGATTCCAAAAAGGCAAACGAAATATTTTAGGTATATTTTTTAAATTCAAAATACATACTATCTTTTATAATGATCGTTCATCTATGCGACAGCTTACCTGCAAGGTAACTTGTTGGTATATATGCTCCTAACAAATCTATTACGGTAAACCATACCGGCGATGGTAGCATTATAATATTTGCGATACCTCCTGCTAAGAAAAGGATACCTACTACTAAAGCAAATTTAATTTTATGACTTGTACTGACCATTGCAGTTAGAAACGCTCCTGCAAATGTTCCAAGAGCATGAGCTAAAAAGGGCAAAATAAAATGTTTAGGCTGGAATAAATGTATGGATACTTGCAGTCCTTCCATTGTAGTCACATCAGCCCCATCGGGCGGAGGTATTATGTGGCCGCTATTCATGATAATTCCCATATTTATGATACTACCGAAAACCGCACCTGCAATAACCGCTATTATATTTTGAATGATTGGATTCATATTCTATTGTCCTAATTTTGTTTTTTTGATCGACGTTTTATTCCAAAACTCAATCGTTCGCTGAAGTTCAAATTCGGATTTCCATATAATTTTAATGGCAAAGTACGGCAAGAATAGTTTTTAACTTTTCAGCGCGAATTCTGTGAGCTTTTTAAAAACAATGATTTTTTATAAAATATCGATTCGTATATCACAAACAATGAAGGTTCTAAATCATGCTAGACAATAGTATCATGTCTTGAAAACAAGTAAACATTTTAGAATATCAAGAGAAGCTTTTTACCAATGAAAAAACTTGTGAGAAATAACGTTTCTCAAATTCGTGTGTTAATACCATAACCACACACCTTTTCTCGGAAAAACACTCTATGAAATTTTAAAAATTAAATTATAATCTCAAACAAAGGAAAAAATTGTTAGCGGGTGTGGGCAGACATCATTGAAAAACGCTAAAACCAACTTTCATATCAATTCTTAAGTGTGGGATATTTTACCCCCAATAACTTCTTATGTATTTTTTTTGCTAAATTACTAAACCTACTAATATCACTTTTTTACGATTCTTTAAATTGCTCACTGTTTTCAATATTATTTTTCAAAACATCAATCTCACAAAAAGACATCATCCGTACTTGATCGTTTTTATTTCATAATTCTTACTTGGCATTTTTCCTCATATAAGTATCCCAAACCAACCTCGCCTTAAATCAAAACCAGTTCCAAACACGAAAGCTGACGCGATCGGACCTTTACTCGTTGAACAACTTCCTTACTCTACTCCCTTATTCACTGACGAAGGATATCCATGGCTCTTTGGAGTATTTAAGAACCACAGGTCCGTGAATCACAGTGCGAAGTCGAAAGATGTTCGATACAGATTAGCGAAGAATCGTTGGTGCAAGGATGGAGTTCACAATCAAGTCGCTGAAGGGAATCATCGATTAGTAAAGACCGCTTTCTCTGCTTACCGGTTACATTCGACCTGAATTCAGTCAGTTGTACTTGGATGAGTTCAGTTTCTTGAAGAATGCGAACGTTTTGGGACTCGATTCTTTAGGGAGTAGACAATCTGGAGAGAGTCTTAAAAATTAGAGTTGTTGAAAAATTAATTCTTTATCCTTCTGCTGCATTGAAATGGACGTTTAAAGCGATTTTGTTAATCTGAATCATGGAATTTTTCAACAACTCTATTTAAGTTCCTCTACCCCTGTGAGAAAAAGTGAGAAAGGATATGACACCTCACTCGTCCTTAAACAATTCATCCGTAAATCTTGAATCTCCGACCAATCTGCTTTCCAGAAAATTAAAACCGACTCTTCGAAAATACGGTTCGATAGCCTTGAGATATTGTTTTTTGGTTCTCACATAAGCGTAAGGATCTTCAAAGTAGATATCCTTTTTCATTCGAATATAATCTTCCTTTGTAGGAACAGAGAAATAAAGATACTTAACTATTTTATGAAGTTTTTCAAATACAGGCCGCAGATCACCTTTGATGTATTGAACCACGGAGTTGCAAATACCGAGATCAAATGGAAGATGAATAAAATACGTAAGATCCAACTCCTGGACAGTCGTGTTCAATACGGAAATATTCCATGCACGAATCCATTTCTGAGCGAGAAGTTCGTCGAGCATCCGTTCGGAAGGATCGATGGCAAGGATTCTTCCGGGTTTGAAGATCTTTACCATTTCTTTTAAAAGTATCCCCTTACCGAACCCGAAGTCCGCCACCGAATTTACGTTTATTTCCATCAAATTCAAAATAGATTTCGCATAACGTGCATGTTCTTTTGCATTGAACGTGGCATCTACGTCCGTTCCCGAACCGTAAATATCTCTCCAATATGCAGTCTCAAACGGTAGACCATTGGCTCCTAAGGCCAAGTCCTCGTTTTCTAAAGGCTCTTCCCGTTTCTCATTCGACTTGAAGTTTAATTTTTCTTTGTAGAATGGCAGAGATATCACCGTATTTTTTTCTTTAGAGACGGAGTTCTTATTTTTTATGGTCGATTTTTTTTTCCAGATCGACTTCAAGGATTCAGTTCCGGACTTAACGCAGAGGTGGAAAATATCCCCGTTAGAAAACGGTTAAATCTCTTCTCCCCGGTTTTTAAAGAAAGTTGAGTTTTTGCTTTTTCAACTTGAATCTTAATTTGTGTATTCTCCTTTTCACCGGAGATAACTTTTGTCAGAAATCCTGTGATTAATATCTGTTCTCCCGACAAAAATACGAATTGAGGATTTTTAAACTTATAACGTTTGAGCATCTCCCTTTTATCCGCGAGCCAGATTTCCTCAAGAAACAGATAATCCCGATTTTTCCATTCTTTCGGTCGAATCGTTTGTAATCTTTGTTTGGAATGAAAATACACGTAAGACGAAACGGAAGGACTCGTATAAACTCTTTCGTCCGTCTGAATCACTCCCCTATTTTTTAAGCCCACAAGGTCCTTTGTGAATGCTCCGAGTTTGGCAGCGTTAAGTCCGGATGTCGGTTTAACGGAAAAATAAACGGACACAAGAAGGATTACGATTAAGACCGCACTCGCCGCCACGGTGTTGAGCTCTTTTTCGGATTTTAAAAGGAAGTTCCCGATATATAAAATTAAAAACAAAGGTCCGAAGTTGCAGAGATAACTCCAGAGCAATTTGTAGAACATTTCGAAAGAATTTACGCCGTAGAAATCTGTGACGATCAAAACAGTCAACAACGTAAGGAAGGTTCCTACATACACCAACAAGACCAATTGAGGAATATTTCTTTTTTTAAAAAAAACGGATTGATGTTTCTTTCTTTCGCGGATTCCTAATGTTCCTGCCTTGACTACGAAAATCGTAAAACCGACTAAAAAGATCGTAAAGTGAGAGAAAACACTTCCAAGAATACAGACGATGAGAATGAATATGTCGCCCAAAGTCTCCATCCTGAATGCAAGAAATAGAATCAAAAGAAAAAATAAACTCAGACATTCCGGATACAAAACCAGAGGTATGGAATAAGTCAGAGGAGTGATCGCGGACAAATAACAGAGAACATAATGATTCGGTTTCCATTTTTCCCTCTGAAGAATCAATCCGATGAGATGAATCCCCAAAGAAAAAATAAATGCGGAAAGCGTAAACAAAGCCGTGGTATAGTTGAATCCTGTGACCGATTTCCAAAGACTCAGAACCAAAAATGGAAGTGGGGGTTGGTCGGAGAAAAACTTTCCTTCTTCAGTTAAAGAACGGAGATTGGCGAGCATTTCCATCGCCTCCGGATTCAAAGGTTCTCCGAACCAGTTGTAAAGTACAGAAAGAACGACTGCAAGGCCGATCACAGATAGGAAAAGGAAGATTAGGTTGGCTTTATTACTTCTTTCTAAGTCCATGGGAGCTCGTAGGGTTTTTGCGGAAATCAGAGCAAGGATAAAAATTTGGGTGAAATTCTACCAACACATTTTGAAGTATCAATGAGAACCTCGAATCGGGACAAAATTCATGGAAAATAAAAATCATATCCTATACGACAAATCCGGCAAACCCTCTAAAGAACCTGCTTGGATTTTCAGAACGTATGCGGGGCACACAAACGCGAGAGAATCTAACGAACTTTTTAGAAAAAATCTATCCAAAGGACAAACGGGGCTTTCCATCGCCTTCGACTTGGCAACCCAGTGCGGTTATAGTTCCGATCATGCTATCGCAAAACCGGAAATCGGGAAGGTCGGCGTTCCGATTAACACTCTGGAAGATTTTAGAATCCTTTTCAATCAAATTCCGATCGAAGAAATGAACACTTCGATGACGATCAACGGGACCTCGATGTATCTTTTGTCCCTTTACGTCGCACTCGCCCAGGAACGCGGAGTAGACGTTGCCCTTCTTCAAGGAACCACTCAGAACGACATCATTAAAGAATACCTCGCAAGGGGGACATACATCTTTCCTCCCGCACAATCGATCCGAGTCATCGTCGATATGTACGAATATTGTCTGAAAAACATTCCGAAGTGGAACCCTTCCAACATTTGTTCGTATCACCTGCAGGAAGCCGGAGCGACACCTGTGCAGGAACTTGCGTTCGCACTCGCGACCGCAATGGCAATTCTCGACGCGATCAAGGAAAGAAATTGTTTCACCGCCGAAGAGTTCGAACAGTGTGTGGGAAGAATTTCATTCTTCGTAAACGCGGGTATTCGTTTTGTAGAAGAGATGTGCAAGATGCGCGCCTTTACGGAAATGTGGGACGAGATTACGAAAGATCGTTATCAAGTGAAACAGGAGAAATACCGCCGTTTCCGTTACGGGGTTCAGGTGAATTCTCTCGGTCTCACCGAAGAACAACCAGAAAACAACGCATGGAGAATTCTCATAGAAGCGTTAGGCGTCACCATGAGCCGCGATGCACGTTGCAGAGCGCTTCAGCTTCCCGCTTGGAACGAAGCTCTTTCCCTTCCAAGACCTTGGGACCAACAATGGTCTTTGAGATTGCAGCAGGTTCTCGCATATGAAACCGATCTTCTCGAATATCCGGACTTATTCGAAGGTTCTAAAGTCGTCGAAAGTAAAGTAAAAGAACTCAAAGTAGAAGCTTACAAAGAAATTCAAAAGATACTTGATATGGGCGGAGCGGTCAAAGCAATCGAAAACGGTTATATGAAATCTCAGCTCGTCAAGTCCCAAGCGGAACGTCTTGCTAAGATCAACAACAATGAACTCATCATCGTTGGTAAAAACAAATGGACCGAGGGAACTCCTTCCCCACTCATGACCGATCAAGACGGAGGAATTTTTAAAGTGGATCCTAAATCCGCAGAAGAAACCTTAGAAGTACTTGCAAAAGTAAAATCGACAAGAGACGCAAATAAAGTCAAAGAGGCTCTCTCTCAACTTGAAGCGGATGCGAAAGCCGGTAAAAATCTAATGCACGCTTCCATCGAATGTGCAAAAACAGGAATTTCAACCGGCGAATGGGCGGACGTTCTCAGATCCGTCTTCGGAGAATATAGACCTGCCACCGGTGTAGAAGGACAAAAACTTAATCTTGAAACCGACAAAGTGATTCGAGTAAGGGGAAAAGTGGAAGCGTTTTTCAAAGCGAACGGTTCCAGACCTAAGATCGTGGTCGGCAAACCGGGGTTAGACGGTCACTCTAACGGTGCGGAGATGATAGCCGTTTCCGCAAAACACGCTGGGTTTGATGTGATTTATTCCGGAATTCGTTTAACACCCGAGGAGATCGTTCAAACCGCGGTGGAAGAAAATGCGGACGTGATCGGAGTTTCGATTCTTTCCGGTTCTCATTTAGAACTTGCGGAACAGATTTTCAACGAACTAAAACACTACAAAGCGGATATCCCTGTGGTCTTTGGGGGAATCATCCCTTCGAACGACTTTGACGCTCTGACTAAACTCGGAGTCAAAGCAATCTTCACTCCAAAGGACTACGATCTAATGGACGTGATGGAAAGAATCATCGATATCATTTCTCAGACGATAAAAGCCGCATAACGCGGTTTGACGGGCATGCCGTGAAACATCGCAAAGAAGATCTCGCGAAACTCATCGAAGGAGCACGCGAAGGGGAAAAATTTCCCCTCGCGAAGCTCATCTCCGGCGTCGAAAAACCGGATTCCTTCGAGTTTAGAAAGAACCTCTTTGAATCCCTTGCTTCCCAAGGCCTCTCAGGTCAAAATTCTCTCACCGTGGGTTTTACCGGAACCCCCGGGGCCGGAAAATCCTCCTTACTCGGCGAACTCGCGACTCAATTTTTAAAAGCCGATAACGGAGAAACAATGGCGATCGTCGCAATCGATCCCTCCAGCCATATCTCTGGTGGTTCTTTGCTCGGCGATAGAACCCGTCTTTCTCTTCCGGCAAGAGAGAAAAGGATTTACTTCCGTTCCCAACCGAGTCAGTTAGAACTAGGCGGAGTCAATCCGTACACGTACCACGTAATTCGATTGCTTCGTCGTTTTTTTCGTTACGTGTTTATCGAAACCGTCGGAATCGGCCAGAATGAAATCGAAGTCTCCAAACTTACGGACCTTTCCTTTCTCGTTTTACAACCATTAGGCGGAGATCAGGTTCAGTTTATGAAAAGCGGAATCATGGAAGTTCCGGATTCCTTCATTATCAACAAATGCGACGAAGAAGTTCTTGCGAATTCCAGTTATCATATGTTAATCACTACCCTGGAATTTCTAAAAGACGTTATGCCAGGAAAAAATCTTCCCCCCGTTTTTAAAACCTCCGCGAAAACCAAGTATGGAATCGACGATCTTCTGGAATTTATCCGTAAGGCAAAACCCACCGTCGATCGTTCCAAAGAAACGGATCTTCAGCTTAAGAAATGGATCAAGAACGAGTTCGGAAATTTCGGCCTGAAGATCATCGAACATCTCCCCTACTCCGATCCTTCGAGTTTTGAAACCTTAGAAGACAGAGCGCTTCAGGAAATTCGAAAAAATCTGAATTCTTAATTGATCCCTTCATTCATACTTTTAGGTAAGTTCGACGGTTGAAAGTTTGGGCGAATCCAGCCTTTGCAAGCAAAGGCTGGACCGCGCTTTTCGTTCCAATTCCTTCGGAATTTCCACTACAATCGCTTTCGCATTTGTTAAACCGAACTCATGTTTTCTTAAATTTTAAACTTGTCGACGTTTTTGGAATTTTAGGAACGCAGATAGTATGGAAATATATCAGTCATCGGATTTGGTTCGAACTCCAATTCTCTTGAAATAAGATTTTGTCTCCTGTTAATCTTCCAAGTCATTTTGTAAGTCCAGTGAAAGCTAGGAACTCCCCTATTTAAAGTTTCCACAGTAGAATCCCCCACACCAAGATCTTCCAACCAAAGCATATAATTAAAAAGATAACATCTCGAAACACCATGAGCCGCCGCCAACACACCTAAAGTCGCCCAAACACCAGTATGAACCCGAATACTCAATTTTTTCATTTTACCCACCCCCCGATTGTATTTGATCTTACCCGCCCTATCATGCAGACGCTTCATAGACGCGATCTGCTTAGAATATTTTCTCAATAAAAAGGGAAGTTTGCCCCGAAGAGCCTTTTTTTCCTTAAAATTCAAACGATCCCAATAAACATTAGGAACCAAAAGAGAATCCGTTTCTACAGTATTTTCTATCAGGGTGGATTGAATTTTTTGATTGGAATCAAACAAGAGAATATCCATATTAGATACGGTTCTTTTAAATTTCACGGCGGAATAATTTTATAGAAATAAAAGATTCTATTGAAAAAACTAAGAACTTGTCCAAAAATCTCAGATGTAAGAACTCTTACGAGAGTGTTCTAACGATAAAATTCGCTAGAACATATATAAATTACCAATTTGCGGGAATTTCTACATTCTATTACGAACTTATGAAATGATTGTGCTGATTTATTTTAAGGTTTTGGGACAAGTTTTTAATGAAATATGTAGGCAAAGATTATAAGTCGAAAACGAATTCTATCTTTCAAACAAAAGCTTTTAAAAAAAGGATTAGTAGTAGATCGGTGCAGTGCTTTGCTTAAAACCGAGACCTATCTATAACCAACGAACAGATGTTTGATCTTCGGAAAAATATCAAACATAAACTTGTAAGCTGCGGCCGTTTCATATTTAACCTACCAAAAATCCCAAAAATAATTAATCCTCGCTATATCTACCATTACGGACCGGAGGACTATCTAATACGAAGATTAAGATAAAACGAATCATCCATTAAAAAAGACTCAATACAATATTTCAGATATATATGAATTTTTGAATGTTTAAAGCAATACAAACATCATACACCCACAGTATGTTAAATTCGTAAGTATAATAGTTCCTACAGATAAGATTTTGAAAAGATCGTAGTATTGATTTTTATTGAGACATCATTATGTTGGAAAGTAAATTCAAAATCCAGAATAATATAAGAATGAAACATCAAATAGAATCCATTAAGCGTTTTTGAACTCAAAAATCAAAAATGATTCTTCCGGACGAAAACGAATTCAAAAATTGATATACACTACTTCAAAAAGATGCGAAAACAATCTTCAACTTATAATGAACCCGCCATAAAATCTACGAACGTTGAAAAAACGAGGGACGACGATCTTTTACTCCGAATCATTTCAGAAGTTTAAATGCATGTGTCCAGGATTGAGATAGAAATCCTGGAATACACCAGAGAATACAAAGGGGTTCGATCGCTCTCGCAGCTTCCGCTTTTCCCATGTCTTCGATTTCCCAACCGAAAAGATTCAAAATTTCCTTTATTTGATTTTTGGCAGACTCGTCGTTTCCACAAATGAACATGCTCGGCTTTCCGTCTTTAAAGTGAGGATTTACCATCAAACCGTTACCGACCGAGTTGAAACATTTTACGAAATTTGCCTTGGGAACTTGCTTCTGGAATCGCTCCATTAGAGATTCATTGTATGTCGTAAAAAACTTCAAGACTCCGTTTTGCGGCGATTCTTCTCCGATCGGATTGGTCGTATCGATAATCGTTTTACCATTCAAAGAATCTATTCCTGCTAACTTTAAAGTTTCGGAGGCGGCATTTCCTTTTGCAGCTAACACAAGAATTTCTCCGAAATTTGCGGCGTCTGCAAATGACCCGATCGATGCACTTGTTCCCGCCTTGGATAACCAATCTTTGAGTTTTCCGGAATCCCTTGTACCAATTTTCACTTCGGCCCCGTATTTCAAAAATCCGTTTGCGAGAGTTTGTCCTACTACACCAGAACCTAAAATTCCGATTTTTTTTCCTTTCATAAGTTCCCCTTTTTCATTCTCTTCGATCCCATTTCCTTGATAAGAATCAAACAGATTTTTAACAAAACACCTTAAAACTCAAAAGCGATTCTAAACTAACGTAAATTTAATATAAGAACGTTTGGGAGAATACAGCCTTTGCAAGCAAAGGTGCACCCTTCTCCTTCTATGCATGAAAACCGAGAGTTCGATACGAGCATTGACCATAAAATAAGAAAACCAACAGCAGGAACTAAAAACTTGCCTCAAAACTGTCTTCTGTGAAAGCGGCATTACCGCGACACTGTCATCGGTCCTCTAAATGTAGGAACTCCAACGGGAACGTTCCAACAATAGGTCCATTTGAAAATGATACATTACCCAAGGAACATGATCTGCGGGAATTCTTTAGTTTTGTAAAAAGTTCACTATTATATTTCTACCAAGTTTTAAAATGCTGCTCTCTATAGGTGCAACGTAATAATCGCTTTCACATTGGTTACACCGAACTCATAAAAAACTATACAATAAAAAGAAAATATATATATTATCGTGATAAAAGAATGTCGATCTAATTGTATATCGAAAAAACATCAAGCTCTTTTTTGAGACGATAGTTTTCCTGAAGAGTCATTCTCAAAAAGACAAATCATTAAGAATTTGTTCCAAAACCTAAAAAGATATTATACTTGCTAAGCATTATGAACAGTTCCCGTAAATTACGAACTTTAGCAAAACATGATCGGATCGACAAAATTTTCTGACTCTTCAACCGTAATTTCTCCTCTAGTCTAAACCGATATAAGACCTGTATTTTGTGGAATATTATGATTTTCATATTGAAATTGGAAACAAAAATGCTCCTCGGATATGACGTTTCCAATCTTATTGATTTTCTCCATACAATAGAGCTCCAAGATTCCGCCTTTAAACGGGATTTGCGTTAAAATTGACGGACTCCTTCCTGTAGGGATCGTAGTTTTCTTACATAACATTAATCGATACCTTTGTCGGATCACAACCACTGGTAAATTGCAACATGACTTACACGAATGTCGGTTTCATTTCCGTTACAAATAACCAATGAAATCAAAAACAGAAAATGAACCTTATCTTCATACAAAGACATTTCGGTTTGAACTCACGTTATTACAGTATTCTTCATACGTCCGAGTAATAACGAACGATTTCAAATACGTTGATGTTTAGAGAAAAAACTCAAAAAGACGAACGGAATAGAACAACATTTAGAATAGTTCCTCAAATAAAAACTTGGAATTCAGTTTCCCATTTCCCAAAAAACAGACCCAAAAAATCAAAAAAATTGCTCTTTTTTCGAAATAATCCGCAACTTTCCTGCAACCTGCACAATACAAACCGCTCCTAGTATTCAACAGGAGTGAATACCAAATGATAGTCATTCTATCTTTCTTTATCGGGCATTGGTTCTTATCGGCTTTTGTCCAATCGTTCTTTTTACACAGATATGCAGCCCATGCAATGTTTAAGATGAATAAGTTTTGGGAAAAGTTTTTTCACATTTTCACTTGCGTGGCTCAAGGCTCCTCGTTCTTAAACCCGCGTGCTTATGCGATCATGCATAGACAACACCATGCGTACAGCGATACCGGAAAAGATCCCCATTCTCCGGTCGCCTCTAAAGGATTTCTGGACATGATGTGGAAAACCGCACTCAATTATGAAGCGATCTTAGATAAAAAAGCGAATGTAGAAAAAGAATTTAGAGGCAACTACCCCGAGTGGCCGGCAATCGACAAACTCAGCGATTCCTGGACTTTCAGATTGTTTTGCGGAACCCTTTACACGTTATTCTATCTTTACTTCGTTCCCGCAGGACAGTACGGATGGTATCTGCTACTTCCAATCCACTGGGTGATGGGACCGCTTCACGGTGCGATCGTAAACTGGTGTGGACATATGTACGGTTATAGAAATCATAAAAAAAATCCGGATAATTCAAAGAACACGCTGTTTGTGGATTTTATGATCGCGGGAGAATTGTATCAAAACAATCACCATGCTCATCCCAATTCTCCGAACTTTGCGTTCCGCTGGTTCGAATTGGATCTAACGTATCAAGTGATGAAAATACTTCACTTCTTGAAAATCATCAAAATTCAAAGAGCGATTTGGACTTCAAAAGGAAAAAAAATACTCCGAGAGGGTCCGATGTTTCCATCGAACCGGCATCCGTAGCAGCCTAAACGAACAGTCCTAAGACAAAGCCCGTGGCAAACCAAGCGCGCGGGCTTTTTTTGCTCAGCTGCAATCCCGTTCAGCTTGAGACATTCTGACCTTCCACTCCGTATTCTCCGCGCCCGCAATCGGTTGGCATTGGATACAATTCCATCCCGCACGCTTTGATCCAATATCCCTCGGATACCTGGCAATCTCTCTTTTTAATCTTTCCACAAAAAAATTAACGTCTTCGTCGGAATAACTCAGATCACAATCAACCGGAAATCCCTGTAGCGTATGGGTAATGATTTGTAATCGTAGTTCTCCGCTCGATCGGAAGGTTGCAGCAACGCTATCGAGAGTAAAAGATTGGAGTCGATTTCATTCTTTTTCTCGTTACAAGCAACTAATGAAATTAAAATCAAAAAAAAGAAAACAAATCTTATCTTCATAACAAACACCAGACCGAATACAATCTACTTAGTAAACGATCGTACAGTCTTAAAAGTGCCAAAATCTTTCGATTTTCCACGGCTCGAGATCGAATTTACAATACAAAAGCCAGAGCCAAAACAGAAATCTTTGAAAACTCAAAAGGATACTTTCAAAAGTAGTTTATTCCAAACCTTTCAGGTCTTTGAGAATTTCTTCTTCGTAATTTTTTTTCAGACGATCCAGAAACCCGTCCCTCAACGGAATCTTATCGTTGAGGATAAGGGAGAACAAGTCGTTTAACAATTCTCTTTCGTCAAAACCGACGAACAACCATTCTATAAGTTCGAGCGCGAGATCCATTCTTCCTTCGGTCGCGATCATCGCGCTAAATTCCTCTCGAATCTCCGCGTTCTTTTTGGATTTCAAAAGATTTCGGATCTTTTCCGGATAAAGGTTAAGCAAGGTTTGTTTTTTCGCGTTGGGAGTGAATAGGAAATGATTCCTCCCCGGAGGAAGATGCGACAAAATCGCTTCCTCCGCAACTTGAGAAGAAACGCCGTTTTCCAGAAGAGTTTTTAAGAATACTTCTCCCAATAAAAAATCCCGAAAAGGATCGAAAGGGAATCCGGAACTTACATTCAAACTCATTTTCTTTTTATCTCCGTATATTCGCGGACAGTTTCAAAAAAATTCCCGAATTTCGAAGAAACGATTTCCTTTGTAAATTAAAAAGAACGGATCATTTTTTAGAAACATCATTTCTCTACGATCTTTTTTAAAAAACTCGGACATAAACCGAACCGTTCCCCATTCTTTCTTTGGTAGGGAAAGCGGGCCGCAGAACTTCGCGGCCTCATCATCCATTGTTAGATTCGTTGTTTTTTCCAGGGACAATAAAATTTTTTCGTGATGTAAGTCGACAATGTGACTATTACGCTTCCGATCGCCGAACTACCGCGGATTTCTAGACGAATCTTCCATGTTACGGACTCAAGTGACAATTCACCTTTAGCGTGAAAAAAACAAAACGAGTATCTTCGATTTCCGGTTTTCCTCGAAAAAATCTCGATCATTTGAAACCGAATTCGTTTCTTGTATTTGGATGTCCTTAGAAAAATTAAAGGCGGCCGAACGAGTCCTCATTTTAGGTAAACGAACCAAGTTCGAGTTGGACTTGGAAGAATGGGGCTCACTCCAAAAGATCCAAAAAATTTACAAGATTCAAAACGATTCTTTTGCAAGAATCCACGAATCCCATCTCAGACAACTTTCCAATCGAGAGACTCTCAAACGTCTTTTTCCGAATGGCGCCTTTATCTTCCGGAAAGACATGGATCGGAATCCTCCTTCCGATTATGATCTCGTGGTCGCTTTAGGCGGAGACAATCATTTCACATTCGTCGCACACCATGCCGTGGACACACTCGTTTTGGGATGTAATTCCGATCCGCCTACATCTGTCGGAGCGCTTCTTTCCTTTCATGTAGAGGATCTTCAAAAAGCCCTTGAGACAAACTGGGAAAATGCGATCATTGAAAAGTGGCCCTTGATTGAAGTCAAGATATACTATCCGAACGGAAGGAATGTCAGTACCCTACAAGGAATCAGCGAAATTTCGATTCGAAATAATAGTCCCGATTTAACCAGCCGATTTCTGATCTGCCACGGCAACAAAATGGAAGAACAAAAATGTTCGGGACTTCTAGTTTATACAGGAGCAGGTTCAACCGGCTGGGTTATGTCCTGTGAAAACACGGACACGAGTTTCGACAAACAATCCCCTTTTTTCAAAGTCTACTGCAGAGAACTTAGAAAAAAGGAACATACTCAGTATACTCTGGACCATTTCACGGTCGCTGATAGTTTCAGTCTAATTTCGGAAATGAAAGGAGGAATTTCAATCGATTCTCTTGCGGAAACGATTTACGATTTTCCGCCGGGTGCAAAAGCTGAATTTAGTCTCTCTAAAAAAAAATTACACGTAGTGGTTCGTAAATTATGAGTCAATTAAACATCAAAAAGAAAGAGATCTCATCCGAAATTTTCGTTTATATACTCGACGGTAGATTAGATGAAAATAGTTTTACTGATTTTAAAAGTAAGGTCATCGACCCTCCTCATCCGAAGGCAGTAATTTTGAATCTAAGCGAACTCAAATACATCTCTAGTTCGGGCATCCGTTCCATCTTCGAACTGAGGTACAAACTTTTAAACGATGGTAAAAAATTATTTCTGACGGAAGCTTCCGATAAAGTAATTCAGATTTTCAACCTTTTAGGACTTTGGAAACCTTTCACTCACTTTATCACGGAAACCGAAGCGATCGCAGCGGCTAAGTAATCGATCACTTTAAATAAATTGCAACTACTCCGGGCCTTCTCTCCGCGAGGCCTGAGGTTTTGATAGTCATTTGTGGTTTCTCCCGGATGTTGAACGGAAAAAAATAATTCCTTTTGATCCGGAGTGGGCCAGTGCTCTGTAAGTTACGATCCAGAGATTCCCTTTTTTATCAAACGCCGAATTGTCGAGAGCGGCAAACCCCGAACTTTTCCCCCATAACAAACACTTCAAAATCAAATTCCAGGCCCGCGTGGTCATTATACTTTTGAGATAGTTTCTAATATTAGAGTTGTTGAAAAATTCCATAATTCAGATTAACAAAACTGCTTTAATTGACCGTTTTCATGAAACGAAAACAGATGAAGAATTAATTTTTCAACAACTCTAATATCTTTAAAGTGAAATGTATTTCAAAGTTGATAAAAAGTAATAACTTGCACCTTCCGTAAATTTTTAGAATCAGGTAAACTAACGTGAGTTCGACGGTTGAAAATGAGAAAGAATTTTCTAAAAGTAAGAGTCCCCTATCAATACAAAGCAAAAATACAAAAACGAAATTGAGTTCATTTTCCTGTATTGATTTTACTTGGATTCAAAAAAATTCCACCTTCTATTCTTTGCAGAAGATGGAATGATTTTTAGATCGATTTTATTTTTTGGAACTCAATATCGTCGGCAAATGTAGAATCATGTTTTTTCTTGATGTGTTCGTCAAGTTGTCGGCTCCGCTCGTCGCATTGGGTCTATCCTGTACGTCAAGCTGCGGAGAGAATTGATTATCCGGTGCGTTCGAATCCCAGAACAACACATTATCCATGGAAACATCCAAAAATAAATTCGAAATGCTCCCTTCTCCCAGATTTAAAACCATTATGTACGGATCAGACGACCTTAGGGTATCCATAGACGACGGTTTTTTGTATTTTAGTCTTTTTGATTCCGTATCGGCGACGCCTGAGTTAACAAGCGGCGGATTCTTATACCTGTTCGGGTTTGTAAAATATTCCTCGGAATTCAATAAAAAAATTCCGGAATTTGAATCGATCATACCCGGTCTGACAGTGCAAGTGTTTCCTTCCACCCAGTCGTTAGTTGTTCCCTCGTTGAAATAAGATCTGGGAGAGTTCAAAAAAGAATTCGGACAACCATCGTAAAAAATGTCGGTTATTATCTCTCCTCGATAGGAATTATTCAATTCCAAAGACATATATCGATAAGCGTCTTCCGGCACATCGTTTGGAGAGAATGCATAAGTCAAACTACTTGCTATAATTCCAATTCTATCATAATCAGCTCTTTGATCGATTGGGATGGTCTTGATGTCGACCCGTGCAGTCTGTTTTTCCGGAACTAAGGAAAATTTGTCTACATAATCGCAAAACTTCCGCTCTTTTTCATTGACGTTTTGGAAGATCACTGCCGCATCATACAAAATAAGGGAAGCATTTTCCAAAGTTTCATTTCCCGGTTCAGGACCGCCTTTTTCTCTAGATTTGTAAGCTACAATCTGACAAATATCCAACGCCGCCGCAATCGGTGTTATAAAATGATCCGTAAAGCCGTCGCTGGCACCATCGCCGTAATTTTGAGGATTGTTCCCCGATAAATCCGTAAGTAATCCGTAAAACGTAGCAGACAACGTTCTAAATTGTTGAACGTTTGAGGAACGAGTGGAGAGTAAAGAATTCGTGTTAGAAAGTCTAAATTCTGCCTTCCCTAGTGGCTGCTCTCCTGAACCCGCTAAAATTTGAGCTATAGTCAAATTGGTTATTAAGTCTTTATTACTATCCTTAGAGCCGCAACTCATAAGAAAAAGTAAAAATAGAATGAAGAATACCGCAATTGAAAGCATTCCTCGCATTATTTTTTTTTCGTTCTGTTTCATTGTAAAAACCTCCAATGAATTACAATAGGAAATATTGGGACTTGTGAGACAAAGTGAGACAGATTTTAGGAAAAAAATATTCGAATTGAATTTTTAAACGAGATTTGCGAAAATCCCTACACTTCGAGCGGCGAGTGAATAATGGTTAGGAATGTAGAGTAAGAAAGGGAGCTTTTACATGAGTGAACACATTCACTTCAATTGCAATCAAAGCGATTTTTTGGTCTTTTTGCAGGGATTTTAATCCGCAAAGATCTATATTAAGCCTTCGGCTATGATTTGTCAGGTAGGTCCTTTCCTAAAAGAAGGCTTGATTTCTGGATAAAGCTGTAAATGATTTTTAAGAATTTTTAATTTTCAAACTTTGTATCGAATGCATATTCTTTTATCTGGTTGTAATAATCCGATACAATTAGAAACTATCCGGATAGAACTCCACTCTTTGTTTCTATGAATTCCACTTTTGATTCCACTCCGTTTTATAAAATACTCTTCACAATCGGATTCGGCTCGATCTCATTTTTTTTTCCATTCTACCTCGTCGTCTCTAGCGAAAACAAACATCTGGATCAAGTCTACCAAAGTCTGAGAGAACCCGGTCCGACCGTTTTTGGAACCCTCACGGAATCGATTCGTATAGAGAAGCCGGGAAGAAGAGCGTATCTCGTTTCTTATAGAGTTCCCGACGAATTCGGAAAGTTATACGAAATTACAGAGCAAGTGGACGAGAATCTACATCAAAGACTTCGGGTCGGAGATAGTATAGAAGTACGTAGACAAACTTTCGAAACTTTTGGAAAAATTCAAGTTCTGGCGAGAATTAAAAAGAATTCTTTTTTCATAAACGATTTCGACTTTTTAGAAATGTTCTCGATGATGGGACTTTGTTTTTCGGGAATTCTACTCGCAACCGGACTTTATTATCGCATTTTCAAGGATCGGGTAGTTTGATAAAAAAAGGGTTTTCTTTTTGAAAGATCAACTGTACCTGATACGGTTCCATGACGTACCGCGAAGGATTCATTTCGTACGAAATATATAAGAAATACTTATCATAAATTACGATATACATATATTCCTGAAATCGAATATGTTGCATCTGATTTCGAATACCGCGCATCCAAATGGAATCAGCCAAAACCCTCTCATAACGGATGCTCGTCGCTTTGATCTGCTTGAGATAATCAGGCGACAGAGAAGGTTCCCTTCTCCTAAGTTCGAGCTTAAAGGAGCGGATTAAGTTATATTCCAGTTTCGCTTTTTCGAGGGCATCTACATCCGGGACGGTTCGGAAGTAATATTCATAGTATTCCTTATCGAGAGTGGCGGCGTTCTTTTTATGAACATCCTCAATTTCCTCCAATCCGGAGACGGGAGCCTGCACACTTTGAGCAAATAGTATATTCTTACCGAAAAGAAAAAGAACCAAAAGCAGTTGTATCCGAAGCCGATCCATAAAACGCACACTATATGTATCGGATCGACTTCGAAATTCCAAGTCTTTTTTCCGGGTTTTTTAAGGAGCGCTTAACTCTTCCAAAGTTTCCGTAGTTCGTTTTAAGTATTCGGAGAATTCGGCTTCTCCGAATATTTTAGAAGAAAGAAGGGCCATATCGTATACGGTTCGGGCCAACTTACCCGCCTTAGTCGAGGACATCCCTAAAATATTCTTCACAAGAACGGAACGAGTATTGATTACGAGAGTATGGTTCTTCAAAAGATCGAGAGGGTTTTGACTGCCCGTCATACCCATCTCACTCAGTCTGCGGAGATGTTCCGGAAGAAGAACAACCGCGGGAACTCCTTCCGCTTTGAGAGGCTCCGCTTTGATTTCAAGTCCGTCCCGCTTCAAAATCTTCTCGAAAAATTCTTTGATCCGATCCGCCTCGGTCTTATTATTCGAGTCGACAATAGAAGAAGAATGTTCCCGATCCACGACCCCGTCCGCAAGTTCCGAATCCGCCCTTTGAAATTTCATGTCCGGATTTTTAGATTCCAAAAATTGAATAAAGTGAGAATCAATTCTCGAATCGATTAAAATCGCTTCGAGTCCCTGAGATTTAAGCAAATCCATATATACGGAGGAAGTTTCCAAGGCGTAAAATATCTTTCCATTGTTCTTCTCCTTATTTTTATTCCAATAATCTTCAAGACGAACAATCTCCCCGTTAGAAGTCTTAAAGAATACAAGATCCTTTGCGGCATCGTAGAACTTGTCGTCGGTCAACATTCCGTACTTTACGAAAATTGAAATTTCGTCCCAGTTCTTTCTAAATTCCTCCTCGCTCTTTTTAAACTCCTCGTTTAAACGATCTGCGATTTTTTTTACAATATGGGCGGAGATTTTTTTCACTAAAGGATCACTTTGCAAATACGAACGGGAAACGTTCAAAGGTAGATCAGGAATGTCGATCGTTCCTTTGAGTACGGTCAAAAACTTAGGAACCAAGTCGTTGGCGTCGTCACTTACGAATACGTGATTACAGTAGAGTTTGATTCCGGATTGATTGACGTCCAGTTCGTGTTTTAATTTAGGAAAGTATAATATTCCCTGTAGACGGAACGGATAGTCCACGTTTAAATGAACGTGAAAAAGAGGTTCCCCCGAAAAAGGGAAGAGATAGTTGTAAAATTCCTCGTATTTTTCCTTAGTTACAGAAGAGGGTGCTTCGGACCACAGAGGAGTCTGTTTGTTGGCTTGCTCGTTTTTAACGTAAATCGGAACGGGTAAAAAATCGCAGTATTTACGAACTAATTCCTTGAGTTTCCATTGATCCAGGTATTCTCCGGAATCTCCGTCGAGATAAAGGGTAATTTTAGTGCCTCTTGCGGTTTTATCCGAAGAACGCAAAGAGAATTCGGTCCCGGATTCGCTTTCCCAAATTACTCCGGTAGAACCTTTTTTATACGACTTGGTTTCTACAACTACCTTTGTAGAAACCATAAAACAGGAATAAAAACCGAGCCCGAAATGTCCGATGATTTCAGGTTTAGCCCCTTCTCCTTGAAACTTTTTTACGAACTCTTCCGCGCTGGAAAACGCGATTTGATTGATATATTTTTGAACCTCTTCGGAACTCATTCCGATTCCGTTGTCTTCAATCGTGAGAATCCTTTTTTCCTGATCAAATTCAAGATCGATTCTATAATCGGTACCTCCTTCGAATTCCTCGGAGAACGCTATTTTTTTTAACTTAGTGATCGCGTCGCTTGAGTTGGATACCAGTTCTCGGATAAAAATATCTTTTTCGGAATAAAGCCATTTTTTAATAATCGGAAAAATATTTTCCGTCTCCACGGAAATTCTTCCTTTGATTTCTTCGCTCATAAATCTTTCTCCTTTATATGTTTTAAAATACGATTTGCAATACGAAGCAGTGTCCTTTTGTCCTTGAGATTCAACCGAAGTGCAAATTCCGAACAACCGGGCCCGACTCCGAAGATTTCCATAAGAAAGGAAACATCCGTCTCGGAAATCCCCTTAGAAAGCAGAAACTGTCTTAATACAAAGCCTCTTTTAGATCCCATTTGTAAGTCAAGTTCTTTTAAAATGGGAACCCCGAAGACCGGGAAAAGAATCGGGAGCGATATGAAAAAAGTTGAATCCAATTTTTGAACATAAAACCAAATTGCGACAATCACAACCGATAAAAATCCGAAAGCAAAAAACAAAATCCGGATTTTCCCCTCTTCGGAGTTCGAACTTGAAGATTCCGCACCTTTAAATTCCTTTTTCGCCTGAGCGACGTTTACCGACGGAATCTGAAGAGAAATCGTTTTGTAACTTCCGGAATCCGGATTGAAATAAACGAAATCCATCGGTTCTTGTCTCCAGACTCCGACCGTTTCCATCGGAATTCCGTATTCAAAACGAGCCACGGAATAAAAACCGTAACCGCCGGTTTTCAATTCGGTAAATTTCCAAGACTTCGACGTGTCATACAACGTGAATTCAGAAGAGCAATTCTTTTCTTCTTTGCAAGCAGCAAGAGGTTCCGTGACCGAGGAAAGATTACCTTCTCCTTCGATGACAACACTCAGATACAGTGTATCTCCCGTTTTGATCGTATTCAGGTCGTTTTCAATTTTTACGCGAGCTTTGAATTCTCCGACACCTCCGCTGAAATTCCCTTCAAATTTCGGTAGTTCCTTCACACGAATCCGACTCGGTGTCGTGGTAACGGTTTTCATATCAAAGTAAGATTGAAGTTGACCTTCCAAAGAAAACGTGGTCTTACCTAGATGAAATTCTCCGGCGCGGAGAGGAATCAAAGAATAGATTTCTTTGTTATATACTGCGATGTCGTAGATATTTCCTTCATACAAAACTTGATCGGGAACTTTTACGGCGACACCGGAAAGGACCTCACTCCGGAAATACGGAAATTGAATCGAATCGGCTGGATTTCGATCAAAGTAAGGTTTACGTACGTCCCGATAATACAATGTAAAATAACCGATGATCGGCTCTCCGATCCAGGCTTCTTTTTTACTCGTTTGAAAGATCACTTTTAAATCCGCGTTTTCAGACAAATCCTCTTCTTCAAACCGAAAGAAACGATCGAAAAAAGAACCTCCCCTCCTTACAGTTTTAGATCTTTCGAGCACTTGAATCTGAAGAGGATCGGAAACGAACTTTTTACCATTCACCTCTATACTCACAGGGGGAAGTGTAAAAACCCCTTGTCTCGAAGCCTTGATCCTGAATTTTAAAAGTCTTTTTCTAAAAACTTGAAAGTTGATGATCGTAGTGTTCTCTTCCGAACCCGCATAAAAGACGGAAATATCTCCGTTAGAAAAAGAATTCTGAGGAATCGAAGCCCTAGAGTCCATGTCCATTTCGAAAACCGCATAGGATTCCTCTCCAAGATGAAATGTGTTTCGCGTAACGTAGAATTTTGTTTCTTCCGCCGCAAGAGATCCGACCCAAAACAAAAAAGGCAAAACCCAGAATCTCTTCACCAAAAAACCTCTCTATCCTTGTTTTTCCCGCTCTTTCTACGGACCTTATTCAGATCCAAAGAATCCAAAATCCTTTTCGTTTCCTCTTCGGTGAGACGACTACCCGCAGATCCTTCCTTTTGACCTTTTTCGAGCGGTGAATTCCCACCTTTCAAGTTATCCTTACGATTTTGAGATCGGTTCTGAGAGGAAAAATCTTTCGAGTTATTAGGTCGGCTCTGGGAATTAGAATCCGGAGAATTCTGAGGCGGCATTTTACGGAGGTATTCTAAATTTTTTCTCGCCTCTTTTAAATCGGGCTTCAGCTTCAAGGCTTTGATGAATTCTTCCGCCGCCTTTTTACGGTCCCCCGTATGCATATAACCGTTTCCTAAATTGAATCTGGACTTCCACTGAACTTCGGGAGAAGAAGAGGTAGAATTAGCGGCTTTTTCGAAATGACGGATCGCCTTATCTATGTTACCCGATTTGAATTCCGCCGCACCACGATTGAATTCCAACCTGGAATCCTCCGGGAAATAAGACTCCGCTTCCTGATACATCTTCAAAGAGTCGAGATATTCCCCCTGATTGTAGTATTCCAGCCCTTCGGAAATCCGATTTCCTCCCGGATCCAATTCGATCGCGAGCAAAGAGTCGACAAAAAGAAAACAAATCAGAATCATTAAATATTCTAATATACGAATCCGTTTCATATTCCAACTTCCGATTTCCGTTTAGAAAACAGGAAAAATTCCACAAAAATCCAATCCAATAACAGAAAAAAAATCGCCATAAACAAAAATTTACCGGAACCTTCTGCACGTTCCAAATTCTTGCTTCTAGAATACAGATTCTCTTCCAAAGAAAGAATTTTCCTTTGAAAAGACGTTACGTCCGGTGGATCCGAATCCAAGGAATAAAATATCCCTCCGTTTTTATCGGCAAGTTTACGTAAAAAGGTTTGATTCATTTTAGAATGTATGATTCCGGGAGAGCTTAAGTCCGGCGTCAAAGTTCCATCCTTCAAAAGAAAACCTTTTAAACCGGAATTTTCGTCGTTATAAACGATCGGACCTCCCGCCTCCGTCCCGGCCGCCCACACTTGAAAACTGGCCGGAAAAGAAACGGGATCGGGATCGTTTTGATCCTCTCCGTCCGTCACCAGAATCAAAATTCGATTCCGAAAAACTTTTTCGGATCCAAGCAATGCATCCGCTTTCGAAAACGCCCCATCCAAATCCGTCCCCCGGTCTCCGACCATGTCCACATCCAAACCGCGCACGTAGTCCGAAAAGGCGGAAACGTCCGAAGTCATCGGGCAGTATAAAAACGGACTCCCGGCAAAGACGATCATCCCGAAGCGGTTTCCGGAAAGAGCAGGCAACATACGCAATAAAACTTCTTTGAATCTTGCTAATCGGGTAGGAGGACTATCGATTGCTTGCATGGAAAGGCTTACGTCCACGAGAAAGAGTATATCGACTCCTTTGAAAGATTCCTCCTTTTTTTCGTCCCTGGTTTCCGTTTTCAGACCGCTGAAAAAGAAACATACCAAGGTCGCAAAAATCAACAGAATTCTTACAAACACAAAACGAGTATCGGGGAAAGAGGAAGTCCTCTCCAAACCGGGATAAGAAACCCTCCATTCTTTTATTTTATAAATCAGGAATATTCTAAATATAGAATATATAATCCATACGAATATGAGAGTGAAAAATAAACTTTTTAGATAAGCCGAAAACTCGTAATTCATACGTAATACCTAAGAAAAAAAGCCCGTAGCATCAGATCCAAAAGTAAAACGGAAAGGGCTCGGTAAAGCCAAATCTCATACTCGGTTTCCCGGATTTCCCGAGGAGGAGCTTGCAATGGGTCTTTTTCAAGAGAATCGATCGAAGTAAGAACCGCTTTCATTTCTTCCGGATCTTCCGCCCGAAAAAATTTACCGCCCGTACTTGCAGAAAGCTCCCGCAGAATCTCAAAATTGATTTCGTAAGAACCGTCTTCTTTTCCGATTCCAACAGAATAGATTTTTACGCCGATATGTTCTGCAAGATCCGTCGCAGTTACAGGATCGATTTTACCAGTATTGGAAACTCCATCCGTGATGAGCACGATCACTTTAGAGCGAGCCTGAGAAGCTCTCAATCGATATGTGGAAAGTATGATCGCGTCTCCGATCGCAGTCCCTTGCTCCGCTACGGTCTCCTCTTCGATCGTTCCTAAAATTTCGTTCAGGGATTCCCGATCGCCCGTAAGAGGAGCTTGTAAATACGCCGCACCCGCAAAAACGACCAGTCCTAAACGATCGTTTTTTCTTTTATCGATAAATTTTCGAAGTAACTTTTTGGAAACGCCGAGCCTTGTCTCCGGAAGAAAATCTCGACTTCGGGACATGGAACCCGAAACATCCAAAGCGATCATGACGTCGACTCCTTTCTTTTCATCGGGAAGAAAAGTCGTTTTTTTACCGGGTCCGGCAAGAGCAACAACCACCAAACTGATCGCGATCGGGCGAAGTAGAGGCAAGAATTTTCCGAAATCCTCGAACTTGGAAAGTGCTCCTTCTCTTCTACCGGGAAATCGAACCTCCATTTTCCTTAAGTACATTTTGTTTTTGTAATATACAAACGCCCAAACCCAAACCGGAATCCAAAGGAGAAACGCATAAGGATATTCAAAACTCATTTCTTATCCCAAACCCCTCGCCAGTGTAGAAACTTTTTTTTCGCCTCTTCCTTAGATAAGAACGTATTTTCGGGTCTAAATTTTTTTTCGGTTAAATACGACCTCCAAAACTGAAGTTCTTGCTCTTCGAATGGAAACTGATCGTACAAAAAACGAAAGAGTTCCGCCTCGGTAAAAGCGGAAGTTTTTTTTCCGGAAAGGCTCGCGGATTTTTCACGGATATAACCGGATAATAACCGAGCAAAATCACGCGCAGGGACCGGCGACTGTTTCAAAAGTTCGTTCAATCGAATTTCATAGACTTCCATTTTTTCCGGAATCGGCTCCGATTGAATGATCGCGTCTATAGGTGAACTTTTGCGGGTATAGATACGATAAATATAAATTCCGAAAACGAGTAATAACACGACAAGAATAAAAAACGTGAATAAATTTCCAAGATATGGGCCCGAAAACGTCAAGGGGGGAATAATATCAGCAGGCCCCGTATCCGAATCGGGAATCGAGGATTCGATCAGAACTCGTTTTCCGGAAAATTCCTTTTTACCATTTATATCCGTCCAAGAAATCGGAACCGGATATTCCCCCGTAACATAAAAAACGAAGTCCACTGTGAGAGAGTTTTTTTTCCTTTCGGAATACAAAATTTCGAACCAAGGGATATCCGGAGAATCTTCCAAAAAATGAAGTTTTGTCTCCGGAAATTGGATGTCTTTGATTTCTCCGGCATCCCATTTTAATTCGTACCGGATTTTTTCGGCGATCAGCGCTTTTTCCGGGGCAAGGAATTCAACCGTTTTCGCGTTTAAATCCGCGCACAATATTATAATCCAAGAATATATAATAATTTGAATACTTTTTTTCATTTCGAAAAGTACCGTATCAAATCCTTGGTTTTCAACTCGTGTTCGGTCAGGTCCAGCAAAGAAGACTGAAAAAAGGAACGTAAGGATTTCAATTCGAATTCGGGAGAAAGACTCCTACCGAACAGTCCTCCGCTGGATTCCTCCGGATCGCGTGTATAAAAAAAGGATAATAAAGATTTAGGTGGATTTATTTCTAGGGGATCTCTGAATCGAATCGCGTGTAAAGAATAATGTTTTTTTAAACCGGAGTATTTCTTCAAGTTATCAATTCCGATAAAGTCGCTTAATAAAAAGACCTCCACATGTCTATGGACCCGATTTTTCAGATATTGAAAAGGGAACAACGGTTTCGATCTTTTTGGGACTAGTTTTTTATCCGAAATTTTGCGCAACACCGGCAGCAATTCATCGCGAGATTTTAAAAAATCGGTTTCCCATTCCACCTTGTCACAATAAAGAACGATTTTGACCCGATTCCCTTTTTGTACATAAAGCAAGGAAATGAGAGCAAGAACCTGGAATGCATTTTCAGCTCGGGAACATTCCCCCGTACCCCACTCCATCGAGGAAGATATATCATAGAATAAAATCGCCTGTCTTTCTTTTTCTTCGTAAAACTCCCGTACATACAATTCTCCGAAACGAGAGGTCACGTTCCAATCAATCAGTCGAGTGTCGTCTCCGAAACTATAGAGTCGGACGTCTTTAAAATCGAGCCCTCTTCCCCGTTTGGCACTTTCCGCACTCCCGACTTTTTCCTTAAATGATCGGGATTTACGCCCCAATTCAAGACTCGAAAGAACCGATAAAAATTCTTTACGGATCATAAAAATTAAGGAACCGGAGTCGCCTCCACAACAGTCCGGATCAGAGATTCCACATCCAATTCTTCCGAAATCGCCTCAAACGTGAGAAGGATCCTATGCCTTAAAATTTCCAAAAGCGAAACCTTCACATCCTCCGGAATCACGTATGTTCTTCCGTCTAGAAGCGCATTTGCTTTAGAACTTTTTAATATACTTAAGGAGGCTCTCGGAGAAGCCCCATGACGGATATACGGGATCAATTCCGGAATGGTTCGTTCTTCCGGTCTCGTATTCCGAACCAATCGAACGATGTAGGACTTGATTTTTTCCTCAATGAACACTTCGTCGAGCATAGAGGACAACCGTAGAATTTCCGCGGAAGTGATCACTTTTTTGATCTTTCCGTTCGTGGTACCCAGTTTACCGTGTTGATCCAAAATGGAAACTTCCTCTTCCAGGGTAGGATAATGGACGTTAACCTTCATGAAAAATCGATCCATCTGCGCTTCCGGCAAGGGATAAGTCCCGTCCTGATCGATCGGATTCTGGGTCGCGATTACTAAAAACGGCTTATCGAGTTTGTACGTTTTGTCCCCGATCGTGATCGTCTTTTCCTCCATACTTTCGAGAAGAGCGGATTGAACCTTTGCGGGCGCCCTATTGATCTCGTCTGCAAGAAGAACTCCGGTGAATACCGGACCCTTTCTGGTTTCAAACTCGGTGGTTTTTGGATTGAATACGACTGTTCCGACAAGATCCGCCGGTAAAAGATCGGGAGTAAACTGAATTCTTTTAAAATCCAAATCCAATGTCCTTGCAAGTGACCTTGCGAGTAATGTTTTTGCAAGTCCGGGCATTCCCTCTAAAAGGACATGACCTTGACAGATGAGACAGACTATAACGTTTCGGATAACTTCGTTTTGCCCGGTAATTTCTTTTTCCAATTCTTTTTTAAGAGTTTCCAACTTGATTCTGGCAAACTCGACGTCTTCTGCGGAAAGTGGATCTTTTTCCATAGGGTAAGAATTCGACAACCCACGATCCGCTTCAAGCGAATTCAGACCGATCGGACAAGAAGACCTTATTGATTGGATTTGACCTTCATTTCTAAAAGAGTTTGGAATCATTAGAACTTGTCCCAAAACTTCTGTAGAAATATCATCGTGAACCTTTCACAAAAATCTATAAGTTCCCACAAATTGCGTCCCTTAGGTAGTTTACCGCGCGTCCCAAATCCCGTCGGGCGCCAATAAAAGCGAGACGCCTGAGTTCACGCCGATCTGATTCTTGGACGTAAGATAGTTCTGAGTTTGGATCTCTCCCGACAATCCTCCGTGAAACAGACACGGCCCCACCCTGCAGAGCAACCCATAGGAAAACTCTGCATTGAGTTCTTCAGAGGACACATTGAGTTTCTTTGGGTGGAGGGGAAACTCAGCCGTATTGCTCCCTAAGGGTCGAAAAGCGAGGTGGTGGAAAGACTCGGGAGATTTTTCTTTATCATAAAATCATACTTTTTGCAAGTAAAAAGACTAGTTATTGTCGGAACACTTGAAAAAATGTACGTTTTTTGATCCTTACTATTTCAATCCAACTTGCGAATCGCTCTGTCGACCACGAAGGAAACGAAAGCGTCTCGCTTCTATTGGCGCTGCTCAACCAGGATTTAAAATAAACTCTAGCGATTTACGCATAAAAGATATCCAAAATCAACGGGGGATTTTGTAAAGATGCAGAAGTACTCATAAAATTACGCTTAGTCCGGAATGACTGATTTTTTTGAAGAAGATCAAACATTTTAACCCTAAATAAGTCCATTACAGCGCGACGTTCATGCATCCCGAGTAGTTAAAGTAGACGATCTCAATCGTTTGTGGAAATAGGAGAACAAAACCCAAAAAAATTTGTGATTGTAGAAAATGTAAACTACAATGGAACAAAACCTTTCTAAAAAAGGCGACGAGAAGTTTCTCGATACTCGGGCACTTACAGTATGCTTCTAAAATACTGCCCATCTTACCCGGACTTGAATTATTATACTTTAGCAATTCTATGTTGGACGCAAACCTTCCCGGTTTTTACGGACAAAAACAGGCAGTACCGTTCTTGAAGCCAAGGGGATTCTTACAAATTAAAAAGATATTCCTTTCGTGTATTTGTCGGAACACACTTTATCTCTTTCTACAAAGTCACCGCTTTGCATCCCAATTTCCGGAACTATTATTACCTCGGTATGTTCCGCTGATGGAGCGACCTTCTAAAACGCCTGTGTATTTTTGAGAAAACGGAACGTTACTCCCGATCTCCGAACACTTTATGCCGGCGCAAGACCGGACGAATTGGATTTGGTTCCCTTTCGTGAAAACTCCACTGAGAAATTCCGGCTTTCCTTTTCCCCAATTCGAAAATCTTAAAACTCCGTAGAGCTTTCCATTTTTTCCGCCGAAAAATTGAAGAGTACCTTTGTGAGGACCTACATTCAACTGGTATGTTCCCACGAAAAGTTTATCGTTTGCGGAAAGCTCGGTGGAGTCGGAAGATTTTTCTTCCGGTAAAAATTCTATCTTTTCAACCAGATCCGTCGGAATTTCCTGATCCGTGATCTTGAGAACTTTTGAATCGATCGAAATAAGAACACCTTGTGTAAAAGATCCACTATAAGTCACTTTTGCAGTTCTTTGGATATTCGAGCCGCACGTTCTCAGAAAAAAACCGAGAATAAAAAACAAAATCGCCGTGGGAATAAAAATCGTCAGATCCCGTCTCCAAAAAGATCGGGAAGAATTTTCAATGCTCATACAATATTATCGGCGGATTTGAAAAAAGACTTACTTCGAAAATAAAAACCGGAAAATGAAGACCTAATACCACAGAAACATTCCCGACGAAAATAAAATTTCCAATATATCAAATAATTTGAATATATTCCTGTCTCATAAATCGATCGGCTTTCAATGATAGAGACTTCTTTACAAAACGAATTGACTACCTCTAAAACGACGACTTACAGCGCGTCTCAAAACCTGCGGAAGAGGAATCCTTAGAAGAGTGACGCACTTTAGTTTTCTGCTTTATTAGAAGGATTAAGCTGGTAACTAAAAGCGTCTCGCTTCTATGGGCGCTCGAAGAAACTCAACGTCTCGCTTCTATGGGCGCTCGACGGGTTCTTATATAAAAATTCGATTTAAGACCTCGATTTTCGGATTTTATATTTATAGAGGTCATCTAATGGAAATAACATTCAAGATTTTAGGAATGATAAGTTATCTCAAAAATATTCTAGAATGTTCGGAATCGACATTTTAAACAAAAATAAAGTATTTTCGAGATCCTTACAGTGTAAAGTCCTGAACTTCGATCCCTAATTCCTAAAATCTACGTTTGTTTTTCCTGAACAATTTAACGTAAATTCAATATAAGGTTCTGTCCCAAAACTGGGACAGAACCTTGCAGCTTGATCTTTCTAACAAAGTAAACTGGGGTTTGGGGACACGCTGTAAGAAAGTTTGGACGAATCCAGCCTTCGCTTGCAAAGGCTGGACGGCGCTGAAACTAAAACGCCGCTCGCTATGGATCGTAACATAATAATCCCTTTCGCATCTACATTGCATTGACCTCACGTTACTTACAAGGAGGACTTTCCATTTCTCCCATTCTTTTGTTTTCGTTTCCATTTATGTAAAACATTTTACCGGAAGCGGTCGTCCAACAACCGTTCTTTCGATTCGTACCCACCATGATCGCACCTTCTCCGATTTTAGAACCGTTGTCGTCGTATTCTATCGCTTTCGATTCGCTCAAAATTTCGAAATGTTTTTTACCGTTTTTGTAAAACGTGAAAGGAATATCAGGTTTATAACTCGCCTTAAGTTCGTTCGTGGCCTCGTCTATATTCATAATCGAAAACTGAAGTTTGCCTTTTCCGATCAACTGTCCTTCTTTGTTATATGCTTCTGCGGAAGACATCATGAACTCGTTCATCATCTCGCCCTTATAAGCGGGATTCCCGTTGCTCCAGTTGAACTTCCAAACTCCCTTGCGAGTATGTTCTCTCTGACCTTCGGCAAAGATATTTCCATTTTTATAATATTCTTTCCAATAACCGGAACGGAGCGCTTTTTTCTCTTTTGGATCTTTTTCCTTTTCAGTTCCCGGCTCCAACTTCGGTTTATAACCGCCTTCCATTTGGATGGCGCCATTGTCGTAATAGGTCTTCCAGGTTCCGGTTTTCAGATCATCCTTGTAAGAGCCTTCGCTCTGAACCGTACTCCCGTCTTTGTGATAGGAAGTTTCAGCGCCCTGTTTCTGCCCGTTGGAATAATTGGAAATTTTTTTCTTAGCTCCGTTTTGTCCAGGCTCCGCGTAGTACTCGGTCCAAAGGCCGTCCTTTTGATCGTCCTTATAAGAACCTTCCTCGTCCATTAAACCTTGATTGTTTTTTTTCCAATAAGGTCCATTTTTCTTATCCGCTTTGTAACTAGTACTTTCAGTCTGAGTTCCATCTCTTTTAAATTTCTTTTCTTCACCTTCTTTCACACCAGCCACATAAGGAGTGTCACGTAGAACTTCTCCCGTTTCGTAAAGAGTTTTCCAAGAACCTTCCCTTTTATCGTCCTTGTATTCTCCCGTTCTAATGAGAATGCTAACTTTCTTTTTCGTGGAAGAGTCCTCTTTCTCCTGATATTCCTTCCAGACCCCGTTCTTTTTGAATTTTTTAATCTGATCCGGCTTCAATCCATCTAGTTGTTCCGGAGTACAGGGTTTACCACTACAATCCGTAACTACGGGACCTTCGGCTTTCATATTGAAGGTTTCCTTATATTTTTCCACACGGATATTAGGAGGTAAAATTTGAATTTCCTGATCCTTTCCTTTATTTTCCACGCCTGGAATCGTAGAACAAGAAACGGCCGCAGTCGTGATAAGAGCTAAACAAAGTTGTTTCATAATTATTCCTTGAAAGTTGACAAACTTCCCACAAACGTTAAGAGGCCGAATTTAAAAGTCAAGAAATTCCGAAATCACAACCAGATGTGAGCTTACACGTTCGATCATAACGTTTTGATATAATTCGCAAAAACGCAGAATCAATCCTAGAAGATTTTTTAAAAAGTTTATCAATTTATTGATCGAAGCAAAAAATGCAGTTTGACATCAAGCAGGTAGACGCTTGATTTTTTTTGAGATGAATTACATCAAAGGCACATCTATAAAATCTAAGATGCGGATTCTAAAATCGAATTTCTAGACGAAATCACCGTTTTCGAAACGATCGTCCTATGAAAAATCCATTATAGAAGTGCTTTTGACTTACTTTCGATCCAGATAGTAGTGAAGTAGGATGAATCGAATGAAGGGACGATAACAATCCAAGGAAATATGACCGCTATCCGCATAAGTATTGCAAGCATAGTAAGGATCCTTACTCATATCCAACAAAGGAATACCCGATTTTTCGTGCATCGGTTTTACGATTCGGAACCAGGGCTCAAGAACATTCAGCTCGTTCAAAACCTTTTCCATCGGAGCCGAAGCGCTTGGTTTTACGAACAAGGCTCTCCATTTTTTTTCCAGAAGTAAGTTTAGAATTTTTTGATAAAACTCATACTGCATCGGCGAAGGAGCGTAAGAAGGATAAATCCAACCGACCGTTTTATGGGCGGATTCTTGAATTTTGCCGAAATCCTTCTCCACATAAGCTCCCGCAGGAGAAATGGCATTCCCCTTGTCGGTTTTCAAAGTGGCGATCGTCATCGTTTTAAGCAATTCGCCGATCTCGAAATTCTCGTTCTTCAAACGTTTGATTACATTTCCAATATAAGGTTTGTTGTAACTTACACCGAAAAGAAAATTCGCAAAGTAATAATTCACGTTCTCTTTTCCCAAAGTCCAAGCATATTTCAAAATAAAGATCGGATCGAAGCTGTTCGCCAAATTTGATTTTTTGAATGTAGTACTGTTTTTATTGAATTGGAACGGATCGCTCTCGATTACGATCAAGTCGGGATTCACCCCGCCGTTTGCAAGTCCCTCTAAAAAATAAAGATAATAGGCGGGAGTCGTCACCGCGGAAGAAAGATTATAAATATCCCAATCCGGATAAAAGGCCTGAAGATCCGAGTTTTGAAAGTAGAGCATCCGAGAAGATCCCATAAGGATCATAAGCTTTTTCTTTTTTTCGGGGTTTTTGGAATATTCCCCACCGTATTTGGAAACAATCTCCCGAAGAAGTTCCTTTTTTACATCATAGTAGATATAAGTAAATTCCTGTTTTACGTAATCCCTGACTTTATCCAAAAAGAAAATTTTATCGAATAGAAATATCGCCAAAAAGAGAAGGACGGGATACCAAAGAAATGGTTTGGACTTCAAGAAATTCTCCCAATACTCAATTAAAATTTCAATTTACGGCACGTCCCAAAACCCGCAGAGCGACCCTTAAGGAGCAAACGCGACTTTAGTTTTCTGCTTTATCAGAAAGATCAAACTGGAAACTAAAATCTCGCTTCTATGGGCGCTCGACGGGATCTTATACGAATCGTTTAAATATAAATTCCGACTTCTTCCGATATACAAGAACTGTGCGAACTCCCGCACCGAACGAGTCTTTTCCAAAAATGAGGAGTTCCCACATTTCAGCGAGAGAAAAGAATATGTTTTACAAAAAAACGCAATCATCTAGAAATTCTCACATCACAAAAACATCTCACCGAATACAACACTTTTAACATATCTAAATCATCACAAGCGTTTGAGCCGTCGCTCGTACGAAAATCTTCTTCAAAAACAATCGATCCCATCTACATTTGGGAAAAACCGTTCGCAATATCTCGGCATCTTGTTTTCTAAAGAATGATCGGAAAAAAAGACTCGGGAGAATTTTCTCCATTATAAAACCGTATTTCCGCAGATCAAAAGTCATTCGTTGTGGGAATTCCTACAGAGACAAAAAACGACATGAAAACTTTGGATGTTCGTATAAGAGAGAATTTGATTTTCGAAATTTGTGATAAGAAAAGAAAGAGTCGGTAAAAACACCGACTCAGGTTCTTTGAGAAGTAGAAGATTGTCAAATGAAATCAGGCTATTACCATGTCTTTTTGAGAGAACTGTTTGCGCTTTCTTTGTAACTCCGCAAACCATTCTTCCGCGTGTTTATGATAAGCGACTAAACGTTTAACATAGACTCTTCTTTCAGGCATTAGAACTCGCCTTGCTTCAAAAATGATTTCTTCCACAATCTTCGTATGAAACGTAAAGTGACTGGAAAAAAGATTGAAGTAATCCCTCTTCGAAACTTCCCAAGGTCTGGAAGCGATGTCTGTGAAATATTGTTCTAACTGTCCGATATCATGGTCGAAGTCCGATTCGTAAGGAGAATTAACGACGGCTATCGTATCGGTGAGGTCTGTGAGGGTTTGAAAGTAAGTCTCTAATTCAGGTAGTTGCACAGGTAAAAATCACCTTTTCCTATAGGTTCATTTTACCATCTTTTTTTAGAGGCCTTACACGTTCAAGATTTTTTAAGATAATCTTTCAAATGTTTTCCTTCTTCGTCCCATCCTTCCGAAGCGGCTTCGACCCACACGTCATACTTCTCGCTTACAGGATAGCCCGAATTCGTTACAACCAACTTGGAAGAATTCTCGCTCAAAGAATGAAATTCCAATTTCAACTCAATATTACCCGCAGGATGATCTTGCCAAAGCAATACTAACTCTTTCAAAGGAATTATCTTTTTATAAATTCCGTTCGTCGTTAGATCCCCTTCCATACCGAGCTTCCACGTCCAAGCAAAGTTAGCGCCTTCCTTAGGACGGCCAGTGACCTTATCCGCAAGCCAATGGACCAGTTCTTCGTTTACGGTGACCGCATTCCAAACTCTCATCAGAGGATAGTCGAACTGAAATTCTTTTACAACGCTTCTAGTTTCCATGCTTTCCTTTTAGTGAAAATCTTTATAAAGTTTTTTGAATAAAGTTCGCTCCAAAAAAGCAGGAGCAATATTACGCAACCATTTCAAAAAGAATCCGGAACTATCCATGATGACCAGTCTCGATTCTGGATCCTCCACCGAATCGATCATCTTAGACGCAACCTCTTGTGGAGATTTGATCCTCTTACTGGAATAGTGATCTTCTTTCAAAACGTTACCGTCTCCGTCCAAACCGGATGTTCGAAGTTTCGTCTTTGTATAAGGAGGGCAAAAAATGATAAACGACAACCCTTCTTCCGAAAGTTCTATTCTTGCCGCCTCCAAAGCTGCGTGAAGTGCGGACTTAGAGGAAGAATACGCGCTTCTTCCCGGAATTCCATAAAGACCGCTCACGGTGGAGGTCGCGACCACGGAACCTCTGGCTAGTTTAATCTGCGGAAGCAATCTTTGGATAAGATAGATAGGACCGAAAAAATTGATATCGAACGTCCTGCGAAAGGTTTCGATTCTCGTTCCGTCAAAACGGGAATGTGTAGTCACTCCCGCATTTGCAAAAAGAACGTCTATACCCCGATAGTCCTTGGAAATTTTTTTGACTGCCTTATCGATTTCCTTTTCCGAACTCAAGTCGGTCGGAATATGAATCAGATTTGCAGGAAGGCTACTTTTTCGTTTTAAAAGTTCAGGCTGGGTTCTGGAAAGATTGAGAAGATTACAACGGATACGAGAAAGAGCGCCGAGGACGGCTTCTCCAATACCGGAAGAACCTCCGGTCACTACGACGGTTTTGCCTGTCCAGAACGAAGGATTCATGTTACAGAGCATTCTCGACATAAGAAAGAGGGATTCAAGAATTTTTTCAAGGGAAAGAAAACATTCCGTTGCATCCTTCCACATAGCACACTTCCCCCTTTCCTGTATCGAAAAAAACAAAAATCACGGAAAGGATTGGTTTATCAAACATTTCGATTTTTATAAACTTGATTTTAATTGACATTCGTCTGTATCCCGATACAGATCTAAGTATGATCGCTCAAACGCACGACAAACGGATCACAGCAAATCTTCCCGAAAATCTCTTAAGAGAAGCCAGACTCGTCACGGGAAAGGGTATTACCGAAACGATCGTGATGGGGCTTGAACTACTCAAAAGAAGCAGAGCTTACGACAAAGCCCAAAAACTCAAAGGAAAAATCAAAATCGATCTGGATACGAGCCGTGAGCGCGCTCGTCATTGATACTTCCAGTTTTATCAGTTACTTCAAAGTCGGAAATGAAACCATAGACGACGCCATCAAAGAAGGAAGAGCGTATCTTTCTCCGATCGTTGCCGCGGAACTTCTAAGCGGAATTCGTTCCAAATCGGACCAATTTCTGATGAAGGATTTTTTCAAAGATTTACCTCTCTGCGGAAATGAAATCGAATCCTGGTTTAAAACGGGACTACTACGATCCAAACTTTATTCCAAAGGTCTGCCCGTTTCGATCGCAGACGCACACATCTGCCAATGTGCTCTGGAATTGAACGGCCATCTTATCACCGAAGATAAAATATTCTCCAAGATCGCAAAAATAACGGAACTCAAATTGATCGGTTAACAATCTTTTTCCCGTGCAAAGAATATTAGAAAATTTGATTCTATTGTCCGAAAGTTTTAGTCGGCGTGAAACTGAAAATTGACAACCTTTCATTTTCCGTTTCGATTGAGATGTAGTAAAATTTGAAACGGTGCCCGCAAGGCTCATATTCAACCGTTGTCCGCGCTGATCTCGTCCTGAATCACCCTCGCCTCCGCGCGAAAAGCGATATAAGACCAAACCCATGTGATGAGAATCGTCACCTTATTTTTAAACCCAACTTGATAGAACAAATGAACGAAAAGCCAGGCAAACCAACCGAATAGACCTCTCATTCTCAGAACTCCCATTTGCGCCACCGCGTCCGTTCTACCAATCGTAGCCATAGACCCTTTATCAACGTAACGAAAAGATTTACGCTTTTTGTTCTTCAAGTCCCCCTGAATAAGCGCAGCGACATAACGGCCTTGTTGCATCGCAACGGGAGAAACCCCGGGTAAAGGATGCTCCAGACCTTTGGAATAATTGGCGATGTCGCCAATCACAAAAACCTCCGGATGACCTTCTATGTTACAGAACTCATCCACGATAACCCTACCGCCTCGATCCAAGGTTACGCCTAACGTGGATGCGATCGTATTAGCCTGAACTCCCGCAGCCCAGATCACAGTCTGGGTTGTAATCATCTTTTCTTCGAGCTGAACCCCGCGCTCGTTGATATCAATGACTCGGGTTCCGGTCAAAACTTCCACTCCCCTACTCTCCAACCGTTTTTTAGTAAATTCCCCCAAAGAAGGGTCGAAGGTCGTAAGTAATCTAGGAGCGGCCTCGATTAAAGTAATTTTGGACAAGGCAGGATCGATCGTATGAAATTCGTCCCGAATGATCTGATGGGAAAGTTCTGCGATGGAACCTGCCAATTCTACCCCGGTCGGTCCTCCACCGATGATTACGTAATTCAAGAGAGCTTTAACAACCTCAGGGTCTCCCGAAAGTTCGGCTTTTTCGAAGGAAATTAAAAGTTTATGACGGATCCTCAAAGCGTCCTTTAGATTTTTCAGACCGATCGTATATTTCTCCCAGTGATCGTTTCCGAAATAACTAGACTTAGCCCCAGCCGACAAAATTAGATAATCATAATTTGTTGAAGTATTTTGATAATAAACTGTTTTTGTCGCAAGATCGACTTTGGTTGCCTCTCCTAAAACCACAGTCACATTCAACCTCTCCCCTACTAAAGAACGGATTGGAATCGCAATATCCGCAGGACTTAAAACCGCGGTCGCGACCTGATAAAGAAGGGGTTGAAATAGATGATGATTCTTTTTATCGATCACCGTGATATCGAGATTGTTATTTTGGGAAAGTTTTTTAATGACTTGTAAACCCCCAAACCCTGCGCCGACGACGACTATTTTTCTTTTCCTGGTTTCACTCATTTGTGAGGAATTTCCTCCCAGATTAAGTTTTTAAATCCAGTTTTTTAGAGAGAAGAAAATCAAGAAAGTCTTCCGCTGCCTCAGAGACGATATTTTGCACTTCGTCAAAGTCTTTTAAAGTACCATAATATGGGTCGGGAACTTCGAAGTCTTTTTTGGAATCTTTTTGAAAAAACCGAAACAATTGCACCTTTTTCCTTTCTTCGTCCGAAGAAGCAAGATACAAAACATCTTTCTGATTCGACTTATCCATCGTAAGGATGTAATCGAAATCCCTAAAATCTTCTTTTCGAAATTGCCTCGCCTTGTGGGTAAGTTCGATCCCTCTTTTACGTGCGGCTTGCCTAGTCCTGGGATCCGGAAGTTCCCCGATATGATACCTGGACGTTCCGCACGAATCCACGAAAAAGGAAGATTCCAAATTTCTTTTCTGGATCAAATCCAGAAAGGCTCCTTCCGCTGCAGGAGATCTACAAATATTTCCGAGGCAAACAAACAAAACCCGAATCGACTGTTTCCCTTTTCGGTTTTGTTTTTCAAAAGGTAATTCTATTTCAGACCGATCTTCGACCATAAAAACTCGGGAATTCGTTTCATAAAATAACCAAGGAAAACCCATGGGAACCAAGGAACTGTAGCTGATAAAACTTTGTTTTCAATTCTTTTATATATTTTCCGAGCGCCTTTTTCCACCGGAACTACAAACGGACGAGATTTCATTTGATTGTTGATTGGAGTATCTATAAATCCGGGATGAATCACCGTTACCGAAACCCCATATCGTCGCACTTCTCCTCGAAGAGCTTCCATATAGGTGGAAAGTCCCGCTTTCGAGGAAGAATAACTTGCAGAACCGGGAAGACCTCTAAAAGAAGCTACCGAAGAAATCGCAGCGATTTGTCCCGATTTTTGTTTTTGAAAAATAGGCAAGGCCGCCTCTACACCTGCCATCGCTCCGATCAAATTAGTTTCAATCACCGCACGATCGGCTTCAAAACTTCTGCCTCCGAACGAAGCAGTGGTTGAGATCCCGGCATTTAAAACGATCAAATCCAAACCTCCAAGCTCCTTTGCCAACTTGGGAATGACTTTAAAATTCTGATCCGTGTCGGAAACGTCCAAAGAAGCAAATAAAATTTTACCTTTTGCACCGGAAGATTTCAGTTCGTCGGCAATTTTTTTAAGAGAATCCTTTCTTCTTGCAGTCAACGCTACGTTGGCTCCCGCCTCCGCATAAAGCCTTGCTAATTCTTTTCCAATACCCGAACTTGCACCGGTGATAAGTACATTTTTCATACGAAACAATTGAATGCAAATTATAACTTACTTCAAACATTAATTTCAAGAAAAATCCAATTTATTTCAAACCCACCTTCACCTTTCATTTTCGCTCCTCTTGCTTATATTTCCGATTTTTCAATCACTTTATGCGATCATTCCATTTTACATTTTACAGAAATAGAAGAAACAATAAACGAAGATGGCATCTTTAAAATCTTACGCACTTACTCGCAAAATTCTTCCAGTGTCGAGCCGAAAAGCTCATCGGTGTTTGCCAAACGATCGGCAAGTATTCGAACCATTTTGGCGGAAAAATCCGGATTTTTGATTAGGAACTTCTCAAGCTGTTGTTTACTCTCGATGACTGCAAGCTGGCAATCCAAAATCGCTTTTGCGGTCGCAGTCCTCGGCCTTGCACGAAACAACGCCATTTCTCCAAAAAAATCTCCTTTATTCATCACGGCAAGACGCTGGACGATATTTTTTCGCGTAAAAAAAACTTCTACAGAACCGGAAAGAATCACATACATCGCGTTATTCATCTCGCCTTCTTTAAAAACGATTCCTCCGGCAGGGATCTCCATTTTATTCATTTATTAAACCGACCTAAAAAGATTTCTTTCTTTATCAAAAAATCATCTATAGACAAATGAATACTAATTCCACTACCGAAAAAGCATATTCTTTTTATGATTTCAAACCTTTCATTAATAATAGATATATTCGGACTTTGTATACTAATTCTGGTCTGTACTCTTTCCGACACACCTTCTCAAATCCTTCTTTCCTACCCAAAAAAAGAAACTTCGGGAATCAGAAGCAAATCTGTGGATTTCATTCGAGGACTCGCCATCACCGGAATCGTTTTCATCCACGTGAATTCGTATTACCAGTATTTTGGTCCGAGAGAAAACGCTTCCGCACTGACACTGGCTCTTTCGAATTTATTCCGATTCGGAGTTCCGGCTTTCGTTCTTTCTTCCGGAATTTTTTTAAAGTTCACGAACTGGACTGATTATTGGAAGCCTAAGATCTTTTCCCTTTTGATTCCATATCTGGGTGTCAGTTTTTTGGCCGCCTGCATAAAACTACAGAGCCTTCCTAGTATAACTGAATATTTAAACGGAATTCTTTTCGGATCCTGGTGCGCTCCCTATTATTTCGTTCCTCTCTTAGTTTCCTTATATCTTATGTTTCCTTTCCTCAAACGAATCCTACTTAAGTCCGACTCCAAAAAAGTAACCTTAATCTTTTTTTTCTCGGCTCTTATCCTGAATTTTTTATCGAACCATATTTTCCGTTACTTTGAAACTCCCTTCTTAAAATCGATCGAACCCATCCTACCGACGGGTTTTCTTTTTTTCTTCACCTTCGGATTGTTAGCTGAACAATGGTTTAAAGAACCAAAAAGTTTTTTACGACTTGCCGAAGAAATTAAATCCGCTTCGTTCCCCTACTCTTTCAAAACAATCCTCTTATGTGGAATTTTTCTGTATTTAGTCGTCTTAGGCATCGTAGGATATCTCTGGAAATTCGATTCTTCTAATCACCTCATCTTTTATCCACTCGCGATGTTTGTTTTTCTTTTTCTTTGGGCGGAAGGTTCTCAGAAACAAAAGAGACATAAACGATTTATTTCCGTTTTTGCCTTTGTTGGGGAAAACAGCATGGGAATTTTTTTACTCCATCCAATACTCATCCATTGGATGCACGCCTGGGACCCTTTTTATTGGGGGACAAATTTCGCCTGGCCTCTTATTTTAATTGTCGGATTTATTAATATCGCGATCCCCCTTTTGATTTGGTTATTTTTATCGAAATTGATACGTTATATTTTTCAACACATTCGATTTTAAAAACTAAGAACCTGTCCCAAAAAATTATGAAAATCGGTTTTACTTACATTCGATAAGTTCGTAATAAACCGCCGGAGCTTCCACATTCAGAGAACTGATCACAACGTCGCAGGTAATGCCGGCTCCTACAGAAGACAGTTTTAGGGCGGATCATTCGATATAAGAAAATCTTGGCGAATCGCCCAAAAACTTCATAATTAAAATGGCTTACAACCTGAAACGCTTTCGTAAAAGCATTTCGTCTGAGCTTCTCAACTAAAATGCTGCCCACTCAGGATCTCAGTATAATGTTCCAATTCCTTCGGAATTTCCACTACAATCGTTTTTGCATTTGGCATGTCGAATTCACGTCAGATTAGTATAATTCTTGAACATAAGTCCGCTCCAAATATGATATTCTTGAATCGACGGAGTCAAGAAAGCCGGTAGCAGATCGATCGCTTCTGAACTTGAAGTATAATGCTCTCTATTATAGTCAACCCTATAATGACTTAGATCTATTCCGTGAAACAGACACCCACCCGCATTTTGAGCGGAAAGCTAAAGTCGCATTGCCCTCTACAGATCACAAAGCGAGAGCGAAGAGCGGAAAAACTCCGGTGGTTTTTCTATCAGAAAATCATACCTTTTGCAAGTAATAAGTTCCAGTCTGCTGGAACACTTAAAAAATTCCATAATTCAGGTTAACAAAACCACTTCAATCAACCGTTTCCATAAAACAGATAGAAAATTAATTTTTTGGGCAACTCTAATACCAGTTTTTGATCCTTATGATTCCAACTCAACTTGCAGATTAGTTACGATAAGTAGCGGATTCAACTCTGATTTTTGTCTGACTATTCCTCTAATTTGACAAGAAACGGTTTACAAAGGACAAACACCAAATGTACCCTTATCAACCCGCCTCACATCCCGTTTAAGAATTCTTTTTTAACCGTCACACCGGAATCACGAACGGTTTTCAAGGCCTCTCCGTAACTCACGAGAATCTTAAGGGCGAAGTCGATCCGATTTCGGATATAAGAATCTTCTTTACTGACGGACTCAGGAGCGTTTAGAACGTGTTCTACGTCCCGAACTATGATATGCTCCGGAATATAACAAAGTTTCGTGTTCTTATAACTGCTCATTCTAAGTTCGGCGATCGGATACGCGCCACCTCTGCTAGCGGAAACGGCGCTTATTAAAACCGGCTTATGGCCGAGTAAAGTCGAATTACAATAAAGAAGAAAATTTTTCAAACCAGGAGAAGCCATTCCGGAATATTCCGGCGTTACAAAAATAAAAGCGTCGGCACTTTTAAGTTCGGATTCGATCGGTCCCCAAATCCGATCCCAATCATCTCCCCCGTCCCAAAAAGTATCGTCCCATATCGGAAGCCTATGTTTACCGAGATCGAGAATCCAAGTCTGATGACCAAACATCTCAAGACGATTTCCCATCCAATTTGCGACCTTGGCTGACTGAGAAACCTTACGATGTGGACCTGCTATAACAACGAATTTCATATATTTTTTCCGTTTAAAAGCCGTATCAGTTTTTAATTCCATATTTTTTTTTCAGAGAAGAAAGTTCCCTTAGGAATTTTTCTCTCTGCTGCAAAGTAAGTCCCACTAACTGAATGGTCATTTTCGTCGGAATCGATTTTCGGGATGAAATCATTTCACCCCCCCTGCCTTCTTTTTGTTTTAAAAGTGCTTCCAGGTTTTTTACGGAAGGATCCTTCCCGGATCGAATCAAATCCTGCACCGACTTTTGATCAAGCCTCGCAATCGAACTCAGCTGCTTCACGTATCTTTCGGTAAAACCTAAAACCTTGGAAACCTCTTCGGCGGTTTTTCTTTTTTCTTTTCTTAAAAACTGAATTGCACGGCCGACTTCCCAAGGATTCAGGCTTTTACGTTTCTCATTTTCGGCAAGTGCCATTTCAAAACATCTATCTTCCGATGCGGAAGTTTCGATTGCCGTAATCGTATTCCACTTGAGAACCTTAGCCGCTTGAAACCTTCTTTCTCCCGCCACAATCTGATATTTTTTTCCCTGTTTCCTTACTACGATAGGTTCGATCAAACCTAAACGTTTCATGGATTCTACGAGATCGGAAACTTCCTCTTTTCCAAACACGCGTGGTTGAGATGGATTTGGAACTATATCCGAAACTTGTATTTCCGAGCTTGAGGATTCTTTTTCTCCGAAGGCAGTAAGAAGGTCCATACCTGCAAAATCCGAACGTTTAGCCATTTGAAATCCTCTCCATCAATTCATCCGCCAAAGAAGAAAACATCTGCATAACCTTGCTATCGTATTCCCCCAAGAGTTTTTTCTTGGCTTGGGCCTGGGGAATCGATTCTCTCCTGTAAACAACGGTATCGAAAACTTCGAAATATTTTCGGATTGCATCCGCCAATCCCGCGAGTGCGCGGGCGTCTTCGTATTGATTGAGAACGGCCCCCAAAAGATTGAGAGACGGATTCGCTTTCTTTTTTATTTTTAGAATCGTGGAGTGCAGATCCTTCAAACCTTGAACGCTAAAAGCACGAGTCTGAATCGGAATCAGAACGTGATCGGCCGCAATCAATGCGTTCTCTAAAATCAATCCAAGGGACGGAGGACAATCGATGATGATATATTTATACGTGGAGCGAATCGGCTTAAGTGCATCTTTTAAAAGTTCGAAGTCGTCCCTTTCATACGGAGTCGTAAAGTTTGCGAGATGAATGGAAGAAGGCAAAAGATCCAAACCCGGCGCGAGTTGAACCAATAGGTCTTTTGCAGGTATAGGCTCTTCGCCCCTGTAACCCAGGGAATGAAAAACCGATCTTTCCACAGAGCCGAAAAACAGCTGAGTGATGTTCGCTTGTGCGTCCCAATCCACAAGAAGCACAGGAGCCGATTTAGAAAGAGCTTCGGCCAAACAAACGGAAACGGTGGTTTTACCTTCTCCGCCCTTTTGATTGGAAACGGCGATAATCGCGGAATCATAAACGTGTTTATCGTTTTTTTGAAAATATTTTTCTATTACTTCACGTTCGAATTTTCCTTTCCCTGAAGCCGGAATCTTCCATTCCCTTACCTTGGACAAAAATTCTTCCTCGGAGAAAATTTCGAACTCCTCTAAAATCTGCCGGGTTGTTAGAGTTTTGGAACTCATGAAAAAAAGTCTCGGGGCCAGGATCGCACAAACACAATCACATTGTCAAATCAATACTATGTCCCATCGATTTCGCAACGTTAAAAACTGAATTGCGTAGGGAGGGTAGGGCGGTTAATCTGTCTTGATTTCTTAGTACTATTCGGGGTGAAACGATTGCACCCCGAAAGCCTCGGTCCCAACTAAAAAACAAAAGTAAGTTCATGAAAATACAAAAACATATACTCAAGATTTCCTTAATTTTTATCACTCCCCTTTTACAGATCGGTTCGATCTACGCACAGGCCTCTCTCCCAATCCCTGAAGAATCGCCGAAGTCATTTCAGGAAAAAGAAAAACAGGCTGCAACAGAGGAGACATTTTTTAAAAAACTGCTCCAACAGTCCTCCTTTACGATACTCGCGGGACGAAACGGCGGGGATAATATTTTTGAAACTGGCACCAAATACCCGAATCTTTCAGGCCTACGAGGAGGGTCAAGAATCACATACGCAAGGGATTTTAATTATGGTGGACTCGGATTCACTCTTCGCTGGCAAAAATGGGAGGCCGATCTAAACCTAAAAACCACCGGACGTTATGTAAATGCGGGAGAGGGAAGAGACGAGGATTTTTTCCTAGGCGATCCCACGGTCGAAAGAGGAACCAAAATATCAACCAGAGAACTTTCATACTATGATACTCCTTACACGTTTATCGGATCCCGCAACTTTGCAGACGGGAAAGGCCGGCTATCGATGATACAAAACAGGCAATCTCTCATTTTGAGAAGATACTTTGGAGATAGTGATTCGGACTTTCGAAAAGAAGGCAAAGGAATGTATCTCACAGGTGGCTTTCAGTATACGTTTATGAAATATGTTCTCTACGACGTATTTCAATTTTTTGACTCAAACCCTGTTTTTTTGAACAGAATCGGTTTGGGTCTAAGTCTTTCGTATTCGACCTACGAATTTCCGTTAGGTCTCGGTTATAGATACTCAAACAAAGAATGGCTTTTCGAAACCTCATTGTCCGGCATTTTCTGGACGGGGCACTTTCGAGACTTCCATTATCAAAGATCTCTTAACTTTATCGGAGATCTTTCCGGTTTCGGAATCGATTTCAACTTAGGAGTGGGAAGAATTTTCGGTAATTATCTAACGTTTCTAAAACTCAACGAACACAGACTTTTTGGAGACGGTCATTTTTCGACAAAAGGCGGATTAAATAACAACGACATTCTCTCTCAATATTTAGGTCATTATAAGAATTATATGAATCTAAAAGAATGGAACGTAGAGTTATCCCTAACGGGATTTTTATATTAGAGTTGTCCAAAAAATTAATTTTCTATCGGTTTCTATTTCATAGAAACGGTTGATTGAAGTAGTTTTGTTAATCTGAACTATGAAATTCTATTAAAGGTATATTCTTCTGAAAAACAGAATCTTATTAATCAATCTAGGCGGTCCGCGGGATACATCGGAAATCGAAAAATTTCTGATCGACCTTTTTGAAGACCCTCTTGTTTTCGATCTTCCTCTTCCTGAATGGATCAGAAAGCCTCTAGGAAAATGGGTCGCAAAAAAAAGGGCCCCAAAAGTCGCTCAAACCTACAAATCAATGGGCTTTGGAGGTGGTTCCCCTCTTGTTTCAGAAACTTCTAAACAGGCGAACGCAATCGCAAAAGCCCTCGAAAAAATTACGGGAGAAAAATGGGAAGGCAACATCACGATGACCTGCGGCTATCCCGATATTAGAAAACTAAACCGAGATTTTCTCGTTCCTACAAAACAAAATATTCTACTTCCTTTATATCCACACTTCTCCAGATCCACCGTTTTAAGCACGGCTAAACTCGTGGAACAAACGACAAAATTCTGTCCCGTAAGTTACGAAGGTTGGGTCGCACCATTTCATTCTTCACAAGTCTATTTAGAATCGATTCGGGATCTTATTTTGGACTTTTTTCAAAACAGACTGAACCGGAAAGATTTTTTACACTCCGATTCTTTTCAAGGTGTGTCGAATTGGGAAACGATCGACTTGATCTTCAGCGCTCACGGTATACCGATCCGTTTGATCGAAAAAGGAGACCGATACAGGGAAGAAATCAATTCCAACGTCGAAAATTTAAAACGACTTCTTTATGAAAAAGGATTTCGAGGAAAATGTCATACGTCCTTTCAAAGTAGGGTAGGGCCTTCGAAATGGACGGAGCCAAATACGATTACGATGCTCGAGCAATTAGGAAAGAACGGAGTCAAAAGAGTCGCAGTATATCCGATCAGTTTCGTAAGCGATCACTTGGAAACCTTAGAAGAGATTGGAGAACAACTCAAAAAAATCGCCTATAATAACGGAATTGCAGAGTATCATCGAATCCCGGCTCCCGGAATTTATCCGAAATTCATCGAAGCAATGGCAAAAATCGGATTGGAATCCATTCAATCCTCAAAGAACGAATGTATCTGTAAAAAGTTAGGAGGGCACTTTCCGAATCTAAAATCGGGAGAATGTCCGATCAATTTCTAAGCGAAAATTCCTTTCCATTTCGCATAATATTCCAAATCCTTTCTAAAATCGAACTTAGACCGATCCCGTATCGAAAATTTCCTTCCACAAAAACCCCCTGCGGCAAACCGCGATCCAGCTCTTTGTTGAATTCAAGAAGTGCGGCGTCGTACACGGGAAGTGCGGATTTCCAGATCGTAACGTAGTGATTGATAGGCTCGTCGTTTTGGACTGCAATCTTTTTCCGATCTTCTTCCAAGATGGATACGATTTCGTTTTCTTTAAGTCTCACAACGTCTACGTCGAAGGCCCCTCCGAAAATAAATGTCTCGGAATAATGCCCTTTGGAAACCCTTCCCGGAAAGATGGAGGAATTCAGCAAAACTCCCAGGGCCCGTATGCCTGAATCCGGAGGAAAAAGAATTCCAAATCCAGTTTTTTTACCAAGTAACGGCTGATTGCCGAATCGAGTGACCGTCACAATTCCAAGAGTTTTGCAAATTTTTTCGTATCTTTTGAAAACGGGAAAACTAGAGGACAATAATCTTAGAGAAGATTCTAAACCGCAGGCGAGGACGATTTTTGCCTTCGGATATTTTTTTCTAAGCGAGTTTAAGGTGGGGGATTCTTCCGAGTATAATATCCTGGAATTCGGAGACGATGTGATTTTCGCTTCCATTACGTTTAGGAATTCCCCCAAGCCGCCTCGAAAACTTACGGTCCCTCTTCTCTGTTTCGGTATTTTCTGTTCCGTTTTTTTCTTTTGAATCGCCGCTCGAATATTTTTCAACAGAGATTCCTCCGAAGAAATCCATCTCCCCAACACAAGCTCGGCTGACATGTCTTTTAAATTTCCTGCATATACTCCTGCAAAGCCCGGTTCCAGTAAACTTTCCACGGTACCCTTTCCCAGAACACGAACTCCCCATTGATAAACGGATTCCTCCCGTCGAATCCCGGCAGGTACCGTCAAAACTCCGTATAATAGGCGTAAGAGTTCTAAAAAGGACAATGGAATTCTTTTTGGAATTCCGTCCTTCCAGATAAATCTTTTTTTCGAGTTCTTTCTTGTGGATAGAATATCCAAGTTGAGTGCGGAAGCGAGTTCTTCAAGCTGATAGGAATTTAATATTCCGTTTGCCGCAGTTTCCACGAGCCCGAAAGGAGTCGGAACGGACCCGATTAATCCCCCGGAACGGTCCCGTTTTTCATAAAGAAGAACAGACTCTCCCTTTAAGACGGCAAGGGTAGCATAAAGAAGCCCTGTAAAACCCGTTCCGACAACAATATGGTCCGGCGGTTGCGTATTCACCGGCTTCTAGAATTGATACCGGTATCCAAACGTGTATTTGGACTCAAGAGTCGCCGCGGAAGTAGAGATTCCTGAATTCGCCATTGGATTGTAATCGAAAATCAACCCTTTGGTCGCCCCGTTCGAGATTCCGACCTTGGAGGAAATTTGACCTCCGAAAAGGAAAGCATCCACCAAGTTAATCAGATAAACTCCGGCCAACAACCCAATACTAGTCTGAAGATTTTTATAGGCCTTATCTACGGCTTCCCTTTTGTCCTGATAAGGGCTAAAATTCTGATTGTAAATATGAAGAGTAACCGGATCGGAAATCACCGGAGGTAAATCCGGATTTGATATTCCTAACGCGGCCATTACGAGTGAACTCTTCGTATATGGGTTTCCATAATTTTCATATTCTCTTTTGGTGACTACATACTTGCGATTGTTCTCATAAACCGCATAACCTGCCGCTAAAAAGAGAGTAGGGTAGAAAATCGCCGCAAATTTTCTTCCACTCGCCCATTGCCCCCAACCTGGAAGTACCGCAGATCTTGCAAGCGCCCCAGCCCGGGAAACCTCTGGTTCTTTGGGAGGAAGGGGAGGCGGAGGCGGAAGATTTTTCTCCATCGCTTCTCTTTCCTTTCTAAGACGCTCTTCTTCCATCTGCCGTTTTTTCAACTCGTGATCCTTTTGTTTTGAAAGTTTTTCTTCTTCCAACTTTTGGATTTCGAGATTACGGATATTTTCTTCCTCCGCCTCGTTGACATCTTTATAAATGACTTTTAAAACTTCCCTTTTGGGAATAACCCGCTTCCCTTCTCTGGTTTGAATCGTAATCGTTTTTTGATTTTGAGTGATTACCTTACCGCGATAACTCCCGCCTTCTTGCAAAAGAACGGTTTCCGCCGAAATCGTAAAAACGACGATAAAGAACACCACAAAGGTTAAAAAAAATTCTTTCAAAGATAATCTCAAAATGCCCTTCCCGCGATAAGCGACAATTTTTGTTTGTTAAAACTGTCATTTCTTACTCATATTTTTTTGGACGATTTTTTGACCAAAACCGGATCATTTCAAATCGACCTTGAAAAAACCCTCAATTCCGGGCTTTTTCTCCGTAATCTGAGATCCAGACCGGTGCAAACGTTCCGAAGAAAAGGCCGACCCTTTTCGGTCAAAGAGAGAAGATTTCCTTCCCATCTAATTAAAGTATCGTCCTCCATAGAAGCCAAATACAGTTTCACATCCTGCAAAATTCGCTTCGGTACTATAACCGTTCCTGTCGTCGATAATTGCAGAATCAACGATCTTTGTATCAAATCCTCTTCGTCAAGCTTATGTCCTCTAAACGTGGCAAACCCTTCTTCCCGGATACGTTTTTGATATTTTTTAACGATTTTCTCATTTTGGTGAAAACAATCCCAACTATCCGAAATCGCGGAAACTCCGAGGCCCAAAAGTAAATCCGTCGTTTTAGAAGTATAACCCATAAAGTTCCGATGTAAATTTCCGTTTTTTGCCGCCTGGGAAAGAGAATCCGATTCCAAAGCAAAATGATCCATTCCGATCTCAAGATAACCCGCTTTCAAAAACATCTCCCTGGAAACCTCATACAACTCGCGTTTTTCAGGACCGGAAGGAAGATCCGACTCCGTAAACAATCTTTGCGCTGCTTTGAGCCAAGGTACATGCGCGTAGCTGTAGAATGCGATCCGATCCGGACGCAATTCCAAAGTTTTTTCAACGGTCCGTTTCATATTTTTCAGATTCTGTTTTGGAAGCCCGTAAATGAGATCAAAATTTACGGATGTATATCCCAATTTTCTGGATAGTTCTGTGATCCTTTCCGTCATTTCGAAAGGTTGAGTACGATTCACTAACCTTTGCACTTCCGGATCGAAGTCTTGCACTCCCAAACTGATTCTTCTAAAACCGAAATCATGGAGAACTTTCAACTGCGTATCTCTGGTCCTACGAGGATCCACTTCGAGAGAAAAATCCGGCACAGAAGAAACATTCATTCTTTCTAATATAGAACGGAGAAGCACCTCCAAATTTCTCTCAGAAAGATACGTCGGAGTTCCTCCGCCCAGATGAATCTCTTTCAACTCCCTTTGAGAGATTTCGGGAATCTTAATTAGATAATTGGAATATTCCGTTAGAATGGTTTCAACATAAGGATCCTCTACAGAATGATTCTTCGTAATTGAAGTATTACATCCGCAAAAAGAACAAAGGGTTTCGCAAAAAGGGATATGCAAGTACAAGGAAAGGGAGGAGTTTTCCGAACGAAGTCGATTCCTCACCTTATTCAACCATTCTTCCGTGGTCGGATCCTCGGACCAATAAGGTACGGTAGGATAACTCGTGTATCTGGGTGCCGGAATATCGTATTTTGCAATCAGCTCTTTTTCAACCGTCATTGAAACGTCTCTCTTACAATTTCTACGAAACTTTTTACATTCTCTTCGGGTGTTTTAGGCATAACCCCGTGTCCGAGTCCGCAAACCCAACCAATTCTCTCTTCGGGTGAAAGATCCCGATACGGCATTAAATAACTCTTGAGAGTTCTCTTAAATTCCTCTTTCTCCATAAACAATAAGTTTTGATCGAAATTGCCTTGAACCATTCTTTTTTCATTTTTAAGAATTTCCTTTAGATCCCACCTATGATCGAATCCAAAACCTGCAAGAGTCGGAATCCTTTGAACCGCTTGAAAATGCGGAGACGCCGTTCCTTTTCCATAATATCCGACCTTGCCTGGATAACTATCGGCTAAGATTTTTATCCCGGGAATTACGATTTCACGAAACAATTCAGGAGAAAGATCTCCTCCTGCGGTATCAAAGATCATGACCAACTCGGCTCCACCTTCCAATTGAAGAGAGATGTTCTCTCTTAGAAATCGGATTATTTTTTCCAAAAATTCATTCCGAACATCGGTAAGAATTTTCGGAAGCGAAAGATTTCCTTCATGTTTTCCGGAAACCGCATACGTGAACAAAGTCCAAGGTCCGCCCACGAATCCGATGACTGATTTGTCCTCAGGGATTCTTTCCCGGGTTAAATGCATCGCCTTCTTTTGAAACTGCATAAAAGAAATTGAATCTTCCACAGGCTTTAACTTCTTCAAATCCTTTTCGGATCGGATCGAAAAATTCAAAACCGGTCCCGCATCCGTGTATCTAAGTCCCATTCCCAAAGCTTCCAATGGGAAAAGAATATCGGAAAAAAGAATCGCAACGTCAAAATCAAATTCGTCTACGGGACCAAAGGCGACTTCCGCTGCCAATTCCGGATTTTTACAAAGTTCTTCAAACGTATATTTTTGTCTGAGAGCTTGGTAGTGTTTATGATAACGGCCCGCCTGCCTCATCATCCATACGGGAGGAATTTTCTGAGCGACTCCGCTGATAGCATTTGAATATCGTTTACTTGGCATCTTTGATTTCTCCGGTCCATTGATAACCAACGCCCCTGACGGATCGAATCACCCTTTCCCCTTCCTTGCCAAAGGCATGCCTAAGTCTTACGATCGAGTTGTCTATCGTCCTATTTGTGGGAAAACTTTCTTCCCCCCAAAGTTTATCCAGTATTTCCGCACGGCTGACCGTCCGATTTCTTTCGGTTACGAGAAAGTGGAGTAGGGCACAGTCCCTTTTGGAAAGCGGGAATTCTTCCGATCCTTTCCTAACCTGAAATCCCCGAAAATCCAAGACATAGTCCTTATAAAAAAATATAGTCTCTTCTATGGAATGTTTATGAGATTCTAATACGTGTTTAACACGAAGAAGAAGTTCCTTTAAATGAAACGGCTTAGGAATGAATTCCTCCGCTCCGAGTTCAAATCCTCTGAGTCTTTCCGGTGCTCCCGCTTGTGCGGTTAGAAACAGAAACGGAGGACAGTCTTTCGTTTCCTTGAGTTCTTCCGCAAGTGTAAAACCATCTCCATCCGGCAACCGCACATCCAAAAGAATCAGATGCGGTTTTTCGTCTTTGACCAACTTTTTCGCAAAAATCGCGGAAACCGTCCAAAAAACTTCATATCCCTCTTTTTGCAGACGTTCTTGAAGAGTCTCGCCGAGGGAACGATCATCTTCGACTAATAAAAGTTTGGCTTTCATTTCAGATCGCTCCCGGAAAATTCAGATCCACTCTAAAACCGATTTTTTGCGGAACGATACGCATATCGCCTTTCATTTTTTTCATCAACTTCTTTATTATATAAAGTCCTATGCCGGTCCCACTCGTACTTCCGTGTCTATAAAAAGGGATCCCCAACACCTTATACTTTCCATCAAATCCGGTCCCGTTATCCGAAATCGTTATCAGAATCCGATTCGATTTTTGTTTTTCAGAAATCACTTCAAGGATTCGAGCTTTACCGTGTTTTAAGGAATTCTCCGCGAGATTTTTAAAAATACTTTCGAGCGCCTTTCTATCCGCAGAAACGAAAACGTTTTCCAATCGGGAAAGATCGATTTTGAGTTCGGGAAAATCCTCTCCGATAGAAAGAAAAATCTCGCGCACGTTCGCCTTTTCTATGTAAAGAATTTCGGATTTAGTCAGACTCGCGAGATACATCGCACGATTCATCTGGGATTCGATTCTTACGGAATCCATCAATAATCGATGAATGAGTTTGTTCTCATTCAAACTCGGCATTTCTTCCTGTAGACTTTCAGCTTGAAGACGAAGACTCGCAAGGGGAGTCTTCATCTCATGAGTCACGGTGGAAAAAAAATCGTGAATCAGTTTATTTCTACGCGTTTCACGATAAGAAAACCAAATCAACGTCACTCCTCCCAGAAAAAGCATCAAAAGAAAAAAGGTGCCTTCCATCTTGATCATTCTGCTTTGTCTTTCCAAAATGGAAAGGTTTTCGGACGACGAATTCAGTTTCGCGCTGAGACCCGCTACGGTATTCGTAAGCTTAAGTCCAAGTAAAAACCACCAAACTCCGAGTGAAACCGTGACGAGCAACCAAACGATTGCAAAAAGGATTCTAGAATTTTTCCATAAAGAAGACATTAGAGTCCTTTGAAGGCCTTATCCGCTATTTCCAAAACTTTTGCGATCATCGAATCATTATGGGCCCAGGATAAGAATCCTACCTCGTAACCAGAAGGGGCGAGATAAATTCCGTTCTTTAACAAAACGTGGAATACTTCCGCAAACCCTTCTTTATGACCTTCCGGAATTTGATCGATCCTTCTCACCGCTTGTTGTGTCTTTTTACGAAACCAAAATAGGGAAGAATGAGTCACGGCCTCCCATTCCTGATCCGTTTTTCCATTCAGAAGTTTTACCATCTCGTCGGCAAAAGTTTTGGTTCGAACTTCCAACACAGAATAGATGGAATCCCTTTCGGCTTTTTTTAGAGTTGCAAGTCCCGCCCTCATTCCGAACGGATTGGCGCTTAAGGTTCCGGCTTGATATACCGGTCCGGAAGGAGCGACCAAATCCAAAAGATCCCTTCTTCCAGCGTAACAACCGACGGGAAAACCGCCCCCTATGATCTTGCCGTAAGTCACTAAATCGGGACGAATTCCGAGTAAGCCGGACATTCCCTGAAAACCGGTCCTAAATCCGGAAATCACCTCATCAAACACGACTAACGTTCCATATTTTTTCGCGATCTCCACGATTTTCAAAAGAAATTCCTTTCTTTGTACAAGAAGTCCGTAATTGGCCGGTAGAGGTTCGATAATCAAGGCGGCGATATTTTTTCCTTCAGATTCGAACAATTTTTGAACGGCCATTTCATCGTCCAAAGGCAATACGAGAGTATTTGCAATCGCAGTCGAAGAAATCCCGGCGCTATCGGAAGAAGATTCTCCCGCAAGACCGGAACCCGCTTTGACCAAAAGCGCATCCAGATGACCGTGATAACATCCGTCGAACTTGAAAATTTTTTCCCTTCCGGTCGCCGCGCGAGCGACACGAAGCGCACTCATCACCGCTTCGGTACCCGAATTCACAAAACGGACTTTTTCGGCCCAAGGAATTCGATTCGTGATAAATTCCGCAAGTTCGAGAGAGTAGGGCTCCGCCGTTCCGAAACTCCATGCAAGCCCCGCCGTTTCACGAACCACTTCTTCCACCTCCGGATCTCTGTGCCCCAAAATCAAAGGGCCGAAACTCAAACAAAAATCGACGTATTCCTTACCGGAGACGTCGGTTAACGTGGCTCCGTTCGCGGAGACAAAAAATACGGGAGTGCCTCCCACGGAACGAAAGGAACGGACTGGAGAATGAACTCCACCGGGGGAAACAATCTTAGCTCTTTCAAAAAGCCCTTCGGAAGAACTACCTTTCCATGAATCGGAAATCAATTCGGATGAACGTTGACTCAAGATAAAATCTCCTTACCTTTTCTTGCTCCATAAGTTATTAAGTAAGAGGCTCTCGCTCTAGAAAAAATCTGCCAGGTTTCGCACAAAGCCGCGTTAAAATCACAAAAACCGTTTTGTGCAAGATAGTGAATCGACGCGTATTCTCCGCTGACCTGATAAGCGCCTACCGGAAGTCCGGTTTTTTCCCGAATCGGACCGATAAGATCGATAGAAGTCATCCCGGGTTTGACCATTAAAAAATCGGCGCCTTCTTCTTTATCGCGCACGGAGGAAAGAATCGAATCCTCTCGATTCCGAACGTCTATCTGGTAAGAAGAACGATCCCCGTGCCCTGGAGCGGAATCCGCCGCCGCACGAAACGGCCCGTAGAAATTGCTCTTAAACTTAGTAGAATAACTTAAAATTGGAATATTCGAAAAACCGTTTTTATCCAGAATGGAACGGTGACTTTTGATTCTTCCGTCCATCATATCACTCGGAGCGATTCCATCCGCACCGGACTGTGCATATGTCAAAGCGATCTCGGAAAGATGTTTTACGGAAGAGGGGTTATCGACGCTTCCGTCCGGACGCAGAAGGCCGCAATGGCCGTGAGTCGTGAGCGAACACATACAAGTATCGATCCATAAAAACGCGTCGGGAAATTCCTTTTTCAAGGAAGAGATGGAACGTTCGTAAAAAGATTTCGGAATTTCAGAATTGGATTTGGACTTTGGAACGAGAAAAAGAATAAAATGAGTCACTCCCGCTTTGAGATCCGACTCTACTTGTTTTAAGACGGAAACCTCGGTGTCCCTGTAAACACCCGGAAGAGAATCCATCTTCTCTTTTTCTTTTAAACCTTCTACGATAAAAAGAGGTTGTATTAGTTTTTTTGAATTCAGGCTCTCCGAAGACGCAAGATCTCTGAGTCCTACATTAAGGCGAATTCTTCTTTGTTTGGTTTCCAAGCTCTTTTCCTTTGAATTCTTTAAGTCCGAGACTTTGTAGCCAAGACTCATAGTGTACAAAAACGGATAAGTTCGCCGATTCTCCCAGAACTTTTCGGATATGGGAAGAAGTAATTCCCGGTCCGCAAGCGTGAAACCGATCCCGAATTCCAGGAAAAAGAGACAAAGCTTTGTCGAACTGAGACGCACTCATCCAAAAAAAATGAGTTTTTTCGGAAAGATCGGGATGATCTTCCATAGGTTGCGTCCGATACGTAAGAATCCGCGCAAGACCCGAACCGATTTCCGTGGAACCTACGTGTGTACATTTTACGAAATCCAAGGACATTCCAAAAATGGAATGTTTGGGAAGCTCCTCTTCTCCGAGAGCATCCAAGGAACCATGAACCCAAATATCTCTTTCGGCGAGTTGGTACCAAGTTTTCAAGCCGGAAGTCCAAACAATACCTTGGTGCCTTAAGGATGGATCCAAATTCGGAAACGCATTCCCTCGGGTTACGAGCCAATCTTTTAGGATCAACTCTTCGGGAAGAATGACCTTGTCTTCTTTACCGTCCCTGGAAAGAACAAATCCTTGAGAAGAATCCAAGAGAATTCGTTTTTGTTTGACCGCTTCTCCTGGCACCGGATAAGCTTTCGCAACCGACTCGGCCGGAGGAAAAAAAGTATCGGAGAATTGTTTTTCGATTTCCAAAATTTCGCCGGAATCCGTAAGTCCTTTTTGGTATAAAATTTTTCCATAGGATTTGTAAAGAACCGAAACGCCTATCTTTTGATGACAACCTCCGCCAAAACGTTTTAAGGTATTTCTTTCCTCTTCCACCGCGGAAACGACTTCAGGCTTACTTAGAGCCCGGACAAAACCCAAAGCCCACTCGTCATCCGTTCTCACCTCCGCCGCGATCGCACCCTGTGCGGGAGCGGAAGGGCTTAAGGAAAGAGGAAAAACCTGAAAGATCGATTCCTCTAAGATCTCCTTTAAGAACTTTCGTATTTCTTGATATTCTAATTCGTTCGAATTCAAAAAATCTTCCGACAAAAGTCGATCCAAAGCCGCCTTGGCAAGCACAAGACCGTCCGAATCGGAGTTTCTCCATTTGCGGATTCTCGTTTGAATATTACCCCGCACCGGCAAAAAGATAAGCGAAGAATTTTTATAACGGGAGGGAAGGGAATTATTTAAGAATTTTTTTAAATTATATTCCCTTCTCGGAGAAGAGGTTTGAATTTTCAGTTCCGAGGGAGAATTTTTAGAAAGGGAAGATTTTTTCCAAAGAAGGACGTCTCTTTGATCGGCACGATCCAACACGCCTACGATTGTCGTTCCGGAATGGCCTTCTAGATCCAAGTCCTTCCAAGAATGGATCACGAGATCCACTTTTTTTTCCACGAGATCCTTTGTGAGATCTTGTGTAAAAACACCTCTCGTTCCCATTTTCCAGAGAGGAGTCTGCAGATCCAGATCTCCCGAAGCTTCTCGAAAATGAAGTTCGATTTGGATATTCGGAAATTTTTTTTTTAGAGCGTCGAGTACAAGATAGGTTTGGAGTTTTGCGAGAGCGCTTTTACGGGAAGCGATCTTTAGAACGCGGGACAAGTCAGATCTTCCCAACCGAAAATAAATTGCCGAGTTTCAAATTCCCGCTCTTCGACGAGCTCATTCAGAGCGGGTCCGATTCTTTCTCGAATTTGCAAAGCCCTTTCCTCGGTTTCACGAAGAGAATCCAACATCTCGGCAAAAGACACGTATTGAATTGTATCGGGCCATTTTTCTTCTAAAGGAATTTCCCTAAAATCGACCACAACCACCCCATTTGTAATCGAATTCAAATGAAAAGAAAGATTTAAAGGTGCCGCAATCACGATCGCTTCTCTGGAAGGCTTCCAATCAATCAGCAGTTTAACGGACACACCGAATTTTTTAGAAAGTTCTAATAAACGTTCTTCATTGCGTCCTACGAGAGTCACGTTTCGATTTTTTAACCAAGGAAGAATCTTTTCGGCGAGTTGCCCCGTTCCTAAAAGAGAAACCGAACTTTGATCCTTTAGATATTTATTTGCAAGACCTCCGTAAGATTGTTCACCGATATTTTGAAGATAGCGGGAACGAATACTTCTCGAATCTTGAATCAGACTGTCTCTGAATTTCGCGAGATATTCCCCGAATGCGGAGGAGGGCAAGGAGGAATTTTTGAATTTATCCCGAAACTGTGCGAGAACTTCAGTTTCACCTAAAAGCCTGGAATGAAGACCAGAAACGACCTCGAGCATAAAACGATACCCTTCATAACCATTATACTTCTCTAAAGTAGTTGGAAGTGTCAAAGGCTCCGCGTGAATCCGGCTATCCGTAATCCAAATTGTACGCATACAAGTCATCCAAGAATACGAACCCGGAATCTCTACATTCTCTCTATCTTTTTGAATCGAATGATAAACTTGCAGAGTGGACCACATAACCGATAAACAAACTATACCAATTTTAAAGTTCTGATTGTCAAAGAAGTGTCACTCTCTCAAAAAAGTTTTTGTTGACTTTATTGAGACTGATTTTCAATTTGGACTTATGCACTTAGATATCCAGACGCAGAATTGGATCGTATATACGATCGTTAGTCTAACAGTGGTTCGACTTTTCTTTCCACTGCTGTCTGCAGTTCGGGAATTGATTGGCAAACCTTCCGATTCAGAAACAGAAGACTTGAGTTGTTACAATGGTGTGTGCAAAAGTTGTGACATAAACTCTTCTTCAAAAAAGGACGATCCGATTCTCCACTAAAGCAAGAGCCACTCCGTCTTCTTCATTACTGTATCGTGTAACGTGTTTTACAGACTTTTTGATTTCGGGAATGGCATTCTTCATCGCAAAACCGGCGCCGCTGTGAAGAAGCATTTCCAAGTCGTTTCGTTCGTCTCCGAAGGCAACCACACCTTTCCCGTCCAAACCTTTTAAGGAAAGAAAATGAGAAATTCCGGACCATTTCGAAACGGATACATTGATGATTTCCACACAATAAGAAACTCCGGGAATTTTGGTAAGAATACATCGCAGTTCGGATGCGCCCGGAAGAGCGGAGATTTCACGAATGAGAGAAATTAAATCCTCCTTACGAAGAGATAAAAAACAAATCACTAAAATTTTTTCGAGATCTGCAGAAAGGAAATCGCCGACCTCTTTGGTCCTCGAATTATCTCCACCAGAATAGTTATGATATATCTTATCCGTAATCGGAATTTCGGTGAGCATATCGACACCTTCTTCGAATTTGTCCACGTGTAAAATAGGCGGAGTGTGAAATTCTTTTCCCAAATGAAGAATTTTTCGAACCAAGCTTAATCCCAAATAACTTTCGGAAATTCGCTCCGCACTCGGAGACTTTCTAAGAACCTGCCCATTATTGGACACAACATGAACTTCTCCCTTAAATTCTTTTGCAAACGGGAAGGTGGAGTAAAATCTCCTACCGGTCGCAATCACCAAATTTTTTCCCTGGTCGAGCGCCTTTTGAAGCACAGAATGGGTTAGGGGAGAAATCCTACTTTTGGAATTGAGAAGAGTTCCGTCCAAATCGACGGCAATGGTATGAATTTGAGTCGGGTCAATAGACATAGATTGTTTTCAGTAAATCGAAACTAAAAATTTAGAGAACAATTTTTCTTCTCAAAAAGAAGGTGGAACAAACATATTTTTTCAAAAGTTAGAATTTTTCTTCAAAAAAGCCAACAATTCCGGATTCGATGCAATTTTATGAGGACTTCTATATCTTTAGTTTCTACATTGAGCGGATAGATAAAAATTCACCCGACCAACAACCGTTCCTTTAGATTGAACAGAAACTCACGAATTGTAAGAAGAAACTTTCCTTTTTCAATCAAAAATAAAAAATGATTCTATACAAAGACCCGATGGCAAAAAAGTTATGGAATTCAGTCTAGCGTATTCTCCTTGTCCCAATGATACATTTTTATTTTATCATCTTGTACACGGTAAGGTTACAGAATTATTTCATGTTCGAGAGGAACTCCACGATGTAGAGAAGCTGAATCGAGCCGCGTTTCATGGGAAATACCAGGTCACAAAACTTTCTTTCGCCGCATATTTTTCTGTAATGGATCGCTATTCCATATTGGATTCCGGTTCGGCACTTGGAAGAAACTGCGGACCACTTCTCGTTTACAAAAAAGGAAACAATCCCGGAAATCCCAAGGGGAAAAAAATTCTTATCCCGGGAGAATGGACCACGGCAAATCTTCTCTTAAAGCTTTTCTTAAAGGACGACTTTCAAACGATCCCGGTCCGATACGATAAAATCATTCCTCTTTTATTATCAGGAGAAGCCGACTTTGGAGTTTTGATTCACGAAGAAAGGTTTACCTACGAAAAACAAGGTCTTTCCAAATTTCAAGACTTAGGAGAGTGGTGGGAGGAAACGACCGGCAAACACATACCGTTAGGTACCATTGCTTTCCGAAGAGACGTTCAAAAGGAGTGGAAAGAAAACTTTGATTCTTCTTTGAAGTTAAGTCTTGACCTAGCTTACAAAAACCGGGAAACAACTTACGAATACATCCTTAAACATTCACAGGAAACTACCCGAGAAGTTGTTGATGCACATATCGAACTTTATGTAAACGAATTCACACGTTCCCTCGGAATCGAGGGTAGGGATGCGATTCTTACACTTTATCAAAAAGGGGTGGAAGCAGGGTTTCTTCCTGCGGGGAAACAAAAGGAACTTTTTTAAAGTTCAAAAGAGCGCCATTTGTTTAAGTGACGTGAGTTCGACATAAAAAAGTTTGGGCGAATCCGGCTTTTGCAAGAGAAGGCTGGAGGCCGCACTTTCAGCTATAGTCAATAAATTGCATGAGAGAAACGCAATAGGATATTTTGTCTTTAATTACGATCTATTATAGACGCGATCTGTCAAACGACCCATGGGGACTCTGCACTGAGTTTGAAAGAGCATTCGCTTTAGCTCCTTTACGCTTTTAATCACTTTCGCATTTGTGAACTCACGTTAAGTAAGTTCACGATATTTCTCACAAAATACGCCTCTTTGGAATGTATTAACAGACGAAAACAAAAAATCTAGATTTTAACTTTTTAATTCCCTTACAATATCGTAACTCGCGTGAGATTGATTCAGAGTATAAAGATGAATTCCCGGAACTCCCATCGCAAGCAACTCCCTACATTGTTTTATAGAAAAGTTTAAACTTCTTCTGTAAAACTCCTCTGGACGATGTTCTACTTCTTGCAGATCTTCAATAAGAGAAGAGGGGAACTCACAACCGGCTATCGAACGAAATCTCTCGATTTGAGAAAAAGAAGTGATCGGCATAATTCCCGGAATTACAGGAACACGAATATCTGCCTTTCTTACCAAATTCAAAAAGTTTTCAAAGATGGAATTCACAAAAAAAAGCTGGGAAACTAAAAAGTCCGTCCCGGCATCCACTTTCCGTTTTAAATTTCTGACGTCTTCTTCAAGACTTTTTGCATTCGGGTGTTTTTCAGGGTAACAACCACCTCCGATGCAAAAATCCAACTTTTCAGAACGAATGAATGAAATGAGTTCCGTCGCGTTTTCAAAACCACCCTCCGTCTTTTTAAATTTTCCCTCTCCTTTTGGGGGATCTCCGCGAAGAGCCATCAAATTTACAATCCCGGAAGAACGAATTTCCTTTAGGGTTTTAAAAATCTGATCTTGATTTGCTCCGACACAAGTAAAATGAGAAACCGTCGGAAAAGAATAATTTTTCGAAATCTCAGATAAGATTTGTACGGTTTTATCTCTTGTCGAACCACCGGCACCATACGTCACGGTCACAAAGTCCGGATCAAGACGGGCCAACTCCTTCACGGTCCCCATCAATTTTAAATCTCCATCCTGAGTTTTCGGCGGAAAGAATTCAAACGAATACACCGGCCCTTTTGCAGAGCCGTAAATTTCAGATACTTTTTTCATAAACTCCTGATCATTGAAAGCAAAGGAGAATTTGGATTTGTCCTCGCCCGCTGCGAAGGGGGGTCAAAGCCTTTCCAAAAAGGGAGCCTGGGCGCAAGGATTCTGCCGAAATTCGAACAGCATGTCCCCCGGTCAAACCGGTCACAAGCAGACTCCCCGGCTGAATCGGATACGAGGAAGCATCTGCATTGACTGTTACGACACCGGACACAGCCACCAACCAATGCCCCCCATCGGAAGGGGCCTTATCGCCCAATGAAAGAGCCGCCGATTTTACGGCAACCCCGATTGTATGAGTTGCGTTAGCCGTCTTTGCCTTTTGCAACCTTCCGTCCTCTCCCATTACTAGAATATCCCCTTCGGAAATTATATCCGCCGGATTTACAGGAAAAAATCTTGCGATACAATCCGAATCTTTTCCTGTCGAAATTCGAACAGTTCCTGAAAATTCAGACTCCCCCTCTGCAAGAAAAGCCTTTCCCGATCCAACTTCTCCGAAGGAAGGAATTCCTTTTCCCGTCGCAAAAAGAGCAACACCTGATCTAGAGTGAAAAACTCCACCAAATCCTCGTTTTGCAAGACCGACAACACCGGCACCCTCCTTGTCACCGGAAGAGGAATCGCCTCGAACTCCGAATTTTTCTCCGTAACCGATAAGGCCTGTGTCACGAGCTACACCAATCATTCCGGCTCCTTTTTCACTTTCATTCTTTCCATAAATGGGAGCATGGTTTTCCGGGGGAGGAGAAATATTTGTATAAGCGGCCTCAGTAACCCCTTTTACTTTTAGAAAACCTGTATGAGAGCTGAAATCGTGATTCAGGGATGCGTAATCGTGAGTGTGAGGCTTCGGATCCCTTTTGTCGGATAATCTTGGATCATCGGCAGACACGACTTTTCCAGGTGTATTCGTTCCAAGCGTGGCAATTTCTACAATTCCCGGGTACGATGTTGTAGCCTTACGAAGTCGCTCATCATTCCCTTGAACCACAAGCCCTTCTTTAGATTCACCAGACCGAGCTAACTGTACAATACCATAGGCCTCTGTTGTGGCGATTTTTAGGCGTTTATCATTGCCTTGAACAGCGGCCTCCGGAGAATCCTCTCCGCTTCTTGCAAAGCGAACGATCCCGGGAAATTCAGTACTCGCTTTTTTGATTCGAGGGTCGTCAGCAGTTACAGCTCTTCCAGGCTCGGATCCACCAGGTTCGGAAAGAATCACAAGCCCGTATTTTTTCGAAGTGGCGATTTTTAATCGGTCGTCGTTTCCTTGAACCACAACCCCTTCTTTTGTTTCTCCATTTTCCGCAAGTTCCACAATTCCGAGGCTTGCCGTTGTAGCTGCCCGTAAACGGTCATCATTCCCTTGTACCACCCGTTCGGCTCGATTTTCACCGTTAGACGCTAAACGAACCAGTCCATGCGTAAGTTCCGTCGCGTGCTTTAGGCGTTTATCATTGCCTTGAATAACAACCCCTTCTTTGTCTTCCCCATCCCCGGCAAGCTCAACAATACCTTTGTATTCAGTGGAGGCGTCCCGAAGCCGTCGGTCATTGGACTGAATTGCAACTCCTTCTGAGTTTTCCCCATCCACAGCAAGACGCACTAGTCCGGATCTCAAAACCGTTGCATAAGGAAGGGGGTCTGCGGTTGGCTTATTTGTTAGATCGCTAAGATGTGGAGTCGCGTATAATTCCAACTCTACGATCTTGGATTGATAGGATCCCTGATTTTTTTTCTCTTTTTGGCGGGCGACAAGTTTCAGATAACGAACGTTTGCTGGCAAAAATCTCCACTGATACCAAACCCCAGGTTCGGATAAGAATTGATTTTCCTCCAATAATTGACTCCAAGATAAATCATCTTCGCTATAATAAATAGTAAAGCTTTCTGGGAAAAAAGTTGGATCTGATTTCGGAGTCAAGAGTCGTAATTCGTTCACACGACTGATAGAACCTAAATCTACAAGGAAGAATTCCTCTCCAGGTTTTGAGACCTCCTTGGATGACCAGCCGTAGTCGGGTCTTTGATCGATCAAATTCTCTTTCACCCAGAAACGATCATGTTCTGAACTGACTTGAATTTTAACAATTCCGGAAATTCCGACTTCTAATTGACCCAAAGAGATTTTATATTTTCCCGAGTTGTCTTTCTCTGACACTTGCCCGACCAATTTTAGGAATTTTGCCTGGACCAAAGAAAAATTCCATTGTCCTGTTTTTTGGTTCAAGCGTCTAAATCCGGTTTCTTGTAAGATCGGCTCCCAAACAATTCCATCCATAGAAATGTCGAATCGAAAAGTGTCTGGAAAGAAATTGATTTCTTGAGGATTAGAATGAAGACGAATTTGATTCAAATTAGAAACGTTTTCGAATTGAAGGATCAGAACGGAAATTCCGGGTGAACTTTTGGTTTCGAAATAATGAAGTAATTTACCTTCTTTTAAATCGTAGACTCCCGAAGATTTGACCTCGTGGATTTTGATCAAATCGGGGTGGCTGATTCGAATTGATTCAGAATTCATTCAAAATTTGTCCTAGTTACTTTTTTTAATTTCTGACAGAGATGGTTCGATTTTCTTCACTTTTCGCAGAAAATATAACCAATATCGGGGGGTTAATTTCCTCTGTGAAGTACTTTGCTATGATCATTTGTAAGGACTCGGGAACCGGATTCAGGATACAAAGTGTTCTTCCATCCGGCTCCACTCTGATTTTTTCCAATATTTCAATACTAGATCGGGTCAATCGATCTCTGGACCAAAGTAGAAAGCCCTTCCAAGTGGCATCTTTTTCATATGGATTCTTTGTATTTTGATTAAATTCCGGCATGGTTGAGTTATTGATAGTTTTCATTAGATTTTTACAGATTCCTTGCACATATTTTAAATTTGTTTCCATTCCCCGGGTTTTAGCAATGGAAAGTGCTTCCGATAGAACTAGGGGGCCGTACTTTTCTTCTAAATCGATTAGATTTAAATGGGCTTTCTTTGTTGGTTCTTGGTTTTGATTATTGGTAATGGTTATATTAATATGGTTTGGGGTTCCTTCTCCAAACCCCTGGGAAGGAACCCCCGGAACCCCCGGGGTCCCCAAGATCTCCCCTCTGGGGTGTTGAAAAATATACCCCTGGGGTGGAATTTTTGAACCCGGGTAATTGAAGCAAAAATAATATCTTGAACTTGTATGTCCAGTTCCCGGGGTAACTTGAAGTAGGCCAGCTTGGATAAGATCTTTTTTGCCCTGTATGATTGATTTTTTAGTTTTAAAACCAGTTAGTTTAAGGAGAATTTCCGTACTAGGCCATACTGGCTTGAAGTGTTGATCGCTAAATTTAAGCAGTACTAGATAAAGAGTTTTTGCGGCCGAAGACAAATTGGCCCAAACACCTGATTCAATGATATCTGCGAAGAATTTAATATAGGGATAATGTTCGCCCATCTTTCTCTTTCGGTGCTTCTCCTTGTGGGAAAATACATTAATTTTAAGCAAAAATTCCGAAGAGAGTTGACATTATCCGACATAATGATACTTATGTCTCATCCAACAACATTCCTTCGGGAAAATCCGGCCCCTGGTTAGCCAGGGGAATTTTTTTGTCCGGACTCGAATAAAGATACATTCCTGACCCAAGTCACTTTGGATCTGAATTTCGTACTATATTTCCGTTTACTATATTATGTCACATTAAACGATTGTGGGCAGAGTTTGTCAATCCCATTGGGTTCATTTCCTTTTGTTTTTGGAAATTTCTTTTGCTAAGTACTTGTATGTACTTTTAATGTCATTTAACAATTTTGTTAAACGACATTAAGGAGTTATGCGGAATTGAATTTTTTACGGATTTCTTTTTTGATTAGTTTAAAAATATCACCTAACAGTTCTTCGTTATCAGAACTAATTTGAATTAGACCTTGTTTTTTTGTGATCTTATATTCCGTCGAATTTAAATTTGAAACTTTTGGGGTTGGCGCACTTGTAATTTTAGGTGTGGACAAGTTTTCCTCTTCCCGGTTAAAAGATTTTGCATCTTTAACGGTTTTAAGTGCACCCGTTTGAAATAAATTTAAAAACTCAGAGAAGGTTCCTTTTCGAGAAGCCGCAACTGCTTGGATCAATAAATTTTTACTTTCAATTCCTGCTTCTTTGCAGGATCTAAGTTCTTCTTTGCTTAGATTTGAAATTCCAAGAAGCTCCGTCATGTAACTTCTGCTTTTTCCAAAGAGAGTTCCTAATTCTTGATCTGTATATTTGAAGCTATTCTTTAAGTGTGACATAGCTTCCACTTCTTCATAAGGGGATAAATTTTCTCTTTGAAGATTTTCTATAATTGCAAGTCGAAAGGTTTCTTTTTCGTCCCGGTCTAAAATTTTACATTCTATTTCTGCCCAGCCTAATTGTTTCGCTGCGTGGTATCTTCTTTCTCCGGCTACAATTTTATAGTTCTCATCTTCCGGATTTTGTTTTGTGACAATGATTGGTTGGAGTAGTCCGTCTTTGTCTAAACTTCTCGCGAGGTCTTCGATTCCTTTTTTTCGATCTTGTCTGGGCTGGTTTTCGGATGGAAGAATTTTATCGAGCCGAATTTTACGAATAGTCCCCTCCAACTTTTCGGCTTGGAATACATCTGCGAGAGAGCCGAGTCGTTTACTTTTTGAGCTCATTTAAAAACTCCTCTATAAACCCTTCATATTCCTGGGCTTGTTTACTCGTCTTGTTGTATTCAAATACCGACTTTTTAGCAAGATGGGATTCTCCTACTGCAACTCCATCGGAGATGCTTGTTTCGAAAATTCGGAAGTATTTTGTTAAAACGGGTACAATAGTTTTCGTCAAAAGTGTTTGAGGCTTGAGTTGAGTAACTAAGGCCCCTAAAATTTCAAGGTTAGGATTGATTCTTTTTTTGATGCTTGTGATTGTTTGTTGAAGTCCTACAATTCCATCTACGGAAAATTTTTCAGCCTGAAGTGGAATAATTACGTAATTCGATCCGACGAGTGCATTAATCGTAAAAATAGATAAGCTAGGTGGACAATCGATGATACAAAAGTCGATCCCACTCACACTTTGAAGAGAGTCTCTCAGGATATAAGGCGCATCTACGGAATTTCCGGAAAGTGTTTCTACTTCCGCAAGATTCATTTTAGAAGGGGCCAAAAAAAGATCGGGTAGCCTCGTTTCAATCATGATTTCTTGAATAGTCATTTTTGAGTTAAAAACTCCATGCATCGATTTCTCAATACCCTCTGGATTTGTAAAAATACCGGTTGAATTTGCTTGAGGATCTATATCAACGAGCAGAGTTTTTTTTCCTCTTCTCGCAAGCCCCATGGATAAATTAAGAGAGGTTGTGGTTTTACCTTCTCCACCTTTCTGGTTTGCTATGGATACAACTATCATGAATTCTACCTTTACTCTATTGTCGGATATCCGACATTGAATCCTTATTGATACAGAATTTTGGCTCGCGGAAATTTTATCTTCAAAGATCGAATAAAACCTTTTGCTTTCGTTTCCAGGTGAGGCCAAGGTTTTCTGTCTTCAATCATTTATCCAAAATTAGTATTTTTTCCTGAAATTATTGCTGTTTAAAAGACGTTGTCGGATGTCCGACATTCCATCTGTACTTGGTTGACAGAATGCTTAATTTTAAACATCTTTCTTTTGTGCATCCGTCTTTATTCAATCTATTGTTCTCAGAACGTTCTTCTCCTAAAAACAAAAAGGAAGAATTTTCGAATATTTTAGGTGAATTGGTCCGAATTTCTAATGGAGTCTGCGGAGTTTTAACACTAAGTTTTGATCGTGGTAAAACCCTGGAAGAAGTTGCAAATGTTGGTTATAATGAAGATGGCTTTTTTTATTCTTTTTTAGCCAGAACTACCGGGAATTTAGATAAGCTTAATCTAAGTTCTGATTTTTTCCCTCTCTGGTTTTCTTCTATTGAAAACGATCTTTTTCACTCGAAGGCTGTTGGCTGTTTGGTCGGTGGAATTCGAGAGGATTCTTTTTTGGAAGGTTTTTTTCTGGTTGAATTTCTAGAAAAACCTACTGATGCAATCCTTGCACTTTGGGCTTTCGTTTCAAAAAAAATCTCGGAAAACCCCCGTCCTAATATTCCAATTTTGCGTGCTCATTCTTCCTTTTTGGCTCAGGCCAATTTAAAAAAGGAAAGTCTTGGACAATTTTTGGCTGAAGTTTGCGAACAACAATCTTGGCCAGATTGGCTCGAAAGAAAAAATTTCTGGATTCGAATCTCAGGGCCATCCGGTTCCGGAAAAAAGACCTTAGGTAAATGGTTGCATCGAAATTTAAGTCCGGAAAAAGGAATTTTGGTGATAGGCTTTTTGCCTGAACAGATTTCCAAATTGGAAAAATCTTTAGACGAATGGATTCGAATGACCAATTATGGGACAATTTTGATCGAAGGAACGGAAAAATTTACCTCACTCCAGCAGAAATTTTTTTTCAAAATTCTTTCTGAGGATTCTCGAGACTTTCAACTGATTTTTACGGAAACTCCGGGTATCGAGCCAACTGAAATTTTCAGGCCATTCCGAGAACTTCTCCCTCAAAGGACGATTGTGGTTCCGGGCTTGGATGAGTTTAGTTCTTCCCAAAAAAAATCTTTGATTGAATTGATTTTAGAAGAATTGAAGGAGTCCATGGGTCGTGAAGATCTTCGGTTGTCTGAAGAAAATTTACATAAGGTTCTAAAAATGAATTTTGGTAAAAATCTTTCGGGCTTGCGTAATCTTTTAGAAGAATCTATTTTAAGTTCTTCTGGGTCAGAAATCGGAATTCTGGACCGAAAAGAAGGCCAAGATCGGATTCTAACGATTCCCGATTCTGAGGATCTCGATCTTCGAAGGGCAGTAGAGGCGGTGGAAAGACAGAAAATTCTTCTAGCCCAAAAATTGTTCAGCGGAAATCAAATTCGAATGGCGCGTGCTCTTGGAATTTCCAGAGGATCTTTACAGTATAAACTCAAACAATTGGAGATTGGTTAAAAGTGGATCTCGACTCACTCTACGAAGAACGAAAAACTCCCGGCGGATTTTTAGTTAAAGTTCGTCTTGCAAAAATGACCTATGTCGTTTTTACCCAAAAAGGACCTGAGGTTCCTCGAGGTTCGAAAAATAATTCAATAGTCGTTGCGGTTCCAAGAGTCGTTTTTTTAGGATCACAATTTAATCTTTCTCACTTTCGCCTTGGTGAGTTGAGTTTTGTGAATGTAAAACAAAGTAAACTTGTTATCCCTTATCAACATTCCAATTCGGGAAATGAGGTCCGGACTATTTTTTTAAACAGCGGAAGTGATTGTGACGTTCTTCCGGTAGTTGTGTATCATTTTCAAAATAGTGGGGATTTGATTCGATCTAGGGAAGAGGGTGTGGAAATGCACCATCTCGTTTTGGATGAGTCTTATCCTCGCCAAGATCTGATCACTTTGAAAATTCGATTTCCGTCTCTGAATATGCTGATTGTTCGTAAAAAAGTAGTCGCTCATAAAACACCTGAGTCTCCGGCTGAAACAGACAAAGGGAAAGAATCCGGAATTGTAGATTTCAATAAGGTTAGAGCGGCAGACATTATGGATTCCGGAAATTTAAATATTCATTCTGGAAATCCGGTATTTTTAGCTCGGATTCATTTGAGGAGAATGGATCTCGAGAAAGTAAAACAACTTCTTTTAGATTTTCAGTTAAAGCCGGAAGAAGTTTCCTTTATTCGAACTTTCTTTGCCGTTATGATTCGGAATGAATTTGAAAAGGATGAGTTGAAACAGATCAAACAGAAACTTCTCAATCTAGATGAAGGTTTTCGTTTGGCCGAGCTGATTCTCGAGATGAAAGTTAATAAGTTTGAGATAGAACTTGAAAAAAACTTTGGTCCTGAAATCGCAAGTATGTGTTATGCACTTCTTGAAAAAGAACAAGATCGGGCGGAAGAGGAAGAAAAAAGAATTATTCTCTGGGAATGGAAGTTAAGGGTGAAGCGTCTTTTTCGAAAAAACGCATGAGAATTTTCTTAAAAAAACTCTAAAAAATGGTAAAAAAAGCTTCCTTTTTCTGGAAAAATAGACAAATTATAGAAAAATACTATGTTTTTTCGAACGAGAACGATATTTTTGGCGCACTTTTTGCTTGCTGGGCTTTTGGGGCTTGGAATGTCAGGCGAATTGTCAGCTTCTGAAAGTGAAGTTTTAAAGGTGTCGCAAGCTCTGGTCCATCAAGAAGAGGTGGATCGGGTTTTGTCCGTTCCCGTTGCTCGTGAAACTTCAACTTTGGATCAGGATGATTTTTTTGTTTCTAATTCAAAGGCAATTGGAAAAACAAAATCTTATCGAGCGAATTCAATTTGGAAAGAAGTTTTATCTTCTGGGATGTATAACATTGCTACAAATTTCCAAAGTTTACATTCTAATTTTCAAAATTTCGATTTACGATTTGAAGATACTACTTTATCAACTATTCGGAATTTTTCCACTGAAACTCGAATGTCGATTTTAACAAAGTCAGATTCCGGTTCAGTATTATCTTTGGAAGATTTTGAAAAGTCGAAAATAAAAAATATTTCAGGTCGTAGTAGAGAAACTGTGGTTTCCTATATGATAAGGAATTTTTTGACTTTATCTTTGTTTCAGAATCTATTTTGCTCGGAAGTTTCTTTAGTATTGTTAGAGAATTATATTTACCCATCTCAACAAATCAAATTAGTGGGAAATTTAGCGAAAAAAACGTTAATTCAAATAAATCAATTCGATAAAAATCGAAAAGAATTTTCAGTTCGTTCTTTTCCAAATCTTGTAAGAGTTCCGACTTTTCTAAGCATTTTCCCGTGGTCGGGGGAATTGATATTTCTGCATCAAAAAGAAGAAGCAAATCAAATATATTCTCCTATCTTCTCGTTTGTTACCAGGGCAATGAGATTATTGCACTTACCTTTTGTTAACGCCTACCAACATTTCGAACGATTTGCTTCGAAGATTCAAACGTATGCATCACTAAAGACAGTTGAAATTGAAAGGAATCATTCTCCAAAAAAAGAAGATATTTCTTTTAAAACACCACCTAACGAGGGAGTGATCGAAACGAAAGAAAGGGTATAACCTTTTAAACTAATTTCCGTATGGAAATCCGCTTTTTGGTAAAAGTCTAATTTTGTTTGTTTTTCAACCTATGGTTGAAAATCTTTGTCTATGGCTTCTAAAGTAAAACGATCTTCTTTTCAAAAATTGCTGAACGCAATGAAAAGAATGTCTCTTGAAGTAAACGATTACGAGATTTGTAGGCGTCTCGAAACGATTATGATGACTAGCAAAGAGGACTTAAGCCAAGTCGTTGTAAAATCCCTTCTTGATAATCCATTAGATTTTGACCCAAAAACATTGCCCGAGCCTTATGGACAGTATATACGACATTTTATATACATGGTTAAAAGAAATAAAAAACAGGGAATTGATACAAATTTCGACATATCGAGTAATTTAAAATCTTCCGAAAAACAGATACTATCAATTGAAAATTCCGTAAAAAACACACCATCTCCTAAAAAAGAAAAATCTAAAAAAACTTCAAAACGCTAGAATTTCTCCTTACCTAAGCACAGGAAGAAAGGTCAAAAATTTGAATGCCGGTAGATGGCTATTAAAACACTGTAAAGTAGGCGTGCGACAGCCTTTTTGCGACGATGTAGACAATAATTGGGCAGATAGGTAAATGTTTAAATTTGGGCATGTTTACAAAAGGGCATTTCCGTGAGAAAATCCACGAGGTTAATTCATCGAAGTGAATCTATTAAATCGAAAATGAAATAACAAAAAACTATCATTGGATTGACAAATGAACTGTTTAAAAATGGGCGGTTATTTGGCGTAAGTTTTCTTTTCTTATAGCTTTAGCCTAAATTTAGGCAGAATTCTATAATAGTCCACCCGCCAGATAACTTTTAAATAAATTAGCGGGTTCATCGGCTTTTAGTAATTACTGCTCACTCATACATAAATAATATATGGGATTTTTCAGAAAAATTACTTATTTCAAAAATAGGCAAAAAAGTAATAAAACAGAAAAAACATCTCTTTAGAAATAATATTTTCAGGAACAAGGGCTTGGCTGAGCGGGCGCCTGTGCCACTTTGTCATGTGTAGCGAAAGTTCCTGCTGATGTAGAAATGTCAGAAAAAGGTTTACGACTATTGTATTTTTTTAAAAATAGAGTAACAAAGAATTATGGCTGAAGTAATTAAATTGCGAGTTAAATGTCACGCCTGTTCTTATATGATAGAAGGTTCGGCAAAGTACGGAGCAGGACATTATGTTCCAGAGGGCATTGATTTTGAGTTCGTAGCAATTGGAAAAATAGAAACTTCTAAAGGGAAAAGGGTGAAAGCTGAAATTTCGGCAGTTTGTCCCAATTGCGGAGTAAAAAATAAGTGGACTATTTGATTATATTTAATCAATATTATTGTTTATAATATTGACCTTATTTTTTGATTTTTTCTGTGTTTGTTGATATAGCTATGATTTGAAAATGTCGTTCTTCGATGATATGTGATAGTGTTTTTATAATTGTTTGTACGATTTTTAGAAGAATACTAGTACACATGAATTCGATGTAATAAATATGAAAGTGATTGTGGTGGAAATTCTGAAGAAATTAGAACATCATGCTGTAATTCGAGTGATCAGCATTTTAGTTTCAACGCGGTCCAATCTTTGCTTGCAAAGGCTGGATTCGCCCAAACTTCTATATCAAACTTACGTTAATACCGGTTTTTTAGAATTCCTTTTTAACAATTATAAACTTAAATGTAATGACTTATAAACGATCAAATCTTATCTGCCGATTTTACGGCATTGAAAGTGATTTTAAAATAATTCTATTTTCTATATCCAACTATGCCTTTAAATTTATGTGGACAGTTTTTGGTTTTCACTTTTCTACTACACATTTTCAAGTAGGATATCGCTTGTGGGTAGTGACTTTTTTCTCCTAAGAGTTTGTCCCAAAACCCAGAATGTAGAAACGAGTGTGACGGCATAAAGTCTATTCGCCGATAGACTACTACTCATCTCTACATAATAGAGTGTCTAAAATTCTTCATCAAACGCGGGATTTATGCTCAAATTAACGGTACTCTGTTTTATAGGGATCAGTAATCTGTAAGAACTCTTTCGTTTTGTGAAAAATTCACGATGATATTCTACGAAGTTTTGGGACAGTTCAAAGTAAAATGTTTATCTAAAAAAGAGACAAAAATAGAACTTTAAGATGTGAAAGTTCCTGTGTTTTATCGGAATGTATCGAATGGTGTAGTTGATTTCTCTTAAGATTTTGAAATAAACACTAAGAAGTTATCTCAAAAATACCTGAGAATGATCAGGATCGGCTTTTTAAATGAGGATAAAGTATTTTTAAGTTAGGTTTTAAAAACAACTGGAGGATTTCTGTTTTGTCGGAATTCTGGATTTGGATACAATTTCGGTTTCGATGAACTTTACGACCCCACAATATTTTCTTTTTTTTACAATCGTTTGGTGTGTTCGATGGGTTTTTGCCGCGGTTTACCCAAGGAGAAATTCATTTGTTCTTGGTTTTTTACTTTTGGCCAGTTATTACTTTTATCTTTCTTGGGACTATCGTTTTGGGGTTTTAATTTTTTTTACTACAATCTTGGATTATTCCGTTGGAAGAGCTTTGGGTTTTCAGAGAAATCTTCGTGAAAGAAAGGTTCTTCTTTTTCTTTCATTATTGGGTAATCTTTCCGTTCTTGGATTCTTTAAATACTTTCATTTTTTTATGGATTCATTTTTGACCCTTTTTCATTCCCTCGGTTGGCAAATTTCTGCGCCGACCTTAAAGGTCATTTTGCCTGTTGGAATTTCGTTTTATACGTTTCAATCTCTTAGCTATTCGATCGATGTTTATAGACAGCGGATTCAACCGGAAAAGAACTTTTTCCATTATGCCTTATTTTTGTCCTTCTTCCCTCAACTTGTTGCGGGGCCGATCATTTCCGCAAAAATCCTTTTGCCTGCGTTACGTAATATGTTTAGCTGGGATAATGTTCCTCTTCGGGAAGGGGTTTGGCTGATTCTTTTAGGTTTTGTGAAAAAGGCAGTGATTGCAGACCGTATTTCGGTAATTTCCGATTTCGCTTATCAATTTCCGGAGTCGATTTCAACTTTTTTCGCGTGGTTGGGAGTTTTTTCTTATTCGATCCAGATTTACTGTGATTTTTCCGGTTATACGGATATCGCCATCGGTTCTGCACTTCTTTTGGGAGTTCGTTTACCCGAAAATTTCAAGCTTCCTTATACTGCTACAAGTTTTTCCGATTTCTGGAGAAGATGGCATATTTCTCTTTCCGGTTGGCTTCGAGATTACCTTTACATTTCTCTTGGAGGGAACCGCATTGCTGATTTTACCACGTACCGAAACCTTTTGATTACTATGCTTCTCGGCGGGCTTTGGCATGGTGCGAGTTGGAATTTTGTGATCTGGGGTTTTTTACACGGGATCTTGTTGGTTTTGGAACGATGGTTTCGGGATTCGGTGAGTTTTCCCTGGAAGGAAAATTCTATACTTCGTCATGGAATGAAATTCTTATATCAAATTTTTGTAATTCTTTCCGTTTGTTTGGTTTGGGTTTTTTTCCGTTCAAAAACGTTTTCTGGATCGATTGGACTTTTCAAAACTTTATTTTTGTTTCGTAAAGGCATCGAACCGACTTATACGATGCAGAGTCATTTTTTTACGATTCTTCTTTTTATGATTTTGGCCACTTGGATTGGTAAAAAGGAGGAACTTTCTGAAGCCTTTTCCCGTTTTAGGGAAGATCTTCACTGGAGCCTTTTTGCTTTTTTAAGCGCTTTGGGCTTTATTACGGGTGTTGTTTTGACCGTGGAAACGAAACCCTTTCTTTATTTCGTTTTTTGAAAAGGTTTGCGCAAGGTCGGTCCGATTTTACGGAAATCTGCGTAAAAATAAATTTTTAATTCTCCACACTGCGTATTTTCGGTCGGTGTTCCATATATTTCTTGAATACGATTTTCTCCTAATCCTTGGGTAAAAACAGCGACAGTTCCCGGATAGTTTTTGAGATACCATTCTCGATTTGAAATCGTATGAGAACCTTCTAATGTTCCATATGCAACATGAATCGATGGAATTCTCTTTTTAGAAAAAACTCGGATTCTTTTTGCGGTCCAAAAGTCGGAAATAACGAGTGAAATCGGCGTTTTTTCGGAAATTTCATCCACACATTGCGCTTCCTGTGGTACTGTCCGGAAAAGACGATAAAACGAATTCTCGATATTTTGAGGTGTTTTTTGTCTTATAAACAAGAGTAAAATAAATAAAAGGAAGAATATTGTCGGTGTCAAAGTTCGCTTTGAAAACTCGGTTATAGAGAGTAGTAAAAATGGGGCCAAAATCAAAGCAGGAGACACATAACGTAGGCTATACTCGTCGATATACAATCCGGTTAAAATCGGTGCAAAGAAAAGAATCGCGAATAAGAAAAATAAAAATGCGGTCGATTTTGATTTTTTAATCCTTATCAAACTAAGAGCCAATGCAATGATTAAGATCGAAATTAAAATTACAGGAATTGGAACCTTGCCCTTGAATCCGGAAAGAATCCAAGCCTGTGCCTCCATAAAAAAACGGGTACCGTCCATTACTGCTCGAGTCAGAGAAAGGTTGATGGGAATTTTTCCCGACCTTTCGATGAACAAAAAAGATTTGAGAACCTCATGTAAGATCAACCCTGCAATCCCCGAGATGATCAGAATTTTGGAGCTTTCCGGAAATAAGCGCTTCCATCCCGATCTTTGGTTCTTTGGTGCCTGAGAAGGGAATAGGAATCCTGCCAGAATTCCGGGAACAATCAACTCTACGAGTAGGATGCGATCGGATGCGACTGTGAGTGTAATCCAAAGGATTAAGATCCATACTTGACGTTTTTTGAATGTTTTATGGATCAGCGGCCAGGCGTATAGGGTTACGAGAAACGCGCTCGTATGAATAGAGGGTAAAAATATAATATAAAGAGTTGGAAAATTTTTTGCGATCAAAAGTAAAAGCGAAATAAGCAGTAAAATCCAAGATCTGACTCGCCTTATTTCTTTGGAAGAAAGAGGTTTCCCTTTTCTTTCTTCTCTTGCGAAAAGCCAAAAACGTTCCATCAAAATGGTAAACAAGATCGTTTGTAAAAATGCGAAACAAATTAATGCCTTTTGCGCGTTTTCAAAAATCAAAAGAAGAACGGATATAATCAAAAAATCCGGAAAAAAATAGGGGGAAGGGGTAAAGGACCAGGAAAGAAAATTTCCTCCATCAGCCAATACATCCAAGGCGAGTGTAGGAAGGTAAAGGATATCCGAGTTAAGATAGATTTCTTGTGGGCTGAGGGCTAAAGAAAAAAGAAGAGAGGCAAAAAATAAAATTAAACTGAAAACGTATCGTAACATTTTGACTTTTGAAACAAACTTATCATAGTATTGTTTTCATACATCCATCAAGGGTAAAGTTAAAAAAGAAGTTCCTGGACATAAGCTTGGACTTTAAGAAATTGTAGTTTTGGAGTATTCAAAAAAAGGAACATTTATTTTGGGTCAAAGGGAAAACATAAAGTCTAAGGCCGGTGAATCTAAACGTACAAATAACGGATTTCTTTTAACGGTCGGGATCTTGATTTTGTGTCTATTGGATTTTCTTTTCTTTCGGGTTTTGATTTGGAAAGTTCCGAATGAATCCCCTTGGAGCTCAAATCACTTTTATAATTTTTTATACGAGTATTTTGCACTTCGAGAAAAACAAAAAAGCCACCCTAGAATTTTGATCGTAGGTTCGAGTATCGCTCATTATTCTTTCGATAGAGAATCATTTCGTAAGGAGATTTTCGAAAGAACCGGCAAAGAAGTTGAGGTCGAGTTTCTTTCTTACGCGGGAATGACTCCTCTGGATGTATGGCTCTGTCGTAACAAGATCGTGGAATTAAAACCTGATTTTGTCGTTTTTCCAATCAACTTTATCGATTGGAG
>NZ_QAJG01000011.1:97500-102500 GCF_003046425.1 Leptospira borgpetersenii serovar Javanica
AAGTTTCGGACGGTGTGATGGTCGCGAGAGGGGATTTGGGGGTGGAAGTTCCAATCGAGGAATTGCCGATCCTTCAAAGGGCGATCATCAAAGAATGTGCCCTCAAAGGGAAAAGAGTCATCGTCGCGACTCATCTTTTGGAATCGATGATTAATAATCCTTCTCCTACAAGAGCCGAAGTCACCGACGTCGCGAATGCGATCTATGAAGAGGCGGACGCCATCATGTTATCGGGAGAAACCGCCGCCGGTAAGTTTCCGATCCGATGTGTGGAGATGATGGACAAGATAGCACAACGTGTCGAGAAGGCAGGCGGTGTAGATTACGTTAAGGACAAAATTCCTCAGGATAAAAAGGAACAGATGGCGAGGTCCGCTGCGGAACTTGCGGATTCCCTTAAATGTCCTGCGATTATCGTCATTACGAGAAGGGGCACTACGGCGCTCAACGTAGCAGGTTTTCATCCACATTATCCTTTGATCTATGCATTTACCAATATGACTACGGTTAGGCGTAAACTCTGGCTCACTCGCGGCGTAATTCCATATCGAATCAATTTTTCCAAGGATCCTGAAAAAACGATCCGGCTCGCGATCGAAACTCTCAAAAAAGCGGGAAGAATCGAGGATGGGGATCAGGTTGTGATTTTATCGGATATCATCGCCGGAGAAGATCGAGTGGAAACGATCCAAATCCGCGAAGTAAAAACATATTTTAATGCGGAAAAGCTTTGAAATCGAAAATCCTTCTGATTCTCAACATGCGAATATCAATCAGTAGTATTTCGCGATCATCGATTTGAATTTCGTAAAAACTAAAAAAACGAAATCTGAAATTGCAGAATTTAAATGCCAATCGGTGTTTCTTTGAAACGGTTTTGAAATGTTTTGGAACTTCTCGGGATTTTCAAAAGGTATCTCAAAAAAGTTATAGAAGACATGATTTCGTAAATTGCGCCTCTAACTGATTATAAAACTTTTAAATAGATTTTGTTCTTGAAATTTTTAAGCGGCTATAGAACTTTGAGGCCTATTTTTTAATAGGAAATCTTTAATTTAATAATAGCTGTAAGACGCCGATTCTATACGGAGATTTGATCGACCAATTTTCCGAACTGTCCCGGGATAATAAATGGATCCAAATCAAAAAATAATAATATACTAAATTAATCCTGGATGATAGACATTCAACACCACTTAATATTCAAAGACGGAAAATCGGACAAGTTCTGGAACGTGGAAGTTTCCGGAAAATCCTTTACGGTTACTTACGGTAAGACCGGCACAGCCGGAACGTCCCAAACTAAAACTTTCGACAGCGAGGAAAAATGCCTGAAAGAGGCCGAAAAATTACTCTCGGAAAAATTAAAAAAAGGTTATATAGAAAAGGGTTTACAAACACCTTCCCAAAATAAAAAAACTTTCGTACAGACGTCCGACGATTTTTCCAAAGAATGGGAAAACATCGTCAATTCAAAAAATTTGCAGGATGATTTGACAAAACATTTCCTTTATTTGGCCGATTCTCCCGGATTTGAATCCGTAGTACATAAAATTTTCAAGCATGCAAAAGCGGCAAAAATAAACAAAAATAAACAAAAATACGTTGGTCGTTGAATTTAAAAGCGGAAAAACTCTTACAGCCTCATCTCCCGGCAATCCAAATTCCTACAAGAAATTTCCAAAATCATTTCTTAAGCTGATTGAAAAGCACAACACTCTAAAAACCGATCGATTAGAGTTGGGAAAATGTTACTTTGATTTCGAGATTTATGATGAAGACGATCGGGTCTATGATCTCTTTGATGGTAAAGCGAGTAACGTTCTCTGCCCGCTTCACTATACTGACAATTCCGATTGGATCTATCATCCGACGGAAAAAAACAAAGAGGGAGAACCCGCAATTTTTCCGGTGATCCACGAACTGGAAGACGAAATCAATCCAGTTTACCACAACATCGGAGCGTTATTTTTACAACAGCTTTGTGACGAATTTGAAATCGATATCGAAATCCCGATCGCTGAACGCCCTGCGGATCCGTCGGCGGATTCGAAAACGGCTTGGTGGGACAATCTCCGTGACGTTTGGAAACAAACTTTCCGCGACCAGTTTGAGGATGAAGACAAGGAGCCTACGTTTCAAACAATATTAACCTTAGAAAAGCTCGATCTAAGTGGTAGACCGATTTCCGATTTAAAACCTTTGGAAGCGCTTCTAACTGAAAAAAAATTTAAACTAGAAGTTATCCGTCTTAACAATACTTCGGTTTCCGATCTTTCGATTTTGGCAATGGCCGGAAAAAAGTTTTTTAGCGTTGATATTTCTGGAACACCGGTAAAAGACGTTTCGATGTTAAAAGAAATCAATTTCTTAACTGCAGACGGATGTACTGAGTTGGATTTTGCAACTTTAGTGAAGTTGAAAAAGTTGTACCGACTTTCTCTGCGAGACACAAAATTGAACGACCTTGAGTTTCTCCACAATTTTACGGAACTCGAACAACTGAATATCAACGGTACTCCGCTTACCGACGAGCAGATCCAAGAATTTCATGTACGTTTTAAAAAGAATCGATTGGAAAAAAACAAGGCGGCTTCCTCCAAGCGTGATCCGTTAAAGTTAGATATCCATCCAGAAATCAAAGATCCGTTATTGAGGGTTCTTGCGGACAATAGCGACTATAACCCCGAGCTTGCTTTAGAAGCTGGAGAAAAACTTCTGGCACAAAGGACTGAGAGAAAGGATATAAAACAGATTCTCAAAGATCTGATCGCTATCTGCGACAAACAATGGCGCAAGTATCTTTATATTAAAACTCCCGAAGGTCGGAAAAAATATGAGTTCTTCAACCAAAGTGAAAAGCGATTCCGGTATATTTCCGAGACGGGTGATTTCAGCACTCCGGTTTCCATCGCCAGCGTTGCCGATCCAATCGCTGAAATAGTCGGATTGATCCCCTTTATCTACGAAAATAAAAAGAAATATAAAGCCTACGAAACCATAGAGAACAATTCGTTTTACCACGTGAGCGCCATTCTGGAAATTGTGTCCAAGGCTAAATATCACGACGTAACGCTTGCCCAAGTCGAAGAAGCTGTGAAAAAATCGGACTACGTTCAATATAGAATCGACGAAGGCGGAGACATGTATCTAAAAGTGCAAAAGTAAAAAGTAATCACTTGCACCTTCCGTAAATTTTTAGAATCAGGTAAACTAACGTAAGTTCGGCGATTGAAAATGAGAAAGAATTTTCTAAAAGTAAGAGTTCCTACAATTTTAGAATTTGTTCATAAAATCGTGATTTGTAGTATTTTTCATATTTTAAGAATAGATTTACAAAGTCCAGATTCCAACTTGTTTTTAGAAAAATGAGTTATGGATTCTTATGCCGACTCACGTTAAACTATCTTCGATGAAAAAACGAATCTAGATTTGGACTAAAGAGTTTGGAAGATTTTCCAAAATCGGATTCGAATATTGTGCCCTTTATCTTATTGATCCACAATCTATATAACTTTTTACGATCGGCCCGTAATAATCGATTCTTCCAAATCCATTATTGCTTAAGTTTTTGATTTGTTCTACCAAATGGAGATTGAAACACAAACACCTGGCCACAAAAGAACAAAGAAACCGACAATTACTCTTCGGGCTGATAAACGTTATCCGGCGTTTTTAGAAAGGATTGTAAGAGTTTTCCCATTCCCAACTTATCGAGAGCGTCTACAACCATTCCTGTATAATTGATCGAAGACTGGAGTTTTTCAAATTCCAAACGTACTCTAAGTTTCTGAATATGAAGATAGAGTTTTAATTCCTCCAAACTCATGTCAGAAGGATCCTTTCCTAAAAAACGATCACTTCCGTCGAAAGGATTGAGATCCGGAAATTCTTTCATGATCGGTCCTTGATCTTGAGAAAGGAGGCGGCGAGCCAAAGAAAGAGGATGGAAAGAAAGAAACTTGCTCCGCCAGTGCCGAGGCTCGAGAGGAGAAAGTCTCCTCCAGAGATTTTATGTAGGAAAACGAAAAGTGCCCCTAAAAAGCCGACGGAACCGAACGCGAAAAAAAAGAGACCGATCTTTAGAAAAATATAAGCTTGGATTCCCGTTTGAAGTCGTTTCGTTAGGAGTTTTTGTCCATAAAGAAGGAGAGTTTGGAAGTATTCCAAAATGGAATCGACCAAAGCGAGAAAATGCGATTTAAGATCGTTTCCTTTTTTCGTATATTCATCGTTATACGATTCCTTTGCCGAATCTGATTTTCTTTTTTTTGCCATCAAAGGTGCCGCGGTTTTTATTTTCTACGGATCAGCATTCCGACGAGTAGTCCGATTCCAAGCCCTACTCCGAGTCCTATCAACGTAGCCTTCTGAGGATTTTCCTTAATATAAACTCCGGTTTGGTCAATAATTTGTTTTGCCCTTTCCGATGTATCGCCGGAGATTTGTTTGATCTTTTCCTTGAGATCGGATACGTGCTCTAAATATTCTCCACGAGCTTTCCCAGTGATTTTTTTGGCTTTGTCTTTTAAGGATTCCACTTCTTCGTTAAAATCTTCTGTTTTAGATGTCATGGTTGTTTCCCCCTAATTCTTTTTTCTAAGTTTTACATCGTGGAATCAACTACTTTCGCCGTTTTGGAACCAGGTTTTTCTCTCGAATTTTGAAGTCTAATGAAAAGAGTGGTGAAATTTCATTTAAGAAAAAGCGGAATGACTCAGATTTTTCAATTGTATAATGATGGCCTGAAGAATTAGAACGTTTCGATTTTCGATGTGAAAATTTTTTACACGAATATTTCATCCTAAAATCAGGAAAAACGTATGAATTGGATTAGTAAGCTGGTTCGTCTGAAAAGACGCCAAAAACAAAGAATCTTCAATAAGGCGTACAGACAGGCTTTAAAATTGATGAAAAAGGAATTCAAAGCGGAAAGAGAACGCCATCTTCAAGCGGAAAAGGAATTGGAAAAATATTACAGAAAAGATGTGGACACCGAG
>NZ_QAJG01000011.1:107500-120000 GCF_003046425.1 Leptospira borgpetersenii serovar Javanica
GAAAAAAAACACGAATTATCTTCCAATCCTAAATTTAGAGAGATCGAATCCAAAGTGATTCACTTTGAAAAAAACAGTATTCAAATTCGTAAAGAGGCAAGACCAGGTCTCAACCGACTTTCCCGTTGGATGAAAGAGGACTCTTCCATTCGAGTTAAAATATTCGGCCATACTTCTTTGGAAGGAACAGAAGCGGCCAACCATAGGGTTTCTCTTCTTCGTGCTGAAACGGTTCGGGATTATCTTGCGGGCAACGGAATTGCCAAGGATCGTTTCGAAGTGATTCCCAAAGGTGCGAGTGTTCCAATCGGCGACAACTCCAAAGAAGAGGGAAAGGAAATGAACCGGCGCGTAGAACTTAGAATTCGTAACTGAATTAAAAAATCCTATACAAACTATCTGCTTGCAACAGCATGATTTTATAACTTGTTCTATTCTTTCGATGAACTGGAAGGACAACTCGTATAAGGACAGGTTCACTCATCATCTAACGGAGAAAGACAATGGCATTCGATATAGAAATGATTCGCGCCCGATATGCTAAGATCGGGGATCTAGTTACAAAAGCGAGAAACGTCGTTGGAAGACCTCTTACCCTTACTGAAAAGATTCTTTATTCCCACCTTTGGGAAGGTGAACCTAAAACAGGTTATGAAAAAGGAAAGTCATACGTAGACTTCGCACCGGACAGAGTCGCAATGCAGGACGCTACGGCTCAGATGGCTCTTTTGCAGTTTATGTCTGCGGGAAGAAACAAAGTTGCGGTTCCATCCACCGTTCACTGTGACCACTTGATCCAAGCAAAAGACGGTGCCGTCGAGGATTTAAAAACCGCTAATACGGTAAATAAAGAAGTTTACGACTTTCTTTCCTCCGTTTCCAACAAATATGGAATCGGTTTTTGGAAACCCGGTGCGGGTATTATTCACCAAGTGGTTTTGGAGAATTACGCATTTCCCGGCGGGATGATGATTGGAACCGATTCTCACACCGTAAATGCGGGGGGCTTGGGTATGATCGCGATCGGAGTCGGCGGTGCGGATGCCGTGGACGTGATGGCCGGTATGGCTTGGGAACTAAAATTTCCAAAACTCATTGGTGTAAAACTCACTGGTAAACTTTCCGGCTGGGCCTCCGCAAAAGACATCATCTTGAAAGTTGCAGGAATCCTTACCGTTAAAGGTGGAACCGGTGCGATTGTAGAATACTTCGGAGAAGGTGCGGACAGTCTTTCCTGTACGGGTAAGGGAACGATCTGCAATATGGGCGCAGAGATAGGAGCCACAACTTCCGTGTTCGGTTACGATCGGAACATGAGGGAATATCTCTTAAAAACGAATCGTAAAGATGTCGCGGAACTGGCGGATAAAATCGTGGAACATTTGAACGGAGACAAAGAAGTATATACGGATCCCGCGAAATACTTTGACCAGTTGATCGAAATCAATCTTTCAGAACTCGAACCCTATATCAATGGACCTTTTACTCCGGATTTAGCGACTCCTCTTTCTAAATTCAAGGAAGCGGTTCAACAGAACGGTTGGCCGACAAACTTGGAAGTAGGGCTCATCGGTTCCTGCACAAACTCTTCGTACGAAGATATTACCCGTGCGGCTTCCGTTGCAAGGCAAGCGGCGGAAAAAAATCTGGAAGTCAAAGCGGAATACACTGTAACTCCGGGCTCGGAAATGATCCGTTATACGATTGAAAGAGACGGACTGATCAAAACCTTTTCCGATATCGGTGGAGTGGTTCTTGCGAATGCCTGCGGGCCTTGTATCGGTCAGTGGAGTCGTCACACGAAGGATCCGGAAAGAAAGAATTCCATCATTACTTCGTTTAACAGAAATTTTGCGAAACGTAACGACGGTCTTGCGGGAACTCACGCTTTCGTTGCGTCACCCGAAATTGTGACCGCATTTGCGATTGCCGGAACGTTGGATTTTAATCCAATCACGGATTCCTTGAAGAGTAAAGATGGAAAAGAAGTAAAACTCGATCCTCCGACGGGTCTTGATTTCCCTCCGAAAGGTTTTGACGTAAAGGACGCGGGTTTTATCGCTCCCGCTGCGGACGGATCGAAAGTAAATGTCGTGGTCGATCGTCAATCGGATCGTCTGCAGTTACTTTTACCGTTTGCTCCTTGGGAAAAAACAGATTTAAAGGGTTTAAAATTACTCATCAAAGCGAAAGGGAAGTGTACCACCGATCATATTTCTATGGCGGGACCTTGGTTGAAGTATAGAGGTCACTTGGATAATATTTCCAATAACCTTTTGATCGGTGCAGTAAACGCTTTTAACGATAAGACCAATGAAGTGAAAAATCAACTTTCCGGGACTTACGAGCCTGTTCCTCAAACTGCAAGAGCATACAAAGCGAAAGGTATTGGTTCCATAGTTGTAGGAGACGAGAATTATGGAGAGGGATCTTCAAGAGAGCACGCGGCGATGGAACCAAGACATCTTGGAGTCAGAGCGGTTCTCGTAAAATCTTTCGCGAGAATTCACGAGACAAACCTGAAAAAGCAGGGGATGCTCGCGCTTACGTTTACGGACAAAGCCGATTATGATAAGATTCAAGAAGAGGACACAATCGACATTCTCGGTTTGACCTCGTTTCAAGAAGGAACTCCTTTGACTCTCGTGTTACATCACAAAGACGGTTCTTCCCAAGAGATTAAAGTAAATCATACATTCAATGCGCAACAGATCGCTTGGTTCAAAGCAGGCAGCGCGCTCAACCTAATCAGCGAGGAGCAGAAGAAATAGCTGTGAGGTTTTGGAAGTAGATCAAACTTTTCCCGCATTCTAGGAGCGCGGGAAAAGTCCGACGTAAAAAATTTACTTCGATTTTTTTTTGGTTGGCCCCGGTTCTAAACCTTTTCGAAAAATTCTCGCCACTTCTTTGATCGTGGCTTGGATTTCCGAGGGAGGAATCTTATAAACGCATTGACCCATAAATCCGAGTGCGAACGCAAACGATGAGATTGCGTAAGCGGCGGATTTTAAATCCGCTTTCGGATTGATTTTTCCCGCTTTCTTAAACTTTTCCAGTTCTGTGATAAATTCGGGAAGTGCTTTCGTATAAATTTTCTTTTGAATGATTTGGCTGACTTCGGGATCCAGGATGATCTGACTCACCGCAACTTTCATAAAGTCCTCGGCATCTTTAAAATCTTTACATTTGCCCGATATCAAGTAGCGAATGCTTGCTTCAAGATCTTGGTAATTTTTCGAAGTTTTGCGGACGCGGGAGGAAAGGGAATTCTCCTGTTTGATATCTTCACTTCGAGTGAGAATAGCTTCCAGAAGACCTTTTTTATTTCCGAAATATCTGAAGATCAATGCCTCGTTTGCGTTTGCGAGTTTTGCAATGTCTTTCGTATTGGCGGCGTCATAACCTTTCTTTGCGAAAACTTGAATCGCCGCCAAAAGGATGGAAGTTTCTGTCGCGGCACGATTTCTTTTGCGAATCGTTACTTCAGAGACAAAGTTGTCCTTCATTTGCGGATTATTTGACTTTGATCGGCTCGATTTCATTTCGATCCCAATGAAAGTCAAGATGAGACTAAGTGTCACTCACTATTTCAAAAGAGATGTTTCTCTTAACTTGACTGGTGGTAATGGAAAATAACGTGTGAACAGAAACAGGTCATTCGTTTTGGCTACGTTGTGCCCTCTTTTTGCAATAAATCAAAAAGGGATTCCATAAAAGTGAAAGGGTCGTTTTCCTATGGTTTTCGAGTAATGGATAAAGGATCGAATTAGAAGGTTATTCGGAAAAATCCCTATAGAATTTTTTGACTTTCTCAACGTACTTTTTTGTTTCTTTGTAAGGAGGAATACCTCCGTAATGATCGACTGCTTTTGGGCCTGCGTTGTAGGCTGCCAGTGCGTGATCTAAATTTCTATATTTGTTTAGGAGATCACTTAAGAATTTCGTTCCTCCCGCAACGTTTTCTGCCGGATCGGAAGGGTCGTCGACTCCCAGCAGGTTGGCCGTGGATGGCATAAGTTGCATAAGGCCGATCGCACCTTTCGGAGAAATCGCATCGGTTTTAAAACCGGATTCGGCTTTAATAACACTTTGAACGAGGGAAGGATCGAGATGATTTTTTTCGGATTCTTTACGGATAATTTCGGCCAAAGTAGGTTCGATACCTTCCCAATTACCACGAGAATTTGTTCTCCAAGGTTCTATTTTGGGATTCGAAGCGGATTTTTCACCTTCTGCCTTTAACATAGAATCGAACGGTTCCTGTCGGTTTTGAACCGGAGTTTCTTTCACGAACCGGTTTGCTAGACTTTCGATGTCTTGAATTCGATTTAAAATTTTTTGTACGGGTGGAAGTTCTTCGATTCTCATATTATGTCTCTCGGAACATTTTCCCCACAGGAAGATCTTTTTTTACCTTTTTGAGAAATTTTCAAGGGGGGTTCTTGAAAAATCTATACTGCTTGTGAATACTGTCTTCTGTGATCGAAATCGCCATCACATCCAGAATTTCTGCGTTTCCGATTTTATATGCCAAATCTAGGGGCTTTTTTGAAAAAGAGGGAATTCAGGTACAAATTCGAGTTTTGGAAAACTACGATGCGATTCTTGCATTTCTAAGTTCCGGAAAGATAGAAGTCGGGGAAATACCGTTTACAACTTGGTTGGATTTACATTTAAAAAAGACCGTACCAAACAAGTCTATTTTTCGGGGAATGATTCTTTCGAGAATGATCCACTCGTTTTATTCCAAATACAATTCCAGTATGGATTCGATTTTGGAAGGGACCCCGTATTTAATACCGGTTCTACAGAATACATCCGTCGATAAGTTATTGGCCCAAGAATTCATGAGGTCCAGCCGTTTTCGTAAAAAAATTTCCTATACCTTCGTGTATTCCAGATCCTATCTTTTAGAGTATGAGTTTGCACAGACCACGACTCTCGGACTTATCGGATCGGTTCAAGAGTCTCACTTTTTAAATAACGGATTCAGAATTTCGGAGGGACGGGATTTACCTCCGTACCGACTTCCAGTTAACATGCTCGCGTTTAACGGTAGATTTGCGAAGACCTATCCGGATCGAATCAATAAACTTCAGAGTGCTTTGTTCCAAGCGATTCAATCCTTGATCGAAAATACGAGCGATACTACGGAGCATGTGATTCAGGAAAACATTCCGGAGTTCAAGATAGAACCGGAACAACTGCATTACTTTTACAAACAGCCTTCGCAGGATCTGCAGGAGATCCTTTCTCCGGTTGCCGCTTTGGAGGAATTGGAATACTTGGGAAGAATTTACTGGAGATCCATAAAACATCTAACCGATCCTCCGCCGGTTCTTTTGGAAGCCCTCGACTTGGCCGCTAAGGATCCGATTCCGATTTATCCTGCCGCTTTGAAAACCAAAAAAACTGTTCTTATGGAGGAGCAGTTTAACCGTGAGGATGAATCCAATCGCTTATTGGAAATAACGGGGGACCGAAGAGAACTCGGGGATTTGGTTTCCGATGTTCACAATCTCGTTTTGAACATTTATAATTCCAAAAAAGGCGTAAGATTGCCGGTATTACCTCTCAAAGGGACCGCGTCTGCGATCAGAACAGGTATCAACTCCATATTGGATTTTTTATTTCAAGAAATCCGTACTCAAGAGATTAAAGCATTAGCAATCGATAATGTTCTAATGATGCAGGGACTTGAGATGGATAAGAGGAATATGGAACTCCAGTTTTCGGACGATCGATTCAACTATCTCTTTGAGTTTTCCCCGATTCCGGTGATTTTGTTGGATTCTGTGTCGGGGGCATTGATTGCGGGAAATTATAATTTCCGAAGTCTTACCAGTTATAGCAAGGATAACATCCATAGTTTGAGACTGGAGGATTTGTTTCCCGGTTTGGAGGAGATGGGCGATTGGTCCTCCCCGACAAAATCTCCGGAGACGATGCTTCGTGTGGATCAAGTGAAGATGAAGTTGAGAGACAAGTCCGAAATGGATGTTTCTTTGAGTATCACTGCGTTGTTCGAAAGGGCGAGAAAAATCTATCAGGTTCATATCTTGTATGATTCTGAGAAAAAAGAAACGGAACAGGCCAAACACGAATTCATTTCGAATATCAGTCACGAGTTACGTTCCCCTATGACGAATATTCAGGGTTATTTCGAGCTTTTGAGGGCGGAAATCAATACTTTCTTATCCAAGGATCAAAGCGGGATGTTGAATGTGATCGAAAAGAATATAAAACGTCTGAATCATCTCATTGAAAATCTTTTAAAATTCGAGGAAGTTCAGGGAGAAGACAATTCTGGTCTTGTTGAAAACTTCGATCCGGCTCTGGTAATCGAGGAGGTAGTTTATTCAAACGAACCTTCTGCAAAAGAGAAAGGATTGAGTGTAGAGCTTAATCTGATCAAAAAGTTGAAAGTTCGTGGGATCCGTTTTGAATTTTCTCAGGTGATAACGAATCTTTTCGTAAATGCGATAAAGTATGCGGAAAAGGGAAAAATCGAGATGACGATGATTGAGTCCGGCGAGGGGACGATAGAAATCAACATCAAGGATACGGGAGTCGGGATCGATCCGAAGTATGTCGAAAAGGTATTCGAGCGATTTTTCCGAGTTCCGAATGATCGAAACAAAAGAGTCGGAGGTACCGGATTGGGGCTTCCGATTTCCAGAACCATTCTCCACAAAATGAACGGGGAAATTACCCTTGAATCCAGAGTAGGGGGAGGAAGTAACTTCAAAATTTCCCTCCCGTTACAATCATCGGATTCCAAATGAGTAGAAAAGAAATATATTCAATTATCATAATTTTCTTAATCTTTTCGGTTTGTTTCTTTTTTTTCAATGAAGAAGTCGTAAAAGATTCTTCTGAGAATGAAAAACTGAGAAGTGGGCTTAGCCGAAACACGGTGATGAGACAAGAAGATTCCCTCTTTGAATCCGGAAATTTCTTGGATTTTTCCGGATCGGAGGAATCGGAAACATTGGCTGATTCAAACGGTGATATTACTTCTACCGACGATGTGGCTCCGACAGCGGACGGATATTCTAGTTTGTCTTCTGAAGAAAAGGAAAGGATTCGAAAAGAAATAATTCAAAAGGTCAAACTTCTCGCGGAACGTTTCCCTGATAATTCTCTGATTCCTAGAGAGTTAACCGAGGAAAAACGAAAAAAAGACGAGGAGAAAATGAATAAAATTCGCGGAATTTTGTTGGAAGGAGGGGAAGTCCCCAAATCCGAGATGGAATTTTATCTGGATTCTAAAATCAAAAAAACGAACGATATGACTGAAATTTTGGAATACAGCATGAAATTTTTCAAAGATTCCGGCAGACATTATCCGGACACTTTTATGAAAATCATCGAAGATCGTCTACAATCTCTTCGGGAAAGTAAAGATGAGTTGTTAAACGCAAAGAAGAATTTGGAATCGAATTGATTTGTCGACTTTTTACGTTTCAATCGGAAGGAAAAATTCTAAGAGTCTGTCCCAAAACCTCGGGATGTAGGAACTCCTACTTTTAGACGACAGAATGCTTTTCTTCGAAAAGCAGTTCGTTTTTGTTCTCTTTTTTGTCTTCGTAAACTGCATTCTAAATTCGTGATGTAACATCTCCTCTGTTTCTGTTCTCTGTCTAGAACGAGCGAAGCGAGTTCGTCTGTCTTCCGTCTTCTGAATGAAGGCAGTTTTGGGACAAACTCTAAATTCTTTTCATCCTCGATTTTGACTTTTGTTTGGTAGTGATTTTCTTTTTCGATTTTGTTTTTTGAAACGTTTTTTTCGGGGAGGTTTGTTGTTTTTTCTCGGAGACAAGTCTCGGAAGTTTCATCCCGGAAATAGTATATGCAAGTTCGATCAGTTCTTCTATGCCGAGAACTTCTATGATATGAATGTTTTTCTTAAAACCTAGAGTCCTTAAAAAAACCAAGAGATTCTGAACGCCGAAAGCTTCGATCAGCTTTGGAATGTCTCCGATTCCTCTTTTACGAATCCAGATTCCGGATTGTTCCGGAGTCAGCTCCTGAACGATGGGAATCAATTGAATAGGGGGAATTCTCAAAGAAAGTTCTATAAAGTTTTGAATTCCCACTTCGTTTAATAATGCGATGGATTTTTGAGTTCCTATATTTTTTAGAAGTTCCGCGGCTGATTCTTTACCGGTTTTAAAAGACATTTCCGCGATGTCCGCGGCTGGAATCGACGTGGATAAAAGGATAAGATCGTCCATCGGAATAGTATTTGCAAAGTATGTAATGTTTTGGGGCGGGACCGTGGAAAGAAGCGTCACCAAGGTCTCTTCCGGAATACGGTTCAAGAATTCTACGATTGTTTTTTCGTCCAAGTGTTGACTGATGTATAGGAGCGTTTTATGGTCCACTTTTTCGGAGAGGGAGTAAAGTTTCTCATAACCGAGCGAACGAAACAACTGGAAAGATTTTCCGGTGCCTAGTTTATCCAGGTATTCTAAAGCTTTTCCGATCTGGTTGATCACTTTTTTCATACAAGCATATCCTCCAGCAGTCCGGCTACAAGTTTAGTCAATGGTTTTTGTTTGTGAATAACAAGAATGTTTTCAGCGGTTGTTTTGGAAACGGAATCCCTGAAGCGAATATATTCCTCGTCGGAATAACCTAGGAATTCTTTCAAAGTTTCTCCTCCGTATTCGTTTAAAACCGCATCCCTGAAACTCTCGTAGGATTTTTCCATATTCTTTTCGAGAAGGGGATCACTAGAGATGGTTTGCCGTAGTTTTTCAAGATGTTTTCTTAAATCGGTGGATTCCAAACGACCCAGATCGGAAAAACCGGTTTGGAACAGGATTTTCAACGTGTTGGAAATAAGAATTTTACCGGCTTCGCTTTCGGAGGAATTGTGTAGCATTTCCGCGATCTTTTCCGTAAAGCTAGGGAGTAAGATTGTAAGAAATCCAGAAATTTGTTTTTCGAAACCCGCCGCTTGAAACATACCCGCAAGAGGATTGAGCTTTCTATTAAATTCTACTAATATCTTTTCAAGACCTAACGAGAACATCTCTTGGATCGGCGATTGGCCGAGGACCTTCATCAGAAATAATTTGGATGGGGCGGTTATGGTTCCAGCGGCAAATTCCAAAATTGCCTCCTGTGTTTCCTGGCTCATTGCTTCGGATACTGAGTTGAAAGGAAGAACCGTTCGGATGTTGACCCCTTGCAGAATAGTTTTTACTTTATCTTCCGGAATTCGAAGTCCGGCAACGGGCTCCAAAGACAAGGAAATTTTTTCCGGCATCAATTCTTTAAGAGTGGAATCGAAGAAGGTGTCCAAAACTCGGTTGATACTTTTCTGAACTTTTTCCGGGTTTTCGATCCAGGCTTTTGCCGCAGATCGGTATTCTTTTTTCGGAAAGAATAAGCGTTTCCAAAATCCCATTTCGATTCGTGTTCCTCGATTAAGTTAAAGAAAGAAGAATTTTATCCAACTCCGGTTTGTGGTAAGCGAGTTGATTCGCATGATACAAAAATTCGTTTTTCTTTCTAAGATTTCTCGTGTCCTTATAAAGAAGTTTTTCGGTTCCGAATACTTCTCCGTTCCCATCGAGTTTTAGAAATTTATTTTCCAGACCTTTGTTTAGAATATGTTGAAAGGTTTCTTCCAAATGAGAGCCGAATAACTTTCCGGAAACGTAGATTTTTTTCCCCTTCTTTTTTATCTCGTCTGCAAAGTTCTGTAGGCGTTTAAAGAGTATTTCTTGGCCGATCGAGGCTTCGGTTCCCAGTCGCATTAAAATCATCGAAAGAAGATTTCCGGATGTTATCACATAATTCTTACCTAACTTTTCTTTTACAATGTTTGTTACTTCGTCGCTGCTTGCGTTTTCGGGAATATCAAAAGTTTCTCCGTAAGCGATATGAAGTTGGGTCTTTTTTGCGGAAATATAGTCGTACGTAAGGGTAAAGGAAATAAAACGAACGTCTTTGATCTTCGTGCGGATGAAGTAAACGCCTCTTTTAATTTGATTTAGATAACCGTCTTGGTTGAATGTCCCTTCGGGGAATAAAAACAAATTTCTTCCGGAAGTTACTCTCTCGATTAAAATGTTCCATTCCTGATCGACCATACCTCTGAGTTCCCCGCTTTTTAAGAGTTCTCTTGCGTTATCACGGAACGGACGTTTGACGGGAAAACATCCGATGTATCTTAATAATACCGGTATCAGGTTTGTTTTGTCTATCAGTCCGAAGATGAGTTTTAAAGTTCCTTTAGGTCGAAATTCTTTGATTAAAAAATTCTTTTTTAAAACATCCTCTCTTGCCGGGATCGCAAACTTAATTTTAGGCTGAACCGCTTTATAAATTACGGAGAGCGCGAGAATGTCCCCTTCTTCTACGTGATTTCCTATAATGACGGTGGGATAATGTGCGTTTAAAACCCGGTCGCGATTGTTTTCTGAAAAATATTCGTCGATGGAATCAAATAAGATTCCTCTGGTTTTATATACGAGACCGATCAAGCGATCGTAAGTTTTTGTGGAATAAACGATTTGAGTTATATTTGAATTTTTGGAAATGGCGTCTTGCATGCGGGCCTTAGGATTCTTTTCGAATACAGGTTACACTAAGAAAGAGTTTCTAGTCTACCACAATCCTACAGACGGATTCGCTGATTCTTGTCGTGATTTCGTAATTGATCGTATGAGTACGGTCCGCAATATCGTCCGCCGTGATTAATTCTTCTCCATCTTGGCCAATGACCGTGACGATGCTTCCCACATCCGCTCCGGGGATATGTGTAACGTCTAACATCGTCATATTCATACAGATTCGACCAATGATCCTCGCTCTTTTGCCGAGAACCAACATGTCTCCGTTACTCGAAAGTTTTCGATCAAGTCCTTCGTAATAACCGATCGGAACGATCGCCACTTTCGTAGGATACGAGGTTTGAAAAGTGGAACCGTAACCGATGTAACTGTTGGCAGGATGATTTTGAATGTGAACGATGCGTGTTTTCCAGGAAAGGATCGGACTCAGTTGGAAATTTTTATTTCCGTTAAGGTTTAAGGAAAGTCTGGTTTGTATGCTCGGCCAGAGCCCATATAAGGAAATTCCCACTCTTACCATTTCGTAGTGGGCAGAAGAGAACAACATCGTGGAAGCGGAAGCGCACATATGTCGGATTAAATTTTTGTAACCGAGGGACTCCGCGAGTAAAACCGCTTTTTCGAACTTTTGAATTTGCATTAGGGAATACTTATGTTCTAAAACGTCTTCCGTACTTGCAAAATGAGTACAGATCCCGTCTAGAGTAATTCCGTTTTTTTTTAACTCTCCTAATGTATATTTTAAGGTTTCTCCGTGATTTCCCAATCTACCCATTCCCGTATCGATCTTGAGATGGAGTTTTGGGGCGGGGTTCAATGAGGAAAGAATTCGAGCCGTTTCCGGTCTTGAAAATATGATCCAGAAATTGGGATCGGATAGAGCTTCTTTCCGTTTTTCCGGGTTTTGAATTTCTCCCATGATTAGGATTGGAATTTTCGGATCGATTTGGCGAATACTTTGAGCTTCTTCGATCGAGTTGACTCCGATGCGTGAAACACCTTCTTCGATGCAGAGTTTAGCCATTAGATCCGTTCCGTGGCCGTATGCGTTCGATTTTAAGATTGCGGTAAGAGTTGAGCCCGGGCGTAAAATGGAACGAAAACTATTCAAATTATTACTCAGAGAACGTTTCGAGATTTCGATCCAGGAAGAGGCAGTTTCTTTCATCGAATTCCAAGCCAAAGACTTTCCTACCAGAATTAATGTCTTGCAAATTCTTCCTATAGTTTTTTATTTACTGGATTGGAAAATCGGATGTTTTGAAAAAAATGTGCGAGAGGCCCGGATGAAATATAAAATAGTTCAACAATTTCCCGTCCCGTTGAAGGACCTTTTAAAAGCAAGGGAGGATCGTTATAAGTATTTGGATAAATTCCCAGAATTGAAAAATGTAGAACTTTTAGAAGAAAGAAAGAACGGTAATTTAGTTTATCAAAAGCGTAAAGTGAAACTTGCCGAATCCATGCCCAAGGTCCTAGCCACTCTACTTTCCGATCCGTCTTTATTAGAAAATTCTACATTCGATTTGAATACAAATACGCACGAATTTACTCTGGCTCCTCCCGGAAATGAAAGTATCGTTCAGATCAGTGGGGTTTCCGTTTATAAGGAATTGGGTCCGGACAAGTCCGAAAGAAGTTATGATGTGGAAGTCAAATCCGGAGTTTTCCTGATGGGTGCGGCGATCGAGGCCGTCATTGAAGAAGTGCACAAACATTCTTTGGAAAAGGATAAGAATTCAATCTCCGAATTTCTAAATTCCTATAAATCTTAGAATTTTTTCTAAGAATTTGTCCCAAAACCTCGGATGTAGGAACTCCTACATTCAGAGGACTGAGGACTTTACACGGCAATGCCGCTCCCACAGAAGACAGTTTTGGACAAGTTCTAATGTTTCCGTTTTGATAAAA
>NZ_QAJG01000011.1:125000-151899 GCF_003046425.1 Leptospira borgpetersenii serovar Javanica
GTGTACATGAGATCTATACAATTCACAGAAAGACGGTCTGAAATCTCTCTTACATTGTGCTTTTTGTTTGTCGGTAATTTCTGGTTTTTCTTACAGCGTGTCCCAAAGATGCACAAAAGGTTATATTCAAACTTGTTGAAGATGGAGTCGAAGCGGTTTCGACGGAAACGGCCGAAAATTTTGCAGTTTTAACGGAAGAGGAGTAGCAGTGGAACAGAACTTTTGGGAAATTCTTTCTAAATTGATTCCAATGTATGGTGGCGTTGGACTTGTGATTGTTTCCTTTGTTGCGGCGACGATTCTTCCGTTTAGTTCCGAGGCGGCCTTAACTCTTGCGATTGTTTCGGGACTTTCTCCGTTGGAAGCGGTTCTTTGGGCTTCGTTCGGGAATTGTACTGCTTGTATGGTTAACTATTTCCTCGGTCGCGGTTCGGAAGTATTCGTTCGTAAAAAGTTGGAATCTTCTCCAACGTTTCGAAATCTCTATCAAAAGATGAACACGATCGGTTGGCCGATTTTGTTGTTGTCCTTTTTACCTGTCATCGGAGATCCGATTACCATTCTTGCCGGGTTTTTGAGACAGAGGCTATGGTTGTTCGTGAGTATCGTATTCACTTTGCGGATCGTTCGTTACGTTTTACTAACGTTCGTCTTGATTCGATCGTAAAAATTTGTTTTCAATCAATCCGTTTGTCTGTGGGTTTCGGCGAATCTTTGATTCTAAAACGAAGACGTTATATCATGATCCTAATAATTCAACTTGAGAACTTTAATTTCTTTTTCTTCGAAACGGATCGTCTCTTTAAGAGCCTGAAACTTTTCCGCGGGAAAAGAATTTTGGTGGTTGCGAATTTCCGTTTTTAATTTTAGGATTTCTTCATATAAATTCAAAATTTCCAAAATATTTTCCGTCGCTTCTTTGCGGTAGAGTCCGCGCACCATCGCGATTAGTCTTGCGGGAATATCCGAGTGAACAACTTCAATCCAACTAATGTCTTCAATTTCGTGAAAAATCCAACTTTGAAGGTAAAGAGCCACGAGTCTTTCCATTCTCATGATCTCTTCTTTAGTGTTTCTCGAAGAGATACTTTTGTAAAAGCGATATCTTTTTTTTAAATGTTTCCCGGCGGCGACAGAGTCTATGGTAAGACCTTTGAGTTTTGCCCATTCCCTTGTTAAGGAAGGAAAAGATTCCTTTCCGTAAAAGAGTTCGCCTAACTCACAAATATGAACGGCAGAAGGTTCGAAAACGCGAAGTCTTGCGAAAAAAGAATCGATATCCGCGGTGACTAATTGGACGGGAGCGATTTCTTCCAGGGGGCTTAGGACGGCATTGATTTCTCTCAGAAAAGTGCTCTTCAACTGATCACTCGGATCAGCTAGGAGAAAAAAATTAAAATCAGATGAATCCCGAAAATCTCCCCTTTGTCTGGATCCGTAAAAAAGAATCTCGAAGGGTTTTAGAGAAAACACGGTTTGCAGATTTTGTTTGATCGACTCCATCTTCCCTCTCTTATTCAAAAAATAATTTCATCCTCGAAAGATTCTCGAGAATCGCGTCATAGGCCCGATCTCTTTCTTCCGAATTCCGAAACGGTAGAGATTTGATATGATTCAGATCGTTGTAGATGATCTCGATCGAATTAGAAGAGGGGTTTTTCTTGATCGTGGATATATAATCCAGGTTGATGATTTCAGAATCTCCCAGTTTCAACCACATACCAGATCCTTGCAAAGGATAGGATATGGATTTGTACAGAATTGGTCAAGAAGACTAAAAAATTCTTAGTCCTTTGCGAATATTTTCATGGAATTCTTTTCCAAGCGAAGTCGGATTTTCTCCGGAATCGTTTTTGACATCCGTTTCAAAGACGAAAATAAAGGATTCTTTTTGCCATTCCCAGCGAATATAACAATTTCCGTTATGAATTCCGGTTAAAACGCTGGCCCTTGAGTCGTTTGGCATGGAAAAATATTGGTATTGTTTGTTTTTAAGCGAATTTAATTCCTCGGTAGTCAGGATATGTTTAAAATCGATCTGGTTGTCTTCCGTATAAGAGGAAGCTTTGATCCTTTCGAATTTGCTCGCTGAAGTATGGATCGTAAAATCGTAAAACAGTCCCCTCGCAAATAATCTACCGGATTCGTAAAGCGTGACCCCTTCGGAAGTGTCATAAACCACGTCATAGTTGAGTCTAAGATACCTCGGAGTTTCGATTGAAGACGCCGCTCTTTTACTTTCCGGGGTTTTGCAGACGGTAAGAAATCCGAATGCCAGGCATAGAACGATTTTGGGAAAAAGTTTCCAAATAATAGGACTATTCTCGAATTTAATAACTGATTTCATAAAGTTCATCCTGATAATTTCGAAAGATGTAAGAACGATCCGTTTTTCCCGCCAGATAAAAAGTTGGAAGTGGGACCTTACCTCCACCTCCGGTTAAATCCACTACGTATAACGGAACCGATAAACCGGAAATCCTTCCTCGAATCTGTTTCATAATCTCTACCCCTCTTTCAATTTCGACTCGAAAATCTCCGCTTCCCCAAACCTCGTCGCACTGATGCAGATAATAAGGTTTGATTCCGATGGCGGTTAATCCATAGAAGAGCTTTTTTAACGTTTCGGCTGAATCGTTGATTCCCTTTAAAAGGACGCTTTGATTTAAAACTATCACATTCCCTTCTTGGATCAAAAGGGAAATTCTTTCCCGAACGAGAGGGGTGATCTCTTTCGGATGATTGAAATGGGTGACTAAATAGATTGGGAAATGTTTTTTAAAAACGGAGCATAACGAAGAATCGATTCTCATCGGAAGTGTAACCGGATATCTGGAATGGATTCTCACTTGATTGATATGCGAAATGGATTTTAATTCTCCCAGAAGATAATCCAGTTTTTCATCGGAAAGATTAAGAGGATCTCCTCCGGAAAGAATCACTTCCTTGATTTCTTTATGTGATCGAAAATAAATCAGAGCCTGATCCCATTCTTCTTTACCGGGTGTATGTAAGGATTTACTGACCTTTCTTTTGCGGGTGCAGAATCTGCAATAAACCGCGCATACATGCGATAGATACCAAAGTGCTCGATCCGGATATCTGTGTGTAACTCCTTTCACAGGCATGTGAGCTTCTTCCGCAAGAGGATCTTGTCTTTCAAAACCGTTTCGGGTCAATTCCTCCTGATGTGGAACAATCTGAAGCCGGATCGGACAATTCGGATCTTTTGTATCCGCAAGATTTAAATAATAGGGTGTAACGGAAAATTCGAAAAACTCGGAACAGGCTTCGAAGGAGAGGGTTTCTTTTTCAGTAAGTTTGAGATATTCGGATAACTGCGTTTGTGTTTTGATTCTATTTTGAATCTGCCATTTCCAACGTAACCACTCCGAAGAAGTTTCTAAATCGGATGGAGATGGATAAAAAGTGGAACTGGGCATAAAAAATCGACTCCGGATTTGGTTCTACTAAAATCCTCCTATCATAGCTCGGGGAGTCAATTATATATCAAGGGTCAGGCTTTACTCATCTTTACATAATAGAGTGTTCAAAATTCTGCGTTTAAACGCGGGATTTGTGCTCAAATAGCGGTATTCTATTTTGTAGGGATCAGTAGCGTTAATAAGAAATCAGGTGTTTAATCACTAGAATTCGAAGGTGTTTCCATATTTTGTAATGAGAATTAGCGAATAGATTTTTTTGTTCACCTATCTTTTGACTTCAACTTCTACGGTTGGAAGAGTTCCTCTTAAATATCCGCTTTTGAGAACCACCTTCTGTCCTTCTTCGCTTGTAACATATGTGATGAAATTGTCTATCTTTTGTCCGTGATCGGAAAGATAAAATAGATAGAGTCCTCTGGAAAGTTTATACTTTCTGTTATACACATTTTCGATGTTAGGAATCACGAAAGGACCTTTTCCAGAAAGAGAATATTCTAAAGCACGCACTTTGTCTTTGTTTTCAAAAAGAGCGCTTCCCATTCCCATAAATCCGATCGTATTCGGGTTGGAATCGATCGCTGCAGTCATCGCGTCATTGTCCGTTACGATTTTAGCGGTTTTGGAATATACCGAATTCTTTCTTGCCTCGAAGTTTTTAATCCCTAAATCTTTTTGTTTGAGAACGTGAGTTTCAAAGTAGGCCGCGGTTCCGGATTTGTCGTTTCGAATCAATACGTCTATCTTTTCGGACTTTCCCCCGACCTTGGACCAGTCCGTGATTTCTCCCGCAAAAATTTTAGAAGCCTCTTCCAAGCTGATTCTACGAACCGGATTAGATGGATGAACAATAATTGCAATTCCGTCATAGGCGACCACAAGTGATTCGAACTTACCTTTGGAATTGAATTCCTTGAGCTCCGCTTCTGTAAGAGGCCTGCTGGCTGCGGCAATGTCCGTTTTGTCTTGAAATAATTTTTCGATTCCTTCGATCGATCCTCCGCCGTGAACTATGACTTGAAATTCCGATTTCTTACGCGAATATTCCAAACCGATCATTTGAAGCATTACGTGCATTGTTTCCGAACCGGTGACCGTGATCGTTTCTTTTGGCTTACAATTTCCGACAAGTGTGCCGACGATTGCGGTAAGAATCATAAACTTAAATTTCATACGCTTATTTTTACGTTCCTATGAAAAGTTGTCCGGGATACTACTTCCCGTATAAAAAAAGTCCATTACAATTCAAGATTGAATTATTACAAATTCATACATTGTTGTTGTCGTAACATAACGCTCGGAACTGTCTTATGTTCAAGATACATGGAGAGAATGAGGCACTTACTACTCGGACGCGTGAAAATAGTACCAAAAATTAACGGACGGTTTTTGCAAAGATATAGAAGCGCTCACAAAATTGAGCCGAATCCAGAATTGTTGGTTTTTTTGAAGAAGATCTAACATTCTAAATTTTGAAACAAACTTATTACAGCGTTCTTTTCATGTTTCTATTGCTCACTTCTTGAATTCAATGAAACGCTCTCTACGGATCGGGTTAACTCAAGCCGAATACCTCTTTATGGATCGACCGGCATTCAGGCCGTTCGAAGAACTCAACAGAACGGCTCCCTACGGGTCGCCGTTCTGGGTGTCTTTTTCTTGACAGGGGGCCCGTTTCAAAAGAAATAGAAAGGGGCAAATTATTCCTAGGACAATCCATGACTCTTGGTATCACAGAAGTAAAAAAAGGTATGGTTCTCAAAGTAGAAGGGGATCTTTACTCGGTCGTTAAAACCGAATTCGTAAACCCGGGTAAAGGTTCGGCTTTTATCAGAACGAAGCTAAAGAATCTTACCAAAAACAGTTCGATTGAGCGTACTTTCAAAGCGGCGGAAAAATTGGAGAGTGTCGAATTAGAAAAACGAAATATGACCATCTGCTACACCGAAGGAAACGATATCATCTTCATGGACTCCAACGATTTTGAACAAATGCCGGTGTCTAAAGAATATGTGGAAGATATTCTTCCTTTTTTAAAAGAGGAAACTCCGATGGAAGTTACTTTCTACGAAGGAAAACCGATCGGAGTGATTCCTCCGAACTTTTCCATTCTTGAAGTGACGTACGCCGAAGAAGGTCTTAAAGGAGACACGTCCGGTACGGCTCAAAAAAGAGTCACCGTGGAAACCGGAGGAGAAATCAACGTTCCGATATTCGTAAAGCAGGGAGATGTAATTAAAATAGACCTGCGGGATCTCACTTACGTGGAAAGGGTGAGTAGATAATACAAGCTGCGGAGATTTTTATGGCAACGATAGTACGACAAAAAGGTTTGGCACCGATCGAGGGAACGAGCGAAGTAAAATCCTTTCTTAAAGAAAGAGGAATTGATTACGATCATTGGAAGGTGCCGTATAACGCAGCGGATTTAACGGATAAGGAAATACTTGCTGATGTCGAAAAAGAGGAACTTTTAAAAAAACTGGATGATCGTTTTGAAACTCTCAAAGAAAAAGAAGGTTATCAATCCAGAGATCTGATCGTATTACATCCGAACGTTTCGGGATTAAATGACATGCTTGCTAAGTTCGACCGAGTTCACTATCACACCGACGAAGAGGTGAGATATATCGTGGACGGTTCCGGCGTTTTCGGTTTTGTATTAAAAGGCGAGAAGTTTCTCGTTCATGTCGTAAAGGACGATTTTATCTCCGTTCCAAGAAACACGAATCATTGGTTTTATTTGGACGATAAAAAAAGAATCAAAGCGGTTCGTTACTTTCAGGATATGAGCGGTTGGGTGCCGAACTACGTAGAAGAAACCAATTCCCTGGACTGATATGTCCGTCAAAAAACAACTGGAGAAACTCTCTATATTGGGGGCTACCTACCATAAAAACGGATGGATGCCGGGAACCGCCGGTAATCTTTCCGTCCGAATTTTAGGTGAATCCGGCTTCTGGGTGAGCGGAAGCGGTCTCGATAAGAACACATTAAACAAACGTAATTTTCTATACGTCGATTTGAAATCGGGCCGACTTTCCCCTTCGAAAAATACCAAGGTAGAGAAAGGGCTCAAACCTAGCGCCGAAACTTCGATCCATAGAGCCATCTACTGCGCATTAGATGATATTGGTTGTGGGTTACATGTCCATACTCTGGAATCCAATCTGATTCGTACCAACACTTCCCAGCATCGACCGGTCACTCTTTTGGAACTTCCCGCGATTGAAATTCTAAAAGTGTACGGAATCTGGGAAGAAAACCCTAAGGTTTATGTTCCAGTGATCTATAATTTTCCGAATATACAGGATATTTCAGACTGTCTTGAAAGTTATTTGAAAGAATACAAACCTGTTGTTCCGTTCTGCATCATTGAAAAACACGGGATTACAGTATGGGGAAAGGATACAGTTCAAGCAAATCGAAACTTGGAAGCGACCGATTTTATACTCAAATATATGGTAGCTTCTAGAAATTTGTCTAATCCGGAAGGAAAAAAGAATTTCCCTATGGAAAATAATACTTCGGAGTCTGATCGTCAAGAAGTGTATGTTGCGGAATTCCCGGTTTATCCGGCTACATTTTTGTAATAGAGAAAATTGATTTTGTCTTCAGAGAAAGAAAACGATCTTATACTCGTTGCCGGAGCCGGTTCAGGAATTGGAAAGTCCGTATTAGAAAATCTGAATCTATTGAATCAATCCGCGATCGGAGTTTCGAGGACGGGAGAAGTTTGGAAATCAAACGATGACTTCGAGTCTGGAAAAAACTTTCAGTGTAATCTTTCCAGACAATCGGAGGTGCTTGAATTCGTTACGGCCTTAAAAAAAAGGGCTTTTTCCTTAACAGGAGTTTATTTTACTTTTGGAAGCGGCTTATTCAAGCCCGTAGGGCAAATCGCATTAGAAGAATGGAATGCACATTTTGTTCTCAATCTGAATTCCCTTTTTTTGCTTACAAAAGAAATACTTCCTCTTCTAAAACCGGGTTCATTTTTGTGTTATCTTTCTTCGACTGCGGGATACCAGGGTTTTTCGAATTCTACGGCTTATTGTGCGAGTCGACATGCTATTGCAGGTTTTGCAAAAGCTCTACGGGAAGAGCTGAAGTCGGAAGGAATTCGAGTTATCACGGTTTATCCAGGAGCGGTATATACGGAAATTTGGAGAGGTAGAGAAGGATTCGAGCAGGAGGATATGATTCCGGTTGACGATTTCGGGAAATGGCTCGCAACACTTTCTATCTTACCGGATACCGTTTATCCGGACGAAATACATTTACTTCCTCGTAAAGGAATCTTGTAAGACTCGGTTGTGGATATCTTCTCGTGTAATATTATAAATATAAAAAAAGTTGATGAGGAATTTTCCAAGAAAGTACAGTGACAAAGTCAAGATGTGAGTCCGAAGAAATCGGGCTTTAAGCCCCGATTTCTTCTTCAGCCTCTTCTTCGTTCATCAATTCTTTGAGTTCGTTGTAGGCTTTTTCTTTTTCTTGAACTCCGGTCTTTTTGATCGCTTTGCGAAGAACGTTTTCCCATTGTTTTGCGGGAAGATTTGCCTGAATGTCTTCTAAAAGTTCCAAGATCGCGATGTCATCTCCGGTATTGAAAATTTCCGTTGCGTCGTAGCGAAAGAGTGCCGACAATTCGTCGATATAAACTCCTACGCTATTTCCTTTTCCAGAGGCGAGCCTCTTTTCTTGAAGTTGAACCTTTTTTTCTGCCTTGCGGAGGTCTCTTTCTCTTCTTTCCAGTTCGGTGCGTTTCATAGAAAAACCCTCAAGTATAGCTGATAAGCCAGTTTTTTACGGGGGCTTTTCATGTATAGGAGATTCCCGGGACGTGCCCCCGAGACCGGTCTTGAAAACGCTTATGATTAAATTCATTTTTTCTGTACTATAATAGACGAAGTAAACGAGCGGAACGTTATACCTTTAAGACATGGGGAATTGGCTTCCAATGCCCCCTTTACTTTGAGGGAACCTTTATAAAATAGATTTTAGAATTCTCGAATGTCGTAAATAGTGGTTTTGCATAGGAATTCTTTATAACATCCTGTTGTTTTTTGATTTTATAGAGGTTCCCTTACGGTAAATTATAAGAATTTTCGACGCAAATTTGACGAAAATGTCGAAAGTTTTGAAAACCACGGTTACCTTTATTCTTCGGCTTTTGCTTTTTCCATTGCCTTTCGGATAATCTCCATCGTTTCCCGTTCTTCTTGTTTTTCTTTTTCTATCGTAGTGGATTTTTGGGAATTCACGTTCTCGATGATTTTATGATCTTTCATGTATGAATTCATTCTTGAGTATTGAAGATACAAAAGTACGATCATAAATAGGGAAAGTACAATCGCGGTCCTTTTTACGGGAGCTTTTAGATAAGAAGTCAAAGCAAGAAAGGATAAAAACGGAACGTATGCGGTAAAAGCGATTCCGATCCACATTCCCAGATAAATGTGAATCAAACCGCCGAAACTTTGTAAAAATAGTATCGCCCAAAATACGCTTAAAATAGCGGTGCCGGCTCTGAGGTTTTTTTTCCAACCGGTATTTCCCCCGCAGATCCAGGAGAAAAACATATAAAGAAAACCTAAAATAGGAAAAATAAGAAAACTTGCGAGCAAATACGCCGTTGGCATTTCGAAAAATAAAAAAATCAAGGACGGACTGGGAAATCCATTCGGAGCAAGTAAGGTCGTGCTGATTACTGCGACCGCGTATAAAAAACTCATGTAAATTAAACAACGAAGATATAAGGAGATCAAGGATTCTTCAGGAGCCTTGGAAAGATCCTTAAAAAAGGAAACCGGTTTTATTAAAACTTCCCCGGCTTCTTCGATTACGTTCATAAAAGAAAAGGAAAACTTGTGCATTGATTTTCACACAGGTTTTTTTCTAAAAACTTACGTGGCAAGAGGAAAAGAATCCGAGAGGCGTTTATATGTTTCTCCATATCCAACTTAGCAACGTCGTGTGCACAGTTATCAGTCCTTGGATAATTTGAGCCACGACCAATGTTGTGACCGTCTGGTTGGAGGCGCCGACCATAATGACGTCTTCACCGCCGTCGTCCTCTCCAAAACCGAGAGAAAATGGATCCGGAGTCAACAGAGTAGGCACCGGCATTAAAATCGTTTGTGCCGGGTTCGAATCGTTTAAAAAATCGAAAGTCAGATATATTTGATCCGGTCTTTGGACTGCACCCCATTGGCTAGAACCAAGTTGTAACGTACCGTCGCTCGTATATCCTTTCTCGTTTGTCACCTGGAACACATAAACCCCATAGGGTCCCTCTCCGCTATCCGTAACGTTAGTAGAACTCAAAATACAGGAAACCAGCTGACCGTCGGCTTGAAGTGTATAAGGGGGAGTGGGACCATTATTGATAGCGTACCAACCGTTGTTTCCTGAAGGAATCACTGGGGTAAAACTAATCACTTCAACCGACCAATTACTCGGTAAACCGTCTAAGTTTACTGTACAAGTTAGTTTGCCCACTACTTCCACGTTCAAAGAATCTTGTTTTTCTAAATTCGTATTTTTTTCAGTTTCCATTTTATTTTCCTTAAGAACTTGTCCCAAAACTTTAAAAGAAATCAGCACAATCATTTCATAAACTCGTAATAGAGCGTAGAAATTCCCGTAGATTGGTGATTTATGGATTTTCTAACGGATTTTATCGTTGGAAAACTCTCGTAAGAATTCCTACATCTGAGGCTTTGAGACAAGTCCTAAAATTAATTTTGAAAAATCTTAGCCAAATAAAAATAAATCCTGAATAATTCAATCACTTTTGACAAACTAACCGTATTTTGAATCGATTCTGTATTGAGAAATTTCGCTATTTCTAAGTGAACTAGAATGTAGGAGCTATTACAATTTTAAACGACAGAAAAAACCGTCAATACGACGATTTCTGTGGGAGCTCCCACGCTTTTTAGAAACTTGCCGGATCGTTTAGAGATATTTTTCTTCGGGTTTTGAAACGGACTCTAAAGCTCAAATACACTCGCGAGTCATTTTAGTTATGAAGTTTGCGAGTTGCGACGACCATAGGGAGTCGTAACACTTTAGTTTCTTATTCGCCCAAACTTTCTTACAGCACGTCCCAAAACCAGCGGAGCGAACGCGCTTTCGTTTTCTGCTTTGTCAGAAAGATCAAGCTGCAAGGTTCTGTCCCAAAACTGGGACAGAACCTTATATCGAATTCATGTTAATTATTATAAAATTAGAATAATCTAAATTTAGATCCAAAAAATTGAGATCATTCGGAGGACTTTCCTTGCATGTATTCCTCCAAGTAAGTATGATCAGTGTAATCCAACATTTTCGTAAAATGAACGTAATCCCTTTCATAGCCTAAGATCGTTTCAAGGGTTTTGAAAATGTTCAGTCCCGCGCTGATTTCAATGTCGCTTCCTCTGAATTGAAGCGGGTGTTCATATCCGGCGGCGTGTGTCACCGAAAGAACTTCCCTTCGAAGTCCTTTGATATAGTTCGCGTTCCGTTCCGCTTTGAGTTCGATGTCGAGACCGGCTTGTAACCAACGGTTTTGAGTTGCGATTCCCGTGGGGCAGTGATCCGTATGACAACGTTGGGCTTGGATACAACCGATGGACATCATCGCTTCCCTGGCTATGTTGATGAGGTCGCAACCCATCGCGAATGCTACGATAGCTCTATCAGGAAATCCTAATTTACCGCTTCCGATCCAAGCCATTCTTTCGGAAAGTTTTTCTTTCTGAAAAACTTGATAGACTCTCGCAAACCCGACCTTGAAAGGAAGAGAAACGTGATCCGCAAAGGCTAACGGAGCCGCTCCTGTTCCACCTTCTCCTCCGTCGATCGTGATAAAGTCCGGACCCTTACCGGTTTGTTTCATTCTTTCCGCGAGTTCGTTCCAAAAATGGATTTCACCGATCGCACTTTTGATTCCGACCGGAAGTCCGCTTGCGGAATGAAGTCTTTCTATAAAGTCGATCAGTTCGTTTACCGTTCCGAACTCGGAATGTGCGTTAGGTGAAACACAATCTTGTCCTAAGGGAACTCCCCGGATGCTCGCGATTTGTTGGGTTACTTTTTTTCCGGGAAGAATTCCTCCCTTGCCGGGTTTGGCACCTTGGGAAAGTTTGATTTCTATCATCCTTACTTGAGGATTTTCTTGAATTTTTTGACCGAACAAGTTCAGGGAGAAATTTCCTTTTTCGTCTCTTGTCCCGAAATATCCGGTTCCGATTTGCCAAACGATATCCCCGCCTAACTTGTGATAGGGGCTGATTCCACCTTCTCCCGTATTTTGATAACAGTGTGCCATCATCGCTCCCTTGTTGAGGGCGGAGACCGCGTTTTTACCGAGAGATCCGTACGACATCGCGGAAATATTCACCACGGACGGAGGACGAAATGGTTTTTTGCGGTTGTGAAATTCTCCGATGACCTTGAGGCAGGGAATCATAGAAGTATCATTTTTGAGATGTTTTACTTTGGATTCGGGAAACGGAAACGCACTGTGTTTGATGATCGGATAACCGGCTTCGTACAGAAGTTCAGTGGTTCCGAAACCGAAGTTGTTGTTTTGTTTTTTTGCGGTCGCGTAAACCCAAGAACGTTCCGCTCTACTAAAAGGCATCTCTTCTTTATCATTAGCAACCCAGTACTGACGCAGTTCGGGACCAATCGTTTCAAAAAGATAACGGAGTCTTCCCACAAGAGGGAAATTATGTTTGATCGTGTGCCTTCGCTGAAAGATGTCGTGCAGAAGTGCTATAAGAGTGTAAATTCCGATCGCATAAAACGAAGAAGACCAAGGATTTTCCGAAATAAACTGCAGGATAGTAGAATAGTCGGGAATTTGCATCCAGCAATTCTGCACTTTTTAAAAACGTTCCGCAAGAAATATTTTACCGAAGGAAAGGATTCTTACTGATGTTTGTAGATAAATTCTTTCGAGAATTCACCGCGTTTATTCATTTTGGCTCCGATAAAACGGAAGTCGTCTTGTAGCACGAAACTATTGCTCTTTACCCAGTCGCCCGTATTAATGATTTTTAAATGAGGAATGCAGAGAAAATCATGTGTGTGCCCGGAAATAAGAACCTTGTCGTTTTGATGTGTGATTCTGGAAAGACGTTCGTAGTATTTAAAAATTTCTTCGGTAGTGGCGGGATCTTGTCGATTTAAATGTTTTTGATAGAAGGCTTCCGAGAAGCGGAACAGATTCGGAAGGAATAGGGCAATCATATGTAGAAAACGTAATATAAAAATCGAACCTATCCAAGTGAAACGATTGTATTGTCCCTGGTGTCCGTGAACCGCGATCAACGTTTCATTTTCGATTTTTTTACAAATCTTCCAATTTCTTTCTCGAAGATATCTTTCGATTTTTGGGGGGAGATTCATAAGGTAGGAAGTAGAATCGTGATTTCCCACGATGTAGATTTTGTTACCGTCTAACGCGGATAAGGAATCTAATCTGTCGAAGAGTTTGTTGAATCTTTTCTTACTTTTTTTGAGTTTGCGTACGGCGCTGAAGAACCAATTTTCTATGATATCTCCCACGAGATAAATATTCTTGAAACGAACGTTTTTCTTCTTTAAATAATCCAGAAACTGAAATAGTTCCTTGTGTTTGTGGGATTTTATCTTCTTGTTCAGAAGGTAATGAACGTCCGAAAGAAAAATTCCTTCATAGACTTTATTTTTCTCGAATTTCATTGCAACCGGGTTTTAAAATCAAACTAAAAAGAAAAAGCTCCTTTCGTCAAACGATTCCATGATTGAAACTTATCTTAACGTGAGTTCGGCGTAAGGATCCATGATTCATTTTTCTAAAAACAAGTCGGAATCCGAACTTTGTAAATCTATTCTTAAAACGTGGAAACTACCACAATCATGATTTTACGAACAATTCTAAAATTGTAAGAATTCCTACTACTGATCCCTATAAAACAGAGTACCGTTAATTTGAGCATAAATCCCGCGTTTGATGAAGAATTTTAGACACTCTATTATGTAGAGATGAGTATTAGAAAATTTTTTCTCATTTTCAACCGTAGAACTCACGTTATCCTTATTACTCGGCCGGATAAAAATGGTACCAAAAATTGGCAGGCGATTTTGCAAAGATATTAGAAGTCCTCATAAAATTGTACTGAATCCGGATTGTCGGATTTTTTGAAGAAGAATTCTAATTAGAGTTGTTGAAAAATTAATTCTCCGTCCGTTTCTGTTTTATGAAAACGGTCGATCGAGGCAGTTTCGTTCCTCTGAACTATGGAATTTTTCAACAGCTCTATTTTTGAAACGAACTTATTACGGTATTCTTTTTCAATCTTCTTGTCTTATCGTAATTCCCGATCGTTTCATTTGCAAAGGACGCTTTTCAGTTCTTGCAGGTCCATCCGGACCAAAGAAACCTAATATCGTATTAAAAAAATTTAAATCGATCTAGAGCGTCTTTTTCAAGTTTTTCCCCATGATCGGGATGTGCAATTTCGATCAGCGCCTTCGCTCTTTGTTTTAAATTTTTCCCGTAAAGATTTGCGATTCCGTATTCGGTAACGATGTAATGAACATGTGCCCGAGTTGTAACTACGTTCGCTCCCGGTTTTAATATGGAAACGATTCTGGATTCTCCTTTGGATGTGGTAGAAGGAAGTGCGATGATCGGTTTTCCCCTTTCGGAAAGCGAAGCTCCTCGAATAAAATCCATTTGACCGCCAACGCCGGAATACTGTTTGGTTCCGATCGTATCCGCGCAGACTTGTCCCGTTAGGTCCACTTCAATGGCGGAATTGATCGCTGTTACTTTCGGATTTTGACGAATTACGTGAGGATCGTTGATATAACCGATGTCGAGCATCGCAACTTCCGGATTGTCGTCTATAAAGTCGTACAGTTTGGTGGTTCCCATCACAAAACCGGAAACTATTTTGCCGGGATGTTTTTTCTTGTGAATGCCGTTAATGATTCCTTTTTGAACAAGCTCCATCACACCGTCCGAAAACATCTCGGTATGGATTCCCAAGTTCTTATGAGAAGACAGACAAGTTAGAACTGCATTAGGAATAGCGCCGATTCCCATTTGCAAGGTCGCTCCGTCCTCCACCAGGGAGGCTACGTTTTTACCGATCTTAAGTTCCACGTCGGAAGGTTTTTCGGAAACGTGTTCGTGCAGGGGAAGGTTCCCTTCCACAAAGGAATGAATGCGACGGATATGGATGATTCCATCTCCGTGAGTGCGCGGCATGTTTTTGTTTATCTGGGCGATTACGATTTTTGCGGTTTCCACCGCGGCCTTACTGATATCTACCGAAACTCCCAGAGAACAAAAGCCGTGTCGGTCGGGAGGAGAAACTTGTATGAGTGCGACGTCTAAAGGAAGAATTCCGTTTCGAAACAGAGAAGGACATTCACTTAAGAAAATTGGAATATAATCTCCTCTCCCTTCCTCGATGGCCTTACGAGTATTGGCCGCGACAAAAAGCGCGTTTGTAAAGAATTTTCCTTCCATACCCGGTTCTGCATAAGGGGCTTTCCCTTCGGTATGAAGGTGAATGATTTCCACATTGGACAGTTCGTTTGCGCGAGCGGCCAAAGCATCGATGAGAAGTGCGGGTGCGGCGGCAACGCTGTGAATGAAAACCCTTTGACCCGATTTGACCGAAGAAAGTGCGGAAATAAATTTACCTTTCATAAGGAATTCTTTAAAAAAGAAATAAAGTCTTCAATCCATTTTTCAAGTTTTTCTATCTACAGAAAAACCCACATTTTGCAAAATGATCCCATGTCTTCCCGTTCTGTCCGCAACATTCACGTCAAATCCGAAACGATGCTGGTCTTTCTATTGGCAGCCGTTCAATTCACCCATATTCTCGATTTTGTAATTATGATGCCTTTGGGAACTTATTTTCAGGAGGCGTTTCATATCAATCCGAGAGAATTTTCCTTTCTCATTTCTGCATATACCTACAGTGCGTTTATTGCCGGAATCGTAGGTGCATTTTTTATCGATCGTTTCGATCGAAAATCCGCGGCGATTTTTTTATACGCCGGTTTTATTGCAGGAACCACTTTTTGTGCAATCGCGGATTCGTACTTTTTTCTTTTGATTGCTAGGATTATTTCCGGTGCATTCGGAGGAATTTTAAGTTCCGTCGTCTTTGCAATTGTGGGGGATGTGATTGTAATGGATCGAAGGGGGAGAGCGACCGGTGCGATCATGGGAGCTTTTTCCGTTGCTTCTGTGATTGGAATTCCCTTGGGACTTAAAGTGGCGGAATACTACGGGTGGAATATGTCTTTTGCCGGGATTGTCCTTTTGAGTCTACCGATTTTGGTTCTGATGAATTATCATCTTCCGAATATTCCTCCGTTTCAATCCGCGGAAGTCGATCCGATCTGGAATTTTGTTCGGATTCTTACTTATAGAAAGTACATAGCTTCTTATATGCTTATTATGTTTGTGATTCTCGGCGGCTTTACTGTAATTCCGTTTATCGCGCCTTATATGGAAAGAAATGTGGGGATCCTTAAGGATGATATTCCTTGGATTTATTTCTTCGGTGGCCTTGTTACGTTCTTTTCTTCCAGAATGATCGGAATCGTTTCGGATAAAATCGGAAAACACAAAGTATTCTATATTCTGGTTCCCTTATCTTGCATTCCGATCTTTATCATGACAAACCTCGGACAAACTTCGCTTGTGAATGTTCTGATTCTCACGACCGTTTTTATGGTAGTCGTATCGGGAAGGTGGATCCCTGCTTTGGCCTTGATAACATCCGCGACAGAACCGAGTGATCGAGGGCGTTTTATGACGGTGATCTCGGCTTTGCAAAATCTCGCTTCCGGACTCGGGGCTACGATTGGAGGAGGTATTCTTGTTACCGCAAGTCCAACTGCTCCCTACCAGAATTACGAGGTGGCGGGATATCTGGCGATGGGATTTAATGTAATTGCTTTGGTGTTGATTTCCAAGGTAAAAACGGTTTCTTGAACCTGTTCTTCCGGAATTAGTGAAATGATTTAGATATTCATGTTTATTTTAGTAGTTGTTTGTGCTGAACAGTGTATCACTCTAAAATTGTAGGAACTCCATATGGCACGACGAACAGGTCTTTCGAAAATCCGAAATCACTTAAAACGTGGCATAGAGTTACTTCCACTTTACACTGAGAGCCTGTCCCAAAACTATCTTCTGTGAGCGCGCGCGACGCTTTACCAACAATCCTCTGAATGTGAGAGCTCCTACGGAAACCGTCGCATTGTCGGTTTTTTGCTGTCATTCAAAATTGTAATAGCTCCTACATTTTTGTTACACTCGACGCATCGCTTCTATTGACGTTTGATAGGATTTGATAGACGGGCTCTTAAGAGAAGAATGCTTTTAGTTTGAAAATTGATTCAAAAAAATCAGTCTGTTCTTGACATTTTCATGAGACAAAATATTTTGCAGCCACACGAAAAGGAGGTGGTCTAGTGAATGATAGTTGTTACAAACAATTGACCTGTGAGGTGGCTGAGCAATAGCCCGGGTTTTACTTGCAATACAGCCGTAATCGGGGCATTGCAATCCAATCAGACCGCTGACCTTTCTGAGTTTCGAGAACTGGTCATTCTTGGGCTTCCGCTCTCGGCAGATGGATGTCGATGAAACGATGCAGTCGCTCAGGAGGTTTCCTCTTTTGAGAAATCTTTCCCATCGAGTTTCTTTGAACAAACCGAAAATTCTTCTCTTTTTTCCACCCCCTTGAGATTCAGGTAGAATGAAGCGTGCCCTTATTCTATCCGGAGGAGGAGCCCGAGGTGCTTACCAAGCGGGGGTTCTTCGTTATCTGGAGGAGATTCAATTCAAACCGGATATCATCTGTGGTACTTCCGTAGGAGCAATCACCGCGACCGCGATGGGTTGTGGAATGAATGCTGCCGAGATAACGAAACTTTGGAAATCCATCGAAGCCAAAAAAGTGATGCGCTATTCTATCTGGAACGATATAGTAGATATCTTCGTAAAAAGTTATTCTCCTTTAACTGATACGACGCCTCTCAAGAACTTACTTTATTCTTACTTGGATTTTCGTAAACTTAGAAAGAATCCGACCGAAATTATCATTACCGCGGTCAATATTCTCACTGCGGAACTCGTGTTTTTTAGAAACAAGGAAATTGATATAGAACACGTTATGGCTTCTTCGGCGATTCCCATGTTCTTTCCTTGGCAATACGTGGATGGAAGACCTCATTGGGACGGAGGAGTGATGGCAAACACTCCGATTCTTCCCGCTGTGGAACGAGGGGCGACCGACATCGTAGTAGTGTTACTTTCTCCTGTCGGAGGAGTCGATATGGGGTTACCGAAGACAAGAAGGGAAGGTTTGGAGAGAGCGTTCGAATTATCTCTTATTGGTTCGTACCAAACTGTGATGTCCAATTTAAGCTTCGGAAAAAAAAAGAGACAAGGGAAAAAATCCAAGTTCACTTCTCTCTTATCCATTCCGAGTGCGACTCAGCCCGAACTGAAGATAAGAACGATTGGTCCTAGAACCTCTCTTGGATTCGGAAGTATTCTAAATTTTTCTCAAGTCCAAGCCGATTATTTGATCGGTCGAGGATACGAGGACGCAAGAATTCAATTTGGAATGTGAAGCGATCTATGAGAACGACACGCTGAGTTCAAAGAACAGAAGTTGAATGGCGGGCGGATCCGTAGAGGACAACGTTGAATTGTTAACTTAAGGATATTATGGAAGAATTATTCGTTAAAAACGGGCACTTCGCAAGTAAAGACGGAACGATCTATCAACTACGCGGAGTTAATCTTTCCGGCTCTGCGAAACTTCCCTCCAAACCAGACGGAACCACACATTTTGATCAAACCCTCACGTTCTTGAATCATAGAAACGTATCTTTTGTTGGAAGACCTCTGGAAGAGAAGCAGGCTTCAGAACATTTCGATAGATTGAGAAAATGGGGATTCAATTTCTTACGGTTTCTCATAACGTGGGAAGCGATTGAACACAAAGGTCCCGGAAAATACGATACCGAATACATAGACTACGTAGAAAGAATGGTTTCGCTTGCCGGCCAAAAAGGGTTTTATCTTTTTATCGATCCGCACCAGGATGTGTGGTCTCGGTTTACGGGAGGAGACGGTGCCCCCGGTTGGACTTTGGAAGAGATAGGAATGGACATTTCCAAAATTCAAGGTTCGGAAACGGCAATTGTCCATCATCACCAAGGAAGGCATTATAGAAGAATGTCCTGGCCTCTCAATTATCAAAAATACGTTTGCGGGACGATGTTCTCTTTATTTTTTGGAGGAAAAGAGTTTGCACCGAACACTAAGATTGATGGAAAGAATGCACAGGATTTTTTACAAGATCACTACATCGATTCCGTACTCAAGATAGTGCGCAAACTTAAAAAGTATAAAAATGTGATAGGATTTGATACCTTGAATGAACCTTCTCCAGGATGGATCGGTAAAAGGAACTTGGGAGAGTTCGAAGGGTTTGGATTCGGAAAAGTGATCAAAACTTCTCCGTTCAAGGAGATGTATCTTTCCGAAGGGCGCACTGTTTCTACGGAACAAGCTTATATGCTCGGATTCTGGAGTTTCCCTTGGGGTAAAGTGCGATTGAATGACGGGGGAGTTTCTCTTTGGAAACGGGGATATCAATGTGTTTGGAGAGATCACAGGGTCTGGGACTACGATCCGAACGGCGCACCGATGATGTTAAAGCCGGAGTATTTCTATAAGAGGAACGGAAAAAAATACGAATTCTATTCCGATTTTATGCATCCTTTTATTAAAAAGTTCAAGGAAGCGGTACAAAGGGCCGAAAGTCGTTTTCATATCTTTGTGGAAAGTGATCCTTCGAAACTAGAGCTGGAATGGAAGGAAATCCCTAAGAAAAATTACGGCTCCGTAGTCAATGCGACCCACTGGTACGATATATCCGTGTTGATGCTCAAACGTTATTTTCCTTGGTTCGGGGTTCACGTATTCAAACAAAAACCTGTATTCGGAAAAGAGAATGTAGATAGGGCTTATGAGGAAACGATTCGAATGATCCGGGAAATGTCCGAAAAAAAAATGGGCAATTGTCCCACAGTAATAGGAGAAACCGGAATCCCTATGGACATCAACCACAGTGTTGCATATCACAAAAAGGATTACAGAATATTGGAACAAGCTCTTGATCGAGTGATGAAAGCCGTGGAAAAAAATTTCGTTCATCTTGCGTTATGGAACTATACTCCTGATCATACTCACAGTTTGGGGGATAGATGGAACGAAGAGGATTTATCAATCTATTCCGAGGACACACCTACTTCGTATAACGAAGATGGAGGTAGGGCGGTGCGGGCGTTTAGTCGTCCGTATCCGATTCGAACGAAAGGATTGCCTGTGGCTTTGTCTTTCGATATGGAAAGGTCCTTATTCAAATATTCCTTTCGACAAGAAGGAGATGTATTGCCGGAAACGGAGATTTTTATCCCGGAAATACATTATAAAAACGGATTTGAAGTTTCGATCAACGCGGGTAAGTATCACTATGATTCCCGCACCAAAGTATTAAAATTTAAGGGAGAAAAGGGGGTTGTACATTATGGAATAACCATTCACTCCTCCAAAAAATCACTTTTCAGGGAACAAGATCGGACTAAAGTGGTCCCCAATACTCAAAAGAGGAATATTAGATGAAAAAAGCTCTCATGATTTCCCTAGGTGCTCTTACTGTTCTTTCGTTGACCGTAGCGTGTCCTGGTTCGAAATATTCGGCTGAAGAATGTGCCCCGATCGTGGACGAAATGTTGACTAACCTGACTGCGGGACAAAAACCGGAAGATGCTGCGAACATTGCGACTATGAAAGCGACTTTAGTACCCGTATTACAAAAAGAATGTATGTCGGGAAAATTTGATCTTACTTGTCTTAAGTCCGCGAAAAGTATACCTGCAATCCAGGCTTGTAAAAAATAAGATTTTTCTAAAAAAGTGGAGAAGATTTTTTCTTCTCCACTTTTTCTCTTTTATTCCTTAAGAAACTTTTCCTAAAAATCTGAATATGTTCATCAAAGGCACCTAAAAACTAATTCTCCATTTGTTTCTGTTTCACGGTCGATTGAAACAGTGTGTTCATCTGAACTTTTTCAACAACTTCGTTTTTTTTGAAGGAGGGTATTCGGATTTTTTAAAGTTCTTTTCTTTTTAAAATTTGCCCATCATTAAAAAAATATAATGTGAATTCTTTCGAAAAGAGGAGTGTTGATTTGGACGAAGAAATGGGCCGATTGATTTTTCTTCCAAAATCCACTTGCTACGTCCATGCGAAATTTAAAATTATTCGGTACCAAAAGTAAAAAATCCTTCTTCATCCGAATAACATCCGTGCTCCCGGTATGGTCTTGATGGGTAAAAGTGGATTTTTTGAGCGTACCTTCTTCCAATTTTTAGACAATTGAGACAAATGTCCCAACGAATCGCCCAATCACACTCTTCCTTTCGATACGAAGGAAAAACACGGAGAAGCGGCTTGGTTTCGGCTTGTTCATTGTTTTTTTGTTGATTTGTTGCGGATTCGCCCAGTGAGGCGTTTTGGGAAAACATGGAATGTGAGGGTTCTAGAAAAACTCCGACAAATAATAAAGTTCCTAAAATAGAGAATGAAGAAAACGTTTTACCGAGTTTAATGGATCCGTTTCTAAAATGCCGGCGTTGTGTTGGTTTTATTATGTTATTTGAAATGGAGCTTGTGGGGTTTTCGAGATGCATCCTTATTTATTCTATCGAAAGAATTGTTTTCTTTAAAGAGGTAAATTTTCGATTTAAAACTTGTCCCAAAACCTCAGATGTAGGAACTCTTACAAGAGTGTTCCAACGATAAAATTCGTTAGAAAATCCATAAATCACCAATCTGTGGGAATTTCCACACACTATTACGAACTTATGAAATGATTGTGTTGGTTTCTTTTAAGGTTTTGGGACAAGTTTCGTAGGGCATTTGTGCCGTTATTCCAAAACTTTTGATTGTGATTGAAATTTAAATCAAATAAAATAATCGAACTTTCTTTCGAAAAAAAGCTCGATTCTGAAAAAAAAATGAAGTCGTTTTGTTAACTCATAATAGAAGACAGAAGCGACCAAGGAATTTACTTGAAATTGGGTTTCCTATTTTCAACTTAGTTCCAATGACCTCCCGGAAAGATTTTATGGATGCTCTTTATCGAGAGTACAGTGGAAGGATCTTTGATTTCCTCTATAAATATAGTTCCGGAAATCCTGAGGTCGCGATGGATCTGATGCAGGATACGTTCCTGAATTTTTTTAGGAAATATTCGGATTCGAATGTAGATCGAGAACAAGCGATTCGTTTGCTTTATACGATTGCTCGGAACAGATCCATCAATTACTCTCAGAAATTTTCCACGGTAAAAGAGAACGGAAATTCCGAGATGGAGGACTTTCAGGAACAAAAACTTTCTTTTGTCAGAAAGGCCGAACTTAAAGATTTGGAAGAACGACTTTTGATTTGTTTGGATGAACTCGAAGAGGACGAAAAATATGCTTTGATTCTTCGGTTTATGGAAGATTACAGTCTAGCGACTATTGCAGAGATTATGAATATATCGGTTTCTACCGTTTCTCGTTTAATCGTCAAAGCGACCGCAAAAGTGACCGAAATTGCAGAAAAAAAGAATTTGAAACCCTGATTAAGAGTATAGATAAAAATGGAAGAATCGGGAATGAAAAGGGAAGAAAAGATTCAAGAAATTTTATTTCAAGGAAAACAGAACGATCTAAGTCCTTCTGTAGAATGGCTGGCCAAGGGCTTGAGCGATTCTTGGGTAGAATATTCTCCCAAAGAATCGGATTTCGAGTCTCTCTATACGCGTGCGTGTTCCGATTCCTCAAAAATATTTTCTTTTTCCAATTTTACTAGAAATAAACTTGTTTTAGCACTTTCATCAGCCGCGATTTTTCTTTTCGCAGTTACATTAGGATATTATTCTATTCTTAATGATCAGTCCTCTCTCCGAGTTGAAAGAGGCGGGGTCGAAATTTCACAGGTGGAAGGGGAGGCTTATCTTACTTCTTCTGATCCCAAGGACAAGATTCTTTTAAAACCCGGAGTTAGAATCCAAGAAGGTCAGAAGGTGATCACCGGTTCCAAGGCTATTCTGAATTTAAAAGTGTCCGACGGAATTGTAGTGAGAGTTCTTTCCGATTCCGAAGTTTCTTTTCGGGTGATCGATCTTTCCACACATTACAAGATTGGGATAGATTTGGAGAAGGGAGAGTTGTTGGCTCATATCCATAAAAATCTTAAGAAGGAAGAATTTGTCGTTCGTTCCGAAAATATAAATGCGGTGGTTCGGGGAACGAGTTTTAGCTTTCAAAACGTTCCGAAAGAAGGAACTCGAGTACAAGTTTTAGAAGGGCGTGTTGCGATCAGTGCTCGTTCGGAATCTCAACAAACAGCGCCGGAAGGTGAGCAGATTCTGGAACCGAACCAGGAAATTTTCGTAAACCAAAAGGGTTTTGTTCGGAGCCATTTGAGCGATTCCGAAAAAAGTCGTCTCGAGGTTGAACTTGAAAAGTTGCCGATTGAAAACATTCCTCGGGATAAAAACCGGTCCTACTCAAGTAAACAAGAGTTACTAACGGATTTTCAAAGATTGGAAAAAGTCATTTTAATCGATGGAAAAGAAATCGAGGGTGTTATCGTGGACATGGATGAAAACGTTATGTATGTTCAAACACTTGAAAAGGAAATCTCCATTCAGAGAGAATTAGTTTCCGAAGTGATTCAACTCTACTAAAAGTAAATTTTCTTTGACAGTCGGCCGATAAATCGGGAAATTTAGCCTTCGAGGACCTTAACATGGCGATGGCACAAGAAGACCCCGGTAAAAAAAGAATTTTCAGTAACTACATCGTAGATCGGGACTTTCAATTCAAATTTTTATTGAATTATTCCTTACTCATTGTTTTTGGCTTAGTCCTAACTTTGGGCTTTTTGTATTGGTTGAACTACACGAAGTTTGATAAGGGGGTCGTTTTTAGATTGAGGAGCGACCCCATCAAAATTTATCAAAAAGGTTTCGAAGTTCAAAACGGAGTAGAAAGGGAAAAGTTTGTGGAAAGAGAAATTTTTCTTCCTGATTACGATCACAAACTTGATATGTTTACGATTCAGGTAAACGGGATTCTATTGTTATCCGGTTTGTTTTTAGGGATGACCGTTATTTTTACTGTAATCTATTCTCACAAGATGGCCGGTCCAATTTATAATATCAAAAACCAACTTAGAAAACTAGCGGCGGGTGAGGAATTAGCAAGGAAGATTAAAATTCGCAAAGGGGACGAGTTTCAGGAACTCGCGGATCTTTTGAATCAGGTGATTGAAAAAAGAATTAATAACCGTAAAAGTTGAACTTTTTCGGCTTATTGGAACCGAGAAATTAATTGTAGATTTTTTTAGGAATTTGTGTAAATTCTCTCGGTATGTTTTGCAAAGCTTTACTGTTCGGTTTTTTCCTTATACTTTTACCTCAAGTTGTTTTTGCAGATGAAGAAGTTGCAGTTGCACTTTTTGTAACCGGAAAGGTCCAGTATTTTCAGGCTGGTAAAACGGAAGTGCTTAAGAAAAACGTTATTCTTACGAAAACAGCCAAAATAGAAACCAGAGAAGGAAAAGCGGATTTGCAATTAGGTGCAAACTCCGTGATACGACTCGCGCCGTTTACAAAAATTGAGATCTCTGAACTCTTCTCCGACAGTTCTAAAAATACTTCGAAGGTTATTTTGATTTCCGGTAAACTATTTGCGAATGTTCAAAAATCCAATAAAAAGGAAGAATTGGAAGTGAACTCCGCATCTTATACTGCGGGGGTTCGTGGGACTCAATTTGTGGTCAGTGAAGAAAAAACCAAGGCTCCTAAAAACGAAGATTCCGATATTCCGGACGGAGTTTTTGTAAACGAAGGAGAGGTTGCCGTTCATTCTTCTTCCGAAAGTGATGTGGATCTTAAGGCGGGGGAACAGGCTACTTGGAATGGTAAAGAGCTATTCGTTGAACCCCTTAAAGAATTTATGAAAGAAAAAATGAAAATTATCCAAAATTTCAAAACAATTAAAACTGAAAACTATGAGATGCTTAAAAATCAGAAGTTGAAAAATAAAGAGCTTTTGGAGAATTTTCCTAAATAACGTGCATTTGGTGTAAAAATTCATGATTTATTTTTCTGGAGCAAGTTGGAATCTGAATTTTGTAAATCTATTCTTAAAATGTAGGAACTACCCACAAATCACGATTTTACGAACAATTCTAAAATTGCAGGAGTTCCTACTTTTAGAAAATTCTTTCTCATTTCCAACCGCAGAATTCACGTTACTTAGTCGTCCCCCAGATTAAATTCTAGGGCTTTTCAAACATCTTCGTTATAAACAATAAGATTGAGCTTTCAAGAAGCACCTATCTGATTCTTTTAAGATTTGGAGTAGGTTTTTAGTTGAGGAAACGTTCAGTGTTTCAAGTATATTTTTAAATGAGGAAATAAGCAACTTCCCATAATCTATCTTATGTCACATTATGGGCATTTGTTCATTGTATGTTCTGGCACATCAGTAACACTTTAGACCGGACACATGGGTTACACGGATTCGTTGTAGTTGTACACAGACGTTTCGTATTTCAATACTTTTCCTGTAAATAAATCTAACATACCCAGAACTGCATTCGTAAAATAGATCTTACACAAACGCTCTGAGATTTCTTCAAAACCAACCCGTTCGCCGATCAATGGAGAGCCAAAGAAGATTCTATATGGACCGTATTTGGCAGTCCCGTCGTCTAAGACTGTTTCAACTACTATATTGGTAGCATACGCTATTTCAGGAATTTTGATTGGAAAAACTCTTTCTGAAGGCATATAGATCTTTTCAGGAGTTTTATATTCCAAAGCCTCCTCATGCGGTCTTTCTAAATTGTATTCAATTCTGAACCGATCAAATGCTTCTTGTTGTTCTTTAAGAGAAGATCTAACCGGTAACGCTGTCTCTTGTTTTAAAGTCCGGTGCATCCTTTCATGACGACCATTCTGTTGCGGCTTCCCTGGTTCTATCCGCTCTAATCTTATTCCTAACTTTTTAACCGCCAAACGGAAAGTTTTGTTAAGCCTGCAAGACTGAGAGAAGCAAATGGAGAACCGTTATCGGTCCGAATTGCACCCGGTTCCGTATTCAGTAAATAGCTTTGTAAAAACCGTAATAACGCTTTCTGTATTTGCTTTGGAAACTATTCGCAACCTAAAAGAAATCGACTGTATGCATCTGTGATCGTCAATGGAGTGCATCTCATTCCATCGCCTACCGTAAAGTGACCTTTGAAATCGGCGCACCAGACATCGTTCGGACTCAGAATGTGAGAGAAATGATAGACTGGCTCCATTTTCTTTCTTCTCACCTTCACCTTAGTCGTTAATCCTCTTCGTTTCAGGATTCGTCCAACCGTGCTGCGGAAGGCCAGTTTTTTACTTTTGGAAATTTACCTTTTAAGGAAGCTAAAAATTTACACACTCCCCAATTCGGATGCCTGTCACGAGCGCTGACAACTAGTTGTACGATATTTTGTTTTGTAGTCTTTGGATGACCTTTGAGAATTCTTGGTTTACCCTTTAACTCGTCGATTCCAAACAATTCATATTGACTTAGGTATTTGTAACCTGTAACTCGACTGATCCCAAATTCTTTACAAAGATCAGTGATGGACCAACCGACCACAATTACTTGGATCTTGTCGGAATTCCGACAATTCTCCGCAAAACAAGTGTGTTCACACCTCCGGAAACATGGTACGGATTCGTTTCATCGTTTACAAAACTAACTCATTGCACCCTTTACAAACTTTTTGAACGAATTATGTCTCTTATGAAATCTTTAGCATTGGAGGAAATCCGATGCCTTGGAAGGAGACTTGCGTGCATCAAGAAAGAATGAAGTTTGTAGTAGCCTGGACACAAGGCGGTTATAATAGAAAAACTCTGCACTAATTATATCCCATCTATGGGTGTTCTCTTTTGCAACTCCGTTGAAAACCGCTCGTTGGCTCTTCCTCGCTCTGTTCAGAATCGCTAATATAACCTCCATTTCGACACGCACATTGATAACATAAGATCCCACTTCCCAAGTAATATACTTGTTTCAAAAATAATATTTCTATTTTTAAATTCAATTTCAAAAACGATCTGGTTCCTTTCCAATTCTTTAATATACTTTGGTTTATTGCACTTTTCATTTAAGTATCCTATTTCATTCAGTCCCAAATATTAGCACTATGCTTTTTGAACCCCGAATACAATGCATATATATGTTTAAAATAAACGGATTATCATTTATTACTATTAGAATGTTTGAAACTATGAAAAACCATTTTCGTTGAAAAA
>NZ_QAJG01000012.1 GCF_003046425.1 Leptospira borgpetersenii serovar Javanica
ACCCAAAATCAGGGTGGGGCGTAAGTTTCACAGAGGATTTGTAGTAATTCCGACAGATTTATCTTCAGATCCAAGTATTTGTGGGTAAGGTTATGGTCGGGAGCGAGATGCTTTCGTTTCCTCTACCAGCCTTCTTGACTCCGTCGAATCAAAAATATCATACTCGAGACTGTCTTATGTCCAAGAATCATGCTAATCTAAGGGTCGCCTAAGAGACTCAAGTCGTCTCGCTTCTATTGGCGTTCGACGAGTTCTTGTATCGAATTCACGTTAAAATACGTTTCAAACCCGAATTTAATTTCCATTCCTTGAATTTTTTGTGGCACAAAAAAAATCGAGGGCCGTTGGCATAGTTGAACCAATTTGGAGGATTCAAACTATGTTTCAAAAAAAAATAGCTGTTATGTTGTTCTTGACATTACTTTTTTCGAACTGCGCTAACAAAAACGACGACAAGTCTCTTAACAATGCCCTTCTTTTGGCGGTGCTTCAACAAAAAGATCCAGGAACTGCCGGGGTATATGCCGCTTTGAGCGTCCTATCCACAAACAACAATCCTGGAAAACAGGGAGCTTATTCCAGAGGGAATGTGTCTCCTTTAGCGGTAATCAGTCAATCTCAGGATTGTGCTTCGGGCGGAAAGATGACTTTGTCGGGCGATTCTACCGATCGTCAAACGGCTAACGGATTTAGTATCCAATATACCGGTACAAAGATGACGTTTGAAAATTGTCGACAGATGGCGCCTACGATGCAGGATAGTGGGACCTCTCTTTTTATCATTCAAGGAGAAATTACGTTGGATGGAAGAGCGGATATCGTAATGGATGGAAATTTTAATCCGAATGCCCCGATGACAGAGCTGAAGTATACTGTAAACAGTACACAAAGAATGCATAGTAGTTCTTATACCGTCAACGGTTTCCTATATCCGAAAATGGATATTACCTTCACATCAAACAATGCAAAATATTCGTTTCAAAATATGGACGATATTGATAAAACAACTATCACCATTGAAGAGACCGTGGAAATCAGCGGAACGATCGGCGAGGAAAAGATAAAAGATTCACATACCTATAAATCTACGATTAAACTTAAACCTTAAATTATTTCTGAGCCGCCGAGCCGAAAAGGTTCGGCGGCGTGAATGAATATCATACATTAGTGACTGTTTGATCTGTAGACTAACACTTTGACAAAATCGAGTTTTCTGGAAGTGTATTGGAAGTCGTTAAGAATAGAACCGTAAAAGATGGAAATAATCCGGAAACTGTCGATCCACTTTTAAGTTTTATAGCTGCTTTCATTATTGTTTGGAAAAGAGTTTACATAAAGAACATGAAATCCTGAAAATTATCGACTCCATTGTAGTGTCGTTTCCTCGGAATAAAGCATTTGGAAAACCTTTTGCCAACTTTCTTCCACTTTGTGGGAATACCAAGGTCCAAGCCATTCTTCCAACGCAAAAAGCCAGGCTTTTTCCAGCAGGGGAATTTCCTCTATTCGGTTGCAAATTTTAATACATTCCATTTTGAAATCTTGAATCGCTTTTTCTAATTGTACATTTTGAACATCGGAAAGAGCGATGTTCCGTGCGGAATTCATAAAGGATTTGGCTTCTTCTAGTTGAATCTTCGAGAAGATGTTCTCGAATTTCGGATTTTTCTCTTTGAGATAGACAAAGAATATTTCTGCGAATTTAATTCTATCCAAATTGATGATATCAAAAGACTCGTTTAAATTCCGAATTAGGTTCTCTGAAATGTTCATTCCGATTTGTGCTCCTATAACCAACCTTCAGAAGAACCTTTGAAAGAATATTCAATTTCAAGAGATAAGTTTTTTAAGTTATAATGAGAAAGGTTTCATAATAGGAATCTAGAATCATAGAGGACAGAGGACTCATCGAACCCGGTCGATATCGATTCAAAGACGTCGGTAGAGTTTCGAAAAGTGTTCGAAGTGCCTTTTGTTGCGTGATTTTTACTACTCGGACGCATGGAAAGAATACCGCAATAAGTTCGTTTCAAAAGTTAGAATTCTTCTTCAAAAAAGCCGACAATTCTGGATTCGGTGCAATTTGATCTGGGCTTCTATATCTTTGTAAAATCGCCTATTAATTTTTAGTACCATTTTCATACATCCGAGTACTAAGTCTGAAGTTATTCACAGAATTTGTCTGTTTTCTTGCTAAACTTTATTCGTCTTTTAGGTCCGGGATAGGCCATTCCTATAGGTCTTTCTATGACGTAAGCTTTTTCGAAAATCACCCAAGCATGTTGTTGTTTTCCGGTCGGACTGACGATAAGATTTATTTCTTGAAAACTGAAGGAAAAGGATTCTTCTTGGTGCATGTCACTATTTCTTTTTGAAACTTTTTCTGATAACTTTCAAACCAAACACAAAGAAGTTACTTCCGGAAAGTGGTTCGGTTTAAACTCTTTAAATTTAGAAGGGAAACCTTTTGCCACTTTCTTTGAAGGAGATCTCGTTCTGAAACTAGGAGCGGAAAAGATCGCAGAGGTCATTTCCCGTTATCCGGGAGCAAAGCTCTTCGACCTTCTCATAACAACAGGGCCATGAAAGATTGGCTCCAGGTTCCGGTTGAATTCGAGGAAGATTGGCTTTCTTTAGCGGAAAGTTCTTTTTTACTTGCTCAAAAAACGTTGAATGTCTCACTTCCGGCTAAGAAGAAAAGCGCGCCTAAAAAAGCCGCTAAGAAAAAAACTCCGGCCAAGAAAAAGAGCACTCCGAAAAAGAAGGCGGTTAAGAAAAAGTCTTCTGCTAAAAAGACCAAAGTAAAACCCAAAACTACGGCTAAAAAGAAAGTCGCTCGGAAAAAAGCGGCCACTAAAAAACGGAAGAGATAAATCATTCTGTAACTTGCCCGAATTTCAGATTCGGGCAAGAAGGGTTCTTATGTGTTTCGACAAAATCCGATCCTTGGCAAAAATGTTTGAGGCGGATTTAACTCGTTTTTTGAATAAAAATCGGGAAACCGAAGAAGTTACCTTTTAAGTAAAAATACTTTCTGGATGAATTCTTTCGTTTCTTTTAAGATCAGATCTTTGTCGCTTTTCATATATTTGGAAAACAAGACGTGGTCTCCTGTTTCTACCTTTACGGCTTTGTTGAAAGGACTCGCTTTTCCGTTATGATTCAGTTTTCCAAATGCGTTTAACATCGACGGAACTGAGGCGGATTTGTCCTGTTCCTGTTCGTTTTTGTAATAATAAAACAAAAGAACGGGAGAAGTAATTTTGGAGAACGGATCCGTTTCTAAGATGTATTCTCTCAAGTCAGATAAGTTTTGAACTGCCGCGAGATACTGATCTCTATACCAAAATGCGCTGGCAGGATCTTGCTTTTGTTCTTGTGTTGATTTGCGAATTTTTCCCATCACTAAGTGAGCGAAGTTTTTTCCCCAGGAAAATTGGTAGATACCGCCCCAAGGGCTCGTAAAATCGTAAAAAGGAGAAACAAGAATCAAAGCATGTACTTTTTCCGGATATTTGGCCGCTAAATACGTGCAGATCAATCCACCCATACTTGTTCCGATTAGAATCGTTTTTTTACCGAGTTTTTCAAATTCTAAAAATGCCGTTTCGGAATCTTGTATAATTTCCGCAAAGGTAGTGTCTCTATGATCTTCCAGATTGGTTCCGTGTCCGGGAAGACGAACATAATAAAGATTCGCTTTGAGGTCTTTTGCTAGTTGGTCCGTAACTTCTTCCCCTTCCGCGCGAGATGCTCCAAAACCGTGGATATACAGAATGGCGAATTCGGTTTTACCCTGGGAATATCTTACCAATTTTTCCTCATTATCCGGTCTTGCTTTTTTAGTTCGACTGATTTGAAGTTTTTCGTGATAATAACTGCCAAAGTCGGGGTGTAGAGGAACCACTTTGTATTCGTATTTAGGAGTTTCTGCATAAAAAGTAACGATGAGGAACAGTGCAAACATCCCTAAAAAACCTAAAGTCCACTTAAATAGTTTCATCATTTTATTTTTTTTCATCATTCTAATTAAACAATTCAATTCATTCGTATTACTCCTGCAAGAAAAAAGAATTCAAAAATGCAAGAGATTGAATACGAAAGCAGAATGATTGTCGTTGTCACTTAAGGTCATAAAAGATAAGGCCCGTTGTCGTATCTGCGTTCGGAAAGATATTTAAAATTTTCATCTTTCAATATCTTCATTTACCTTTAGGAATATTTGAAATTTGTCATAAAACTTTAGAATTGTAGGAACTTTTTGGATATCAGGATAGGACTTTACATTCAGAGGACTGAGGACTTTTGTTTTCTTTTTTGTCTCCGCAAACTGCATTTTAAATCCGTGATGTACCATCTCCCCCGTTTCTTTCTGTCCTCTGTCTAGAACGAGCGAAGCGAAGTTCGTCAGTTTTCAGTCCTCTGAACGCGAAAGGTCTTAGAGCCGGTCTCAAAACCTTAGGAATGTAAGAACTATTACAATTTTAAACGACGGGAGAAAACCGCCAATGCGATGGTTTCTGTGGGAATTCCGACGTTTTTTAAAAACTTGCCGGATCGTTTAGAGATATTTTTCTTCAGGTTTTAAGACCGGCTCTTAATTCCTTTTGTTGGCTTTCTTGTCTTGTGGTAAAATCTCGCATATTAACCCACGTTTTTCAAGTCCGGAAAGGGCGCCATTTTGTCTTATCTTTCGAAACTTATTCGATGAAAAGAGTTGCTGTAACTGCCTTCTTCCAGCGTTGAATTTTTTGGGCTCTTTGGGTTGAATCCATTTTCGGTTCGAAAGACTTATAACCTTTTTGTAGACTTTTGAGTTCTCCTAAATTTTTCCAAAAGCCGATGGATAAACCCGCAAGATACGCTGCACCTGTTGCGGTCATATCCGGTTCGGGAGCACGATCCACTCTCACGTTCGAAAAGTCCGAAAGACATTGGAGCAGAATATCGGATTGAGAAACTCCTCCATCCACTTTGATATCCTTAATCTTGATTTTTGTATCTTGTTGAATTCCTTCCAAAATTTCGTAGAGGCTAAGAGCAATTCCTTCCAAGACGGCTCTTGCTACATGCCTTCTATGAGATGCAAGTGAAAGGCCGATCACGGAAGCCTTGGCGCGAGGATTAAAGTAAGGGAATCGAGCGCCTGTAGGAGTTGGAATAAAAACGACTCCTTCCGTGTCTTCAGTTTGCGCCGCAAGTTCGTTGAGAACTTTAGGGGTGTCGGAAAGTCCGATCCCTTTACCTAACCAGTCAATTAGAGTTCCGGCGGTTGCAACATATCCTTCCAACATATACGTGGTTTTTCCGTCGATTCTCCAAGCGATCATAGGAAAAAGTCCGCGTCTGGATAATTGTGCCTTGAGGCCGATGTTGATATCTACGAAGGCTCCCGAGCCTTGGGAGATTTTCACTTCACCCGGTTCAAAACAACATTGACCGAAAAGAGCGGCCATCTGATCGCCGATTGATGCTCGAATCGGCACCGAATGTCCTCCTAAAAACTCGGGTAAGGTATGACCGAAATCTCCGTTGCTGTCTTTCACTTCCGGAAACAGATTTGCGGGAATTCCAAAAATTGTAAGGATCGGTTGATTCCAAATTAATTGGAAGGGATTAAACATTCCTGTTGCGACCGCGTTAGACGAATCGGTAAGATGTTGTTTCCCACCTGTGAGTTTATAAATGAACCAGGTATCTAAGGTGCCGAAAAGGACTTCACCCTTTTTACATCTGCGTTTTAACTCCGGATTTTCGTCCAAAACAAATTTCAGTCTACAAGTTGCGTGATCGGTTGTAAACCTAAGCATAGAAGTAGCGATCATCATTGGATGATTCGTCAATCTTCCGACGAGTGTGGAAACAAAACGAATGATTTTCCAGATCGGATTCCGATTCATAGCCTCCGCGGTTTTATGCGAACGAACATCCGCCCAACTGATCAAAGGGGTTAAGGGTTTGCCGGAAAATCTTTCCCATAATAAAAAGGATCCTCGTTGATTACAAATTCCTAATGCAGCTATTTCTTTCGTGATTTGTTTATTCTTTTGAATTTTTTTCAAAAGAATAAGTAGGGACTTCCATAGTATTTCCGGATCGTGTTCCAAGGCTCCCGCTTCGGGGATGTTTGGAGGAGTTTTTTCATATTGTCTTTCGGTGATTTTACCTTTTCTATCCAATAAAAATGCACGAATTCCACTTCCTCCGCTATCGATGGAAAGGACGTATTTCCCCTGTGGATTAGTCATCCAAATCTCCGAGTATTCAGTTTTTTTAAAGAGAGATCAAAATAATCGAAAGATGAAGATTTTGTCCATTTCTTTCTGAGGATTAGGGCTTGTCTCAAAATCTAAAATTGTGGGAACTCCTACAACTCTAAACAACAGGGAAAATCGTACAAAAGCAGTATAAACCGCCAATGCGACGTAATCTGTAGGAACCCTACATTTTTTAAAACTTATCGGATCGTTTAGGGATATTTTTCTTAAGGTGTTGGAACGGACTGACTCTTCGTGATTCTTTGGTAAAAATTTAGGAAAGTTTTTCGAACTTGAAAAATATATGTTTGGCCGTTTGATCATCGATTGATTAGAAGAAAGAGTGAATTTCAGTGAGAATAACGCTTTTGTCCATACCAAAAATCCCATTGAACATTCTTTTAAAGAGTGAAGTTAGGTTACTTCAAAGCGCTTTCCCAAAAATGGAAAGCGCTTTGAAAAGGGTTTAAGAAAGAATAGTTCTATACGAGAATTTCTCGAAGATGAGAAAGAATTTCTCGATTGTTCGTTGCAATAATATCTTTTCCCATCTTATGAAAAATCATCGATTGAGATTTTCGATCCATCTTGTCTAGGAGCATTCCGAGAAATCTCGGTTCTGATATGAGAACGAGACTAAGGAATCGATTGGATTTTCGTCCTTGAGTGATCACATCCGAAATCTGGCTAGCAAAGGATTCTGCAACTCTTCGTTTCGGTTCTTGAACGGACTTCGTGTCAAAAGCGATTTTCTGCGCTTTTGCGCGTTTCCCACGGCCGGAAGAGTTGGGAATCAGTTCTCGGTTTTTCATTCTTCCTTTTGGATTTTCGATACTTTCTAGAAGTTCTAGTCCCTTTCGAGAACCTTTGTACTCGAAAATTTTTGCTTCGGATCGATTTGCGACCACTACCCATTTGTTTTTCATCTTTTCCTCCTATCGAGCGATTCATAAAGAGCGAGATAGTCGTAGCGTAGCGCGAAGACTCTTAGCGTAGCTAAGATAAGCGATTCATAAAGAGCGAGATAGTCGTAGCGTAGCGCGAAGACTCTTAGCGTAGCTAAGATAAGCGATTCATAAAGAGCGAGATAGTCGTAGCGTAGCGCGAAGACTCTTAGCGTAGCTAAGATAAGCGATTCATAAAGAGCGAGATAGTCGTAGCGTAGCGCGAAGACTCTTAGCGTAGCTAAGATAAGCGATTCATAAAGAGCGAGATAGTCGTAGCGTAGCGCGAAGACTCTTAGCGTAGCTAAGATAAGCGATTCATAAAGAGCGAGATAGTCGTAGCGTGACGCGAAGACTCTTAGCGTAGCTAAGATAAGCGATTCATAAAGAGCGAGATAGTCGTAGCGTAACGCGAAGACTCTTAGCGTAGCTAAGATAAGCGATTCATAAAGAGCGAGATGCTTTAGTTTCCTCGAGCGATTCATAAAGAGCGAGATTACAACGAGAGGCGAAGAGTTGCGTAGATTAGTATGGTATGCTTGTTTTGACTTCGTCAAGATAGATGGTAATAGATAAATCATATTCGAATTTAAACCCATTCCCTCGATGAATCTAAATTGATCCTCGAAAACGTATCAGGACCTTTTGGTGAGAATCATCCTAAAAAAACTCAAACACCTTTATGGGGTCGAGTGTTGGATTCGTGCTCGGACCTGTTAAGATTTTATATTCGTATGTATTTTAGGGGAAAAAGAGGAATAGTCAAGATTCAAATTTCATGAGAATCGATCACGGAAAAAAATTAGAGATGATTCGGATCAATATTTTTGAACAAAGATAATTTATTGCTCTCAAAATAGAATTGAAAGCTTCTTCAAGAAGTTGGTTTGAAATGGTATCGTAAATTGGGAAACGAGTTTTTAGACTTTTAAAATCTCAAAATCGACTTAGAGCCAGTCTTAAAACTTGAAAAGAAATCAGTTTCAATCATTCCACAAGTTCGTAATAGAACGTAGTAGTTTCTACATTTTTGTTAAACTCAAGCCGTCTCGCTTCTATTGTCGCTCGACGGGATTTTAAATTTTTGTACGCGGGAGTGAGGCGAAGGGCTTTCGTCTCGAGCGTTTTTTGGAGTAACCCGCAAGTCCCGTTTTATTTCGCGAAGATATGAGCGAACAACGAACTCACCTGAAAAAATATTCAAAAATCATTATGAACTTATAGAAAAGCTTTGGACTGAATTTTAAGTTTTATGAATCTATCTATCGTTTTTTTCCGTAGAACGGTTTGAAATAATAGTTCTATTTACTCGATCGAAAGTTGGCTTAATTGATCTAAAAAATTTACCGCAAAACTTCCGGGGCCGTTCGATTTTTTCGCTGAACGAGAACCTGCAATCGCAAATACCGCTGAAGCGGATGCGGATGCTCGTAACGGATCTTTTTGAATCCCTAAAAAAGAAGCGATCAAAGCACCCAAAGAACAACCGACGCCAGTTACCTTGGTCATAATCGGATCTCCTCCGTAGATCTCTATGGTCTCCTTTCCGTTTGTTACGTAATCCACTTCGCCGCTTACGGCGACAACCGCGCCGGTTTTTCCGGAAAGCTCTTGTGCATAGGGCAGTGCATCCTTGGAGTTTACCGTCGAATCGACTCCTTTTCCTTTGCCTGCTATTCCGGCTAACGTAAGAATTTCGGAGGCATTCCCTCTAATGACAGTCGGTTTTAAGTCGAGTAATTTCTTAGTCGTTTCCGTTCTAAACCCGAGTGCGCCTACGGCGACGGGATCAAGCACCCAAGGAGTATTCGTTTGATGAGCGACGGTTGCTGCGATTTTCATGGCTTTTGCATCGTTTGAAGTTATTGTGCCGACGTTGATCAATAATCCATTTGCAATCTTCACGAATTCTCCCGCTTCCTCTTCGGCGATTACCATCGCGGGAGAGGCGCCGACTGCAAGCAATACGTTTGCGGTCCAATTAGTGACTACGATGTTTGTCATAATATGCGTTAGAGGGGAACGTTTTCTTAGCTCTAAAAGATCTTCTACGATCTCTTTTGCGGGCCAGGCCCTTTCTAAGGCTGAATGTTTTGGCATGGTACTGTAGTTTTAAAAAAGAAAATGAAATCTTGTAAAGAACTTTCATCCTTTTTTTTATGTCGAAAAAAAACTTCGAATCCGTTTGTAGATAATTTTACGTTTGTAAGACTTTCTCTGTTTCCTTTTTCTTGAAAGTCGCAATAATGGGAATTTGTCTGATTTCGTGCGTCTATCTCCGTGCTTAAAAATCATTCGTCCCCAATTCTCGGATTCAACATGAAACTCAAATTCGTTTTACTTAAAGCTTGTTCTAACCTGGAATGTGAAACGAAAAAGGTCGTCGAAAAATCTATAAAAACTTCCCCAAAGGAATGTAATTGTAGAAACCCTTGCGTTTTTTGTTGCAAACTTGTTGATGATTACAGCTATTTTATCCCAAGGTTTTGGAACGGACTTTAAAATTTCCGGCGATGTACAAAGAGGCGCACAAATATGCACGCCTCTTGATTGATTCGGAAATTTTTTAACGATAAATTAAATCCGAACGCCAATCTCTCACCGGAGTGGAATTCAATCGTAGATAGAATGTCGTCTCCCTGACAACACCATTACTCCAAAGAAATAAGTATTGGCTCCAGGCTCCATTTCTCCAAATCGTGAGGTATTGATGTTTTGCTAAGACAGTATTATAATCTTTGAATGCGATTTGACTTCCGTCTTGTATACATCCTCCGTCCAGGTTTATGATTTGGAGTCGATTGGAGCCGTCGTCGAATTTAGGATAGTAACCGTAATTGCCGTTTCCTCCTGAAAATCCCCCGGAATACCACCAATTCCAAAAATAATTCAAATAAGCGGAGGGTTCGACTCGAACGTATCCGCTTTCCATGCAGAACGGGTTTGAGTTGGGATCCGATGGTTGCACTAAATTGAATTGTGTGAATTTTGTTTCAGTGGTTGCGTCCGCTTTTAACCATCCGTTCGGTTTTCGAGAATCGGCTTGAATCCTTTTTCCTGTGTTTACGGATACTAAGGAAACTTGATCGTACTTTCTTCTATGCCCGGATTTTGTTGGAGTTGTGTCATCCGCATATACAAAACCGTAAACTGGATAGGAGTCGGAAAATTCATAACTTATATGTCCGTTCGATCTTTTCCAGATTTTTGGAGAAATCGGATCGTAAGCCAAATTTTGCCAAACCTCAGGTTGGCTGTGGGATTTTGAAACGAGTACGTAATTCGTATATGTAGGTTGTGAATCTCTATGTCTCAAAGCGGTAAGGGCGTTAACTTGCGGGTCCTGTGTATAAGGAATTCCCGCATATTTAGGCTCGCTTACGTTTAGACTAGTAAGCATTCCATAATATTCGTCACTACCTCTGGTTACGTTCAGATCTCCCGCTATTAAAACGAGTTCGTCCCCTGGGATTGCTTTTGTATTGATGAAATCTTTGATATTGTTGAATTGATTCATTCTTACGGATCTTCCTAAATCCGAGCATGCCGGACCTACCGTTTGAACTTGGGTTCCTATAACATGGAATTTTTTTCCATTTTTGTTGATTCTTACGTAAGTGAATCCTTTGTGATAAGACGATTCAACACCACATCCAGGATTGTCGAAGATGTATTGTACCTTTTCTTCAATGGGCCATTGACTTACGATTACAACTCCTCCGTCTGTAGACGTAGATTGCCTGTAAACTCCTAAAGTGGCATTCCAACCGTTTCTGGTACTTCCTACTGCTTCGGTTTGATACGGATATTGTGAATGAATTCCGTCTAAGAGAATTTTTCTCGCGTTAGTGTCGGAAAGACCTTCAAATACTATGACGTCTTGATTTTTTATGTAGTCCGAGTTTGCGATTTGTTCTGCTCTTTCTTTTTGTCCCCAATCTGTCCAAGCTGGAAGTTGAGTCGACATTAAAGAAACGTTATGACTTAAAATTTTGATTTCCACGTTTTGTGAAGCGGAGCGTACCCTTCTGGAGCCTGATGGAACTCGAACAGGGCTTATTGTTTCTATTATAGTAATACTTCCTGTACCAGTACTTGCTGGCTGTGTTGGACCGTGGATTATTTCTATGCTAGTAATACTTCCTGTACCTCTACCTGCTGGTCGGCTTGGAGGTGATGTTGAGCCAGAACTTGTTGGTCGGCTTGGAGGTGATGTTGAGCCAGAACTTGTTGGTCGGCTTGGAGGTGATGTTGAACCAGAGTTTACTGAACTTGAACTTGTTGAATCAGAGTTTGCTGAACTTGAGCTTGCTGAATCAGAGTTTACTGAACTTGAGCTTGTTGAATCAGAGTTTGCTGAACTTGAGCTTGCTGAACCAGAGTTTACTGAACTTGAGTTTGCTAAATCAGAGTTTACTGAACTTGAGTTTGCTAAATCAGAGTTTGCTGAACTTGAGTTTGCTAAATCAGAGTTTGCTGGGTCGAGATCTCCTGGACCTGCTGGTGAGGTAGAACTTGCAGGATCAGAGTTTATTGGATCGTAACCTGTTGAACTCTGACTTTCGTTGCTTACGCTTCTGTTATTTGAAATAAGGAGCAAAAACTTAAATAAATCAGCATAAGAATTTTGTTTATCAGGTAAACAACGTGAGGTAAAAAATAAGAAGAGACTGCAACATATAAGAAGTCTTGAATTTGTATGTCTCTTTGATTCTTTTCTGACTTTTTCGGGGAAGACATTTCGCTTTGTTTTCATAATTTATCTCCATTCCTTTTTATGAACGTCCTTATTATACACGATCTGAAAAAGAATAATAATATTTTATAAAAAAATGTTTCAAGGGCGTAATTCTTGTCGCTTAAGTGTCGTTTGGTGAAATGTGTATTGAAGTTTGACGAGAATGCGAATCAAATGCGACACTGAAACATATGTTCAATGAAAAAGTTGAAGTAAGTTGTCCGATTGAATAAATCTTTGAAAGGAACGTTTGTGTATACTGAGCGTTTGTTTCAAAATTTCAGATTACATTTTATTACGAACTTATAGAATGATTGTAATTAGTTTTTCTTAAGGTTCTTAAAATAGATTCTTAATATTTGAAATCAATTCAACTTCGAAGTTTGTTTGGACGCTAGTATACGATTTGATTTAGGAAAAGGTTTCGGAAGAAGAACGTATACTTAATGTGAATTCGATATAAGGTTCTGTCCCAAAACTGGGACAGAACCTTGCAGCTTGATCTTTCTGACAAAGCAGAAAACGAAAGCGCGTTCGCTCGCTAAAGGGTCCACTCGGGTAACTAAAGCGTCTCGCTTCTATTGGCGCTCGACGGGACTTAGGGACGCGCTGTAAAAAAGTTTGGCGAATCCAGGCCTTTGCAAGTAAAGGCCGAAACTAAAGTGCTTCTCTCCACGGATCGCGCATAATCATCGCTTTCGCATTTGTCACGCCGAACTCATGTTATATTTAGGACAGAAGCGATGGGCTTAGGTAGATCGATCAATATATATTCGTAATCTTCGATGACAGGACGAAAGATGAAATTGAAAGTGTTTCTATACTCACGATAGAAAAAGAAAGGATGTTTTATGAACTCGTATTGTATTGTGTTACAGTAAAAAAACACACATCTATCATCGATACCTGCACTTTTTTCTTAAAGCGTTTTTAAGTATGCAAGAATGAACGGTTCTATATCTCCGTCCATCACTGCCGCGACGTTTCCGGTTTCATGATCAGTTCTATGGTCTTTCACAAGATTGTAAGGATGGAAGACGTAACTTCGAATCTGAGAACCCCAAGCGATGTCTTTTTTTTCGCCGGATTTTTTTTCCAATTCTTCCTTGGCTTTTTCCTGTTCCATCTCGTAGAGTCTTGCCTTTAACATCTTAAATGCGGTATCCCTGTTTTTGATCTGAGATCTCTCGTTTTGGCAAGCGACGACGATTCCGCTAGGAAGATGAGTGATTCTAACTGCGGAATCGGTTGTGTTGACGTGTTGTCCACCGGCTCCCGAAGAACGATATACATCCACACGAATGTCTTTTTCCTCGATTTTAATATCGATTTCGTCGTCTATCTCGGGGCTTACGTGGACTGAAACGAATGAGGTATGCCTCCTTTTGTTTGCATCAAAAGGAGAAATCCTTACGAGTCTGTGAATTCCGTTTTCCCCTTTTAAAAAACCGAAAGCGAAATCACCTACTACGTGTAAGGTGGCATTTTTGATTCCGGCTCCGTCGCCCGCCTGAATATCAATGAGAGAATACTGATATCCCTTTTTTTCAAAATATCGAATGTACATCCTAAGAAGCATTTCAGCCCAGTCTTGACTTTCGGTTCCACCCGCTCCGGGATGAATGTTAAGGAAAGCCGGTTTAAGATCTTCTGAATTTTTAAGAGCGCCCAAAAGTTCCAGTTCTTCGAATTTTTCCTGAAGCCTGTTGTATTCCATCGAAAGCTCTCCGATTCCGTTTTCGCCTTTTTCGTCGAGAGTTAACTCTACTAAATCAGGAAAATCTAATATATCTTGTTGAATCGTAAACCAAGGAGTGAGTTTTTTTTCCAGTTCGTTCTTTTTCTGACTCACAATTCTCGCTTCTTCCGGATTGTTCCACAGGTCCGGATCTTCAGACTTTTCATTGAGCGCCTTAAGGCGATCCTTGTCCTGTTCCAAATTTAGGAGTTTCCAACGATTTAGAAAATTTTCCTGTAATTCTCTGGAGACTCTTTTAAGTTCTTTTGCTGATTTGACTTCCATAATCTTTGTTTGCGGTTGATTTAATGATTTGTAATTTGCTGTAAGATGGTTTGAGAGGATCCATTTATTGAAAAAGAAAATCTTCTTTATTTTCTCTTTCTTGTTCCCAGGAAAATACGGTGTCTCTGAGTTGCGGAGTGTTCCCTTCCACCGTGGCTACCAAAATATATTCTTCCTTTTTCCTGAATTCTTCCGGATTTTTCTTTAAGATCAGCTTACCGGAGCGAATTAGATCGAGAATGTGTAGAAGAAAAGGATCTTTTTCCGTTCTGGAAAGCTCCTTCATCGCTGAATAAAACGGAGTGATTCCTTTGTGGAACCAATCCACGATTTCATTTTTACCGCTTGGCCAGAGTTGATTCAGTTGGATCGTTTCTTCCCTGAGAAGAGACTTACCTTGAAACGGTTTTTGAAGATGCCTGCATTGGAAATAGAGTTCGTGGTTGATCTCTCTCGGAAAGGTCTTTCCATACCCGGACCCGATCCATTCGATCCACGCTTTTTTTTCTTTTACGGGTAAGGATGGAATGAGGGCGAAGAGATAATTCTGATTTTTGAATATTCGAGAAGTGGAAAGATGATCCAACACCTCATAGGGGATCATGTATAGGCCTTTCTGCCATTCTAAAACCAGGGGAATTTTTTCTACGTCCAAATACTCCACAGGAGTTTCGGCTCGGACTACGTCCCCGAACTGAGTGAGAATATAAATAAAAGAAAGAAGTTCTTGTCGATTCATTTTCCGGATCAACGTATCGGGATCCAAATTACGATGCAAAGCGTGTCTTAATAGATTGTATTGTTCCACCGGAAATTGAACCGGAGATAGGATGATCCCGAGAAATTTTTCCATTTTCTTGAGGCTATGTCTCTCCACAAGATCCAGATTTCCAGAAATCAAAAATGGCATAGGTTAAAGGGCCTTGTGTCCGATGTCTTTTCTATAAAAAGTTTTTGGAACCTGGATTTTTTCCAGGAAAGAATAAGCTTGGTCGACCGAATTCCTAAGATCGGTCCCTTGAGCGACTACTCCGAGGATTCTCCCCCCTGATGAAAAAACTTTTCCATCTTTTTTTGATGTCCCCGCATGAAAAAGATAAACGTTTTGACCGGAAGTTTCCGGAAGATTCAACGGAATATTTTTTTCATAAGAATCCGGATAGCCCTGAGCAGCGAGGACCACTACTGTTGCGGCTCCGCTTTTTATCGATGTTCGTACTTCTTTAATTTTGCCTGTAGAAGCTATATAAAGAAGTTCTAATAAATCTCCGTCGAACATTGCAAGTACACATTGGGTTTCAGGATCTCCGAATCTGCAGTTGAATTCAACAACTTTCGGTTCTCCGTCAGGGGAAATCATCAAACCGGCGTAAAGAAGACCGCGATATGGATGTCCTTTCTTACGGAAAGTTTCAAACATCCGATCGAAAATTTTTTCTTTCACTTTTTGTAATATAGTTTCCGTAATGACGGGAGCGGGACAATAGGCTCCCATACCCCCGGTATTCGGACCTTGGTCTCCGTCGAACGCTCTTTTATGATCTTGTGCTGCCGGTAAAAGAAAGTAGGAATCTCCGTCGGAAACGGCGAAAATGGACGCTTCTTGGCCCTCCATGAACTCTTCAATGACAACTTGATTGCCGCTTTCTCCGAATTTTTTATCTTCAAAGATTTCTTTGAGTGCGTTCATCGCCATTTTTTTTGTCGTGGCTACTGTGACGCCTTTTCCGGCGGCCAGCCCGTCTGCTTTGATTACGATGGGAACCGTTTGGGATTCTAGATAATTTAAGGAAGCGGAATATTCCGTAAACGTTTTATACCCCGCCGTAGGAATGTTCGCTTCGACCATTAAAGATTTCGCGAAATTTTTGGAACCTTCGATTTGTGCACAGTAGGAATCGGGACCAAAAGTGGGAATCTCCAATTCGGCCGCCCAATCCGCAAAGCCTGCAACTAGAGGGTCTTCCGGTCCGACCACGATAAAATCGAAAGGATTCAGTTTTAAAAAAGACTGAACCGATTCTTTGGACAAAATATTAAACGAATTGGAGGGAAGAATCTCGTTGTCCGGAAAACCGCCGTTTCCGGGAAAAACTTTCAATTCGCTTAACAATGAGGACTTACGAAGATGGAACGCGATTGCACTTTCTCTGCCTCCTGAACCGATGAGAAGGACTTTTAACTTAACTTGCAAGATTTTGAATCCCCTTTTTCAGAACCTCCACTTTATCGGTGAAGATTTTGAGTTTTTCTCTTTCTTTCTCCACTACATCGGGAGCGGCTTTGGAAAGAAAGCCCGGATTGGATAGTTTTGCTTCGAGTTTTTCTTTTTCGACCTCGGATTTTTGAAGTTCCTTATTTAAACGAGCTTTTTCTTTTTCAATGTCGATCAATCCTTCCAAAGGAAGAATGATTTCTCCTTTTGTAAAATGAGAAACCGAATCCGTTTTCTGAATCTCGTATGTAGCTTCGATTCGAATGGATTCCAGACGGGCGAGTTGTAAGAGAGATACCTCGTTTTCAGAAATTGTAAGGCGAGTGATATCGTCTTCGGATTTAACGATCGCTTTACACTTCTTGTCCGGAGTGACTCCGTTTTCAGAGCGCATAACGCGTATTTTTGTGACGATTTCTTGAAGAAGATTGAGCTTTTGAACTCCTGCAGCATCGTAAGAGATCGGATACGCTTCCGGGAAAGGGGTTGTAACAATGTATTGGTTTGAAAAAACGGAATGAACTTCTTCGGTCAAAAACGGCATAAAAGGATGCAAAAGTCCTAATGCACGAATAAGCACGTCCGAAAGAACCTGTTTTGCGACTTCCGTTGATCGGGGAGAAACTTTACCGTACGCCCTCGGTTTGACGAGTTCTATATACCAATCGCAGAAATCTCCCCAAATGAATTCATAGATCGCGGCGGCCATTTCATAAAAATGGAATCTAGAATGAGCTTTATTGTATTCCTCTAAACAGCGGTTGAATCTGGAAAGGATCCACTGATCCATAGGTTCGAGGTCTTTTTCGATTTCCGAAGTGATTCCTGTCGGAACGAAGGATTCTTCCAAGTTCATCAGAATAAAACGGGACGAATTCCAGATTTTGTTACAGAAAGAACGATAACCGCCCAAACGCGATTCGTCGAAAAGGATATCTTTCCCTTCGGGGAGGGTTGCCGCGAGAAAGAAGCGAAAAGAGTCCGTTCCGTATTTTTCCATCATTACGAGAGGGTCGATTACGTTTCCGACGGATTTGGAGAATTTTTTTCCGTCTTTATCCCTGACTAATCCGTGTATGAGTACTTTATGAAATGGTGGAGCTTTTAAAAACTTCATTCCCATCATGATCATTCTGGAAACCCAGAAGAAGATAATATCGAAGCCGGTGACAAGAACGGAAGTCGGATAGTATTTTTTTAAGTCCGGCGTTTGTTCCGGCCAACCCATTGTCGAAAAAGGCCAAAGTTGGGAGGAGAACCAAGTATCCAAAACATCCGGATCGGGCTCCACATCTTTGGAATTGCAGGAAGGACAGGCAGTTACGGGAGTTTCGGAAACTTCCACGTGTTTGCACGTTTTACAATGATACGCGGGAATTCTGTGTCCCCACCAGAGCTGTCTGGAGATACACCAATCTCGGATGTTGTGCATCCACTCGAAAAAAGTTTTTTCCCACATTTTTGGAATAAATTCGACTTGGCCGGTTTGAACGGCTTCTACTGCCAAGTCCGCGAGAGGTTTGATCTTAACGAACCACTGGGTCGAAAGATACGGTTCTATCACCGTTCCTCCTCTTGAGTTGTGTCCGACTGAGTGAACGTGGTCTTCGATTTTTTCGATTAAACCTTTAACTTCAAGATCCGCGACAACTTTCCTACGCGCTTCAAAACGATCCAGACTTTGATACGGGCCTGCATTTACGTTCATGGTCCCATCCGGATTCATGACGAGAAGGGGTTTGAGTCCGAGTCTTTGGCCCGCTTCAAAGTCGTTTGCGTCATGTGCGGGTGTGATCTTTACAAGCCCCGATCCGAATTCCTGATCCACGAAAGAATCGAAGAGTAGCGGAATCTGTCTGTTTGTAAGAGGGAGATCCAGAACTACGTCCTTAAAAGACACATAACGTTTATCTTCGGGATTCGCACAAACCGCCACGTCTCCGAACATCGTTTCGGGTCTTGTGGTAGCTACGACTAAAAATTGATTCTTTTTGCCGTGGATGGGATATTTAATATGATAGAGTTTACCTTTTGTTTCACGGAATTCCACTTCTAGATCCGAGATCGCAGTTCTGGAAGTGGGGCACCAGTTGATGATTCTTTCTCCGCGATAGATCAAACCTTCGTCGTAAAGAGATTTAAAAACTTTGAATACGGCTTTGGAAAGACCCTCGTCCAAAGTGAATCTTTCTCTGGACCAATCGACCGATTCTCCCAAAAGTTTTTGTTGTCGTGTGATCATTCCACCTGAGTGGTCTTTCCATTCCCAGATTCTGTTAACGAATTCTTCTCTTGTAAAATCGGTTCTTTTTTTTCCTTCTTTTGCAAGTTCTCTTTCCACAACCATTTGAGTTGCGATTCCTGCGTGATCCATTCCTGGAAGCCAAAGAGTGGACTTGCCTTTCTTGCGTTCGATTCGGATAAGAATGTCTTGAATAGTATGATTGAGTGCGTGCCCGATATGCAAAGATCCCGTAACATTGGGGGGCGGGATAACCATCGAGAAAGATTCTTTGGAATTGGAATTAGGCGCAAAGGACTTTTTCTCTTCCCAGAGTGAAATCCATTTATTCTCGACTTCTTTCGGTTCGTAGCGATCGCCTATTTGTTTTTTCATGTCTATAAAAAACAAGTTTTCCTACTTTTTCCCAGGGTCAAGAGGATTCAAACTGTTCTGACTTTAAGAAGGGAAAAATTAGGCTTGAAGTGACGATTTATTTTCATACTTGAATCTTCATTCTAAAAAGGTTCGAAAGGTTAGAATGAAAATATTACTCTTGAGAGTAAGACGCCTGTATGGACGTCATTCATGTAAACTCAGTGAAACCGTTTTTGGTTGTGGAGACGGACCGGGAAACGTTTTTTTGAAAACCGATTGGCCCGGTTCTATTCAATTGATTGGGGGAATTTTATATCGTATCGATGCAAGGATCTTAGGAAAGGATTCTTGATTCAGGGACAAAGAGCGATTATTTTTTCGGATTTCGATTTGAGTGTATAATTCAATGAAGCACGATATAATTTTTTCTGAAGTTTTCGATCGTAGAGGAGTTGATGAGCCTTGTGCCTTTGCTTTACAATCTCAGAGAGGTGATTATAGTAAAATTACTTTTCACGCACATTCTATGAGTCAACTAGTGATCGGCTTAACGAAATTTTTAAAAGAAATACTCTGACAAAATATTTAATGTGAGTTCGGAGTGATTCATTTTTCTGTTGGAATTTGAAATTTGTAAATTTATTCTTAAAATGTGAGAACTATAACAAATCGCGATTTGACGAGCAAATTCTAAAAGTAAGGCCTCTACTTATAGAAAATTCTTTCTCATTTTTTGATGCCGAATTCACGTTATTTAAGTCTGTCCCAAACAAAACCTTAAAAGAAATCAGTTGCAATCATTCAATAAGTCCATAATGAAACAAATGAGTTTCCGTGGATTAGTGGATTGGAATATTCCGTGTATTTAACCGTCGAAACTCTTACGGTCAATTCTAAGAATGCAGGAACTCTTCGATTTCCCGGAGTAACAAAGAGTATCCCTCACCGGAAACGGACTGGAAAGCGACTGAAAGCTCTGTGTTGGAATCCAATCCACCGGAACTTAATTCGCCGGCAAAAGGAATTCCGAATTTTTGCTCGCAGAAACGGGCCAGGGAGGAATGAATCGGGCTGATCGAGTAACTGCAAATCCTCTTCTTTAAAAAGACCGCTTCAAAAAGAGACTGACCGAAATAACTTACAAACCCGGAGCAAGACGCCAATAAATTTTGAAACTGAAACCGGGAAACTCGAGGTATAAATTCGATCGAGTTTCCGACGGGAGGCGCACCGCCCACACGAACGATTTGAGATAGACTTTTATCCTTCGAAAGTAAGGACGAAAGGAAAAAATCCAATTCTTTTGAGGAATGTATGCTCCCGGCATAACAAAGAAGGAAGGAATTCGATATCGGATCCACATTCAAAAGTCCGGGAGAAATTAAAATCCGATCCAAAGAAAAACGATCCGAAATTGTCGGATGGGGAAGAAGATCGTAATGACCGTATTTTTTCCTATCCGGACCGAAGTGATCCAAAAGAAAAATTCTTGTTTTTGAATATTCTGGAATTGGAATGTCTCTGGAATCCACTACGAGCAAATCCAACTCGCCGTCGGCGGGAAAGTCCTCAAGCCAGAACGTTTTGTAAGAAGCCGCGGACAATAATGCGAAGAGAATTCTAGAACGTTCAAAATGGCCGCTTCCGAATTTTTTCGGATCTCCGACTAAAATTCCGACACGAAACTGATTTGTTATTTTCGTGGATTGAGTTTGAAAACGGATTTGTTCCACGTCTTGGTTTCCCACAAAAACGTTCGGTTCTTTTTCGAAAAGTTGGATACACTCTTTCGCTCCGAAAAAAGGATTCCGATCGTTGAGCAGATTGAAAATTCGGGAGACAGTTTCGAAATCTTTCGGCTCGTCGACCGTAAGTCTGAGTTTCGGTAAAACTTGCTTTTCTTTTTCGGTAAGCAAAGAGGAAAGTTTGGTGATTCGAAAACGATGCGGGTTCTCTTTTATGGAAAGACTTACGTGTTCTTTGTGTCTTTCTTCGAGGACTTGAGGGCGCCACTCAAGGGCCTTTCTTGTAAAGATTTCTCCTCCCATACCCAAAGGGAGTTCCGTCACATAAGCAAGATCCGGTTTTGTAAATTGAAACGACTGTAAAAGTTGGTCCAAGTGAAGCGTATCGTAAAACGGATTATCACCTGTGAGACGCAGAATCGCTTCCGCTTTGAAAAATTCTGCGGCTTTTATATACCTCAGTCTTACGTCGAGAGGATCTCCTGTAAAAAAACGATACTTCCTATTTTCTAAAAAGGAACGAAGCTCCTGATCCGCTTCGGGGATCAAATACACGATTTGCTCTTCGGGAAGGACGACTCGAATTCTGTCTTGGATTCTGTCGATGAGAGTTTTTCCGGAACCGGAAGGAAGCTCTCGTAAAACCTTACCGGGAAGTCTTGCGGAACCCGTCCGAGCCTGAATGAATGCGTAAATATTACGCGTTGAACGTATACCACTCATCACAATTCAGGCAGGGTGCACCCGTAGTTTCATGTTTTCCGTTTAACGAATCTGCGAAAGAAGGCAGACCTTTTTGCCAAATCTGCATTAGGGTTTCTTTATGAAGATTTCCAAATACCTTGCCCGGAGTTTGTTTACAAATGGAAACAGTTCCGTCCGAATTCACGTAAAGATCTCGGTTGAGATGCCAGCAGAATTCCCTCTGAATCGGAGTGAGATCAGTAACCCTTTTTTCCGGCATAAGGCCGGCATAACGATTGTATTTTTGAAGAATGACTCCGTAACCTTGTTTTTCGGTTTCATCCACCCAAACTTCCACTTCGTTTTCAGTTTCCTGAATCTTTAAAAATTGAAGATAAATTCTATTTTTTGGAAAGATATTACCGAGTTGTTCCAGATTCGAAAACACTCGACTCAATACTTTTTTTCCGTAAAGAGAATTATATTTTTCCTGGTTTCGGGTCGTGAGGTTTACGATCCAGGTGATTTTTTGCCTAAATGAGGAATCTAACGTATTCAAAAAATCTAAAGTTGAATTCAAGTCGGTATAAAGAGCTGTTTCTATAAATAATTCCTGCAGCAAAGGGGAGGAAATTTGAAAAACTGTAGAAAGCAACTTCGTAAATTCGGGATGCAAAAGAGGTTCGCCTAATCCTCCGAAACAAACTCCATATTCGTTGGAAAAGGATTCTTCCTGTTGTTTCAGTAAATTCTCCAGAAATGCCGGACTAAGAAAGGATCCGTCTTGATCGTTAGACGAAAATTGTCTCGGACAAAAACTACAACTCAATTCGCATCCTCGATATACTTCCAATTCCAGATACGAAGGGCCGGTTCTAAAAACTTCCGGATGTTTTTGAATCCACGGATGGATATCGGAATAGTTCCATTCTTCTTTGGATTTCAAAAATCCTCTGACTAAGCTCAAGGATCTTTTATTTTTTAAAGAGAAGTCGAGTCTGTATTGTCTTAGATCCGGGTCGTGATAAAAGATTTCAACGTCGTAGTGATTGATATTCTTGCCGAGATATTCCTGGACGCTCGTATTAGCGGTTTCCGGAATTCCGTTCGTAAACTCTCTGGATAAAATTGTGGGAATAATTCCGGAGGGTAAGTTCTCGCTGTAAGAATACTGGGAAAGATAGAGATCGTGTCTTCGGTAGATTTCCAGGCTTAAGTTTTCGTCCAAACAAGGGAAAAGTCCGGTAAAGTAAAAGAAGGACGCATCATCCCAGTCGGGATCACCGGTTCTGGATTGGGGGAGTTCGGAAGAAATTTTTTTTACGAACGAGATTTCCGACGGGTCTTCTAATATTCTAATATTCAAAAAATTGTATGTATTGATTCTTTTGGGAAAGGGCCAGGCGTTGAAAAAAACCGTGGACTCTGGAAGAACCTTGGAAAGCTTTCGGAGGGAAAGAAACAAAAGATTTTCCCCTTCGCTTGCGGATTCTAACAGAGATGTCGTTTCCGGACTCAGGAATACGGCGGAATGGAAGATCGGAAATTTCATGATTTGAAGTTAATATCGACCGAAAACGCGTATCTGACAATGCTCAAAATCAATCCAGATGAAACGTTTCTTCCTTGAGAGGAATCTTATTTTCTTTTCTATAGGCCTCGTCGAAAATTTGGATCGGAATTTCGGCCCTCGATTCTTTCAGCCATCTGTAAAACGTGTCTTCTTCCTTATCCCTGTAGAGAATATTCTGAATCCCGCCTCGTAGGTTTTCCATTGGAGTTGGCCTTTTACCTTCTATCTTGAGGATCGAATATCTTTTTCTTTCGTCTCTAAATACCTCGGAAACTCCTCCATTAGGAAGAGGTGCAGCGATCGTGGCCGTAATTTTACTGTATTTGTAAAGATCGAAGGAAGAAATCCATTCCACCATTCCTCTTCTGGATCTGAGAGTCGGGTCGTTTCTGGGTGAACCCGCGATCAATGCAAAGGAGGAAGGATCCGCTAGAACCGATTTCCTGATATCGGAAAGTTCCTTATAGAGTCTGTTTTCTTCTTGGATGGAGTCGTTTTCGGGGGCGATTGAAATAATTCTATATCGAATTTCAAACCCGACCTTATCTCTGTTCTGGTTGTACCAGCTCTTGATTTCCTGTTCGCTCGGAGGAGGGACCGCGATTTTTAACTGAAGGAGTTGCCCCTTTTTGATTTGGTACGGAAGTTCCGTAACCCAGAGTTCGAAAGGCATGCCCGAAGAAGTTTCCATTGCCTTTTCGAATTGTTTGCGATTTGTAATTCCCATTACTTCCATTCTTTTTTCGATTTCTGCATCGACTCTTTGTTCGTTGACTTGAATCGATTCTTCTTCGGCGACGACGTCCACGATGGCGCGGTCTATCAGAAAGTCTATGATTCTCGTTCTGAGAGATTTACGAAAGTCTTCATGTTTTAGGTGTTTTTGGAGTTTGGTATATTTCTCGCTTGCGTCGTCTAAATCGAGTTCCGAGATAGAAATCGTTCCGACGGTCGCGATGACTCGATTCAGGGACTCCGCCGTTTGAATCGGATTTTGTAAAAACAGAAATACAAATGTTCCCGTAAAGAAAAAGTTTTTTGCGTAAGTTTGCTTCGAATTCATTTGCGGCCTAATGCCCTTGATCTGTAAGATTCTGGGTAGGTTCAACCGTTTTTCCGAGTTTTAGTCGGTCTTAAATTTTCCTATCAATTGCCCCAGATTTTGCGCTTGACCGTACATATTTCCGGAGAAAGAAGTGAGGTCTTCCGCACCTGATGCGATTTCTTGGGTTCCGTCGGAAATACTCATAATCGTCTTTGTGATTTCATCTGTGGCACGTTTTTGTTCTAAAACCGCTTCTTCGATCTGTAAACTAAATGTCATCAGTTCGTTTGCGTTCTGAGAAATTTCTTTCGTATTTTCTTCCTGTGTTTTAACGGATGCGAGTACGTTCTTAGCATATCGATCGAATTCTTCGACTTGTTCCCTCAGTTTTTTGAGGACGTTAGATGCTTCTGCGACTTTAGTATTTCCGTTTAAAACAGCGGTGTTCGTTGAATTAACAAGGGATCCGATTTCTTGAACGCTTGAAGAAGTCTGCGATGCTAATTTACCGATTTCTTCAGCGACGACTGCAAATCCTTTTCCCGCTTCTCCTGCTCTTGCCGCTTCGATTGCTGCGTTGAGTGCGAGTAAGTTTGTTTTTTCGGAGATTTCGGTGATGATTGATAGAATTTCTGTGATTCTGGAAGCGCTGTCACCGATAGCAGCCATTGCACTTGTGGATTCTATCATAGCATTTTCCCCGGTAACACCTTGCTCTTTGGATAGAGCGGCGAGTTCGACTAAATCCTGCATTTCTCTGTTAATATTGACGATCTGTTCTTTGAGTCTGACGACGTTTCCGTCGATTTCTTTCATACTGAGGACCGCTTTCTCCATTGACTTGCCGACATTTTGAGCGGAAGCCGCGAGTTCTTCAACAGCAGCCGAAGATTCTTCCGCAGCGGAAGCTTGTGTTTGTGCGACGTCGGAGAAATTTCTAGAAGAATCCGCCATCTTCTCAGAAGTATCTCTGAGCATTTTTGCGGAGCCGCCGATTTCTCGTAAGACTTTGAGAAGACTCTCCCGCATTTGATTCATGGAACCGAGAAGTGTTCCGATTTCGTCCTTTTTGTCGTGTGAACTTTGTGCGACTAAATTTCCGCTTGCGATTTCTTCGGAAAATCCGACGGCTTTGAGAAGTCCGGCCGAGATCAATCTTTGGAATATAAAATTTACACAAAGAAGAACGGAGACCAATATGAGGATAGCCGTTAAAGCCCTTGAGAAAATCGTATTGAACATTTCGTCCGTATAGATCGAATCGGGAATACTTACTTGCAACGTCCAAAAGCGTTTGTCTTTGCCGACGTGAAACGGAAAGAAATAATGTGTGTGTGCTTCGGAACTATAAGTGAAATTTTTTCCTTCCTGGCTTTTTTTAAGATAGAATTCTAATTCTTGGGCATCGGGGATTTTGTTTTCCTACCAGATTACCGTCAAAACCATTTACAGCATAAATTCCCTTCGGGGAAATCAGGGATAAATAACCTTGACCTTGGAACGGTTTTTTACCGCCGATCAGTTTTTGCAATTCCTCCAACCGATAATCAAGACCGCCTACGCCGTAAAATTGATTTCCTACACGGAACGGAGCGATCAGAGATATCATAAGAATTTTGACCTTTCCGTCGAGTTCATAATAATACGGGTCGGTTACAAATTGAGTAAGCGTTTTTTTAGGTACTTGATACCATTCTCCTTCCGGACCCGGATTATCGTAATATTTAGCGGCTTCCAATACGATTTCTTCATCCGTTTTTCCACGGTGAAGATAAGGAATGAATCTTCCGCTTGCGTCATGCCCCGGAGTACTTTCAAATTGAGAATCTTGCCCGTCGAAACCGTTCGGTTCGTAGGCTACTCGGGCGCCGAAATAACTCTCGTTTACCTTTAGTATTTCCTGCAAGGCTAGAATGACTTTGTTTCTGGGAGGAGAATCGAATAAAAGCGGGAATCGGAAACCCCGGATTATACCCATACCTGTATTTAAATAGTCTTTTATTTCCATCGTCCAACGTTCCGCAGTTACTTCGGAGCCGTTGACTACTTCTTGTTCTAATTTTTTATAAGCGGTGTATGAGTTGACTGTTGCAAGAATTCCAAAACCGATAAACAATACGATCGAAAGATACAAAGAAATGCGAAATCGAATGCTCATTGCGTGCGCCTCCCGCAACTTGTCTTTTAAGTAATTAAAAATGATTAACGAAGGATGGGACGAAAAGCTCGAGCAAAAAATTGCTAATTTATAAAAAAATCATTATTTTATCTTGGGAAAAACAAAAAATTCGGCCTATGTCGCATTTATAAATGAAATATCCATCGATTCTTCCGAGATTGATTCGAATTTTTTGATCATTTGGAAGGATGAAAAACATTACCTAAGGCATTTGAATCGACTCAGACAACAATTTACGATAGAGTATATGAATAAAAATTTGTTCGAGAGTCCTTTCTAAAAATAATGTGAGGTCTTAAACCATGTCGCTTTCGGCACGTAAATTACTTTTACAGATCAATGGTATTGCGTTGATTCTTGCGTCTACGGTCGCGTTTTTTGCTTTGGATATATTGGGAATCTTTTTTGGAAAGGGGCCGGCGCGTTTTATTTTCGAGGGACAGGAATTTGTAGGAATCGGCTTTTTCGAGGCGCACGGGCTCGCTTTTATACTTGGAGTCCTTCTTTTTCGTGCGGAACCGAAACGATCCTGGCATATTGTCGCCGTTGCGATTCACGCTTTATTAGGAACTGCGAATATTCTTATGTGGGGAATTTTTATCGCTGTGAATAGTTTACCTATGGGCTACGGAACTACGGCGATGCACTGGATTTTTGTATTTTTTCAATTGCTTGCCGTCTTCCATTCTACGAAAGAGGATTGAATTAAGAACTTGTCCCAAAACCTCGGGTGTAGGAACTCCTACACGAGAGTGTTCCAACGATAAAATCCGTTAGAAAAGCCATAAATCACTAATCTGCGGGAATTTCCACTCTCTATTAGGAACTGATAAAATGATTGTGCTGATTTCTTTTAAAGTTTTGGAACAAGTTCTAAGTGTGTAAAGTCCTAAACCTGCCGCGACGACCATAGAGAGTCGTGGCGCTGAGTTTCCCCGCGACGACCATAGAGAGTCGGCGGAACATCCGCATTTCTCGACGAGTTTAGAAATTCCGTTTTCGATGGTTCTATAAATCGAAGACTTTATCCCGAAAGTCCGAAGACGTCATGGATTTTGTTGATCGCAATTTTGGCCTGATCTTCTGGGATTACACAAGAGATTTTAATCTCGGAGGTGGAGATCATTTCTATGTTGATTCCATTGTCCGCAAGTGCCTGAAACATTCCGGCCGCAACTCCTACGTGAGATTTCATACCCACTCCGACCGCGGAAACGATCGCAATACTTTCGTTGATTTCGGGTTCCTTTGCGTTATGTGTTTTTGAAAATCCTTGAAGAATCGGTTTTGCTTGAAGAACGTCCTTTTTGGAAATCGTAAATGAGATCGTATTGATTCCGTTATGTGGAGAGGATTGTACAATCATATCCACGAGAATATGCTTGGAGTTCAATTCTCCAAAAAGTCTCGCCGCTAAACCAGGTTTGTCGGGAACTTCCGCAATTGTGATTCGTGCTTGATCACTCTTTGCGGTGACTCCGCTGACTTTTAATTTTTCCATAATTTTATCCTCGCTCATCACAAGTGTTCCTTGGTTTTCGTTGAAACTGGAGCGGACGTGTATAACTACATCGTAATTCATTCCCAATTCTACGCTTCTAGAATGAAGGACCCCCGCACCTAAACTTGCAAGTTCGAGCATTTCTTCATAAGTGATTTGTGTATGTTTTTTTGCGTTTGGAACAATTCTCGGATCGGCCGTATAAACTCCGTCAACGTCGGTGTAAATTTCGCATTCTTTCGCGCCTAGAACCGCCGCTACCGCTACCGCCGACGTGTCGGAACCACCTCTTCCCAGAGTGGTGATGTTTTCTTCTTCGTCGATTCCTTGGAAACCCGCGATGATAGCTACCTTGCCTTCATTCAAAGCCGTGTCGATTCGAGATCGATCGATCATTTTGATTTTCGCATTAGAGAAATTTCCGTCGGTTAAAAGTTTGATTTGAGAACCGGTAAAAGAAGTCGCGGGAACTCCGATTTCCCAAAGTGCCATAGCGAGTAATGCTGTGGAAATCTGCTCACCGGTAGAGAGGAGCATATCCATTTCCCGTTTGGGAGGATTTGCGGAAATTTTTGCAGCGAGTTCTACGAGGTCGTCCGTGGTATGTCCCATAGCGGAAACCACGACGGCGATTTGTTGTCCCTTGTCATGATAGGATTTGATTCTTCTTGCAACGTTCTGGATTCTTTCCGGGGTTCCCACGGAAGTTCCGCCGTATTTTTGAACGATGATGTTTGGCATAACCTTAACAGTCATATTTTTCTTTCAAGACGAGGGATCAAGAGAATTCGATTTTGATTCTCCGATTTTGGAAAGAGGGTTTTGTTCTCAGGAAAGGTTTTAAAACTGACGAAAGTTTTATCAATACCGTAGAATTTCGTTTTCGAACGAATCTCCATTCCACCTTTAAGAAGAAAGTATGTTCAGTGTTCTCGATTGGTTTTTCATCTTGTTGTATTTATTATTTGCGTTTGCTGCGGGAATTTTGCTTTCTCCCAAAGCGGGCAAAAGTCTCGTTTCTTACTTTGTCGCCGATCGTAAACTTCCTTGGTGGTGGCTCGGAACTTCGATGGTCGCGACTACGTTTGCGGCGGATACTCCTCTTGTGATCACCGGTTTTGTGGCTGCGGATGGAATTTCGGCTAACTGGTTTTGGTGGAGTTGGGCGATCGGTTATATGGCGATGACAGTTTTTTTTGCGGGAAAATGGAGAAAGATGGAAGTCCTTACCGATGTCGAGTTTGTCGAACTACGTTACGGTGGAAAACCGGCGACTATTCTCCGTATGGTCAAAGCGTTCTATTTAAGTATATTAGTAAATTCGATTGTACTGGGGTGGGTATTCAAAGCGATGTCCAAAATCACCGGTCCTTTTTTGGATTGGACGGATATACTCGGCGTGGACGGATTTGCGATCGTTCGGAATCTTTGGCCTTCTTTTCTAATATTCGATTCTTTGAATAATACGATCACGGTGTTGATTCTGTTTTTGATCGTGGTCGTCTATAGCAGTATGGGAGGAATCCAAGGTGTGATTCTGACTGATCTCGTTCAGTTTGCTTTAGGAATGGGAGGAGCGATCCTTTTTGCGGTGTACGCCGTTTCTAGCCAAGGGGGGATTTCCGGTCTACTTATGGGAATGAAAGAAATCTATCCGGACAAACACGAATCCATCTTGAGTTTTTGGCCGGATTTTCAAGGCGCCTCCCTTCCGTTTAATGTTTTCCTGATATTTATATCCGTACAATGGTGGGCTCAGTATTATTCGGATGGTTCGGGATATTTGGCGCAGCGAATTCACACCGCAAAAAGTCCAGAGGAAGCGGAGAAGGGTTCTCTTTGGTTCAACGTGGCGAACTTTATTGTTCGGACCTGGCCTTGGATCTTGACCGCGCTCGTAACGTTAGTCGTATTTCCTCTGCATGATCCGACGCGATATTTTTCGGAAGGACAAATCGTGGGTGGCGACCGCGAGATGGGTTATCCGATTTTAATGAAACTTATATTGCCGAGCGGAGTTTTGGGAATCGTATTTGCGAGTTTGATGGCAGCGTTTATGTCCACGGCAGACACTCATATCAATTGGGGCGCGAGTTATTTGGTGAACGATTTTTATCTGAGATTCCTTCATCCGGGTGCGGATGATAAGACTTTGGTAAGAGTGAGTCGAATCGCTGTTGTTCTGATGGCAATCGTAGCCGTTCTCGTGGCGACTCAGATTCAATCCATCGCGAGTGCCTGGAAATTTTTATTGGCGTTTGCTTCGGGTATGGGATTGCCTCAGATTTTACGATGGATTTGGTGGAGAACCAACGCTTGGACGGAACTTTCCGGTATGATCACGGCTTTGACGCTATCGATGATTTTATATCCTTTTTTTCCCGAGGTTCGATCGGAATACCTTTTATTTTGGGTGGCGATCGGTTCCGTCGTGGTTTCGATCCTCGTTACCTTAACGACTCCCCCTGTTCCGAAAGATACGTTAGACGCATTTGTAAAAAGGACCGACCCTTTCGGATTTTGGAAAGGACAGGGTAGTAAAAAAAGGCTCGAGGATTTTCAGGAAAAAATCGTACTTTGGATTTTGGGAACCGTTTCGTTGTTTTTCGGAATGTTTTCTTTGGGATGTTTTTTTCTTTTGAAGTTTTGGCAAGGCGCATGTTGTCTGATTGGCTTTGTCGCTTTCGGTTTCTTCTATTGGAAAAAAGAATTCGGTAATAACGGGGTCGACTAAAAAACTTTCCTGTTTTTGAATATTCAAGAAAATTTAATCTTTATTTGTCTGAGCACTCGGCTCCAGTTTATAACGTCAATGGTAATGATTGAATAAATACTTTTTGGTTCGCTTTTATTTTATAAATGTCGATACTACCGTTTTGAATTTCGCAACCATTGCCTTCGATGGTTCCAATTTCTACGGCTCTATAGTTTTCGATGGTGAATCAGCCGCTTTTCCAGTCGTAGTTTGTGCGGTCCGCTTGGTAAAAGAATAAAAATATTTTGTTCCTTTGATTGGAACTGGAATAAAAAGTCTTTTATTTTTCTAAATTTTCCGTTAGATGGGATAAACAAATAAAGACTCCTCGCATCGTTTACAAAAAGATAAGACCATTCCAAAAAAATGTCTTCATAACCATCGTTATTAAATTCTTTAAACTCAAAAGATTTTATCTCTTCACTATCCCTTAAGAGTCAAATTCAGGATTCTATTTCGTTTAGAATTTCACTACGGAAAATCCAGAATCGTCTAAGCGCGCAATATAATCTTAACCTTGGATTGTTATCTTTTCTATTTGTTGGCGCTGGGCGTTCAGTCCGACAGAAAAAATTAACAAAGAAAAAAATACAAGAATAAGTATTTCATAAAGTGTTACCAAGTCGCGGAAAAGGCTCCTCTTAATTCTCCTAATTTGTAACCCTTTGCTTGGTCGTTAGGATACAGTTCTGCAATTTTTTTGGATACCGCCGGGTTTATATCTTGAGGACCACCGTGGCATTGTAAACAGGTCGCATTCTGAAGAATGATGGGTTGTAAAATTCGAACTTCTTTGTCTTTGGATAAAACGATCGTGTAGGGGGCCATTCCGGCTTTTTGAGATTCTTTCCATTGATTGAAAATTTCGGTTTCCCAGATCTCGGGTCGATGACTCGGGTTTCTTGGTTTTTCGGAAACTCTTCTTATAAGAACTCCGGGAAATTCTGCCTTGAGATCGGCTTCCTTTTTAGGAGAAATTGTTCGACAGACATTGATTGCGCCTACGATTCCCTTCGTTCGAATTGCGGATTCTAAATTCTTTTGTAAATCGATTTGAAATTCTGAGATCAGCCGAAGTAAAATTTCTTTCTTCTCCGAATTCCGCCCCGAGTCGCAGACCGCAAAAAACTGAATGAAAAGCAAGAAGGACAATAACTTTACTGGATTGTTTTTATATGAGGAAAGAACGCGAAATTGTTTTTGAGAAAATTTGAAAAAAGCGTTCATGAAATCCATTCTAATCTTTTCCTTTACGATGGAAAAGAATTTTAAAATTCTTCTCTGCTTTAAATCCATGATGAAGGAATTCGAAGCCGCTTGTTCATTCTTCCTTTGAAAAGAATGGACAGAATGTCTTTTTTTTGATTTTTGGAAAGTATCATCCAGAATCAACTCAAGCTTGATTCGATTATCAAAAGCAATTCATAGGGGATAATAAATCATGTCCGGACATTCCAAATGGGCAACGATTAAACGTAAGAAAGACGCGATCGATTCCAAGCGCGGAGCCATTTTTACAAGAGTCGGGAAAGAAATCACGGTAGCGGCAAAAATGGGAGGAGGGGATCCGGAAGGAAATCCTAGACTCAGACTTGCAATATTGAAAGCCAAATCAGTAAACATGCCCAAGGATAATATAGAGAGGGCGATCAAAAAAGGGACCGGAGAGCTAGAAGGAGTCGTTTACGAAGAATGTCTTTATGAATGTTTCGGGCCGGCTGGAATTGCAATTATGGTTTCTGCGGTGACCGACAAAAAGTCTAGAACAACTCCGGAGATTAAAAGTATTCTTACAAAACTAGGAGGTTCGCTTGCGACTTCCGGTTCCGTAAGTAGGCTTTTTGAAAAGAAAGGAGTGATCGTTTTAGAATCTTCTCAAATCGGAGAAGATAAATTGGTGGACATTGCGGTAGGCGGAGGAGCGGAAGACGTAATTAACGAGGGAGAAGTTTATCGAGTTATCACTACCCCGGACGATTATGAATCCGTATTACACGCGCTAAACGAAAAAGGGCTGAAATCGGAAGAATCGGAAATCCGTTATATCGCTCTTGTCAGCTCCGAAATCGCGGACAAAGAGGTCGCGGAAAAAGTGATGAAGTTGATCGAGCAACTTGATGGGCACGACGATGTTACTTCCGTAACGTCCAACTTCGAATTAGCCGCTTCACTCGAAAAAGAATTTGAGTGATTCTCCGAAAATCCCCGGTGCCGTTTCCTCTTTGAAAGATAAGGAAGAAGCGGGTTCTTCTTGCTTATCTTTTTTCAAATTCGTTCGGGAATTTTTAACTTGAGAATCATCGGAATCGATCCGGGTTCTCATCGAGCCGGTTATGCGGTTTTGGAAAAAACCGCCTCTAAAATTCGCATTTTGGCCTATGGAACCGTGGAGGTTCCTTCGGGAACTCCGAGTCCGAATAATCTTTTGGTATTGCGGAAGGGACTTACGGAAATTTTGAAAGAGTTCAAACCTTCCATCGCTTCGGTTGAGGAAATGTTTTTTGCGAAAAATAAAAAGACCGCATCAAGAGTATTCGAGTCAAGGGGAGTTCTGTTAGTTACTTTAGCGGAAATGAATATTCAAATTCTGGAACCTACGGTTTCTCAGATTAAAAAAGGAACTACCGGAAGCGGAACCGCGGACAAAAAACAAATCCGTCAAGCTTTAAAACTACTGCTCGATATTGATTTACTCAAAGGGCACGACGACTCTTGGGATGCCGTTGCCGCGGCCTATGTCGGTCTTTCGATGAGTTCCAGCCCTTTGTTTGCGGCGCGTTTTAAAGTTTAACCGCGAGAAATGCCAATGAGCGACTGACCGCGCTTTTGGGATCCTTCTTATTCCGAGATTCTTCTCAACTTGTGGGAACATTATGGCCTTTAGCGAGATTCTGAGTTGTACATCGATCCTTTGTGCGGGGATTTACAAGTTTAAAATCCAACTGCGGCGGTTATCTTTTCTTCTTTTTCTTTACCGGAGCCGACTTTTTCTTAGGAATCGATTTCGACTTCGCTGGTTTTAAAGGGGACGAATTTTTTTTAGGGGCGGGCTTTTTTTTGGAAGCAGGCGCGGGGGATTTGGAGGGCGTTTTCGAGAACTCGACATCTTCCGGTTGTTTCGTAGATTCCACTTTTCTAATGATTGGTTTTGGGTCCTTCTTTTCTTCCGCGGTGATCAAGTCGAACAAACATTCGATTCCAAGAGGGCCCATAAATAAATTCATATGACCCGCTTCCGGAAGTTCCACGTCATCGAAGTGACCTAAACGGGAATTCTCGGAGGGAAGAATGACCTGATCTTTTTTCGTAAAAACGGATTGAACATTAGGCAACTTTCCGAATACTTCACCGACTTCTCGAATGAATTTGGAATTCGGCATCATCTGCCAGCTACAGATGAACATGGGCAGGAAATACGAAAGGTATGTTCCTCTTACGGGAGTTCCCGCGATGAAAATTTTCTTAACACGATCTCTCCCTTTGTAGGTAAGACCGGAAGCGATCAAACCACCCATCGAATGACCCACAATATAACAATCTTTGATACCCTTTTCGATCAGGAAGTTTTCCAGAATCTTACTTTTGGTTCGAATGTTCCCAACTTGAAAACCGAGAGGTACAACGTAAACCGGATGTCCGTTGGCGGAAAGATGTTTGAGCATCGGTTCCCAAGAAAGAGTTCTACCTAAAAATCCAGGGACTAACACTACGGGACGTTTATCACCTTCGGGGGAATTTTCCAGTTCGATAAACATTCCGATGATCATATGCCAGATACAAAGAATCGTGTACCATTTTTCCGCTAAAAATTGTAGAATCGGATTTCGAACGGAACGATTGTCGGATACGTACGTGAGATAATCATTCATAGAGTTGCTCCCGGTTGAATCCGGATTTAAGCATGATTTTCCTTATTGTCACGACTTGAAAATCAAAAAAAGAAGTGAAACCTTTTCTGGGAAATCAAAAGTATTTTTCGAAATTATTCCATAGTGAAGATTCACAAAACTGCTTCAATCGACTGTTTCCGGAAAATAGAAGCAGATAAAGAATTCATTTTCAAACTCTATTCTTTCCGAAATTTTAAAGAAGCGGAATTGATACAATAGCGTAGCCCGGTAGGACTCGGCCCATCGTTGAATACGTGACCTAAATGTCCTCCACATTTGGCGCAGAGAATTTCGGTTCTCACCATTCCATGGGTGTTGTCTTTTTCTTCGTTCACAGCACCTTCCTTTGTGGGTTGATAGAAAGAAGGCCAACCGGACCCGGATTCGTACTTGGTTTCGGAAGAAAATAAAACGGCACCACAAGCTGCACAAACGTAGGTTCCTTTGTCTTGATTTTTATAAAGGGCTCCGGTAAACGCCATTTCGGTTCCCTTTTGTCTTAAAATTTTATATTGTTCCGGAGTGAGTTCTTTTTTCCATTCGTCTTCGGATTTGTTAATTTCGTAACTCATACTCTCTCCTTTTTGGTTTGTCCGGTTTGAGTCGCCGCCGACTTTGCAGCAACCTGAAAATACTAAGGATACTAAGATGACTGGAAATAAAAACATGTTTTTCATACGTAAAAATTCGTTTTCGGTCGGAATAGGTTACTGAAAAAAACGGATTAAAAACAAAGCGTGTTTTTTTAAAAATACGATCGTGCGTTGTTTTAGTATGGTCGAGTAGCTAGCGATAACTCGAACTGATTTATACACTGGAGAATAGGAATCGGTGCCACCGATCGGTTTGACAAGAGCCGAATGAAGTGAGAGTTTCACGTACTGCTCCGTGAGAGCGCATGAGGAAAGTTCTCATGTGCTCTCGACCGTATTTGTGCGTTTTTTTACTTGTCGATATTGATCTTAATTCCAGGAATGTTTTCTTTGAGACGAGAAACGATCTTTGCCTTTTGATCCTGTGAAAACGAATTTCCCCACAAACCGATTTCTTTCAGTTTTTTGAGTTGGTAGATACTTTCAGGCAGGTCGGTCAATTTGTTATTACCCGCTGATAATTCCTCCAAGTTTTCCATAGTGCCGATCGTTTCCGGTAAAAACTCGATTTGATTTTTTTGGATATCGAGCGATTTACAATTTTTGAGTTTTCCGATCGTGTCGGGCAAAAACCGGATTTTCGTTTTGGAGATTTCAAGTGTGTACATGGAATCCATATCTCCGATTTCCTTCGGAATCTCTTCAATATCCACGTCGCTCAAATGGAAATACTTGCAATTCTTAAGTTGACCGATTTCAGGAGTCAATTCTTTGATTCCGACCGCGTAAGTATGGATAGTTATCAATCCTGTGATTTTTCCAATACCGTCCAAACTTTTGAAAGGATTATGACGAAGATCCAGTTCTTCAATGGAATTCATACCGTACAAAGCTGTCGGTATTTTTTCGAATTTATTTTCTCCCAAATTCAATCGTTTCAATAAAGTCAACTTCTGGAGGTTTTTCGGTAAATCTTTGAGTTTGTTCCCGCAAAGATTCAAATGATTCAGATTGACAAGAGCCCCTACGTCTTCCGGAAGTTTATTGATTTTTTCCGTTCGAATATAAAGATATCTTAAATTACTCAATTTACATATCTCAATTGGAAATTCGGTTAATTTTTTCGAAATGATTGATAAGTCCTTGAGATTTTGCAGGGCCGTTATCGTATTCGGAAGTTTTGCGATTTTCGTGTTCCAGCAGGACAATGTTTCTAAATCTTGATAATCTCCGATCTCGTCCGGTATTTCTTCAAGATTTCGATCTTCTATAAGCATGGATTTATCTTTAGAATTATACAGTTTACTTAAATCTATTCCTTTTTTTGTCAGTTCCGGATAGGGAGAATTCTTAATTTTACCAGAACTATCGAAGATTACCTCTGATTCCTCGTCGTCGTGGTAATAAGCGAATATCAGATAATAAGGAGTTTGTTTTTCGATTTGTAGGAATGAATTTTCCTTCAAGGTTTGTAATATAATTTCCTTCGACATTTTGCAAAGGATATTCTGCATTACGGTATAATCTTCTCCCATGGTTTCCCAAATGTCGTCGGGTTCTTCTTTTAGATTTTTACGAATCAGATCCGAAAAGTCGATCACCGATTCATTATCTACGGCCCCTTCTTCCATTGCATTTTTAGGATCGTTACTTTCCGTATCGTAGTCGAATTCGATCGAATACTGTGTTGCGGCGTCGTCCCATCGGATATCGAAAATTCCGATCGGTTCTATGTTTTTCTCCTTAAGTTTCTTCCAGTAAGAACAAACGGATTGGAATACTTTCTCCGCTTCCTTTTCCCAGTTGATTTTTTGGAAGGTTTTTGCATATTTCGATTCCTCGAAATCCTTAACTTTTACTTTCAAAAATTGATGGAACGAATCACTTAATAATTTTTGAATTGGCTCCGAATTCTGTTCCGGTAATTCGGTTTCCGATCTTTGTTCCGTCAATTCAGCTTCGACATACCCTTTTTTCAACTTTTCACGGAATAGTTTTTCCGCTTCTTTCAAACATTCTTTTTCGTCAGAAAACGTTTTGGTGGAACTCTGACCGGAGGATCCGATTTTTCCGAAGGTTACGGTAAATGTACTTCCGGAAACTTGGATACTCCAAAATTTCTTAGAACCTTCATCTTGATAAATTAAGTATTTTTTCATTCAGAACACTGTTTTTTGTTTAGATAGATGGACAATCGAATTATTCGATGAATTGAATTTGAAATTTAAGTGATCTGAATTATTAGAGTTGTTGAAAAATTAATTCTTCATCTGTTTTTGTTTTATGAAAACGGTCGATTGAAGTAGTTTTGTTAAACTGAATTATGGAATTTTTCAATAACTCTAATATGAATTCGATATAAAAAAGTTTGGGTTTTTAGTCTCGGATTGAAAATCGGATTCTACGTTATGAGATGATTCACGTCAAAAAATTCTGTATTCTTCCACGATTTCACGGAGGGAATTGTCCATTTCACGGATAAAACGAAGTTCCCTGGTCATTCTCCACATTGTAACCGAACCGTGATAGGCCATCAAAATTCTTCTAGCGACGTATTGAATATCCATGTTTCTTTTAAGCTGACCGGAACCGATCGCTTTTTGAAGATAATCACTAATTATCCGAGTCCATTTAGTCACGATGTCCTTAAGGAATTCCGTATATTCCGGATCGGAATCCATTACTTGACTTGCAAAACCTGCAAAAGGACATCCCACGAATTCTCCGTGGCGGATTTGTTTTTCTTTGAGAATCACCCAGGCTCTTAAAAATTCACCGAGATCAGGATAACGATCCATCAAGTCTTGTAAATCACTGAGAGTTTTTTCTTCCTGACGTGATAGATAAGCAAGTCCCAATTCTTTTTTGGAAGGATAATGATCGTATAAACTCGCCGCTACGGAATTGGATTCCTGAATGATTTGTCTCATTCCGGTGTTGGAAAAACCCTGTTTGTAAAAGAGAGAGGTGACCGTATCTAAAATTCTTTCTCGAACACCGGTTCCTGATTCTTTCTTTTTGTTAGGTCGAGTTTTCATACGATAATTCTATAAGATTCAGTCTTCAATCGGAAAGATCTTCTGTCAATGAATTTGGAAGATAAGAACAAAAAACAGAACGTTCGTTCTGTTTTTTGTTTGATCTAAATTTAACTCGGTTTAAACTAGGGTTAGAATTTTCTAAAGGGCACACGGAGGGGAATGCTATTTCGCTCCCTACGGGTCGCGAAGTTCCAAATACTGGAACAACCAAAGATAGCGGAGGCCGATATGATCGCGAATGAAATTCAACTCGTGACTCGGATATCCGATCTCGACACTCAAAGGCACGTGACTAGCAGGACGTATGAGAATTTCTGTCTGGAAGGCAGATTTCGAACTCTCGAAGAGAACGGATTTTCTCTAAGGGAAATTCTGTCTCAAGAGATAGCGATCCATCCTTTAGAGTCTCAGATTCGATTTCTCGCTCAGCAAATGGAAGGAACGAATCTAAAAACGGAAACCAAGGCATTTCCATTGGGAAGCGGTAAGATTTTTTGGGATCAAAAAGTTTTATCGGATGTGGAAACTCTGGCGGCAGAGATTAAAACGCTCACTTTTTCAGAAAAAGGCGGAAAGTCGATCGATCTTCTTCCTTTGGAAAAAACGGAGATGAGCGGATTCGATCAATTTCCGCAGATCCCCGATTTTAGAGGAACTTGTAAAACGGTGGATACAGAAATGGTTACTCTCTATAGTGAGAGGAACATTTTCGGAGAATATAATCCGGCTTACTTCTGGAGAATCATCGAAGATTCCAGATGGTTTTTTTCCACCGAGACCGGACTAACACTGAATCGTTTTGTGGAGATGGACACCACGATGTTTTTTATGGGTGGTGTGTTTAAGTTTTTTCATCCCGTTCCGGCGGGGCGGAGAATTAAAGTCAGCACGTGGATTCATTCTTTTGAAAAAATCCGAAGTTACATGAGACACGAAGTTACGGATGCGGAAACAGGTTTGAGATACTTTGCGGTGCAAGATGAACAATTGGTGGTTTCTTTCTCCAAAGTTCGCCCTAAAAAGGCTCCCGAGGAGTTTCAAAGGCTTGTAGGTGAATATGTAGAGCATTTTGAATATTCTAAAATATGAATATTTTATTGGTTATTAAGAATTTGAAGTTTGGAGAAAAAAAATGAAATTAACAAAACCTTTGGCGCTTTGTACGCCGAGAAGAACTCCTTTTGCTCAGATTGCGAAAGCTCTGGGACCATACCCTGGACATCATCTGGGGAAAATTGTCGCAGAAGACATTCTCGCTAAAAGCAAACTGAAGCCGTCTCAAATCGACGGAGTTGTGGTTGGAGAGGGATTTAGTAATGCGCCTAACTCTGCAAGAGTGATCGCTAACTTAGTCGGAATGAGAGATGAAATCGCTTGTATTACCGTTGCGAACAACTGCGTTTCCGGTATGGAAGCGGTTGCGGAGGCGGCCCGTAGAATCATACTCGGCGAAGGGGAGGTATTCCTCGCAATCGGCGAGGAGTCCCAAACTTCCATGCCTTTTATCGTTAAAAATGCTCGTTTGAATAAGAAAGCGGGATCTCTTGATAAACTCAAAAAACTTCTTCCGGATAACCTTCCCGAAGGTGTCGAGCTAAGGGACACTCTGGAAGACGGACTCGGAGACGGGGAAACCTCTTACGGAATGCAAGTAACCGCGGAAATTGTAGCTCAGAATTACTCTCTTTCCCGAGAGATTCAGGACAAGCTCGCTTTCGAATCTTTTAAAAGGGCATTAGAAGCTTCTAAAGCGGGTAGATACGCTCCTTATATTATTCCGATGAAAGACGACGAGGGTAACGAACTTGCCATCGACGAAGCGGTGGGTCTGCGCGAAGGTTTGGTGGAAAATCCGACTCGTATGGGACGTGCTATGCTTATGTTCGACAATCCCGGAATGAAATTCGAAGAATTCAAAACAAAATACGCAAAGGATCTTAAAAAATCTCACGGACCGACGGTTTCCATCTTTAACGCAAGTCCTCGTTCCGACGGCGCTGCGGGTGTGATCGTTACAACCGTTGAAAAAGCGAAGGAACTCGGTCTTACGATCGAAGCCGTCATTTCCGGGTGGCACATGAAAGGAGTTCATCCTAATAACATGGGAATCGGACAAGCAGTTGCCACCAAAGCCCTGTTAGACGATGTTGGAATCAAGATGCAAGACGTAGACTACGTTGAAATCCACGAAGCTTTCGCTGCGACTGCGGTTGGCGCTCTTGAACAAATCAAAATGGATACTGGTTGGGATTGGGAAAAATCTTTCGACGCTAAAAAAGTAAATCCGAACGGCGGATCCATCGCGATTGGTCACCCATTCGGAGCGACCGGAATCCGTTTGATCGCAAATGCGATCATGGACTTAAAAGAAGATTCTTCCGCGAATAAGGTTCTGATCACCGCATGTGCGCATGGTGGAATCGCAGGATCCATGTTGATCGAAAGATTTAAAGGTTGATTAGAATTTTAGGTTTTTCTAAAATTCAGATTAGTTTCCTGTTTTTCTAAAGTAGGAATAAAAATTCAAAAGCCTCGGTTTTGGCCGGGGTTTTTGAATTTATTTTTCTGACTCTTTGTATCCGTTTTACACTCCATTTGAGTAAGACAAAGTAACGTCCTTCTATACTTGAAAAACGAGGGTTTAGATGCGAGTATTAACCACAAAACAAGAAAACCAACAGAAGGAACTAAGAGCCGGTCCAAAAACTATCTTTTGTGGGAACGACATTGGCGCGACACTGTCCAGTCTTCTGAATGTAAAATCCTAAAATCAAGTTTACAGAAATCAAACTGCGGATGAACGAAATGAGGAATAAAAAGGGCTAAATGCTGATGAAGTTAACCGAACATTGTTGTAAAGAAAAGCGGCTGTTCAAGAGTGTATTGAGTTTACAGTGTTATGGATCATGTCGATTTAAAATTGTGGAAAAGCAATGAATCAATTTTCCATCATTTTCGGGAATCGATTGAATTTCGATTCGTTTGAGAAACGTCATTTACACAAAATCGTTGGCAACACCTGGTTACAATGTCACGTTAGAGAATTCCATTTTCTTTCAGGGTTTTTTCGGAGAATCCTGTAATTTCTAAAACGGTCTTTAGATCAATCCCCTCTTCAGCATTTTACCGGCATCTTCCAATTTACCTTTCTCAACACCTTGTTTAATGCCTTTCTCGATGCCTCTTTCAATCCCTTGCTGTACTCCTTTCTCAATCCCTTCTGAAATGAGTCTCTCCGCTGTAGTCATCGTTAGTTCCTTGTATTGTTCCAATTTTGATCTTTCCAAAACTCTTTTGAGTTCCGTAGGTTTTAAATCACGGGCCCAATAAATATACAACAACAGTTTCCGCAGGATTGCAACCCTTTTCGATTCTTCCTCGATTTCAAGTAATAGGGAAAATAACCCCGGCAGGTGAGAAGCGAATTCCAAATCCCCTTCCCGGATTTTTTGAACCACTCCCAGAGTGACTTGAAACGTGATACTTTCTAACTTCTTCTTCAATTCTATCCCTTTCAAATCGAATCAGTCTATTTTAAAATCGGGAATGAAATCCTGAAACACGTCCGTTTCTTGTTTTGTTAATACAACTGATCCGAAAATCGATCTCCCAATTTCCATTCAGAGGACTGAGGACAGACGAACTCGCTTTGCTCGTTCTAGACAGAGGACAGAAACGGGAGAGTTATTGCATCGCGGTTTTAGAATGCAGTTTGTGGAGATAAAAAAGAGAACAAAGGAAACTGCATTAGCAAAACGAACTGCTTTTCGCGTTCAGAGGACAGAAACGGGAATGTCTTGTTTCGTTTTTGGATTTGAATATCGATTCTTTGTTTCTTCGATCAAGGCTTAAAAATCCCGTCCTAAAACAAGTCGCGTCAATAGATTGTGTGAGTTCGACGTAATGAATGCGAAAGCGATCATTGTGCTTCGATCCTTAGATTCGTATGATTCTTGAACATAAGACAGTTCCGAATGGATACTTTTGATTCGACGGAGCCAAGAAGGCTGGCGGAGAAAACGAAAGTATCTCGCTCCCTAACATAACCTTACCCACAAGTTATGTATTGATAAGTAATTTAAACATAAAGCAGATCTCCATAACTCTCATAAGGCCTTTAAAAATTACAATGGGTCCAGGAGGATCGTCGGACTTACGAGCCAAGTGACCACCAATTTGGCAATCTGGCTCAAAACTGTATCCAAATCAGGTTCTTTCTTAGGCGGTTTCGGAGTTTCAAAAATTCTACAATAAATACCTTTCCATTCAAAAGATTCGAATAAGATAGACACTTTTAAACCGGGGATATTTCTACCTAAGAATGTTAACATCATAACTCTCCACGCAACGATAGCGTAGACTGCAATATAAGTTTTGAATCGATCTTCAAATTTAAATTGAGTTGATTCAATATTACATCCTGTTTTTTAAACCTTGAAGAATATTTCGATACCCCAATGGCTTTTGTAATATGCGATTATTCTTTTGCATCATCTGCGTTGTGAATAGGAATTGTGTTAGAAATCTCCAATTGATAGATTCTTCCTTGGGTCTGTCTACTTTAGTTGCGGTTAACGCATTCGTATCAATATTTTCTAATTTCTCGTATTGAGGGGATTTTATCGTTAGCTTTTCAAATCGAAGTTCAATTGTTGCTTCTTTTCCTTTCTTCCTTGGCACAGTATCGTATATGTGTACAGGTTTCAAAGTTTCAAGATAGGACCAAGAACAGCTTCTATAAGGGAATTCCATCAGGCGTAAACGCTATTGATGGATGCAAAAGAAGACCCTGATTGTATTCCGAGTTCATTGGTCCCAAACCTTCAACGTGATCCCTTTTTCTATAATAGACTTCCGTTGTGTCATTTAATACCAATGCTGTTTCTTGTTTTTGAATTCGTTTCTTTGTGGATTGGCGATGAGGAGAAAGTATCTTATCAGAAGATACTTTTGGATTTGAAAAAAACGATACGCCCCCTTGGTGCCTGCCCAATTGCCAAATATGTCGGGCAAACTGGTTCCACCTCGCTTTGTCATTACATTTACAATTTTCTTAAGTCGTTTATCTAATCTTTTATCTCCTAAGTTCAATGATACATATTCTTCTTCCACCCAATCTAATTCCGTTCCGAGTGTACTACTCAAATGTTGAGTGTTCATTGGGCTACCCTTTGTGGGTAAGGTTATGGGCTCCCTTTTATGGTCTCATGTAAAAAAATTGCGGAAGGGCTTGATACAAAATACATAGAAGAGCGCGGCACTTTAGTTTTCTACTTTACCATAAAGATCAAGCTGCAAGGTTCTGTCCCAGTTTTGGGGACAGAACCTTATCTAATATTCAAAACGCAGAATGGATTTTGTCGGAGTTACGACTTGGAAAAAATTCTTATTCGAAGAATTGGAAATCAGTGCATTTTTTGGAAAACGAACTAAAAAACGATAGATATGTTCTGTTGTGGTAATCACGTCCGAATCGTAAAAAATCGTTCCGGAAGGATAAACCCCGGGAGGAACAGTTTGATATGGATAACCAAAAGCTCCATAAAAAGGAAGAGCTGAAAAACGATAGTTTCGAACTCTGGCGGTGAACGTCTGAATGTAGTAATTCCAAATTTTTTCTGAAAATTTGTCGTTTAAGGAAAATTGAAATTCCAAAAACTCTGGAAGGACTCTCGTTTCTGGAACGATCTGAAATAGAATATAAATACCTTCCGAACCGTTGATCGAACTTACTTCTTTCCATTTTTCGATTCTGTCCTTCGGAGCTCTCGAAGCTAATTCGTTTTTAAGATCCTTTCTAATTTCTTCGAAATCTTCTTTTTCGATTCTGGACGCGGAAACTTGAAATCCGGCTCCGTAATAGGGTAATTCGGAAAGGCGATTCGGTTCACCTTGGAGCTTTAAGTCTTTTCCTGCACAAGTGGGAAAGAAGAGAATCGGAAGAAAACATAAGTATATTGTTAACTTTGAATATTCCTTTCGACAAACGTTAGTTATATGATCAATTTGGTTCCGCACGAAGGACAAAATTTCGCTCCATAAATTTCGATCTTAAAGCCGCATTCATGACAGTATTTTGGAAGAGTGGAAGGCGGAATTTGAGTCTGAAGTTGTTTTGGAGTATTTTGAGCGATTTTTTCGTCGAAATCTTCCAGATCCTTTACAATTCCTGAAGAGATGGTTTGAAATTCAATTTCGGTAAGCTTTCCTGTATCGAATTCGATTTTGATATCTCTTAGATTTTCCAAGATTATTTCTCTTCGGTTGAGCAGCTCCAACTTTTCAGATTCCGTTTCAGAAGTTTTTGTGTGAATTGCAAATCGAATATATAGAAACGGAGAAACTACGATTCCCAGAAGAATGATATAAAATGGAATGAGTAAAAGGTCCATTATTTCTGTTTTTCCTGTATTTCGGAAAGATATCTATGGAAAGAATCTTCGTTTTGTTTGGCGGTTGTATCGAAATCCTGTCGAACCGTTTGCTTGGAAATGTCCGGATTTTTACGTTTAACATAAAGATAGATAAATAGAATCCCCGAAAGACCCGCAAGTGCAAGGCTGAAATTGATCCACGTAGAATCGGGGGCTGCCAAAATATCTTCTCGAAATCCGAAAACGACCGAGTTCGCCATACCCATGTTACCCGATTCCACGAACTTTTGGATTACCGGATCGTTTAGGGCTTCCTCTCCGAAACCGTGAACCATTTTGTTCACGATGACTTCCGCACTTTCTCCTTTTTGAATTCGGTTTTCTATGAAGAGTTTCAATTTTGCGGAAACTGTACAGTTGTTAAAGGAACAATTTTTGATCGTGATCGAAGGAATACAGATACATCTGATTTTGGACGTAACCTCGTGGAAAGTACGGATCTGATCCGGTTCCGTCAGGTTTGTGAAAGTGGAATCGGCAGACAAAGACGGACCAAAGACGTAAATGAATAAAAACGTTAAGAGAATTAGAATTTTATAAAATTCTATTTTCATGATCTGGATTCTCCGACTGGAAGAAGAATCAAAAGTCCCGAAAAGAAAAATAACAATGAGCCCGCCCAGATGAATTTTACGAGTGGATTTATCCAAACTTCAAGATTGGCGACGATCTGTCTCGGAAATCGATTAAAGTTCTCCAATTTGCGGACGGGTTGATTTTCGTTCGTAAAAAGATAATTCATAAAAAGAAGAGGGAGATCCGGATTTTCATCCGAAAGATCGGAATGTTCTAGGGCACCCAACTGAATGTATAAATCCTCTTTCGGAGTGGAAGTGATCGAGGGCTCGCTTGTAGGAATATGAGTTTCAAATTCTCCGCTTAAGTGCGAGATCTGAGGGTAAAATCTTCTTTCGGTTACCATTGTTGAGAATTCTTTCAAATGACGTTTAACCTGAAAAGTCGCCTCGTGAGAAACGATTACGTTCTGTATGTTCAATCCGTTTTTTGCGTCCCCGTTTACAAGGGGTTTGATTTTGAGGGTGTCCGCGGAGATCTGATAGTTTCCTAAAATCCCCGTATCCTGGCTGGAATAAACGATTTCGTTATTTTCGGGAGCGTTTAAAAAATAGAAAAATTTAATGGAAGTGTTTTGTTTGAACGCATTCCCTGCGTAACCGATAAAAAGGATTACCATCGCCAAGTGAACAAGATAACCGCCGTATCTTCTTTTGTTTTTCAAAAGCATTCTGAAACCGGCAAAGAAATAATTTTCTCCGGGATAGGAAGTTTTTCGCGCAAGAATACCTCTGTGATATTCTTGGAGGATTCCGGAAATCGTAAAAATTCCGAGACCGACCGCGATCACAGAATACACTTCGCCTAAAACGTCTCCAAGGTTGTAATCGCTGATTGTAAAATTCCGCCTATAGAAAAGGATATAAACGCCGGCTCCTGCAAAGCCGACTAACAGTGGTTTGATGAAAGTGGAAAAGAAAATCTTATCCGCCCCCTTTCTCCAAGCCAGAAGCGGAGCCGAACCCATCAAAAGCATTAAAAGAATTCCTGCAGGAACTCCCCAGGAATTAAACCAGGGTGCTTTGAACTCTCTTCCGTAAAGAAGAGGTGAGAAAACTCCGAGAAGAATCGCAAGAGTTGCAATTACTAGTAGAAAGTTGTTAAAAAGAAAACTTCCTTCTTTGGAAGTTAAGGCTTCAAGATTGCGTTCGGGCTTGAGTGAATTCCTGCGATAGATCAGAAACCCCAGAAAGAAAAATAAACTCACTCCGATGTAGATGATGAAGGGAGTTCCGATTGTGGACTTTGAAAAACTATGAGGACCTTCGAGGACGCCGCTTCGAGTGATCCAAGTTCCCAATAAACAAAAATGGAAAGCGAAGATAATCAAAAGCATATTCCAAAACTTTAACATTCCTCTTCTTTCCTGTATGATCATGGAATGAAGAAATGCCGTCGATAACAGCCAAGGCATCAGAGACGCGTTTTCCACAGGATCCCAAGCCCAATAACCTCCCCAGCCCAATTCCTCGTAGGCCCATTTCGATCCGAGAAGAATTCCGGTTCCCAAAAAAAACCAAGAGAAGATAGTCCATCTTCTTACAAAACGAAACCAGTTTTCGGAAAGATGTCCCGTGATCAAAGCTGATGTGGCGATCGCAAAAGGGATTGCAAAACTCACATAACCCACATAAAGGATCGGAGGGTGAATCACCATCGCCCAGTGTTGCAGAAGCGGATTTAGGCCCCTTCCCGCGACGGCGGCCGGTTGAAATTCCCGAAATGGTTGTGCGTCCGAATAAAATACGGCGAGATAGGAAAAAAAAGCTGAAATGACGGCTAACGTGAGATTCATGATCGGGATTCGATCTTGAACGAGTTCTCTGGTTTGCCAAAGAACGATGAACGTAAAAACGGAAAGTAAGAGATTCCAAAAGAGAAGAGAACCAGAAGATCCGGACCAGATTCCGGTAAGTCTGTAAAATAAGGGAAGGTGTTCGTTCGAATGCATCACCACGTAATAATTTGAGAGGTCGGTTCTGAAAAGTTGAACGAGCAGAACGGTAAAAGCGAGAAGAATAACCGCGGTGTTTGCCGCTAGGGTGTATCTGCCTAATTCGATTGCTTGTCGGTCTTGTTTCCAAATTCCGTAAGAAGTCTGAACGATCGAAAAAAGAAGAATCGCGAAAGAAGTGATGATGCAAAGTGCGCCGAAATCATTCATATTAAAAAAACGTAATCCTTTTATTTGTTTTCTTCCGAATAATCGGCTTCGTATTTGGAGGCGCATTTCGCTTCTACGTGATCCGAGACTAACACTCCGTCTTTTATATAACCGTCCACTCTCGCACGAGTACCTTCTTTAAAAGCGTCAGGAAGAAGGGTTTCTCCCGTAAAAAAAACGGGGATTTGTTTTTCGTTAAATTCTAATATGAACCTCGCGGTCTTACCTTCGCGAATCACGGAGCCTAATTTCACAAAACCTCTGACTCTTAAAAGATTGTCCTGATATTTAGCCGGGGATGCCGCGAGCTCCGAGGCATCGAGAAGAGTGTAGGATGTTTCCTTGGAAGAAAAGTAAGCGATAGAGCCGAGGGACAAAAGAATGATCCCTGCGAGGACCGTGAATTTGATGTTCATCGTAAAAGTTCCGATTGTTTGCGTTTTAGACCATAAAAGTGCAACGGATGGTGGGAGAAAAGTGGAAATATCCCGGTTTTCTTTCGTTCCAATCGGGGATTCATGAATTCCGGATCTTATGAATGAGAATCTCGACCCATTCTTGAATCGAGATCGTAGTTCGGATTTTATGAACGAGTATTCCGATCCATTCTTTGATCGAGATCGTGGAATTTTCGAGACATCCTGTGGAAGGAAAAAAATTATCCAAGGTTAAGACAGACTTTTGAGTTCGGAAGTCGGTGGGAAAGGGAATGATCGTAATCCCTTTTTCTTGAAAAATCTCGACGGATCTTTTCATGTGAAAAGAAGAAGTGACTAAAATTACCGAACTCCAGCCGTGTTTCTTTAGTAGCTCGACCGCGAAGTTTTTGTTCTCTGCCGTGTTCCGACTTTTCGATTCTAAGATCAGGGAAGAATCGGGTATGCCCATTTGTTTTAAGAACCTTCCTGCAGGTTCGGATTCCGGAACCGTCTGATACAAAAGATTTCCGGAGCCTCCGGAGAATAAGATCTTAGGCGCCTTTTTGGCTCTATAAAGTCTTACCGTTTCCGTAAGTCTTTCCGCGCTGTTAGAAAGATCCACCGGTTCGTTGTGGATGCTCAAAGTCGAGACCATTCCGCCTAATACGAGTATGACGTCCGCCTGGGGAACTTGTTCGAGCGGGAGTGGAGGGTAATAGATTTCCAAAGATTGAATCAATTTCTGAGAAATATTACTCGTGGATAAAAGCCAAAGGATTAAAACCGGCGCCCAAACGGAAAATTTTTCTTTCCATTTTTTCAATTTGGCACCGGCAAATAAAAGTAAAAGAAGAACTAAGGGCAAGGGAAATAAGACAAGAGTCGCAAGTTTTGAAATCGAAAATAAAATCGTGGACATGTGTAATCGGACTGGAAGTTCCGTTCTCCTTATTTTTTAAGACAAAGTTACTTGTTAAAAGGAAATACTATGATTAGAGGGAACTTCTATAAAATCCAAAAATGAAGATTCTAAAATTGAATTCTAGATGAAATCACCGTTTTCGAAGTGATCGTCCGATAAAAAATTCATTTTATAGAGGCCCCTAAATTTAAAAATTACGATCGGTCTTAAAAGTCGAGTCTTCTTTTTGTTTTTGAATGAGAGGGGACGCGACTTGTAAATTTACGTACGACATACGTCTTGAATTATTTTTTCAAGCCTCGTTTTTTAAAAACAATTCAAAGATGCAGAGCATAAGATCTGTTTTAAAAGTCATATCGATCAAATGCCATCCGGAGTGAACGCGGCTCTATATGCTTTTGGCGGACAGGTTAAGTAAGAACAAGACTTTGTCCCTTTGTTTTCCGGATCTTCAGACCAGATTCCTTCCGAAGTCAAATCCTCGCAGGATATTTTCACCGAATTCGATTTTTGACGTCCTGCGGAATAACCTTGGCAACTCCAAATCGGAATGTTCGTAAAACAGGAACAGTTTCCACGGAAGGCCTGAGTGTCGGTGCAATAGATACAATCCGAAAGAGTTTTGTTAAAAGCCCCGACAAGTAAACGAATGAGTTGGTCCTGTTCTCGTTTGTCCTTTTGGCAGAACAGAATCGGAATTATTAATAAAATGAGAATATACTTTTTCATGAGATCTCCTATGGAACGACCGTGAACGGAAATGAGATTTTGAGAATTACATTCACGCCCGGATTGAGAGCGTAGTCCTTGTATCTGCTGAGATGATCCACATAAGAAACATTGAATACGTTTTGGACGTTCAGGTCCACCGAGGGCCGAGACGTTCCGTCCCCTAAGTAGGGAAGTTCGAAACCGAGCCCGATGTCCGTAAGATTATAACCTTTGGTTGGGGTTTCCTTAGGATCGACCCTATATTGAGAATCGTAAAATCTTCCGTTGATGGAAAAATAGAAATCCTTTAGCCCCAAAATAGAACCTTCCGTCCATCGAAGGCCCGCACGTGCCCGATTCGGAGTTGTTCGGGGAAGAGGGTTGGTGTCGTTCTGATTTCTTGCATAAACAATATCGATTCCGCCGGAAAAAACTAGTTTGTTAGTGAGTTCAGCTTGGATCGAAAATTCCCCTCCTTTTAAAACGGCGTTTCCCTGTTTGTATTTGTACTTCGGCAGGCCGGAGTTGGGATCGATTTCCGCGATACTTGCGGCATATATGAAATTTTGAATCTGATTTTGAAATACATTAACTTCCATTTGAATCCGAGAGGAAGCGTATCTGACGGAAAAGTCTAGATTATTCGAATATTCGGGTTTAAGGGAGTCTTTTCCTATTTCGAATTTTCCCGTACCTTCGTGAACTCCGTTGGAAAAAAGTTCGAACGGGGTAGGTGCCCTAAATCCGCGTCCATAGTTTAAAATTGCGGAAAAAGATTTATCGATTCTCCAAACGAGACCAGTCGAGTTCGTTGTCGCATAATAATTTTTGGTTTGTTCCGCGATACCCAAAGTCATGTTGTTTTTGATGTCTGCGGATCTTTTATCGCCTCGGACTCCCGCACTCAGAGTCAAGGAGCCGAGTTTGAGTTCCTCCAGAAAATAACCGGCTATGTTTACAATTCCATAGGAAGGAATCAAAGGTTCTGTTCCGATCGTCCTGTTCCTTTGTTCTAAACCGGAAACGCCTAGGGTTCCTTGCAAAAGATTGAATATAGGTTTGTGATGAAACTTTGCGTCTGCGGTCGTCGTATCTAAAAGAAGGTTTAGACCTTGGTATTTTGCCTTTGAAGTGGCCTGATAGAATTGAAATGATTTGTCGAAAATGTCTACGTTCTCGTCCCGAAGAACGTCTTTGATAGGAAAGAGTTTATTTTTGGATTCGATTTCTCTTCGATTGTTCCTTTGGTAGGAAAAATCGAGTTCCAGGTTTCCTGCGGGAAAAATGAGGAAAGAATGAAAATGGGATTTCTCATGAAGAAGTCTTTGATGAACCGTTGAACCCGGATTTTCGTTCGGATTGTCCAATAGATCCTGAGTTTGTTCTCTTCGGAAAGAATCCAGATAAAAATTTCCCCATTTTCCGTCTAAACCGATCGATGCATTTTGATTTTTTTCAATCATACCTGTGTTAGGCATCGTTCCGTTTGGAGTCGTAATTCTTCCCGCTTTTCTCGTATTTGCACTGGCGTGGTAGCCGAACCCGTCCACGTTGCCGTATATCGCAAAATTTCCTGCGTCTTGTTTGTTGTTCGAATAGTTGTTGGAGTTGAAAAGTCCCGCCATTTGGGGAACACCTTCTCCCGAACGAGGAGCTTTGTCTCGGATCACGTTGACTACTCCGGCGAGAGCGTCCGAACCGTAAAGTAAACTTCCCGGTCCTCGAATTATTTCAATTTTTTGAATATTAAAGGAATCTAATTCTACTGTGTGGTCGTCTCCGAATTGTTGTTCTTCCTGGCGGATTCCGTCGGTCATTACAAGGACTCTTTGCCCTGTTAAACCTCGGACGATCGGTTTTGAAGTTCCAGCCCCCGTGGTTAAGTTGGAAACTCCGGGAGTATTGTTGATCGCCGACATTGCCGTTTCTCCTCTTTGACGATCGAGTTGTCTGCCTGACAAAACCGTAATCGGTTGTGGAGAGGTTAGAAAATCCGAAATTGTGGATTTTGCGGTGACATTGATTGCGGAACCGTCCAAAGAACTTTCGAGGAGGATGAATTGGGTTTTTTGGTCTTTTTCTCCGATCGTAACCGAAAGTGTTTCCGATTGATAACCTCTTGCGCTGGCGGTCAGAACATATTTTCCCGGAGGGACGTGGTCTAAAACGAACTCGCCATTTTCGTTCGTAACCGCACTTTTTCTGGACTCTTGGATAAGAACCCTCGCGTTCGAAATCGGTTTTCCGTTTTTGTTTTTAATAACGCCGATTAATGCAACGTCTAAAGCGAAAACGGAAACCGGAGAGAAAAAAATTGAAACTATGAATATTCTAAAATACAAATGTAATTGCTCTTTCAAGCCGAACCTCCTGGACAAAAAATCCATTCAATCAAATAAAATCGGAAAAAAATGATTTAAGAGATGGAAATTGAAAAAGGAGGTGCTCGACCGAGCTGGATTTGAACGAAATTAGAAAGAGGAATAAGAACTTTGGAAGGAACTAATTTTTCTTTTTGAAAAATCGAAAAAAAATTCTGAGTTAGGAAACTCGGATTCCAGATAGAATGTGTTTCTCTTTGGAACCGACAGATCGGACAAGCGGGAGACTGTTTAGAATCTTGATATGCGGAGTAAGATGATTGAGAAAAGGTTCGAGTCTCTTTTTCTGCGTGAATATGAAACCCCGTTCCCACGAAAAGAACAAGCGCAAGAAATCCGGATTTGAGACTTTTAGCAGTCATTTTATATTATTTGCTGGCTATGATCCAATGTGAATAAGAGTATTTAAAATGTAAAATCATAAATGAAAAATTAAGATTTCGGTTTAAAAGTTTTTAAGTATTGATAATGTAATTCTCTTTAAGAAACGTCATTTACGCAATATTGCTGATAACGTCTGAAAATTTGATATTTTCATTTTGTAATCAATTCATACAATTTGTACTACTAGACGAACGGGAATTCGATATAAAAAAGTTCGGGCAACCACTCGCAAGTTTCATAACTAAAATGGTTCGCGAGCTGAAACTAAAGTGCTGTTTTTGTGGGTTGTAGTATAATAATTGTTTTTTCATTTGTTACGCCGAACTCACGTTATCATAACACCGTAAACTCAATACGCTCTTGAACAAGTCATTTTCTTTACAACAATGTTCGGCTTCATCAGCACTTAAGCTTTTTACTCCTCATTTAGTTCATCAAGCAGTTTGATCTCTGTAAACTTAATTTTAGGGCTTTACATCTTCGAAAAAAATTTCGTTTTCCTAATGCAGTTTCTTTTGTTCTCTTTTTTGTCTCCCTAAACTGCATTAGAGATCCGTGATGTAATATCTCTCCCGTTTCTGTCCTCAGTCCTCTGAATGGACAAACTCTTGGTTCCTTCTGTTGGTTTTCTTTTTTTGTGGTAATACTCGCATCTAAACCCTCGTTTTTCAAACCCGGAAAAAGGGGCACCGTTTTGTCTAATTTAAAACCGATCTTAAATCACAGAACGCTTAGAATTCTTTCTAAGGTTTTTTGTTTTTCTTCAAACGGAAAAAAATGGGAGGCTCCTGGCCAAATCTCTAAGGTTGATTTTTTATTTCCGGAATTGATTCTTCTTGCGCTTTTTGGAGAACAAACTTCGTAGGGATCGGGAATTGTAAGATGTGTTTCCGTCTTGATTTTTCTAAATTGAAACAAACTTCGATAACTCACCGAATCGAAAATTTTCGCTTCTACTTCGGGCAGACAGCGTAAAAAAGCTTTTCCGCTTTCTCCGATTCGAAAACAACTTTGGATGTAGTCGTCGTAAATTTCAGGATCCATCTTGAAAAAGGAAGGGGTTCTTTTGTAGAGTTTGGAAACGGTCTCTATATTTTTAAATTCCCTTCTTCTTTTGATGGCAACTTTGGCAAGAGGATTGTGAAAAAGTCGAGAGTAAGATACTTTCAAAAAATCTAATATGACCGGATCGTGTGCGATCACCTTGTCGAACTTGTCGGGAGAATGATAGGATGAAAGTAAAAGGCTCGCTCCTCCCAGGGAGTGGCCGACGCCTATGATATTCCGTAGATTTTCCGTTTCTATCAGCCTAAGGATTTGATCTCTAAAGAAATACCAGTCTTTAAAATCGAGAGTGGAATCGGATTCTCCATGGCCCGCAAAATCGAGAGCGATTACGCGATGCGTTTTAGAAAGAGCTTCGATGTAAAATTTATACGTAAAAGCGCTGTATCCGTTTGCATGACAAAGAATGATCGTCTGTTTTGAATTGGAATCCGAACCTGTATCGATATAGGAAAGATTGAGTCCTTGAAAGGAGAATATTTTTCTGAACATAATGGAAAGATTTGACCTTGATCTTTCCAACTCCTTCGATGGACTGGTTTTGTAAAGCTGAAACCGGGGCCTCTATGCAGATACAAGTTCTTATCGTTTTTACCGTCGCTCTTGCATTTAATGCACTTGCTAATGTTCTCATTAAGGCTAGTTCTTTAAACGACGTTTCCGAAAAAACGGTGGGCTTGGGAGCGATTCTGCAAGTCGTCTTCAATCCAATTTTTATCGGAGGATTGGTTTCTTTCGGTTTGGCACTTTTGGGATATCGCTTCGTTTTAGGGAAGGGATTAAAACTTTCTCTTGCATATCCGGTTTTTACGAGTGCGGGTTTTATTATCGTATTGATCGTATCTTCCATTGTGTTTAAGGAAAGATTAACGTGGCCTCAGTGGGTGGGAATTTTTCTTATACTTGCGGGTGTTTGGCTTTGTGCCGCAAATATGTTCGAAACAAAATCTTAAGGTTGATGGTTAGAAGGTATTTCAAAAATACTTTATCTTTGCTTAAAACGCCGATTCAAATCATTCTAAGATATTTTTGAGATACTTTCCGGTATTCTCATGACCATGATTCATTCAAACTTAATTTGAAAGATTTGGTTCGCTCTGAAGTCCGTGATAAGAAGTCTTTGATTGGGACAATCTATCTTGACCACGCCGAGTGCGGAGAACGTATGAGGAATCGTGAAAACGTTGAGGTCTGGGTCGACGATTCGGATTTTGTTGGAGCTTGTATCTGACACGAACATATAGCCGCTATTGTCGAGAGAAATAAAAGCGGGACTGTCAAAGGATGCGTTTAAGCCTTTTCCATCTATGCTCGCTTCGATTCCGTTCCCTAAAAGAGTGGAAACCGTTGAAGTTTTAAGATCGATCTTACGAATTCTGTGGTTTTGAAGATCTGCGACTAATAGACTATCGGTTTTTTGATCATAAATAATCCCTGATGGAGATTTGAATTGTGCCGAAGTTAAATCCCCGTCTAAGTAGCCCGAAACTCCGCCTGAGAGTGTGCTCACAGTTTCGGAGTTTAAATTTATTTTTCGGATTGTGTGGTTGCCCAGTTCTCCCACATATAAATTCCTTTCCCGATCCAAGTCCATAAAGAGCGGACCTTTGAATAAAGAATTCAACCTATCCCCGTTTTGGAATCCGCCTATGCCCGAGGAATTGCCCGCATATAAGGAGAATTGGTCCATAGGATCGATCTTCAATATTTGGGCTGTATCTTGGCAGGAAATGAATTTATCTCCAGTGATCGGATCGAATTTGATTCCGGCAGGGGCCCCAAGAACTAAGTTTGTAGAAAGAGTGGTCACATTACCGAAACGATCTATCTTACGAATCAGATTTGAATCTGAGTCGCTCACGAAAATATTTCCGAAGGTATCTAATTCCAAACTGAAAGGCGTTTTGAAAGAAGCGGTCTGAGTCGTTCCGTCGATACTCTCTCGAATTCCCGTTCCTGCAAATGGGCTTACCACAGGGTTGTTTGTAACCTTCAGTTTACAAGTGTGGCATTCCTTAAGGATACAATCCAGGATCATATTTTCCATCCAGGCCTGGCTCATAAAAATACTCGGATTATAAACGGAAGAAGGAGAACAAGAAACGAATGCCAGGATGAAAATTATAATTCGATAAAACATGAGGCGATTTTTCTTTGGAATGAATCTAGAAACGATACATGTTTCAGAATGAATAGACGAAAAAAATCTGGTAAAAAATTCCAAAAACCGAAATGAAATTTTCAAAAAAAATGGAATTAGAAGCTATCTCAAAAATATCTTAGAATGATTGGAGTCGGCGTTTTAAGAGAAAATAAAGTATTTTTGAGATAGCTTCAGCAACTCGAAAGTTTTCCCATTATGAATTTTTGGATTCTCAAGAATGAAAATAAAAAAAGGTATCTCAATTTATTCTTTTTTTCTCTATAGGAAAAGATTCTTTTTGAAGAGGTTTTGATTCGATGAACAAAGGTCCACTTTCCGGAGTAAAGGTAATCGACTTAAGTTTATTACTTCCAGGTCCGCTTTGCTCCATGTATTTGGGAGATATGGGAGCGGATGTGATTAAGGTTGAAAATCCGAGAGCGATGGACGCCACCCGGGTTATGTTTAAAAAAGCGAATGGGGCCCCTTCTTTATTTTTGATGCTCAATCGAAATAAGAAAGCGATTACCCTCAATTTAAAAAAGGAAAAGTCGAGGGAAATATTTTTTAAACTATTAGAAGACGCTGATATACTTTTGGAAGGTTTTCGACCGGACGGACTTGCCAAGATGGGAATCGGTTACGAGGATCTAAAAGAGCGTTTCCCGCGTTTGATTTACTGCGGCATCTACGGATACGGAGCGGAAGGAAAATATAGGGACTTTGCCGGACACGATGTAAACTATCTTTCACTTTCGGGAGTTCTTTCGCAAACCGGTAAAACTCCGCAGATTCCCGGTTATCAGCTTGCGGATATAGGAGGAGGAACGATGACGGCTCTTGCTTCGATCTTGGCGGCTCTGTATGCGAGGGAAAAGACGGGGAAAGGACAGAAGATCGCGATTTCTATGATGGATTCTTCCCTTCCGTTTTTATCTTTGTATGCGGGAATATTCGCGGCTACCGGGAAAAATCCGGAAGGGGGAAACGAACTTCTATCTGGTAAATTACCGAATTATAATATATATCAAACTAAGGAAGGGCGTTGGGTTGCATTAGGCGCGCTTGAGGATATGTTTTTTAAGACCTTTTTACGTCAGTCGGGATTAGATGGACATTTGGGGGAATTACCGACGGAAGAGAAAAACTTTTCCAAGTGGAAAGAAATTCTTACCGCTTACTTTGCATCCAAGACGTTTGAAGATTTGAACTTTTTATTTGAGAATGAGGATTCTTGTCTGACCCCCGTTAAGACGATGGAAGAAGTCAGTAAAGATCCGGTTTTAAGGGAAAGGGGAATGATTCTAGATAAAAAACATCCCGAATATGGTGATTACTTTCAGTTTGGAGCTCCTTTTCCGTTTTCCGCAACCCCGATTACATATCGGTTGGATCCTCCAAATCATGGGGAACATAATACGTCGATTTACCGATCTCTCGGATATACTTTGGAAGAAATCGAAACGATGAAAAAGGAAAAAGTGATTTGATTTCGTCTGAAAACGTTTAGGACATTGAAATATTTCCAAAATTGAAATCTCTAAATACTAAAAACAGAACGTTCGTTCTTTGAGATTGAAAAGAATGGCATATTTGAAGCTGATTTTTGAAGGGAATGAATTTTGAATAAAAAGCTTTCAATGTAAAATGAATAAAAAAGAAAAAAACGAGTGAAGCGCCGATTTTTTCTCCCGTATTTTGATTTGATCTAATCATGGAGAAAAAAAAAGTAGGATCAGAACACTCTCGTAAGAAGGGAAAAACCGATGTATCAGGAATTTACCGAACAACAGCTCGAAATCAGAGACCAGATCCGTAATTTCGTGAAAAAAGAAATCACACATGAAGTTGCAAGTCACTGGGACGAAGAAAATAAACATCCCGAAGAACTCATCAATCGTATGAGAAAAGAATTGGGAGTCAACGGTTTGACCATCCCCGAAGAATACGGCGGTTGGGGACTTGGTTCTGTGGAACAGTGCCTCGTCACTGAAGAACTTTCCAGAGGATGTCTCGGAATTTCTCTTTGTTTTGGTTATACAGGTCTTGGGATTCTTCCTATTTTGAAAGGGGCTTCTCACGAGCAAAAGAAGAAGTGGTTACAACCAGTCATAGACGGAGAGTATGGAATCTCTTTCTGTCTTTCCGAGCCGGGTGCGGGATCCGACGTTCCGGGTATGAGTACGACTGCCGTTAAAAAAGGCGATAAGTGGGTCATCAACGGAACGAAACAATGGATCACCGGTGGTGGTAGTGCCGGTGCCTATACTGTATTTGCCTATACTGATAAGGGGAGAGGGACCAGAGGAGTGAGTTGTTTCTATGTGAAAAGAGATACGCCGGGGCTGACCGTCGGTAAAAAAGAAGACAAACTCGGAATCCGTGCTTCGGATACTCGTCAGATCATCTTTGAAGATTGTGCCGTGGAAGAAGCGAATATGATCGGAAGGGAAAACTTAGGGTTTATCTACGCGCTTCAAACTCTAAACGCTTCTCGTCCTTACGTTGCGGCGATGGGAGTAGGTGTCTCTCAAGCGGCTCTTGACTACGCTTCCAAATATGCAAGACAAAGGGAGCAATTCGGATCCAAGATTTCCAGCTTTCAAGCTGTTCAGCACATGCTTGCGGATATGTCCATCGGTTTGGAAACTTCTCGTCAAGTTACGTATCTTGCGGCGAGGATGGCCGATGCCGATGATCCGAGACTTCCCAAGTATTCCGCAATTGCAAAAGCTCACGCTTCTGAGACTGCGATGAAATGCGCTCTGGATGCGGTTCAAATTTTCGGCGGATACGGTTATACAAAAGAATATCCTGTCGAAAAATTGATGAGAGATGCGAAAATTCTTTGTATTTTCGAAGGAACTACTCAGATCCAGAAAAACGAGATCGCGGCTTACGTGATTCGTGAAGCGGCGTCCGCTAAATAAGAATATTAGAATTTTTAAAAATGCGTTCTTACACTATGGGACGTGTTTAGAAATTACGGGGATTAGAAAAAAGTTTTCGAGAACCGTGACTGAATTAAAAGGCGTTCGACATTGGTCGGCGCCTTTTTTATTACGATTTTGAGTCTTTGAAGCGGAAGTTATCAATATTCACATCCAAAATGTTAAGTGATTTCAATGGGCATTGTGTTTTAATGTGAATTCGATATCAGAACCCGTCGAGCGCCAATAGAAGCGAGACGCTGAGTTTCCCGAGCGCCAATAGAAGCGAGACGCTGAGTTTCCCGAGCGCCAATAGAAGCGAGACGCTGAGTTTCCCGAGCGCCAATAGAAGCGAGATGGCTTGAGTTTCCCAAGGATTCATAAAGAGCGAAGATGCTTTCGTTTCCTTCGCGGTCTTTTTGACTCCGTCGATTAAGAATATCATACTCGGAACTGCCTTATGTTCAAGAATCATATTAATCTAAGGATCGCTTCCGCAGGCTTGGTACGTGCGGAGAAGTAAGTTTGGGCGAATTTCTAGCAAATCTCATAATATGTAATTAAAATTGTTTTCGATTCGAATTGACAGCGTGATCTTTCATTCGAACCATTGACCCAGGATGGTCCATATGTATAGGATTGTGTCCGTTTCGTTCTTTATTTTTTTTCTGCTCGTCTTTTATAACTGTAAAGAACCGGTTCAAAAAGCGGAACTGGAAAGTTTTGTTATAAAGAATATTGTTCATCCCAATAACAACCCTTATAATAAGGATAAAGTAGAGTTGGGAAAACTGCTCTACTTTGATAAACGACTTTCATTCAATGGGAATACAAATTGTGCGATTTGTCATTCTGTGGAAATACAAAACTCGGAAAAAAATTCTTTACCTAGAAATAAAATTCACAATTCCCCCGCTTCTTTTCTTACAAATGTAGGTTTGTATAAGGATGTGTTCATTGATCCTCAGGCGAAAGATTTGGAAGAAATTGTAAGAGAACGAATTTACACGGCGGTAATGCTCAAAGACGAGAAGACCATCGTAGCGAGACTCAGTCGAGTTGCAGAATATAGGGAACTTTTCGAAAAAGCGTTCGGTTCTCCGGGAATTACTATGGATCGGATCGTAAAAGCGATTTCCGCATTTGAAAGAACAATCATATCCTAGAATTCTAGATTCGATCGTTATGTGATGGGGGAAGAGTCTGCACTTTCCCCGGCTCAGAAACGGGGCTTAGACGTGTTTATGAACAAAGCCAAATGTTCCCAATGCCACAAGGGACCGAATTTTTCGGATTCTGAAAAACATACTACCGGCCTTAGCGGGATCACTCAAAGAGTAAGAACCCCGAGTCTTAGAGACGTGAGTAGGAAAAGCGAATTTATGCATAACGGAGGATTCACGAAGTTAGAAGATGTAGTGGATCATTTCGTAAACGGGGGGGCTAAGGATTCAATCGAAGATCCTCTTTTAAGACCTATGACGATTACGGAAGAAGAGAGAACGGATCTTATAGAATTCCTGAAATCTCTCGAAGGGGAATCTCATCCATTAGAAATACCTAAAATACCAAGAGCTTAAAAGAATTTCCGTTCGTTGTAAACTTGTCATACTTCGAGCCGATAGTTTTTTCTTCTTTCGACTTTTAGTCTTAATCCGGGCATAAATACTACTGGTTTAAAACTTAGAAATTTGCCCCAAAACCTTGGTAGAAGTATCATCGCGATTTTTTCACAAAACGAAGAAATTCCTCATTCTGAACTTTTCAACGATTCTAATGAAATAAGAGAAAATATCTTCGAAGTGAATTGTGTGGGATTTAGTAAAAAAAGAGGTGTGTAAAAAAAGGCTCTCAAAGAAGAGAGCCTCTTGGAAATGGAATTTTATAAATTCTATTTTTTAGAGTTCGTGTTTATAGCCAAATCTATAAATTTGCCCACCGACAACGATCGGATAAGTAGGAAAAGGAGCAAGAGTAGAAGCTCCTCCTATGGATTGCGTTTTACCGACTGAATAAGCCGCAGACATTATCGTTTCTAGTTCTAAAAATACGTGGCCTTTGTCAGTTACTCTTGCTTGAGTTCCGATTAAAAAATTCGGAGCGATTCCAGTGGCTCTGAATCGAATATGTTCTCGAGTAGTAATTGGATCGGTTCCATCGGCTAATAAGTTTGCAATGCTCGTAACTCCGGCAGCGGCTAAAATATCATGACCACCTTTGATGTTGTTCATTCCATTCAAAGACCATCCACCGTTAAAGTAGTTCAAACCAGCACCCATATAAACCGCGGCATCTTCGGTAACATTCAATTTGATACCTACGGTAGCGGGAATTACAATAGCACTGAATCCCCAAGTAATATCGACAATATTAAGACCTGCAATATCAGCCTTTGTAATACCACCTGAGATTTTCTGCGTATATTCTGCCGCAACTCTCCAAAAGAAATATTTTCCAAAATCAGACTCGTAACCTACCATTAGGTTTCCGCCGACCATTGCACCTTTGGTGGATCTTGCATTGATGATGCCGCCTGTTGTTCTATCAAGGGTAATCAGTCGGTTTTCAGCGGCAATTGCTCTTCTTGTTCCGACCCCTACGTAATTTCCTTCACCCGCCGGTTTAGAAGGGTTTTGAACACAGGTAGGATCATTTGCGTTCACGGTACAAGTATTGGTTGATCTAACCGGACCATAGTAGGTCGCAGCGTCCAAACCATCCTTAGTAATTGTTCCACCTAATTGGCCCAGGTCTAATTGTAACCCGAATCCTACAATTGCGTATGATTTTGCACTAAGACTCGCAGCCGAAGAAAACACCACAGCTAGGGCAAACAACACCTTACTCATGTTACGAATCATTGATAACTCCTTAACTCACGATTCAGTTAGAATTTAATTGTGTTTCCGGAAGCTTTTGTATTCGGTTTCCGAATCCCGGACACAGGATGAAACTTTAGAAGTTCATGGATTAGTGTCAAACAGGATTTCGTAAAAAGGCTGAAAAGTTCCTAAAATTCTTAAGGTGGGAGTAAAAATTTTTCTCATTTTATAACAATTGTTATGTACTGGCTTGAGATTTGTAAGTTGTTGTTGCGACGAAAATTTTTTTATCAATCTTTTGAGTGATTCCGAAAATTTCTATTTTATATTTTGATTTTAAAAAGAGGTAGTGGGATTTTCGGAACATATTTTGTGCCAAACGACCCGGATTGTTTTTCAAAGAATTTGAATACGATAACTTAAATTCGAGTCTAAGCAATTTTTCCACACATTCATCTTTTCCTAAAAATAAAATGTGGAAACTCTCCGTATTTGTTTTAGAGCTTACTACTTGGATGTATAAAAACAATACTGTGATAAACTGGTTTCAAAAATTAAAACGTTAGATCCCTTTCAAAAAGCCAACAATTCCCGGTTAAGCGCAATTTTTGAAAACTCCCTGTATCTTTGTAAAACCGCCCATTGATTTTTGATACTATCTTCATACATCCCAAGTAATATTTTGATTTTTGACGTTATACGTCTCCATAATAAACGACTTAACAATTCGGGGATTCACATTGACTGGCGACAACCAAATTCGTAAATAAGTGCTTCCGATTTTGTGGGAGTTTTGTTTTCGCATAAGATCCTGTCTCGCGCCAATAGAAGCGAGACGGGTTTTTGCATAATGTTACCCACAAATTAAGAAGGCTTTTGGGATCATAAGGATCAAAAACTGATATTTTTCAAGTGTTCCGACAAGAATGAGGCTTTTTACTTGCAAGAAGTATGATTTTGTGGTAAAGAAAACCTCCCGAGTCTTCCCACCGCCTCTCCCCTCCACCCAAAATCAGGGTGGGGCGTAAGTTTCACAGAGGATTTGTAGTAATTCCGACAGATTTATCTTCAGATCCAAGTATTTGTGGGTAAGGTTATGGGGTTTTTGGAGGCGCTATAAGTCGAACTCCGGTTTTATTACGCCAAACTCACGTTATGACAATGAAAAACAAAAAACTTTCCTTCGAAATGGGCAAAATAAGTTTCTAATGATTTGTCCGTAGAACTTGGAGGCTGTTTTTATGGAAACACGATAATCAGGCGAGTTGATTTCTGAAGGAACCTATTGTTCTATTTCTTTAAAAAAGAATAAAAAAATAAGAGCGAGAAATGTCAAAAGATTCGGACCGAAAATAAAAATCGGCCCGAATGAAAAAAAGAATCTACATTCTTTCTATGATTGTCGCGATTCCCATTCCTCCTCCGATACAAAGAGTAATAAGCGCATAACGCTTTTGTCTCCTTTCAAGCTCGTCTAATGCGGTCCCAAGAAGAATCGCACCGGTTGCTCCAAGAGGATGTCCGAGAGAAATAGAACCTCCGTTGACGTTGATTTTTTCCAAAGGAATATTGAGCGATTTCTGAGTGTAAAGAACCACGGAAGCAAACGCTTCGTTGATTTCCCAAAGATCGATATCGTCGGCCTTGAGTCCGGCTATTGCTAACGCTTTTTTAGAAGCGGAGACCGGCCCTGTTAACATGATCGTAGGGTCTTCACCTGTGGAAGCCATCGCGACAATTTTCGCCCGAGGTTTGAGTCCGTATTTTTTGATCCCTTCATCCGAAGCAAGAAGAACCGAAGCCGCACCGTCTACTATTCCGGAAGAGTTGCCTAACGTATGTATGTGATTGATCTTCGGAATTTCCGGGTAGGATTTAAGTGCAATCGCATCCAATTCCTTCTCACCGATTGTTTTGAAAACCGGAGCCAAATCGGAGAGCCATTCGAAAGTGGATTCGATTCTCGGATTTTCATCCGTATCGACTATAGTACCATCTTCGATTTTAACCGGGACGATGGATTTTTTGAAGTAACCTTCTTTGATTGCTTTGTCCGCTTTGATCTGGGATGATTCCGCAAAACGATCCGCTTCTTCGCGGGAAATTCCGAACTTAGTCGCGATTAAATCCGCAGAGATCCCTTGAGGCACCAAATTATAGTGTTTTTGAATATTCGGATTTCCGATATTAAAGTCTCTGCCGTTCATATCGGCTCCCATCTTTACGCGGGACATTGATTCGACTCCACCTCCGAGGGCGATTTGCATGGAACCGGATTGAACATGATTAGCGGCATTGTTGACCGCTTGAAGTCCGGAACCGCAGAAACGGTTTACGGTATAACCGGGGACCGAGTTCGGCCAGAGTGCAGACATGACCGCATAACGCGCAATACAAGCCGCTTGATCGTCCACTTGAGATACGCATCCCATAACGACTTCTTCTACTATTTCAGGCTTGATTCCGTTTCTTTCTTGGATCGCATTTAAGGTTGCAGCGGAGAGTTCTTGCGGGTGAATGCTCGCCAGGGCCCCTCTTTTTTTTCCTTTTCCTCTCGGGGTTCTGACCGCATCGATTACATAGGCGTTTGACATTGTGTTACCTCGCTGCCGATTTTCTCTTAGGATTAAATTGAACAGCTGTTTAGTGATTTTGGATATTCCGGTTTCTATTTTTGAGAAGCCAAGGAGTTTGCAATTCTTTTTGCGGGAATTCTATGAGGAGGGAAACCAGTATTGAGCTTTTTCCCACCATTCTTCTCATACTACCTGATAAGCAACTTTGTTCCGTTTCCGATGGATAAGTGTTCTCCCTTTTGATCGACTTATTTTAATTCTAAACTTGTCCTAAAATTCAAAATAAATCAACCATAATCATTTTGGTAAATTTGCAATGAAACAAAGTGCTTCTCACGGATCGGTAGGTTCTTGAATGGATAAACCCAAAAGGAAACGAAAAACCTTTTTCATATACTTTGATAATGATAGAGTGTTGGAAAACGAATTTTCCATCTGTTTAAGAACCCGTCTCAAAACCTTAGGAATGTGAGAGCTATTACAATTTTAAACGACAGGAGAAAACCTTCAATACGACGGTTTCTGTGGGAACTCCCATGTTTTTTAAAAACTTGCCGGATCGTTTAAAGATATTTTCTTTAGGTTTTGAGACAGACTCTTAGTAATTTTTCTCTGTGCTTGTTAGAGGTCATATAGCAGTAATGATAATTCGAAATCTAATTAACGTGAGTTCGGTATAACAAATGCAAATGTAGTAGAAATTCTGAAAGGATTGGAATATTAGAGTTGTTGAAAAATTAATTCTTCATCTGTTTCCGTTTCATGAAAACGGTCGATTAAAGCAGTTTTGTTAATCTGAATTATGGAGTTTTTCAACAACTCTATTATGCTACGATCTGTAGAAAGCAGCACTTTAGTTTTAGCTTGCGAGTCATTTTTGCTATAAAATTTGCGAACACTCGCCTGAACTTTCTTACACCGAACTCACGTTAATTAAAAACTTGTCCCAAAACTGTCTTCTGTGGGAGCGGCATTGCCGCGACACTGTCCTCAGTCCTCTGAATGTAAGAGTTCCTACAGATTGTACCCTACGAGCTTTCGAACAGATTTTATGATTGTTAAGTTCTCGTTGGAGCTCCTACATTTTGAGACAGACTTTTTTAATATTCGAGAGAAGCCGATTCCATGACCGAATTTTCTTATTTTTTACGTGAAAAATTATTTCGGAAATTTATTGATAAAACGGAAATTTTGAAAATAATCTCTTGAAATTTTAGGCAAGAAAATTATCTACTTCCAGTTCATAAGAGAGGAATTTTCCGTGGTTCAAAGATGGATTGAAAAAACGTTATTTGTTGCATTGATTTTAGCGGGAATTTTGTTGGTTCCCGGAAAAGTTTTTTCCCAAGCAAGCGACGCTGCAGCCGCAATTCAAGAAGCTTGCAACCGTTTGGTGAACGAGGGACTTTATAAAAGCTGTAAGGCCGCTCCCGGTTTTTCGGCGCACCAAGGTTATTACAGCCAATCCGCACAGGTAAAATGCGAGTGCATCAACAAAAAGGATAATAATAAAACCATCGTTACCATCAGTTTAGGACAGTACTACTAAGAGTTTTTGTGTAAAACGAACTCTAGAGTTCTTATCTTATTTCCGGCGTGTTTTCTCCGATGCGACTGAATAAGCAGCTCTATTTTTTTCAAAAGACTATTTAACGTGAATTCGATATAGGGTTCTGCTTGCAAAGGCTGACTGCGCTGAAACGTTTTCGTAAAAAGTGTTTCACCTGAATTTTTCAAACTAAGAGCGTGTCCCAAAACCATTCGATCTTATCGGAATTCTCACGGATTGCTGCGATTGTTCCTACATTTTAGGACAGACTCTAAAGTTCCGCTTTCTATAGATCGAAGCATAATAATTGCTTTTGCATTTGTTATGTCGAACTCACGTTGTTTAGAACTTGTCCCAAAACCTTGGAATCGTAAGAACTCCAACAAGAGTGCGCGAATAATAAAATCTATTCGAAAGCCCGTAAATTATCAAAGAGCCATGATCCGTAGGAACTCCTACGTTTTCGCTTTATTACGAGCTTTTGGAGCCGATTTCTTTTCTCAGGTTTTGGGACAGTTCTTATTAAAATCTTTTTCGAAGCCGCATTCGATTCGTTAGCCGTTTTTTCAAGGTCGTTGTTGATCTTGTTCAAGAGATTGTCGATTTTCCTTCGCCGCCTTTGATTCCCACTTTTAAATCTAGAATTTACCAACCGGTTTCATGTCGTCCATTCCCGGAAGTTTTCCGAGAAGAGACGTTTCAAAACCGCAAAGATAATTTAAAGCGACGTAATCTGTGGGGATTCCCACGTTTTTGTAAACTCGAGTTCCCATTCCCTGAACTTTCAAACGCAGAGCTTTCCTAAGGATCGCGTGAACTTAGGAGCCGCCGCTCTCTAAGGATCACGTTTCAAGTCGTTCGATGGTTTTTGAATGAGAAGTGATCTCAAAGCCGACATAGGATAAGTACGAATTAGTATTTTAGTTGTACTGAAATGGAAAAAAATCTTTTGAAAGAATGGATTTGACCAGCCAGCAATAGAAAATATTAGGGTTCCTCATGATTGAATCTCGTTGAAATTTTTTTGCTCGAAACTGTTTGCTAAAAAGTATCGATGAAAAAATGCAAAACTAATTCAGTGTGAGATCGTGGATCTTTCCAATAATGAAATTGAAAACTTACTCAAATAGGCTCTTATATGAAATCTCTTAAGGAATTAAGAATACCAGGGAATCAGATCAACCGTCCTCTGAATTTCTATGTGTCATGCCATTTATTGAACGGATCGCGGAAGTTCGATACCGAACGAAAACAAGGGAAAATGAGTGCAAAATCTGAAACAAAAAAATCCGAAACCTCAGATCAATTTCAAAGATGGATAGCGATTATGGGGATTAACATAATTAATAAAGAATTAATATTATGAATTTAGAAAGTAATTTGTTTTTGATCGCTTTGGGAGGAGCGATCGGAAGTGTGTTCCGTTATCTATTGCAATATTGGTTCGGTAACGTTCTCGGCTTTGCCCTACCCTGGGGTACATTGACTGCAAATTTACTCGGTTCTTTTGTAATCGGGACCGTATATGCCCTTTTTGATCGATTTCCGGTTTTAGATCCTCAGTGGAAGTTTTTAATTGCTTCCGGACTCTGTGGAGGTTTTACGACCTTTTCCACGTTTTCTTACGAAACCTTTCAATTGTTAAAATCCGGTCATTACGTTTTATTTTTCGGATACATCTTTTTAAGTGTCGTTGGTGGAATTGGGTTCGCTTTTGCGGGAATTTGGACGGTGAAAAATTTTTGAGAAATAACGAATAACTTCTTAAGTTATGCGTCTTTCAAAAATTCTTTCGTTTTCAATCGCTTGATTTGATACTTAAGACAACAAAATTTGAAAATCGATGCCCTTGATGGGTTGCTTAAGTATTAGATTTATTTGATATATTTTGTTTCTCCCGAATTGGAAAAATTTTTCTTTATAATTGTTTTCTTTCTCATCAATTTCAAGTCTCCTTCAAAAGAAGCTAAAACTTCAAAGGACGCAAAATGTCTGAAATAGGAAAACGAATACTTCAAAAAAAATAAATAGTATAAGGGACGTCGATGAAGAAAATTTTTTCTATTTTTCTTTCCTTGTTTTTTCAAGGTTGTATGGTTTGGCCTCTCGTAGTCGGGGCCGTGGGGTTGTCTACCGGTAATAAAGGCGGTAATAACCCTTTCTTTCTCCTTCTTGGGATCGCTTCGGATCCGGTTATCACTCGAATCGAACTGAGTGCTCGAGATTCCTCAATTGCTAAAGGAATGAGTACGGCTCTTCAAGTTACCGCGATCTTTGATGATGGAACGAATATGGATATTACGGATTCTACTTCCATCGTTTCCGATTCTCAAGCCGTCGTAGAAATTCAAGGGAATCGATCTCGAGGGATTTCGTTAGGGGTTTCCACGCTTCAAGCCGAATACAATGGTTTGAATTCTCAGCTCCGAATCACGGTAACGCCTGCGACTTTAGATTCGATCCAAGTTACGAGTTTAGATCGGGATTCCTTGCCGAAAGGTTTGAATCGTCAGTTTTCCGCAATTGGTATTTTTTCGGACGGGTCCCATCAGGATCTTTCCGACGATCCATTGACGATTTGGTCTTCCAGTGATTCGTCTTTGGTTCGTGTGAACGATTCCGGTTTGGCTTCCGGCGTTAATTTAGGAACTGCTCATATTCATGCATCCTTCGGGTCCAAAAGAGGTTCTGCAACTATGACCGTCGGGTCGGCGACTCTTTCTTCGATTGAAGTAACTCCCGTAAATTCAAATCTTCCCTTGGGAAAAAAGCAGCAATTGATCGCGACCGGAATCTATTCGGATAACTCGAATAAGGACATTTATTCTTTAGTCACTTGGGATATTTTGGATAATACGATCGCCACAATTCAGCCGAAAGGTATGGTGGAAACCGTTAGTACTGGCTCCACTACCGTTTTGGCTTCCTTCGGTTCTTCGGTCGGTTCTACGACGTTGAACGTTGTATCTGCATCGTTGGTTTCCATCTCCGTTTCTTCCGTAAATTCTTCTAAAGCCAAAGGTCTTAAGGAGAATTTTACCGCGACCGGTATTTTTTCGGACGATTCAAATTTGGATATCACGAATCAGGTTACTTGGAGTTCTTCGGATACGAACATTCTTACTATTTCCAATTCGAGCGGTAGTCACGGTTCGGGTTCCGCTTTGAATCAAGGTGTTGTTAAAGTTATTGCTTCCATCGGCGGAATCGAAGGTTCTATGGACTTTACGGTTACTCAGGCGGCATTGGTTTCGATCTCGGTTTCTCCGGTTCTTCTTTCGATGCCGAAAGGTTTGACTCAGCAATTTAAAGCGATGGGAATTTTTACGGATAACTCCAAGCAGGACCTCACTTCCTCGGTCACCTGGACTTCTTCTTCGAAGGCTTTAAGTGTGTCTAACGTATCAGGTAGGGAAGGAATGGGACAGGCTCTTGCGGTCGGAAGCGCGACTGTTGCCGCCACATTGGGGAGAACGTCCGGAAAAACTACCATTAAGGTGGCTCCTGCGGTTCTCACTTCGATTCAAATCAGCCCGATGAATACTACTACTCTCGCAAAGGGCTTAAAGAAAAGCTTTTCCGCTAGAGGAATCTACTCGGATAATTCCAGTTCCGACATCACTTCTTCCGTTACCTGGTTTTCATCCGATCCTTCGGTTGCTGTGGTTGGTAACGTTCTATCATACAAAGGAAAAGTTTGGGGAGAAAAAATCGGAACTACGAATATTAAAGCGGCATTGGGAAACGTTAGCAGTCCTATTGTCGCATTATCCGTAACTGAAGCGGAGCTCGTTTCTATCCAAGTCTCTCCCTATATAAGTGTAACGCCTAAGGGAATTACGAAAAACTTTAAGGCTACAGGTACTTTTACGGATTATTCTACGCAGGATATTACGGAACAAGTCACTTGGAAATCTTCGGATACGGAAATCATAAGTATCGAGAACGCTGCCGGAAACAAAGGATTGGCGCATATGCTCAAGCAGGGGGACAGTTATATCACCGCTACTTTAGGTTCGATTTCAAGTTCGCCCGAGTTGGCTATGGTGGCTTCGCCAACTATCGTCTCGGTTGCGGTGACACCGAGTAATCCGTCCGTTGTAAAAGGGCTAACGTGCCAATTCAAAGCAACGGCAACATATACGGATAATTCCACGGCAGATATTACAAATATGGTTTCCTGGTCCTCTTCCAACTCGAATAAAGCATTGGTTGGCAATGACATACTTTCGGGAGGTTTGGTTACCGCAGTTGCCACCGGAAGTGCGAACATTACTGCGAGATACGAAAACTTGTCGGGCTCTTCTGCTGTAAATGTCACTCCTGCGACTCTTACCTCTATCGAAGTGACGCCGGTTTTTCCCTCCGTTGCTAAAGGTCTTACGGAACAATTTACGGCGACGGGGATCTATTCGGACAAATCCACCCAGGATTTGACTCAGGTTGTGACTTGGATTTCTTCCGATTCCTTCCGTGTTGCGATTGAAAACACCGCCGGTAAAAAAGGCCTTGCACTCGCTTCTACTTTAGGAAGTTCGAATATTAGAGCAACTTACAATTCCATTCAAAGTTCTCCGATTTCGATGACGGTTACGGAGGCAAAATTGGTAAGTATTACCGTTAGTCCAGAGTCCACATCGAAAGCCCTGGGGCTGACCCAACAGCTCAAAGCAAAAGGAACCTTCACGGACGGTTCCGAGCGGGATATTACAAATCTTGTGACTTGGTTTTCCTCTGAACCGTTAGTGGCTAGTGCTCTTAACGCTGACGGGTATCAGGGATTAGTAAGCTCACTTTCCATCGGTTCCACCGAGATTCACGCGTATTACGATTCCGTAGAAAGCAACTCGGTGAATTTCAAAGTGACTTCGTCCGAATTGGTTTCTATCAAAATCAGTCCGGAGAACGGTGATCTTATAAAAGGACTTAATCAGCAATACACCGCGTTCGGTGTTTATTCGGACGGCAGTTTACAAGACATTTCCAACTCTGTTACTTGGTATAGCTCCAATACTTCATCGGTTAGCATTTCCAATGCGGTCGGAAGCAAGGGAAAAGCGACCGCTTTGCAAGTCGGAACAAGTAAAATCACCGCTACTTACCGTTCCGTTTCGGGAACTACCGATTTAAATGTCAGCGCGGCGATTCTTTCTTCAATCGTGGTATCTCCCACAAAGCCGAATGTAGAATCGACTTCAAAGACAAAGTTCTTCGCGGTGGGAATATACTCGGACGGAACCAAAAAGGATTTAACTTCTTCGGTTACTTGGTTCAGTTCCAGTACTAATGCAAGCGTGAGTAACGCTCTTAAATCGAAAGGATTGGTTGTTGCAGGATCCGGGACGGGATTTTCTACGATCACGGCGACTTACGGATCGATATCCGGAAATACGCTTCTTATAGTAAATAAATATAATAAGGCGGGTCCTACCGTTAAATCGGTTACGTCCTTGTCGCCTACTGCGATTCGAATCGTATATTCCGAATTGGTAAACAATAAGGAAGCGCTGAAACTGTCCAATTACAAGGTCGTGGATAGTTCTTCTTTGGTTGGAAGCTGTTTCAGTAGCGCGGATTTCAAAAAAAAATCTCAAACCAGAGATTTCTCCTTGAAAAGTATCAGCGGGGCCGGGGATACGTTTACGGTCACGCTTTCCGGTTCACAAAATTCGGGCAAGGTATACACGCTCATAGTAAACAAGCCGGGGATTCATGATCGCTCTTACGCTCCTAAATCCTTGGGTTGTCCGAATAACGCCGATTTTGTGGGAAAGGAGCAACTTAAACTAACAAATGCGGTTTGTAATTCCGTAAACCGGGTGATCGTTACTTTCTCCAAACCTTTATATACCGGAAAAGACATTGCAAAGTCGGCGGAATGTTCTAATCCGTCTCAATGTAAATCGAAGTATAAATTCGCAGGCGTTTCCGTTTTAGGAGATGTTACGAGTGCGAAAATTTTAAATGGGAAGGTTTGCGGCGGAGCGCCTGCGGATCCTTCTAAGGTATGTCTAACGCATACCTTACTTCAATCCGGCGGTCACTACACGGTGATGGCGGCAAATCGGTTGGACGGAGACGGATTTGACAACGACGTTTGGGGAGCGATCAGCGACTCGTCCGGTCAAGAGGCTTTGCAACCTTCTCCGAAAGATAGGGCGAATTTTGTAGGTTGCGGAGGTTCTCCCGTAAATTTCGCGGATGGTCCCGTAATTTCGGATCCTTTCGGAGATGGTTCGTCTTTCGCTTCTCTTACCAATTATGGATATCAAGTTTATCTCGGTCCGAATAGGAAAGGGAACCAAGCTGTTCGTTTTCGTTACGACGGAACCTCTCCTGAGTCGGTTTTCTTTTCCTTCGCAAAGGATACGGTTGGGGAACAATCGAGTAATACCGCTTTGTCGGGAATTTCCGCTAATTACGTTACGATGGGTCATGCAGGTTGCACTCGTAACAGCGCGGATATTGTCGCTGGATGTGGTCCGGATAACGAGGATGGAAGAGGGGTTTTCGCAACAGGATTGTTAGGCGCAAGGCCTTATATGTTCATAGCCGGTTCGAAATCATTAGGCGGCTTGGACTATCTCTATTACTCTTCGAGCATGGACGCCAACCTTGATTTTAAGTATATCGATATGGGAACGATTACCGGAGAATTGACTGCGGGGGCTTCGTCTATAGCTGTTTTTGATAGTCGAGTATATGTCGGTTTCGCTAAAAAAAATAACCGTTCCAACGCTCCCGATTTCGGTAAAATCACCTTTCATACTTCCGATTCAACTCGATGTGTGATCGACAGTAATTGTGATGCGACCGATGGACAGCGTGGACGTCGTTTTAGAATCGATAGAATGCCTTACTTCGGTGGAGAGAGTTTGGATGAGGAATATAAAGGCGGTGTAGGTTCGACTGCTCGTTCGATTCGAACTCTTGCGGCTAAAAATAACGATAACAAACCGAATCAGTTTGGCGATTCGACGATCAATTGGGGTTATTATGTGGGAATAGATTCTCTGTTTGTTTTTAAGGGAAAACTTTATGCCGCAAACGGGGGATTTCCGAATTCCTTACATAATGGAAGTATAATACGTTCCACAAGCACCAACCCCGCTCCCTGCGAGGGAAAAAATCAGTGTTCCGGTTGGGAGGATGTAGCCCCTAGATCCAATCCGAAATGGCATAACTCTCCTGATAACAATTGGTTCTCGCTCGAACTCGTAAAGGAGAGGGATTTGATTCCGGCGGATAAGGCGTTTTCCCAGTTCGCCGAATTTAACGGAAGGATGTATGCTACAAGAACGATCTGTGTAACTTCGGAGGACCGCTCCGGTCTCAGAAAAAGTTTACAAACTGTGAAAGGTTGTACGGACGGAAGTTATACGAATCGAAGACCTCAACTTTGGAAATGCGATCCGACTCTGAGCGGAAACAAATCTACTTGTGATTCTGGAGATTGGTCCGTGGTCGGAGATGACGGAACCGGTATTACGAATTTTGGAAACGTTTTCAACCACAGTATAACGATGCTGGTAGCGAATGGGTCGTATCTCTATGTGGGTTTTGATAACGAAAACGGAATTCAAATTTGGAGAACGAATCTTCAAAATCCGGGAAGTTCTTCCAATGGTTGGGAGCAAGTGGGAGGTGACGGATTGGGAGACGTTACCAACCGCCGGATTTATTCGGGTATTACCGTACCGAAATTAAGTTTAAATTACGTTTACGTAAGTACCGGGGGAAATAATCGACCGGTCAAGGTTTACAGACAACAAAACAGATAATATGCGAAATTCATTAAGAATCATTGTGACGATGACGGCTTGTATGCTTATCTACTGTCAAGTAAACGGAGGTTCCGAACGGCTCGTTTTTATTCAAAACGAGCAAGACGGAATCGTCCGTCTTCAGTCTTTCGTCCACGGGAAAATATATCCCGAAAAGAATATTCAAAATTATGAATTTACCCTCAATCAGTCCGAAAACGTGCAAGGAATTTTTCAAGTTGATTCCACGGATCCGGACTTGAGGGTTCGCTTTTTAAAAAGGGGATTTCTTTTTGATTCTAAGAGGGAATGTGCAGATACGAATTTAGGAAGCACGTATTCCTGTAAAATTGAAATTCCGTTATTGGAAAAAGGTCGGTACTATTTGACTGTTTATGGAAAAACCAATATGAATGAAACTGATTTTAATCTTTTTGTGGGAATATTCGGGAAGGGTTATGTCGATGTCGAAGCGTCTGTTGATAATTAATATTTCTATAATATTATTAATTTTAAATTTATCTGCGGGCTGTCAAAACGTAAGAGTAGGTTTTCCTCAAAAACCACTTAAATCTTGTATGCCGCCGGTTCTTAGGAGGCAATGTAAAAACGATTTAGAGGAAAGGGCCAGGCTCAACGCACGACCATCTAAAATGCACGTAGTCTCCCAATCCTTTTACTTTTGGGGAATGGTTCCGAGAGTGCGTCGGATTGACGCAACGATTTATTGTCCAAAAGGGGTTAAAGAGGCGCGTCAATATACTACGTTTTTGGATTCTATCTACGAGCAATTGACGCTCGGGATTTATTCCCCGAGAACCTTAAATCTGACTTGTTATAATTGAGTTGGGCTATGAAATTATTTAAAATAATATTCCTTATTCTTGTGATTTTAACGACCGAGGTCTGTTACAAAACTACATTACAAATTTATGATACTCCGAATTCTCTTTCTTCGAAATCTAAACCGGAGAAGACCTTTAAACAAGGAAGCTACTTGTTCGGTATCATTGACGCATTTGAGACTCCGAAGATTCAATGCGCTGAAGGAAACCCGGAAATTCTGATTCTGAGAAATTTTTGGGATAACGTCATTCATTGGACGATTGGTGGAATTTATACCCAAAGGACCGTACAAATATTTTGCAAAAAAGATACGGTTGGTCAGAAGTCTTTAGGGCCAGGGTAAAAAGTGGGATTCCAGGCGACTTCCCAGTAATATCCTTCCGGATCTTCGAAGTAACCAGAATAACCGCCCCAAAAAACGTCTTGAGGTTGTTTCACGATTATTGCTCCGGCTTGTTCCGCTTTTGCGATAACTTGATTCACTTCTTCCTTGGATTGTCCGTTGTAGGCGAGGGTAAATCCCCTGAAACCGTTTCCTTTTGCGGAAACGCCTACATCGGCGGCAAGTTCTTCCAGAGGGTACAAAGCAAACCAAGTTCCGTTTAACGTAAAAAAGGCGACGTTCCCCTCAAATTTCATTTTGGGGAATCCGAGACCTTGTTCGTAAAAACGAACTGCTTTTTCGAAGTTTTTTACACCGAGAGTGATGATGTTGATTCTTGGCTGCATGAGACTGAGATTCGGTCAATTGAATGGTTCGAAAAGTAAAAAATTAGATTTATTGTTTTTCGAAAAGTTCGAGTGGCATAAGGTCTGTATTTTTGTGAAGACTATCGAATTTTCTAAAAGCTAGAATTCGTCTAAGATTGTCGCTTCGACGAATTGATTCTCTTGAGAAATCGTCGATCCTAATTTTCAGAGTTTTTTCCAATTCCTCGAAATCAATATCATTAAAACTAAGGGGTGTTTTGTTTTTTATTTTGTTATAAGAAATCATCGAATGTGTCTCCCATTCACCGAGGATAATTTGTCCGACAAAAAAAAATGGAATCAATACTAACAATTTGCTTGGTCTTAACTTAAAATGTCTTGGTATGAATCGAATTCTCAATGGAGTTAATTTCTCTGGCTGTAATTTGATTTCAGGCTCTGTATTCAATGTATGACTGGGGTCATGCGTGTCTTTCTCCGTATGCAGAAATGCAGAATAAAATGCGGTGTAGTTTAAAACCGATTGTTGGATGCGGGAGATAATGAGATTTTCGCCGGAATACGAAAGTGGAAATAACATTGAAAAGAAGTTGGTTGGGGAATCTCGTTTTATGAATTGAATGTCTCTATAATTTTTCTTCAAAAGAAAGAATAAGGTTTTGTTGTTAAATAGGTATATTCCTTGAAGGAATTTAGATTGCATAATTCGAGTGATTCTATTCAATACTATGAATGGACTGTAATATTCCTTCTGCATGGCGATTAACTGATTTTTATGCTCTATGCATAAAAATCAAGAAAAAAATATTATTTTGTAATGCGATTAGATGGAACTAAAAACACCAGGGCAAAGGGTCAAATTCATTCGAACCGAAGGAACCGGGGAAAAAATAACGCAAAATCAATTCGCTTCTGCGATTTTTATTTCTCAGGCACTTTTGAGTAGAATAGAATCGGATGATATTGAGGTAACGGAACAAACCGCTTTTATTATTGAAGTAGTTTTTAATTATAAAAAAGATTGGGTCCTTAATGGAGCGGGGCCGAGAGTGACGAATGTTGCCAAATTTCGGGAGGATCTTGCAGTTAAAATAGAGGAGTGGAGTCGTTTAATCCGTAGGGTTGAAAGAATTCCAAACGCAAAGTCAATGATCGAAAAATATATAAATTTAATAGAAAAAGATCGAGACACGATTAATTTGATTGTAACGCGGCTTTCAGAGAAATAAAGTTTTCAAGACCGGAAAAGATAGAAAGATTACTTAATATATCGATAGTATTTTCTTGCTAATACTTCGGCTCGTCTATCTAATTCAAAATCCGTATTAAATAAAAGATTCATATCAGTATAAAGCATGTCCGTCGTGAGAGCCGTCTTGAACGCAATGGATTTATCTCTGAATTCGTTCGGATCTAAATAACGAAAAAGAATTAGAAATGGAATTAAGACTACTCGATTGAAAAAAGAAACCTTTTGACCGGAAAGAACGGCAGCTTTGATTTCAAAAGCATTGTATTGTAAAATGGCAACTGCCCAAAATGTAAAAAATATCAATGCACCTATCGAAGATAAGAATCCATAAAAGATTCCTAATAGAGGAAGTATATATATAAAGATAAGCGTAAAAATTAGAATAATAAAAACCCCGATTACCATCAAAGTTAACCGAACTCTTTGTTCCCCGGAGAATAAAAAGATGGATCTGATTAATTTTAGGATGTTATATCCCACAAATCCTATTTGGTACCCGATAAAGATATGATAATGGATCGTGGAAGTATATTTGAATCCGTCTTTGTCATCCAAAATGCTAAACGAGCAGGAAATTGCCGCCCATAAAAAATACATTACAAAAATCGAAATAATTACTAAGTGCCACTTCGGCGATTTATGATCTGGGTTGGAAATAAGAGAAACAATCCGATCAAACAGAATTGGAAAGAAAATCGTAGGGATTAACATCCAATCAAAAGCATAATGACGATACTCATAACTTATAAATTGGCGTATTACAAAGGCCGAAATCCAAATCGAAAAAAAACCAGATAATATCAGAAAATATCTTTGTATCTTTTTACGATCCGGAAATCTAAAAATATACATCCCTAAGAAGAAAATATACAGCGAGACGCCAATACAAAGATAATTCGAAAAATTCATGTCTATTTACAACAGAAATACTACAATTTTGACGCGATATTTTGTAAAGCGTTTTCTCTGATTTCGATCAACTGAAAAAGAGCTAGTTTACCATTGAGAAAACATCCGGGGTAATATACCATTTCTGAATGTTCCTTGGAAGGGATGGCTCCGTTGTCAAAATACACTCGTTGTAATCCTTTCCATGCTGGATTAATCATACCGTAAACTATGTTGAATTTTCGAATCAAGCAGTACTGAGCCAATTCACTTGCGGCAATTTTGAAAGCTTGAAATCCGATAATTGTTTGTTTAAAACTAACTGAATTCCAATCGGCAACGTTCATATCTTTGAGATTATAGTGTTCTCCGGATGGAAATCTTTTGACGATTTCCAAAGGAATCAGGTTTTCTTGTGTTTTTTCTACAACTCTAGTCGCAGCTTGAAGATGTCCATCGAAGGTTACAAAAAACCATTTTGACCAGTTGTCTAAGTCGACGGTTTCATATTCCGAGTAACCTGCATCTTTGTAGATTTGTTTACTAAATTCTTTTACCGGTCTTAAGGATTCTTTGTTTTGTGTGTTATCCCAAATGTGTAATTGGAATCCGTTTGATCTTGATTTGATTTTTTGGTTTTCTAAGGAGGTTTCTAGGGTTTTCATCATTATATAATTATGTCACATTGCAATATTAATTCAAATCTTTCTTAATTTTTGTATAATTACAGGAATAGGACGTTTAATTCGCTCAAATTCCTTCTTTTTGAATTTCTGTTTTTATATAAGTCTAAAATATGGCAAATTTGAAAAATTTTGGAAATAAAAGACTCTCAGATTTAACTTAGAAACCATCTCAAAAATATCTTGGAAGAGTCGGAATCGGTATTTTAAGCAAAGATAATAAAGTATTTTTGAGATAGGCTTTGGGGTAAAAGGGTTTGGCCTGAATCGAACCAAAAGGGAAAAAAGATTCAAAGGGCAATGGATTAGAAAAGAAACATCCATTCATAACGGTAATTTTGAGCCGGACTTTTATTTGTAAAGTCCTGAAATCAAATTTACGGAAATCAGGCTGCTTGATGAACGAAATGAGGAGTAAAAAACCCCAACACTTATCCACTAACGTATAGCGAGATTTTGGAACGGACTCAAAATATTGGAAAGGCGGCGCTTAAAAGCACTGAGTCATTTTTGTAGGATGAGTTGCACTTGTCGTTTCATGCCTTTTGCAAAGATACTTGATTTTAGAACAAACATGGTTCAATAAATGTATGATCGAAAAACGGCTTGGATTCGATATTTGTCCGAAAAGGAAATCTTATCGTTTCAGACCGTATCTTGCTTTTACAAGATGAATCTTTTTTTCCATTTCCGACCAAAGTGATTCTTTGTTCGGATGAAAAGAAGCGAAAACTCCCTGGCGGATTAGATCCACGATTTCATCCAAAGAGAAATCCAAGAATCTCCATAATTTATAATATTCGTATGTAAGATTTACGTTGAATATTTCCGGATCGTCCGTGTTGATGCTGAGAGGAAGTCCCTGATCATAATAATAACGAACGGGGTGGTTCTGTTCTTTTCGGACGTATTTTCCGGTGAACACATTAGACGTCACACAAATTTCAATAGGGATGTGATTCTCCCTCAGATATTTTACCAGTTCGGGGTCTTGGATAGCGGAGGTTCCGTGTCCTATCCTTTCAGCTTTGAGAAGTTCCACTGCTTCCCAGATTGCCCAAGGGCCGTCGTCTTCTCCGGAATGTGCCACCACTCTCAAACCTGCTTCTCTTGCCTTTTGGAAAACGGCTTGGTAGTCTCTTGCAGGTCCCATAAGCTCCGCGCCACCTAACCCGATCCCGATCACCTCGGGATGTCTGAGTTTCAAAACTCGGTTCAAATTATTCATCGCGTTTTCCGGTCCGAAAGAACGGGATACGTCGACTAACAATCGTATGGTGATTCCGTCGTTTTCCTTTTCCTCTCGGATGCGATTTACGAGAAAGTTTACCATCTCTTCGAAATCGAGCCCGTTCTGAATGAACTTCGACGGAGCAAAAAATACTTCCGTATATACGATGTTGTTGGCTCTCATATATTCCGAGAGACTTCCCACGAAAAATGAAAAATCGGCGGGTTCTTTTACGAGGGATTGGATGAAAAAAAATACCTGAATAAATCCATTGAGATCTTTGAAGTTGAATTTAGCTTCGAACTCTTCATCCGTTACACTGATTCCGTTCTTTGCCATCAACCGTTTCATCGTGTCTTTGTTGACGCAAGCCTCGAGATGGAGATGGATTTCCGTTTTGGGAAGTTCCCGAAGGAAATTGATTACGTCTTGGTCGTCCGGTTTTTCCTTGGATAAATCTCCGGATGGAAAAAGTCCTTTGATCGGAACCGGTGTTTCTTGTGGAACCCCGATTGTGGGAACCCCTAAAATCCAAGAAGGTGGATCTATAATTTCGAGCTCCATGAGCCCGACCCTCTCGTTTAAGAGTTCGTTGATCTGTTTGTCGAAAGAAATTTGTAAAGAAGACGAATAAGGTCGATCTGCAGGAAGCCTGGATTTTAGGCGACTCAGCTCGGTAACATCCCGGTCGATGATCCGAATTCTGTCTAGAATTTCCCCAAAAGTTAAAGCCACTAAGGCAAAATATATTTTCTGGGAAAAGATTTCAATTCTGATTCAAAACTTAGGTATAGGAACGGGGATTCCGGAAGGGGAATGGATATAGAGAAGGTGGGGAATCGCTTGCGAATTTCATAACAAAACTATGCTGAACACGTTTTCCAACTTCAATTTCGCCTAAAAATCTTTTTGAAGAAGAGTGTGCTCGGAATACGATCGCTTCACATTTTTCACTTTCACGATTCTATTTCCAACTCAGGAAAACCGCTAATCTGCCGAAATTAAAAAAGCACCGGAGGTTATGTCCGATATATGATTACAGCACGCCAAACCTTTCTACCATTTGCTCTTCCTTGTATTTCTGAAAGGGCCATCGAAGAGGTTTCCGCGGTCCTCCGCTCTGGATGGATTACTTCCGGGCCAAAAGTAAAAGAATTCGAGGAAGAATTTGCGCGTTACACCGGAGCCGATTATGCACTTGCTCTCAATTCAGCGACTGCCGGACTTCACTTGGCTTTGGAAGCGATCGGAATGAGTCGCGAAGACGCCGCTATCTGTCCTGCGGTGACATTCACCGCAACCGCTGAAGTAATCTGTTACTTCGATGCGGAACCGATTCTTACGGATGTGGATCCGATTTTCAATTTGATGACCCCCTCAACCCTTCGCACCACCATTGAAAGGGAATGCATTTATCAAAACGGAACCCTATTTCACAAAAAAACCGGTAAAACGGTAAGGGCGATTCTGCCCGTTCATCTTGCGGGAGTTATCTGCGACATGGAAGGTATATTAGAAATCGCTAAAGAATATCATCTTTATGTGATAGAGGACGCAGCCCACGCTTTCCCTGCCGTTCATAAAGGAAGAAAGATCGGAACTTTCGGCGATTTTACCGTTTTTAGTTTTTATGCGACCAAAGGAATCACAACCGGAGAAGGAGGAATGGTAACGACCAACCATTCTCACTTTGCAGAAAGAATCAAACTCATGCGCCTGCACGGAATCAATCGGGCAACCTACGATCGTCCGGGTTGGTATTACGAAGTTGTTTCTCCCGGATTCAAATATAATATGACCGATGTGGCCGCAGCTCTCGGCATCGTTCAACTTTCCGAAGCGGACGATCTTTGGAAACGAAGGATTTCAATAGCCGAGTTATACAAAAAAGAATTTTCCGATCTTCCATTTTTACACCTTCCTCTGAACGCGCCGGACGGGGAACATTCCTGGCATCTTTTCAGAGTGGAAGTGGATCGTGTTTCTTCGAAAATGGATCGCGATATCTTCTCATTTGAATTAAAAAAACGAAATATAGGTTCGAGTCTTCATTTCATTCCACTTTACGAGCATCCTTTTTACGGTTCTCGTTTCGGTTTTAAAAAAGAATTTTTCCCCAATTCGAACGCAATGTATGCGAGATCACTTTCCATTCCGCTCTTTCCCGGAATGAAAGAAGAAGACGTTCAAGACGTAATCAAAGCGGTCAAAGAAATTTTCAGCGGACTTTAAGGAGACCGTCTCAAATGTCTTCTGTGGAGCGGATTGCGGCGACACTGTCATTAGTTTTCTGAATATGGGAGTCCCACAGAAACCGTCTCATTAACGGTTTTTTCCTGTCGTTTAAAATTGTAGTAGTCTCTACATTTTTGTTAAACTCAAGCCGTCTCGCTTCTCCTACGTTTCTTGTGTCAAGTCCTTCCGCAATTGATTACACAAGACCATAAAGTTTATACTTACAAAACATAGAATCTTTACCCCTACTATTTATACGAAGCAGAGGACTTAACAAGCTCGAGTTCTAATACCCAAACTCCTATCGAGCGATTCATAAAGAGCGAAGATGCTTCACGGTCGACAGAATACCTCATAAGTTGAGTTGGAATAGTAAGGATCAAAAAGCACATTTTTTCAAGTGTTCCGACAAGAACGAGGTTTTTTACTTGTAAAAAGTATGATTTGCTGATAGAGAAAAATTTCCCGAGTCTTCCCACCACCTCTCCCCTCCACCCAAAACGCGGGTGGGGCCGAGCCTGTTTCACGGAGGATTGTCGGAAGAGATCTAAGTAATTGTGGGGATAGAGAGCATTATACCTCAAGTTCAGAAAGCGCCCCCGCCGGGAGCGAAGATGCTTTCGTTTCCTTCACCGGCCTTCTTGACTCCGTCGAATCAAGAATATCATACTCGGAACTGTCTTATGTTCAAGAAACATAGGGAATCTATTGTCGCGGGTAACCCAAGCCGTCTCGCTTCTATTGTCGCTCGGCGAGATCTAAAAAGACGATCACCGGGGAGTTTCACTCGAAAAAAATTCAGGATCTGTTTCGTTTAAAAAATCTCGGGCGTTGAATTCGGTATCGTTGGAAATCGCGACGGTTGCTATCCTTAGTTCGGGGTAAATCCTCATTTCACTATGGAAACCGGCTCCGCCACCTTCCTTGAAATAATACCTATTCCCGTTCAAAGATCGGATGTGCCAACCCAAACTCATTTCCACGGGTTTTCCAGTGTTGTCGTTTTGTTGCTGATAAAACAAATCCTTTGTATCTTTAGAAAAAAGAACGGAATCGTTCCTTAACTGATCCCTTAAAAAACGCTTACCGATTCGGCATTCGAGACGATTCCCCCGAAAGGCGGGCCGTTTAGATAATGATCTCGGACATGCAACCAATCCCCTTCGTATTTGCCGAAGAACTTGGAATCTAGTAAAAAATTTTTCAATAGATTAAAGAAAGAGAATTTTCTTAAATATCCTTTTACGTGCTTCGTTCCGGTTGGAATCAAAAATCCCATCTCAGAATCCGAAATATTTAATTTTTTGAATATTTCGGAAATCATATATTCCTTATAGGAAACGCCGGATACCTTTTCCACAATCTTGCCTAGAAGCCAATAGGATATGTTGGAATAGGCGTATTTTTTTCCCGGCTCGAAATTCAGTTTGGAATATTCTTCCAAGATTTCGCGGAGTGTTCGGTTCTCGTCGAACGAATCGTCCTCTTTTGCGGTATGAACCCATCTTAAAGGAATCGGATCAGGGATACCGGAGGTTTGCGACAATAAATTTCGGATCGTTACCCGCTCATCGTAGGGTATATACGGTAGATATTTGCGTGCAGGATCGTCGAGAGACAATTTTCCCTTATCTATCAATCGGAGAACAGCCGCCGCCGTAAAGATTTTCGTCATAGAATGGAGCATCATTTGTGAGTCCTTAGCCAAAGGTACATTTCCTTCTATATCCGCTGATCCCACACTTGAACTATAAATCAGGCCTTTCGAAGTCGTTACCGAATACTGTATACCGGGGCAATCATCCTTTCCGGCACGCTTCAAAAGATGATTGTGTATCCTTTTTTCCCTATCCACTATTTTATGACCTACCGGACTGCACGTTACAATAAACCAAACCACAAAAAAGAGGGAGATCAATTTGAATTTACGGGTCATGTTCATTTTTCGAAAAGACTGCTTCAATATGACGGATTTCAATTGAGATAACGGTTGATTTCCAAGGAAAGTTCTTCCGGTTTTTCCATGTGAATTGCATGTTTCGCTTCGGGAAGTAGAACGAGCTTGCTTTTTTTCAGATAGGAATGCAGTTTCTTTGTCATTGTGACGTCCGTTATCGGATCTTCTTTGCCCGACACGATCAAGGCCGGAATTTTGATTTCTCTCAGTCTTTTCCCGAGAAAAATTTCATCCTCTCTTTCCAAAGTGTTTACGGTAAGAAATTGATTCGGAAGTTCGTTCCAAGATCGAATGAGAGCCTTTCTGGCGATTTTTCCTGGCAATTCCGGAGTTTCGTAATACAAAGCCTCGATCAATTTTAAAAGATCGTTTTCGTTTTTGGGGAATAGAAGTTCCTTCATCTCGTCCCGTTGGGGATGCGGAATTCCTCCGGGAGAGATGAGAACTAATTTAGAAATTCTTTTTTCGCGGTCTCGGAGAGCGACGTGCATTGCAATCAAGGCTCCCATCGAATGGCCGCCTAATACCAGTTTGGTGAGCTTCAGTTTTCGGATCGCCTCGTAGATCAAATTTCCAAATACGTCTATTTGATACAGATACTTTAACGGCGGGAGTTTACTTTTCCCGAATCCGGGTATATCCGGAATCAATATTCGATAGTCCTGCCGAATTTTAGGAGCCACTTTTCTAAGCCCCGTTGCCGAGTCCAGAAGACCGTGGATCAAAAGAATCGTCTTATTTTGCTTCTGGTTTTTTTCCAAAAAATAAATCGAATTTCCTCCGGTTTCCACTTTGAAGTCCCGAAACCCGAGAGTTTCTTTCATGTATTTCTTCTTTTTCCAATGATAATAGTCGAGGAATAATTCGTACATCAATTTCATAAATGCAGATTCTCTATTTCATTTTTGCCTTCTCTTTTCGGAACTCTTCTTAAAGCTCGACCAATTAGAAAAAGGCATAGCCGAAAACGGTTTGTTTGAATCCTATCTCAGCCGGATTGAAAGTTTCCTTTCAAGCAGTTTTTTGCTTAGATGTTTGTCGAAATCGGTAAAAATAGAATTTCGGAATTAGTTCTTGCAAAGAATCAAAAGTAAGTCGAGACTCACTCCAGGTTTTACCCGGAATCAGGATGTTAGACTCTTTATCTTCCGTGCTTCATTCCTTTTTCCATCCGATTCAGGAAGGGATTCTCGTTTTGGACATGGAAACCGAATCCATTCTCTATTTGAATCCCGCTCTTGAAAATATCCTAGGTTATTCTTCCGAAGAGCTCCAAGGGGAATCACGCGATTTCATTCTTTTTAGTTCCGCATATCCGAGGAAAACTTTTACGATCAAACACGACGAACCGCCTTTAAAAACTTATTGGCAACTCCGACATAAAAACGGAGAGAAGAAATTCGTCAATTGTACGATCAACGCTTCTACTTTCGCCGGGCAAGGAATACTTATATTTTATTTCACCGATCGGTCCGAAATTCAACAGACCGAGCTTAGACTTTATTATATGCAAAGTATCTTAAGGACCTTAAGGCTTTTAAGGCAAAACCTACGATACTTGACTTCGGAAGTCGCCATCTTTCAGAAACTCTGCGATACTTTGAAGGAAAATCCTCATTACTTTTTAGTCTGGGCCTTTTTTTACAAGGACGGCGAACTTCAAGTTTTAGGACAAAGCGGTATAAGTTCGGAGTTGAAACTCAAAATTCATTCATTCGTTTCTTCGAATATTCCGTTTCCTATGAGAAGACTGATCGATACGAAGGATAACTTTATCATTCACGAGTTCGGAAACGGAAAGTATCCCGAATGGGAATCGATCTTTGCGGATTATAAATTCCGTAGAAGTCTTTCGATCGGAATTCGGGAAAAGGGGCAATTTCTCGTCGGAATCGAGATTCTATCCTTGGAAGGAATGGCTTTCGATTCCGGAGAGAATTTTCTCTATGAGGAAATTATTTCCGATGTCCATAGTTCTCTTCAAAACGCGAAAACCGAAAGGACGAGAATTGAAAATTCCAAAAAACTGCAATTCCAAGGAGCGCTTCTTAATTCCATAGAAGTTCCTCTCATTTCCACCGACGACGAGGGTTATATAACCTATGGTAATCGGAGCCTCGAAAGAATATTAGGAGTTTATAAAGAGGATTTTATCGACCTTCCTCTGGGAAAATTGTTAGATTTATCCCCTACGATTTTGGAAAGGCTTGCCAAAGAGGAATTAAGGACCGAAATCAAAATGAAAATTTTTCCGAATGTCGAGGCACCTATGCTTCTTGCTTCGTCCAGAATCAGGGATGAATACGGAAACCCGATCGGAACGATTCTTTTGCTTCTTGACATCACCGAACAAAAGAAAAACGAGGAACTCATTCGTTCTTCTGAAATCAAACTTAGAAATTTATTTTCCGCGATGAACAACGGGATTGTGATTCTCACCCCGGAGGGGATTGTTCTGGAAGTAGCTCCGATTCTTAAATTTCTTTTATTCCAGGTTTTGAATGTGACTTCCGGAGAGAATTTCTTTTCTCTTTTTGAAAGAGATGTAGAGGAAGAACTTAAGGCCGGAATCAAAAATTGTCTTGATTCTCGAAGGGCGGTCTTTTTGGATCTTAGGATTCGATACATTGAAGAAGAGGAAAACTTCTTCTCGATCAAAATTCTTCCTCTTAAAAAATATAGAGAGGACGGAGAGACCGTAATGTTGATCTTTTCGGATGTTACCCAGACAAAACTTTTGGACAAACAACTCTACGAGACCGCCAGGTTCGCTTCCATCGGAGAACTCGCCGCCGGAATCGCACACGAGGTGAACAATCCTCTTCAGGCGAGTCTTCTCTATCTTGAAGAACTCATCGAAACCGAAGAATCCGGTCCGGAGGAAAGATTGGAAATTTATAAAAGAATTGAAGCGGCTAACGTTCGAATTCGCGATCTCATTAAATCTCTCCTGGATCTAGGAAGAACCGTCGCAAGAGAAAAAGAGTCGGTCTCTCCTTATTATATTCTCCTCAGGGCTTGCGAGTTGATTGAAGTTTCGTGCAAAAAGAACGGGATCGAATTAAAACGAATCGCTAATCCGGATCTCCCTAAAATTCGAGTGTCTTGGCAGGAAATAGAACAAGTTCTGATCAATTGTTTGGTGAATGCGGTCAATGCGATCTCCGAAATGGAAATCAAACCTTCCTTTCCAAAAATTTCGATCACAGTTCAGAAAGAATTTCATTTGAACCGGGACTCGATTCTTTTTATAATTTCAGATAACGGTCCCGGTATGACGAAAGACATTTTGGATAAAGCGTTTCTTCCCCTTTTTACGACTCGAAGAGGAAAACAGGGAACCGGTTTGGGGCTTGCAATTTCTCAAAGAATTATTTCCGAGCACGATGGGACGATATCTTTGGAATCTTTGCCCGGAAACGGAACGAGGGTTTTGATTCGCCTTCCTGTTTAGGACGTTTTTTTTGGTAAAATAAGGTTTTCCCAGGCTTAAAAGTCATGGAATCAAAGTCTACAACAGTGCTCGTTATCGACGACGAATTCGAAATTCGTACGGTTTTAGAAAGGGTTATTTCCAGAGAAGGGTATCGAGTATTATTGGCGAAGGATTTCGATTCTGCTCTTGAAATTATCCGAAGTCAAAAAATCGACGTGGTAATTTCGGATATCGTTATGAACGGTAAAAACGGCATCGAAGTCACGAAAGAAGTTCGCAAAATCAACGAGAACATTCCGGTCGTCTTAATGACCGGAAATCCTGATCTTGCCACCGCAGAAGAAGCCGTCCGTAACCGCGTGTTCGATTATATTTCCAAACCGATCCGTCGCACGAGTATTTTGGAAGTTTTAAAAAAAGCTACAATAGAAAAGGAAATTCGGGATCAACACACGGAAACCCTGATCAGATCCGAGACTGAAAATACCAAACTCGCACAAAGAGCCAAGGATTTATATTTACAAAATTATAATATTCTAAACGCAACGAGCGATTGTGTAATTACGTTGGATCGGGATTTGAGATTCTCCGGTTTAAACCAATCCGCTTTGGACGCGTTCGGATATATCGAAGAGGAAATTCTCGGAAAACATTTCAACATACTGATCCCCCCGGAAAAAGAAAAACTCTATATGGAAAAAGTGGCTCTGCTTTTAAAAAGAAAAAATAAGAGACAAATCGCCAGAATTAGCCGCTCCGACTTGATGAGCAGGGACGGAGAGGTGAGAACCTACGATATTTCCGTTTGTTATTACGACATCGAAGGCCAGACGTATTATACCGGAATTGCAAGGGATATCACGAATCAACTTTTGATTTCGGAAAAACTCATAGATGCGGAGCGGCGCGCATTTCTTTCTGTTCTCGCTTCAAGCATCGGACACGAGATCAACAACTCACTGACTGCGATTCAGGGACATATTGAAATCGCGAAACTTCCCGACGCCACGGAACAGATCCGTCAAAAGACGATCCAAATTACCTGGGGCCAATTGATTAAGTTGAAAACTCTCACGAACAACCTTTTACAATTGGGAAAACCCGGAGAAAGTTTGAGTAAATCTTTGGAATCGATCCATCTGAATGATTCCGTGGAAAGTGTGATCGACGTTTTTCAAAAAACTTCCAGACTTAAAGACTGTAGGATCTATTTTAAACCCGGACCGGCTTCGGTAATCGTGAAGTCGGATCAGGACCAGCTTTCCCTCTTACTTTCCAACATCGTTTTAAACTCCGCGGACGCGACTGGCAATCGAGGAAATATTCAAATTTCCGTATATATTAGAAATCATCACCCGGTCGTCTCCGTTTTGGACGACGGTGTTGGAATGAGTAAAGAAGTGATTCAAAAAATTTATCAACCTTATTTTACGACAAAAGGAATCGGAAAAGGAACAGGACTTGGAATGTTCGTTGCCAAAGAGATAGCGGATCAGCGTGGAATCAAAATCGAAATCGAATCGGAACCGAATTTAGGAACGGAATTTCGTTTGGTTTTTCCGGATAAGGTATAAATGATATGAATACTTCCGTCTCTTTAACGGATCAAGAATTGAAGTTTCTGGATTTCTCCGGAAAACATCCTCAAAAAATTTATCCGATCATCTCGGAAGCTTCGGATCGAAAATACTTTCGTGTCGTTTATCCGGACAGAACTCTCATCCTTTGTAAGGATGTTCGTTTTCAATACGACTTCGTCGAGATAGCGGATTTTCTGGGTCAGGAACAATTCATTGTTCCCGAAATTCTCAAAAAGGATCTGATTCATTTTTTGATCCTAATGACTGATGGTGGAGAAAAGGATCTGACTTCGGTCACGGACGACTTGGAATACAGGGAGTGGCTTGTAAAATCGATCGAAATCCTAGTTAGATTACAAAAGACGAATCCGATCCCGCCTGTAAGCTCGAGGGAATTTGATTTGGAAAAATTCGAATTTGAAAGCACATTTACGTATTCCAATTATTTAAAGCTTCAGAAAGAATTTCGTCTTAGAACTCAATTTCGAAGTGAAGTGAAAATTTTCATCGAGGAATGTTCCTCCTTTCTCGCCGAATATCCGGTGAAGGTTTTTTGTCATAGAGATTTCCACGGAAGAAATCTTTTGATCAATTCCGAGAATCAAATTTGTATGATTGATTTTCAGGATGCGAGGATGGGGACTCCCTTTTACGACCTTTCAAGTATTCTTTACGATGCATACAGACCGATTTCGTTTGGAATGAGGCAAGGACTTTATCAGCTTTTTTTAAAGCTTAGTGAGCAGGACTTTCCGAGATTCAAGGAATGTTATTATATCCAGTGTCTTCAACGTTCTTACAAAGCGCTCGGCTCTTACTTCTATTTGGTGGCCGATAAGAAGATGGACAAATATAGAATGAGCGTTTTAAACGCGCTCGATAATCTTTTGGAAGTTGTTCAAGCCGGTTTGTTTCCGGATCAACTTTATGTGTTCTTTTATTTGTTAAAAGAAGAACTTTTGTCTAATTCCTTATTTATGAAAGGAATAAAACGATGAAGGTCCCATTTTGAAATTTTTTATTCCTGCGGCCGGCTTCGGAACAAGAATGAAGGAGCTGACAAAAGACATTCCGAAGCCCTTACTTCCCGTAAACGGAATCCCCCTCATCTATTATTCTTTGTTCCAGGTTTGGAAACAAAACGCGGAAGGTGCGGTCATCAACACGCATTACATGGGAGAAAAGATCCGCAAAGAACTCGAAACGTTTTCTCTTTTTCCTTTGGTATTCTCGGAGGAAAAAAAAGGAATCCTAGGAACCGCAGGAGGAATTAGAACCGGGCTGGAAAAAGCCGGTTGGATGGGAGAAACGATCGGGATCGTAAACCCGGACTTTCTTTATTTTCCGGAAAATCTTTTCCAAATTCCAAATTCCCTATCGGAAAACGATTGCCTTTTGTATCTTCTGCCCCGACCGGAATCCGCGAATTATACCGGACTAGAGCTCAATGACGGAAAGATTATCTTTGGAAAGGGTAGTCTATTTTATATCGGAATTTCCGTGTTGAACAGCGGGGTTCTAAGCGGAATTCAACCGGAGACCTTTTTCGATCTTTCTTATATTTTTAAAGAGCTTGCCGCAAAACAAAGATTAGCCGGAAGATTATTTCCCGGAGAAACGCTCGACTTGGGAGAAAAAGAATATTATCTTTCTTTAAAGGGAAAAGATTTTTCGGGACGTTTCGGTTCTCGCTGGGAAGAATTTTTGGAACTTTGTCGTGTTCCCACTCAGAGATAAGAAGCAACGCACCAAGCGCAGATTTTGCTTTTCGTCCGGATGGACTTCGGGATATTTTTGATCGGAATATCGTCCGGAATTTTAGAAAATAAAATCCGATCGTCCACGGTTCTTCCGCAATGACTACAAGGGTTCGTTTGCCAAGGAGGTTCGTTCTCTTGTTTATGATTGCTCTTCGGGAAGGGAAAAATTTCCTCGTCGTTCAAGATTTGTTTACGAATACTTCCGTATTCCTCTTCGAGAGGGATCTCCATTCTATAAGTATATATTTCGTCTCCGGTACTGATTCGAAACAACTTTGGTTTTAATCCGATTTCCCGGAGCATTCGGATTGAAAATGCGAGTCCTAAGTCCTTACCTTCCTTGTCTTCGGGATAAAATTCATAGTAATCCATTAAATTCTTATATTCCATCGAGAATGCAAGATATTGTTTCAGAAATTCCTCCGTAAAAGGAATCGCTTTAGAGTTATTTAATACTTCGGCGATAAGCTTCGTGCGATTGTGACGGATGATTACTTTTAAGAATAAACCTTGTGCCTTTAGGGAATTTCGTACCGAACGTAAGTCTAAAGTATTTAGGAATTTTCTAAATGCTTCCTCGTTGTAATCGGACGAATCTTGATCCGAGAGATCGATTTCCCGGGAAAAGTATTCTCTCAGGTTGGAAATTCCTGCACGTAAAAGCATCTCCTGGATCACGGAACAAACAAAGGGGGTTAGATCGTTTTTGTCGTAGTTTTCAAGACAGAGTTTTACGAATTTTTCCAGATGAAGTCGGAAGGTATTGTTGAATATATATCCCGTAAGTTCAATTCGTGTACCGGCTTCGATCATCTTGAGAAGATGAGGCCATCTTTTAAATTCTTGGTCCATTTTTTTTAAGAAGAAAATTCCCCAAAAAAACTATCCAAGTTTTTCGAGAAAGAAAACCTATTTTTAGCTCGGTTAGGAAAAAGAATATATTCTAACTTTAGAATTTAGGAAATCGATTTTTTTCAGGTTGAAATCTCGTTATGCTCGACTCCACGGGAAAAAGTGTGCCAATTCCGATCGAAAAAAACGAGTAGGCTCTTAAAGAACCAGGATTGACAAAATTGGGAAATCTGTAAATTGCAAATGATAAAGACAATATCTGGAATCAACTGTGACAAAAATGGGATAGAATACCTAAGTAACGTGGGTTGGCAAATGCGAAAGTGATTGGTGGAAATTCCGTTGGAACATTTTGCTGCGATCCGTAGATTTGTATGATATTTTTGAGTCGATGAAATCAAGAAGGCCTGTTGAGGAGACGAAAGCATCTCGCTCTTTATCATAACCTTACCCACAAGTATTTGGATCTCAATATAAATCTGTCGGAATTACTACAAATCCTCTGTGAAACTTACGCCCCACCCTGATTTTGGGTGGAGGGGAGAGGCGGTGGGAAGACTCGGGAGGTTTTCTTTACCACAAAATCATACTTCTTGCAAGTAAAAAGCCTCATTCTTGTCGGAACACTTGAAAAATATCAGTTTTTGATCCTTATGATCCCAAAAGCCTTCTTAACTTGTGGGTAAGGTTATGGCTCTTTATGAATCGCTCGATGGATCTCTGAAGAACTTGAGGCATAATGCTCTATCCCCACAATTACTTGGCTCTGAAGCAATCCGTCGGAATTCCGACAAATCCTCCGTGAAACCTCTGCATTGAGTTTTTCAGAGCGCCCACTTTAGTTTTTTTGGGTGGAGCGAAAACTAAAGCCGCATTGTTCCCTAAGGGTCGCAAAGCGAGGAGGCGGGAAAACTCGGGAGATTTTTCTATATTAGAAAATCATACTTTCTGCAAGTAAAAAGGTTCGTCTCAAACTGTCTTCTGAATGTGGGAACTCCACAGAGTTGCATTGGCAGTTTTCCTTATCGTTTAAAATTATAGTAGTCCCTACATTTTTATTAAACTCAAGTTGTCTCGCTTTTATTGACGCTCGAAGAAATTTAAGCCGTCACGACGGCAGAGGGTTTTGAGATGGGGTCTTCATTGCAAGCTACTCTAACGCGAAGCGCTTTTTACGAAAGCGTTTCACGTTAAGAGCCATTTTAGGTATGAAATTTGTGAGCGATTTACCCCAACTTTAGTTATACGAGAGAAGGAGGAGGCAAATTCGAAAGATTAAGAGTTTGGATGTTACAGAAATGGAATTGGAACCTATCCTGGAGGGAAGTGATTTTGCCTTTGAATACGAATGGGATGTTTTTATGGGTTAAAGAGAGGGAACCAAGAAGGAATTCGAATTCTTCCCCCAACTGAACCGGCTCTTTGTATTCGGATTCAACCCCGTTTATTGTCTTTTTGTGAGGATGGAACTTCCCAGGAGAATTGCTGGAAGAGAGGATTGAAATAGACAGAAACGAAAACGCTAAAATAAAGGCTGTTAGAGAAAAACCGATTTTGTTTCTGCACCTCTGCATTCTTTCATCCATCTCTTAATTTTAAAAGATGTCAAGTAAGAAAGTTGTTTCATTGAAAAGAAATTCAACCGAGGTCCTCTTTACTTCCGAACATTATGGAAGAATAACTTTGATTTTTAGTTTCCGAGAATTCTTTTGCGAAGAAAATCTCCCTCTTTTTCAAAACCGACCTTATTCAAAAGGGCGAACATATTTTTTTTATATGCGTCTACTCCGGGTTGATCGAAAGGATTTACACCTAAAGAATAACCGGAGATCGCGCAGGAATATTCAAAAAAATACATCACTTCTCCCAAGGATTCGGGTGATATATCCGGAAAAATGAGTTCCAAACAGGGAACTCCGCCGTCCGCATGTGCAAGTAAGGTTCCGAGTCTGGCTTGTTCATTTACGTGCCCGAGCGTATTTCCCGAAAGAAAATTCAGAGAATCCAAATTGTCCGGAGTCGGCTTCAAAATCAGGTTTGAGTGAACGTCGGAAGGGCTTAGGACTGTTTCGAATAAAATTCGTTTGCCTTCTTGAACGTACTGCCCCAGAGAATGTAGATCGGTTGTAAAATCCATAGAGGCGGGAAAAATCCCTTTGTTCTCTTTTCCTTCGCTTTCCCCGAACAATTGTTTCCACCACTCTGAAATATATCGTAGTGAAGGATTAAAGTTCGCTAATATTTCTATGTGTCTTCCTTCGGATAAAAAATAATTCCTGAAGGCGGAATAATAGGTGGCCGGATTCCGGGCGGGATCGGTTTCGGCGTGAAGATCTTTTAAGATATTCTGGGATCCTAATATGAATTTTCGAATCGGAATCCCCGCCGCCGCCAGCGGAAATAATCCGACCGGGGTTAAAACGGAATATCTTCCACCTACGTTATCCGGGATTGTAAATGTCTCGAACCCTTCCACATTCGCAAACGTTTTTAGGGCACCTTTCGAAGAATCCGTAGTAGCCACAACTCTCGAAGCGGCGGACGCTCCGTACTTTTTACGAAGTAGTTCCCAAAATAGGCGGAATGCGATTGCAGGTTCGGTTGTCGTTCCCGACTTGGAGATGACGTTCACTGAAAAATCTCGGTCTTTGAGATACTCCATCAATTCGGACAAATATCTGGATTCGAGATGATGTCCCGCAAAAAAGATTTCCGGATTTCCTTTAGAGGACCGTCTGAAAAAGGGAAGGGTCGCTTCTAGTACGGCTCGGGAACCGAGATAAGAACCTCCGATTCCGATTACAACGATTACTTCGGAAGAGTCTCTTAATCTCTGAGCGACTTGGATGATTTTTTCGATTTCCGATTCTTTGATTTCTTTGGGAAGATTCAACCATCCTAAATATTCATTTCCTTTTCCCTGGAAAGAATTAAGTGTACGTCTAGAAGATTCCGCTTCCGTTAAAAAAGATTCGAATTTCCGGGAATTTACAAAGGAAGAGGCGAATCTGGTTTCTAATCGAATCATAATTTATTACGAAATTCCCTTTTCACATTTCCAATGACGAAACGTTCTTAATTCTCCCTAAAGGGGAACGATTGCACAGTTTGGAAAAACGAAATTGGCGGGCAAGAAAAAACTGGGGCTGGGTAGAAGTGAGACGCTTTAGTTGCCAGCTTGATCTTTCCGACAAAGCGAAAAACTCAAGTCGTTTCGCTCCGCGGGTTTTGGGACACGCTGTGGATCAATGGCTTCCAAAGTTTGGGGTTTTTGTGTCGGGAAATTACGATTTAGGACGGATTACAAAAATGCGGAGAAGGGTTGACCAGAACAAAAGTTTCCTAGAATATCTTCGGGGTTTCTAAAAAGAATAGAATGAATCAAGAGAACTTAGCAAAAATTTTTAAAAGCGAATTCCCTTCGAACGGGGGAAACATTCGTTTTTTCTTGGCTCCTGGAAGAATCAACATAATCGGCGAACATGTGGACTACGTGGGAGGCATCGTCCTTCCCGCGGCGATCGACTTTTCGGTTCGAATTGCGATTTGTAAAAATAAAGAACAAAAATTTAGAATTTATTCCGTTTCTTCCGGAGAAAAAGTTGAAACGGAATCAATCGTGTTCGATCCCAAACGTTCTTGGGTAAATTACGTCTATGGAGTGATCAATGAGTTTAGAAAGCTCAATTTTATTTCGGATTTTTTTGACCTGGTCGTCTGGGGAAATATTCCTCAAGGTGCGGGGCTTTCTTCTTCCGCTGCATTTGAAGTTGCGGTTGCGTTTGCTCTTTGTGAAATTCACGATTGGAAACTTTCCAGAGAAGAAATTGCCTTATTAGGTCAAAGGGCTGAGAATCATTTCGTAGGTGTTGATTGTGGAATAATGGATCAGTTCGTAGTTTCCACCGCAAAGGAAGGGTTCTGTATTTCTCTCGATACGGAAAGTTTACGATACAATTTTCATAAGATGGATTTGGAAGGTTGCGAGTTTTATCTGATCGACTCTAAAGTAAAACATTCTTTGAAAGACAGTGCCTACAATCTTCGTAGAAAAGAAGTGGAATCGGCGTTTCGTAAAATCAAAAAACACAAACCTTCCATTCGAACGCTTTATCAAGCCGAGCTGGAGGATTTAGGAAAAGGTCTTAATGAGATCGAAATAAAGAGAGCAATACATGTCATCGGAGAAAGATTAAGAACTTCGAAAGTAATCGAAAATTTAAAGAGCGGTAATGCGAAAACGATGGGCGAGCTTCTTTTCGAATGCCACGATTCTCTTTCCGAAAATTACGAAGTCTCTTGTGACGAAACGGATTTCATAGTAGAAGAACTTAAAGTCCAAGGAACTCTAGGCGCAAGGATGATCGGAGGTGGTTTTGGAGGTTGTATTTTGATACTGGACAAAGTGGGCAGGAAAAATACTTTGTTTGAAAGGATAAAAACCCGCTACTTTGGAAAGTTCGGAACCGAGCCGGGATTATATTCGGTTCGAATCTCCGATGGAGTCAGGGAATTTTAAAAATCCGAAAACCGAGTGATATATAATAGGAGCAGGTTTTAAATTCTTGAATCCAAGTGGAATGGGATTGAACGTGCATACTCGGAATATTTCCAGCGCGCGATCCTTAGGAGAGAGCGACACTTGATTTTTCTGCTTAATCAGAAAATCAAGCTGGTAATTAAAGCGTCTCGCTTCTATTGGCGCTTGAAGGGTTCTTATCAATTTAGTCCCTCCGTCCTATGAAAAGTAGAAAATTAGAATATTCGAATCATATTCATCATCTTTTGAGTTGTAGGAAATGTCCCAAAATGCAGGGCAATCCGGTTCACGGCTGTATTCCTTCCTCAAGAATTATCAGTCTAGGTCAAGCTCCCGGAATTCACGAAGAAAGATTCGGCAAACCTTTTGCCTATACGGCTGGAAAAACCCTTTTCGGTTGGTTCAAAAAAATAGGGATCGAAGAGGAAACTTTTCGAAGTAAAGTGAACATGTCCGCTGTTTGCAGATGTTTTCCCGGTAAGGCGAAAAGCGGGGATCGTAAACCGGACTTGGAAGAAGTAAAAAACTGTTCCGGGTTTCTTGAATTTGAAGTTCGTTTTCATAAACCGGAACTTTTGATTCCTATCGGCAAACTCGCGATCGACCAGTTATTTGAGTTTGGAAAATACAAACTGGAAGACGTAATCGGTAAAACTTTTTCACGGGAATTTTATGGAGTCCGACTCGATTGGATTCCGTTGCCACACCCGTCCGGGCTCAATGTATGGAACCATACGGAAACCGGTAAAAAATTGATACAAGAGGCGTTGGATATACTCAAAAATCATCCGGTGATTCGGGAGGAATTTTCTCTTTGATCGAAGTTTTTTGAGCGACTTGTTGTTCCTTTAGTTTTTTTGTTTTGTGGTAAATGCTCGCATCTAAACCTCAAATTAATTCTTCATCTGTTTCATGGAAACGATCGGTTAAAGTAGTTTTGTTAATCTGAACTATGGAATTTTTCAACAACTCTAATATAGAAAAGTGAAACGGTGCAATTCTCATCGACGAGAATCGTTCTTTCGACGATTCTTGCTTGTATGGAACTGAATCCCGGGAATCCTATCTTCGATTATTGTGTTCTTCCTTGTTTTATTTTTCTTGCCCGAGTCACCGACGTGTCGATCGGAACGATTCGAGTGATTCTTCTCACTAGAGAGAAGAAGGTCATTGCGGCTTCTCTCGGATTTTTAGAAGTTCTTCTCTGGGTCATCGTGATCACTCAGGTCATTAAAAATCTGAACAATGCCCTTTGTTATCTGGCGTATGCGGGAGGATTTGCCGCCGGCACTTTTATCGGAATGATTCTCGAAGAAAAACTGGCGATCGGTTTTTCTCTTTTGAGAATCATTTCTCCCCGAAACGGAGATGAAATCGCAAATAAACTTTCCGAAGCCGGATACGGAGTTACGGCGATGAGCGGGCAGGGCAGCCGAGGTCCGGTAAAAATCGTTTTTACGGTTTTAAAAAGAAAAAAAATTGGTCAGGCAATGACGATCGTCAAGAGCGTGGAACCGGACGTATTCTATTCAATAGAAAACGCCCGAAGCACCAATACTGCAGTGTCGGAAGATTCGCCAGGACTTCTGAGAATAGGCATCCTGGAAAAGATTCTAAAGGTTAGAAAGTAATATTTTCGTTTTGAACTTCTTTAGACCGGAATTTTGGCATAAAGCTTTTTGATTTCTTTTTGGATGAATTTCGGAAAATTCATCTGATATTCATGAATCAGAAGTTTCCAATCGTCCTTGCGAATAAATTTTCTACAGTTTGACGACCCACAACCGCACTCAAAGGTTTGGTCGAAGTTTACGATGAAATTCGCGTAGTCGATGGTAAGCTCTTCTCCCGCTTGAATTTCCCTTTTTGCTACGATGTTGTCATCCTGATCATACCACATATTCGGATCACAGGAGTGGTTCATAAAATTGGAATGATTGATGACATACTGTTCACTGGTAGGTCCGGTCACTAACCCGAAATCCACATCGTATCCGTATTTCATGAAAATGTCCTTTTCGGCTTCGGGAAGCGATTCGGCTTCGTCGACCGTTAGAACTTTCCATCCAAATTCTTCGTCCTCGATCCACTCGCTGTAACTGAACAGCAAGGTTCCCTTGGGGATGGTCTTCGTTGCGAAGGTTCCGTTTTCCCCGAATTTGTTGATTCGTTTTTCGATCATGCAGAAAGATCCCTGCGTTTATTGCCAATGGCAAAATTTTTATCTATCAAGAATGGTATAAAAAAAACTTCAATTAAAATACTTAATCCGAGTAATATTTAATGCAAGTTCTCGCTGACTTATTTCGTAAAAGGAAAACCCATTCTAAAAACATAAATAAATTTTCCAAGATCAACTTTCGAACAGACTTCCCGGGGCCGCGGGTTTCAAGAAAGTCTCTCCTTCTTGTGTTTGAGACGAATCTATTCGTAAAATCTTAAAATTATTTCTCTTGACCAAGAAGAACTTGCGAAGGGACCTAATTCCAATTGTTGGATCTTTCTAGTTTCTCTAAAAAACGAATCGCCGAAAATCGATCTTTGATTTTTTCTTAGAGAAGTTTCACTGGTCCTTCGAAGTTCTCTCTTTGAAAAGAGAACCAAAGATCGAAAATTTTTTTCTGACATAGGAAGTTTTTCCGGATAATCGAGCATTGGAAAATCGGATAAGCTTTTTTGCCGCTTGAATTTTTTTCCGAGTTAAATCGGATTTAAAAGTGTGATGAAGAGGATCGAATTCGGTTTTTTTCCAGCGGACTTCGGGAGATAGACTTGAAGATATCGATCGGGCTAAATATATGTATAGCCGTTTGTTAATGCGACATGAGAACTTACATTGAAATTTTACGAAAGAAAATCTTTCCAAGATAAGACTAGGAACTTCGTAGAATTATTCAAATCGTCGATTGGATGCAAAATTTCGATCATTTCTCTAAGAGTTTGTCCCAATACTTCGATAGAAATATTATCGCAAATTTTTCACAAAACGAAGAGGCTCCCACAGACTGGCTATTTATCTGCTTTCGAATAGACTTACTGTTGGAATATTTTTGTAGGAGTTCCTACATCCGAGGTTTAGGAACGAGTTTTTAGGGAAGTTTTTTTGAATATGAGACTTTTTAGAAAAATAAAATCGGAAGAAGCTCCGGATACTCTAGCACATCTTTATCTCAATCCGGAAAATTCTTCCTGGGGAAATTTTGGTTATTGGAAAAATACGGCGGATTATCCGACCGCTTGTAAAACGTTGGCTCGACTCTTAGGCGAAAGAGCGGATCTCAAACGAGGGCTCAAGGTATTGGACTTAGGTTTTGGATGTGGGGATCAGTTCTTTGTCTGGAGGGAAGAATTTTCCGTAAACTTTACCGATCTCATCGGAGTGAACGGTTCCTCTGTTCAAGTGAGGTTTGCAAAAAATCTGTTAGAATCTCGATCCGATACTTCGCCCGAATTGATTTGTTCTCCCGTCGAAACGGCAATCGTTTCCTTTCCATATCAGTCCTTCGATCGAATCCTTTGTTTGGACAGTGCTTCTTTTTTTTCCGATCGAAAAGAATTTTGCAGGCAAGTTTTTCGCGTATTAAAACCCGGAGGTAGGTTTGTTTCCGCGGAGTTGGTCTTAAAAAATTCTAGATTGGGAATTATAGACTCTTGGCTAAGAGATCTAGTTTGTACATTGAGTTCTATTCCTAAAAATAACCGAGTCACACCCGATTCTCTTTCCCGACTTTTAAGGTCTTCCGGATTCATATCGGATGGTTTCGATTTTTTAGAAGCGGATGTCTTCGGAGGGTTCTCGAGTTTTCTCAAAAAGAAAACGAAAGAGCCTTACATTCCGCAAAGGATCGCTCGTAAGTATTCCCGTTTTGCGGAATTTCTCGGCGGGGAAAGAATGAAAAGATATTTTCAGTTCGTTCTTTACGCGGCCGTGAAACCCGGTTAAGAACGTATTGAATTCTCGACCCAACGTCTTACGTCCAGGGAAGTGGAAACTCCCGCTTCCAAAAGAGGAATTCCGTACCTTGCATAAGAACCGCAGAACCAGATTTTTCTTCCCGGTTGTTCCTGAAGGGCCTTCAATTCTTCGATAATCTTTCGATTTTTCAGATCGATAATCGGTCTCTCAAATCTAGAACGGGAAATCAGCGTTCCTTGTTGAGGTTCTTCTAATGGATTCCAGGTTTGAAAGATTTCGATCTTTCCGATTTCGGGAAGTACCTTGTTCAAACGAATGGTAGCCGAAGGTTTATCCGTTTCCGGGGAAAGAGTGAAACAAAGAGGGGCCCAATGTCTTTTTTTATTGGGCATAAAAGAGGAATCGGTGTGCATCAAAACTTCCGATTCTTCGTAGCGAAATGAGGAAAGAAGTTTCTTCTCCTGAATCATCTCATTCGGAAGAAGCGGAATCGCCTGATTTGCCGGAGTGGCGACCACGATCCGATCGAATTCCTCCTTTCCATCATCGAAAGAAACGAAAACTTTTTTACCGTTCTGTTCGATTCTTTTGGGATTAGACTTCAGTCTAAGTTCCTTCGCTCCGATTGAAAGTTTTTCCGTGATGTCCCTCGTTCCCCGGCTGGCGGTTAAAAATCGCAGAAACTTCAATCCATTTGAGTGGTATCGAATCACCGCTTCCGCCGGATAATTCTTAGCGCTTTTGAGCGTGCATGTATTGATTGTGGCAAACATAGGAATCAGATACTTATCTTCGAATTCTTTCGAATATCCGAATCTTTGTAGGAATCCGGAGATCGTAAGTTGTTCTCCTTTGAGAAGTTCCCATTGATTTGCGGATTCGCTGTAAAAACGAATCATGTCGGAAAAAATTTTTCTGGATTCCGCGTTCTTGAAACAAACAGGAGAAATGAACGGATAGAAGTTCCCGCCAAACCCAAAGGTGCTGAACTGAAAATATGTGGATCCGTCTCTTTCGCTCAAAGAGAAGGAATAATCCACAGGTCTGAATGCAATTCCAGCTTCGTTATACATTTCGATCAGACAAGGGTAATAATTCTGTTTGAACGCTCGGAAAGGAACGTCGAAACGGAAAGTTCCGTCTTTTAATTCTATGTCCGTTCCATGTGCGTCCATTCCCGGAAGTGAATGCCGCTCGATCAGAACGACATCGTGTTCCTTGCTTAAGTACCAACATGCGCTAAGCCCTGCGATTCCGGTTCCCAAGATTGCGATTTTCATATTCCGTTCTTAAAATTAGATTTGTTAAAAGAAAACATAGAAATTTTTTTCTTTCGAAATGAAAATCATATCGAAAAGGAAGACATAAAATTTGAAAGCCCGAAGATTCGCGGATCGAATTCGATCCTTCTAAGATTCGTTACTTACTACTCGGCCGCATGAAAATGATACTGAAAATTAACAGGCGATTTTTGTAAAGGTTAGAAGTCCTCGTAAAATTGTGCCGAATTTGGCTTTTTTGAAGAAGACCAACATTCTAACTTTTGAAACAAACATATTATGGTATTCTTTTCATGTGTCCGAGTAGTAAAAATGTTTTGGAAGCAAATCGATCCGACGGAGAACAATTTGCGGACCATCAGTATAAATCGGGTACTTTTTATCGCAATAAATCTCAAAAAAAGTGACGGAAGAATCCGAACGATCAATTGAAAAGTCCGAGAAGTATCGTAATCCTTCGTTTGTCCTGCGGAAGATTATCATTAAAATGTTTGTAAAACGAATCCGGAGAATTGTGAACCGTATCGAAAAGGTTGGGAAGAGAGGCAGGTTTTCTTTGGAAAAGATTTTGGGAAAACATTGAAACGCAAAGGATCAAAATCCTTTGTGCGATCCTTTGCGTTCTTAATTTCTATATCAGCAAAGACGAATCAAAAACATAGTGAGTCTTTGTAATTTATCTCTTCCTTGGCCCGGCTGGGCTAAATCTTTTTCAATCGTCTTTCTGTAAATCGCCTTAAGATGATTCTTTAGAGTTCCTGAATGTACTCCGAGTTGTTGAATCAGAGGGGCCCTTGTTTGACCTGCGACTAAACGCTCGCAGATCTTTGCTTCTTGGCATGTTAGACCGTAATCTTTTTGAAGTTGAGAAAAAAGTAGCTCTCTCGCTTTTTCGCTCTGACCACCATTTGCAGAAATCAAATTCTCTTCGGGCGTATTCGTTACTTTCTCATCTTGCGAAGGAATGTCCACTTTACACAGGAAATTCGAAATGTTTCCCGTTTCGTCCCGAAGAGGTGTGATTCTTTCTTTCCAGGAAATTGTTTCCCCTGACCCATTTCGGTTTAAAAAATTTCCTTCGTATTCTTTTCCGGAAAGAATAGTTTTCCATAATTCTTCATAAAAATTCGGGTCATGAACACCCGCTTGAAATAATCTTGGATTCTTCCCGATCAACTCGTTTCGGTTATAGCCGGAAATAGTTTCAAAAACTGGGTTGATGTACTCAATCATACCGCACCGGTTCGTGATGAACATCGCGTGAGGATATTGATAAAAATAAGAAATTAAAATCGAGGAAAGATTCATATTTTTCTTACCTCCTCAATTTTGATTTTCATGGTAGACATAGATCCCTCCCTATCTCTTAAGGAATAAACGATTCTTCTTTATATTGAACCGCTATAAACATACCTAAGTATTTCGTTCGATTCGTCAACTAAGAGGTCTTTGAAAATCCTTCGAAATGTCGATAAAATCGGAAAATTGAATGAGTTAAGTGATGGACACTCGAGTTCAAACGAAAATATTCATCAAATTAATATTGTGATTTTATAAAGAAGAATTCATATACTTTTTCTTGTATGATATTAGACGAACGAAAATAAATTTATGAAACAAAGTTTAATGCCGAGAAAGAATCTGATCGGAATCGGAACCCGCACAAAAAATGCGGACGAAATGGATGAGAACGGAAAAATTCCGGCACTCTGGGGAAAATTTGTTTCCGAAGTTTTACCGAAACTTAAAAGAACGGAGGACTTTATCTATGCGGTTTATAAGGATTATGAAAGCGATGAAAACGGAGAGTATTTTTACTTCATTGGAATTCCTTCCGATGAAAAAGGTCTTTTCGAAACCGTTCAACTTCCGGAAGGGCGATATTTAGAACTATCTTCTTTCAAAGGGAAAATTCCGGAGATCATCGTTGAACTCTGGCAGAACGTTTGGTCTAACCTGGAATTAAAAAATAGAAGAGCTTTTAAAGTGGATTACGAAATCTATCCGATGGACTTTTCAACCAATCCCGAAACACAGGTGCTATTGTTTCTTTCGGATAAGTTTTAGATGCTAACTCGGTTGGGAATTCAGGGGATAAGATTTTACAAGGAGTCGGGTTCCTTGATGACAACTTCGGTTCCGCCGATGAATTTGGCCGTATGATAGATCTTCAACTCGTTATCGGAGATAAAAAATTCTCCTCTTGGTCCATGCGTCCTTGGATTCTATTAAAAGAAAATAATATACCTTTCACGGAAATTTCACTTACTTTGAATACTCCCGAGTTTCACGAAAAAATCGGATTTTATTCCGACGCGGGCAAAGTTCCGGTTCTTGTGGTCGGTGATGTCAAAATCTGGGACACTTACAGCATTGTGGAGTATTTGGCTGAGACTTTTCCCGAAAAAAATCTTTGGCCGAAAAACAAAGTTTTACGAGCCGTTGCCCGGTCGATTGTTGCAGAGATGCATTCTGGTTTTACCGATCTCAGAAGGAATTTATCGATGAACTTGGTCGAAAAACTGCATGGGAAAACGTTTTCCGAAGAGGTTTGGAAGGATATTAGAAGAATTGAATCTATCTGGAAAAAATGTTTGAGTTCTTATCAAGGCCCTTTTTTGTTCGGAAAAGAATTTACGATTGCGGATGCGTTTTATGCGCCTGTCGTGGGAAGGTTTATCACTTATGGAATCAAAACCGGTCCGGAAACGAGTGAATATATTTCTAAGATCAGCGATCTTTCTTCTTACAAGGAATGGGTCAACGAGGCTTTGAAGGAAAGCTAGAAACTATCTCAAAAATATCCGAGAATGATAGGACCGACGTTTTAAATAACGTGAGTTCAGCGTAACAGATGTGAAAGCGATTATTATGCTGCGATTCGTAGAACAGCACAAAAACTCAGGTGAAACGCTTTTTACGAAAGCGTTTCAGGTCACGAGCTATTTTAGCTATGAAATTTGCGAGCGACTTGCCCGAACTTTCTTACAACGCGTCCCAAAACCCCGGTTTACTTTGTCAGAAAGATCAAGCTGCAAGATTCTGTCTCATTTTTGGGACAGAATCTTATATCGAATTCATTAGAGTTGTTGAAAAATTCCATAATTCAAATTAACAAAACTGCTTTAATCGACCGTTTTCATGAAACGGAAACAGATGGAAAATTAATTTTTCAACAACTCTAATTTAAATAAAGATAAAGTATTTTTGAGATAGGTTTTAATCGTAATCAAATAGTCTACGTCCCTGTTTTTTAATCTAACTTTCTGTAAAATAGTTAATTCAAACATTCTAATGTATTTTCCGTATAGTACAAAGAAAGCCGGGACTATCTTTGTCGTCCCGTTGCCGTTGTCTGACGGATTGGATTCATTTTCTTTGTAAACGGAGTGCGTTCAGGACTACGGAAACCGAACTGAGAGCCATCGCTCCGCCTGCGATCCAAGGAGTTAGCAGTCCTGCGGCGGCGATCGGAATTCCAAGTGTATTGTAGAACAAGGCCCAGAATAGATTTTGTCGAATATTGTAAACGGTTTTCTTGCTTATGGAAAACGCGTTTACGATCGAAACTAGATCCCCGTTTACAATTACCACGTCTGAAGATTCCATCGCTACATCCGTTCCGGTTCCCATACTTATTCCAAGATCCGCAATAACCAGAGCGGGGGCGTCGTTGATTCCGTCTCCTACCATTGCCACTACTTTTCCGGCATCCATTAATTTCTTTATTTCCTTCGCCTTCTCTTGGGGAAGGATTTCGGCTAACACTTGTTTAATGCCGCAGACGTTCGCGATCGCTCGGGCCGTCCTTTCGTTATCTCCCGTGATTATGTAAATTTTCATACCGAGAGATTTTAGTTTTTCGACTGCGGTTGGAGTCGATTCTTTGATTCTATCCGCCAAAGAAAGAATCGCCGAGTGAGTTCCGTTCAGACTTAGGTGAACGACTGTGTTTCCTTCTTTTTCCCTGATTCGTTTCAGATCTAGGAGTTTAGGATTCAATTCGATTCCCCTTTCGCAAAACAATCGATCTGTGCCGATCACGATCTTTTCCCCCTGCACCGAAGCGGAAATTCCTCCTCCCGGTATTGTTTCGAAATCTTCCGGCATCGAAAGCAAAAGCCCTTTTTTTTGGGCGGATTCTACAATCGCTTTAGATAGAGGATGCTCCGATCCTTGTTCTGCAGAAGCGGCTAACGTGAGTAAGAAATTTTCCTCCTGAGAATTTAAACTTTCCAGATCTTTAAGAATGTGCTTTCCTAGAGTTAGGGTCCCGGTCTTATCAAAAACGATTGTGTCTACTTTATGAGCGATTTCTAATGCTTCTGCCGTTCGAAACAAAATTCCTAGAGTTGCCGCTTTTCCCGAGCCTGTTAGAATGGAAATCGGAGTTGCTAAGCCTAGGGCACAAGGACAAGCAATTACGAGAACCGCAATCGCCTTTTCCAGTGCTCCGGAAAAATGAGAGGGCTCTATCCAAAAATACCACAAAAACAACGTAAGAATCGAAATTAAAACGACTACTGGAACAAAAATTCCGGAAATTTGGTCCGCGATTCTTTGGATCGGAGCTTTGGAACCTTGCGCTTCCCGAACCACTCGGATAATCTCGGAAAGTAAAGTATCTTTTCCTACTTTAGAAGCCCTGAGTTTTAAAACTCCGTTTTGATTTAAAGAACCTCCGTAAAGAGGGCTGGAAACCGTCTTTTCTACGGGAATACTTTCTCCGGTTAACATTGATTCATCGACGGAGGAACTGCCTTCCTCTACGGTTCCGTCAACAGGAATCGTTTCTCCCGCTTTTATCAAAAGTAGATCTCCGGGACGAACGGCAAACAATGGGATCTCTTGAATTTCTCCGTTTCGAATGATTCTTGCGCTTTTAGGTTGTAAACCGACTAAGGATTGAATCGCTTTCGAGGATTTACCTTTTGCGATATGTTCCAAAAATTTTCCGAAAAGTATCAAAGTAATCAGTATGGAAGAGGTTTCGTAATAGAGCGGAATTTCCCCGTGAGCATACGTTCCGAATTCAAGAAAGGTCCAATAGACGCTGTAAAAATATGCGGCCGAGGTTCCTAAAACGACGAGTACGTCCATATTTGCCCCTTTGTTTCGAATAGCCCGAAAACCTCCTTTGTAGAAAGATGCGCCGATCCAAAATTGGACCGGTGTGGCGAGGGCGAACTGTAGCCAAGGGTTCATTATAAAAGAAAAATATTCAAAAATTTGATTGTTTCCGATATGTCCGATCATGCCGGAAACCATAGGAAAGGACAAAAGGGCGGATATGAAAACACGGACTTTTAGGTCTTTGAATTCTTTTGCGTGTGCTTTTTCAGCTTCTCCGTGAATTTCAAAGTCCTCTTGGACAAAGGCTCGGTAACCGAGAGAATCGATCTTGTCTAACAGAAGTTCTTTCTTTACCGAAGATTCGAATTCTACCGTTGCGGTTTCCATCGCGAAGTTGACTCTCGCATCTTTTACTCCCGGAACTTTCTTGAGTCCTTTTTCAATTCTAAGAGCGCAATTTGAACAAGTCATTCCGATGACGTCTAATGTGATCTCGCCCGGAAAAATTTCGTTTTTAACGTTCATTTTATTTCACCCGGAATATATCCTTCCTCCAGAAGAATCGATTTAATTTTAGATAATTCTTCCGGAGTCCCTTCTCCTTGATAAACGACTTCCTTTTTCTCCAGATTCGCTTTTCCAGTTAATCCGATTTTTTTTAGAGCTGATTCTACGGTTTTTAAACAATGGGTACAGGTCATCCCTTCCAATGCTAGTTTGATTTCTTTCATTTCATTTTCCTTTTATTTTCATTTAAGAATGTGATTTATGGTGGTCATAAACTCTTCTAAGATTTTAGAATCGTTTTCTTTAAATCTTTTGATTACACTGGTTTGGATATGATTTCTGATTAGAATTTTAGACATACCGTCCAAGGCCGATTTTATAGAGGATAACTGATTGAGTACGTCGTCGCAATATTCTTCCCTCTCTATCATTCCCTGAATTCCGCGGATCTGTCCCTCAATTATTCTCAGTCTTAAAATTAGATTGTTCGTAATCTTGGGATCCGAACTCAGTTTATGTTTTGGTTTCATATATGATATCCTCCCTATGTTATAGACCATATGGACATTTAAGTATTCTTTGTTAAGAGAAAATGTTTTAATCCGAAATTAGAAACTATCTCAAAAATATCCGAGAATGATCGGCATTCTAAGCAAAGATAAAGTATTTTTGAGATAGTTTCTATTATTTCAAGGTAGACTTTTACTTAAAAGCTACATGTAGGTTTCGATCAATTTTCACTGGGCAGATATCCTTTACAAACGATTCTATTTTATAGAAGTGCCTTTAAATAAGTGATCTTTTTGTTTGGAATGTGCCGACAACTTTGAAGTTTCTTGCGATTGACTGTCTCAGAACGTTGAATGTCACGGCAAAGACGTACAATCGAAGCCGTTTAATTTTCCGAAGTTTTTTCCAACCAATAATAAAAAACTGGGAGAATCACCAGAGTTAATAATGTGGAAGATACGATTCCTCCGATCACTACGGTTGCCAGAGGTTTTTGCACTTCCGATCCGAGCCCCGAACCGAACGCCATCGGTATAAATCCGAAAGACGCTACGAGCGCCGTCATGATTACGGGGCGAATTCGGCTCGTAGCTCCTTTTAAAACCGCTTCTTTTAGGGGAATGTTTTTTTCTTCGCGAATCCTGTGAATCGTATCCAATTTGACGAGTCCGTTTAATACAGATATTCCGCATAACGCGATACATCCCACGAAAGCGGAAACGCTTAAATCCATCCCTCTTAAAAAGAGAAACCAAATCCCTCCGGTTAATGCGAACGGAACACAAAAGAATACGAGCAAGGCTTGACGAATCGATTTCAGACCTAGATAGAGAACCACGAAAATCATCAAAAATGTAGTAGGGAGTATGACGGATAATTTTTCTTTCGCCTTCGAAAGATTTTCAATCTGTCCGCCCCAGTACACGGAATAACCCTGAGGGATATTTATATTTGAAATTTTATCCTTCGCTTCGGAATAAAATCCCTCTAAATCTCTTCCACGTAAATTCACCGAAACTGCTACGAATCTTCTGGATTTATTTCTAGAAATGGTCATGATTTTTTCTTTTTTTTCGATAGAAGCAAGAAGTTTAATCGGAATCATCCCTCCGTCCTGTGTGCCCACTCCTATATTCGATATTTCGGATTCACGATTTCTGAATTCTTCGGAGAGTCGGATTTTAATCGGAAACCGGACTTCCTCCTCGTAGTATCCTCCCAATTCGAATCCGCTCATAGAGGCCTCGACTACGTTGTTGAATAAAGGAAGTGATACGTTATAATATTTTAATTTAGATGGATCGGGAACGATATCGATCACTGTGGATTTTCGGAGAGCCATTATCGGGTCGAGTTCCACTTCCATTGCTCCCGGAATCTTATGTAGATTTTCTTTCAAAGAATTCTGTAAATCTAAGAGTGTATTTAGATCTTTTCCGAGAATTCTTACGCTGATATCTGCTCTACTTCCTTCCAGAAGCTCGTTGAATCTCGCTTCCAAAGGTTGGCTAAGAGTCAGTTCTGATTTTGGATAGTTTTCCTGGACTTTTTTATGGATTCGGTTTAAAAAATTCTCCCAATTTTTTTCCTTTAACAGATCCTCCAAAGATTCCTTTTTAAGAATGATAAACGTGTCGGCGTTAAAGGTTCCCATTGGGTCGTTTGCCACGGAACTGGTTCCGATTCTGGAGAACACACTCTGAATCTCGGGCATTTGCATTAGGATTTTTTCCACTTCCTTTTGCTCTTTCAAACTTTCTTCTATACTAATGTTTCCTTCTCTTACAATTACGAGCATCAAATCTCCTTCCATCAATTTCGGAAGAAAAACCGTTCCCATTCTGAAATAGATAAATAGGGTAAGCAGGAAAAACGAGATGGATCCGATTACAATCGGTTTCGGTTTATTCAATAGGATCGAAAGCAAGGTTTCATACAACGCTACAATTTTACTTTTTTTTATCTCTCGGTTCGAGATATTTCTTGTCGGGGCGATAAAAAAGAACAACAAAGGAGGAAGAAAAAACACCGCCAAAATCAAACTAAAACCTAAGGCTAGAAGAACTGTTTGGGCCATCGGACGAAACATCTTTCCTGGTATTCCGTCTAATGTTATAATCGGAACATATACGAGCATAATGACTATGATTCCGAAAGAGACGGGTTTTAAAACTTCCAAAGACGCGTTCAGGATTGTTTTGATCTTCTCTTCTCGATTGACGATGGAATTCCTTTCAAATCGTATCAGAACGTTTTCGGTAATCACGATGGAGGCGTCCACAAGGAGGCCAAAATCGATTGCTCCTAGACTCATTAGGTTTGCGGAAATTCCGAAAACCCTCATAAAAATCGCCGTCAAAAGCATCGATCCCGGAATGATCGTCGCGACAATGACCGAAGCTTTTATGTTGAAAAGAATGAAACATAAGGTCAAAATTACTAGAATCGCGCCTTCGGAAAGATTTTTAGTCACGGTTCGAATTGTGGAATGGATCAGAAACGATCTTTCTAGAAGAATTCTGACTTGTACGTCCTCCGGAAGATCTAAACGGAGCACCGCTCGATTCAGGTCCGCATTGACTTGATAACTGTTTTCTCCCCGCAACATCATAGCGGTTCCTAAAACGATTTCCTTTCCTTCGGAACTTGCTCCGCCTAATCTTTGTTTGCCGTGTTCCTTTACCTGCGCTATATCGGAAACTCGGATCGGTGAACCGGTGAAAGTACGACGAACCGTAACCTCGGACAAAGAGTTTAGGTTTTTCTTGATTCCATACGCTCTAACGATGGAGAGTTTTCCTTCGTCTTCGATAAAACCTCCCCCGAAACTTTCTCCGATTGTAGATAATTCTCCGATCAGTTGATCGATTGTGATTCCCAAAGTCCTCATTTTGGAAGGATTGAGATCGATATGAATTTCTTTTTCGTACCCTCCGTTGGAATCCACTTCTACGATTCCAGGCACAAGAGATTTTAACTGAGGACGAACCGTATAATCTTGCACAGTTCTCAAGTAAAGTAGCCGATCCTTTTCCGGAAGAGACATTAGGCGGCTTCCAGGTTTTGCCTCCACGGTATAAAAAAGAATTTCCCCGAGTCCGGTCGTATTCGGAACGATCGTGGGAACGATTCCTTTCGGAAGTTTTTCTTTAGCGCTTGTGATTCTCTCTAAAACCGTACTTCTGGCTTGGTAGATATCCGTTCCCTCCTTGAAGATCAAAGATATATTAGAAAGTCCGAATTTAGATATGGAACGAACGTCGATCAGATTCGGAATTCCCATCAGTTCGGTTTCAAGCGGAAATGTGATCACTTTTTCGATTTGCTCCGGATCCAAGGAACCCGTTTTAATGGTTACAATTACCTGCGTGTTCGTAATGTCCGGAACCGCGTCGATCGGCACTTCGTTCAAAGTAAAAAAAGAATATATAAATAAAAATAATGCGGTTCCAATGGAGAGGATCGGATTATTTAAGCTGATATTCAAAAGTTTGGACAGCATGTTGAAACGTTCCTATGATTTCTTTTTCGTTCGTAATGTGTAGTAGATTGAGTAGCGCTTCGAGGTGAGCGATTTGTGCGTCCAATATGGCGTGATGAGTTTCATGAAGTTGGTTTTCCAATTCCAGGTAACTCAACATTAAAATTCTCCCTTTTTTAAATTCCACATCCGCATAAATCAGATCTTTTTCTATTTCGTCTAACTTTGATAAATTAAAAAGTTTGAGATTGGTCTTGGATTGTTCGTAATCTAAAAAGGCTTGTTTAAAGGCCGTCTTTACGAGGTTTTCCTGATGGTGAAAAATCCCCTGCTTGGATTTTACGTTGACCTCGGCAGCCGAAATTTTATTTTGAAATTGGTCCCATACCGGAATCCTAAATTTAAGACCGAAGTCGTAAAATCGGTTGGATACTCCCGATCGGTCTTCTCCTACCTGACTGATGATGGAATAGTCTGGATATTTTTCTAAGTTAGCAAGATTGAGTTCCGTCTTTGCCTTTTCGATTTCTTCTTTGGCTGCCATTAAAATCAGGTTTTGTGAAAGCGCTTTGATTTGAAGTTCGTTGAAATTAAACTTCACTCCTTCCGAAAAAAAAGGGATTCGAAACGAAGGAATCGATTCGAGCATAAGATATAAATTCATAGCCTCGTATTGTTTGTGCGAATCCAATTCGAGATCATTGAAATGTTTTCGCAGGGCTAGAATTTTCCTTTGAATGATAAATAGGTCCGTTTTCGCCTGCGGGGTTACGAAAGGTCTCGCACGGATATAACTTTCCAAGATCGATAATCTTTTAAGACGTTCTTTAACGTGATTTCTTTTACCCATGGAAACTAAATAACGATAAGTGAACCTAAGCGCGTTAAACCGAATCGAATTGTTTGCTTCCGCGAGTTGAATCTCCTTAATTTTGGAATCGTTATCCACCAATAGTTGACGTAGTTCTTTGCGGCCCGGAAAATATACGGGTTGTTCGAACTGAAACGCATATTCCGCTCCGCTTTCGTTGGCCGCACTTCTTCGACCGTAATCCAGAGTCAAAAAAGGATTTTGAGTTTTTCCCTGTTGTTTACGCTGATAAAAAAGCGATTCCAAATCCGCATTCAAAGAAAGAAGCAACGGAGAATTTTTTTCCGCCAAGTCAAGAATAGTTTGAATGTCCAGCTCGGAACGAACTTCGGATCGAATTGGGAAAAAGAAAAGAACGGAAAGAAATATGAAACGTTTCAAAACGCATCTGACCCAAAAAATATTTTTTATCGAGTTCGATACTAATTTAAAAAAACGGAATATGTTTTCGGGAGTTCGACTCCGTTGCATCTGCATAATTTGCCTCGCATTTGAGTCCCTTAGGGTGAAAAATTTGCGTTTTAGGAACAAGCGGTAAAAGACATTTACTTCGAACTTGAAACGAAAGAACGTATATCCGTTTCATCCGATCTCAAAATCGAAAAAATAAAGAGTTTAGAGATTAAAGATTAAATTAAAAGACGGACGGAAGCGAGAGATCGAATTTCATTCGAACCATTTTCGACAAAATCGAACTCCATCTGTGCTGTGAAAGGAAAGAATGAAAAGGACGGGTTTGCGGAATAAATACGCAGCGGTATAAAGAACCTTAAAAGTTTGAAAAGGTAGGAATCCGTGAGAACGATTGAACTGGAATCCCATTCACAACCGGAAGTCTTTTCCGAATTCGATTCTTGATGACAAGAAGCTGAAGATAGCGGAGTTTGGACAATTCTATTTATTTTAGAATCGAATCCGCAGATTGGCCCGCAATTCAAAATCAATATAAGAACGGATAACAAAGTACATCCGATCCATATTTTAAAAATTGAGGAGACCATATCTCCAGCTTACTATACCTCAGAACTTGTCAACGGAAAAAACAATCTTGAGGCTTTTCAATCACTGTTTATCATTTCCCGAAACTTCTTTTTAAAAACGAAAGGAGCATTTTTGAAAATTCGAATGAGCGGCTGTCGAGCCTATTTTGAAGTCGTTTTTTATCGTCCTTCGAAATAAATTCCTTGTTAGAATATTCAAAAATATGAATTTACTCCCTTTTCTAAACGGTAAATGTCTTATCGCGTTCTTTTTCATATATGATCATTAATTCGTTTCGAATTTATAGCGAAAAATGTCATAGTCGCGAAAATCCTTGTTTATATCTATGTTGAGATCCAGGAGGATACCTTCTTTGAGGTTGTACACCCAGCCGTGAAGCTGAAGATTATTTCCCTGACTCCACGCGTTTTGAACGATCGTAGTCATACAAAGGTTATAAACCTGTTCTCTCACGTTTAACTCTACGAGTTTTTTGTGTTTTTCATCCTCGTCTAAAATTCCGGAAAGTTCTTTTCGGTTCATTCGGTAAACCTGTTTGATATGCCTAAGCCAAGCGTCGATCAATCCGTGGTATTTACCGTCTATTGCCGCCTTGACCCCACCGCAACCGTAATGACCACAAACGACGATATGTTTGACTTTTAGAACTTCGACGGAATATTGAAGAACCGACATCAGATTCATATCCGTATCGATTACCAGGTTTGCGATGTTTCTGTGAACAAAAAGTTCGCCTGCGTTTGTACCCGTCATTTCATTGACCGAAATTCTACTGTCGGAGCACGATATGAGAAGATATTTCGGAGTCTGGCCTAAAGCGAGATTCTTAAAGTAATTCGGGTCTTTTAAAAGTTTTTCTTCCACCCAAATCCGATTGTTCTCGAAAAGTTTTTGATAATCCTGTTGGATGATCGGGTCCAAGGGTTTGTTTTTGACTTTCTGATAAGTAGAGGTCACGTCGATAATCTCCACTTTGATATTGCGGAACTCGGCTACGATCTTAAAGTCTTCGATGATTTCCAAAACGTCCGGATCGATATATTTGGACTTGGAACCGTCTATGATCAAGTGCGCGTTATCCGGAACCTTATCTAGTTTGTACAACATGCTCGATTTGTTCAAAAAAGACACGTCTTCGGAAAGATCGATCTTTACCTCGACTCCGTAAGTCATTTCCTTTTTGTTGAATTCATAAGGATTCAGAATATTCCTTCTTACTATAAAGAACACGGAAAATAAACAACCGATTCCGATTCCTATAAGAACGTCCGAGAAAACGATTCCGATCAACGTTGAGATGAACGGAATAAATTGATCCATTCCTTTTCGGTATTGTGTTTGCAGAATTTTATAATCCGTAAGTTTGTAGCCTACGACCAAAAGTACGGCCGCCAAAGAAGCCAAAGGGATTTTTGAGATCCAAGTCGGGATCAGAATCAGAGATAAAAGAATCAACAAGCCGTGTAGGAATGCGGAGAATCTAGTCTTCGCTCCGGCTTGTAAATTCGTGGAACTTCGAATGATTACGGACGTGATGGGCAGTCCGCCAAAAATCGCAGAGAATAAATTTCCGGTTCCTTGGGCAATCAACTCGCGGTTTTTAGAGACGATTCTTCTTTGAGGATCCAATTTTTCGATCGCATCCAGGTTCAATAGGGTTTCAAGACTCATCACCAGACAAATCTTAATCGCGGTCAGATAAATTGCCTGATTTTTCCATTGAGAAAAACTCGGGAAATAATTCCCCCGAAAAAAATCCGTAATCCCGTTTAGTTGAATCGGCTGGATCATATGTTCCGAGCCTACGGCGATACCCAATTCGAAAGTTTTAAAAACTTCGTTTAACAAAACACTAACTAGAATCGCGACTAAAGATCCATGAATTATGAGTTTTTTATGTAGTTTCAGCTTTTCCCAGATCAAAATCAAAGCTAAGGAAACAGAAGATAGTATGATTGCTCCAGGAGTAAAACGATGAAATGCGGTCAGGATCTCCGAAAAAGTATTCTCCTGATCTTGTTGAAAAAAGACCATATCTCCTTCGTAATCCATATCGTAACCGATTGCGTGTGGAATCTGTTTTAAGATTAAAACCATTCCGATTGCTGCTAACATCCCCTTGATCACCGAAGACGGGAAAAAATTACTTAGAATTCCCGCTTTCAAAAAACCTAATGTGATTTGTAAAACTCCGGCCAAACAAAAAGCGAAAAGAAAATCGTTAAAACTTCCTAATGTTTGAATCGAATCGAAGACAATCACCGTAAGTCCCATGGCGGGACCGCTCACGGATAAAGGTGATTTACTGATCAGAGAAATTACGATACCCCCCACGATACCACTGATCAAACCGGAAACAATAGGTGTACCTGATGCAAATGCAACTCCGATACAAAGAGGAAGAGCGACCAAAAAGACGACGATACTAGAAGAAAGATCGTGTCTCAAATCGTTCCAAGAAACGTTAGGAAAAAAGTATAAGATATTCATATAGACAGACTCCTTGGGGTCAGGCCCCAAAATTTCGAAATTGTTAAATCGAGAGATAAAGGTTTTCTGGAGGTGGGTTTTCTATTTCCGAAAAGTATTGAATAAGAATTTGTTGGACCGGCTTACCGTAATGGACCATTTCTAAATCGTAATCGAATGTAAACTTATCTTCTTGAGATACGAGATCTTCTAATTTGAATTCAGTCGTTTCTTCCTTTTCTTCTTCTGGGGTTGATTCGTTTACGGTTGTTGATGGCGGGACATTTTTACCGAAAACACTGGATTTGGTCCATACAGTCGTACAATAGAAAATCAGAGCAATGTAGAGAAAAACAAAAAGTTTATGGTCCAAGTAGCTTAGAAATTTCATAGGCTTTTTAATGAGAACACTTTGGAAATTGTTTTTCAATGGAAAAGCATTTTAAAACAGTTCGTTTTTAATTTGAATCGTATCTCTTTAGGTGCGATTCAAATTAAAAATATGTGTTATTCCTTTCTTCTAGATGCCTTACAAGCTGAAGTTCGTTCGTTTTTGATGAGAATCGACGTACTTGTATCAAATAGAAAATCTTTTGTTTGAAATCTGACTAAAGCCTATGATTTAGAGTTTGTTCCCGAACCTTTAAGAAAAATTAGTTACAATCATTCCATAAATTCGTAAAAAAATGTAGGAGTTTTTACAAATTACGTCCCTTTGGTAGTTTATGAACTTTTTAACGAACTTTATTGTTGTTAAACTTCCGTGGAAGTTTCTACATCCGAGATTTTGGGACAAATTTTTAATTTTTGTTTTAAATTGGATTCAGTACATTCAAATCAATATCGAATTTACGAAAAAATTCGATTCAAACCGTTGCGGCTTTTACTTGAATCCTAATTTTTATATTTAGTAGATCGTTCCATGAGTATTTTCAAGCATTTTTTAACATTATAATAAACTTCATCTTTTTATAATTTAAATTTTTTCGTTTACTGAATTTTTCCCAAGAAGATACTCTATCTTAAATCGATTTTGAAAGTGGATTACTGATGGAATATTTGCAAAAAACTGAAAGAGAAATGGACATCATCACTTCTGTTGAACAAAAGCATCATGTCATTGCAAAGTATCTTTTAGAACAAGAACTCACTTTTAAAATTTATCCCTTTGATCGAAAGGCGGTGATTAAAAAAATTCTGGAAAAGGACGAAAAGATTCTCATTCAATTCTTGAACGTGGAAAATTTTCAGGAAGGAAGTTCTTTTACTCTTTATATGATTCTTGCAAAATACATCGAACTGGAATGTGTCTTCCTTCAGAAATTGGAAAATTCGCTTTTTATTGTTAAGGTGACAAAGCTCGCAATCGCTAGAAAAGATAGGGATAATCAAAGGTTTGCGGTCGAACCGGAAGCTATGTATGTGACTAATGTGGTATCTTCCAAGACTATAATCGAAGCGAATATGTTCAGTATTCCGACCTTGGTCAAAGTAAATTTCGAGGATTATAAGAGTCGTCTCAATCAAAAAACGGAAAATATCGTGGACATTGATATTTTTAAACCGGATTTGGATCGTAAGTTCCAAATCGTTAAAAAAACGCTCAAATATCTTCTCATAGAAAATACCCAAGATGAAAATTCTTATAAAAACGGTTCTCCGGAAAGGATCGACTATGAAAAGGAAGTGGACGACGATCTATCTTCTTGCATTAAAAAATACAAGGATCAGCAAATCGTTTCCGAATTGATTGTTCCGATCATCTACCTGAACCTCGAACAAGAACAAATCCCAATCGGTTACTTTTTGATACAGAGCAAGGAACAGGAATTTACGGAAAAATACGTTCTAGAAATTCAAACTCTCGCTAACGAAATGGTGGATAGAATCAAAGAGTCGAATACGATGAAAACAGCCGAGCATTTTCCGATCCTTAACGCTTCCAAGATGGGGATCTGTGTTAAGATCGAACACCCTCATCTGATAGAAACTTTACCAAAACAAGATGATTTTGTGTTCGACATTTTTTTTAAGATGCAGGCTCCGTTTACGGTTCACGGTTTGATTCGCTGGTTGGCCAAGGACGAGAATAACCATCTCATTTTAGGGATCGAACTCGCTGGAAAGTCGGACTTACCGGGAGAAAGAGCCCGTTACGAATCGAACATCGAATCTTTATCTAAAGAATAATCAGGTTAATCGGAAAATTCTAAAATTGGGTCTGATACGGATCTAAATACTCGTGATCCTTTCTCCAGGGACGCAGCCCGTGAAATTCCACTCCTGCTGCTTGTTTTGCGTTTAGAACGGTTTCTTTTTTCCGATGACGTATAACGCACTTCACGTTACCTATGTCGCTTTGCTCAATGTATCTAGGACTTCCATCCGGATCTCGATAGATATAACCGGCGATTTGATCCTTATCCATTTCGCTTTCCACCGATATCTCATAGTCGTCGAGACGTGTTTTGAAACGAAGTTTCGGATATTCTACTTTTGTCGAACTTCTCAGAGAGCGAAATATGGAATGCTGATGGATCGGAATGCCTCGTTTCAGAAGAGTGACAAAGGTCAAAGTTGGGGTAAAAGGCTGTGGGCGAACCGTCACGATTTCCATCGACCAATCGTCCGGATCGTCGTCGAACTTAGGGACAAAGGTCCAGAATAATTCGGAAACTCGATTTGTTCCCCAGATATGATTGAAATGTCCATTCGCATTTTGGAATGTGAATTTTCGGTTCCCAAGCTGGATCCAACCGGCAACCTCCGTAAAAGGGGAAGAGACGATACTTCTCGTTTTGGGAATCGGAGTTTTTTCCAACCAACGCGGAAGATGTCCGGTAGGTTCCAGCTTATGTCTGAATTCTAAGTCCCAGGCCAGATCTTCCGACATTGAGGTTTGGATTTTGCCGCGCATGTGGTCGGGTCCTACGGATGCTTCCGGAAATTCGATCGCATGTTCTTTGATCAACACTTCCTCATAGGGAAAAGACTGCGTCGTAGTTCGATGATTTTTCGGATTTTTACGATCAAATAAAGACACCCAAAGTGTTCCCATCGGAAACAGGTCGCGATTGTTTCTAGGATTAAGAGTGGAGTATCTTACCCAAAAAGCCTGGTCATTTTCAGGAATGAGAACGGCCGCAAACCAGATTTCGAATCTTGGTTTTACGAAACTCGCCGCGAATTTTGAAATAAAACTTTCTCTTAAGTTCATCTTTTGACAACATCCCAGCGAGCTTTTTTGAATCGAAAAAATTTAAACTCGACTTTTTTTTCTTTCCTTCAGGTATTCGATCACTGCAGGCATGACAGAGATAATAATAATCGCAAATATTACAATTTTAAAATTTCTTTTTACGAATTCCAAATTTCCGAAATAATACCCGCCCAGTATAAAAATAAGGATCCATAGAATTCCACCTATGACATTATATGCAATAAATTTAACGTACGTCATCGTCCCGATTCCGGCGACAAAAGGAGCGAAAGTGCGTATGATCGGAATGAATCTTGCAATAATGATCGTTTTTCCTCCGTAAGTCTCGTAAAACCGATGTGCCTTTTCCAAATGTTCCTTTTTGATCATGGGTATTTTTTCTTTTTCTAATATCTTTTCTCCGATAAAATTTCCGACCGAATAATTTACGGTATCCCCTAAAATCGCGGCAATTATGAGAAGAATTAATGTACTTCCTAGATCCAGAGAACCTCTCGCAATAAACGTTCCGACGGCAAAAAGTAGGGAATCTCCGGGAAGAAAAGGTGTTACGACCAAACCGGTTTCGGCGAAAATGATCAAGAATAGGATAACGTAAGTCCCGTTTTGATACGTCTGAATGATCGTATCAAAATGTGTTTCCAAATTTAAAAAGAGATCGAGAAAAAACTGAAGAGTTTCCAAATTGCCTCCCTTGTTCGAAAGAACGAGGTCCTATTGTGAATTGAATTTAGGATAGGATTTATCCGGGAGCGGGTAAGTCAAACGTGTAAAACCCTAAAAAAGCAAACGTTCTGTTTCGGAGTTATAACGGAAAATTTTCGTCGGATAATTCAATCGGATCGAATTTGAGGAAATACCTTTTCGATCCGGTTTGATTCTCGCGTCGAACTCAACCTGGTCTCCTAATTGAAGGTCCATGGTTTGAAACTTTCGGGATAAATAAAATAACTGAGATTGGATTACCGATTTTCCGGAAATTAAAAGACGAATATCCTGCAATAGAATTCGGGATTGTTCCGGATTTTTATGGTGTAGGATCGACCCAACCATTCCGCGAAAACGAGTTCTTTTGCGGGGAAGAATGTGAAGCGAGTTTTGCGCTGTCATTTTACTTATAACCTTTTATATATTATGTGTTTGCCAAGTCTAAAAATTCAGTCCCGAAAAAACTTTCGAAAGCGGTTTGATTTTTACTTCGAATGGAAAAGGAAATGAACTTCCGGGCAACTCCGATTCAAAATCAAAAATCTCTTAAAACGTTTTCTTACTGTGCGTCCAAAACTTGCGGCTGGGCGGATTCTAATAGGAATGATTTCCGATTGATTTAAAGTTTGTCCCAAAACCTCGGATGTTGGAGCTCCTACAAAAGTGCTCCAACGATAAAATCCGTTAGAAAATCCATAAATCAACAATCTGCGGGAATTTCCACACTCTATTACGAACTTATAAAATGATTGTGCTGATTTCTTTTCAGGTTTTGGGACAAGTTCTAAAGAAATCTTATTTTTCCTTTCTTTTACTGTTCGGACGTATGAAAATAATACTATGATGAGTTTGTTTCAAAATGTAGAATCTTCTTCAATAATTCGGGAATTTTGGATTGTACACAATAAAATGGACGATGCCCATTCAAGATTGGGATGGCGAGCGATCCTTAGAGAGCCATAACGTTACCCACAAGTTAAGAAGGCTTTTGGGATCATAAGGATCAAAAACTGATATTTTTCAAGTGTTCCGACAAGAATGAGGCTTTTTACTTGCAAGAAGTATGATTTT
>NZ_QAJG01000013.1:5000-7500 GCF_003046425.1 Leptospira borgpetersenii serovar Javanica
GATGCGTGTCGAATCGCTTTCCAAGAAATTTTGATTTCCTTTTCGACCGCTCTGGAAAGAGAGGATATTACAACATTATCCGGTGCGATAGAAGAAAGGCGACTGCATGTTTTGAATTCTTGAGAATTAGAAGACGCGAATCCGACTTCGATTCCTTGAACGCCTAGTTTGATGAGTTGTTTGAAGATCGTTTCTTTTTGATCTAAATCCCAAGGTTTACGAAGCGCTTGATTGCCGTCTCTCAAAGTTACGTCCATAAAAAAAGGCGGATGTTTGGGAAGAGGGTTTTGAAGAATTTCCGAAAAGGACTGTATATGTTTTTGATTTCCGGATATTGAAATGTCCTGAATGACGTACTCGTTTTCTTGTTTCGAATTTTGCTGCACTGTTTTCTCCTTTTAGAGGCCGATTCCAGGAGTGGTTTTTTTCCGAGTGAGAAGAATTTTCCGGAAACAAAAAAGCCCACTCAAGGAGAGCGGGCTCGTGTATTTTTTTACAACTCTACCGGCTCCCCTAACTAAGGAGGAGAAGAAGCTGAAGAGGTAGTAGAGTTACATTGCGGAACATATTGTATCAGGCTTGAAAGGATTCTGAAAAAATTCAAGAACTTTTTTCTTAGGAATCGAATTTCAAAAAGGCCAAACGTCCGAATTTTACGGATACAATCTCGTTTTAAAATTTATCGATGCGATGGCTTTGAAATAAAACCGGCTCGTGTTTATGAGAAAGCATATTAGGGTCGTTAAAAAATTAAAGGAATTGTAGTTGAAAATCACACAGTTTCTTTAGTTTGAAGGAAAAGTCGGGGAAACAGCCTAAAGTCGAATGGTTTCAGATTTTATACTTTGATCGTGTTTCCACGGTCCATAACTTCGCGTCCATCCTCTCGTTTTATACCTAAACCAAAAATGAATCGTAAACGAAATTGCGAATGCGCTTAATAAAATATGCCAAAGATATTCGGAATCCCGAATCAAATACAAAAGAAACAGCAACACGCAATACTTTACGATTCGAAACCAGAACGGTTGTCCGGTTTTTGAAAACGCGACTTCCAATTCTCGTTTGACTATCTTCGAAAAACTCATAAATCACCTCGTCGGAATACAATAGAATCTAGAAATGCACAGTTCAAGTCCGTTTTTTGGCGATTCGAAAATGACGATACCCTGCGTTTAAATGAATCCGTGCAAAAAATTCGTCAGCGAATATTGTTCGATCGCGTGCGTTTGATCGGATTTCGATTTTTCGAAAATTACTCCCCGAAACACGTATTGACTTTGTCGAAACGAGATAAGAAAGTAACGACCTAACGAATCACATTGAACTTCCTTCGAAAAACCGGACATGGTTTTTCTTTGATGCAATTGTGCCCGACAATTCGGAGTCATTTTACGCTTCCGAAAGAACGCTGGCAAAACGATACGCAAGGAATGACAAAACAGAAAATATTTTTAAAATGGCACTGAAATGATAAAAACCACGAACTTACAAAAAATTTTAACTTTAATCCTTCTTTGTTTTTGGATTGTATGGGAAGACAAAAAAAACGACGAAAAAAAAGCAAAAGAATCCTTTAGCAATCTGGCCGAGGCCCTTCAAAATCCAATAGATGTTCGAGCATTATATTTAAACGGCAATGAACTCAAAACGCTTCCGAAAGAAATCGGAGAATTGCAGAACCTAGAACATTTAAATTTATGGAAGAACAAACTCAGAACGCTTCCGAAAGAAATTGGGAATTTACAAAATCTGAAAGTATTAGATTCAGGGCTCAATGAACTCACAACTCTTCCGAAAGAAATCGGAGAATTGCAGAACCTAGAACATTTAAATTTATGGAAGAACAAACTCAGAACGCTTCCGAAAGAAATTGGGAATTTACAAAATCTGAAAGTATTAGATTCAGGGCTCAATGAACTCACAACTCTTCCGAAAGAAATCGGAGAATTGCAGAACCTAGAACATTTAAATTTATGGAAGAACAAACTCAGAACGCTTCCGAAAGAAATTGGGAATTTACAAAATCTGAAAGTATTAGATTCAGGGCTCAATGAACTCACAACTCTTCCGAAAGAAATCGGAGAATTGCAGAACCTAGACGGTTTAAAGTTAAGGTACAACAAATTCAAAACGCTTCCGAAAGAAATCGGAGAATTGCAGAACCTACGATATTTAGATTTAAGCGGCAATCAACTCATGACTCTTCCGAAAGAAATCTGGAATTTACAAAATCTACAAGAATTATACTTAAACGGCAATCAACTCATGACGCTTCCGAAAGAAATCGGAGAATTGCAGAACCTACAAGAATTACATTTAAGCGGCAATCAACTCATGACTCTTCCGAAAGAAATCTGGAATTTACAAAATCTACGAGAATTACATTTAAGCGGCAATCAACTCATGATTCCGAAAGAAATCTGGAATTCGAAAAAGCTACGAGTATTGTATTGAGATGATATACCTGCTTTGAAGTTCCAACAAACAAAGATTATAA
>NZ_QAJG01000013.1:12500-32500 GCF_003046425.1 Leptospira borgpetersenii serovar Javanica
CAAAGAAAGGAATTTTTAAACCGACTTCTGAGCTTCTCCGTACTTGGACTTGCGGGAGGGCTTACAGGAATTGGATTCTATCAGGCACATAAAAAACTAAAAGTGATTCCGGTGGATGTTTTTGAGAAAAACTTACACTCTTCTTTGGACGGGTTCAGGATCGTTCAAATTTCGGACATTCATATCGGACCTACAATCAAAAAGCGTTTTTTAGAATCCGTAGTAAGAACCGTGAACGAACTTAAACCCGATTTGGTTGCAATTACGGGGGATCTGGTCGACGGTCCGGTAAACAAACTCGCACATCATATCACTCCTCTTGCCGATCTTAAATCCAAACATGGAACTTTTTTCGTAACTGGAAATCATGAGTATTATTCGGGGGTTCTTTCTTGGATTCGTGAATTGAAGAAACATAACATTCAGGTTTTATTAAACGAAAATCAAATTCTGAAACATGGAAAAGCGAATCTGACTCTCGCCGGTGTCACCGATCTCAAAGCGGGATCTATCCTTGTGGAGCATAAAACGGATCCACATCGGGCGATGAAAGGCGGAGAAAAAACGGATTACAAAATTCTACTTGCACATCAACCGAACAGTGTTTTTGAAGGGGCCGATGCGGGATTCAATCTTCAATTGTCTGGACATACGCACGGAGGGCAATATTTTCCGGGGAATCTGCTCATCTATCTCGTACAGAAGTTTGTTGCGGGACTTCACAAACATAAGAACACTTGGATCTATGTGAGCCGAGGGACGGGATATTGGGGGCCTCCGATTCGACTTGGGGCGCCTTCTGAAATTAGCTTGATTCGATTGAGGAGAAATTCTTAACAACCGAATCTTTTGAAACCGGAGTCGGTTTCCGATATTTAAAAAAGGGACTTTCAATGGGGAGAGGTTTCGAATCCGATCGAAAGATAATATTCGCGTTAGGAGTCATTCTATTGTTATACTTTGTTTTGGCGGATTGTGGTAAAAAAAGCAAAGTGACTTCTAAAAAGGAAAATGCCAAAACGTCGAGCTCTCGAAAGAAAAACGATCTTGATTTGGAGCCTGAACCGAGAGAAAGGAGATTCTTTCAAGAAGACGCGTTCGGCCAACCTAAAAAGTACGTTGAATCGGAAGAGTTTAACCTAAACAACAAAATCTATCGACCTCCCCAAAAAACGGCTAAATCGCTTTCATCTTATCTCGGATCCACTCCCGGATGTAAGAACGGAAATTGTAAAAATGGTTCAGGTGTTTATGTATATGATACCGGAGAAGTATATTCCGGAAGTTTCAAAAATGATAAACGACACGGATACGGAGATATACAGTACCAAGACGGAGACAGATATTCCGGATACTTTCAAAATGATAAAAAGGTGGGGACGGGAACGTATCGGTTCGTAAACGGCTCCGTGTTCAATGGAAGATTCTACGACGATGGAGAAAGTGCGGAAGGTTACTTAACTATCGGTAAAAAAAGGAAGGAATGTTCCATTATCCGAAACAAACTAAACTGTCACGGATAAACTTTTGGCCAATCTAACCGAGCGATTTGTAAAAACGGGATTCCGAATCTGCTTTTGTCTCCGATTGATGACCCGGCTCGGTCCCATCGGATTCTCAAAAACGATTGATAGTTAACGTGAGTTCGGCGGTTGAAAATGAGAAAGAATTTTCTAAAAATAGGTTCCTACAATTTTAGAATTGTCCGTAAAATCGCGATTTGTGGTAGTTCCCCCACGTTTTAAGAGTAGATTTACAAAATTCAGATTCCAACTTGTTTTTAGAAAAATGAATCATGGATTCTTGCGGGATCTTTTTAAATCTTGGGAAACAGAACCAAGAACTCTCGCTCGGAAGGATTTACCACAATTCAGGGAGACTGCGTTTCCTTAGGCGCTTGCAAAAAAGCAAAGTATTCTAAAATTATAATAGACTATCTTATACTTCTGCGTGGTACATGAGACTTTTTCGTTTTGGGGTTGTTCTAAAACTTCAGATCTGTTTGTTTTGTGTCCGTCATCTTCATCAATCGATCGATGATATCGTTGACATTCACGCCGAATTTTTCGAAGATATGGTTCTTTGCGAGTTCGTAACGAAGAATATCTATGTTCAGTTGAATTTTAGCTTGAGCTACTTGTAATTCGGATTGGATTACGTTATCCAACGCGGTTTTTACTGCGACTGCGGTAAATCTTCCCTGACGAAAACGTTCTGAAAGACCTCTGTAGAATTTATTTGCTTCTTCCCTTCTTTTTTTAGCGCCTTCGAGAATATCTTTTCCGGCTAAGATCGTCGCATAACGATTTTCTAATTCTTCTTTGATGGAAAGTTTCAATTCCGCTTCTTTTTTTTCTAAATTTTCCACATCCAACTTCGCGTTCCGGATATCCGCTTTGATGCCTTTATCCCAAAGCGGATAAGAAAACTGAAAACCCGCATACGCTTCCGGATATTTAAAGGAAGCAATTCCTCGATTTGTATCCATGACATTTTGTTGGGGAGAAACGATATTTTGCCCCCTTGTGGAATAGGCACCTGAAAGTTTCAAAGAAGGCATGTCTTCGGCCTCTTTGATTTTTAAATTGAGTTCTGCAATTTCCCTTTGTTTCCGAAGATTTTTCAAATCGGTTCTATGTTCTAAAGCGTAGATATAATCTTTTTCCACGTTAAAATCCGTCGGAATATTCTCTTGAAGGTCGGTAACACCTTCGATTTTAGAGGATGGATCGGCGTTTAAAATTCGAATCAAATTTCTTTCCGCCTCTTTACGGGAAACCTTGGCCTTTTCTAAATTTCCGGCAGTTTGGGAAAGAATGGAGTTCCAAAGGTTGACTTCAAAACCTTCGGAGAGGCCTAAATTCCGTTTTCTTGTGGTTAAGTCGCGTATGTTTCTCGTGTTGGATTCTAGATCTTGTAAAGTTTTTACGTTCGAATCGTAAATATTCAAACTCCAGTATTGAATCAAGGTTTGAACCACAAGTTGGGAAAGAATATAAATCAGCTCTTCTCTTTTGATTACCGTGTTTTGTCTTAAAATGGCTTCTCTTTCTTTCTGAGTTTTTCCGAAACTGTACTTTAAAATTTCCTGACTAAGAGTGATCGTCAAAGCGCTCGTATATTGCGGAGGAATGGCGAGTATAGCTAAGCTTGAAGGAGTTGTACGAGGATCTTCGAAGGCGCTTGAATCGAAACGAGTAGTGCTCGCTTCCAATTTCATATAAGTTCCTGTTTTAAAATTTTTTTCGATACCTACGCTGAGTTTATCTTGGCTTTGTTTGGTTCCTAAAAAGATGTTGTTTCTATTGTTGGGAAGAGTCGTTTTAAAAATAGTGATTCCACCGATCAGATTCCAAGTAAATTGGGATTCGTTTTTGAGTTCTCCTCCGTCCGCTTTTACGTATTCCATCTTCGCGTTTTGAATCGTAATGTTCTTTTCGAGTACATGATTCACTGCGTCTTTCAGAGTCAGGTGAAGTACATTTTTGAAATTTCCGGGATTCCCTTTTTCTTCTTCTAAAATAACTTCCTTAGGTAGAATGTCCTCTCCAACCGTAGGTTGAATCGTCGTAAAAAAAATGATTCCTAAAATAAAAAAAGTTCCGAATTTTTCATAAGTACCTTCCTTTTTGTGCTCCATGTAAGCGCTCACTTAATGGACATGGTTGGAATTAGGAAGATTTTTAGAAATCGAAAAATAGATTTTATGAGTCTAAAAGAGAGTAATTCAATGCAATTCAGCTCCCGTAGTCCGAATCGACTTTCAAAAGAAAAAAGTCCTTATCTCCAACAGCATGCATATAATCCGGTGGATTGGTTTCCATGGGGTGAGGAAGCCTTAACTAAAGCAAGGGAACAGGACAAACTCATTTTCTTATCCATAGGCTATGCGACCTGCCATTGGTGTCATGTTATGGAAAAAGAATCCTTTGAGAACCAAATGGTCGCGGATTATCTCAATTCTCATTTCGTATCGATCAAAGTGGATCGTGAAGAACGACCCGATATCGACCGGATCTATATGGATGCGTTACACGCTATGGACCAACAAGGCGGTTGGCCTCTTAATATCTTTTTGACTCCGGATGGGAAGCCCATTACTGGAGGAACCTATTTCCCTCCGGAACCCGGATATGGAAGAAAAAGTTTTTTAGAAGTTTTGAATATTCTTAGAAAGGTTTGGAGCGAGAAACGACAGGAATTGATCGTAGCTTCCTCCGAGCTCTCCCGATATCTGAAAGATTCCGGAGAAGGACGGGCCATAGAAAAGCAAGAAGAAGGAAGTCTACCCTCGAAGGATTGTTTTAATTCCGGATTTTCTCTTTACGAAAGTTATTATGACGCTGAGTTCGGAGGATTTAAAACCAATCACGTCAATAAGTTTCCTCCGAGCATGGGACTTTCGTTTTTACTTCGATATCATCATTCTTCCGGAAATCCAAAGGCTTTGGAGATGGTGGAGAATACGCTCCTTGCAATGAAACGAGGAGGAATCTACGATCAAGTTGGAGGGGGACTTTGTCGTTATTCCACGGATCATCGTTGGATGGTTCCACATTTTGAAAAGATGCTCTACGATAATTCTCTCTTCTTGGAAACTCTAGTGGAATGTTCCCAGGTTTCTAAAAAAATTTCCGCCGAATCCTTTGCACTCGACGTAATTTCCTATTTACATAGGGATATGAGGATTGTCGGCGGGGGAATCTGTAGCGCGGAGGATGCGGATTCCGAAGGAGAAGAAGGTCTTTTTTATATCTGGGATTTCGAAGAATTCCGGGAAGTTTGTGGAGAAGATTCTCGAATTTTGGAAAAATTTTGGAACGTAACAAACAAGGGAAACTTCGAAGGAAAGAATATTCTGCATGAAAGTTATGGTGGTGAGGCTACAAAACTTTCCGAAGAAGAATGGAAACGGATCGATTCTGTTTTGGAAAGAGCTAGGGCCAAACTTCTGGAAAGAAGAAGCAAGAGGGTTCGTCCTCTACGAGACGATAAAATTCTTACTTCTTGGAACGGTCTTTATATCAAAGCTCTTGCAAAGGCAGGTATCGCGTTTCGAAGGGAAGACTTTTTGAAACTCGCAGAGGAGACGTATTCTTTTATAGAAAGGAATCTGATCGATCCGGACGGAAGGATTTTACGTCGATTCAGAGACGGCGAATCGGGTATATTAGGATATAGTAATGATTACGCGGAGATGATTTCCTCTTCGATCGTTTTGTTCGAAGCGGGATGCGGAATTCGTTATCTGAAAAACGCGGTTCTTTGGATGGAAGAGGCGATTCGTTTGTTCCGTTCCCCGGCGGGTGTGTTCTTCGATACAGGAAACGACGGCGAGGTCCTTTTGCGGAGGAGTGTGGACGGTTACGACGGTGTGGAACCTTCCGCGAACAGCTCTCTTGCTTATTCTTTGGTGAAATTGTCCTTGTTGGGAATTGATTCGGTTCGTTATCGTAAATTCGCCGAGTTGATCTTTTCGTATTTTACAAAAGAATTATCCACCCATTCTCTCAGTTATCCGCATTTGCTTTCGGCTTACTGGACTTACAGATATCATTCTAAGGAAATCGTTTTGATTCGTAAGGATGCAAATTCCGGAAAGGATCTTTTGGCCGCGATTCAAACCAGATTTCTACCGGATTCGGTTTTTGCCGTTGTGAACGAGAATGAGTTGGAAGAGGCGAGAAAACTTTCCGCTTTGTTCGACTCGAGAGACAGCGGAGGAAACGCACTCGTTTATGTTTGTGAGAATTTTTCCTGTAAACTTCCGGTGAGTAATCTCGCGGATCTGCAAAAGTGGATCGAATGATCGGATTCTCGAAAATTTGGAAAAAAATTACGAGCACAACTCTCGGCGGGTATTTTGACAAACGTCCCAAATCCGGGCGCCTCGTTTTGAAAAAGCTTTCCAACGAAACCGCTTGACTCCAAAGAAGATTCACGAACATTGGAAGGACCGCACGCGAGTATGGTGAAATTGGTAGACACGCCAGATTTAGGTTCTGGTGCAGAAATGTGTGGGGGTTCGAGTCCCTCTACTCGCAATTTTATTTTTCAACTGTTTCGTTTTGTAAGAATACGATTCAATCTTGCCGAAATCTCGTAAACTTCTCCCCTTAAAAAGTGTTCATTGTTTGGCGAGAATTTTCACGGTTCTTTCCAAATCATCTCGATGTTGTTTGAGATCTTTTTTAAGAAGAGCGGGAATCTCTTTTTGTCCTTTGAGAAAACGGTTCGTTTTGTCCACGAGGGCCTGATTCGGTTCCAAACTTGGAAATAAGAGATTTCCAAATGCGGAAGAAAAATGGGAATCGCGGTCTTTATAAATTCCGATCACGGATTCAAAGTATAAATTCTCGTAATCTTTTAGGATATCTTCCTGATGATCCCAATAAAAACCTCTCATTCCGTAGCGGAGCATATCCGTGGAATATTTTGTATTAGGATCCGTAAATTCTTTCCAAGCGGCGGATTTCGATTTTGGATCGGGATACGCGACTCTGGCTCCATATGCTTTTTTCGCGCCAAGATCGGATGTGTCCGCTTTTTCTTCTTTTGCAATGAGGTCTAACGCGTTTTTATCTCCAAATGCGGAAAGCCTCGTTAAAATACTCCATCTTCTTTCTTGGTCGATTTTAATTCCGGAGATTATGATCTTTCCGTCTAAAAGGTCCTTTAAGTAGGAAAGTTGATTTGGAGTTCTGGATGTACTTTCCAGTATTCTATACCAGATAATTTTTTCCTCTTCCGTGGCGGAAGGATTTTCGAGTTCCTTCTTGGCTCGTTCGTTTAACTTTGCGGACCATTCATCCTTATTTTCCTTCTTCAGGTAATTCGACGTGATAGAGGAGGCCTTGGTCAATATATGACTGCTTAAAACGGAAAGATCCTCTTCATGAATCCCCTGTTGAAACACAAGCTCCAAAAAATCCTCAGGAGAAATTTCCGCGTCGCGCGTCATCTGCCACAGAGAGCCCCATAGGATTCTTCTCGCAAAACGGTCCTTCAGTTTATTCAAGGAAGTTTTTAAGAGAAGGATTCCGTCTTTCGAAAGATAGGTTTTTGCATATGCATAGTCGTTTGTGTTTAACACTACGATCTCGGAAGATTCGGATATCTGTTTGTCGGGGTTTGTCGTTTGTACGATAGATCCCTGCGTCTTTGGGTTTTTGCTTATATGAAAATCCGTATTTTGAAACAAACTATAAGGGAGAATGGTTTCTTGTCCTTTGACATCAATCCTACTTCTCCAGACAGCTTCGAAAAATTCTCCTTTGAGGGCAAAAATTGTTACTTCCAAAGCGTGTGTTCTGTAAAGACCGTTTTTTGCGGAAGGTAGCTGTCTGACCGACAAATGTTCCTCTTTCCATTCGGGAAGAAGCGTATTCACTCCGGTAGTATCGAGCCATTCCTTACTCCAACTGCGAATATCGATTCCGGAAATTTCGGACATCGTATCTAAAAAGTCCGTTTGAACCGTATTCGAATTCGCGAATTTTCGAAAGTATTTTCGCATCGCGTCCCGGAACGTGTTTTCCCCGATATAATACATTAGCTGACGAAGTACGGAAGCCCCTTTGGAATAGGAGATTCCGTCAAAGTTGCTAATTGCGTCTAACGTGTTTTCTGCATTTCCCGCTATGGGATGGGTCGTGGAAAGTTGATCTTCTCTGTAGGCCCATTCCTCTCGGACGTAAAAATGTTCGAGAGCGTCCGGAAATAATTTCCCGTGGGACATCGCGTAATAGGAAAGATAATCGGCAAAACTTTCGTTCAACCAGAGATCGTTCCACCATTTCATCGTAACCAAGTTACCGAACCACATATGGACCATCTCGTGATAGATCGTATTGGCTCTTCCGAGATACTCGGAATAAATACGGGGACTTCTAAAAATGTAATGTTCCGAAAAGGTAACGGCTCCCACGTTTTCCATAGCGCCCATATTAAACTCCGGAACAAAGATCTGATCATATTTTCCGTACGGATACGGAAGATCGAAGTAAGATTCTAAAAATCCAAAAGATTCTTTTGTGATCGCAAAAAGGTTCTCCGCATCTAGATACTTGGCTAGGGATTTCCTGCACAGAATCCTCAATGGGACGTTTTTATAACGGTCTTCCCAGGCTTCGTAAGGACCGGCGATTAAAGCGAATAAATATGTGGAAAACAGAGCGGTTTTCTGAAAACGAATTTCGATTCTTTCTTTTTTGATTTGTTCTTTGGAGGGAAGAGTGTTGTGAATGTATTTCCATTCTTTCGGTCCGACAAGGGAAAGCTCGTACGTCGCTTTCAAGTCGGGTTGATCGAAACACGGAAACATTCGGTGCGCTTCGAAAGGTTCGAAATCCGTGTGGAGGTATTCGGAACCGTCGGAAGGATCTTGGAATTGATGAAATCCGGAGCCGCTGTGGTTGTAGTCGTTTGTATAACGAATCCTAATTTCATTTTTTCCGGGTTTCAAGGATTCTTGCGGAAGATCTAGGAAAGAATCGGTTTTCGAGTAATCGGAGAACTCCTTCAATTCTTTTCCGTTTAACAAAAATACTTCGATTTTCTTCGAGACGAAGTCTATTTTGAGTTTTCCTTTTTTCCTTCCGGTATAAAAGAATGAAATTTTAGTTTCTCCTTGATATGTAGGAGAACCTGCTTTGAGGTCTAAATGAATTTCGTAACTGACCTGGTCGATCAGCTCAGCTCTCTTTACGGCTTCTGCTTGGGTAAGTATATTGGGAGCATCCATCGGTTCCTTCTTTAATATTCAAAAATAAGAATATTCAAAAATATGATTTTATTCTTGATCTCGTTTTATAATAACCGCAACGTGGTCCGCGGAGAATGTTGCGCTTGAATTTGGAGAATGAAATAACCATAATCGATGGGGCGACTCTTTGTAAAGCAAAGAAACTCGAGGCAGTGAACTCAGCGAATCTCTTCGAACCCGACGAAACGTTTCTTTTATTTTACTTTTAAAAGAGTCGATTCCCGTTGGGCTATAGTAATTCCTCTAAGGGCTTTTCTCTGAAAAACTGCGGGCATATCTCTGTGAATTTTCTTACAGGATGAAATTTATGGACAAATTCTCCCGTTACAGAAATTACGGGTCTGCAAATGAAAAGTCGCTTGTGAGAATTCCTACAAAACTTTTCATCAAACCGGCCTGGGTCGGGTTTATATTGAATCTTTAAAGAATATCCTTCAGTTGCATCTTTCGAAGTCGGGGAGCGATTGTTCCTACAAATCCCACGGTTAAGAGAGTCAGAATTCCGCCTGCGACGATTGATCTTCGGATTCCGAGCCATTCCGCGGTAACACCTGATTCGAATTCTCCGATTTCGTTCGAAGAACCGATAAAGATATAACTTACCGCGGAAACTCTCCCTCTCATATGATCCGGAGTGTGCATTTGAACGATTGTGTGACGGATTACTACGCTGACCATGTCGAATGCACCTGCGGCCGCAAGACAGAAAAACGAAATTCTATAATCGTTGGAAAGTCCGAAAAAGATGATACAAATTCCGAAGCCAAACACGCAAGACAGAAGGATCCAACCAGAATGTTTTTTAGGCGGCTTCGCGGCGATAAAAAGGGCGCATAAAACGGCTCCGACTCCTTGGGCCGAACGAAGAATTCCGAAGATCTCGGGGCTTTGTCCCAGAATTTTTTCCGTAAAAGAAGGAAGGAGTGCGACTGCTCCTCCGAAAAGGACCGCAAATAAATCCAAAGAGATCGCACCGAGGATGATTTGGTGTGTGGAAACAAATTTCCAACCGGAACTTAAACTTTCCCAAATGCTTTCGCTTGATTCCGGTTTTTCAGGAATGGACTTTCCTTTTACGAGTAACATCAAAATCAAACCGAAACTCATCAAAAGAAGGTCCACCGAATATGCAAAGTAAAGTCCGAAGACGATCAACATGCCTCCCATAAGGGGGCCGAGGACCAAGGAAGTCTGCCAAGCGATTCCACTCCAGGTCGCGGCGTTTGGAAATGTTTCCTTATCCACGAGTTGGGTTTGGAATGCGGCAGTCGCCGGATTTAAAAAACCTCTCGCGATTCCGGAAAGAAAGATCACGCCGTAAATCGGATACACGCCGGATTCTTGAAGGATCCAAGACATATTAGGAAAGACTAATATTAGTAGGAGTAGAGAACAAATTGATAGAAGGCCCAGAGCGGAAGTGACGATTTTTTTTCTCGGAAAGGAATCGATCACAAGACCGGAAAACAAGGCTATCGTGATGGAAGGAATCGCCTCCGCGAGACCGATAAAGCCGATGTGCAAATTGCTTCCGGTGATATGATACATCTGCCAACCAACGACGGTGGTTTGGATACTGATGGAAAGAGTCACCATAAATTTACCGAAAAGGAAAAAACGGTAATCTGAAATTTTCAGGGCTTGAAAGGGATCGTGTTTTGTTTTGGCTTGAGTCATTTTAGTTCTGGATTGGGTTTTTGATAAAATACATTCCGAGAGCGGCGACCATCATTCCGTGATGTAGAATGTTATCGGCGATCAATTGGGGAATGTTCCGGATGGGGGTTTCAAAAATTTCAATTTGTTCGCTGTCGTCCAAATCTTGGTCGTAAAGCTTACGAACGTTTCTGGCGATGAAAGTATGACACCAGTTGTTTAGAATCGCGGGATTTCCCGTGACCTTACCTAGATATTCCCAATCTTGCGACACATAACCCGTTTCTTCCACGAGTTCGGCTTGTGCGGATTCGAGAAGAGTTTTTTTCTCTGCGATTCCTCCGGGAATCTCTAGACTGAAACGGTGGATTCCGTGTCTGTATTGATCGATGAGAAGAATCTTGTTTTCCGGGGTGGTTGCGATTATGTTCACCCAATCCAAAGACTCCAGATGAAAAAAGTCTTTGGAGATTTTTTTGTCGGGAGAGGTGGTATGCCAGGAGACAAGCTTGAAAATCGGTGTGGCGATTAGATCTCTTCGATCCCTTTTAGACCAAAGATTCGAATGAGGGTCGTATTCTTCCGGATAAAAAGGTTTCATTGGATCTCCTTTTTTAAAACGGGTAAATTGATGATTGTTCGGTCGGACAGTACTCGAACGGGACTTGGCATGATTCAGTTTTTTCAGTGGAGAAGGTTTTGTCGAGAGTGATTTTTAGAGAGTGAAGCATTGGATTGTTTCGGAAATTTCGATACGGGTGAGACTGATTCTTATCATGCAAGACGTCGAAATTTCGGTCATTCCTTTCCACCATCGTATTTTTCCAGGTGGAAAGGTTCCATTCTTTCAAACTAGGTTTTTTTCTCCAAGAGAGAATTCCGACAAACTGCACCTCATTCACAAATTAGAAATGGTCATTCGGGACTTAGAAAAAGCGTTTCTGAATTTTCAACGGTGAATGAACACATTCTTGAATTTGAAGAATCTTTTCTAAGAACTTGTCCGAAATCCTGCAGAGCGACCTGCAGAAGCACCCATAGGGAGCGATGCACCTGAGTTCAGGAAAGCTCTCTGCCTTTAGTTCTTCAGATCATCCCACAAGTTGGGTTGGAATTGTAAGAATCTAAAACGCATATTTTTTCAAGTGTTCCGACAAGAACGAGGTTTTTTACTTGCAAGAAGTATGATTTTCTGATAGAGAAAAAATCTCCCGAGTCTTCCCACCGCCTCTCCCCTCCACCCAAAACGTGGGTGGGGCCGAGTCTGTTTCACGGAGGATTGTCGGAGTTCCGACGGATTTCTTCAGATCCAAGTAATTGTAGGAGATAGAGAGTGTTATGCTTCGAGTTCAGAGAGCGATCAATCTATCGAGCGACCCGTAGGGAGCCATAACCTTACCCACAAGTTGAAGAGGACTTTAGAATCAGAAGGATCCAAACGCACATTTTTGAAGTGTTCCGACAAGAATGAGGCTTTTTACTTGCAAGAAGTATGATTTTCCATAGTGGAAAGTCCTCCAAGCCTTTCTTTCCTCCTCCCAAAATTAGGGAAAACTCATGCAACGCTCTCTATAAATCATTTGCAGGTGTAAGTTTTACAGTGGATTTGTCGTAATTCCGACAGATTTATATTGAGATCCAAATACTTGTGGGTAAGGTTATGGTAGGGAGCGAGATGCTTTTGTTTCCTCAAGTGACTTGTCGAACCAAGAATATCATACTCGGATTTCATTTTCAAGAATGATAGGAATCTACGGATTGCAGCATAATAAACGCTTTCGCATTTGTTACGCCGACTCATGTTTGTTAAATTCTCGCAATAGCCTCCTAAAAAACGGCCATTCCGAGGTAATTGGCGGCTTGATTCTTTTTAGCGGTTGCAGCTTTTGTCCATTTTCCCTCAAATAAGAAGTACGCTGGCCAAAAAGAAAACTCAAGCTACTACTCCCGATATGGGTTGCAACGTTAGGGCAAACCTCCCTAGGGACAAATGATTCATGGCATCTAAAACGTAGGAATTCCCACATTTTCGGAAACTAAAAAAGACGAAAGTGTATTCAAGGCAAGAGACAAAACAATACGGGAGTGTTCAAAGAGTGCGGGTCGTATTTTAGTGGTGAGGTTTGGAGAGAATTCCCGGATGTACAAGATTGACAGAATCTTTCCCCCTCTCATTATGTCACATGTCTCATGAAACTAAGCCCTGAACAGGAAAAAGCAGTTTGTCACGTGAACGGACCGCTCCTCATTTTTGCCGGAGCCGGTTCCGGAAAAACTCGAGTCATCTCGAATCGAATTGCGCATTTAATCGAAAACGTGGGAGTTCCCGCAGGCAAAATCGTAGCACTTTCTTTTACGAATAAGAGTGCCAGGGAAATGGAAGAACGGGTTCGAAAGATGATTCCGAAACAAAAACTCAAAGGAATTGTTTTATCTACGTTTCATTCTCTGGGCTTGAACATACTCAAGAAACATATCGGATTTTTGGGATACAAACAACCTTTTCTATTGATGAATCAGAACGATCAGGAAGGATTTTTAACTACATTATTGATTGCTAATAAAGTGGAATTGAAAAAAGCGAAAGTTTCCGAAATACTCGGTAAGATATCTCGGATCAAAAACTCTGGGCCCGCTTACAGAGAATATCTGGATTCTTCGCTTTTGGAGTCCGATCAGATCGCCAACCTAATTTACGACAGTTATCAGACTACACTCAAAGAGCAGAACTCGCTCGATTTCGACGACCTTATCCTTTTACCGGGAATATTGCTTAGGGATTTTGCGGAAGTCCGCGAAGAGTATCATAAGAAGTTTCAATACTTCATGGTGGATGAGTTCCAAGATACAAATCAAACACAATACGTATTCTTAAGAGCTCTCATGGGAGAGAATCGGAATCTTTGTGTGGTCGGAGACGACGATCAATCCATCTACGCATTTCGGGGATCGGATCTCAGCCTCATCCTGAATTTCGAGAAGGATTTTCCCGAGGCGAACGTTGTGCGTCTATTGGAAAATTATAGATCGACTTCGGTGATCATTCAGGGGGCCAATTCGCTTATCAAAAAGAATCTTTCCCGAAGGTCGAAAGAATTGTTCTCTTCCATTTCCGGAGGAAGAAAAATCCGTTATTTGGAAAGAATGGATGAGAAAGACGAGGCGGCTTACATCGTGGATTGTATTCGGGAGGAAATTATCAAGGATGCGAGAGTGGGAAGTCAGATCGCGATTTTATTCAGGACCAATTTTCAAACGCGGCCTTTCGAGGAGGAATTAAGAAGCAGATCCATACCTTATAAGCTCGTGGGAGGATATAATTTTTTCGATCGAAAAGAAGTTCGGGATATGATTTCCTACATCCGATTGATTGCGAATACAAGGGACGACGCTTCTTTACTTCGAATTTTGAATTATCCGAAGCGAGGAATCGGACCAGGAAGTGTTTCTTTGATTCACGAGAAGGCTTCCCAAACGGGGGAATCCTTATACGAGATTTTATTCCGAATCTGCGAGTCCCCCGATTTTATTCCGAGTCTGCAAAAAAAGATTCAGTCCGAAATTTACAATTTTGTAAACCTCGTCGAGAGGACAAAAAAGAAATTCTCCACGACGCCTAAGATGTACTTTGCGCTCCGGGAGTTCATTCAGGAAATAGGAATTGAAAAAGAGATTCTACTCGAAGAAAAGGATGAGAAGGTAGCCAAGGCTCGGACTTTTAATCTTTCCGAACTCGTAAATATGATGTCTTACTTCGAAGAGAATCATGATTCTCCTGAAAAGCCGACGTTATTCGATTTTATCAACCGGCTGAATTTACTCATGGAAGACGAGATTCCTTCCGATGAGGATAAGAAAGACAATCGGATACAACTTCTCACGATCCATCAATCGAAAGGTCTGGAATTCGAATCGGTTTATGTTCCCGGTATGGAAGAGGGAATTCTCCCTAACTCTAGAGTATTGATAGAGGAATCCTCGGTGGATGAGGAAAGACGTCTACTCTACGTGGCTATGACTCGTGCAAGGAAGCATTTATGCTTGACAGGGGTCGCAAATCGACGCAAATTTGGGGAGCAAATTGCTACCCAGGCTTCCCGGTTCCTTATGGAAATTGATCCGGAGACTTTAGATTGGGTTTCTAACGACGAGGTTCGACAGCAAGAGACTGAAGATTTCTTCGCCGAGCTTGAAAAATTGAAAACTGGATCTTAGGCATGACGTTGAATACAAAAATAATCACTTTGGTAATGGCTTCCTTTCTTTTATCTGTCTGTGCAAGCGGTCAGAAATCCGAAGATTCCAATCCTTCTCTGGAATCCGCAATCCGTTCTAAAATTCAAGGAATTGATTTTCAACTTTCCTCTTCTTCTTTGGATGAAAAAAAACGTTCTTCCTTACTCATGGAAAAAGCGAAATTACTGCTTCAAATGGAAGCTTATAAGGAAGCGACTATCGTTTTAAAAGAAATCCAAAATTCTAAAGAAGGAAAAGACGTAGAACACTTGGATCATTACTTAGGAACTGCGTATCTGGGGATCAATGATACCGAGAACGCAATCGTTCATTTTAGAAAGTCCGAGTCCGTGGATAAAAATTACGAATCCACAATTCGCAAAAAGATGTATGCAAAAGCTCTTTATCAAGAGGAGAAATACGGTCTCGCACTCGGTATTTTAGGACGCGCCTCTAGAGAGAAAGACTTTGAAAAGGATATCTTATTTTATGAAACTGTTGCCAACAGTTTTATGCGAATTAAGGAATTCAAAAGATGTCAGATGGTTTTGGAAGAGGGACTTCAGAAATTTCCGGAAAGTCCGGTTCTGAAAGAAATTCAAGACCAACTTTCTCAGGTTCTTCCAAGATAACTTCTCACAATCGAACATTCGATCAATTGCGCCGAGTTCGACAAAAACTCGGCGTTTTTGCTTTCGGCAATTTATTCGGATCCTTTTTCCTTTTTTTTAAAAGAAACCCAAAAATAAGGATCGCATTGATCCTATTTCTTTTGGTGATTTCGATCCATGCAATCGTGGTGGAATCCGTCGGTTATTACGTGCGAAATTATCTTTTAGATCTTCGGGGTTTAAAGGAACTTTCCAGAAATTTCATCAATCAAGAACTCGGACGTGCAGTGACTCTCGGAGTCGTGGAATACGATTTCCCGAACGCGGTTGTATTCGAGGACTTTCGGATTTCCTCCGATGAGGACTTTGCACTCAATCATATTCTCTTTCGAACGAATAAAATCCAATTCCAGCTCGGTGGGCTCTGGAAGGGGCGTCCTTTCGTTCGTGGGATCGTCGTAAACGATTCTTCGATCAATATCGACCTGGAGGACCAAATTTCCGGCGAACTTATCTCTTACATCCAGAAGATCAATATTCCCGAAATCCGTTTGATGAACACTACGGTTACCGTTTTTCGGGGAGGAGAAGAGGTTCTCAATGCTCTTAAGGGAGTCGACATTATCATCACCAAACGACCCGAAGGTGTAATCGTTACGGTCGGAGATTCCTTATTCCCTTTTCCGTATTCCAGGTTCATTCAAGGAACTTTCGAAACCAAGTTCAATTCGGAGGAGTCCATAAGTATATTCCGTTTTCAGAATGTTAGAGCGGAGAAAGTGCGGGGGATCTATTCCTTATTCGGAAAAATCGCCCCTGGTTCCGGTAAAATTTCGGGGGAATACGAAATTCTTTTGAGCGGAAAAAGGGTTTCCGTAAAAGGAAAAAACCGCTTTACGAACGTATCCGGAAAAATTCTTCAGGATTTACCTTTGGGTTTGAAAATTCCGGATCTTAAAGACGCGGATCTCGTTCATGAGATGGATTTAACATTAGACGAAACCGGTGAGAAACAGATTCATACCTTCTCGAAAGAGGAGAATTCGTTTCGTTTAACATACAATGTTAACGCCAAGAAACTTGCGACTTGGGAGATTTTTGCGGATTGGAAAAACATTCAAGAATTAAAATCTATCTTTCAGCTCCCGGGAGATCTGGAAATTTTCGAAGGGCGATTGAGTTTGAAGGGAAAATGGGAGGAGTCCGGTAATTACGGAGATTGGATCAAAAGCAACGTATCTCTAAATGTTCTCGGTTTTCATTGGAAGGACCCTTTCTTCGATTTACATTTGGATCAGGCTAATCTTGATATCACGTCCGGAAATCTTTTGAATTTTAATGCGAAAGGTTCTCTTTTTCAAGAATCGATCGTGACTCAGATTACTGGCAAGACCGGCTGGAAGAAATCTCCGAGAGCCAACGGAGCGTTTTTTTATCCTTTATACAACGATTGGAAATGGGATCTAGAATTGAATCGGGTTTCGGTAAAGGACTTTCTACCGATTTATCATTCTTGGAGGAATTGGATTCGAACCGATATCAAAACCCGGCAAGAAAAATTGATTCCTGAAATCCGTTGGACGAGAACTGCATTTTACAAGTACTTAATGGAATATTTGACTTTTACCTTACATTGGAAATTAAAATCGTTTCGATTTAAAGAAAAAAATCTCGGAAGAGCGACTTTAGATGGAAGGGTGGTTCCGTTCTTTTCTAGATTGGATATGAAAGGTTTTCGAGATGAGAATCAATTCGTGGAAGCGTTTGCAAACTTCACTTTCGGGCAAGACAATCCGTATATGGATTTGAAAGTGAAAGTCACTGAAATGCCTTGGGAAGAACCGATAAATGGTTTCTGCGGGTCTTGGATTGTTCCCGAAACGATTACTTCGGATACCACAATTCGTCTTTTTGGAGACGATTTTTTAGCGCTTCATAATTCTTTAAATGTTCAGCACAACGTGCGTTTTAATCGTTCCCGTTTTCAAGATAAAAGATCTCTTCCTTTAAATCTTAGAGAACCTTTTGATTTCGGATACGAACACAATCTTTTACCGGCCTTGTCTTATTATAGAAACATCTTTTGGAAAAACGAGACCATAGATCTTACCGGTTACGGAGCCGTAGACAACAATCGGATTCGAATCAGCGCGAACGGAAAGTTGAACGATACTTTTATCAGTAGAAAGTTTAAGGAGGAGTCCGGCGAATGCAAACTGGAATCGATCGGAGACAAATAATTCTGATTACGGCCGGAGTTCTTTTAACGGTTTTAATCGTTTGGTGTGTTTATCTTTTCATTTTCGGCGATTCTCAAACTATAGTCGGTCCGAGTTCGAAAACAAAAATCGATTTAATTGGGACCTGGAGAGTTTCGCCGCTTGTTCCGTCGATTCATATTCGGTTTATCAGTGAAAGAGAAGCGGTTCTTTTGGAAGAAAGTTCCGAAACGAAATTGTACATTTCAGAGGATGCGGAAGGTCTTCAGCTTAGAAGAAAAGGCGAAGAAACTCCCAGCGGTTATTTTTTGTTTCGCGAATTGAAAGCAGGCGTTTGGCAGGGGCTTTGGGGAGACGATCTTGTCGTCTTAAAGAGGATTTCAAATGGAAATTGACTTACGTTAGTTGATACTATTGGACCTTTACTTCAGATAAGAGCCGGTCTCAAAACCTTAGGAATGTAGGGGTATTACAATTTTAAACGACGAGAGAAAACCGCCAATGCGACGGTTTCTATGGAAACTCTCACGTTTTTTAAAAACTTGCTGGATCGTCTAGAGATATTTTTCTTCAGGTTTTGAGACCGGCTCTAAAGTAAACTTCGTAAAATTGTATTATGAAAAGGAAAAGATTGAAACATACGACTTTTACCGTCTGTCATATGTTTTACGGTTAACTCTGTTGGAAATTGAATCAACTAAGAACCGGCGTTTTAGAGTGTGATTTTTTAACACAACAATCTTTTTTAACGATTAGCTGGTTTTAACTCCAAATACTTTAGAAAAGATTAATATTTCTTTTCGGGAGAATTGGATTGTATGTCTCTCACAATTTCATTTTGTATTTTTGAAAATGAGAGTTATTCAAACTTTTATTGGATTTAAAAATCGTAAACGATCGATATACACACAGATAAAAAGGAAAAACCAGTATCTACTGTTTTCTCTATTACGACGAATTGGAGTTATACGAGTCCGAAGAGTTTGAAAGGAAAGGTATCGCTTACAAATCTATCCGTTTTTATGGTGTTGTCCTATCGGACTTTGATTACTGAATCGAATACTCCCTCAGACAAAAATCTCCGGAAGGATGCTTGTATTCTTTTTTGAGAGTTGTACTTTTTCCGACCGCCGCGGAACGAATTGCAAACTTATTCATCATTTCTTTTTGACCGCAGGTAGGAGAGATGATTAGAGCGGATGAAAATTCGTCCCAAGATTTCCATTTGTGTCTGGAGTCGTTTCGATATTTTCCTTTGATGAAAGTTTTCATTCTCATGAGAAGATCGATTTCGGAAGCGACCAGTCTTCCTTTTTTATCGAAATTAAAATCTTCATGAAATCCGTTAAACACGATGTATTTTCCCTCCGGAGAAATCTTAGTTGCTAAGTCTCTTGCAGGTTGAAATAGGTCGGTTTGGAAACCCTTCAAACAGAAGTATTGAACCTTTTCAAAGCTGTCTCTTAAAAGTCCTCCTTCTCTCACATAAAGACTTCCGCCCCATATAAAAACGAAAAGCCCAAATCCTATCGCGGTGTATCGAACGAATTTAGATGTATCTTCGATAAAACGGAAGACCCAAAGGGAAAGAATCGTAAACAGAACGGGCAGAGGAGGGAACACATGTCGTAACTGTTTGTTACCCGTGGTCAGGTCGATGATGATGTACTGCAAAAATAGAATGCTTGTCACTGCGACTAACGGATCTTTGAGAGTCCGCGTGATTGAGGAAACGGGATTTCCGTTGCCTGTCTTGATTTTTTCTCTGAAGAACGAGAAAATTAAAACGGCGACTCCGAAGAAAAAAAACCGAAAGATCCAAGGTTCTTGAAATACGTGGCTGACCGGGCTTGTAGTCGTCGGGGATGAGAATAAAGCGAGAGTAAAACTTTTCACGTATTCGTTTACGATCATCTGTGCGTTGATAAGACTCATCACCCTATCCGGGTTGGCGAAAATCCAAGTCAAGGACGGAGCGATTGCATACAGGTAAACTATCCGAATCGAAGAGGGGGCGATCCGTTTCCATTCTTCCCTTCTTTTATAGAGAAAAAGATTAAAATCGATGAACAACAAAACGGTACAATAATAGATGATGAGTTTGAACTGTCTCTGATCCAAATTGATGTTCGTAACTACTCTTAAGATAGGAAGGGAAAATACGAGCAACACTACTATGACAATAAAAAGTCTTCTAAAACCCTTATACCGTTGAGCCAAAGAAAACTTTAGAATTTCAAAATATTCTTTCGGTTTTGAAACGATCTCATACAGAAAGATTGCTATGAATAAAAGAAGTCCATACGGATATTTCGTAAAAAATAAGCCGAAAAGGGAAAGGAAAACCGACAGTTCTATCCTTTCGGTTTTGTCAAACTCGGAACGAAAGGGATTTTGTTCGGTCCAACTGTAGATTTTGTAAAGAATATAATAAACCCATAATAAAAAGAACATTCCTTGCGTTTCCAGCATGGAGGAAAGGCTGTAAGAAGGTGCTTCCGTAGTATGTAGGGT
>NZ_QAJG01000013.1:37500-47500 GCF_003046425.1 Leptospira borgpetersenii serovar Javanica
TTGGAAAATAGCCAGATTTCGCAACAGAGAATGCCGCTTGCGAATTTCCTAAAAAGAGCAAGATCCGAAATCGATGCGTATCAATAAGGAGAATCCTAAGATGAAATGCGAAATTCTAAATCAGAAAAATCTAATGTTTTTATTCTTCGCATCGTGTTCGTTTTTAACGGGTTGTATCATTAAATCTCCTTCCATTACCTTTACCCAGACGCAGACCTCCTCCGAAAAACAGATGATCGGAGAGGATCGAATTTTGGAAAAGGACGGATGGCTGATTTCTTCGGTCAAAACTTCCTCTGCGGGCTCCGAAGTTTGGAAAAGGGATTTTTCGGGCGATAATTACGCCGGAGGAGATAAGGATATTCTAATGTCCTTAAAAATTCTCGCGTATCTGGCCCCGGAAGTCAAGACCTGGAAGGAAGAGGGTTTTTTAGCCGAAGGGCTTGATGGAAAACTCAGGATCAATCCGGCCGCGTTGGAAGCGGGAATTAGGAATTACCTTTCCAAAAAGGAAGTGAAGTCCAAGATCGATTCCCTAGTTACACTTATCAACGAACATAGAGGTAAGGTGACCGCCTTTCGTTCCGAACTGGGTTCTAAAACGGACACGAAAGAAAAATCGGAACACCTAAAAATTCATCTCGAACAGACTTGGTATCGTCTTGTGGAAAAAGGGGAATACTACGAGAAGTCGCCCGGTAAATGGGTGCGTAAGGAATAGGTTATGATTCGATTTTCCTTCCTCCTCTGTTTTTTCTTTCTTTATCATTGTTCTATCTTTCGTGCATCCTCCAGGATTAAACCCATAGAGTTCAATTATTCCTCCATCGCCGTAAATTATTTCACACCGGAAAACGAAAAACCGTTTCCTCTTACCGTACAGAGGGGAAATAATTTATACAATTCTACGACGGCCGATGGGAGGTATCTTTTTTATACGACCGGTCAAAAGGGAAATTACGACATTTGGTTTCGTGATTTGAAAAGTTCAATCACGGTTCCGGTTACCGCACATCCTGCGCCGGAGTTTAAACCGGCGATCAGTCCGGACGGAAAAAAATTGGTCTTCGTATCTGAACAATACGACTCTTCCGGGGACTTGGTTTTGCTTGAGATGAATCCGGGTTTGTGGGCCGAAAAAATCTTAGAGGGAAAACGGTTTATAAATTCTGATTTTATAATATTAACAAACCGTAATTTTGATGTTCCCGGGAAAAAGGATTCAAACGTGGATACGGATCCTTTTTTTGCCCCTGATGGCCGTCATTTGGTGTTTTCCACGGATCGTTTGACTCCTGGAATCCAGAATTTAGTCGTCCTGGATACGGAAGGCAAGGAACCGATGAAATTATTGACTCAAAATGGCGGGGCTTCGCCGGTATGGTCTTCCGACGGTAAATCAATCGTCTATCTTTCGTATCAGGAAAACCCTTCCGGTGACGTATATCTTTTGGATCTTATGTCCGGAAAAAGTGAAAGGCTTACAAAAGATTCATACCTTAATTTTTCTCCTTCTCTTTCGGACGATAAGCGGTATTTATATTATACTTCGATTCAAAACGACACGAATAAAAACGGACGTTTGGACGAAAGGGATAATAGTCTCATTATAAGAAAGGATTTGAGGACGGGAGAGGTTCGTCAGTTGACTTCCGGAAATGATTCTTTATTTGACTCTAGATTTTCTTCGTTTAACGGTGGCTCGATTTTGTTTACGGCGGCATATTATAATACTCTAAATATTTATTTTATTCCCGCTTCTGGCGCCGTGCCAAAGGAAAAAAATATTATCTCTCAATACGAACTCGCTCTACAATATAAGGATAAACAAAGTTTCGAAAATTTTCTTTTGGCGATCGATGCGATCGAGTTTTACTTTTCCAAAGACCCGATTTACCCGTTGGTTCGGTCCAAAGCCCTTCTTTTGAAATACGAAGAAGCGAAAAATTCCGGAAGATTTGCAATCGCGGAAGGTGCTAAAAAAGAAATTTCAGCCTCTCGTTTCAACCCGGTTACCGGACTTGGATACGGACTTTTACTAGCACAAGAAAAAAAGAATTCGATTCCACTTGCGATCCGAGAACTCAGGGAGTATTATGAACAAATTCGAACCGTTTCAAAAGTGGAAAATAATCTTCTGGCTTCCCTTTTGGAGGAAGAAGGAGATTTGGCCCGTAAGTCCGGAAATTTTCAGCATTCCTTGAAAGTATATAATGAAATTCTAAATCATTATCCGGATTACTATCGGATTCGGGATATCTATCGAAAGTCGGGGGATTTACAATACAAAAACGCGTCGCTACACGGGTATAAAATTCCCGAATCTTTTTTTCAAGTTGCCAACGACCCTCAGACCGGGAAGGAAGAACTAAAACTTCTCTATGAACAGATCGATCGGGAAGTGGTAGTAGGAAATAATTTTCTAGAACGAACAAATGCAGCGGAAATTTCAATCGTATCTAATTCCCTCGAAAAAAAATCTCCTAGGTTGTTTCAATATTTTTTATACGTTAAATCTCTCGGCTTGAACGGAAAAGGTTCGTTTGAGGAAAGTAATTCTTTATTGAATACTTTTTTATCGAACGTTGCGGAGACCGATCCTCTTTTTTTAAAAGTACATCTTTTGAAGTCGGATAACTTCAAAGGACTCGGAGAAGTTCAGAAGTCTTTTGACGAACTTCGGATCTATTTGGAAAAGTACGATCCCCTTCTCGGCGTGGACTTGGATGAAAAGGAAATCGAACGTTCTTTCGTTTATTTCGAGAACAAAGCGAGAGATCACGACCGTAGGGGAAATCTTCAGGACGCGGCCTTTCACTATTTTTACAATACTGAAAATATGTTTCTCGTAAAAAATAGAAACTTATTTATAGAAACCCTATATAAGGAATATGCGATTTATTATCAGAGGATGATGGTGGATTCCGTCTTCAAACTTTCTGGTTTCTTAAGCGAAGAAAAACAAAAAGCGCTTTTGAATAAACTCAATGTGATCGATATTGCCGGCGTGGATCCGCTTTCGGAGGAGGGACTCGGTTATATCAATCAATATTATAAGGTCGCGGTTCCAAGATCCAGGCCCGTCTTGGATTTAGCGACGTTATACGGCTATTCGTATTATTTAGTCAACCGGAGCGTGATTCGAGAGACGTACTACAACGCCGCCAACTCGATGACGCCTGCGAGAAAAGAGGAGATCCTTAGGGATTTTAAACAAGCCGAATACGAGCTACGATGGATCATCTTCGCGGATCCTAGATATTACGAGGCTTATCAACTTTTGGGTTGGATGTACCAGTATGTGGACATTTTGAAGAGCAGGAAATCCGAAGAGGATCAACCGAACGACGAAGAGAGATATGCAAGTATTTATAAGAAATATTTTCCGGAAAAAAATTTTGAGGAAAACATCGAACTTTACAGTCAGGTTCTGGAGCTTTTGGGGGAAAATTTCGAAAACAAGAAGGCCCTTTCCGATCTAAGGCTGAATCTTGGAAACAATTATTTTCTTTTGAAGAATTATCCGAAAGCCAACGAACAGTATTCGAAAGTGGATTCCCTAGCGGATTATATCATCTCCAAAACACAGTTCGAAGATTATCGTCAGAAGGTGATATTCCTATTTAATTCCGCGAGATCTTCGATCTATGTAGCCGATTATAAGTCGGCGGTTCAAAAACTCAAAACCGCTTCCGACTTGTATTTTGAAAACGAATCTAAAAAAACTTTGGTTGGAAAGGGCAGTGCGGAAAAACTACAACGATACAAGCTCAAACTCGCACTTTTATTCACGTTAACCGGCCTTTCCTATATGGAATCCGGAGAGTATACAAACGCGATTTTTTACTATAAGGACGCACTTTCTTTGAATGGGGAAAACGGATGGATCGATCCGGTCAATCTCCACAACGGCTTGGCGCTCTGTTACCAAAAATTAGGAAAGTATAAATTATCGGAATCTCATCTAGTTGAAGCCGAGCAAATCCTCGCAAATCGGTCAGGATCTGGTTGGATTTCCAAGGGTGTAAAACTCAAATTTTGGGATTACATCTGGGATTGGATTTGGGAGGCCGCTCTTCCGGACGGAGTTCGTATTTCGGGTGAAGGGAGGTTTCCGGAGGCGATTTCTCCTAAGTTTCAGCCTTTGATGACTAGTGGAATCAGAGTGAATAATCTCGTTGCGTCTATGGAAATCGAAAGAGCTATCGAAGAGATCAACTCCCGCCTGGTTTACGTAAAGTCGAAAAATTTGGGTTCTACGTTAGCGGCTTCTTTCATCCGATCCAATTCGTTCAACGATTTGGGGTATTTACATTTTAAACGGAATGAATTTAAGACTGCAATGGAAGCCTACGAACAAGCTGAGAAGTTTGAAATCGAAAAGGGGTTTACTTCTAAGGCAAGAACATCCTTTAAAAGAGGACTCTATTCTTACTTCGGACATTTGGAAAATACGGAAGAAGATCCCGAACTGGAGCTGCAAAATCTACGTTCTGCTTCCGAACGTTTGATTTCCTCCAAATATAATTTTGTAAAAGATTGTTTGGGCGATACTCGGTATGAAGAGGAGGTGATTCATTCTGAAACTAAAAAATGTATATTAAAATTTTATAATTCGTTTCCCGATCACGATCCAACTTTAGCGCTGGTTTATTACTATCAGGGAGAACAATTCTTTCGAATCGGAGATGTCCTATCCGGTTTCGAGTTGTTCGGCCGGGCGGCCGGGCTTTTAGAGAATCCGTCAATGATTCCTAAAGAGGTTGTAGGCCTTGCGGAGGATCCATATACAAGAAAAGAAAGGTTGTCATATTCAATCAGCAGGGCAAATCTTTACGTTCGATTAGGGGATACGGAAAAAGCAATTGCGACCTTGAATCTAACTTCCGAATCTGCAAACGAATTTTACTATATCCAAGAATGGGTCGAAACGCTTGTGACTCAGGCGGAGATTTATAGAAAGGAAAAAAGTCATTCCAAAGCGAAGGAAAAGGTCGATCGTGCTGTTGCCCTCTTGCTGTCTCATCCTCATTTGATAAACGAACTTAAATATTTCTTAATATATAAACTTTTTAAAATACGATCAGAGCTCGATTTCGAATTGGGTCGGTTTCCCGAAGGTTTTCAAAGTTTAAATCTGCTTCACAAATTGAATCTATACCGTCAATTTATAAGAATTCCTCATGAATCGGAAGATCCAAGTTTTACGGCCGATGTCGTAAGACTGCAAAATATCGTCAGAAAACAAAAATTTGTCTATGCCGCGATTCAGAATGCGTTGGAAAAAAAGGAAAAATCCGAGGGTCTACTCAAGGAATATCAGGACCTTTCTAAGGATTTGGAAAAAGAGCTTGGCGTTATAAATCGTAAAAATCCGAGTTTGGATGGATATCTTGGTATATTTTCGAAAGAACCTGCCGTGACCGCTTTGCTTAACTCGGATGAAGGTTATCTCAGAATCGAATTTGTCGGCGATAAGGTAAGGATCTACCGTGCTACGGCATCCAATGAAGAGTATTTAAATCAAACCGGGAAGTTGGAAGAGGTGTTAAGTCGGATCTCCAATTCGGGAAAAATTCCGTTTGTTTCTCGGAAGATTTGGTTTGTACAACTGGGAGATCATATCGATTTTGAAAGGATTCGCAATATCCTTCCGGAACGATTCTCATTAATTTTCCGACCTTCTCATTTGAGGCCCCTTCAAGAAAAAGATAAAAGAATAGCGCGTAACGTTGCTATCGTAGAAGGGTCGCCGAATTACGATTCGACTCTTCCCGTAAGAAAAATCGCCACCAATCGGATTTTAACCAGACTTCTGGATACGGATATGCTCGTGGCTCCTTTTCCGAGTATCAGTGGGGATAATTCTTTCGGAGAAAGTTTTTCCGCACAAAATCTTTCGATTCGAGATCTTTTTCATAATCGAAGCGAGATTTCTTCCGCTCTTTTCTACGAAAAAACGAAATTCGATCTCGGAAAAATTTCCGAGGTTTACGAAGTGTTAAACGCATCAGGAATTCGTAATGTTTCAATCTGCCTTTTGAATACTTCCTGCGAAGCCGTTGCTCCGGAAAAAGTTTTGTCCGATTTCGTTCCCGGAAGTTTATTTTTAGGTTCGAGCGTTTTGAGGAAAAAAGAAACGCACCGAACCTCTGAAAATTTGCATGTTTTGGCTAGAAACAACGAAAGAAAAGAGAATTTAAGAGAGGCTTATACCTACGCGTTTTCGAACCGATCTTTTCAAAAAACGGAAAGTGCGGACCTTTTTGGAGAATTGGATATGCTCCGTTTAAGGTGGAAACTTTCTCCGGGAACTACGATGAAGGAAATCTACGGTGATCTTTTGAATAATGCTGGAGAAGATTCCGTCAAGGATTCCATTTTGTTTTCCGCACTTTTGACCTGCTATCTCGATAAGAATCTTTCCGATTGTAATTCTTATACTTTCGAAAACGTGGTGGATTCCTCCAAGAAAGATCTGCTGAAGACGTTGTATTCGTTTAAGAACGGAGTTCCCGTGGCTCCGCTCGCGTTGAAGGTGTTGGACATTTCCCCTTTTTACGATCCTTATTTATATTATAAGAATATTCTAAAAATTGCAAGAACTAACTACGAGCCGGAGATCGGGGAGTTTGCCGGAAAACTCGCTTTGGAAAGATCGGGCGATTCCGAAGAAATAAGGGGGGTGGAGGAGATTCTGCAAGGATTGTATGCGCAAAAGTATTTTTTACAAGGTGTGGCTCTTTCTAAAAATCAAATCCATAGAAAAGAAGAATTATATATGATTCTTTCCGGAAATTGGAAAGATGCGCTCGAAGTTTTAAAGAGGAAGGAAGACGACACCGGGAGATTTAGAGAAAGATTACTTCTAAATTGGAAAAGGGAGATCACGGGAGCCTGGTTTTCCCCGTATTCCCTCTACTCTGCGGTTTACGGAAATTCCTCCAAACTTTTCGAATCCTTGGATGCGGAAGAACGGAGTCTTTTGTACCGATTGATTTTATATTCGGTTCCGTTTCAAGAAAACGAAGAAGTCGACTTGCTCGCGGAGTCTTTGGTGGAATACGAATGGAATCGCGGGGCAAAATCCAGAGCTCTTCGTATGACGCTCGGTTACGCTCAGGCCTTATTTTCAAGAGGGGAAATGTCCAAGAGTAAGGATTGGATGAATAAAATCGGATCACGTTTTGCGGCGGATTCGGAATACGAAAAAATATTCAAAGATAAGAATATTCTAATGAATAAATACCTTTTCCACCGAGGTGAGATCTCCTCGCTCGAAGGCGGAGGCGAAAAAACGGAATGGTTGTCCCTTTACGAAAAAGCGTCGGCAAAGGCGCCGAGGGATTTTATCGAGTTCTTGAATTCCACGATTCGATCCAAACGAGGAAAACATTTTAGTTACGAAGAAAGGATCGAACTCCTAGATTTGATTACGTATTTACAAAAGATCTGTTTTCAAAAAAACAATTCCGAGGTATTCTTTGATCTCGCCGTGGCTAAGGATCTTTTATCTCTTACCCGCCCTTTGATTTTAAATTCCAATCCCGATTACAAGGATATTCCCGTTTTTGTATCCGTTGCGGAGAAAATTAAGGAGAAACTTCCACCGGATCAGGAGTTTCTTGCCGTGATGGATCTGGGACTCGAGTCTTTTTATATACGCTTTATTAATGGGAAGTCCAAAGGTGATCTTGCTTTTAAAGACAATCGTAAACTTAGGGTTTCCTTATTTCAATATTTGGAAGAGGCGGCAAGAGGAGGTTACGAGGTTCTGCTTAGGGAGGAACTTGAAAACGAATATAGAAAAAATATCAAACTTGCAAAAAATAAACTTACCTATCTTTATTTGAGTTCGTATCATTTTAGAATTCCTTTGGTTCCAAGAACCGAGGATCGATTTTATCTCGTCAACGATCCGAAATCTCTCGTTACAAATCCCGTTTTTTCCACGAAGGAGGAATTTTCTCCCGAATATCAAATTCAATTTTTGGCAAGTTCGAAGTCTAAGGAAAGTTGGAAGAAGTCCTTAAAAGATCTCGAAGTTTACGAGGCGGGCTCGGGGAGACTCGGTTCTGATACGAAAAGCCGTCTTTACATTTTGCAGGAACCCCTGGAGATCGTCAATCAGGTGAATTTAAGTTTCGGTGGAAATACACTTCCAAATTCCTACGGAACTCCTAAAAAAGGAAATTGGATTTTTACTTCCTCCTTTCTGGAAGAGGAACGTTATGACATTCGGAATTATAGGGATTCTTTTTATTGGATTGGTCAGAATTTTTTAAGTCCGGGAGTCGTTTTTATCGGAGATCAAACGGATACGGCGCATGTCGATTTTCTGAAACGTTTTACCAAACGCAGCGGAACAAAAGTTCCGCTTTATAACCGATTCCAAGAAGCGTTAGACGCCATTAGGGAAATTTATCCCTTGGATCGAATTTGGAACGGTTATAGGCTCTATACGAACAGTTTTATTTCGGAAGAATAGAATGCGATTCTCATTTTATAGAATCTATTTGAATCCAAGTTGAGTTTTGAAGTTTTAATTTCTACGTACGACATAGGTCATTACTCGTTTTTTAACGGATCCGTCTCAAGTAATTTCTTTCGTTCCTCGTTCGAAAGATCGATAAGGGATCTCATCCTATCGTGGAACTGGGTGAAATTACGATCCGTTTTTTCGAATTCTTTTCGAAAAAAGTCGGAACCGGAATGATAACGAAGATAACCCACAAAATCTTCGTTATTCCAGTTTTTAGAAGCCAGTTTTTCCGTATGAATCGTTTTAAATTTTCCCTTTGCAGTTAGAAGGGAACTTTTGAATTCTTCCAAGATTCTTTTTTTGCCTTCGAGTTTTTCGGAATCGTTTTTGTCAGTGGCGTATAACGTTTGCAGACGACTTGCGGTTTCCACGAGAAAAATTCTTAATTTTTTCGATTCTTCCTTTTTTAAAAGAATCTCCTTTTTGATAGGGCTTTCTTTTCCTTCCGTGGATTCCAGAAAATGGAGCGTTCCTTCTTCTTCGATAAAGCTCGCATAACTTTCGTTAAATAGGGAATCTCCCGGAAAATAGACCGTAGCGTGCGCCATTTCGTGAAACACGAGAGAGGCGACTTCGTAGGGTTTCGTATCGTTTAGTTGGGAGGAAAAAATCGGATCCTCAAACCAACCGAGAGTGGAATAGCCTGAAGTGATTCTGATCCTCGTATCGAATCCTTTTTCTTTGAGCTTGTTTTCTTCTTCTTTCGCCTTTTCCAAATCGAAGTAACCTTTATAAGGAACCGTTCCCGCAATCGGAAACCACCACGTATAGGATTCTAATTTAAGAGGATAACAGGCGGCGACGTGCCAACCGATTTCCTTTCGGTCCAACTCTACGAAACTTTTAAATCCTGAGGACGGATTCAGGCCCAACTCTTTGATTCCGTATTCTCGAAACGTTTCGACTTGTTGCAGTTTGATTTTTAATTCTTTTTTTGTGTTCGCATCTTGAAGGATCGATCGGATCGATCGTCGTCTCAATAAAATGTCGAGTTGTCCGGTTCCTAAATGCCAAAGATACCCCGCACAATTTTCAAAAGCAAAACAAAGAGTAATTAAGATTAAGGTGTGTTGGATTTTGATTTTCGATTTAGGCTTGTTCTTCGAACGAGTGGAATTGAATTTAGGTTCTAACATGGAATTTATACGTTCACTCCCAAAGGTAGTCGTTTTCAACGGAATTCTTTTCGTTGTTCTAATGTTGGTTCTGATTTTTCCGAAGGATTGTTCGTTGTCTTCACTTTTCTCCGATAGGAGGCCGATCAGCTCCGGAAAACAAAAATCCGCGATCGAAATTCAGAATTCGTTTCGAAACGTTTATCATTTCGTCAAGGATTCGGTGGTTTCCATACGAACGAAAAAAAGCGAATCGATAACCAGTCCGTATCATTACTTCGATTTTAAGAGCGAAAGACCGGCTTCTTTTGGGAGTGGATTTTTCGTTCACGAAAAAGGTTAT
>NZ_QAJG01000013.1:50000-103371 GCF_003046425.1 Leptospira borgpetersenii serovar Javanica
CGGTCACACAAAGAGAGAAAAAATTACAAAGGCTCAAAGCGGAATTGGGAGCGGAAGAATTGATTCTTCCCGTTTCTTGTCCCGGTCTAGCCGGCTTGGTGGATAAGGGAGAATTTGACGAGGCAGAGAAATATCTTCGGCCTATTTTGAAAAAACTCCGGGAGGAGAACGTGGAGAACCTCGTTCTTGGATGTACACATTATATTTTTTTAAAACATATAATTCTAAAAAACTTTCCGAATGTGAGGATTTACGACGGAAATTCTGGGACGATAAAACATCTATTGAATTCTTTACAAGTTCGTCAAAGAGTTTCGAATCGGAGTTCAGTTTCCGGATCCGTTTACAAGCTTATCTTAAACAGCGATGAGGAATTCCACTTTCGATTGGCGACAGAACTTTTGCAATTCGAGAACAAGTTCTAAGTATAAATCACCTTCCAGAAAAGGATTCCGGCCTGATTTTTGAAAACCGATTCTATGGAAATAAATTTCTAAAGTGATTTTTAAATTTTTTGAAATAAATTTCTAAACTTTATTCTAAAAATTCGATTGGTTTTTTGCGAATTAGAGTATAATTACGAAAACTTCTCTATAGAGGATTGAATCGGAGTATTTATGGTCCGTTTACTGATCGCGATTTTATTCTTTTTCATTGTATGTAAACCTAAGGTGTTGGAAAGTTCAGACGCAGTCGTAACCTTTCTCAGGGGAAAGGCTTCCATAGTGGAGACCGGCAAAGAACTTTCTCCACTTGCAAACGTGACCGAAAAGCAATCCGTCAAAACGGATTCGGATGCGGTTTTGGATCTCACTTCTAAACTTGGTAGTTTCCGACTATTAGGTGGAAGCACGGCGACTTTAGCCGCTCTCAATGCGGACAGTGCTTCTTTTCAAGTTTCTGAAGGAAATATACTCATCAAAGCAAGTAAACTCACGAAGGGTCAGAGTTTACTTGTCGATACTCCTACCGTAGTCGCGGCAGTTCGAGGAACTCAGTTTTGGGGGAGAGTGAACAAGAAAGACGAGACCGGAACGTTTGCGGTCCGCGAAGGGGCTGTTGAAGTTACTCGCAAATCCGATAATATCAAGGTTTTGGTCGAAGCGGGGCAGGCTGTGGATTTAAAGCCGGGTGATAAGGATCTGAAAACGAGAGCTGCTGCCAAAGAAGAATTGGCTGCAATGGAGCAGATCGACCAAATGAAATAATTTCCTGAATTCCCGAATCTTTGTCCTTAAGTGCCGGATTTCCTTGTGAGTCCGGTTTTTTTTGTGTGCAGGGATTTTGACTTTTTCAAGCTATTCTAAAAAAGAATCGGAACTTTGAGAATGGAAGAAAAGATCACATACAAAAGTGTCGGTGTGGATACTGAAAAGGGAAGAGAGTTCGTACAAAAGATCAAACGAAACGTAGAATCTACCCATGGTCCCAGAGTTCTTGGCGGCCTCGGCGGCTTTGCGGGAGCTTACGATGTAAGTATTCTTAAAAAATACAACCAACCCGTTCTTCTTTCCGGTACCGACGGTGTCGGAACAAAAATAGAACTTGCACGATTATTGAACACTTTCGACACGATCGGAATCGATTTAGTTGCGATGTGTGTGAACGACATTCTTGTTTGCGGGGGGGAACCTCTTTTCTTTTTGGATTATATAGCATGCGGAAAATTGGATATTGAGAAAATGGATCGAATCGTTGCCGGAATCGTCCATGGATGTAAGTTGTCTAACGCAGCTTTGCTGGGAGGAGAGACTGCGGAACATCCCGGAACGATGAAGGAAGACGAGTTTGATCTTGCCGGTTTTGTGGTGGGTGTGGTCGAAAGGGATTTGATGATAGACGGTTCCATGATTCGACCGGGAGATAAGATTTTAGGACTCGAATCCAGTGGACCTCATAGCAACGGATTTTCGCTCATTCGTAAACTTCTTTTGAAAGACGGAAAACATCTTCCATCCGATCCCGAACAAATAAAGTTTTTAAAGGATTACGCTCTCAAGCCGACTCGAATTTACGTTCAAAGTATATTAAAACTTTTGCAAAAGGTCCCGGTCAAAGGAATGGTACATATCACCGGAGGTGGATACCAGGAAAATGTTCCAAGGGTTCTTCCGAAAGGATCTCAGGCAAAATTCTATAAGGACAAAATTCCTTCGGGATATTTTTTCGAGAAGATCAAAAGGGATTATAAACTCGACGAATTGGAACTATTCGGAACGTTCAATATGGGGATTGGTTATATGTTGGTCGTTTCTAAAGAACACGTCGATATTGCCGAAGAATTTTTAGAATCTACGGGGGAGTCTGTCCACAAAATCGGAGAGATTGTTTCCGGTAATCGGGAAGAGATTCGGTTCGTCTAATTGAACGTGAATTCGGTGAAAGAAAATCGAAGCTCGGTTCCAATGTGGAGATTTTCGAATCTACGGAACTTTATACAAAGCTGATCGTAAGTCTAAAAGCGGTTGTTATTTTCTCGGATATTACTTCTAGAATCTATCTCAAAAATATCTTAGAATGATCGGGATCTGCATTTCAAGAAAAGATAAAGTATTTTTGAGATAGATTCTTAGAAGTAAAGATTAAAATCCTGTTGTACTTCTATCAAAGATAAGAGTAATTCTTGTTTTAAAAATGAAAACTTGTCGTGGTATTTTGCGAGATCGGTTCTTCTTACTGAAAAGAGGAAAGATTCAATCTATCAGGAGAATGAATTTCGGTAAAATGGGTAAACCTGTCACGTCCTTCCGTTTTTGATGCGTATAACGCACGGTCTGCGGATTCGATTAGATTCGTCAGACAGGCATTATTTTCGATTGGAAGAGTTCCACCGAGAGGAAAAGTAAGGGTTGAAATGCCGATACTGATGGTAATGGGTCTTTTTTCCCAAGAAAATTCTCTGATGGTTTGAATTAATCTTTCTGTGATTTCTACGGAATCCGTTTGTGAAGCATCCGGTAAGGCGATAATGAATTCTTCACCGCCGTATCTTGCCAGAACGTCGCATTTGCGCAAGGCTCTGGTGAGTAAGAGGGCGATTTCAATCAGAACCTTGTCTCCCGCCGGATGACCAAAATTGTCGTTATAGTCTTTGAAAAAGTCGACGTCGATCATCAACAAGGAAAGTGAAGTTCCCTGATTTTGAGCGAGATGAATCAGGCGATTCAAATCTTCGTTGAAGGCTCTTCTGTTCTTGAGCTTTGTCAACGGATCTGTACAAGCCTGTTCAAACAATTTATCATTCGCGACTTTGAGTTCGGCTGCAAGTTGACTGATCTTACGGTTGGATTCGATCATTTCGCTGATATCCTTTCCGGTCACATAAATTAAACCGGAATTAAGATCAGGAGAGGCTGTCCAGGTAAAATATTTATAATTTCCATCCGTACAAATGTAACGATTTTGGAAAGAAAAAGTCGGTAAACCTTGGTTCAATTTTTCGAACTCTTGAAAAGTGATTTCCCTATCTTCAGGGTGAAGCAAGTGAAATGGGTTTCTTCCGATCAATTCCTCTTCTTTCCAACCTAGAGTCCGTTCGAAAGCAGGATTTACCAATAGAACTTTGCCTTTTAAGTCTACTATTGACAGTAGATCTATAGAATTATTCACGAGTTTTTCAAGATTGTATTCTTCTTTAAAGTTCATCGTTTGTCTATTTCCATTATTTTAGTTTTTTATGGAGATATGATGTGAGAGATCGGTTTTCATTTTTAAAACATACCCGTAAAGTTTTTCATTATACAAAACGCATTCAAAGAGAATAATCGAAAAGTTTCTCAATGTTGGATTCCTTTCTCATACTTCATGCGTTTCCTCAAATAAGAAAAAGTAAGCGAGGTTTTGAAAAAGAAGTTTTTGTTATAAGAAATCGGCTTGAGAATTGTTATAAAAAAGTTTCTATACGAAAGCAGAATGATTCGTTGACTATTCACAGATATTTCTTTGTCGTTATGGTAGAATTGTTAATTAAGTCCAATTCTATAACTAAAAAGAGAAACTGGAAAGTAAAAAATGAAAATAAGAAACGAATACAATACAATAAAATGTATTCAAATTATAGAATGTTTCTTTTTGAAAAATTGGAATTATAAAAGCGGAGGATTATTGGGAGATGTATTTTTACGGTGTAGTTCTACACAAATTAAAATTTGTCAATTGATAATATGAATTCATTGCGGGCTCGAGAATTTTTTAAAAATTTCATCCAAGAAAAAAGATTGAATGGAAAAATTTTTATCTTTAGGGTTTGTAGAAGGATGAAACTCAATGGATTTGATAAATCTGTAAAAAATCGACGCTACGTACTGTAGTTCCTGGAGCACCGGAAAGAATCACAATCTTGTCTCCCGGAAAGAGAAATTCGTCCTCTTTGAGTTTCTGATTCATGTATGCGATCATATCTTCCAATCTTGTGAAAAAAGGCATTACGAAAGGTATCACACCTCGGTAGAGTTTCATCTTTCTTGCTGTGGTGGCAAAGGGAGTAAACGAATAGATCGGAACCTTCGGTCTCATTTCCGAAGTGATCAAAGCGGAATAGCCGCTTCTCGTGAAATTAACGATCGCTTTTGCGTGAATTCCGTGAGCGATTTCTCTCGCAGCATTTCCTAAGGCGGTTCTTTCGGATTCTAAGAATGTCTTCTTAATATTCCAGTGGATTTCATAGATATGGTTGATGGTTTCCGTTTCTTGAATGATCTTCGACATGATCTCCACCGATTCCAAAGGATAATGACCGCTTGCGGATTCCGCAGAGAGCATCACTGCGTCCGTTCCATCCATAACTGCGTTTGCGACGTCGCTTGCTTCGGCACGGGTCGGTCTCGGATTTTCGATCATTGATTCCAACATCTGTGTCGCCGTGATCACTGGTTTGCCCGCTTGATTGAGTTTGTAGATGAGTTCCTTCTGAAGGATCGGGACTTTTTCCGTTTCGATCTCGACCCCAAGATCCCCTCTTGCAATCATGATTCCATCTGCGCGTTCTATGATTTCTTCTATGTTTTCGATCGCTTCCGGTCTTTCGATTTTTGCGATCAATCCGGTATAGGTTCCTTGCAATAAAGATCTGGCTAATTCCAAATCCGCACCCGTCCGAACGAAACTAAGTGCAATGTAATCTACCCCGAGAGAAAGCGCAAATTTCAGATCTTCTACGTCCTTTTCGGAAAGAGCGGGAGCGGAGATTGGAGTTCCCGGAAGATTAATTCCTTTATTACTCCATAAGATGCCGCCTACGATCACTTTTAAAATTGCGGAGTCCGACTTTTTAAAAATGACTTTCAGAATTAGTTTACCGTCGTCGATGAGGATCTTATCTCCTTCTTTAATATCTTGAATTAGATTCGGATAGGTGCAGCCGATCGTATGTTCGTCACCCTGGAAATCCGCGTCGGGGACGATTTGAATCTCTTGATTTTTATGGAGTAGAATGGAATTGAGTTTTAATTTTCCGGTTCGAATTTTTGGACCTTGCAAATCGGCCATAATTCCCAATGGAAAACCGAAGGTTTGTTCGCATTTGCGTAACGTATCGTAAACTCTTTTATGAGAGTCGTGAGTTCCGTGCGAGAAATTCATTCGAGCGATATCCATTCCCGCTTTGAGCATGGAAAGGATGGTCTCTTCGGAAGAAGAGGCAGGACCGATGGTACAAACGATTTTGGTTTTTTTCCAGTTCAGGATTTTCATGAACGGTAATTATAGATAAATGCCTTCCATTGTTCCAGCTAATATTTCCTCTTTACGAACGGAAACCGAAAAATAGAATGAACCAAAAATAGGCGTCCTCTTCTTGGAGAAGCAGTTAGAACGAATTGGTTTAGTTTATCATCCGGATTATAATATAGATCTGGGACCTCATATATTTCCGGCAAGGAAATATCAAATGATTTACGATCTTGTAAAACAGGATCGTAAGCTCGCAAATCTTTATGTATACAGACCCGAGCCCGCTAAGGATAAAGATTTGGCATTGGTTCATACTAAGGAATTTTTAAAGGATTTTTTTTCTCTCAAAATCACCGAAAGAACCCAGTATTCGGAGCTTCCACTTACGAAACAAATCGTTCAAAGTTTTGTTTTAGCGGTCGGAGGTACGATACTCGCCACCGAACTGACCCAAAAATACAAGTTCGTTTATCATATCGGCGGCGGTTTTCATCATAGTATGCCCGATCGGGCGGAAGGATTTTGTTATTTGAACGATGCGGCGATCGCGGTTAAATTGTATCAAAGGACGTATCCCGGTAGAAAAATTCTCTTCATCGATTTGGATCTTCATCAAGGCAACGGAAATTCCGTCGTATTTCAAGAAGACTCGGACGTGTTTACGTTTTCCATGCATCAGGAAAATTTGTATCCTAAGAAAGAAAAATCGGGACTTGATATCCCTCTTGAAGAAGGTACGGAGGATGGAAAGTATTTGGAGCTTTTGGAGGAATCTCTACACAAGATCAAATCCGATTTCAAACCGGATTTGATTTTTTATATTGCTGGAGCCGATCCATTTGAAGGAGATTCCCTCGGAGATTTAAAACTCACGCTTCAAGGGTTACGAAAGAGGGATAAGATCGTCAGAGACTTCGTTCGTGCGTTAGACGTGCCTGCCGTGATTCTTCCGGCGGGAGGATATGCGAAGGACTTTTACGATACGGTGACAATTCACTACAACACGATCAAAATATTTGCGACCGATTGACTATGAGCATTTTTTCCGATAAGAAAAAAGGAAATCCCGAATTTTGGGACGGTCAAGATCTGGGAATGATCGACATTTCCAGAGAGTTTCAGACTTCTCTCGGAATTGAAAATAAACTTTTTAATCGTTTTTCACAAGAAGAAGTACAAGAGATGTTTGAAAATTCGGGAATCTTTCGAGTCCTTCAGGCGAGAGGTTATAAAGACTACGGGATTTTTTTGGACGGGATTTCCGACATGGACAATCGAATTTATATCAAAAATTCCTCCGGCGAAATTCTAGTCCACATGCGCTTGAAATTTTCCGACTTTCAGTTTAAAAAGCTGGATCAATCCTATAAACTCGTTTATATTGACTGGCTCTTGACCCAGAATTTAAAGATGAAATACATGAGAACCAAAAAGAAATTGTTTCAGGGCCAAGAGTATCCCGGACTTTCTCTTATGAATGAGATCACTGGATTTATCAGAATTCTTGCCACAAAATTAGGCGCTTACGGCGCTTTCAACATTCCGGAATATTTTCACGATGCCGTTTTGTTTCATAAGTCCTTTCAGTTTGTGGATCCCGAAAAGGAAGGGAAGTTCCGTGCTATCCTTCGTTCTTTCAAAAGAACCAATTTGAGAGAATTGAGCGAGCAGATCCACAACGAAAAGATCTGCGAGGCTTCCACGAAAGAACTTTACGTTTGGAGATACGGAGAAATGATTTCCTGCATCAACGGGTATTTTGAGTCCGTACTTTTCGACGAAGAATATTATAAAAAAGTGGAAAGGATTGTTTCGGAAATCCAGTATTTAAGGAAAATTTAATATGTTGGGATTTTCCTTAAGGCCGGAAATTATCATTCTCGACGACGACAGGGACGTCGGAGAAACTCTTGAACTCATCCTGAATAAGCTCGGATATCAGAGCGTATTTTTCGATTCCGTGGAGCAGGGAAAAAATATTTTGAAAGGGAATTAAATCCGATCGTTTTTCTCGATATTCATATGCCGGGTACGAGCGGTCTCGAAATTCTTCCCTACTTTAAAAGGTTAGAACCCAAAACTCAGGTGATCATGATGACCGGAGAAAGGGATATCAATAATGTAGTCACGTCTCTTACGCACAAAGCGAGCGACTTTTTACTCAAACCTTTTTCGATTCAGACAGTTCAGATAGCTATTCAAAAAGCATATGATTATTATGTTATTCTAAAAGACAAGGATCTGCGTGAAGAAGTTATCATGAGAGATCTTCGCCTCGCTTCCAGAGTTCAGGGAAAAATCTTTTCGATTCCCGACCTGAGTCCGTACAAAGTGGAGGCGGATGTGACTCCGGTTTCCTTTGTGAGCGGTGATTTTAACGTGATTCTTAAAAAGGAAAAGGCGATCCTTTTACTTTTAGGGGACGTGGAGGATCACGGCGTTACTTCCGGACTCATTGCGCTTCTGATGACAACTCTCGCTAGAGAAGAGTTTAAGAATTCACATGACCCGTCTGTTATTCTTAAAAGGATGAACCAAGAACTTTGTTTGAACATTGGGACCCACAGTATGACTGCCGCTTGTGTGATTCTTTTCCCGAACGAAAAGAAGTTGGTTTATGCCAGAGGAGGGCATCCTTTTCCGGTTCATTTTCACAAAGACGGATTTTCGTTTTTCAATGAAAAGTCGGGTCAATTGATGGGCATTGTGGAAGACTTGGATTTTCCGAGTTATGAAACGAACTTCGAGGATCAGGATATAATCTTCCTTTTTTCCGACGGAATCATAAACAGTCTCAACCATCCCTTGATCGAAGAATTGAACGCGATCCACAAGTCTGGTCATGACTCCGTTAAACGTATGAAAAACGCTTTGGACGATTTTGTTCGTTCCTCGATTCCTCTAAAAGAATATAGGGACGATTCTTCTTATATTCTTTTAGAGATTCATTGAAAGTTTTATTTCCAAGAAAGATCGGCCTTTTTTATGTTTGAAGGCGCATTCGGCTGAATGTAAATAAGTTACTTTAGTTTGGACTAAATTCGAGAATAATAAATCTCGGAATGGTCCGAATCCGCCATTCTCGTCATAAAAAACTGTTTTCGCTTTGCTTCAAAATGGTTCCAGTGTTCCTTTTTGTTGTAAGCATTTTTTGCGAAACTTCGGTTCGAAGTTAGTCTGTTTCTATTGGCAATATCATAACTAACGTGCGTTTGATATACTTCAATCATCCAAAAATCAGGAAAATTCAGGCGCAACGCTTCCTAACGTAACCAACCCACAAATTAAAAAGGTTTTTGAGGTTATAAGGATCAAAAACTGATACTTTTCAAGTGTTCCGACAAGAATGGGGCTTTTTACTTGCAAAAAGTATGATTGAAAAATCTCCCGAGTCTTCCCGCCTCCTCGCTTTGCGACCCTTAGGGAGCAATGCGGCTGAGTTCCCCTCCACCAAAACGTGCATAACCTTACCCACAAGTTTAAAAGGATTTTAGATCAGAAGAATCTAAAACACACATTTTTCCAAGTGTTCCGACAAGAACGAGCCTTTTTACTTGCAAAAAATACGACTTTCTGATAATGGAAAGTCCCCCAAGCCTTTCTTTTCTCCTCCCAAAATTAGGGAAAACTCATGCAACGCTCTCTATAAATCATTTGCAGGTATAAGTTTTACAGTGGATTTGTCGTAATTCCGGCAGATTTATATTGAGACCCCATTACTTGTGGTGCCCTTAGGAAGTGCGACACTTTAGTTTCTTATTGGCTCAAACTTTCTTACGCCGAACTCACGTTAAATTTAATCCTCTTCTTGAAATTGAAAAAGTTCGTCCGGAATTTCTTTTATGGACACCATCGGGAATGTTCCTTTTCGAATATTAAAAAAAGCAAGTTCAGGAAAACTGAAGAACAAGGATTGAAAACCCTTTTGAAATCGCTCTCCTCTGTCTAAGGGTAAGGCGAGTATTCCGACTAAAGTTGCTCCGAGCCCGGTCGTTAAGTTTGCGATTCCGTAGAAAGGTCGAACCCAAAACACATCGTCCGTAAAGAGAAGAAAGAAATGGTCTTCTCGGTTGGATTTGTAGATCGAGGAACTGAACGTAAACGATTCCTTAAGGTAAATTTTCCAACTCGGGTTTTGTTTTAATAGTTTCGTCAGTTTTTTTCTTCGATAAGAAAGGAAAATTTTTTTTCCTTCGTTCTTCCAATTATTGGAAATCCAATGAGATGCATAAAACGGAATGAACGCGAACGAAAATCCGAAGTTGATCTTCTCGCCTGGGAAAGGAATTCTCTTTCGATCAAACGAGTCTTGTACGTTTTTGAGGATTTCAGTCGTACAGTTTTCAGATAGAAGACGGAAGGGATAAAGTTTTTTTAAACGGACATGATATTCCGACTCTCTTGCTTTTGCGAGTTTCAGGTATTCTGCAAGTACGGAATTTTCAGGCAGGTGCATCGGAATCAGGAATTTATTTTCTCTTTGAGGAAGCAATTTGTCCCAGGTCACTCGAATCGGAACCGTAGTTCCGATTCCTTTCTGCAGTTCAAGGGCTCGGTTGGATGCGTCTTCCCAGATTTGATATTCTTTTTCCGTTAGCTCCTTTAAGACAAAAATCTTTTTTCGAGCAAGTGATACGATCGCCGAGGTTTCTTCGGTGATGTGTTGAAGAGCTTGTGTGTCGTCGGAATCTTCTTGGTAAACGATTTGTGGATTATCCGGAAAACTAGATAAAAACACCGGAATCCCGGTGCGGATACTTTCCTCGATCGTGTGTAATCGTCCCAGGGTCACAAGCGCGCTGTAAGCCCAGCCCGGATCTCTTTCGGATAGGGCCTGGATCAGTCCTTCGGTTTGTTTTATGCTGAAATTCTCCAAGAGCGTTTTTTCTTGTTCAGTTAAGGATTCTTTTGTATTAGAAATTATGAATTCTTTGTTTAAGGACCATTCTTCTCTGAGAATCTGGCACAGTAGGATTCCTTCTAGTATATCGCGAAGTTTTAAATAGGACCCCGGCTTAAAAAACGGAAATTTATCTCGGCTCATTTTTTCGGGAAGCGGAGGGAACTCCATTCTCAGGAGTTCGTTGTTCGGAGAGAGAATTTCGTCTTTTAGAGTTTGTTCCAGATGACTTAGAAAATCTTTCCCTAAAGCGGTTGCAAGTTTTGGTTTTAGATCTTTGGTAAGTTTCGATTTTTCTCCCCGAGCAAAATACGCAGTCGCTCGGAGTCCAATTTTTTTTTCAGGAGAATTTAATTCTTCAAGAAATTTTGTTTCTTTCTTCAACATCTCCAGGTTTTGCAGATGTCGGAACTGGACGAGATAAAGATGATTGAGTCCCGATTCTAAGATGGAAACTTCTTTTTGTGTAAGCTTCAATCTCGTAAGTACACTAGTCCGATTGGATATTATGTTGTAATCGAACGCGAAGTCGTCGTAGGTTTCCCGAACCAAATGGAAGATCTCGTCCGGAAAAAATTGATAGTGATAGACCTTGTTTCCGACTCGAATTCCCGTGTGCCCGCCACTAGACTGTCCGGTGTTTGCGTTCACATAAATGAAATCGATCGTTGTGGGTGTGGAGTAAAGCCCTGTCGAAAAGAGCAGGGCTATCAAGAAGAGAGAAAGAAAAATTTTCAGAGTTGATGGAATCCTTTACGAATAGACTCTACGATTTCCGGCTTGGAAGTCCCGAGTCCTTGTAAGAAGGTTTGAAATTTATCTTCGTCTATTCCCGCTTTTTTAATTCCGCTTCCGATTCCCAAATATGTTACTCGCAATGACTTCCAGTTTGTGAGTCCGTTTCGAAAAGCTAAAGTAGAAAGATCGTTTTTGAATTCGATCTCTTGAAATCCGTTTTCAAAGTGCATCGCAGTTAAATCGCGAACGTCTTTGAGATACGCTTTTTCTTTCTCTTCGTCGTTGCCAGAGGAAGAAGAAAAAATGGAACTCACGGAAACAGAAAGTGACTTGATTGATTTGGAGAGACTTTCTAATGAATCGGAAGATTTGCTGAGGGATTGGACTCCGGTGGAGATGGATTCGGAAATAAAACAGTGGCTGAGGCTGATTATGGTAAGTCCTAACGTCAGAGAGATAAGTAGTTTTTGAATTTGTTTCATCAGGTCGAATTCTCCGTTGGTGATTTTTCGGTTGGAAAATTTTACTTTTTCCTTTGATGGAGTCAAACAACTTTTGCGGTTTGTAATACCACGGAACCGTATGCCGGAAGTTTTAATTTGAGAACTCCACTTCTTGAAAAATACTCGAGGGATTCGGGAACTTTTCCTGTCCAATAATCCGGAAATTGTTTGAGTTTAGAGACGAAAGGAACTTGGATTTCGATCGTACTTTCTTCTTCCCTTGGATTCCAAATTCCTAAAAAGCCTGCCGGATTGTAAAGCGCGGATGGAAACGATCCGGAAGCGAATCCGATTGGAACTGGAGTTTTACTTCTGCACTTGACTCCGAGTTCTAATGTTTTCTTTAAAAGCACGAGTCTTTCTTCTCCGACTCGGGACAAATCGTCACTTACGAAAATCATTCCGCCGCTCACTGCCATTACGCTCGCCATCAACTGAGTTTGTGCGTATGTCATATGATTTTTACTTTCTCGAACCAAAAGGCAATCCGGATCGTTGTACCATAAGTTTCTGTGCATCGAAGAGCGAGTAATGTCGTTAATCAAGGCTCTTTCGGTACTGAGCGCATGTTTGTCCTTTGCGAGAATTCTCGTTTTTTCTCTTTCCCAGAAAGGCGCCACGTCACAACCGATTCTCATCGCATCGAACAGTCCGATCGACGGATAGATGGGCGCTCCACATCCAAGGAGGAACACATCTTTACCGACGACTTTACGGACGAACCGAATCGTATCCACATAACGTTTGTGAGGCGAGATATTCCGATCGTAAGTCCAACCGGGAAGAAGGGCGGCGTATAAGAAGTCTAGTTTGAGATACCGATATCCGTTGTCGTTTACGATCGTTTTTAGGATGTTCTCTAGGAAATCTCGGGAGGTGGGATGAGTTACGTCGACGCAGTAGGTGTAGTCCATTCCCCAGTGAGGATTCCAAAGCGCAGGCACGGGCTTTCCGTCCCGATCTTTGAGGATAGCTTCGGGATATTTCTGATAGAATTCGGATTTTTTTCGGACGAGAAAGGGTGCGAGCCAAATCCCCGGAGTCAATTTTTCCCTTCGGATTTCTTCGGCTAAAAGTCTCATTCCTCCGGGAAACCGATCGTTCGTGGTCAGCCAATCCCCGATCTCTTTTTGATAACCGTCGTCAATCTGAAAGAATTGAATCGGAAGTTTTTTCTCTTTTACAAGAGCGAGATTTTTCAAAATGATCTTTTCGGAAATTTTAGTGTAGTATTGGTACCAGGAACACCATCCGGTCGGAACAGGTGCTGTGGGAAGTTTTACTTTATGAGTTTTTCCTAATTCACTAAAATACTTTTTTAAATATGTTTCCGGGCTTATGGTAAAACGGGTTACTGTGACAGGAGTGAGGGAAAGTTTATTCCCTCTGAAATCCTCGTAACGATAGAAGTCGTAGATCAAGGAAATTCCGGAATCGGGAATCCAGGATTTTTTTTTGGAGTTCTCCAGTTCCTTTTTTCTTTGAGAGGAAATGACTCTGAATTTTACTCCTTGTTCTCCGGGACCAATTGCTCCCGCAAAATAATGCGGATCCTTTGTGGAAGAAATCAGAAGAATCATCCCTTCACTCTGCCAATCTCCTCCGACACCGGAATGATTCGTATAGAAATTCTCCTGAGAATATCGAAGGAAATTCAACCTCGGAGATTCATCCGCGTCGGAAAGGGAGTGAACGGCGGAAAGACTCCAGGATTGATAACCTTGTTGGAAGATCTTCGGTTCTGCCAACGAGTGCGGTGAAAGTTCTATTTCCAGGGTGAGAATTTCGGTTCCGGCTTTGGGTCTTTGTTCTCCGATCCATTCGAGATACGGTTTGAATGTTTCGTTCTTCCCCGTTTTTTTATGACCAAGGGAAAGGGAAAAATTTCCACAGTCGCTGGAAGTTTTGGTTCCTTTGCCGGAAATTTCAAATGAGGATGTAAAGGAATTCTCATAGACTTTATATCTTAAAATGGCTTTCATATTCTCCATCGCTGTCGATGAACATGTTTATCTTTTTCAAGCGGAAACTTTTCCATAAATATAGAGTTCCCGTTTCGTATTTTTGATTTCCGAAACCGCACGGTACGGATTATTATGAATTTATGCCTCCAAAACCTTCAACTATAAAACCAGAGCTTTTTCTCGGAGATCTTTCGGGAAAAAGATTGGAAGAGTATAAGGCGGATGATCGCCTAGCGGTCGATTGTGAGATGATGGGACTCAACCCTAGAAGAGATAGACTTTGTGTCGTGCAGATTTGCGGCTCTTCCAATAACGTAAGTTTGGTTCAAATTCTCCCCGACCAAAAAGAAGCCCCATTACTTAAGTCCCTGTTCGAAAATCCGGAAATCGTAAAAATCTTTCATTTTGCGAGAATGGATTCTCTTTTTCTCCGTTATCGTTTAGGAATCTCTTTGGAGAACGTTTTTTGTACGAAAATTGCGAGTAAACTTGCACGGACATACACGGACAAACACGGTCTTAAGGATCTCATCAAGGAGTTTTATGATGAGGTGATCGATAAGAAAAATCAGTCTTCCGATTGGGGAAAGAAAATTCTTACCAAGGATCAAATCGAGTATGCGAGCGGCGATGTAAAATATCTGATTTCCCTCGAGCAAAAACTCACGGAAATCCTCGTAAGAGAAGGCAGGGATTCCCTTGCCAGAGAGGCCTTTCGTTGTCTTCCCGTTTTTAATCAGATTGATTGGCTTGAGATGCCTTCCCTTTTTGAACATTGAAAAAGAGACTTACTCGAACTTTTATTTGCCAGTCCTGTGGTCAGGATTATTCCCGTTGGGCCGGTAAATGCGAATCCTGCGGGAATTGGAATTCGATCGTTGAAGAAATCGGCAGTGAGAGGTTTGCCCCCTCAGGCGGAAATTCTCGGAAAAATAAATCGTATCAGGAGCCAATTCCTTTAGACAGAGTAGAGGAAGAATCACTCGAAAGGATGGGAACCGGTTTGAAAGAACTCGATCTCGTCTTGGGCGGCGGGCTGGTTCCGGGTTCTCTTACCTTGATTGGTGGGGAGCCCGGCGTCGGAAAATCCACCTTGGTTCTTGAAGTTTCACGTTATCTGACACAGGCAAATAAAAAGGTTCTTTATATTTCCGGCGAAGAGTCCCCTTCTCAGATTCGAATGCGGGCGGAAAGAATGGGATTCCATTCGTCCAATCTTCTGCTTACCTCTGAGACTTACGCGGAAAATATTTCCGCAATGATCGAAGGCGAAAGGCCGACGGCGGTTTTTGTGGATTCGATTCAAACAATTGCAAGAGAAGCTCTTCCGAATCAGGCCGGAACCGTCACCCAACTAAGAGAATGTACTCAAATTTTGCTCGAAACTGCCAAACGATCCGGAATTCCGATTTTGATGACGGGTCATATTACGAAAGAAGGAACCATTGCGGGTCCGAAAATTTTGGAACATCTTGTGGATACGGTTCTTTATTTTGAAGGCGATCGACTCAATTATTACCGATTGCTCAGAGCGGTTAAAAATCGTTTTGGTGCCGTGGGGGATCTTGCGATCTTCGAAATGTTTTCGGGCGGTTTACGAGAAGTAGGGGATCGAAATAGCATTTTTGTCAGTGCAGGTGCGGAGGAAAGAAGCGGTTCCGTAATCAGCGCAGTGTTGGAAGGTAGTAGAGCTCTCACCGTGGAAGTGCAGGCTTTGGTTAGTAAAACCGGTTTTGTTCAGGCAAGAAGAATGGCGGAGGGACCGGATACTCGTCGTGTGATTTTGCTTGCTGCAGTGATCGAAAAGTATATCAAAATCAAATTAGGAGAATGTGATCTATTTAGCAATCTTGCAGGAGGCCTAAATGCGGATGAACCGGCTTTGGATCTTGCGATCTGCACTTCGATTATTTCCAGTTATCTCGATCAACCTCTTCCGAAAGGAACTTGCGTTTTGGGCGAGGTCGGTCTTTCGGGGGAGGTCCGTAGTATCGGGCAAGCCAATCTTCGTATTAAAGAACTTGCAGGGGTCGGTATGAAAAAGGTGATTCTTCCCGAAGGAAATTTGAGCGAATTGGTCCAAAATACGGACATTCAGATTCAGGGAATTCGTTCTTTGAACGATTTACGTTTGCTTTTTCCGGGCGTTAATTGAATTTTTTTGGAAAAGTATTTTAATTTTTTATAATATATTCAGTTTGTTGTTTGCCTCTTAAAGCACGTTGGCCTTTTCCCACCGTGGGATCGGTGTTGTAAAGTCTAAATCCTGCAGAGCGCCCCATAGGAAGCGATGCATTGAGTTCTTCAGAGCGCCCCATAGGAAGCCATAACCTTACCCACAAATACTTGGATCTGAAGATAAATCTGTCGGAATTACTACAAATCCTCTGTGAAACTTACGCCCCACCCTGATTTTGGGTGGAGGGGAGAGGCGGTGGGAAGACTCGGGAGGTTTTCTTTACCACAAAATCATACTTCTTGCAAGTAAAAAGCCTCATTCTTGTCGGAACACTTGAAAAATATCAGTTTTTGATCCTTATGATCCCAAAAGCCTTCTTAACTTGTGGGTAAGGTTATGATAGGGAGCGATGCACTTTAGTTTTCTGCTTTATCAGAAAGATCAAGTTGGTAATTCAGGCCGTCTCGCTTCTATTGGCGCTCGACGGATTCTTATATAAAAAACATAATTTTTCGTCGGATATGATTTTGTGTATGCGATAAAAGTAATATTCGAAAAACGTTCGGGTTAACCGGTGTCGCTTGCGGTTTGAAATGCGGAGCTACGACACAACCACCTTGTTCTCTGAGAATTTTACTTGTTGTGTTTCTTAAAATGTGGGGATGATTACAATTTAGAAATATAAGAAAATTCTAAATTCAAGCTTGCAATTCCGGGTTTTCGGATCCCGTCCCTATTTTTTTGGAGAATCCTTTGATCAATTTCGTAATTTCCCTGGAAGCATGTCTGGATGAATTTTCAATTCCTAACGCCTCTTTTACTTGGCGAACTTCTTCGATCATTTTAGTGCGATATTTTTTGTTGTCCAAAAGTTGAATCGATTCTTCCGAGATGTGCATCGGAGTACATTCTGCTTGTATTAATTCCCTGCAGATCTCTTTTCCGGAGAGAATATTTACAAGCCCGATGTAAGGAGTTCGGATAAAAAGAGAACCGATAAAGTAAGTAAATATGCTGACTTTGTAAAGGATCACCATCGGCTTTTCAAAATAAGCCACCTCTAATGTTGCGGTCCCGGAAGTTACCAAAACCAAATCGGAGGCTTCGATCGCCCGGAGAGAACGATCGAATAGATATTCGATTTTTAAATTTGGGAATTTGGATTTGGCGAATTCTATTTGTTCGAGAATGTACACTTCTTCCTTTTGACTAATATTCGGTAAAAGAAAGCGAATCTTCTTTTTTTCAATTTCATAATGATCCGAAAGTTGTCCCGCGGTTTCTAAAAGATCGTTTAAGATTCTTCGAATTTCACCACTACGGGAACCGGGCATCAAAGTGATTGTAAAATGAAAATGAGTTTTATCTTCCAATTCGGGAATGGCCGCTTCTTTACGGATCTTTTCCCTCAAACGAACCGCGAGAGGGTGACCTACAAATTCACAAGGAATTTCGTAATTATCATAAATTTCTTTTTCGAAAGGAAATAAGACGAGCATTAAATCGACATTGTCTCTGATCGTATAGATTCGATCGAACTTCCAAGCCCAGAGTTGGGGAGAAACGTAAAAGACGACCGTGATTCCTAGTTTTTTGAGTGCTTTTGCAAGGCGAAGATTGAAGCCTGGATAGTCGATTAAAACGGCGTGAGTGCAATTTTTCTCCACGGCAACATCGATCAATCTTCCGATCAAAGTCTTTAAAAATCTGTATTTGAAAAGGATTGCGGAAAAGCCGATGATGGAAAGTTCTTCCATGGACTCGATCGAAACGAAACCTTCTTCGATCATTCTTTCCCCGCCGACTCCGAAGGTTTCCAGATCGGAAAAATTTTTTTTGAGCTCTCGAATCAATTCTCCGCCCAAAAGATCGCCGGAATGTTCTCCGGCTAACATTAAAATTTTAGGATTTTCCTTTTTTGCCGACAGACTGGACGCGCGTTTGGATATGGGTCGACTACCGGATTTTTTGGATTGTGGAGTTGATTTTCGTAAGGTTGCCACTGCCGATACTCAAAATATTGATTTTTAGTTTTTCTGCAAGGTTAATAAATTCTTTTGGATGAACTATGATCGTTTCCCCCATTCTAAGCGCCAAGGTCTCGCAGTTGTTCTCGTGCATTATCCTTAGAGTGTTTTCTCCTACGGTTGGAAGATCGAAACGATGATCCTGATCGGGTTTGGAACTTTTACATACGGTTGCTTTTCTTTTTTTGGCAAAAGAGCCGCCTCTGCGAATCGCAGAATCCGTACCTTCCACCGCTTCCACTGCAAGAACGGATTTATCCAGAACGATCACGGTTTGGCCGATGTCTAGTTCCGCCATCTTTTCGGCGTATTCCATACCGAAGGATACATCTTCCAACTCTTTTTTGTTTAAAACCTTTTTGGTGAATCTTCCTTCGGGAAGGAATAAGGATTGGAGATACGTTTTCTGAGAAATGATTGCGATTTTTTCTTTTGAGAACTCTTCCGAAGCGGTTTTGAAAATCGAGTAATCGTGCTTGTTAATCATTCTCGCTAGAAGACTGATCGCTTTCACATCGAATTTCAGATTTTTGAATATGATCTCTTTTTTGACCTTTCCGAGAAGAAGAAGTCGATCGATGTCATACCGTTTGCATAATTTCATCAAAGTTCCGATTTTTACGATATGGACCGGAACGTTGCGATCTCCATAGTCTCCTTCATGGAAGTCGGATTCGATGATGGAAAAAAAAATAGGATCTTCTCCCGCCGCAAGGGCTTCTTTCATTCCGATATGGGGGAGTTCTCCTCCACCAGCAAGAATTCCGAGTCTTCCCAAACTTAAAGGCCTCGTTAATCCGAGGAAGTCGTCGCGGCGGTGGAAGATTCTCCTGAACCGCTTTTTTTGTAATCCGTCACATAAAATCCGGTTCCTTTAAAAATGATACCGGAACCGTTGGAAATCATCCTTTCCACTTCACCTTTTTTACCGCAAAGAGCACAATCTTTGACCGGTTCGTCCTTCATGGAATGGAATTGTTCAAACGTTTGCCCGCAGGCCTTGCATTTATAGTCGTATGTCGGCATGGACGCTCTCCATTAGAATATTCTAATTTATTATCGCTTATGGAACGAATTTGAATTGAAAAACGCTCAAACTCGAGTCCGAATTTTCTCTCGCCATCGGAAGACAAAGTTTCCATCGTATTCCCGAATTCGCATCGATCGCCTCCAAGGAATCGATTCCGGATAGGACTTTTTTTTCGGAGACGATCAGGCCGCTTTGAAATCCGGAACCACCGCCGTTTTGAATGTTTAGGCGAAATCTTTTTTTAGCGAAATTGTCTCCGGTAATAAATCGGTTTCGATTGATGGAAACGCTTTCCTTGTCCATCTCGATTTCAAAGGCCTTATGCAAATCTCCGGAAGAGTCGGCTAACAAAGTAAAGATGGGAATCGTTTCGTCTCCTCCTAAAAAGGAGACGTGAAATTCCAAATCCCGGAACGACTCTTCCGTCGAACGACAGATCAGATCGTACTTACTCTTAGAGGAATGTAGAACGATTCCAGTATCTCCGTCGAGAGCGATTTTTTCAGTGGTATGGTACTCACCTTGAAATCCGTTCGGAGGAGAGGATTCCTTCCAGGACTCGAAATCCCAAACCGGAGATCTATCTAAAGCGCGAAAAGATTCTTCCATCGTTTGAGAGATGGAAAGATCCGAAGGAACGTTTTTAAGAAATCCGGAAAAGATCCAACCCACGTTTCCGTTTCTAAGATCGACGACTTGATTCCAGTATCCTCTTTTACCCGCTATGGTTTCACTCCTAGTATCCCGATCGAGTATGAATACTACTTCTCCGCCTTTGAACTGAAACGCAATCGGGTTTTCGGTTCCGGGGCCGGTTCTTACGTTCAGATTCTTCCCTTCTATTTTCGCTTTACTGCCGTTAAATGGAGAATCCTCTTTTCCCGAAAAATATTCGAGCAATTTTAAAAGTTTGTTTCTTCCGTTTTCGTCCAATTCGCGTGCGGAACCTGCGGAAAGAGATTTGAGTAGCGCTTGATTGTATTCGTTGTAGAGAGGAAGGGGGTTAGATGAAATCAGTTTCGACAAATATCTGGAAAGAACTTCCTGGGTTTCGTACTCCGAACCGAGGGACAACTTTTTACAAAGCGCTCTCGTTTTAAGAAAGGAACCATCCGGCAGAAAGGAAAAAAATTTGTCTTCGAATGTGAAGATTGTTCTTCCTCTGACTTCTCTTTTGAAAAATTTAAGCCCCGACTTTTCCGCAAACTTGGAGACGGCTTTTTCTTTTTTTTCAGAAGCTGTGGTTAGAAGTTCGAAGTTGTATTCCGCAAGAGACATGGATGCGTAGGAATAGTCCTCCAAGTCCGGATCTTTTTTTCCCAGAACTTCTAAAACTACGTCTTCCCAGTTTCCTTTGGAAAAATTTTTATACACGAAATCGGTTTTACGAGTCAAAATTTTCCAGGCGAAAAAACCAACTAAAATGAAAACAAATATAAGCCCGAAGATTACAAAAAAATTCTTTCTCAATCAATCTCCGATCAATTTAAGTGTGGAAGAAGTTTATCTCGATCCACTTGAAAATGTTCTAGTAATGCGTTCTTAGCGAGATAATAACGTAAAAGATCGATATTGAAATTCACTTTTGCCTGTGTTAGTCTAAGTTGGTCTTGAACGTGGGTATCGAGTGCATTCTTTACCGAAACTGCATCCGCTCTTCCTTGGCGGAAACTCCTTAAAACCCCGTTGTAGTAATTTTGGGTTTCTCTTTCGGTAGTAATGTTATTCTTATAAATTCTGTGACTTGCTTCGAGTGCTTCAATTCTAGTCTTTACGTCGTCTCTCACCTCGTTTTTGAGTTCTTCCTCTTTTAGAGTTGCCTGGCGCATGCCGATTGTTGCGTCCCGAACTCCTGCATAAATGCCTTTGTCTGCGAGAGGGTATGCGAAATTCATCTGCCCGGTCCATTCTTTATACTTTGCGGTAGTGATCCCTTGATTGGAATCGATATAGTTTTCCTGAGGGGAAATGATATTTTGTGCCTGACTCGCACCGGTTCCTGAAATCGTCAAAGTAGGAAGACGGTCGTTATTTGCATTTTTCAATGCCGCCTCGGCGATTTCTTTTTGTTTGAGTGCGTTTAAAAAGTCGGCTCTGTGTTTATAAGCATATTCTAAATCTTTTATGTAATTCGGTCTTTCGATCAGTTCTTCCAAAAGATTGGTCTCTTCTGAAAGGGAGGTCCCGTCCGGAATTTTGAGGGAACGGACGAGCTTTCGTTTTGATTCTTCCTTTTGAACTTGAGCGGTTTCCAATTGGTTTTCTGCTTGAGCCAAAAGGGCATTCCACTGATTGACTTCGAAACTTTCCGAAAGTCCGAGGCTTTGTTTACGAATGGTAAGATTGCGGATATTCTTCGTGTTTTCCACGAGTTGTTTGTACGTTTTGACGGCTTGTGTTTTGATCGAATAATCCCAAAAATCGACAAGGGATTCCACGATGACTGCAGAAATTTGTTGTGATACTTGGTTTTTCACGATTTCCGCTTGGGATTCTAAAATTTTAACTTCGTTTTTTCCCTTATACCCGAAGGAATTTTTGAGTAGGTCTTGGCTGATCGTCGCTCTTACAAATCCTGTGTAAAGAGGAGGAATGCCTAAGGCGCTGAATCCTGCCGGAGTTGTCGCCGGATTTTCGAACGCGTTCGAGTCGAATCTTCTGGTTCCCGCTTCCACTTTGAAGTAAGTTCCGGTAGTTTGAAGAATCTTTTCGATTCCACCTTTGATCGTATCATCGGAGATTTTCGTTCCTGTGAAAATATTCGTTTGGTTGAAGGGAAGGATGGACTGACTGGATCTTCCATCCGCTACCAATCTCCAAGAGTATTTGGAATCGTTTTTCAAAAAGTTCGTATCCGATTTTGCGAGCTCGTAACGAAGGTTTTGCAGATTGTAATTGCTTTCCAACGCGCGTTTGACGGTTTCTTCGGTAGTCAGTTTCAGGACGGAATCATCCGCAAAAAGGGGAATGGATAAGGATAAAAGAACAAAATTTCCCAAAAGAGTTAGAGATAACTTTTGAATTCTCAGCCTTTGTTTCCAATTTTTGACTTTGTCTTTCATTTCAAACCTCCTTTTTTCCGAATCCCATAAAAATCAATTCCGGTTACTCGAATGTTGTCAAGTTAAGATACGATTTAAAGGGCCGATGTTCTTTCATCAACTTTAACGCTTACAAATTCATTTCTTGATGAGATACCGATAGAAGATAGTGACATCACTCTTACATATCCGTTTTGTTTCGTCCTCTGAAAATCGTGTCTTACATTTACGACATTGTAATATTACCCCAGAGCCTTCTTCATTTTTTCTCCGACTTCCGCGATGGATTGGCAAACTTGAATTCCTGCTTCCTGCATCGCTTTCATTTTGGAGGTCGCCGTTCCGAGGCCGCCGCTGATGATCGCTCCCGCGTGTCCCATTCTTTTACCGGGAGGTGCGGTTTGACCGGCGATAAAGCCGACTACCGGTTTTTTTACGTGATTCTTGATGTATTCGGCGGCTTCTTCTTCCGAAGTTCCGCCGATTTCTCCGATCATCACGATTCCCTTGGTTTCCGGGTCTTCGTTTAACAATTGGATGGCTTCGGTGTGATTCATACCGGGAACGGGATCTCCTCCGATTCCGATACAAGTGGATTGTCCCAGACCTTGTTTTGTGATCTGAGCAACCGATTCGTAAGTCAAGGTTCCGGAACGGGAAACGATTCCAACCGAACCCGGACTGTGGATAAAACCCGGCATGATCCCGAGTTTTTGTTTTGCACGGGGAGTGATCACTCCAGGGCAGTTCGGTCCCACCAGTCTTGTTTTAGAATTTCTGAGTACGCTGTAAACTTTCAGCATATCGTGCGTTGGAATTCCTTCCGTGATACAGATCACGAGAGGAAGTTCCGCAAGAATTCCTTCGATGATCGCATCCGCCGCGAAAGCGGGAGGAACAAAGATGACCGCGGCGTTTACGCCTTCGTTTTTAACGGAATCCTTGATCGTGTTGAAAACGGGAACCTTATCTTCCCATTTGCTTCCGCCTTTTCCGGGAGTCACTCCGGCTACAACCTTTGTGCCGTAAGCGAGCATTTGTGTCGCGTGGAAAGAACCTTCCTTACCGGTGATCCCTTGGACTACGACTTTTGTGTTTTCGTCTACTAATACTGCCATGTGTGTTCTCTCTTACTTGATCAGTTTGGCAATCGTGCTTGCCGCTTCGCGGAGATCGTCGACTCCGGTGATTTTCAGTCCGCTTTTGTTGAGGACTTCTCTTCCGAGTTCCGAGTTGGTTCCTTGGAGACGAACCACGAGAGGAACTTTCAAATCCACGGCCTTAGCCGCTTCGATGATTCCTTCCGCGACCATGTCGCAACGAACGATCCCGCCGAAGATGTTTACGAAGATTCCTTTTACGTTCGGATCACCGAGGATGATTTTGAATCCGTTGGTTACGGTGGTTTTGTTCGCCCCGCCTCCTACGTCCAAAAAGTTCGCAGGTTCTGCGCCCGCGAGTTTTACGATGTCCATGGTCGCCATTGCGAGTCCGGCTCCGTTGACCATACAACCGATATTACCGTCTAACTTGACGTAGTTGAGGTTGAACTCGGAAGCTTGAACTTCGAGAGGATCCTCTTCGGTGATGTCTCTGAATGCTGCGTTGTCCGCGTGACGGTAGAGAGCGTTTTCGTCGAGGTCGATCTTGCAATCTCCCGCGATGATTTCATTCTGTTTGGTGAGAATGAGAGGATTGATTTCTAAAAGAGAAGCGTCTTCTTTGATATACGCGTCATAGATTGCCATCACGAGGTTTTGGAAAGACTTGTGCGATTCCGCCGGGAGTCCGAGTTCGAAAGCGAGTTGTCTTGCTTGATTCACTTGGAGTCCGATTCCAGGATCCACTGCGATTTTCAAAATCTTTTCAGGATGAGTTTCGGCGACTTCTTCGATTTCCATCCCACCTTCGGTGGAAGCCATAATGATGGTTTTGCGAATAGAGCGATCGAGGAGAATGCTTAAATAATATTCCTTTGCGATATCGATTCCCTGCTCCAAATATACCTTCAGGACTTTTTTTCCTTCGGGTCCGGTTTGGGGAGTAATGAGCTGCATTCCGAGAATTTTGTCTACGGCTGCGGTTGTATCTTCTTTGGTTTTGGTTACTTTAACACCGCCACCTTTTCCGCGTCCTCCGGCGTGAATTTGAGCTTTTACTACGACGACGGAACCACCGGTTTTGGAGGTAACTTCGTCATGGGCTTTGGATGCGTTTTCTTTTTTGTCGATTACGACTCCAAAAGGAACGTTGGCTTTGTGCCTTCTCAGGATTTCTTTTGCCTGATACTCGTGAATTTTCATGAATTAACCTTCATTGAACTTAGTTCAGTGCTTCTTTTTAGTAGGAGGTATGATTTACTCGAAATTTATACTGTTTTCGGTAGGAACTCTGGTGTCAGTAAAAAATTCAAGAGACTGGATGCTTCGGTTTTAGGTGTCAGAGGTTTTTCCGGTTATATATAAGACCGGAAGTTCAATACTCTATCAACCAAGCAGTCTCTTTACAGCAATGTTCGGCTTCATCGGCATTTAGGACTTTTTATTCTTCATTCCGTTCATCAAACAGTCTGATTTCTGTAAACTTGATTTTAGGATTTTACACGCTTGACTTTGCTTTCTATTGCTGTCCACACACGTGGGTTAAAAAGTTCTTATTCTATTACCAAGCGGGCTGCGCAAATATTTCCCACACACGTGGGGTTAAAACTACTAACATCTAACAACTATCTATCCCACCTTCGAATTTTACCGGAATATTTGATTTTCAGGGTGCGACTTAGAAAAAATACTGGCAAACGATGGAAAAAGACGTCGTTTCCCTACAAGACGCTCTGGAACACGGACTTACCGCAGAAGAATTTCAGAAAATTCAGGAAATTTTGGGAAGAATTCCAAACTCCACCGAACTTGGAATTTTTTCCGCAATGTGGTCGGAGCATTGTTCTTATAAAAACTCGATCCTAAAATTGAAAACTCTTCCGACATCTTCGGATAAGCTACTTGCCAAAGCGGGTGAAGAGAATGCGGGCGCGATGGATATCGGTGATGGGCTGGCCGTGGTTTTCAAAATCGAAAGCCACAATCACCCGACCGCAGTAGAACCGTATCAGGGTGCGGCGACCGGTGTGGGTGGGATTATGAGAGATATCTTTACGATGGGCGCACGTCCGATCGTATCTTTGAATTCTCTTCGATTCGGAAATCCTGACGAACCAAGAAATAAATATCTTCTTTCCCGTGCTGTAAAAGGAATCGGAGATTACGGGAACTCGCTCGGGATTGCGGTTTCGGGGGGAGAACTTTTTATCGACGAATGTTTTTCCAAAAACCCTCTCGTAAACGCAATGACCGTAGGAATCGTTCGCCACGATCAGATGGCCAGCGCGACGACCGGTGGTCAAGTTGGGAACGCGGTTTATATTGTCGGAGCTACGACAGGAAGAGACGGAATTCACGGAGCATCTTTCGCGTCCAAAGATCTATCCAAAGAATCCGAATCCAAACGTTCCGCCGTTCAGGTGGGGGATCCGTTTATGGAAAAACTTCTCATGGAAGCAAGCCTGGAAGCGATTCAAAAAGGGCTCTTGATCGGAATTCAAGATATGGGTGCGGCCGGAATTTCTTGCGCGACTTCGGAAATGAGCGCCAAAGGTAAAACCGGAATGAAAATCGACCTCGATCTCGTTCCGTTTCGTGAAACCGGGATGAACGCCTACGAAGTGATGCTTTCCGAGTCCCAAGAAAGAATGCTCGTCGTTCCAAAAAAAGGGAAAGAATCCGAACTCGTATCTATATTCGAAAAATGGAATCTAAATGCGGTCAGGATCGGCGAGGTTACCGCAGACGGATTTATCGAGATTTATATGGGTGGAAAACTGAAAGCGCATATTCCTGCCGAGTCGCTCGTGTTAGGAGGAGGGGCGCCGCGTTACGAAAGAGAAACAAAACGGCCTTCTTATTTAGACGCGGTAAAAACTTGGAAACCGAATTCTATTTTGGATATCACTCCGGGTGCAAATACAAAAGACGTATTACTTAATATTCTTTCTTCTTGGAATGTGTGCTCCAGAAAACCGATCACGGAACAATATGACAGCGAAGTCGGTCTCGTAAAACTCATAGGCCCGGGACTAGACGGAGGACTTTCCTCCATCCCGGACACGAACAAAGCTCTTGCGACCGCTACCGATTGTAATTCCAGATATACCTATCTTGATCCGTATAAAGGAGCGCAATTCGCCGTTTGTGAGGCGGCTCGAAACGTTTATGTTACGGGAGCGACTCCCTACGGAGTGACCAATAATCTGAATTTTGCAAATCCTTATATTCCAGAAAACTATTATATGTTTTCCGAATGTATTCGAGGAATGGGAGATGCTTGTCGCTTCTTGGGGCTTCCCGTAACCGGAGGGAACGTGTCTTTTTACAACGAATCTCCCGAAGGACCGATTTTTCCAACCCCTACGATCGGGATGGTGGGAATCCTTCAAGATAAGAAAAAATTTCTTTCCAACTTTCCGAAGGAAGTCGGAATCGAACTTGCGGTTCTTGGGAATTTTCGTCCTTCTTTGGGAGGGAGCGAATACCTGAAAAAAATCCACGGACAAGTAAATGGGAGTATTCCCGAGATCGATATCAAGGAGGAATTAGAACTTTGTAAACTGATTCTTTCTTTGAATGAAAAAGGAGCTCTAAAATCAGCGAGAGATCTTTCTCTCGGAGGAATCGGAATCGCTCTTTCCAAAACGATTCTTTTTTCGGGACTCGGTATCGATGCGGAACTGATCGCTTTCAAACAAAGCCGATTGGATCTCACCTTGTTCGGAGAAAGTTCGACTACCGTTCTTGTCGGATTTGATTCCTCTTGGAAGGAAAAAATCCGCGAACAAACGGAAGAGAAAGGGCTGAAATTTTATCCTGTCGGTAAAACGACTTCCTCCGAACTTTTGAAACTGAAGGATATCGGAGTGGAAGTTTCTTTTTCGGAATTGAACGGGCCCTATGAGAAAGGTTTGGAGGTCGTATTCGCTTTATGAGAGAGGGAGCAAAACGAATGAATTTTCCGTTATTAAAGGAATTTCTTGTGATTGGCTTCGTTTGTTTTACTGCGAGTTTCGACTGTAAAAAGAATGCGGAAGAGATTTTGGGAGAGGCAAAGGCAAAACCGGAATTGGTTCAAACTTTGGATTTTGGAATGCAGAAGTTGTCCACGGTTCCGGAAGAAGTTTGCGGTTTTCCGAATTTAACCAAGTTGGATCTTCGTTTAAACAGTTTGACTTTTCTTCCGGAATTTATCGGAGAATGTAAACGCCTTGAACAACTTAATCTTTTCGGGAACGATCTTACAACATTTCCGTCTACGTTTTCTAAATTAAAAAATCTGAAAGTGTTACTGGCGGGAAATAACGATTTTACGATTCTACCCTCCGAACTTTTGTTTCTTCCGTTGATCAAAATTTTATACGTAGATCGGAATAAATTAACTCTAACGGAAACGGATGTGGAAATTCTCGCTTCTCTTTCCTCCTTGGAGGAATTGGATCTGAGTCTGAATTCGGGGATTAAGGCGCTCCCTTTTAATTACGAAAAACTTGTAAATCTCATTAATCTAAAAAGATTGAATATTAAAAAAACTTCATTAAAGGGAGAGGATGCAGATAAATTGCAGGCGATTCTTCCAAACACCAAAATCGACTACTGAAACGACTATGAGCGAAACCCAAAAAGAAAACCCGTATTCCTCCACAGTTCTCCTTCCTAAGACCAACTTCCCCATGAAGGCGGATCTTGCCAAACGGGAACCTGAGCAGATTCGATCTTGGAAACAAAACCGGATCTTTCGAAAAATGAGGGAACAAAGAAGTGGAAAAAAAGAATTTGTTCTTCATGACGGTCCTCCGTATGCGAATGGAAATTTTCATTTAGGTCACGCTCTCAATAAAATTCTCAAAGATACGATTATTAAATCGAAATCGCTCGCCGGTTTTTATGCGGATATGATTCCGGGTTGGGACTGTCACGGTCTTCCGATCGAGGTTCAGGTTTTAAAAAATCTAGGTAAGAAGGTTCGTGAAACCGGACCCGAAGAACTCAGACAACTTTGTAGAAAGTATGCGGAAGAATTTGTCGGAAAACAAGGGGATGACTTGAGTCGTTTTCTTTGTTTTTGGGAGGAGGGCAGAATCTACAAAACGATGTCTCCCGACTTTGAAGCGAAAATCGTGGAAGTATTCGGGGAACTTTTTAAGAAAGGTTATGTTTATCGAGGTAAAAAACCGGTCTATTGGTCGATCGATTTGGCTACGGCGCATGCGGAAGCGGAGATAGAATATTATCCTCATATTTCCCCTTCGATTTACGTGAAATTTCCTATTATCGGAGAGAAAAAACGATTCTGCCTGATTTGGACGACAACTCCTTGGACTCTTCCGGCAAACCTTGCGATTTGCTTTAATAGGAAAATTGAATATTCTATTTTTAAAACGGAGTCGAGCGAGGAACTTATACTTGCCGATGCTCTTGCGGAGAACGTTACGATTACGACCGGCGTCGCTCTTACGAAATTGAAACCGATCACTTCGGAAGAGTTAGCTGTCCTTAAATTTCAGCATCCTTTTATCGATCGTATTTCCGTTTCCCTGTTCGGAGATCATGTGACTCTTGAGGCAGGGACGGGTTGCGTTCATACGGCTCCCGGTCACGGCCAAGACGATTACAAAGTCGGTTTAGCGGCCGGGTTGGAACCGTTCTCACCCGTCGACGATTACGGAAGATACACGGATGAGTTTCCTTTGATGCAGGGAAAAAAAGTTTTCGATGCAAATCCGGAAATCATTCAACTTCTGAAGGACAAGGGATTACTTTTGTATCACGGTGAGCTGGAACATTCTTATCCTCATAGTTGGAGAAGTAAAAAACCTTTGATATTTCGAGCGACACCTCAATGGTTTTTTAAGATGGATTTTCAAGATCTTCGTGAGAAGTCCCTTTCCGCTATCGATGGAGTTCGATGGATTCCTTCTTGGGGGATCACTCGAATTCGATCCATGGTGGAAACGAGACCGGATTGGTGTTTGTCTCGTCAGAGAAACTGGGGAGTTCCGATTCCTGCGTTCACTTGCGAATCCTGCGGTCAAACCCATATCGACGACGCTTCGATTCAATTTTTTACGAAGATGGTCCGTGAAAAGGGGATTGAAATTTGGTATTCGGAAGAAACTAAGGATCTCCTCCCTCCGAAAACGAAATGCGGTAAATGTGGAAATGATTCCTTCAAAAAAGGAAACGATATTTTAGATGTTTGGTTCGATTCCGGAGTCTCCAACTTTTCGGTGTTAGGTGAACGTAAGGATGAACCTCCTGCGGATCTTTATCTGGAAGGTTCCGACCAACATAGAGGTTGGTTTCAGTCTTCTCTTTGGCCTTCAATGGCTCTTCGAGGAATTCCTCCTTATAAGGCCGTATTGACCCACGGCTATGTTTTGGATGAAAAAGGACGCGCAATGTCCAAATCTTTAGGAAACGGAATCGACCCTACGGCCGACATCATCCAAGTTTACGGAGCCGATATTCTTCGTTTGTGGGTTAGTTCTTTGGATTTTAGGGACGATATCAAGGTAGGAAAAGAGTCTTTAAAAATTGTTTCCGAACAATATCGTAAGATCCGCAATACGTTCCGTTATCTTTTGGGCAATTTGGACGGTCATACTCCTGAACAAAATCTTCCTTTTGAGGAACTCGAAGAGTTGGATCGATTTTATCTTTCCAAACTTGCTGGTTTTGTGGAAGACGCTGTTGTAAGTTATGAGACCTATCAGTTTCATCAGATTTATCAGAAGCTGATCTTATTTTGTACGGTTACTCTGTCCCAAGATTATTTCGATATGATCCGGGACAGAATGTATTGCGATTTGAGGGATTCGAAATCCAGAAGATCTTCCTCTACGGCACTTCAGTATATTCTGGATTCCTTATGTATTCTCGTGGCGCCGATTCTTAGTTTTACCGCCGAAGAGGTATGGACTTCCAACGGAAAAAAAGATTCCGTGTTTTTACAAACCTTCCCCGATTTGAAATCTTGGAAGAATCAATCTCTCGAAGATAAGTTCGAGTCTGCGTTGCAGGCGAGAGAAGTCGTTCAGAAAGCTCTTGAGATTGCAAGACAAGAAGGGAAGTTGGGTAAGTCTCTCGAAGCAGCTCTTGAAATTGTTTCTAAAAGCGGGCCCAGCTTCGGTGAACTTCTTCCGAAGGAAACCTTGGAATTACTTTTTGTGGTTTCTCAAATTCATGAGAAAAATCCGGGAATGGAAGTCCTTTCTAGTCACGAGAACGAAAAATTCTCCGTAAAAGTTTTAAAGCCGCTTCAAGGTGAATGTCCTCGTTGTTGGAGACATACGGAAGATATTTCCAAAGAAGGCGATCTCTGCGGTCGTTGTAAATCGGTCGTCGCTTGAGTTGTATGACGGACGTTGCAGATTTTACTGTATTTTTGGAACTACTTGCGAGGAAAGTTCCTCTTTACGAAAGAGGAAGATACTCTGATTCTTATTCAGATTGAAATCGATCTTGAAAAGTAGAAACCCTTATAGTTTCAAATTTAAATTTAGACTCGAAATAAAGCCGATCGGATTTTAGACAAGAAGCGGGGTTATGTATGAACGTGAATTCGGTGCAAGAAATCCATGATTCATTTTTCTGAAAAAAGTCGGGATTTGAATTTTATAAATCTATTATAAAATTGTAGGAACTCCTACTTTTAGAAAATTCCTTCTCATTTTCAACCGCCGAATTCGCGTTATTTTAACAAAAATCAGCCGCCAGGACGATCATTCTCATCGGTAAGTTTGCGGATTTCGTTTCGTTTTCTAGGTTTAAATTTATACTGATCTAATTGTTCGGGATTAAAAATCACCCATTTCCGATTCGGAATGTTTCGAACCATTTGAAATTGAACGATTCCGTTATCCAAAATTTCCGTACCGTCGGAAACGTGATCAAGAGAGATCGCTTTGATGTTGGTCCAAAGAGAAAAATCCAAACCTACATTTTTATCCACGATTTCTCTTTTGATTTTACCGAAAACCACGTTAATTTTATCTTTTTCGCCCCAGATCAAGGCGGTAGTCAACTCTTCCAAAGAAACAACCGATTGAATGTCGTCGTATTTTGAAATCAAAACAAGAACCTTATTTTCGGGAAGAGACTTGATAACTAAAGGGAGATCTCTTGTTACAATTTCCAATTCTCCGTCAGAAAAAACATGATCCGTAAAAGAACCGAGAGACGATTTTTTGACGTACTTCAGGTTTCCTAGAAAAGCCTTCCACTGTTCGGAGGTGAGTTGAAAAGGGTGAACGAACGGCTTCGACGGTACCAACTTCTCAAATAAATCTACATTGATAGGGCTAATCTGAAAATAAGCTACTTCTGCCGAACGATAAATCAGGTTTGAATTGGTGGGCCAAAAGAAAAAATTTCTTTCCTGAACCCAAGAACACTGAACGAATAAAAAGATGAGAAACAAATAGGAAAATTTGAATGTATATTTCATTTGGAATTTTGATCCACAAACTCTTGAAAAATCGGATACTTATTTAGAAACTCTTCATTCGTATAAAGGTTCACGATTCTGTCCAGTCCTGATAGCCGAAATACGGAATTTAAGGACTTATTGAGGCCAAAAATGTTTAGAGTTCCGTTTTTTTCTCGGATTTGATTTCTTACTTTAATGATAATACCGATTCCCGAAGAATCGATGAATTTGACTTTTCCTAGAAAAAAGCTGACGATTTCCGGATTTTCTGTTTTTACGGATTCTTCGAATTCTTTGTGAAAATCCCGAGAATTATCCATGAGGATGTCTTCAAGAACGCTAAGAACGATATGTTTCTCTCGTATCTCGCTTCGGATTATCATCAAATCGAAAAAACACCTGGAAGAAAGGCCTGTCAAGAAGTAAAATGGAGCAGTAACTTTCTTGATTTATTTCTTAGAACTGCGAATTTGAACTGAGACGCGAATTGCAAGGGTTGCACTTATATGGCTGAGTTTGATAAAACGAAACGCTCTATCGGAGTGAATAATCTGGATGATAAGGCCAGAAAAGAAATGTTTAATAAATTCCAGTCTGCCGGCGGAAAAGTCGTCAGTGAAAAGGATAAAAAGAAAGAAGAAGCCGAATTCGGTAGACAACCTAACATTCGTCAAGGTCAGAGAGGTCAGGTTGGTGGAAAAAATTCCCCTTCCCGAGGCGGAACAGCGTCCCGTTCCGGTAGGGGAGGCGGCTCTGTCGGAGGCGCTAAAGGACCTAGTCCGAGAGATAGAAAAGCTCTCGAAGACGAAATGGGAAATTTCATCAATCGTCTTTCCGTTCGGGTAAAATGTTGGTTGGGAAGAGTTACCGGATTTTCCTCTCCCGATCTATTACCTACTTTTTTATCCGACTTTAATCTCTATGGAAAAAAATCCCTTCTTGAATTGAACTTTGTCGGAAATGATATCCTCGGAAACCCGACATACGCGGGAAAAATAGCAAAGGAGCTTGATGCTCAGAATCCCATTTACATCGAACTTTTGGGGAGAATGCATAAGTTATACGATAACACGGAGGTGAATCAAGTGTTAGAGCCGCATAACGCGGCTCCGGATCTACCCGTTGCGATTTCTAGAATCAAAGATCCCTTGTATTCCATTTTTAAAAAATTATACTATGTTTATCCGTTTCAGGGGAGTTATGTGAAAGCCCTTAATCTCGGATACTCCGCTCTGGAAAAACTGGAAGGGAAACCTACCGCTATCTACAACACGAAGAAAAAGCGCGCCCTTCAGGAATTCGATTATCTGTTCGGAACCTTATTCGAAAAACTTTATCTTGTCGTTCTTAGAAGCGAAAACAAGAACATTCCTCTCTTAAGCAATACGATGGAATCCGTTCTCGGAATTCTTCCTGAAGAGAAACCGGGCCATAGACAGCAAGGGGAAGAGTTGGATGAAATCTCCGGAGGTGCGACATCCGAAGAGGACGGCGCTCCGGTAGAAGAAAAGAAAGAAGAAACCAATCCAGAAGATTCCCTCAGTAAGGAACTCAAATACGGTTTGAAACTGATGAGGATACTTCCTCTCGATCAGCTTCGTAAAAAACACGATCCGAGGGGAGAATACGAGGATATTCTTTCCGAGGATAAAGCGTTTTTAACCTGGCTGTTCTTTAAGGAATTTGATGCCGAATATTCTTTCGTGATGACGACTAAAAAGATCGAAATCAAACCTACGATTGTAAATGGCGCTAAGGTCGACTATAGAGAGAAAATGATTGATCATTACGAGACGACTCGGGCTTCAATCGAACAATTTAGGATTTACGATCAGTATTATAAGGAACTAAAAAATCACCTTAAAAATCCGGGCGCCAATTACATCGAAGCCTCTAAAAAAACTAGCGCTTTGGAAACGAAAAAAAGCCAACAATCCAGAAACGTTCGTGTGACGGTTAAAGAATTCGTGGAAAAGACGGCCGAAATTTTGGAGAAACTCATCACAGATATGAAGTCCAAAAAAGAGATCGTCACTAACATGGATGAAATTATGACCTTGGACATGATGGAATCAAAAAGAAGGTTGAATAAAAAGCCGATCAAGCAGTGTATCATGGAAGCGTATTGTTTTGCGATCGCGTTTGCGGGTCGTCTTGAAAGTGGGGATTTATTCGGGGGAGTCACCGAACTTTCTCCTGAAGAAATGGAAAAAGAATTCGGTATCAAAACGGAACAATCTTCTGTCAACGAATCTGATCTAGGAATTCCGGGAGGCGGCTCATCTGGGGGTTCTGAAAAGCTAGATTCGGATTCGTTAGGCGTTGATCCTTCCATTTTAGGCGATTGATCGGGGCGGGTTCGGTTTTGGCGTCCGCAAAAGTCACACTTTTTCAAAAACATATCAACCGACCCGTTTCGAACGATCAGAAACTGAAACTTTCGAAGGAAAAATCCGACTTTTTACTTTTGCCGGAGTATTTTCCATTCTACGATTTGTCTTCCTCTCCGGAAAAACTTTCCGAAAAATCCAAAATCCTTTCCGACGAACTCTTGCAAATTTCCGAATATTATAAAGGTGTAATTATCGGAGGGTCCATGTTCAGGAAGGACGATTTAGGAAAACTGAAAATCAGCGTTCCGATCATTCAGGACGTGGTAGTCGTGGATTGGTATGATAAACAGGAACTTTCCTTCGAAGAAAACGTTGCCACTCCGGGTGATGCGGAAATGATCTTTATCATGGGAGGTTTTCGTTTCGGAATCGTGGCCGGAAACGAGATTCGAAATTCCGAACGTTTGGAGGAATTGAAATCTCAGGGTGTAAACCTTCTTTTTCACATTGATTCCATTTCGGAACCTAATTCCACTCACGCACAGGACTTGGAACATTATGTAAAACTTTCTTCTCAATATGATATTTTTATTGCGAGAGTTGGAGGTGTTGGTGCGGCGTTCGGTCGTAATTGTATCGGTAGAAGTCTTTTGTCCACTTCTTCCGGAGTGAATTGGAAGGTAGCCGAATCGGAAAAGGACAAAGAAGTCGTCAAAACCGTTACAATTAACGGTGTGAACGGTTTATTTTAGGTTTTTAATATTCAAAAATTAGAACGTGTTTCTTGGAATTCCGTCGTTTTTAACGTAATCGCCTAACAAACTTCATGTTGCCTGAGTTGCGGTGAATCTTTGCAAGAAAGACTTCTTGGTTTTTTCTAATCGAATTTTCAATCCGATCTTACAAGCGGAGTTTGGGAACTCAAAAATGTTCCGGGGATCCTTTCGAATTACAAAGGATCTTTCCAGAGAAATTACTTCCAAGGTAGACATTCCTTTTTTAGATATAAAACGAATCGCTTGTAAAAGCGGCCGGATTGAAGGACATCACATGTTTTATCAAACAATTCGAGTGATGTTTCCGCATATCAAAACTTGTCCCAAAACCTCGAATGTAGGAATTCCTACGAGAGTGTTCCAACGATAAAAATCCGTTAGAAAACCATAAATCACCGATCTGCGGGAATTTCCACGCTCTATTACGAACTTATGAAACGATTGTGCTGATTTCTTTTCAGGTTTTGGGACAAGTTCTAAAAAACTACTGAGGAATCTTTTCGTTTGTCCTGTTTTTTTTCAAAATCAAGGTTTCCAAGTCGGTCAGTTTTTGTTTTCTTACTTCTTCCAGAGGAGTTCTTCCCTGCGTATCCGAAATGTTCGGATCGGCTCCTAGTTCGAGTAATTTTTCGGATAAGGCTATTCTCCTTTTGAGAATGGCTTTTAAAAGCGGGGTGATTCCTTCCGCATTCCTATGATTTACGTTCGTTCCGTTTTTTACGAGAAGTTCTGGGATTCGCGGATCGATATCGGATTCTTCCGAAAGAAAATGAAGCGCGTTGTCGACTCCGGTTTGGATCAGTTTTCCATCTTGACTCTTGTCATGAAGGCGGCTCGTATAATCCGCCTTTGCGTTGTTTTTCAAAAGAAATTCTACAATTGAAAAATTTGCCGAAGACGAACCGGCTCCACACGCGAGAAAGAGAGGGAATTCTTCCGGATTTCCCTTATCGAAATTTACATCGGCCTGGTTCTCTACTAGAAATTGCACAAGCACGAGATTTCCGTGACGAATCGCCACATTTAAAATTGAAACGGGAAGAGTTTTTGTTGCATCTACCTTGGAAAGATATTCCAATTTAGCTCCGGATTCGATCAATCGTTTCGGTACCGCGAGGTCGTCTATGTCTAAAACTTTCACATCGAAAAGTCCGGATAAACTTTCCATCAATACGGAACTTCCATCTTTATCCTGGGCGTTTACGTTGGCTCCCGCGCGAATTAGAACTTCCGCGACTTCGGGCCTGTGATCCGCGAGCATCAAAGCCGTTTTGCCTCTGGAATCGGTAGCGTCTACGGAAGCCCCCGCTTGGATTAAAAGTTGCGTTTTTTTAGGATCTCCTTCCTGGACGGATCGTAAAAACTCGCTGTCCAAAGTCGGGTCGGCCCATAGAAGAAGCGGAACGATTAAAAGGAGACATTGGATTTTATGAATTCTTAAAATCATCGTAATATTGATAAACCCTCTACTGTATTAAATCGGATTTTTTACGTGTGGTATCCACATTTTTGAAATCCGCTTTTTATAGGAATCTGAAAACGCTCTCTTACCTTGACCTTTTTTTATTTCAGAAGTTCCCGTTTGTTTTCAGAGTTCTTTCCAATGTATCGATCCATGACCAAAGAATCGCTTCGAAATCCCACCGGGTCAAGTCAAAATAACTCTTGAGTCCGACGCCGGAAATGGTTTCATCATCTTATGATTCCCGTTTTACTCATAGGTCTGGGGAGAATCGCTTCTCTCCTGGAAAAAGATTCCTTTCGTAACCGTCCTTGCACGCACGCCGGAACGTTTTTTTCACCTTGGGGGAAAAAGAAATTCTTCCTTGTAGGAGCGATTGATTCATCTGAAGATCGGAGGAACCGATTTTGCAAAGATTGGAATATTCCGAAAAACTTATGCTTCCCCGATTTTAAAAATTGGGCCTCCTCGTTTTATTCTTCCCAAAGTAAAATAGATCCGGCAATTGTAAGTCCGAACAATAGGTCCGAGTATGATGGGAAAACAAGACGTAGGAACTTTTCGGGAACACAATTTGTTCGTCAAGAAGGTCAGGATTTAGCCGACTTCAAAAATGTACATTCCGTCGATTTGCGACGAAAAAAAAAAGACCACAACTCTTGCGATTCGAATCCGAACTCAATCGACCCCATTTTCTGTCTTGTAGTGATTGCGACTCCTTCCGAGACACACTACCAACTTGCAAAGGCCGCGATCGAGTTCGGGTTCCGTCATCTTTTGGTCGAAAAACCGGTTTGTCATTCTCTTCCGCTTGCGCGCAAACTCGCGGAACTTTGTCGTAAAACGGGAACAGATCTGCGAGTCAATCACGAGAGAAGATATCATCCTCTTTACATTCAAGTTCGTAAATGGATCCAAGAAGAAACGTACGGACCGGTTCGAACGATACGTGCGTCCGTTTTGACTTCCGCACGAAATCCGGGCCGCGCAATCTTGGACAAGACGGGTCCACTCTTTCATGACGGAACCCACGCCGTGGACTTACTCACTTGGTATTTGGGAATGCCGGACCGGGTCGTTTCCATTTTACGATCCTATCCGAATTCTCCCGTAGAAGAACAGGCTTTAGCGCTGATGACTTATCCTAAGGGTGAAACGGTTTTTTTGGAAGCGGGGGGAATGAGAAATTACTTTCAATTCGAGTTGGATATCCAAACGGAGAACGCGCGTTTTCTCGTCGGAAACGACGAGGTTCGTTTTTGGAAATCCAAACCTTCCCGAAAATACAAAGGATTTAAAAGTTTGACTCCGGTTTCAATTTCCGAAAAATCTTCCGCAGGCTCGAATCCATTTCTCAATTTATACGATTCTCTCTTTCGACATTTGTCCGGAAAATCGTCCCGGGTCACCGGGGATATGGAGGAGAATCTTCAAATTCTCACCTTACTGGATATGATCCGGAGAAGAGCCGAAAAAAGATTCCTGGGGGTTTAGAAGTTTCACGTATGCTCGTTTCTTCCGCAGCCGAACCTCAGGAAATCCAATCATACAAACGACACGGTAGTTCCTGGAGATTTTGGAATGCGAGTTCTTTCGTCTGGAAAAAGATATGGTCTATATTCTGGTTTTTTAAACTGGGAAAAATCTTTTTTCCTTCCTATAGGGATAGGGTCGTTCAGGAAAAATTCTTTCGTACATTAGGAGAGGATTGCCGTAATTTTTTCTTATCTATGGGGGGAGTTTATATCAAGCTCGGTCAGTATCTCGGAAACCTCTCCCATATTTTTCCGGATTCGTTTACCGAATCTCTTCAAGATCTTCAGGACAGAGTTCCTCCTCATCCCTTTTCGGAAATCGAAGAACGTTTCCGTTTGGAATTCGGGAAAGAAATCACGAAAGTTTTTCCGGACATTCAAAGCGTCCCCGAGGCGAGCGCGTCCACGGCTCAGGTCCACGTCGCTTCCATCGGGGGGCAAAAGGTTGCGGTAAAAGTTTTATATCCTGGAATCGAGACCTTGATTGCGGACGATTTGAGGAATATTCGCTCTTTTTTGAAAAGAATCAATCGTTATTTATTTCGTTTCGAATACAAAAAAATCCACGATGAAATCACCCATCTTATAACCAGAGAAACCGATCTTCAATTGGAAGCGGATTCTTATGATCGGATGAGACAACTTTTCGCTGAAGAACCGGATTACGTATTTCCGAAAGTGATCCGCCCATTTTCAGGTAAAAGTGTTTTGGTTACGGAATTTATAGAAGGGGTTAAGATTACAAGAGCGGTTCCCGTACTCAAAGGTCAGGCCAAGTCCAGGCCTGTGGAACTTCTTGTTCGTGCCTATGTGTTGATGATTTTTCAGTACCGTTTTTATCATGCGGACCCGCATCCCGGAAATTTAATTTACACGAAAGATGAAAAACTTTGTTTCATCGATTTCGGAGCTGTGGGAGAAATGAATGCGAATAGGGCTTTTGCTCTGAAACAAATCTTTCTCTGTGCGATTGTCAAAGATTATTATGGAGTCGTTTCCGGTCTGGACGACATAGGCGCATTATCCGTTTCTGCGGATCGGGATAAACTCGAAGAGGTTGTTCGTTACTCTTTGGAAAAGTTGGGAAGGTTTATCGCGGACACGGATTACTTCCGGAATCTTTCTCTGGAACAGATTCATACTAGGGAGGATCGACTTTTCTTAAAGGAGATCAATTCCAGTCTGAAGGAAATTTTTAGAATGATTCAGATGCCGGAAAATTTTATTTTCTTAGAACGTGTTCTGGGATTACTGGTAGGGATTACCGCGATTTTGGATCCTTATAGAACCGTTTTGGACTACGGGGAAAAACCGTTCCGGGCCGTCGCCACCGGAAAAGAAGGCGGACTGGAGTTTTCTTTGTTAAACGAAGATAAGAATCTTTTAAGCCATGCCCTTTCCATTCCGGGGGAATTTTATAAAGTACTTCAGAACATCAATCGGGGAAGACTCCAACTCCGAGAGGTGGAGCAACACACTCGGAAGATGTATGTTCTGGGACATCAGTTTTTATATTCCGGATTCCTGGTTGCGGGAATTCATTTCGGAAATTATTATCTCGAAAGAGGAATGGAAATTCAAGGTTGGGGATTTTGGGGAATCTCCGGATTTTTTGGACTGTTAGTTATTTATTCATTTTGGAAACACAAACTTAAAAAGAAAGGAACTCTCTCGTGAAATATTTTGAAAAACGATTTTTAGACGTCTATCGCCCTCTTTATATAGGCGTTATCTTTCTCGGGATCATATTGGATCTTGTGACTAAGTTTCTCGTCATTCTCTACTTTGAACCGCACCGTTATTTGGAGGTGCTTGGAAGTTTTTTCAGAATGACTCTTACCTTCAATACCGGCTTCGTGTTCGGGGCGTTTCAAGATAATGCGATTCCGTCTTTGATCGCAACCGGAATCGCAATTGTGTTTCTCATCGGATACAGATGGAAAAATTACGATCTTGGAAATCCTTGGGGGTGGAATCTCGTTATGGCCGGCGCTTTTGGAAATTTTTTGGATAAGTTCTTCGTAAAAATTCCGGGCACGGGGTTCCGTTTCGGGTTTCAACCGAACGTGGGAGAATACATCGGAGTCGTCGATTTCTTGGATTTCGATTGGCCGGACTTTCTTCTTTTTTCAAGATGGCCTGCGTTCAATGTGGCGGATTCCTGCGTGACGATCGGACTTACGATTTTGATCTTTACGATGAAACTCGAAGAGGAGAAATAATTTCTTGAAAGCTCTCGATCTACCCATCTGGAGAAAATTATTCATTCGTAAGGAAGCGAATAACAAGGCGATCATTCAGTTTCTCAGGGAAACTTCCGTTTTTGGGAGAATGAAAAAAAGAACCCTAATTGAAATCGCAAGGATGGTGCACGTTCGAGAGTATCAGGAAAGTGAAATGGTCTTTCGTCAGGGAGACGTCGGGGCCGGATTTTATTTGGTCTATGAAGGCTCGGTCGTAATCCGTTCCGTTAGAGATGGAATCGAACTTGATCTCGCTCATCTGGATAAGCATTCTTTCTTCGGAGAACTTTCCCTTTTTACGGAAGAAAGAAGAACTGCTAGCGCGATCACTCTTGAACCGACCACGTTGCTCGGATTTTTCCAACCCGATCTCAAAGAAATCATAGAAACAAAGCCGAGGATTGGCATTGAAATTCTCATGAGTCTTTCTACGGTGATCGTAGAAAGACTACATAGAACCAACGGGCTTTTAGAAAAAGCCTACTTCAAAGGAAAACAAAAAAATGCGTGATCCGGAAATCAGGGAATTTTCCGGATACTTCATTCGGACGAGTTTTTTTCTTATTGTTGTTTTTACGACCGTCGTTTCTCTTTGGGGACTTCAATTACTTGCAGTTCCGATCGTGTTGGCTCTTCTGATCTTCTATACGTTTAATGGAATGATCAACGATCTGGAAAGTTTAGGTGTGCCTAGAATTCTTTCCATTGCAATTTTGATGTTGTTCACTAGTATTCCGATTTATCTTTTCATCAATTTAGTCGCTTCTCCGATCGCTTCCACGTTAAATCCGCTTTTGAAAAACTGGAAACAGGATTTGGACGATACAAAGTTCAAATATTTGACCGTAACTGTCAATCTTCAGTTCAATGAATTTCCCGCTTCTTGGAACGAAACAATTCGTCCCGACGAACTGATTAAGAAAATCGCGGAGCTGATGCACGAACAAGTGAAAGGGTTTGTATCTTATATTCCGACTTTGATCGGTTATCTACTTATTACTCCTTTGTTTGCGTTTTTATTTTTACTAAACGGAAACGGAATCTATAAAAGTCTGATCTCCCTGATACCGAATCGTTATTTTGAAATGGCCCTTATGATCACGTATAAGATCAACGAACAACTTACAAATTATCTTAAAAGTCTAATGATTCAAAGTATGATCATCTGTGCGGTTTCCAGCTTGGGATTTTATATCATAGGATTGCCTTACTTTTACATTTTCGGTCTCTTTTTGGGAATCGCGAACTCGATTCCTTATCTAGGTCCGATCATGGGGGCGATTCCACCTTTGTTTTTTGCCCTCGTAATCGGCGGGGCCGGAACGACGGGACTGATGATTTCGATTTTGATCGTGGTATCGATCGCACAGATTATCGATAACTTCTTAGTGCAGCCGGTCGTAATTTCAGGTTCGATGTCTCTTCATCCGATCGTAATCGTAGGTGCGGTTACCGTGGGAGGGGCTGCGCTTGGTCTTGTGGGAATGCTCATCGCGGTCCCGATGGCGGCGATCTTAAAAGTGACGATTCAAACTCTTTATAGTTCGATGAAGGATCATAATCTGCTTTGATCACCACTTGAATTTTAAGAAGATGAATCAGGATTTTGGAATGATGCGATTTTATGAGTTTAGCATTAGGCGAAATTCCGGCTTGAACTTGCATTAACTGGGCCTCTGGTTGTATCCAATGAGCAAGACTGAAGACTCACTCGCTGTATTTTGGTGGGAAGGCGACGGCCATGAGGAAAGGGATGGAATCTACCTTTATGGATTGTGGCGCGCAGAAGAAATCCGCGCTCCGCGCGCGCCCTTTCCGTTCGAACTCGAATCCGGGCACCAGATTGAATGGAGCAGATTTAACAATCCTATCACAAATGAATACTGGAGCGTAATCACTGGGCTGCCCGGGTTCAATGTTGGCCCAGTCAGAAAGACTGGGTGATCTTACTCCGCGGTGTTTTCGCATCCCTTTTAACTGCCGGAGCAATTGTTGCATGGTGTGCCACCAAGGGTTGTTTTTCCGCAAACCTTTTCGATTCCGCGGAAATGGATTGCATATACGCCGCGATGACCCGTCAGCATGGCTTTCATTTAAGCACGTACATTTCTCAAGAGTTCAAGTATCTCGATACCCATTTCCTAACCGAGCTAAAGAGTTTCTTGAAAGTCCAAACTGGCAGATAGCCATTCGGATCGGAACTGTGGCTTCTCGCAGCTCTTCGGGTTGCTCCGCAGCCCTCGCTTGGTCTTCGATACATATTGCCCCTTCAACACTCGGTTCGCTTTGAAGTTTAAGAACGAGTGAACCTTGTCACGAGACGTTTGCTAAGACATCTAAAACCTAGTCTTACTCGCACAAACGCTCGGAGGCGCAACGTCGAGAAGTAGGCGGACATGTTTGACAAAATTTTATTCTAATCAAAAACGATTAAAAGATCATGAATATTGCTTGCAAGTGCATGAAATATTTATTTAACTATTTGCTAAGGTAAAAGTTATGGCAAATTTGCAGGTTCGAGATATAGATGATCGATTATACGAATCCTTAAAACGCAGGGCAGAAATAGAACATCGGTCCGTTAGTCAGGAGGTCGTTATGATAATTGAAAATCACCTTAGGAGAGATAATCTTGAAACAGAGTTACAAACTATTGAGTTTTTGAAATTGTCGAATTCTTGGGTCGATAAACGAGATCCAAAAGAAATTGTTAAAGATCTACGCTCTTCACGTTCAAAAAACAATCGGGATAAGATAGTCAATGAGCTATTTGATTGATACCGATATTATTATTTATAGTTTAAAAGAACATGAGAAAGTTCATAAAAATTTTTTAGAACGTAAGAATGTTTCAAAATCAATTTCTGTAATTACGTACGGCGAACTAATTTTTGGAGCAAAAAAATCGAAAAGTCGAGAAAAGAATTTAGCAACAGTTTATAGAATAGGGGAGTTATTTCCTGTTATCGAACTCACTCGAGGAATCATAGAAACCTTTGGTGAATTAAAAGCTACTTTACAAAAAAAAGGGATTAGCATTGATGATTTCGATCTTCTTATTGGTTCAACTGCTTTGTTCTTAAATTATACTTTGGTGACTAATAATGAAAAACATTTTGGTAAGATTGCAGATTTAAGAATAGAAAATTGGAGTAAATAACTCCAATAATTGCCTAACGTGAACCGAACGTGTCGCCTAACTACGGTTACTTTCGTAAAACATAAGAGTGTGTCCCAAAACCATTCGATCTTATAGGAATCCTCGCGGATTACTGCAATTGTTCCTACGTTTTGGGACACACTCTAAGTCTTTTTAATATACGTCTTCTTTGTTTTTTAAGAATCCCCTTCGGTGTTTGGTTCCGATTTTTTTCCACCGATCCAAAGTGCTCCCGTTAAAACGAGGATGGTTCCTACAAGTCCGGAGAGAGTGATCGGTTCTCCGAGAAATATCCAGGCAAGTAAAATCGTAGACATCGGCCCCACCGAGCCCACAATTGCCGCTTTTCCAGAACCGATCATTCGAATTCCTTCCGTTGTGAAATAAGCCGGAATTACGGTCGTTAAAACTCCGAGAGCCAGACCGTATAGATATACGTTAGTGGGCTGGATCAGAGATGCCGGGTGGCGAGTGAACAAAAAGTGAATTATGACGATCGAACCGGATAAAAGCATTAGATACGAAGTGAATCGCACCGAACCGAGTTTCGGAATCAAAGATTCGCTTCCTACGAGATATAAAGCGTAAGCGATCGCCGATCCGAGTACGAACAGCACACCTTTCGTTGTATTTGGTCCTTCAACTTGAATGTCTCCTATGAACGCGACCACGATTCCGGAATATGTGATAAGAATCGCAAATATTTCCGCTCTTTTGATTTTCCTTTTGAAAAGAATAGAACCGATAATGAGGACGATCGTAGGATATACAAATAAGGTAATTCTTTCCAAACCCGCAGAGATATATTCCAAACCTATAAAGTCGAATAGACTCGCCAGGTAATAACCTAAAAAGCTGAGAATCAAAATTAAACCCCAATCTTTTTTTGTGAGATTTACGAAGTTATTGTTCGTATTTCCGGAACGGTAGGCGATCCAAGCGAAAAACGGAATTGCAAACAACATTCTGAGTGCGAGTGCCGTAGTCGAATCGATATTGTATCGATAGACCAATTTGACAAAGATCGCCTTTGCGGAAAAGAAAACAGCTCCCGTGAAAACGAGAGAGATTCCCCAAAAGGGCTTCCATTTGGATTCCATAGATCCATCTCTTATTCCCGAGGTTTTTTTAAAAAGATTTTTTCGTCAACGGAAGGCAAGAAATTCCTGATGTTTTCGTTCTTTGACTTTTGGGATCCGGATATAACAATTGCTTAAAAAGAAGGAATGTTTGTATCCCAGAAGATGACCCCTTCTTGAATGAGAGTTTTTTGTTCGACCTAAAATGAACCCTCTTGTCTTGGTTTTCGTTTTCCAGGTCCCGAAAATCTGAAAGCTCGGGATTCCGGAAAATGCAAAAACGAATTCGAAAGCCGGTTTGATCGAGTGAATATTTATTTTATAATATTCTAATTTTTGATCTATAATCGTTTTCTCTTAAGAACTTGTCCCCAAACTTCGTAAAAATATCATCGTGAATTTTTCACAAAACGAAGAAGGCCCACATTCGGAGGACTGATGACAGTGTCGCGGCAATGCTGTTTTTATAAAAGACGTTTTGGGATAGGTTCTAAGTTTGATTCGGGATTCTATTCGTCCAGATCGAAAATAGTCCTCCCGTGGCAAACATAATCAAACTGTAGATTGCGGACGGAATCGCCATTGCCGGATTGTTTAGGATTGTACTTGCGATCGCGATTCCTAAGGTTCCGTTTTGAATTCCCACTTCGATCGTGATGGAAGTTCTTTGGGAATGTGTGACCTTCATCAGAGTCGCTCCCAAATAACCTAATATCATGGTAATTAGATTGAGTGCCAAGGAAGCGGGACCCACCTGGATGAAAAATGGTACGATATTTTGCCTTTCGCGGACAATGGCACCTGTGATGATTAGGATCAGAAAAATTCCGGAAAGAACTTTTATCGTTTTTTCGAACTTTCGGGAAAATTCCGGTTTTTTCGCGTTGAGAATCATTCCGATCGACACCGGTAATACTGTGATTAGAAAGATTTGGAGAATCGTTTGAGGAATATTGAGTTCGATCATTTGTCCAGATCCGAGAAAATGGTGCATGGACATATTTAAAAGAAATGGGATCGAAAGAACGGTTATGCAACTTGTTATTGCGGTTAACGTTATGGAAAGGGCAACATCTCCTTTTGCAAGATGAGTTATAAGATTGGAAGTCGCTCCTCCCGGGCAGATCGCTAAAAGAATCAGACCTACGGAAAGCTCTCCCGAAAGCCCGGATATACTTGCGATCAGCCATCCTGTGATTGGCAAAAGCAGCAGTTGCAATGCTAATCCCGTGAGCACCGCTTTGGGAAGGACGAAGATTCGTTTAAAGTCGGCTAAGGTGAGTGTCATTCCCATTCCGAACATGATGATACCTAACGCGACCGGAAGAAATATCTTTGTCAGTAAATTGGATTCCATTGTTTAAGACCTATTTTTGTTTCAAACTCTGTACAAAAGTTATTGCTTAAAGTCCACAGAATTTTTGAATTCCTTAAATTTTATATTTCAGGTTTTCTTGCGGTGAAACATTCGAAAGAAAAATAGAAGAATCTGAATTTAAAATTTGATTTCTATCTTGTATTCGATTTGATGGGAGTTTCTCCACGGATTTTTTGTAAAAATTTGACAGATGGCAGGATAGGGCCATATTTCCGGACACGATGAAAAACCTGAAGATCATTTATTCCACTTTGTTAATCGGTTTGGTTTTGTTCGGTGGCGTTTTTGTGTTTTTTACAAGTCCGAACGGAAGTTTATCTGAGGATAGTAGTGGAATTATTTTGGGAATCACGATTTTCCTTTTACCGATTTCTTGGTATATTCCTTTATTTTTTGCTAAAAAGAAAATGATTCCGGATCGTTTGGGGCCGAAAGAGAAATTCGTATCTTATTCTCAGTCTAAAATTTTTTCCGTGATTCTTTTAGACGCAGGTTATGTCATCAACGGCGTCTTTTATTTCGTAACCGCCTCCTTTGTTCATTGGATCGGAATGGGATTTTTTTTTGCAGGTATATTGATTTTATTTCCTAGGGAGAAAGAGTTTTCCTCTTTGTATAAAACGCAGGAGTTCCCTCCTTAGATTAAAGCGGATATAACCTAAAAAAGAGATGATGAATTTCCAAATTCGGAAAAATCTCGTGCTTACATGGAAGAACGTTCTGTCACTCATAAAGACAAAAAGCAGTCTCTTAAAAGAAAGTTTTTAATTTGGCTCATTCCGTTCCTTGTAGTCAATCTACAGAAACTAATCGGGTTTACTTCTCGAAGAATCAATATCGGAAACGAGAGTATCGAGAAAATCCGCAGAGAAAAAAAACCTTATATCCTTTCCGCTTGGCATACGAATGTTTTATATTCTCCTTATCTCAACCGAAACTTAGGATTGGCCATTCTCATTTCCGAATCCAAAGACGGAGACTTTATCGCTCAGGTTGTTCATCGATTCGGCAATTGTAGCGTTCGAGGAAGTTCTTCTAAGGGAGGCTCCAGAGCTCTCAAAGCATTGATTACTCATCTTAAAAAAAATCTTCCTGCGGCGCTTACCCCCGATGGTCCTAGAGGCCCGGCATTAGTTGTGCAACCCGGTCTGATCGCTTCTGCTCAGATTTCTCAAGCTCCGATCGTTCCGTTTCATTACGAATGTACGCGTCAATGGATTGCCGAAAGATCCTGGGACAAACATAGAATTCCGAAACCGTTTACCACTTTCGTGGTTTCGTACGGAGAGCCGATTTATATCCCTAGGGATTTGGATGAAAAAGGTTTTGAAGAGGCTCGCCTGAAAGTGGAAAAAGCGATGCTCGAAAACCGACAGAGGAGCATCGATAAGGCTGAGGAATTAAGAACAAGATAATATTCTTAACTTTTTTATATCGAACTCACGTTAAGTAGCATCCGAAACATACCTCGGAACAAAATACCAATTTTACGAACTAAAACATCGTTTTATGGGGCGTGTTCTTTTAAAATCCTTTTCACTTCTAAAAAAGTAGGAGGATGATTCTGCACCGAATGTTCGGACTGGATCAGCGTTTCCGATTCCGAGTTTTCCAGATGAGAGCTTTCATATGGAACAACCGTATCGCTGATCCAATCCAGGTCGGCGAGTTTAGAATTTCCAATAATGGAATGAAACTTCACTTGCGGTTTATAGTCTTTCGTTACTTTCATAAAAATGCTTTTAGGTGCAAGTCCGTCGACTCCGTACACTCTTGGAACTATATCTCCTTTTTTGTGGTTAGGGTTTAGGAATTTGTAACCTTCCTCGAATTTTTTGATTACTTCTTTCGGAATGATAAAAAGAAATCTTGCGATCGAACCTAAGATTCCTTCCGCTAAATTGGATCCTTTATGTGGAGTGGCTATGAAGATCGCTCTTTTTACGAAAGGTACCGGATCGAAGTCGACCAGTCTGCTGATTTCTTGTTTGGTTTTTTCGTTTATCGTATCGAATACGGAATAGGGAATCTTGGCTGCGTCCATCCATTGTTCTTTGTTACTGTGTGTAACTGCTAATTTTACGATCAATCCGCCCATACTATGACCGACTAAAACGGTTTGATCGAAACTTTTGTGTTCTTTGTTTGGGTCGTAAGTTTTTCTCAGATCATATAAAGTATCTCTAAAGTCCGCTGCGGAAAAAAGGATCGGATTGACTGTGGGATACCAATATACCCAGAATTGGTATTTCGCTTTAATTTCCGGATCGGAAAGAAGTTCGTTTATCATCGGAAACCAAATGAAAGGTGAAGACGCCAAACCGTGAAGAAACACGACCGGAATTTTATCTTTATGATAGGGATAAACGAGATAGAGTCCCTTTCTGGACATACCCGTTTCTCCGTCAAAGATTGCCGATAAATTATCTTTTTGTTGTGCAATCGTTAGCATATAAGCGAGGGGGGTGGTTGTATCGCTTTCCATAGGTAATTTTATTCCGTCTAACGTGATTTGATCTCGGAAAACGGGATCGTAGACATGAATTTTAGCGCGCAAATTCATAAGGTCCCTGTTTCCTAAATACGATTCCTCCAAGCTTACGAATGCGGTTGCGGGGTAAGCCTGTCCGACTCCGTTGATGAATTCGTATTTGATTCTTTCCTGGGATTCCTTTGCTGGAAAATTACGATTAAGAATCACCGGAGTTCCGATTCCGTACTTGCTGATATGATTGGAAAAACCTTTCACACGATAGTCATAAGTAACTTCGATTTGCAGAAAATTTTGAGGACTCCAAGCTGTTTCCACTTCGGCGCTCGACATCTGTAAGGTTCCTCGGATCAAGGGAAGACTTAAGTCGGTGACGGCGGCCAACTTCCGATTTTTTTTTGCGTAACGTACCAGTTGTGCTAGAGAGCGATTGTAAGTGGACAAAGCGAATCTGAATTCCGCGGAGAATGGGTCCGGCGCCGGAGAAGCCTTCTTATCGAACAAATACGTGTACGCATAGACTAATGAGGAAGCGTACATCTTTGCGAATTGGGAGTCTTCCATATCCAACGAATTTCCCGTAAGATAACAGAGTTCGGCAAGATAGTAGGCAAGATTTCTAGATTTATTTGTGATCAAATCATTGTCCAGATCGTAAATTACCACTAAAGGATTTTTTTCGAACTTGTCGTAGAGGTCGTTGCTTTTCAGATAGCGGGTGGTCAAAAGGCTGAGTTGATTCGAAGAGATGCTGCTTAGGTTTACGAGTTTTTCCTGTTCAAATTGAGAATAACTCGATGTTGAATAGGTGGCGCACTGTAGAATGAAAAGTAGAAAGAACCAAAAATAGAATTTCATCGTTTGAGAACCTAATTCCGATCAATAGATAGGTTCCTTCGGCGAATGACAAGTAAAAAGAACGTAGATGGTTACTATCTTGTCTGGCATTTCATACGATTGTTTACGGATCAGTTTTTATTTTTAACCGTTTTACGGTGAACAATCCGACTAAAACATCATTTACCTATACCTTGATTCACTAAAATCCAATAGAATCCTATTTCACTGGCTACTTCGCTAAACTTGTCGAAATCAAGAGGTTTTACTACGTAACTGTTCACTCCGAGTCTATAACTTTCCACGATGTCCTTTTCTTCGGCGGAAGAAGTGAGGATAACCACGGGAAGCATTTTCGTAAATTCCTCGCTTCTTACTCTGCGAAGCACTTCGATTCCGTCTACTTTGGGCATCTTCAAATCCAAAAGGATGAGAGAAGGTAATTGTGCTTTATCCCGATTCTCGTAACGTCCGGTCGCATATAAATATTCCAAGGCTTCTTCGCCGTCTCTGACGAGTTTCACTTGATTCGTGAGATTGTGTCTTTTTAAGCTTCTGAGAGTAAGTTCCGAGTCTTGCGGATTGTCTTCCGCGTATAAGATTGAGATTGATTGGTCCTGAAGATCATACATGATTGTCGCCAACTCCTAGGGTAAAATAAAAACAAGCGCCTTCGTTCAATTTGCTATTTCCCCAAACCTTACCGTTGTGTCTTTCGATCACCCTTTTTACGATGGCAAGTCCGACTCCGGTTCCTTCAAACTGGTCTGCGTGATGTAGCCTTTGAAAGATATTGAATAGTTTATGTTGGTATTTCATATCGAATCCTGCCCCGTTGTCTTTTACGAAGAATACGGTCTCTCCATTGTTTTGGTAGGATCCGATTTCGATTTTCGGATTTTCTTTCTTTTTGGAATATTTGAAGGAATTGGAAATCAAATTGAATAAAAGTTGTTTCAGGAGACTGGGGTCCCCTTTTGTCGGAGGGAGATTTCCCACGACGGTTTCCATTTTCATATCCGGATAATAGTTCGCTACTTCCTCGAGGATTTTTTCCGCTATGGATTGCATATTCACGACGGAGAATATGGGCTCTCTTCTTCCCAATCTTGAATATTCCAGAAGATCGTCTATGAGTTCCCCCATATTCTCGGAGCTTTGAATGATTATGTTGACGATTCTACGGCTTTCCTCTCCGAGTTCCGTTCCGTAATCCTCCAGTAGTATTTTAGAAAATACTAATATACCTCGGATTGGAGAACGAAGGTCGTGTGAAACGGAATAAGAGAATGCTTCTAAGTCTTTGTTCGATCTTTCCAGTCGTTCCGAATACGTTTTGAGATTTTGATTGGATATTTCCAATACGCTTTCCGCTTTTTGACGACGTTGACTTTCTTTATAGATGGACCAGTTTTGAAGGAAAATGAAAAGAAGATTCAATGTGATTCCGGAGAAAAGCAGAGTGACCGATATCGTCAGATGCATTTTCGAATTGTTTTTTCGCATGTTTAGAAGTCGAAGTTCTTCCGTTTTTATATCCTGAATGAGGGATTTGATTTTTTCCGATAGGTCTTTTCCCTGTGCGGAACGAAATAGAGTCAAATAATATTGCATGGATGCGTGTTTTCTCATTAAAACCAATTTGTCCATGTAGGAAAACTTTTCATTTAAGTGGGTTTCTACGAGAGAGAGTCTTTGCTGCTGGGAAGGGTTATCGATTACATTCTTTCGAAGTTTTTCAATTCGTTCTAAAACTAGACTTTTACTTTTGAAATAAGCGTTTAGTTGTTCTTGGTCCAGATACAAAATATAAGCTCTTAAAACGGCATGGGCTTCGTTAAAGGCGGAAAAAGTTTCTTCTATGCTCAAGAGTACTTCTCGGGTATATACTTCCCATCTTTTGAGTTCTAAGGATTGTTTTAATGTGTAATATGCGGATCCGATCATAATGAAGTTCAATACAACGATTCCGATCAATCCGTAGGCGATATTCTTTTCAATTGTATTTTTCAAAGGAAACACCTCGAGCACGATTCAGTATTAGGAATCGCTCATTCACCCGAAGCCTAAACCTAGCGATTCCGAAAATAAAAATTGCGATCACTCTTTTCCTTTACCATCTCTAAAATGGCAAGAAAAACTTAAAATCTTCGCCTTAAAAATGAAATCGTCACAGTATACTTTTGCGGGTTATAAAGGAGGGTTTATTTTTGAACCAGACGTTTGTATGATGTATTTTAGGTTTTTCTGAAATAATGTGACGAAATTTTGTCCGGAAAAAATCTTTTTTTATTCCGCGTCCGCGCGAGAGTTTTTCATTTTCCGAGACACAGGGCCATCATATCACCCTGGTCTAAGAATTTTACCATGGGGTCGGCGATACGCTTTAGAGTTTTATAAAATAAAGAGGCTTCTTTTTTTGTTGTAAATCCGCTTCCGTATGTGATGTGTTTTTTCTTTTGGAATCCGAGAGAATCGCAGAGTTTTACGATTCCAGGCAGCGAATAATAATAAAGATGTTCCGGAACGTTCAAGTATCTCCAAAAAGGACCTTGCAGTTTTGCGAGGATTCCCCATCTGCAAGTGGAGAGGATGACTCTTCCTCCGGGTTTAAGGTGTGTATAAATTTTCTCTAATGTTTCTTTGGGTTTGTGAAGATGTTCGATGGAAGCCCAGAGTGTGATTAGGTCGAACTTTTCCGTTTCGGGCGGTTTCCATTTCAAAAAGTCGATTTGTTCCACTTTGAGTTTTAATTTTTCGCGGGCAAATTTGACAGGAGCTTCGGCAATGTCCATTCCATGGGAATCCCATCCTCTTCTTTGCATGTAGTCTACAAAATAACCGGCCGCGCAACCGACATCAAGACAACGTTTTTCAGATAACAGGGTATTTTCCCAAGTCTGAAAATCCAGATCTTTCAGATTGAGTTCAAATACTCTAGAGATCTCGTTTCTGATTTCGTTTGAAAAATAGTTGTCATAACCTCTATCACTTCGTTTTAAAAAATATTCTTCCGAATAATAGGAGGCTACTTCTTCTGGAGAAGGTTGAGGATTCACCTGTACGAGAGCGCAATATTTACACTGTACGATATGAAAAAGTTCATTCTTATGATTCGATTTGGAAAAGAGGGGTTTAAATTTGGAAGAGCCGCAGGTATTGCAGGGTATTTTTTCCATTCTATTAGTCTATCGGACCGAATCGGGATTCCTTTGATAGAAATTCTACTTTACGAGTTGCTTTCTCTTGAAACTCATGAAAAGACATGAAACAAAGTGTAATTCTTTCCATTCTGTTCGTTTCCTTTCTTTTTTCGTTCGAACTTCCTGCAGAGGCCGATGCCACAATTAGAATTAAAGCGGTGGGGGATATGGTTCCGGGAACAAATTTTCCGCAACCTTTGAAAATTCAGGATCCGAGATCGTTTTTGTTCGGAAAGGTAGAGAGTTATCTCAAGGGTGCGGATGTTCTGTTCGGAAATTTTGAAAGTACTCTAACGAATTATCCGAACACTTCCAAGGACACTTCCAGGAAAATGATCTTCGCGTTCAGAACACCTCCTTCTTATGCGAAGGTTTTAAAAGAGGTCGGGTTTGATATTTTAAGTATTGCTAATAATCATTCTTTGGATTTTCACGAGCAGGGTTTCGAAGACACTCAGAAAAATCTTTCCGATGCCGGTATTCGTTATACCGGTAAAAAGGGAATGATTACGTATATGAATGTGAAGGGCATTTCCGTGGCTTGGATCGGTTTTTCTCATCTGAAGTCGCATAATAACGTGAACGAAATCGGAGCGGGTGTTGCTCTCGTAAAAGAAGCGAAAAAAAAGGCTCAACTTGTTTTTATTTCATTTCACGGCGGAGCGGAAGGTGGTCCGGCCCTTCACGTTAAAAATCAGATGGAACGTTTTTACGGAGAATATAGAGGGAACTTAGTCGAGTTTAGTCATTCTCTGATTGATGCGGGGGCGGACTTGGTGATTGGTCATGGTCCTCATTTGGTGCGTGCGATGGAATTGTATAAGGGAAGGTTGATTGCTTATTCTCTCGGTAACTTTATGGGTTATAGGGCTCTTTCTTCTAAAGGAATCGTCGGTTATTCTCTCGTATTGGAAGCGGAAGTGGACTTTCAAGGCAAGTTCGTGAAAGGTAAGATCATTCCTTTGCAGTTGGATTCCGCTTCGATTCCGGAGTTCGATCCCGAAAGGAAAACGATTCATCTGATGAAAAAATTAACTAAAGAAGATTTTCCAGGCAAGGGACCGAAAATAGCGGATGACGGAACGATTTTACCCTGAAACGCGACCCATAGAGAGCGTTTCAGCCCCGAATAGCGAGGAGCTCACAACGTTAGTTGTGAAATCAACGCGACCCATAGAGAGCCATAACCTTACCCACAAATACTTGGATCTGAAGATAAATCTGTCGGAATTACTACAAATCCTCTGTGAAACTTACGCCCCACCCTGATTTTGGGTGGAGGGGAGAG